>NZ_JBIVQY010000002.1:0-836642 GCF_044755415.1 Brevundimonas sp. NPDC092305 | reverse complement strand
CGACTTGGCGTAGTTGGCGGCCTGCGTCACGACCGACGAGGCTTCAGCCGTCAGGTCCGAGCGATCCCAGTCGAAGTAGACCACGAACTCACGCGCGGCCGGAACCGGCGGCGGCGGCGGGGTCACCGGGCGCGGCGGAGGCGGCGGCGGGGGAGGCGGCGGGGGCGGAGGCGGCGGAGGCGGCGGAGCCGGCTCGGCGCCGAACGCATAACGCAGACCCACGGTCAGGCTGTGGTCGCGATACTGGCCTTCCAGCGTACCCAGATTGCCGACCGTGGCGACCGTCTCGGCCTCCATGTTGGTCATCAGGTAGCGGTAGGTGAGGTCAAGATGAGCGCGGTCGCCGAGAGCCACGGCGACACCGGCGATCGCTTGCGCGGCCAGTTCGGTCGAGGAGTCGTCGATGGCGACGCCGGTGGTGCGCGGGGCGAAGCGCGTGCCGAGCATTTCGGTGTTCACGCGAGCGACGCCGGCGCCCAGACCGATGAACGGACGGACGCCCGAATCAGCCGAACCGAAGTCGTACAGGACGTTGGCCATCAGGGTCGTGGCCGAGATGTCGCCATCCACACCAACGCAAGGACCGGTAGCCGGGGTCACGTTACAGAAGGCCGGCGAGTTCGAAGCGCTGAAGTTGATGGCTTCAAACTCACCACCGTCGCGGTAACCGCCTTCAAGCTCGACGCGCCAGCTCTGGTCAAAGCGATAGCCCAGACGCGCGAACGCGGCCCACGAGTCCTTGACCTCAAGGTCGTAGCCGTTCGCTTCGATGCTGTTGGGAATATGCCAACCGGCGTCGATGGCGCCGTACCAGCCGTTCGGCTCGGCGGAGGCGACGCCGGCCGACAGAGCCAGGGCTCCCGCAGCGCTCGTCGCCAGAATCAGTGTTTTCACACGCATGGATGGAAGGCCCTCCACAGCCCAGTGTCATCATTGACGGGGCTCAAGCGCCACCGCTCCGAACTGCATAACAGCCTCTCCAGCCAAGGTCGAGCGGATAGCGCACACTTGACGGGAGCAGCGTTGCTTTACGGATACAGGAGGTTAACGGCCGTCAACCTCCGCCGATCCGGCCTGTTGCCTTTCCCGTTCCTTCACAGACGGGACAGGTCTCACCCTCCTGAACGACTCCGCTGCCGAGGCACTCAGGACACAGTGTAGGGTCAGGTCGTTGAAGCGACGCCGGATCAGTCGGGTCGGACGGGGTCAGGTCGCGGTCATCGATGTCGGAGGGGTTCATGGTTCCGGAACGGCCGGACCGGGCGCCGGGTTTCATGTCGACAGCGCGGGGCCTTGGCGCTAGAGCCCGCGAAATGGACGAGACCGAACGGCAATCCGAGGAACGCGGCTGGGCCACGGCGAAAACGCTGGCCGAGGCGCTGCCCTATATTCAGGTCTACGACCGCGAAACCGTGGTCATAAAGTACGGCGGCCACGCTATGGGCGAAGTCGCGGTGGCCAAACAGTTCGCGGCCGACGTCGTCCTGCTGAAGCTCATGGGCGTAAACCCGGTGGTGGTGCACGGCGGCGGCCCGCAGATCAGCGCCATGCTGGACAAGGCGGGCGTCAAATCCAGCTTCGTCGACGGTCTCCGCGTTACCGATACCGACACCATGGCGGTGGCCGAGATGGTTCTGTCGGGCGCGGTCAACAAGGAGATCGCCCACTGGATCACCATGGCCGGCAAGGAAGCCGACGTGCGCGGCGTCGGCCTGTCCGGCAAGGACGCCGGCCTGCTGACGGTCGAAAAGACCAGGCGCACCCGGCGCGACCCCGACAGCATGATCGAACATGAGGTCGACCTAGGTTTCGTCGGTGAACCGACCCACGTCGACCCCAAGCTGATCCGCGACCTGATCGCGTCAGAAACTGACGACTGGGTGCCCGTCGTGGCCCCGATCGGCGTGGCCGAGGACGGCCAGACCTTCAACGTCAACGCCGATACCGTTGCGGGAGCGCTGGCGGGCGAGCTGAAGGCCAAGCGCATGCTGCTGCTGACCGACGTGCCCGGCGTGAAGGGCGCGGACGGCCAGATCATACGCCAGATGACCGTCGGCGAGGCTTCGCGCCTCATCGACGAGGGCGTCGCCACCGGCGGCATGATCCCCAAGCTTCAGACCGCCATGGCCGCCGTGCGCGAAGGCGTCGAGGCCGTGGTCATTCTGGACGGCCGCCGTCCCCACGCCATGCTGGTCGAGCTGTTCACCGAGACGGGCGCCGGCACCCTGGTGAAGGCCGGATGAGCCTTCCCTCCACCCTCGACCTGACCGGACGCGACGTCTGGATCTTCGACATGGACGACACCCTGTATCCGCCGGAGCAGGGCCTGCTCACGCTGGTACAGGCGCGGATCAACGCCTTCATGGTGGCGGCGGTCGGCCTGCCCGAGGATCAGGCGCGGACGCTGCAGCGCCAGTTCCTCGACGAGCACGGCACGACGCTGGCCGGGCTGATGGCCAACTACACCGTCGACCCCGACCGCTTCCTGCACGAGGTGCACGACGTGCCCATGGACAGCGTCGAGCCCAACCCGGTGCTGGCGAAGATGATCGCCGCCCTGCCCGGCCGGAAATACGTGATGACCAACGGCGCGCGCGAGTATGCGGGCCGGGTGATCGAACGCCTCGGCTTCACGCCCCTGTTCGACGGCGTCTGGGCGATCGAGGACATGGAGCTGACGCCCAAGCCGGCGCCGGCCACCTTCCGCCGCTTCCTGGACCAGTTCGACATCGACCCGGCGCGGGCGGTCTTCTTCGAGGACACCCCGCGCAATCTGCAGCCGGCCAAGGCGCTGGGGATGGCGACGGTGCTGATCGGCGACGGTCGGGGCCATCCGGTCGGCGACTGGATCGACGCGCAGGCTGACGATCTGCCTGCCTTTCTTGAACCGCTTGATCTGAAGGACGCCGCATGACCGACCGCGCCCATCTGGAAACCATCATCGAGGCGGCGTGGGAAGATCGCGCCGGCGTGTCAGCCGCCACCCACGGCGAGATCCGCCACGCGGTGGAGCAAGCTCTTGCCCTGCTGGATTCCGGCGCGGCCCGCGTCGCCTCCCGCGGCGAGGACGGCGTCTGGACCACGCATCAGTGGCTGAAGAAGGCCGTTCTGCTGTCCTTCCGTCTGAACGACAACGGCGTGATGCGCGCGGGCGACCGCGGCCCCGCCTCCAACGCCCCCGGCGTCGGCCCGTGGTGGGACAAGGTCCCCAACAAGTTCGGCGACTGGACCGGCGCCCACTATCAGGAGGCAGGCTTCCGCTCGGTGCCCGGCTCCATCGTGCGTCAGGGCGCCTACATCGCCAGGAACGTCGTGCTGATGCCGTCGTTCGTGAACATCGGCGCCTATGTGGACGAAGGCTCGATGGTGGACGCCTGGGCCACGGTCGGCTCCTGCGCCCAGATCGGCAAGAACGTGCACCTGTCCGGCGGGGCCGGCATCGGCGGCGTCCTTGAGCCCCTGCAGGCCAATCCGACCATCATCGAGGACGGCTGCTTCATCGGCGCCCGCGCCGAAGTGGCCGAGGGCGTCATCGTCCGCGAAGGCGCCGTGCTGGCCATGGGCGTCTATCTGTCGGGCTCGACCAAAATCGTCGACCGCGCCACCGGCGAAGTCTTCCGCGGCGAGGTGCCGGCCTACAGCGTCGTCGTCCCCGGCAGCCTGCCCGATCCGAACGGCGGCCCGTCCCTCTACTGCGCCGTCATCGTCAAGCGTGTCGACGCCCAGACCCGGGCCAAGACGGGCGTCAACGAGCTGCTACGCGACTGACTTCTAGCGCGTCGCCAGCCGCACGAGTTTGCCGTTCGCCTCATCCGTGATCGCCCAGACCGCGCCGTCCGGTCCGACGGCCACGTCGCGCACCCGCTCGCCCAGATCGGTCAGCAGACGCTCCTCGCCGACGACCCAGTTGTTCTCCAGCACCAGCCGGGCGATGTGCTTTTCCTTGAGGCCGGCGACCAGCAGGTTGCCGCGCCAGCCCGGGAACATGGCGCCGTCGTAGAAGGTCATGCCGCCCGGCGCGATGACCGGGTCCCAGTAGTAGACCGGCTGTTCGGTGCCTGCGCGCTGGGTCTCGCCCGTGTTGATCGCACCGCCGGCGTACTCGACGCCGTATGCAGCGTCAGGCCAGCCGTAGTTCTTGCCGGCCTGATCGAGATTGATCTCGTCCCCGCCTCGCGTGCCGTGCTCGACCGTCCAGACGTCGCCGTTCGAAGCGATGGCGACGCCCTGCATGTTGCGGTGGCCCAGTGACCAGATTTCCGGCAGCGCGCCCTGTCGCCCGACGAAGGGATTGTCCTGCGGGACCGAGCCGTCGAGGTTCACGCGAATGGTCTTGCCCATGTGCGAGGCCAGATCCTGCGCCTGCGGCCGCATCGGTCGATCTGACCGCTCGCCGAGGGTGATGAAGATGTGCCCCGAGCGATCGAAGGCCAGCGCCGAGCCGAAATGCTTGTCGCCGTCATAGGTCGGCATGGCGCGGAAGATGACCTGCACGTTCTCGACCCGGGCCCCGTCGTCGGACAGGCGTCCTCGCGCGACCGAGGTGGCGTTGCCGCCCTCGCGCGGTTCGGAATAGCTCCAGTAGATCAGCCGGTCCTGCCCGAAGGTCGGCCCCACAGCCACGTCCAGCAGGCCGCCCTGCCCACGCGCATCGACACGCGGCAGGCCGGCGATCGGCGCGCCCTTGGCGCCGTCCGCGCCGATGATCCGCAGGCTGCCCGAGCGTTCGGTCACCAGCCAGCGGCCATCCGGCAAAAGGGCGAGCCCCCACGGGTGGTCGAGGCCGGAGGCCACGACCGTGTGCGTCAGCACGGCCTCGGTCCGCACAGCCGGCGCGCGCGTCTGTCCGGCAAAGGCGGGCTGCTGGTTCGCGCCATTGGCGGGACGGGTTTCCAGCGGCGTCCCGGCCTGACCCGCAGCGGGCGCATCCTGTCCGTTGGCTCCGCAGGCGGCGGCGAGGGCGGCTAGGGAAACGGATACAGCGAGGGGGGCGAAACGCATGGGGCAGGCTCCGGAGTTCAGGGGTCTAACGTCACACCGGCCGTTGCCGTTCGCAACCGGGACACAGACGCGGCATCACGCCGCGCCGAGACGCACCAGCCGGCCGTTGGTCTCGTCCGTCAAATGATGCAGGGCGGTGCGCGGGACGGCTTGAATCCGCCTCCTGTCGCCTCTATAGGCACGCCTCTTCCGGCGGACAGACCAGTTCCCGTCGGACTCGAGAGATCGGGGCTGGGTAGCTCAGCTGGTTAGAGCGGTGGATTCATAACCCACAGGTCGGCGGTTCGAGCCCGCCTCCAGCCACCACTTTCCTGAAATCAGCGCGCGCGGCAGGTTTGACGGACGCGGAGCGCCATCTGGCGGTCGCCGGCTTCGTTTGCGGCAGTTCGGGCTTCGTTGCATTTGCCCTCTTGCACCAGTGCTGCGATGCGGTCGGCCAGCGCGGCGCGCTCGGGGTTGGCTGCGGCGGCCTGCTCGCGCTCACGGGTCATGTCGGCGCGGTTGCGCTCGAAGTCGCGGGTGTCGCGAAAACCGTTGTTGGCGTTGAAGTTGGAAGGGGCGCTATTAGTAGTGGTCGCGCTCGGCATCGTGGGCGTGCGCGCCTGGGCGGCGGCGTTCGTGGCGGCCAGCGTCAGGGCGGCGGCGAGCATGAGGCTCAGCGTTTTCATGGACTCTCTCCCATCGCGATCGTCGAGCGCCGGGCGCGCCCCCGATCCGTGGATGAAAAACTACCATCCGATTTCCGTTGCGCCAATCTATTGCAACCTCCCCGACCTTGCCTGCGTTAACGGCCAAGGTTGAACCGGAGGAATTCCCGATGCGTAAGTCCATGATCACCGTCGCAGCCATCGCGACCCTGACCCTCGGCGCCGCCGCCTGCTCGCAGGCTGAGCAGGATCGGGCCCAAGCCGACGCCAACGACGCCGCCGCCGAGACCGGTCAGGCCGCCGAAGCGACCGGATCGGCGCTCAAGGAAGAAGCCGCGCAGGTCGGCTCGGCCATCGCCGCCGGCGCCAGCGAGGCCGCTCAGGAAGTCGACGAGGCCACCGACAATCTGGCCCGCGACGCCGATCAGCAGAAGGCCGAGACCAGGTCGGATACGACCGGCAACCACTAAGGCCGCGTCAGGCGGGCTCGGCCAGCAGGGCGTCGACGACGCGCCTCGCCTCCGGGCTCGCCCAGTCCGCGCCCCCGGTCAGGTGGGCGCGGATGCGACCCTGCCTGTCCACCAGCACCGTCTGCGGCATGCCGCCCTTGCCGGGCAGTTCGAACGGAAGCTGGAATTTCGGGTCTCGATAGAAGGGCAAGGGCGCATTGGCGCGCAGGAATCCCGCCGCCGGGCCGGCCTGTTCGGGATCGTGGTCGACGTCGATGGTGACCACCGCCACGTCCTGACCCTCATACGCGCGAGCCAGCGCCGCCAGCGTCGGCATCTCCTCGCGGCAGGGCGCGCACCACATGGCCCAGACGTTGACGACGGTCACCTTGCCGCGGAAATCCGACAACCGCGCGGGCGAGCCGTCGGGCGCTATGAAGGCGTAGTCCGGCGCCGCAGAGGGCTCCGGCACGACCAGCTTCGTCATCGTCCCGGCGGCCAGCGTCGCCAGCGGATCGCGACCGCCTTTGAAGATCAGGTCGGGTTTGGCGTATAGCAGCGCCGCACCGGCGATCAGCAGCACGCCCGCGCCGATCGCTCCCACCGCTGCCTTCGAGATCCGCATGGCCCAGACGCCTCCTGACGCCGCGACCCAGACCGCCTCCGGCGGGCAAGGTCAAGACATGTGGGGCGGACGCTTTTCGTCACAGCCCGCAGAAATCATGCAGGCGATCAACGTCTCCATCGGCGTCGACAAACGTCTGTGGGCTCAGGATCTGGCCGGCTCGCGCGCCCATTGCCGCATGCTGGCGGCGCGAGGGATCATCGAACAGGCCGACGCCGACGCCATCCTCTCCGGCCTGGAAACGATCGAGTTCGAGATCGCGGGCGGGACATTCCCTTTCCGCGACGCCTATGAAGACATCCACATGAATGTGGAGGCCCGGCTGGCCGAGCTGATCGGCGAACCGTCGGGCCGCCTGCACACGGCGCGCAGCCGCAACGATCAGGTGGCGACCGACTTCCGCCTGTGGGTCCGACACGCCTGCGACCGCCAGATTAACCAGCTGAAAGGCCTGCAGCGCGTCCTGCTGGCCCGCGCCGAACAGCATGCGGCCGACCTGATGCCGGGCTTCACCCATCTGCAGACCGCCCAGCCGGTGACGCTGGGCCACCATCTGATGGCCTATGTCGAGATGTTCGGCCGCGACGCCGGCCGCTTCGCCGACGCCCGGACGCGCATGAACGAGAACCCGCTGGGCGCCGCGGCGCTGGCCGGCTCGCCCTTCCCCATCGACCGTCACATGACGGCGAAGACGCTGGGCTTCGACCGGCCGATGGCGAACTCGCTGGACGCCGTGTCCGACCGCGATTTCGCGCTGGAGAGCCTCGCCGCCGCCAGCATCTGCGCCGGCCACCTGTCGCGGCTGGCGGAAGAGATCGTGATCTGGATGACGCCGATGTTCGGTTTCGCCAGCCTGCCCGACGATCTGACCACCGGCTCATCGATCATGCCGCAGAAGCGCAATCCGGACGCCGCCGAGCTGGTTCGCGCCAAGACCGGCCGCATCCTCGGCTCGCTGGTCGCCCTGTCGACGGTGATGAAGGGCCTGCCGCTGGCCTATTCGAAGGACATGCAGGAGGACAAGCCGCCGGTGTTCGAAGCCTTCGACGCGCTGGACCTCGCGCTCGGCGCCATAACAGCCATGGTCGCGGCCCTGCAGCCGAATACAGAGCGCATGCGGGCCGCCGCCGGCGCCGGCTTCTCGACCGCCACCGATCTGGCCGACTGGCTGGTGCGCGAACTGAACCTGCCGTTCCGCAAGGCGCACCATGTGACGGGCGCGGCGGTGAAGCGGGCAGAGGCGCTGGGCGTGGACCTGATGCAACTGCCGCTGGCCGAATTGCAGGCGCTTGAACCCCGCGTCACCGAGGCGGTTTACAAGGTGCTTTCCCCTGAGGCTTCTTGCGAGAGCCGCCAGAGTTTCGGGGGCACGGCGCCGGAGCAGGTCCGCGCGCGCATCGCTGATTGGAAGACGCGACTATGAAACCCCTGGTTCTCGCGGGCGCCCTCGCCCTGATCGCCGTCTCCGTCTCGGCTTGCGGCCGCATCGCCGACCTCGACGCTCCGCCGGCGAAGAAGACCGAGCGCGGCCTGCGCCCGGCCAGCGCCCCGCCGCTGCCCGACCCGGCGACCGTCTATCGTCCGCCCAGCGTCCAGCCGATCGATGGCGGGCCGACCAGCCCGTACAACGGTCCGGGCGCCCAGCCGAACCGACGCTGACTTGCACCACTTCACCCGCATAGAGGGCGCGCTCTACGCCGAGGGCGTGCCGCTGGAAGAGCTGGCCGACGCCATCGGCACGCCGGCCTATGTCTATTCCACCGCCACCCTGACCCGGCACTACACCCTGCTGCGCCGGGCGCTGGACGTGCACCACGACGCCTTCGGCGGCGGGCTGATCGCCTTTGCGGTCAAGGCCAACCCCAACCTGTCGGTGCTGGCCACGCTGGCCCGGCTGGGCTGTGGCGCGGACACGGTGTCGGAGGGCGAGATCCGTCGGGCGCTGGCGGCCGGTGTTCCCGCCTCGAAAATCATCTTCTCCGGCGTGGGCAAGACCGACGCCGAACTGGCCTTCGCCATCCGGGCCGAGGTGCGCCAGATCAACGTCGAGAGCGCCGCCGAGCTGTTCCGCCTGATGGTCATCGCCGACGCGCTGGACGCCTCGCCCGCCGTGGCGCTGAGGGTCAATCCGTCGATCGGCGCCGGCGGCCACGCCCGCATCACCACCGGCGGGGCGCTGGACAAGTTCGGCATCCCGCTGGAGCAGGCGCTGGACCTCTACGAGATCGCCCACCAGTCGCCCAACCTGACGCCCGTCGGCCTCGCCTGTCACATCGGCAGCCAGATCGTCGACTTGGCCCCGCTGGAGGCCGCCTTCGCCGCCCTGCGCGATGCGACCCAGATCCTGCGCTCACGCGGTCTGCCGGTGACGCGGCTGGACCTCGGCGGTGGACTGGGCGTGCCCTATCACGGACAGGCCGCCACCCCGTCCATCGACGCCTACGCCGCCGCCGCCGCCCGCGCGCTGGAGGGGCTGGACGTCGAGGCCGCCTTCGAACCCGGCCGCCTGCTGGCCGCCAACGCCGGCGTGCTGCTGGCCTCGGTGGTTCAGGTCAACGAACGCCCCGACGGCCGTCGCTTCCTTGTGCTGGACGCGGCCATGAACGACCTGATGCGCCCGGCCCTCTACGACGCCTATCACGAGATCCAGCCCGTCTACGATCAGGGCGGCGAGCCCGTGCCCTATGACGTCGTCGGCCCCATCTGCGAATCCACCGACGTCTTCGCCCGCGAGCGCGTGCTGGCCCCGCTTGAAGAAGGCGATCTGGTCGCCTTCATGAGCGCCGGCGCCTACGGGGCCGCCATGTCCAACGAATACAACTCCCGCCCCCTGATCCCCGAGGTTCTGGTCAATGGCGAGGAGTGGGCGCTGGTAAGGCCGCGGCCGTCGTATGACGAGATGCTGGACCGCGAGATTAAGGCGGACTGGCTGGATTGAGAGCGGGGTAACGGTGACGAGTTGGGTGTAAACCTTTATTCTGGCTACGATGTTGACTACGGCTCGGTAGATTATCCCACCGGCGGAGCTAGTGACGGCAACTTGGGAGCTCGAGGAGCGCTCTCTAAGAACCCCTCCCGCCGTGCTCGGACTAGGAACTAACCGATGCTCGTGTTGACCCTGATCAGCTTTCTCGTCCCTCAATCGGACTATGCTGGAAAATCTTGGTTTCAGTTTGGCCGGCCCGAGATTTCAACCCCTATCGCGGTGGTTCATATCGAAACCTTTAATACATCTGCCGGCCCGAGCGCGGATACCCATTGGGAAGTCGCTGTTACAACCGGAAAGCTGTGGAGGCAGCCTGAAGATCCAGAATTCCAGCTCTTCCGTTTGAATGCTGGTGCCGTCGAAACCCTCGATTCCGACCATTGTGCCTTCGCTCCAGTCTTGCGCGAAATGCGCGATCTAGTCCCACCCTATATTTTTGTGCCGGGAGCTAATGAACTTGATCGGCCGCCGGGCCCGCCTGAAGGGGCGCATCGGGGCTCATCTTACACGCTCATTGCGAACACTGCGGAAGCACCGCCCAAGGATTCGGACGCTGGCCTAGGTGCGCCCGTCGAGGTCAGCTTGAGTTCCAGTCATGGCGCATTGGCTGTTTGGAGTGAGCGCTTCAAAGCGATAGTGGACGGTTGCGACTGGATGGCGAGCCCGATCGCCCCTCCCGAGATGCAGCGAAAACCGGACGCCGCCCAATAAATCCACAAGCAGGCGTTTGAGCTGTCTAGACAAGTCGTCGCGCTAGGACCGCTCGAACTAATCCAGCGCACACACGTCCGGCAGCCCGCGCAACCCGCCCGCGTGATCCAGCCCATACCCCACGAGGAACCGGTTCGGCGCATCCCAGCCGACGAAGTCCGGCTCGGGCGCCCGCGGCAGCGGCCACGGTTTCTTGGCGAAGACGACGGTGAGAACCTTCGCCGCCCCTGCCTCGGTCGCGATCCGCACCGCCTCGGCCAGCGACAGGCCGGTGTCGAAGACGTCGTCGACGATCAGCACGGTCTTGCCCGCGATCGGCCGCTGGAAGTTCGCATAGACGTCGATCTTGCCCCGGCTCTGCTTGTCGTCGCCGTACGACGCCAGCCACAGGGCGTCGAAGCGGACGTTGCGCCCGGCCCGCGACAGGGCGCGCGTCAGGTCGGCCGCGAACCAAAGCCCGCCGGTCAGCAGGACGGCCGCGACCGTCTCGTCATCCACATGGGGCGCGATCCGCTCGGCGAGGCCCGCGACGATGCGCTGGATCTCGACCTCGGGCAGAAGAACGGTGGGCGTCTGTGGAGTGGGCGTCTGGGGAGCGTCAGCCATGAGAGGCGGATACCGCCTCTGCCCCGTGCGAGTCCATCGCCACCGGCACGGCGTCGATCGGCTGCATGTTGGCCGGCGCCGGCGCGGTGTCCGGCGACAGGGCCGGACGCAGGCCGGGCTCGGGCGCAGACGGGGCCGCTTCGGCATGGGTCTCGACCGGCTGGTCATGCTCCGGCGCATGGGCGGGCGCGCCGTGGTGGGCGTCGCGCTTCGGCGCGTCGGCGGCCGAGGCAAAGTCCACGCCCACGCCCGCGCCCTTGGCCCCGGGATCGTCGATGACGGCCGCGAAGCCCTGCACACCGCCCGGCAGCACCGGCGCGGCGTCGATATGCACGACCTTAAAGCCGATCTCGGCCCCGTGGGCGTCCAGCAGGGCCACCCGCACCGGCGGCGCGATCCGCTCGTTGTCTCGCACATTCCTGAGCGCACCCGAGATGACCACCTTCGACGGATCGTTCGGCAGGGGCCGGGCGCTGACCGCCTCGAATTCCAGTCCGGTCGGGTTCACCTTCAGCCCGACCGCCGCATAGGCCGAGGCCGTGCGCGGCATCACCTCGACCACATCCATGCGGAACAGCCAGGCGGCGCCCAGCAGGCCGATGAACACAGAGGCCACGCCCGCCCAGATCACGCCATGGGTCGCGGCCCGACGCAGGCGGCGTTGCTGCTCGGCCTTGGCGCGGAAGGCGCGGGGCAGCTCGGGGGCAGGGGTTTCCGCGAGGGTCTCCGCCGTCGCCTCATCCCGCTTGCCGAAGCTCTTCGGTTCTTCCGCGACCGGCGCCGCAGCCGTCAGCTCCAGCGGCTCCTCAAGCGTGGCCTTCCACGTATGCGCACAGCTTTTGCAGCGCACGGTACGGCCGTTCGGCCCGATCGCGTCATCGGGGGTGAAATAGCTGGTGGCGCAGGACGGGCAGGTCAGTATCATGTCGGTCTGACTGCGAGGCTCTTCGCCCCCTCCCGTCGCGACGACCTCGCCGCGTCCTGAATCCGAATCAATGTCCGTCCAGCCCCGCCGCGCCTCAACCGCCTCCGAGACCGACACCGTGCGCCTGTCAGGCGTGGGTTTCGGCTACGCGGACGGACCCGAGGTGCTTCGGGACATTAACCTCAATCTGCCATCTGGCTCTTTCCACTTCCTTACCGGCCCGTCCGGCGCGGGAAAGTCGACGCTTCTGCGCCTGCTGACGCTGGCCGAACGGCCCACGGCGGGCCGGCTGGAGCTGTTCGGCGAAGACGCAGGCGAGGCGCCGCGCGCCGCAATGCCCGCCTTTCGCAGGCGCATGGGGGTGGTGTTTCAGGAGTTTCGCCTGCTGGACCACCTCAGCGCCTTCGATAACGTCGCCCTGCCCCTGCGCCTGTCCGGCGCGCGAAACTATGAGCAGGACGTGCGCGAAATGCTCGAGTGGGTCGGGCTCGGCGCCCGCGCCGACGACCGGCCCGCCGTCCTTTCCGGCGGTGAGAAGCAGCGGCTGGCCATCGCCCGCGCCGTGGTGACCCGGCCCGAGCTGATCATCGCCGACGAACCGACCGGCAGCGTCGACGCCCGCATGGCCGAACGTCTGCTGAAGCTGTTCCAGTCGATGAACCGGCTGGGCGTGACCGTCCTGATCGCCAGCCACGACCAGAGCCTCGCCGAACGGTCCGGCGCGGGGGTGCTGCGGCTCGAGGGCGGCGTGCTAGAGGGGGCGTCCGCATGATCTCCTTCCGTCGCGGCCCGACCATCCTGCCTCACGATGCCGGCGGCGAGCGTCTGTTGGCGACCGTGATCGCCATCCTGTGCTGTCTCGCCTGTCTGGCCGCCGTCGGCGCTTCGGCCGCCAACCGCGCCGCCCACGGCTGGGCCCGGGCGCTGGGCGCCGAGGCCACGGTTCAGGTCCGGCCCCGCGTCGGTGAGACGGGCGCCGAGGCCGCCGCCCGCGCCGCAGAAACTCTTGCCGGCGTCACCGGTGTCGAAGAAGCCGAAGCCATGAAGCGCGCCGAGGCCGAGGCCCTGCTGCGCCCATGGATCGGCGACGCCGTCCTGCCTGACCTGCCCATCCCCTTCCTCGTCACCGTCCGACTGGACCGCGACGCCCCCGCCAGCGCCGTGACTCTCAGCCGCGCACTGGCCGAGGCCGGCGTGGACGCCTCCGTGGACGACCACACCCTGTGGCGCGGCGAGGTCGAGCGCTCGGCCAACACGGTGACTACGCTGGCCCTGATCGGCTTTCTGATCATTGCGGGGGCGGCCGGGGCCGTCGTCGCCTACGCCACCCGTGCGGGCATGGCGGCCCAAGGCGCGATCATCGAGACCCTCAGCCTCAACGGCGCCTCGGACAGCCGCATCGCCGGCCTGTATCAAACGCGCTACGCCCTGCTGGCCCTCGGCGCCGGCGCGGCGGGCACGCTCGGCGCCATGGTGGTGGTCGCGGCGGTCCGTTTTCTGGGCGGCGCGGAAGGGGTCACGCCCGCCCTGCCTGTCGCATGGAGCGACGTCTGGGTGCTCTCGCCATGTCCGCTGTTGGCCGCTACCGTCGCGCTTGTCGCAGCCCGCATCGCCGCGCTGGCGCGGCTTCGGGGGCGTCGCTAAGCTAAAGCCATGAAGTTTCTGACGTTCATCGTCATCATCGCGCTGATCTGGCTGGTCGGCCTGTTCGTCTTCGCCGACCGGGTGCGGGGCTATGCGCCGGCGCAGGAGCCCGCGCGCGCCGACGCCATCGTCGCCCTGACCGGCCCGTCTTCCGAGCGGGTCAACACAGCCATCCGCCTGCTGGAGCAGGACAAGGGCGAGCGGGTCCTGATCTCCGGAGTCAATCGCGAGGTCCGCCGTCAGGAGCTGCGCGCCCTGACCCCCGGTTCGAACAAGTTGTTCAACTGCTGCGTCGATCTGGGCTTCGAGGCCGAGGACACCATCGGCAATGCGCAGGAGATCGCCGCCTGGGCCCGGTCCAAGGACTATGACAGCCTGATCGTCGTCACCTCCGACTATCACATGCCCCGCGCCCTGACCGAACTGCGCGCCGCCGCCCCCGGAGTTGCCCTGACGCCCTACGCCATCGAGACGCCGTCGCTGGACGACAGCCAGTGGTGGCGCGCCGCCGTCACCGCCCGCCGCATGACGCTCGAATACGTCAAATACCTCGCCGCCCTCGGTCGCGCCGCGTGGTCGCGCGTATCCGGCGAGACCTCGGCCGTCGTCGAGAGCCGGCCGACGCCGGACGCGACGCTGGAGCCCACCGCATGACCACCGTCCGTTCGCTGCTGTTTGTGCTGTGGCTCTATCTATCGATGGCCCTGTTCGCCGTCGGCCTGTCGCCCGCACTGCTGCTGCCCTACCGCGCCGCCATGACGGTGATCCGCATGTGGGCGCGCTTCGTCCTGTTCGGCCTGCGCTGGATCGCTGGCGTGAAGGTCGAGTTCCGCGGCCTCGAACACCGTCCGACTGGCGCTGCCCTGATCGCCGGCAAGCATCAGGGCATGCTGGACGTCATCGCCCCCTTCGCCATCCTTCCCGACAACTGTTTCATCATGAAGAAGGAGCTGATGCCCCTGCCCTTCTTCGGCTGGTTCGCCTGGAAGACGAACATGATCGCCGTCGACCGCTCGGCCCACTCCAAGGCGCTGAAGGACATGGTCCGACAGGCCCGCGCCCGACACGCCGAGGGCCGGCAGATCCTGATTTTCCCCGAAGGCACCCGCACAGAGGTCGGCGCCGCCCCCGACTACAAGCCCGGCATCGCCGCCCTCTACCGCGATCTCGACGCCCCCTGCACCCCCATGGCCACCAACTCCGGGGTCCACTGGCCGGCCCACGGCTTTCGTCGCTACCCCGGCACCGTGGTCTACGAGTTCCTGCCCGCCGTGCCTGCCGGCCTGAAACGGGCGGAGTTCATGGCGCAGCTGGAAGAGCGGCTGGAAGGGGCGTCAACCGCTCTCCTAAATTCCTGATTTCCGCTCATCCCGGCGAAAGCCGGGACCCAGTCCTGTCCAGCAATCTCAGGCTTGTCGGCCGAATTCCTCAAACAGGTCCTTCCAGCCCGGGTTGGTCCGCTCGATCAGTTCAAGTTTCCAGACCCGCTTCCACTCCTTGATCTGGCGCTCGCGAATAAACGCGGCATGACGGGTTTCATGCGTTTCGTACCAGACCAGCAGTGCGACACCGTACTTCGCCGTGAAACCTTCGCGGCGCTTGTCCCGGTGCTGGATTACCCGATCGATCAGGCCATCTGTCGAACCCGTGTAGAGCGTCCCGTTTCGGCGACTTGCGACGATGTAAGTAAAGAACGCCATCCCGGAACCAGCCTGCACTGCGAAAGTACTGGGTCCCGGCTTTCGCCGGGATGAGCGGATTTTCTAGGATGGGTTGAGGCGCTTCGCAATACCGGGACCTTGTGTGCAGCCGCGTCCCCAGCCGTTGCCATAAGGTCGCACCCCGGCCTGATCCTCATCCTGTCGGGAGCGGGTTCCGTATCAGGGCATTCTGACGCGTGACTTTCTCCTGAGGTATCCGATGAAGCTTCGCCTGACCCTCGCCGCGACCGCCGCCGCCATGGCGTTTTCCGGCGCCGCCCTCGCCCAGACCCAGCCCTACGAACAGGTCGGTCCGAAGCAGGACTGGACCGTCGATCTCGGCGTCGGCGTGCTGTTCAGCCAGGACTCGAGCGGAGATACGGGCGGCAAGACCAACGTCGTCCCCTATATCGCCGCCAACTGGCGCGACACGGTCTACTTCAGCCCGTTCGAGGGCGTGGGCTGGAACGCCATCCGCACCGACAGCTTCCGCGCCGGCGTGCAGATCCGTCCGCGCTTCAGCCCCGATGACATCGAGGGCCTGACGCTGGAGCGGCCCGACTTCGGCGCCGACGCGGCTGTCTACGCCTTCCAGCGCCTGCCGGGAAACATCGTCATCGGCGGGCGCGTCAGCCGCGATATCTCCGACGTCAGCGAGGGCACGGAATATTACGGCTCGATCGGCCACCAGCGCGCGACGGGCGTCGGCCTGCTGAACGCCACGGCCTATGTCCGGGGCGGCGACCGCAAGCTGGCGGACGCCTACTACGGCGTCGACGCGTCCGAGGCGGCGCTGAACGGCATCTCCGCCTATGCCCCGGATGGAGGCTTGCAGGGCGCGGGCGTCAACGTCGTGCTCGTCGCGCCGATCAGCCGCCAGTGGGCGATCGGAGGGTTGGCCAACTACGAGCGCCGTCTGGGCGATATCGCCGACAGCCCCCTGTCGCAAAACGACGACGCCTGGCGCGTCGGCGGCTTCATCGCGCGCCGGTTCGGCGGCTGATCAGACCAGCGTCTCCCACGTTAGCGCGTGGACCTTGTCGGCCCCCATCGCCGCGACCATCGGCGGCTCTTTGAACAGGTCGGCGATGGCGGGATGACGAACGCTCAGCCCGCCCGTGAAGGCCCCAAAGGCCGGCATGACCAGCCGGCAGCCGTCGGTGACGAAGCAGGGCCGCCTGACGCTGCGGGCGTAGGCGGCGACCGTCGCGCACGGGTGCAGATGGCCCGCCACCTCGCCCCGCTGCTCGCCCGGCTGCGGTTCGTGGATCAGCTTCAGGGCGCCGACCTGCATCGTCTCGACCACCTCGCCGGTCAGGACGTCCAGCGCCCCGGCCAGCGCCTTGAGATCGTGGTTGCCCTCCAGCCAGACCCAGGTCCGGCCCGCCGCCAGCCGCTCCAGTCGCGTGTGGTCCGACCCCGTCATCCGCCCCACGGCCTTCGTGTCGTGGAAGCTGTCGCCCAGCAGGACCACCGTCGCCGGGTTCAGCGCCTCGATCTCCGCCTCCAGCTTGGCGATCGTCGCCGGGCTGTCATAGGGCGGCAGCATCTGGCCCCGCGCGGCGAAGGCTGATCCCTTCTCGAGGTGCAGGTCCGAGGCGATCAGCGTCCGGTGCTCGACCACCCACAGCGCCCCCGAACAGCGCAGCACGCAGGCCTCCCCGTTGATCCGGACCTTCAGCCCCCCGCACGGATGGCGATAGGGCGACAGGGTCTGGCGTAGCACCGCGTTCACGCCGCGCCCTCCAGCTCGGGCGGAGCATCGGCCATGATCTCGGCGATCAGGGTCTCCTCGGCGAAGTCCATGGCGCGCTCAGTCAGGATCATCTCGGCCGCACCGCCGCCGACCCGCTCGCGCCCGATCTGGACCAGCACCGGCACGCAGAACGGCGACGGCCGGTCCAGCGCCTTGAGCACGATCTTGCCCTGCACGCGAGACAGCATGTCGCCCAGCCGCGCCACGTCCAGCAGGCCCGAGGCCGCGTCGGCCCGCGCGGTGCGCAGCAGCAGGTGATCGGGTTGGTGGCGGCGCAGCACGTCGTAGATCAGGTCGGTGGAAAAGGTCACCTGCCGGCCCGTCTTCTCGGCCCCCGGCTGGCGCTGTTCGATCAAGCCCGAGATCAGGGCGCAATTGCGGAAGGTGCGCTTCATCATAAAGCTCTCCTCCAGCCAGCTCTCCAGATCGTCGCCCAGCATGTCGGGCTCGAACAGGGCGTCGAGGTCGAGGGCGTCCATTGGCTTGATCGACCAGATGGCCAGCGAATAGTCGGTCACCACGAACCCCAGCGGCCCGACCCCCGCCCGGTCCAGCCGCCGGGTCAGCAGCATAGCCAGCGTCGTGTGCGCCAGCCGCCCCTCGAACGGATAGGCGACCATGAAGTGCCGGCTGCCGCGCGGGAAGGTCTCGACCAGCATCCCCGTCGCCGGCGGGATCAGCGAGCGCACCTCCTGCAGCTCCAGCCACTCCTGCACGTCGGGCGGCAGGACCCGCCAGTGGTCGCGGTCCTGGATCATGTCGCGCACCCGCTCGGCCAGAGAGGTGCCCAGCGGAAATTTCGACCCCCCGTAGGAGGGTATCTTCGGATCCTTGTCGACCGCATGGGTGACCAGCGCGTCCGTCCCGGTGATGCCCTGAAACGCCCAGACCTGACCGGCGAAGACGAAGGTGTCGCCCGGCGACATCTGCTCGAAATACCACTCCTCGGCCTCGCCGATCTTCCGCCCGCCGATCAACTGCTTTCCACCAGCGCGACGCGACGCGACCTTCACGTTCAGATTGGCGGCCGAAACGATGGCGCCGACGTTCATACGGTGCCGCTGGGCGGTCAGGGCGTTGCGCACCTTCCATTTGCCGTCCCGCGTGCGCACGATCCGCGCGAACCGCTCATAGGTGCGCAGCGCGTATCCGCCGGTCGCCACCAGATCGACCACCTCCTCGAACGCCTCGTACGTCAGCGCGCGATAGGGGCCACAGCCCGTAATCTCCGCATACAGATCATCCAGCGTGAACGGCTCGGAACAGGCGCACCCCATGACGTGCTGGGCCAGCGTATCCAGCGTCCCGATATGCACGGGCTCCCAGTCAAAGGCGTTCTCGGCCACGGCTTCCCGCGCCGCCTGACACTCCAGCATCTCGAACCGGCTGGCCGGCACCATCAGCGCCCGCGACGGCTCGTCCAGCCTGTGGTTGGCCCGCCCGATCCGCTGCACCAGCCGGCTGGCCCCCTTCGGCGCGGCCAGCTGGATGACCAGATCCACGTCGCCCCAGTCGATGCCCAGATCCAGCGTCGAGGTGCAGACGACGGCGTTCAGCTCGCCGCGCGCCATCGCCGCCTCGACCTTGCGCCTCTGCTCCGCCGCCAGCGAGCCGTGGTGCAGGGCGATGGCCAGATCGTCGTCATTGATCGCCCACAGCTGCTGGAACACGAACTCCGCCTGCCAGCGCGTATTGACGAAGATCAGGGTCATGCCCGAGCGCTTGAGGGCGTCGTAGACCTCCGGAATGGCGTGCACCCCGGTATGCCCCGCCCACGGAACCCGGCCCTCGGAGACGAGAACATCCACGACCGGGGGAGCACCGGGGTCGCCCTTCACGATCGTCACGGGCGCCCCGACCGACGGCGCCAGCCACCCCGCGATCATCTCCGGATCGTCCACTGTCGCCGACAGCGCCACCCGTCGCATCCCCGGCGCGAATTGCTGCAGCCGCCCCAGCCCCAGCGACAGCAGATCCCCCCGCTTGCCGCTCCAGATCGCATGCACCTCGTCCAGCACCACGCACTTCAGGTCCGCGAAATACGCCCGCGCGCCCTCCCACGCACAGAACAGCGCCAGCTGCTCCGGCGTGGTCAGCAGGATGTCCGGCGGAAACTCGCGCTGCCGTTGCCGCTTGGACTGTTTCGTATCCCCCGTCCGGCTCTCGACATGAATGTTCAGCCCGATCTCGCGGATGGGCGTCATCAGGTTGCGCTCGACGTCCGTCGTCAGCGCCTTCAGCGGCGACAGATAGAGGGTGTGCACGCCCGACCCGGGCCCGAACTCCGGCCTGGGCCCGCGCTCCGCCAGTTCGATCAGCGACGGCAGAAACCCCGCCAGCGTCTTGCCGCCCCCGGTCGGAGCGACCAGCAAAGCATGCGCCCCGGCCTCGGCCGCCGCGACCATCTCCATCTGATGCCGACGCGGAGCCCATCCGCGCGAGGCGAACCAGTCGGCGAAGAGGGGGGGAAGCGTGGTCACGATGCGGGCGGAACGCCTTCGCAGACGCCCCGGGTCCCGACCCGGCCCCCGGCGTCCAGACAATTGTCTTTGGCCATGTATCCGGCGCACCGGAATCCGGCGGCGAAGACCAAAATCATTCCGACCACGAGCAACAGGAGCTGCAAAGGTGCGGGCGTGCGTGAGGCCATTCGCCACCTGTAGGCCAGAGGTCGGAGCCGCGCCAGTGTTCCCGTTCCGTTTCCCTGCGAAAGCGACTATCTATCGGCGGTGTCCGTCGACTCGCTCACCTCTTCCTCGACCCTGACCGGCGCCGAGCCATGGCTCGGGCTGCCGTCGGCGCTCGCCGTGCCGCCCGGCGCCGGCGCGATCTGCGATGACGAGGGCGCGAGGAAGATCGGCCGGGGCGCGGCCGAGGGCACCTTCACCACCGGCCCCGTGCTCGTCGCCCACGCCAGCCTCACAGCGCGCCGGCTCGGCGTCTCCCCGCCGTCGCGTTCGGCCGAGTTGCTGGACGTGCTGGAGCTGTTCGCCTTCGTCCGCCCCGCCCGCTTCTGCGCGCCGTCGCCCAGCGGTCTGGCGCTGGCGCTCGGTCAGTCCGAGCCGAAGGGCGCCGAAGCTCAGGCGACCGCCCTTCGCGACGCCGCCTCTGTGCTGCTGCGCGAGCTGGCCGATCCCGCCTACCCCAACCGGGAGGACGCCTTCACCCTCGCCGAGACGCTGGGCCGCGCCGGCTGGTCATGGTCGTGGCGCGTCTCCGGCGCCCTGCAGCACCAACCGATCCGTACCCGCCAGCATCGCGGCAGCGGTCTCGACGCCTGGTCCCGCTTGCCGGAGTGGGAGGACGAAGCCCCGCGCGGCGAGGCCGGCTCGGCTCCGGTCGACAGCGAAAGCGCCCGCATCCGCCTCGACAAGCTGCTTCAGGCCTCGGGCCTCGACGAGACCCGGCCGACCCAGTCCGACTACGCCGCCGAGGCCGCCTTCGCCTTCTCGCCCCGTGACGAGGAGGGCCGCCCCCGCGTCCTGCTGGCCGAGGCGGGCACAGGGACCGGCAAGACCCTCGGCTACCTGGCTCCCGCCAGCCTGTGGGCTGAACGCAATCAGGGCGCCGCATGGGTCTCGACCTACACCCGCGCCCTGCAGCGCCAGATCGATCGTGAAAGCGCCGCCCTCTGGCCCGACCCGGCCGAGCGCAAGAAGAAGGCCGTCGTCCGCAAGGGCCGCGAAAACTACCTCTGCCTGCTGAACCTGCAGGAGATGGTGCAGGCGGCCCAGCTGGGGAACGGCGACCTGATCGGCATGGCTCTGGCCAGCCGCTGGGCCATGCACTCGCGCGACGGGGACATGACCGGCGGCGACTATCCCGGCTGGCTGCCCGGCCTGTTCGCCACGGCGCCCAGCCATCAGGCCAGCGCCGCCAACCTCGTCGACCGGCGCGGCGAATGCGTCCACGCCGCCTGCCCCCACTACCGCACCTGTTTCGTCGAAAAGACCATCCGCGCCAGCCGCCGGGCCGATCTCGTCGTCGCCAACCATGCGCTGGTGATGACCCAGGCCGCCTTCGACGGCGCCCGCTCGGCGCGGGGTCTGAAGCAGGATGGCGAGACGGCGGCCCTCAAACGCATCGTCTTCGACGAGGGCCACCACCTGTTCGACGCCGCCGACAGCGCCTTCTCCGCCTGCCTGTCCGGTCAGGAGGCCGCCGAGCTGCGCCGCTGGCTACGCGGACCCGAAGGACGCGGCCGTCGCGGGCGCGGTCTGGAACAGCGGCTCGGCGATCTCTGCGCCGACAACGAGGCGGCGACGCAGGCCCTGAACGACGCCATCCGCGCCGCCGCCCAGCTGCCCGGCGAAGGCGTCTCCGGCCGCATCGCCGCCGCGTCCGGCGAGGTCAATCCGATCGGGCCGATCGAACGCTTTCTCGTCGCGGCGCTGGAACAGCTCCGCGCCCGGACGAGCGAGAACAGCACCCCGGGCGGCGGCGAGTTCGGCATGGAGTGCAGCCTGCGCCCGGTCACCGATCCGGTGCTGGAAACCGCCCGCGAGGCGGCGCAGGCGCTGGCCGCCGTCGAGGCGCCGCTGCTGGCCCTGTCGCGCCACCTCGAGGACATTCTCGACGACGAGGCGGCCGAGCTGGACGGCGCCTCCCGCGCCCGGATCGAAGGCGCCCTGCGCGGTCTCGACCGGCGCGCCCGCATGACCCTGCCCGGTTGGCGCTCCATGCTGGCGGCGCTCGATGTCGACACGGGCGAGCCCGACCCGGATTTCGTCGACTGGCTCAGCGCCGAAGCCGCCTTCGGCCGCATCCACGATGTCGCCCTGCGTCGCCACTGGATCGATCCGACCGTGCCGCTTGAGGCCGCCGTGATCATGCCCTCTCACGGGGTGCTGGTGACCAGCGCCACCCTGTCCGATCCCATGCCCAACTCCGAGTATGGCGATCCCTTCGACATGGCCCGCCTGCGCACCGGCTCGGCCCGCCTGATCGAGCCCGCCCGGACGCTGAAGGTCGAAAGCCCTTTCGACTACGCCGCCAACAGCCGGGTCATCGTCGTCAACGACCTGATGAAGGACGACACGCGCCAGACCGCGGCGGCGATGCGTGAACTCTTCCTCGCGGCGGGCGGCGGAGGCCTCGGCCTGTTCACCGCCATCCGCCGGCTGAAGGCGGTCTATGAGCGACTGGGTCCCGATCTCGCGAAAACCGGAATTCCTCTCTACGCCCAGCACGTCGATCCGCTCGAGGTCGGCGCCCTCGTCGACGTCTTCCGCGCCGAACAGGACAGCTGCCTGCTCGGCACCGATGCGGTGCGGGACGGCGTCGACGTGCCGGGCCGATCCCTTCGGATCCTCGCCTTCGATCGCGTCCCGTGGCCCCGCCCCGATCTTCTGCACAAGGCCCGCCGCGAACGCTTCGGCGGCTCGTCAGTCGGTCGCCGCAACTTCGACGACGCCCTGGCCCGCGCCCGCATGGCCCAGGCCTTCGGCCGCCTGATCCGCCGCGCTGACGACAAGGGGGTGTTCGTCATGCTGGACGCCGCCTGTCCGACCCGCCTGTTCGCCAGCCTGCCGCCGGGGACTGAGGTGCAACGGATGGGGTTGGCCGAGGCGGTGGAGCTGGTGAGCGCCTTCCTGAACCCTTCTCCCCTTGGGGGAGAAGGTGGGCGGCGAAGCCGCTCGGATGAGGGGTAGGGTTGAGTTCGCAGATCGTCTGACAATGAGCGTGAGGCCGGCGGCCCCCTCATCCGTCTCGCTCCGCGAGCCACCTTCTCCCCCGAGGGGAGAAGGAGCTCTATTGCTCGAACGTGATCTCCACGCTCTCCGCATTCCGCTCGTGCGGCCCGTGGTACACCGCCTCGATATTGTTCCCGTCCGGGTCCAGCAGGAACGCCGCGTAATACCCCGGATGATACGGCCGCTCGCCCGGCGCGCCGTTGTCGGTCCCGCCGGCCTTCAGGCCCGCCGCGTGAAAGGCCTCCACCGCTGCGCGATCCTTCGCCTGAAACGCCAGATGATGTCGGCCGGTCAGCTTGCCGTGCGCGGCCGGGCTGTCGGCCGTGGAGACGAACAGTTCATCGGCCCAGAAATAGCTGTCCTCCTCGCCGCCGATTGGCACGCCCAGCACCTCGAACACGGCGCCGTAGAATTTCCGGGTCCCCGGCAGATCCTTCACCACCAGCTGGATGTGGTCGATCAAGCGACCGCGATGCAGGGACTGGGTTTCCATGTCAGGCTCCGGTGTTTCGATGCGGGTCGAACGGCTCGGTCCCGACGTGCGTTCCCGTACACGCCGGGCTTGCCCGAAACTGGCAGCAGCCCCATATCGGCGCGTCGACCGGCGGGCTCCGACCGGACGATCCGGACGCATCGGACGCTTCGGACTGTGTTTTTGGAGTCCGGATCGGGCTCTGGACGTTTCGCACTGTACGTACCCGTTTTTCCGGAGCCCTGATGACCGCCGCCGCCCCTCGCCACAGCCGCCGCGGCATCCTGATTCCCTTCATCATTGTGGGCCTGTTGCTGGCGGCATGGACCGGCTGGTGGTTCTACCTGACCCGTCAGATCGAGGTCCGGCTGGCGGCGCAGGTCGAGACCCTGCGTCAGGACGGCTGGGACATCCGCCACGGCCCGGTCACCACCACCGGCTGGCCGTTCCGCGCCCGGGTCGAGGTCCCCCTGTTCCACGCCGTCTCGCCCGCCGGCCATGGCGTCGACGCGCTGGAGTTGGTCGCCGAGGCCAACGCCTACAATCCCGACAAGTGGGTCGTCATCGCGCCGAGAGGCCTGACGCTGGACCGCGCCGGCAAGGGCAAGGTGGCCATCACAGGCGGCGGAGCCCGCTTCAGCATCAGCCACCTGCGCGACCGTTTCCGCGATGTCCGGGCGGAGCTGATCCGCCCGATCTTCACTCCGCATCAGGGCGCCGAGCCCTTTCCGTTGGCCAGCGCGGAACGGGTCGAGTTCTACAGCCGCCCTCACCTGACCGACGGGCAGCAATCCACCGACCAGATGGATGTCCTGTTCGTGCTGACCGACGGCCGCGGTCGGCCCGGCGGCCCCGTGGCCGGCGCGGCCCAGCAGGGCGAGCTGAGCCTGCGCCTGGAGGCGGTGATCGGGGAGGCGAGCCGCCTGTCCGCCGGTGAAGACGCCGGCGTCTTCGCCGACTGGACCCGCGCCGGCGGCGACTTCACCGGCGTGCTGGGCGAGGTGAAGGCGGGCGAGACCCGCGCCCTGTTGCGCAGCGACCGCCTGTACGCCCGACCCGATGGCCGGCTTCAGGGCCAGCTGACCGTCGCGGCCGAAAAGCCTCTGGCCGCCATCGCCGGCCTCGCGGGCTCGAACTCCGGCGCAGTCGATCAGGCCGGAGCCGTCGGCGCCGCCGCCGCGACCGCGCCCTCGGGCGACCGGCCGCTGGACCTGACCATCCGGTTCGAGGGCGGGCGGACATGGCTGGGCCCCTTCGCCCTCGCCCCGGCGCCGAAGCTGTTCTGATGCTCGTCGAACCCGAAGAGGATCGAGACCGCCTGACGCTGGACCGCGCTGTCGCCACGGCTGTTCAGGCCCGGCTGAACGCAGGCCCCCGTCTCTCGCCCGACGCCGACGCCATCGCCCTGCGCGAGGTTCTGGCCGGCCTGTCGCCGGCGCAATCCACCGCCGTGCGCGCCGTGCTGGGCCGCATCGACGCCGCGTCCGCCCCCCCGCTGACCGTCTGGGGCGCTCTGGCTCCGTTGCTGGCCGCCGACCGCCACGGCCTGACCGCCCGTCCCGGCGCCGAGCCGGAAGAGGCGCTGAAGGCCGTCCGCACCGGCGGCCGCGCCCTTCTCGACCTGACCCCAAGCCGTCCATGGTGGGGCCGTCTGCTGGCCGAGCCGTCGCTGCGCGTCACCGCCGCCCTTCCGGATGACGCCGCCGCCGTCCCGCGCGCCCTGCTGGTCCAGCAGGCCCAGCCCGGCCCCACTGGCGACGACCGCACCTTCTGGGCGACCGACAGCCGCCTGCCCGACGCCCGTATCGTCGAGGCCCTGTCCGCGGAAGGGCTGGCCGCCACGCCCCTCATCGCGGGCGGCGGCTTGAAGCTGTTCATCCTGGCGGGCTATGTGCAGGCCGAGGACGGGCGGCTCGCGAACGCGCCCGGCGACCTGTCCGGCGTCATCGGCGCCGCCCCGATCTACTGAGAGCCCTGCATGACCGACGCCCCCGCCCCCAAGCCCGGCATCCTCGACATCGCCCCCTACGTCGGCGGCAAGTCGCAGATCGCGGGCGTCGCCGAGCCGATGAAGCTGTCCTCCAACGAGAATGCGCTAGGCGCCGGCGAGAAGGCGCGCGAGGCCTATCAGGCCGCCATCGCCAACATCCATATCTACCCCGACGGCCGGGCCACGAAGTTGCGCGACGCGGTCGCCCAACATCATGGGCTGGAGCCCGAGCGCCTGATCTTCGGCAACGGCTCCGACGAGGTCTTCGCCCTGCTGAACCAGACCTATCTGCAACCCGGCGACAACATCGTCACCGGCCAGTACGGCTTCCTCGCCTACCGCATCTCGGCGCTGGCCAATCAGGCCAGCGTCAAGCTGGCGCCCGAGCCCGGCTTCAAGGCCGAGGTCGATGCGATCCTCGAACAGGTCGATGACCGCACCCGCATCGTCTACATCTCCAGCCCGTCCAACCCGACCGGCAGCTACAACACCGCCGAAGAGACGCGCCGTCTGCACGCCGCCCTGCCCGCAGACGTCTTGCTGGTCGTCGACGAGGCCTATGCCGAGTTCGTCACCGCCCCCGACTGGGAGACCAGCTTCCCGCTGGCCCGCGACGCCTCCAACATCGTCGTTACCCGCACCTTCTCCAAGATCCACGGCCTCGGCGGCCTGCGCATCGGCTTCGGCTATGCGCCGCTGGCCGTCTGCGAAGCCGTCGATCGTATCCGCCTGCCCTTCAACGTCTCGGTCCCGGGGCTTGAGGCCGCCATGGCCGCCCTCGGCGACGAAGCCCACCAGAAGGCCTCGCGCGACCTCGTGGAGACCTGGCGTCCCCGCCTGACGCAGGCCATCAAGGGCTTCGGCTTCGACGTCTTCCCCTCCGCCGGCAACTTCGTCCTCGTCCGCTTCCCCGACGAAAAGCGCAACGCCCCCGCCGCCAACGACTATCTGAACACCAAGGGCATCATCGTCCGCCCCGTCGGCGGCTACGGCCTGCCCGACTGCCTGCGGATCACGGTCGGAACCGAAGACCAGAACCGCGCGGTGATCGACGCCCTGAGCGAGTTTGCGGCGCGCTGACTACTGTCGTCTGAACACCCTGCTCGCCGCCCATCCCGTGAAGGCCGCCAGCAGGACGCACAGGATGCCGTAGCTCCACGGGCGGCGGTGGGCGAAGTCGAAGATGTCGCGCTCGATGCCGACCTTTTCGACGGTCAGGGTCAGGTTGCTGACCGATACCGGCTCGCCGTCCTGGAACAGCCAGACCTCGGCGAAATACTGGCCCGTCGGAGCCACCGCAGGCAGCTCGACCTCGGCGCGGAACAGGCCGCGGTCGACAAAGCTGACGCCCTCCGGATCGGTGTCGTACAGCGCCGCCGCCTCGCGCAACCGGATCACCGCGCGGCGATAGTCGAGGTAGTCCTCGCCCAGCCGGCTGACGACCACGTCGCGCACGCCGTAGCGGGTCTCGGTCCGGCTCTCCTCCGGCGCATTGATCCGCAGGTGGTTCAGACCCACGCCCAGCCGCCGCAGCTGGCCGAAGTCCGCGATCTCGTTCAGCGGCCGCGTCGACGAGGTCATGTAGAAGCCCGGCGCGCCCTCGAAAAGCACCGGCCGGCTGTTCAGCCAGACGCCCATGTTGCGGGTCTTCTTGACCAGACGGACCGGCGCGTCCGGCCCGCGGACCACGACAACCACATCCGTCGGCTCGGGCGTCGGATTGAAGACCGCGCCGTACAGAACGATCGTGTCGCCGCGGAAGCTGGAGTCGATCATGACCCGGGCGTCGGTCAGGGCGGCGGCGACGCGGACCTGCTCGACCGTGGCGGCGGACCGCTCTGGCGCGGGCGCCTCGACGGCGGGCGGCGGGGGCGGAAGGGCTTGGAACATCAGCCCACCCCCGGCGCGAAGCTGAACAGGTCGGAGGGCCGCACGAACAGCTCCAGCCCCATCTGGATGCCGACCAGAAGCACGATCAGCCCCAGCACCGCCCGCAGTTCCTCGGCCCTGAACCGGCCCGAGAAGCGCGCCCCGTACTGCGCGCCGACCACGCCGCCCAGCAGCAGGATGATCGACAGGACGATGTCCACTGTCTGGTTCCGCCCCGCCTGCAGCACCGTGGTCATGGCCGTCGTGACGATGATCTGGAGCAGGCTGGTGCCGACAACGACATTGGCCTTCATCCGCAGCACATACAGCATGACGGGTACGAGGATGAAGCCGCCGCCCACCCCCATGATGGCCGAGAGAATGCCCACGAACATGCCCAGCGCGATCGGCGGGATGGCGCTGATGTAGAGACCTGAGCGGGGGAAGCGCATCTTCAGCGGCAGGCCGTACAGCCACAGCGGCCGCCGCCGCTCCTTGTGCGGAACGACCTCGCCTCGCACACGACGCAGAATCTCGCCGAGGCTCTCATAGAGCATCAGGGTGCCGATCGAGCCGAGGAAGAGCAGGTAGGACAGGGCCACCGCCAGGTCCGCCTGACCCAGCAGGCGCAGGTAGCGGAACAGTTCGACGCCCAGGAAGGCCCCCAGCACGCCGCCGACGGCCATGATCCCGCCCATGCGGTAATCGACGGCCTTCTGGCTGGTGTAGCTGATCACGCCCGAGGTCGAGGAGGCGACGACGTGGCTGGCCTGGCTGGCCACGGCCACCGACGGCGGGATGCCCATGAAGATCAGGATCGGGGCCATCAGGAAGCCGCCGCCGATGCCGAACAATCCGGACACGAATCCAACCGCCGCCCCCAGCAGAACCAGGATCGGCCAGTTCACCGATACTTCGGCGATCGGCAGGTAGAGATCCAAAGGGCGCGCCTTCGGCTGGAACTGAAGCTAGGCGCCGGGAAGGCGACGACGGAATGCTGTTCGTCCTAGACCCATCCTCCGCTCATCGCCAGCGGATGCGCCCGGGACGTGAGTTCAACCCAGAGGCTCGACCTTGAACCGGTCGGCCGCGACCCGCGCGGCGCCCCGTTCGGCCGCCGGCATCGTGGCGCGCAGGCGTTCGACAGCGGCCTGTGCGTCCGTGTCTCCGGCGCGGGCGGCGATCAGGTACCAGCGATAGGCCTCTACGGGATTGGGCGCGATGCCCGTGTCGCCGGTTTCATACAGCTTGGCCACGTTGAACTGGCTGTCGACCAGGCCCTTGTTGGCGGCGCGTTCGAGCCACGCCAGCGCATCCTGCGTATTGGTCGCGCCGCCCACGCCGTCGAACAGGTACATGCCGTAGGCGTGCATACCGCGCGCGTCGCCGGCGTCGGCGGCCCGCTTGGCCCAGCTGCGGGCCTCGGCCGGATCGATCGCAACACCCTTGCCGCCGTCCTGATAGAGGCCGGCCAGATGCAGTTGCGCCGGGCCATAGCCCAGCAGCGCGGCCTGCTTCAGCGTCTCCACGCCCCTGGCGTCGTCGGCGTCCAGCTGGGTGATCGACTGTTGGTACAGCTGCTCGCCCTTGACCAGATCGACCGGCGCATTGGTCGTCGCCAGCAGGGCGGTCGGGGTGGCTTCGGGCGTCGTCGGGGTGAGGCCGGGCAGACCGAGCGCGCCGCCGGTCAGCTGGTTGGTTGCGGCGACGCCACCTCCGACCAGAAGAATGGCCACGGCCGAGGCGCCCAGCGCCTTGCCCATGGTTCCGCCATCCTGGGACTTGCCCTTACCGCCGCGCTTCAGGCCGAAGTGCAGACGGGGTTTGCGGTTGGCCTCTTCGGCGGCCTCCATGGCTGCCCGTGCGTTCTCGACGGCGGTGCGGTTGGTGGAGACACGCTCCTCGACCGCGGCGGTGCGCAGGTGGCGGGTGGCGACCAGATCGGCGTCGTCGCTGAACTCGTCGGCCGCATCATCGAAGTCGTCGTCTGCCGTGACGGCCAGCGCGTCCGAAACGTCTGCGCCGCCGAAGCCCTGACCAAAGGTCGCCGGACCCTCAGGCTGCGAGACGAAAACGGGCGGCGGCGGCATATCCGCCGGATCGGCGGATGCAGCGCTGCCGAAGGGGGTCGCAACGGACTCGGCCTGACCATAGGCCCCGCGCATCACCGTCTCGAACGCCGGGTCGGCGGTGGGGTGCAGAACGGGATCCGGCTCCAGCGGAGTCTCGGCCTCAAGCGTGAAATCCGGCTCGGGCTCGGGCGCCGCCTCAGGTTCCGGCGGCGACGGCGGGGCGAGGTCGGCGGACCAGGCCTGTTGCTCGACGAAGACCGGATCGTCTTCCAACGCCGTCGGGAAGCCCGCGCCCGGGAAGGCGGCGGCGCGCCAGTCGGACTCAGGCTCGACGGCGGCGGTCGTCGCCGTTGACGGCGCGCCCCGGCGGTCCATGTTCTGGCGGGCCTCGGCGATCAGGGAGGCGGTGCGTTCCTCGGACTGACGCATGCGTTCAGCCAGCTCGCCTGACGCGCGTTCGTAGCGTTGCTCGACCCGGCTGGAGTTGTCGACCAGACGACGGCCGATGTCTTCCAACGCCTGCGCCGAGCGACGCTCCGACTGGGCGATGCGCTCGCCCAGCTGGTCCGAGATGCGGGTGATTTCGCCGCCCAGCTTCTCCAGCGCCAGCGCCTGACGGTCTTCGGCGGAGGTCAGGCGACGCTCGAGCCCCTGCGTGGCGCGGGTGACGTCGGCGTCAATCCGGCGGCTGAGGTTCTGCGTCAGCTGCTCCAGCCGGCCGTCGCCATCGGTCTCGAGACGGCCCAGACGTCCGTTCAGGTTCTGGGCGATCCGCATCACCTCCTGACCCATCTGCTCGACGGCGCGGGCCGAGCGTTCCTCGGTGGCGCGCACCTGATCGGTCATGGACAGCAGGGCCCGCTCGATGCGGTCGATGCGGTTCTCGCTCTCGGCGGTGTCGAGGCGACGGATCATCTCGTCGCGGTTGGCCTCGATCTGACGGGTCAGGGTTTCGGCCAGCTTTTCGAACTGCGCGACGGCGCGGGCGCCTTCCGGCTCGATGCGGGTCTCGGCGTTGCGCAGTCGCTGGTCCAGCGTTGCGAAGCTCTTCTCGAGATCCCGCAGGGCGTCGTTAGTGCGTCCCTGCGCCTCGTCGAGGCGGCGGGCGACATTGGTCAAGGCGTCGGCTCCTGCTCCAGGTGCGGCTTTCTCGACCGCGTCCATCCGTTGACGCAACTCGTTCACACTGGAGCGCTGGCGCTCCTCAATATCGTACAGCCGGCTGGCGATGCCGCCGATCGAGCCTTCGACCTTGCCGAGGGCGTCCGTCGTGCGGGGGCCGGTGTCGTGTTCGAACTGACGCAGACGGCGATGGCCTTCCTTCAGTTCCTCGGCGATGTCGTCGATGCGCCGGCCGTAGGTCTTGCCGGCGACCTCGTGGCCTTCCAGCTGCCGCATGATGCCGGCGACGGCCTGATCGATCCCCTGGATAGCCGCGGTGGATCGCTGCTCGGACGCTTCCAGCCGACGGGCGATGCCGTCGACCGAGCTGCTTAGGCGCAACCAGACGTCGTCATTGGGGCTGTAGGCGTCGTCCATCCGGCGACTGCGACTGCGGCGGTCGACCATCTGGCCGGCGTGCGGGCGGCGGCCCAGCGGGACGACGCTGTCCTCGTCTTCGTCGCCGTCTTCCATGATCATGGTGTTCAGCCACTCGCCCAGCGTCATGCCGTTGCGACGGGCGAGGTCCTTGGCGACTTCGCGAGCCTTCGGGTCGATGCCCTTAACGCTCCACGGCGCTGCGCTCACTGATTCGCCTCCCGACCTCACGTCTGACGCTAATCGTCCAGATCAAGCGTGTAAACGCGCGGTTAACCCCAAGATGTAGGGGTCAGGCGATCTTCCTGTGGAAAGCACGAACCCCTTGAGCCTTTGTGCGGGAACCTTGGTTAATGAGCGGTGAAGATTAACGTCCCGGTAGGACTCGCGGCTTGCGCTGAAACGCGTTCCGGTTCACCCAGCGCGCCATGAATTTGACCGTCACCCTTGCCCTGATGGCGGCCTGTCTGGCGCTGGCGGTTTTCGCCGGCTGGCGCGGGTCGCGGCCGTGGGAGCCGAGCAGGGGCGTGCGCATGACTCCGTGGCGGTTGATCATGCTGTTCTCGGGCGCCGCGGCCTTCATCCTCGGCATCCATCTGGCCGCCTTGCTCGGCGCCCCCCAGCCGCCCACGCCCTACTGAGCGGAACAAGCCCGCGCGCCGTCCATTCCTGACCGTGAACACGGACAGGAGATACCGACATGGGTGACAAGACCCTTACCGCCGCCGAGGCCGAGAAGGCCTTCTGGGACAGCCTGAAGAAGTCCAATACCGGCATGCTGGGGCTGGACCAGCCGGGCTATCACAGCCAGCCGATGACCGCCTTCCGCGATGAGGAGACGGGCGTGATCTGGTTCTTCACGCGCGACGACACCGATCTGGCGCGCGACGCCGCGGTCGGCTCGGGCCAAAGCGCGATGTTCACCTATGGCTCGAAAGACCAGAACGTCTGGGCCTGCGTGCACGGCGACCTGTCGGTTCATGGTGCGGATCGCGAGATCATCGACCGCTACTGGAACCCCGTGCTGGCCGCCTGGTATCCCGAGGGCAAGGACGACCCGCATCTGACCGTGCTGCGGTTCAATGGCGACGACGGCCGGATCTGGGTCAACGAGGGCGGCTTCTTCAAGTTCGCCTACGAAGTCGCCAAGGCCAATGTCACGAAAACCCTGCCCGATGCGGGCGACGTTGTGGACGTGAAGCTGAACTAGGGTTCGGAGCCCGCGAAACACCAGGCGAGGACCGCTTTCTGCGCATGAATGCGGTTCTCGGCCTCGTCCCAGACCAGTGAGCGGGGGCCGTCGATGACCTCGTCGGTGACCTCCTCGCCGCGGTGGGCCGGCAGGCAGTGCAGGAAGACGGCGTGAGCGTTGGCCGCGCCCATCAGGGTGTCGTCCACACCGTAGCCGTCGAAGGCCTCCAGCCGGTCTTCGTAATCCTGATCACCCATCGACACCCAGGTGTCAGTGACAACGACGTCGGCGCCCGCAACGGCCTCGCGCGGGTCGGCGGTCAGGGTGACCGAGTTTCCTCCGATGGCGAGGTCGCGAAGGTCGGGGTGATACTCGGCCGGACAGGCGACCTGCAGGTGGAAGCCCAGCTTCGGCGCAGCATGCATGAAGCTGTGGCAGACGTTGTTGCCGTCGCCGACCCAGGCGATCGTCTTGCCGGCGATTGGTCCCCGGGCCTCCTCGATCGTCATGATGTCGGCCAGGATCTGGCAGGGGTGCGAGCGGTCGGTCAGGCCGTTGACCACCGGCACGGTCGCGACGCGGGCGAACCGCTCGACGTCCTCGTGATCATTGGCGCGGATCATCACCGCATCGACCATGCGCGACAGCACCCGCGCGGTGTCCTCCACCGGCTCGCCGCGCCCCAGTTGCATGTCGCCGGCGTTGGCGATGATCGACGATCCGCCCAGCTGACGGATGGCCGCGTCGAAGCTGAAGCGGGTGCGGGTCGAGTTCTTCTCGAAAATCATCGCCAGCACGCGGTCCTTCGCCGGCGCATCGGCGTCTGCGCGGCCTTTCGGCCAGGCCTCGCGGGCCTGCTTGCGCGCATGGGCGTCGTCCAGAATGGCGCGCAGGTCCTCGGCGCTCAGCCGATGGATATCGAGGAAGTGACGGACCATCGGCCCCTCCGGATGTCAGGCGGCGGCCAGCTTGGTCCGCGCGAATTCACAGGTCTTTTCGAACCGCTCGACGGCCTCGCGGGCCTCATCCAGCGTCAGCACCAGCGGCGGCAGGATGCGCACGCAGTTGTCGCCGCCGCCGGCTACGAGGAACCGCTGCTCGTCCCGGGCCCAGCCCATGAACTCGCGATTGTTCGGGACCAGCTTGACCCCGATCAGCAGCCCCTTGCCGCGCACGTCCACGATGATGTCGGGGAACCGTTGCTGCAGGCCGTGAAGCTGTTGCTTCAGATAACCGGCGACCTCGTTCACATGGGCCAGCGTCTCGGGCTTCGACAGCTCGCCGAAAGCCGCCTGACCGACGGCCATGGCCAGCGGGTTGCCGCCGAAGGTCGAGCCGTGAACCCCGACCGTCATGCCCTTTGCGGCATGGGTCGTGGCCAGACAGGCGCCGATAGGGAAGCCGCCGCCCAGAGCCTTGGCGATAGCCATGATATCGGGCGTCATGCCGGCCCACTCGTGAGCCCACAACTTGCCGGTCCGCCCCATGCCGCACTGGACCTCGTCGAAGATGATCAGCACGCCATGTTGATCGCACAGCTCGCGCAGCCCTCGCAGGCACTGATCCGGCATCGCGCGACAGCCGCCTTCGCCCTGGACGGGCTCCACGATGATTGCAGCCGTAGTAGGGTTGGCGATCGCCGCCTTGATCGCCTCATGATCGCCCCAGACCAGCTGATGGAAGCCTTCCATCTTCGGGCCGAAGCCTTCCGTGTAGCTGGGGTTGGCGGCGGCGTTGATCGCGCCATAGGTCCGGCCGTGGAACGAGCCGTCAAAGCCGTAGATATCGATCCGCTCGGGCTGGCCGTTGGCGACGTGATGCTTGCGCGCCGTCTTCAGCGCGCACTCGACCGCCTCAGTGCCGGAGTTGGTGAAGAAGACCACGTCCGCGAACGACTTCGAGCACAGGTCGTCGGCCAGCGCCTCCTGCCCCGGAATGCGGAAGATGTTCGACACATGCCACAGCTTTTCAGCCTGATCCTTGACCGCCTGCACCAGCTTCGGATGCGCATGGCCAAGGCCGTTGGTCGAGATGCCGGCCACGCAGTCCAGATACTCGGTCCCGTCCGTCGACCACAGACGCGCGCCCAGTCCGCGATCCACTTCCAGCGGCGCGCGGTTGTAGACACCCATCAGATGCTCGGTGGACACGGAACAGACCTCCAGAAGAGAGACGGCCCCGGCGCGGGCGCGACGGAGCCGGTCAAATAAAGTCAGGTCTTGTCGGACGAGGGGGGCGGTTAGTCAACACCGCCCGGGCAGCCTCAGCTCTTCAGCCGCCAGCCGGACCTGAACACCGCCCAGCAGGCCCAGGACATCAGCAGCGTCAGCACCGCGCTCATGGCCACGCCCACCCAGATATTGCTTTCCGCATGGCCGATGAAGCCGGCCCGGAAGCCGTCGATCATGTAGAAGATCGGGTTCCAGTGGCTGATCGTGGCGAACGGCTCGGGCAGATTGTCGACCAGATAGAAGGTGCCGCTGAGGAACGTCATCGGCATGATCAGGAAGTTCTGCACCGCCGCCAGTTGATCGAACTTCTCGGCCCAAAGTCCGGCGAAGACGCCGAGCATGCCCATCAGCAGCGACGCCGTCAGTCCGAACCACAGGATCAGGGCGATGTTGGCGACGCCCAGCCGTGCGAACGGCAGCACGCAGATCGCCGTCACCAGCCCGACCGCAATGCCCCGCGTCGCGGCGCCCAGCGAAAACCCGATGGTCAGTTCCAGCGGGCTGAGCGGCGGGGTCAGGAAGTCGGTCGCCGTGCCCATGATCTTGGCCTGGATCAGGCTGGACGAGGCGTTGGCGAAGGCGTTGTTCAGGATCGCCATCATGATCAGGCCGGGCGCTACGAACTCCGCGAACGGCGTGCCGTGCAGCGGCGGCCGCGCGCCCTTCAGCGCCACCACGAAGACCAGCATGTAGAGAAGCGTCGTCACCACCGGCGCCGCGACGGTCTGGGCCCCGACCTTCCAGAACCGCCGCACCTCCTTGAGGTACAGCGTCTTCACCCCCTCCCAGTTCACGCCCTTGTAGACGCGCGGCTGTGGCAGGCCCGTCGGGCGGGTGGAGGCGAGATCGGTCATGGCCGCGCAGATGCGCCTGCCGGTCGCCGCGCGCAAGGGTCAACGCCGATTCCGGCCTTAACCATACCAGATATGGTTCCTGTGGACGGACTGCTTGCTAGATGTTGCGGAATTTAAGATGCCGTTTACTAGTGATGGTAGGTCGAGACCTCGGAGGGGGACCCGGCCACCAGATGTTGAATCCCGGAGGGCGACATGACCGCAGGCTGGACTGAAGACCGCGTAGGCGCGCTGAAGAAACTCTGGCTTGAGGGCCAGTCCGCGAGCCAGATCGCCAAACAGCTGGGCGGCGGCGTCACCCGCAACGCCGTCATCGGCAAGGTGCACCGCCTGGGCCTGTCGGGTCGGGCCACGCCCTCGCAGCCGGCCCGCGCCACCTTCCGCCCGGCTCGCCCGCGTCCGACGCCGACCCAGGCGCCGTCGGCCCCGCGCCGTATCGAGGCCGCACAGCCCCGCGCCCTGACCGCTCCAGTCGCGGCTCCGGTTCCGGAACTGCCCGGCACGGCCACGGTGATGACGCTGGGCGCCCACATGTGCAAATGGCCGATCGGCGACCCATCCTCGACCGAGTTCAGCTTCTGCGGCCGTCGCGCCTCGGAAGGCGTCTACTGCGTGGAACACGCCCGCGTCGCCTACCAGCCCGCGGTCAAGAAGAACGGCGCCACCGAGCTGGCGCGTCAGCTTCGTCGCTACATCTAAAGAGCGCTAACGCTCGCGACGCGGTCGCTCGCTGCTTGAGCGCGGCGACCGTATGGGTGCGCGGCCGATCTTCACGCGCCCTTCCCAATTCGGTCACGCGACCGACACAGATGGCTCCTAGTGAGCCGCCGTCCGCCTCCGGACCGCCCCGCAATGCGGTTCAGGAGACTGGGGCGGGGCTGCGGTTATCCGGGTTGACGCAGCCCCTCACCCGCTTTGTGGGTGGGCCTGGCGCTCGCGACGCGGTCGCTCGCTGCTTGAGGCCGGAAGGCTGGCCCATACTCTTTTAGTTCAGCACGCGCCGCTCGCCCGGTACGTCGAGGCTGAAGGGCGGGATGGTCACTTCGAACATCCGGCCGCGGTCGTCGATCATCTGATAGCCGCCGGCCATCGCACCGGACGGCGTGCCCAGCGGACAGCCGGATGCGTAGGAGTAGCTCGACCCCGGCTGGATCGTCGGCTGCTCGCCCACCACGCCTGACCCGCGCACCTCCTCGACATGGCCGAGCGCGTCCGTGATCTCCCAACGGCGCGCAACCAGTTGCACCGGCGTCGGCGAGAGGTTCACGATCTCGACCTGATAAGCCCAGACCCAGCGGCCGCCGGCGGGGTCGGACTGACCTGCCAGATAGCTGGGTCGCACCCGGACCACGATCCCGTCCGTCTCCGCTTCATAGGCCTTGCCGTCGTGCATGCGGCCATGGTCGTGCGCGCCGAGGCGTCAGGTCAAGCGAGACAGGCGAGACCCGACGCGGAATCGTGTAAGCCGATCCCATGAGCCTGAACTCCTCCCGACCGGGCATCCTGCCCTGCCAGTCTATCGAGGCCCTGATCGCCGCCGGCGCGATCACCTCGGATACCCCTTTCGACGCCGATCAGGTCCAGCCCGCGAGTCTGGACCTGCGCCTGTCGCACGAAGCCTTCCGCGTCCGCGCTTCCTTCCTGCCGGGCCGCCGCAAGGTCGCCGATCGCATAGAGGACGTGCTGATGCACCGCATCGACCTGACCGGCGGCGAGGTGCTGGAGAAGGGCTGCGTCTACATCGTGCGGCTGCAGGAGCGACTGAAGCTGCCGCAGGGCCTGATCGCCCGCGCCAACCCGAAGAGCTCGACCGGCCGGGTCGACGTCTTCGTGCGCCTGCTGACTGACGCAGGCTCCAGCTTCGATGACGTGGACCCCGGCTATGACGGGCCGCTGTATCTGGAGATCGCGCCGCAGACCTTCTCGATCCTGGTCCGCCCCGGCACGCGCCTGAACCAGCTGCGCCTCAAGTCCGGCGAGCCGCCGCGGCTGGAGACCCGCAGCGTCGGCGTCGATCTGTCGGGCGAGACCGGCTCGGGCATCGTCGGCTTCCGGGGGCGTCGCCACGCCGGCGTGGTCGATCTGGACAACATCGACGGCCACGACCCGCGCGACTTCTGGGAGCCGTTGACCCTGCGCCGCGGCGAACTGCTGCTGGATCCGGGCGAGTTCTACATCCTCGCCTCATCCGACGACGTCGAGATCCCGGTCGATCAGGCCGCCGAGATGACGCCGATCGATCCGTCCGTCGGCGAGTTCCGCGTCCACTACGCCGGCTTCTTCGACCCCGGCTTCGGCACCGACGAGGCGCACGGGGCCGGCTCCAAGGGCGTGCTCGAAGTCCGCACCCACGACACACCGTTCCTGCTGGAGCACGGCCAGATCGTAGCCCGGCTGGTCTATGAGCCCCTGACCGAGCGGCCGACCCGCCTCTACGGCGAGGGCGGCAGCCACTATCAGAGCCAGGGCCTGAAGCTGTCGAAACACTTCCGTCCCTGGGGCTGACGGAACCTCGGCCCCCCAAGTCACGTTCGCCCAACCGTGACAGGAGAATCCCGTTGGCGTTCCGCCCCTGATCGTGCAGGGTCGAAACCTTAACGGGTCGAGGGGAGCCGTTAGTGCGTATTGGCGTATGCATTCTGGGAGTCGCGGCGGGGGTCGCTCTCGCGGCGCCGGCCTGTGCGAAGCCGCAGGTGGCCATCGCCGACCCCTGGCGCGCCGCTGAACCGGGGCGCGCCCGCACCGTCAGCGACCTGCTGGTGCAGCTGAACGCCGATCCTGACTTCTCCGACTATGCCCCGGAAACCGCCGCTGTGGACGAACGCTGGGCCGTCACCGGCGAGCCGCGCGCGGACTGGGCCGCTTCCCGCCGCGAGGTGCGTTTCGCCGGCGCGGGCTTCGACGACCGCCTGCGCCTGCGCACCGCCGGTCGCTTGCGCCGGGCCGACGGCGGACCGCTGCCTCCCGGCCCGCTGGACCCCGCAGCGCTGGAGACCGAACACTACGACGTGACCTACACCCGCGGCTGGACCGGCGATCTGGGCCAGACCGGCAATGGTCTCGACGTCACCCTGACGCCCCACCTAGGCGTGGGCGTTGGCAGTCAGGGCGGCGTGACCGAGGCCGGAGCCACGCTGAAGATCGGGCGTGATCTGGAAGGTCTGGTTCCGGAAGGCTCCGAGGCCTTCGGCCAGAGGGCCCGCTGGTATCTGTACGCCGCCGGGTCGGGCCGCGCGGTCGGCTACAACTTCGCCCGCACCCGCGACGGCGACTTCGCTCGCTCGGGCATGAGCCACGATGCCGGCAACTTCCTCGGCGACGCCTCGATCGGCGTGGCCATGCGCCGGGGCCCGGTGCAAAGCTCGCTCGGGCTCGTCTATCGCGAGATCAGCGCCGAGGGCCTGCGCGCGGGCCACGGCGTCGACACCGATGTGTCCGAAGGCCTGATCGCCTTCCAGCTGTCGATCAAGCCGGAGTAAGGCCGGGTCAGTTCACCCGCGCCACGCCCTCGCGGCGATCGTCCGCCCCGCCGTCCCAGCCCCAGCCGTTCGCGCCGCGCCGCCAGACGCCGCCGTGCAGGCCTGAAGTCTCGCTGGCGTTCGGCTCCAGCACGATCCCCCGCGCCGCCAGACCTTCGCGCTGGTCCTGCGGGAAGCGGCTGGTGTCGGCTCCGAAGCCGTCGCCGCGCGCGACCAGATTGGGCAGGTCGAACGCCGCCTGCACCGGCAGGCCCCAGTCCAGCACGGCGATCAGCGCTTTGGTGTTGTACGCGAGAATCGAAGGCCCGCCCGGCGAGCCCAGCGCCCCGACCAGCCGCCCTTCGCGATCCAGAATGATCACAGGAGACATCGAACTGCGCGGTCGCTTGCCCGCCGCGACCGCATTCGCCGCAGCCCCGCCGTCCGGCCGTTCGGGGTTGAACGAGAAGTCCGTCAGCTGGTTGTTGAGGAAGAAGCCCGCCGCCATCCGGCCCGAACCAAAGACGCTCTCGACCGTCGTGGTCATGCTGACCGCATTTCCCTCTGCGTCGACGATGACCATGTGCGAGGTGCCGGCCGGTTCGCGCGTGGCGTCCTCCCCCGTGAACACGCCGCCCGGGGGTGTCCCCGGCTGAGCGGCCCCGGTCAGGCCGGGCGCCAGCGCCGCGCGCGACGCCACATAGTCGGGATCCAGCATCCCCTGCACCGGCACGCGCACGAAGCCGGGATCCCCGACATAGCGGTCGCGATCCGCGTACATCAGGCGCTGCATCTGGCCGAAAGCGGCCCAGGCCTCGACGCTGTTCTCGCCTTTGTCGATGTCCGGCGTCCGCTCGGCCATGGCCAGAAGCTGCAGCACCGCCACGCCGCTCGACGGCGGCGGCGGCACGCAGATCACATAGACCCGGTATGGCCGGCAAAGGGCGCCGCGCTCGATCGGTTGGTAGGCCGCGATGTCGGCGGCGGTCAGCGCCCCGGGACGCGGCTCCATGGCCACGGTTTCCGCGATCTCGCGCGCGATGCGGCCGGTATAAAAGCCTTCCGCGCCGCCGTCAGCCAGCTCGCGCACCGTGCGCGCGTATTCCGGGTTTCTCAGCTGATCGCCGGCCACGTAGCGCGTGCCGTCCGCCTTGGTGAAATAGGCGTTGGCCCAGCGCGTCCGGCCCTGCCCGCGGCTCGCGGCGATCATCGAGGCCAGACGGGGGCTGACCGTGAAGCCGTCTGTCGCCAGCCGCTCGGCCTCGCCGAACAGATCGCGCCACGCCAGCTTGCCATGGTCCTTCTGCGCCATCGCCAGCATCGCCACCGCGCCGGGCGCGCCCGTGGAGCGTCCACTCAATACGGCGTCCATGAAGGGCAGCGGTCGGCCGTTTTCGTAGAAGAGCTCCGGCGTCGCCGACGACGGCGCGGTCTCACGGCCATCGTAGCTGGTCACTTCGCCGGTCGAGGCGTCGTACAGCATCATGAAGGCCCCGCCGCCCAGTCCGGACGACTGCGGCTCCACCAGCCCGAGCACCGCCTGCACGGCCACCGCCGCGTCCACCGCCGAGCCGCCGGCGTTAAGAACCTTCATCCCCGCCTCGACCGCCAATGGATTGGCCGCCGCCACGAACGGCCCTTGCGCGCGGGGAATCGCCTCAACGGCGCCGACCGGGGCGGAGGGCGCGATCGCGGTCGTCGCCCCGCCGCATCCGCCCAGCGCCAGCCCTGTCGCCATGACGAGCGCCGCAAGCGGGCGGAACAGCGGGGATGGGCTCATGTCGGACTCGGCGCTAGGAAGGAGCTACCTGTTTGGCGCGTCAGCGGGATCGGCGAAAGGGCCATCGGACGTTTCCGCGTCGTCAGGCGGGTTTTCACAGTCTCCAAGGAGCTCCGATGCGCCCGACCATCCTTCTCTCCGCCCTCGTTCTCGCCCTGCCGGTCCCGGCTCTGGCGCAGACCGCCTCACCACCACCCGCCGCCACGCCCGCGGCGGCCCCGGCCGCGCCCGTCGCCGATCCGGCCGACGTGGCCTCCGTCGACGCCATCGTGGCGGCCATGTACGACGTCATCTCGGGCAAGGCCGGCGCGCCCCGCAACTGGGACCGGTTTCACAGCCTCTTCCTGCCCGGCGCCATCATGACCGCCGCCGGCCGCGCGCCGGACGGCACGCCCCGCGCCCGCGCCATGTCGCCGACCGACTACATCGCCCGCAACGGGCCGGTCTTCGCCCAGGAAGACTTCTACGAGCGCGAGATCGGCCGACAGGAGCTTCGCTTCGGCCGGATGATCACCGTCCGCTCGGCCTATGACATCCGCAGGGCCCCGGATGCGACCGAAGTGGTCCAGCGCGGCGTCAATACGCTCCAGCTGTTCGACGACGGAACCCGGCTGTGGGTCGTGTCCATCGCATGGGCCGGCGAGACCCCGGACAACCCCATTCCGGCCGACCTTCTGCCCGCCTCCTGAAAAGGCGCGGGGCGGGTCTTGCCCCACCGGTCCTCGTCCGCTAAAGACCCGCCCTCGCCGTTCGCGGCCGTGCGCACCCGTAGCTCAGCTGGATAGAGCACCAGACTACGAATCTGGGGGTCAGGAGTTCGAATCTCTTCGGGTGCGCCACTTCTTCTTTTGAAGATCTGAACGACAGGGCCGCGTCAGCGGCCTTTTTCGTATGCGCCGTCCGGGAGCGTGACTGCGCCCTCTGCAGGGAGATGGGCGCAAAAGAGTTGAGATCAAGAATTGTCCGCCGGCGAATAATTCGCAGTCTGGCGCGCCTTGGCTGACCTTGGGTGTCGGCGTTTCAAAAGGGGCATAGGATGGCGACGATCACCGGTCCGGACGAACATCCTCTCTATCACGGCACGAAGGCGGACCTGACGCCGGGCGACCTGATCGGGGCCGGCTACGCGTCGAACTATGGCGCGCGAAAGAAGGCCGTCTGGGTCTATCTGTCGGCCACTCTGGACGCAGCGACCTGGGGCGCAGAGCTGGCGGTCGGCGACGGACCGGGCCGCATCTACATCGTCGAACCGACCGGACCGATCGAGGACGATCCGAACCTGACGGACAAGAAGTTCCCCGGCAATCCGACCCTGTCCTATCGCACCCGCCAGCCCCTTAAGGTCGTCGGGGAAGTCACGGACTGGACCGGGCATACGCCCGAACAGGTCAGGACCATGCGCGAGCATCTGGCCCGTCTGGAACAGCTGGGCGTCGAGGCTATCAAGGACTGACCGGCGTCAGCGTTTCACCTTCGCTCCGTTCAGCGCGATCGCAGCACGCACCAGCGCCTTCAGCGCCGCCTCGTTTACCGGATCGCCTTCGCGGAAGTCGATCGCCCGGCGAGTGTTCCCCTCAAGGCTTGAGTTGAACAGGCCGGCCGGATCGTCCAGCGACGCCCCCTTGGCGAAAGTCAGCTTGACCGCCGTCTTGTAGGTCTCACCGGTAGTGATGATGCCGTCCTTCTCCCACACCGGCACGCCACCCCATTTGACGGTCTCGATCACCTCGGGATCGGCGGCGCGGATGATCGCACGCAGGCGGGCCAGCATCTCGCCGCGCCAGTCGGCGAGGCCGGCGATCTTCGTATCGATCTGGTCAGAGGCTGAGCTGTCCTGAGCGGGGGTGGTCATCGCCTTCTCCTCACATGCGTTCGCCGGGCAGGCGGCTGGCCTGTCGGATCCAGTCGGCCATCAGGGCCTCGTCGAACTCTCCCTCATGGATATGGGCGTAGCGGACGTTTCCGACTTTCGACGCCACCGGCGGGACCGGGTCCATTTCGGTCCCGTGGAAGAAGGTCACCTTCATGTACCGGGCGTAGACATGCATCGCGAGGAACCACGTCCCCTCCTCGCAGCCGTACATCGGCGTGTTCCATTTGACCGCCTTGCGGACGCCCGGAACGACCTTTTCGACGAGGGCGTCCAGCCGCCGGCCGATGTCCTGTTTCCACTCGGGCGCGGCGGCGATCCACGCCTGAACGGGCGCGTCTCCATAACCCTTGGCGATCTGCGGATTGCCACCCGAGAGCAGCCGGGGCGTGTCGGTCATCGCCTCAGTCCTTCGCCAACAGCTGATCGAGATTCTCGAGGAACTGCTTCCAGCCGGCATGGGCGCCGCCGTAAGCCTGCTTCTGGTCGGGTCGGAAGCCCGCCTGCTCCATGCGCAGATGCGTGCCTGACTCCGTCGGCTCGAGCGTGAAGGTCACCACGCTCTTCAGGCTGTAGGCCGGGTCCTCGTGATTGAAGTCCCAGCTGTAGGACATCTTGCGCTCCGGCTCGAGGGTCAGCACCTCGCAATCCAGCACGCCGCCCCAGTCGCCCCGCAGATTGAAGCGGTGGCCGACCTGCGGCGCGAAGTCGTTCTTCATCAGCCATTCGGCCATCAGATGCGGCTGGGTCAGCGCGCGCCAGACCTTGGCGGCGGGGTGCGGCAGGTCGCGCTCCACAACGACGGTGCGGCTCTCGGTCATTGGTCCATCCTGTTCAGCAAATCCGCCAGACCGTCCATTCGCCCCTCCCAGAACCCGGCCATCTGTTCGGTCCAGTCCAGCAGGGGGCTGAGGGCACGCGGCTGGGGGCTGTAGTGGGTCTGGCGCCCGTCCTGACGGTCACGCACCAGCCCCGCCTGCTTCAGCACGCCGAGGTGCTTGGACACCGCCGGCTGGGACACGCCCGCCTGCGCCGTCAGCGCCCCGACCGTCTGCTCTCCCTCGCGGCACAGGCGTTCGAACAGCGCCCTCCGCGTGGGGTCGGCGAGGGTCCGGAACAACATGTCCTGCGTGGTGGGGGTCAACTCATAACTCTCTGGCTATTGATCGGACCAATAACCCCAGAGTTATACGTGAGTCAAGCGGCCGGCCGCTTCGCCTCGCGGACGAACAGCATCAGCGTCCCGCCCAGCGCCGTCAGTCCCGCCAGCACCATCAGCAGCGGGGTGAAATCGTCCGCCTTGATCAGCCAGAAGGCCATCATCGTCGCCGCCATGGCCGGGATGGTGTTGGTCAGGTTCAGGATGCCCAGATCGCGCCCCCGGTTCCGGCGCGAGGGCAGAAGCTGCATCGCATAGGTGTTCTGGATCGACAGAAAGACCGACGAGCCGCAGCAGAACAGCATGTAGCCAACCGCGGCGCTGGGCCAGTCGGGCAGCAGGGCCATCACCGCCAGCCCCAGCGTCGTCATCCCGGCCGTCGCCGCGAGGATCACCTTGCGCGATCCGGTGACGTCTGACAGCCGTCCCAGCGCGGGCGCCAGCGGCACCACGAGCACCGCGGTGATGCCCGACAGGAGCGCGATCCGCGCCGGCAGACTCTCGGCGGTGATGCCGTGATCCACCGTCTCGAAATAATAGAGCAGGTAGGCGAACAGGATGATGCCGGCCATCTGCAGCAGCAGGCGCGCCAGCCAGACCAGCGTCAGATTGCGCCAGCCGCCAGCCCGTCTTTCGGCCACGGCCTCCTCCGCCGCCTCGACCGGTTCGCGGCGGGACTTGAGCACGAGGAATGGCGCGATCAGGGCGACGATGAGCGCGCAGATGATGGCGAACTGCATCTGCTCGCCTACCCCCGGCGACCACGTCACCAGCACGCCGGACAGGGCGCCCAGCGGATAGACGGCGCCGAACAGACCGCCCACCAGACCCTTCTGCTCGTCCGGCGCCTCATCGGCGGCGATGGCCAGCAGGGGCGCCAGCATGAAGTTCAGGGCCAGCTGGAACAGCACGACGCCGGCGATCACCATCGCGGGGCTGGCCGCCAGATGCAGCACGCCATACGAGGCGACGGTTCCCGCCAGCCCGACCCAGACCCAGGGCCTGCGCCCCGCCGGACGGTCCATCGCCCGGTCGCTGATCATGCCGCCCGCGATGTTGGCCAGACTCGCGGCGATCGCGCCGGCGAGAGTCGCAGCGCTCAGCACCGCGATCTTGTCCGGCCCGGCCAGAAACTCGACCTTGACCGGCAGCAGCAGGGTCAGCAGCGGCACGTAGGCCACCACCCCGCCGCCATAGGCGAGGGCGTAGAGCAGCAGGTAGCCGAGGTTTCGTCGGGGACGGGCCGGAGCGGTCACGCGGGCCGCGGCGGCGGCGCGGTGGACCCACGGACCGCGAGATCAAAGGGCAGGACCTTGCTGGTCGGCAGATCGCCCTCGCCCGACTTGGCGCGGATCAGCAGATTGGCCGCCTCGGCCGCCATGGCCGCGATCGGCTGTGTGACGGCGGTCAGGGCCGGGTGACTGAACTTGACGATGGGCGTGTCGTCGAAGCTGACGATCGACAACTGCTCCGGCACCGCAACGCCGCGACGGCCCGCGACCTTCAGCGCCGCCAGCGCCATCTGGTCGTTGCTGGCCACCACGCCCGTCGGCGGCTCAGCCAGATTCAGCAGGGCCTCCATCGCGGCCTCGCCGGACTCGTAGGTGAAGTCGCCGCGTCCGATCAGGGCGTCGTCAGAGGGCATGCCACGGTTCTTCACAGCTCGACGATAGCCCTCCAGACGGGCGGCGCTCAGGGCATATTCATCGCTGCCGGTGATGAAGGCCACGCGACGGTGGCCCAGATCCAGCAGGTGATCCGTCGCCACCTCGGCCGCCTTGCCGTCATCCATGGAGATGGCGAAACCGTCCCCAGGCTCCACAGAACCGATCCGTGCGAACGGCAGGCCCTGTCGGCTGAGCAGGTCGGTGATCAGCGGATTGTCAGAGTGGGGCGGCGTCAGGATCACGCCGTCGGGGTGCAGCGCCGAGATAGCGCCCTGCACCTCGCGTTCGACATTGGACGAATGGGTGTCCACCAGCTCGAAGATCATCCGATAGCCGGACTCGGCGCAGCGCAGCATCCCGCCCATCAGCATCTGGTCGACCCAGTCCGTGCCTTCGCCCGACTGCCAGCCCTCGATGGTGCGGTCGCGATCGTTCAGCGCCATCAGCAGATAGGATCGCGAACCGCCCATCCGCCGCGCCGCCAGACTGGGGGTGTAGCCCAGCCTGGCCACGGCCTCGCGCACTCGCTCCTGCACCTGCGGGCGGACGTTGGGCTCGTTGTTGATGACGCGCGAAACGGTCTGCAGGGAAACGCCCGCCTCGGCCGCGACATGCTTGATAGTGACGGCTCGACGCACGCTTTTCGGGGCCCCCTCGGCTTCGTTCATTCTGTCAGCCCCGGCCGTAGGTCCGCAAGCCGACTCACACGGCGAGCGGCGCCAGCTCGACCTTCGGGGCCGAACAGTGGGCGTCGATGAACTGCTGATGCGTCGGCAGGCCGGCGACCGCGTGGCGGAGCACGGCGGCCATCTGGTCCAGTTCGCCCGGCACGGCGTCGAACGGGATTCGGTCGGTCAGCGGATGCCAGGTCCGGGGACGGACGCCCATCCCCTCCATCACCGCGTGCCAGCTGACGCTCCGGAACAGCTCGTCGACGCCTTCTTTCAGCGTTCCGTTGACCCGGAACAGGTCGATCCTGGCCTGCAGGCTTTCGGGTACGACCATGTCACGGCATTCGCGCCAGAACGGCGTGTCGTCCCGCTGCGTCGCGCAATAGTGCAGGATCACGAAGTCCCGGATCTCCTCGAAATCCGTAATCATGCGGCGATTGTATTCGGCGATCAGGCGGGGATCGCAGTCGGTTTCGGGCATGAAGCGGAAGAAGAAATCCATGCCACGATAGATCAGATGGATCGCGGTCGACTCCAGCGGCTCGATGAAGCCGGACGCCAGCCCCAGCGACAGGACGTTCTTGCTCCAGATCTGCTTGCGGACGCCCGTGCGGAACGGCACCGGCATGGGCCGCACCACCGGCTCGCCCTCGACCTGGCTCATCAGGGTCGCGGTGGCTTCGTCGTCGGAGAGGTATTTACTGCAGAAGACGTAACCGTTGCCGGTTCGGTGCTGCAGCGGGATGCGCCAGCGCCAGCCGAAATCCTGGGCAAGGGCTTGGGTGTAGGGCGCCGGCGGACCGACGTTCTCCGTCTGCACCGCGATGGCCCGGTCGCACAGCAGCCACTGCGACCAGTCCTCGAACTCGACATCCAGCGTCTTGCCGATCAGCAGCGAGCGGAAGCCCGAGCAGTCGATGAAGAAGTCAGCCTCCACCGTTTTTCCGCTCTTGAGGGTCAGGCTTTCGACGAAGCCGTCGGGTCGGGTCTTCACGTGTTCGACGATGCCCTCGGTTCGCGTCACGCCTCGCGCCTCGGCGAAGTTGCGCAGGAAGTGGGCGACCCGTTTGGCGTCCACGTGCAGGGCGTAGATGGCGCCCGCGACCGGGGTCCTTGGCGCCTTGAACGGCAGGGTGAAGCGACCCTCCCGGCTCATCACCGCCGACGGGGCGAAATCCATCAACGGCCCCGGATAACCGTTCGCCGCCGCCTTGAGCCACAGCTGGTAGAAGTCGCCGAACTCGATCGGCGTGCCGATGGCGCCGAAGGGGTGGAAATAGCTCTCGCCCTTTTTCAGCCAATCCCTGAACTGGATGCCCAGCTTGAAGCTGGCCTGGGTCTCGCGCACGAACTCCTGCTCATTGACGCCCAGCCGGGCCAGCAGTTGCAGGAAGGGCGGGACGGTCGACTCACCCACGCCGATCGTGCCGATGTCGTCGGACTCGACCAGTTCGATCTGCGCCATCCGACTCTTGAAATGCTCGGCCATCAGCGCGGCGGCGATCCAGCCGGCGGTGCCGCCGCCGACGATGCAGATTTTCTTCAGAGGGCCGGGCTTGGCGTCCATCGTCAGGTCCTGGGCTGGGTCGGCGCGCAGTCGAGCGACGCCAGAAAATCGGAATGGGACGGGGCCTCGGCGACAGCGCGGGCGACGGAAGTCCGCATCTGCCCCAGCGCGTCCCTGAGCTGGCCGATATCGAAGGCGGCGACGCCCGGGTCGATCACGTCGGGCATTTCCTCGAAGCCGGCGTAGATGGCCAGCCAGCTGGCGGGATGGAACATCTCCCAGCGATAGCGCACGAACTGGCCCCGCGCCTTCCACAGGTCGATCTTGCGCTGGAGCGTGTCGGGCACGGCCATGGCCCGGCAGTCGCGCCAGAAGGCCGTGTCGTCACGCCGGTTCAGCTTGTAGTGCAGGATGATGAAGTCCCGGACCCGCTCCATCTCACGGGCCGACTGATCGTTGAACTCGTCGATCGCGGGCTGGGCGAAGGACCGGTCCGGGAACAGCGAACGCAGCCGCTCGATGCCCGTCTCGATCAGGGCGATGCTGGTGCTCTCCAGCGGCTCGAGGAAGCCCGCCGACAGACCCAGCGCGACGCAGTTCTTGACCCAGACCTTGTCCCGTCGGCCGGGGCGGAAGGGGATGCGGCGCGGCTCCATCAACGGCTTGCCGACGACGTTCGCCGTCAGCTCGGCCGCGGCCGCATCATCGCTCTGATGCGCGGTGGAATAGACGACGCCGTTGCCGGCGCGATGGCGTAACGGGATGCCCCACTGCCAGCCGGCCGACCGCGCGGTGACGCGGGTGAAGGGCTGGGGGTCGTCGCCCGGCTCGTTCTCGCTCTGCATCGCGAAGGCGGCGTCGCAGGGCAGCCAGTGGCCCCAATCCTGAAATCCCGACCCCAGCGCCTGACCGATCACCAGCCCGCGGAAGCCGGTGCAGTCGACGAACAGATCGCCCTCGATCTCGCGCCCGTCCTCCAACGCCAGCGCACGGACGAAGCCATCGTCGGGGCGCAGACGAACCTCCTGCACCTTCGCATCGACCCGCTCGCAGCCGCCCGCCTCGGCGTACTTGCGCAGATACTGGGCAAAGAGCGAGGCGTCGAGATGCAGGGCCCAGTCGAACACGGACAGGGTCGAGGGCGGATTGGGCGACGGATGGGTGAATTTGCCCTGGCGCGCCAGTTCAGCGCCCAGCGAGAAGTCAGACAGCGCCACGCCGTCGCCAGCCTCCCGCGCGCGCATCCAGAAATTGTGGAAGCCGATCCCTCTCACGTCCTGACCGTAGTGGCCGAAGGGATGGATGAAGTCAGAGCCCGGTCCGGACCAGTCCAGAAACCGGATGCCAAGCTTGCAGGTCGCCTGCGTTGCCTGCATGACCTCGGCGTCGCTCAGACCCAGCTGGCCGTAGAAGCGGCGGATGGTCGGGATGGTCGCCTCGCCCACGCCGATCGTACCGATCTCGGATGACTCGACGACGGTGATCTTCAGCGGCGTGCCGCGGAAATGCTGGACCAGCGCCGCGGCCGCCATCCAGCCGGCTGTGCCGCCGCCGACGATGACGACGGATCGGATCGGGCCCTGGCTCCGTGTGTCCATGACGAATGCTTACGACAAAAAAGGAGGCCGGCGACACCTTTCGGAGCCGCCGGCCAGTCCGCTCAGGAGAGCTTTAGAACCGGGCGCGAACGCCGATCGAGTAGCGGGGCTCGAACTGGTTGCGCGAGTGGAACTGCTCGGCCCCCTTTTCGAACTCCAGATAGTATTCCTCGATCTCGCCAAGAACGTTCGATCCGTTGGCGTAGATCGTCACCATGTCGTTGACGTCATAGGTGACGTTCACGTCCACGTACTGCGACGTATCCTGATAGATCGGGATCCCGCCGAAGTTTCCGTTCAGGCGCGGCGTGCGGTAGTTCCAGGCCACGCGGGCCTGAAGTCTGTCGCCTTGATACCAGACCGCGGCGTTGGTCGAGTATTTGGAGTTGTCCTGGAACGGCAGGTCGTCCCCGGCGATGCTCTTGGCGTTGGCGGTGCTGTCCGAATAGGTGAAGCTGCCGTCGAAGCCGAAGTCGGACAGGATCGGCGTGTCGATGAAGTCCGACAGACCGATCTTGGCGCCCAGTTCCAGTCCCTGCAGTTCGCCACCGTCGCCCTGCACGGGACGGTTCACATCCACCAGACGACGGATGACGCCGTCGCTGTCCGGATACGAGCCGCTGGCCGTAACGGTGGCGCGGGTGACGAAGCTGTCGATGTTCAGGCGGAAGACCGCCGCGTTGAACATCGTCGCCGGGCCGTAATAGTACTCCAGCGCCAGATCGAAGTTGTCCGAACGCCACGGGTTCAGGTTCGGATCGCCGCCCAAGGTCACGCCGGTCACGCGACGCACGCCGATCGGAGGCGCGGTCGGGTCCGCCGGAGACGGTCCCGGAGAGTCGGCGGTGGTCACGGTAACGCCGCCGCCGTAGTTGCCCAGATCCAGCGGGATCATGGTCTTGGCATAGGCGAAGCGAAGCTTGAGGCGTTCGTTGAACTCCCACTGCAGGTTCACCGTCGGCAGCCAGTCGGTGTAGCTGCGGGTCGACAGGGTGTCGCCGATGTCGTTGTTGGTGTCGCCGTACGCCCGCACGTCGCCGGTCAGGTTCTGGCGAACCCGCAGCTCGGTCCGGACCATGCGCACGCCGATGTCGCCGCTCAGCGAGCGGAAGGCGATCGACGCGTTGGCATAGGCCGAGTCCTCGTACAGATCGACGTCGTAGGTGTTGCCAGGAATGATGACTTCATAGGCGTTTCCGAACACCCGCTCCTGGAAGGCACGGACGTCGTCGAAGTCACGGGGATCGGCCACCCACACGCCCGGCAGACCTTGGGTGATCGAACCGTAGTCGGACAGGAAGTAGGTGTTGTTGTTCTCGCGCAGCAGGGTCGGACGGTTGACCGTATAACCCTGGAAGCAGGTCGGAGTGTTTGGCACCGTGCCCGCCGTACAGCTGCCCGGCGCGGTCGCCAGCGGCTGTGCCGGGTTGTAGCCGGGGTTGGAGACGAACTCGCCCGACTGACACTGCGGATTGTCCATGACGACGTCGATGGCCTTCCACTGGGCCGAACAGCCCTGCGGATTGCCCGCGCCCTGACCGGCGTAGAAGTCCGAGAACAGGTGGAAGTTGCGGATCTCGACTTCACGCGCGCTGTGGCGAATACCGGCGTCGACGCGGGTGATGAAGCCCAGCGCCGGTTCCTGTTGGAACTCATAGCCGCCGTCGAAGCGGACCACGGTCAGCTCCGAGTTGTTGCGCTGGTTGCCCTCGGACGAGTAGGCGCCGACAGTGTAGCTGTCGAGGTTGTTCATATAGTCCGTCAGCGGACGAACACCGAGGCCGCCCGGAGTGGCGCGGTCGAAGCCGCTCCAGACCATCTTCGATCCGCCGATGTCGATATGCAGCTGCGGGTCAGCTCCATAGCCGAACGGGTTCGGCGAGATGTAGCGACCGCCCTGGCTGCCGACCACGCCGTTGGTGTAGCGGGATGCAGGGTACAAGGCCGCGATCGAGGCCGGATAGAAGGTGCCCCGCGTGCGGTCGGCGCCTTGACGGAACAGGGTGAAGGTCCGGTCCGGGCCGTACTCCCAGTTCGACAGGTCGCCCTGCACCTGGCCGTTCATGCTTTCCATGTTGGCGTCGGCCTTGATGGCGCGCGCGCTGAAGGTGAAGGGGCCACCCTTGTCGTAGTCGAGTTCGAGGTTGAAGTTCTTCGACTCGTTTTCGGTGGCCCGGTTCACGGTGAACGAGTTCATCCACCAGACGTCGAGGTCGTATTCGGTCACATCGAGCCATGGATTGCCGTTGCCGCCGTTGACGCCGGTTTCCGTGAACTCGGTCGGCGTGGTCCAGGTCACGCCGCTCCAGCGGTTGGAGATGTTCAGACCGGCGGCCCGGTTATACTCCTGCTGATGGGTGTAGAAGACCTCGCCGGTCAGGCGGATGCCCTCTTCAATGTCGAACTGGAACGCGCCGTTGATGCCGACGCGCTCGCGTTCGACCACGCGGTTAAAGCTCTCATAGCCGTGCGGCGCGATCCAGTTGTCCGCGTCGGGAGGGCCGCCCCAGTCGTTGTTGCCGAACAGGCCGCCGGCGACGCCGGAGTAGTTGTTGCCGAGGTTGGAGTTGCTGATGACGCCGGACAGCATCACGCCGAACCGGTCGCTGCGCCAGTTGAGCAAGCCGTTCAGCAGATAGTCGTCCTGCTGGGTGCGGTCGCCCTGCTGATACTCAGCCGTGGCGAAGACGCTGGGGCCGTAGTCGAAGTCCATCGGCCGGCGGGTCCGCAGGTCGATCGTGCCGGAAATGCCGGACAGGGCGTTCGACACGTCCTGCGACTTGAACACCACCACCGAACTCATCAGCTGTGCCGGCACGTCGTTCAGATTCGGCTGGGCGGTGCCGAGGTTGCCCGGCGACAGATACTGCTCGCCGTTCAGCAGGGTGACGACCTGCGGCAGGCTGCGAATGTTGACCGTGGCGCCCTCACCCGCGTTGCGCTGGATCTGGATGCCCGCGACGCGTTGCAGGGCGTCCGCCACGGTGACGTCGGGCAGCTTGCCGATGTCTTCCGCAGAGATGGCGTCGACCAGAGCGGTCTCGTTGCGCTTGATGTCGATCGACCGCGCCTGCGAGGCGCGGATGCCGGTGACGATGATGTCGTCGACCTCCGTCGGCTCCTGACCCGCCCCCGGGTCCTGCGCAAACGCCGGCGACACCAGTGCGGAGCTGGCCATCAAGGCCGCCAGCCAGGGCCTGTAAACCGTCTTCATCCCTACTTCCTCCCCAAGGTTCGAACCGCCTCTGTTGTGCGGTTTCAAGGTTCCATTGATCGCGGCCGAAGCGTCGCCTCGCCCGTAAGCGTCTCGTCGCCGGCGCTCTTGCCGACGATGACCCGGTAATCGCCGCCCAGACGCCAGCCCGGCGCGGCGATGTCGTATTCCGCCAGCACGCGAGGCTCCGCCGTCACGGTCACACGGCGCGTCTCGCCCGGCTGCAGCGACAGGCGGCCCCAGCCCGCCAGCCGGCGCGCGCTTCCGGGCGCGGCGACATAGAGTTGCGGCGTTTCGATCCCCGGCCGGTCGCCGGTGTTCGTCACATCAAAGCTGACCGTCAGCCCCTCGCCGCCTTCGACCTTCAGGTCGGCGTAGCTGAAGCTGGTGTAGGAGAGGCCATGCCCGAACGGGAACAGCGGCGTCCGGTCCTCACGATCGTACCAGCGATAGCCGACGTCAGACCCTTCGACATAGTCCACAGCGAAGGGCTGCAGCCCGCCTGCATCGCCCGCGCCGGGGTTCGAGGCCGCAGCCGCCTCGGCGCGCATCAGATCGGTATGGCCGGGAATTTCCGGACGCGGCGCCTGCGCGGCCTCGCGCGGGAAGGTGATCGGCAGACGGCCCGACGGGTTCACCTCGCCGAACAGGATGCGCGCCAGCGCTTCGCCGCCCCGCTGGCCGGGATACCAGGCCTGCACCACCGCAGGTACGCGCTCGAGCCACGGCATCAGCACCGGCCCGCCTGTCTCCAGCACCACGACCGTGCGCGGATTGGCGCCGGCGACCGCGTTGATCAGGTCATCCTGACCATCCAGCAGGGACAGGCTTCCATCCTCCTGCGCCTCGGTCATCCATTTGACGGCGAAGACCACGACCACATCCGCCGACTTCGCCGCCTCGGCTGCAGCGGCCGCATCGTCGCCCGGCACGAAGGTCACCTCGGCGTCCGGCGCGGCGGCCTTGATCGCATTCAACGGCGAGGACGCATGGTAGGTGACCCGGGCGAACGACGAAGCGGCGCCGGAGGTCAGGGGAATCTCAACGGGCGCTCCGCCGACCGAACGGACCTGCGAGGACCCGCCGCCCGATAGCACCCCCACATCGGCGTGTCCGCCGATCAGAACGATGCGTCGCGCGGTCTTCGCCAGCGGCAACACGCCGCCCTCGTTCTTCAGCAGCACGATGCCGTTTTCAGCGGCGCGCTGGGCGACCTCGGCGTTGGCCGCGTAGTCGATCGGCTGCGCGGTCTCGACGACCGGCGCATCCATGACGCCTGTCTCGATCACCCCGGTCAGGATGCGGCGGACCATATCGTCCAGCCGCGCCTCGCTGATCCGACCGGCGGCCAGAGCCTGCTCGAACGGCGCAGCGAAATACAGCGCGCGGTCCAGTTCCTGTCCCGACTGCTGGTCCAGCCCGGCCAGCGCGGCCTTCTCCGTCGAATGCACGGCGCCCCAGTCGGACATGACCCAGCCGGGATAGCCCCAGTCGCGTTTCAGGACCTGATTCAGCAGCCAGTCGCTTTCGCAGGCGTAGTCGCCGTTGACCCGGTTGTAGGCGCACATGACCGAGCCCGGCCGCCCGCGCTCGATGGCGATCTCGAACGCCAGCAGATCGCTTTCGCGCAACGCCGCCTCGTCGAGACGGGCGTCCATGATCATCCGGCCGGTTTCCTGCGAGTTGAAGGCGTAGTGCTTGACCGTCGAGACGATGTGGTTCGACTGGACGCCGCGGATGTGCTCGCCGCCCATCACGCCGGCCAGCAGCGGATCCTCGCCCAGATATTCGAAATTCCGTCCCGCCCACGGATCGCGGGTCAGGTTCACCCCGCCTGCGAGCAGGACGTTGAACCGCTTGGCCCGGGCCTCGGAGCCGATCATGGCCCCGCCGGCGTAGGCGATCTCGGGGTCGAAGGTCGCGGCGGTCGCGAGGCTGGCCGGCAGGGCGGTCGCGACATCGCCCTTGCGCTGTTCGATCTGGTTGGCGACGCCCAGACTGGCGTCGCTCTCACGCAGGGTCGGCAGGCCCAGATGCGGAATGCCGGGCACATGGCCGGCCGATGGGATCATATCCGCGACGGGCGCGCCGGGCGTGCGGTCGGCCATCGGCGGGAAGTAGCCGTGGATCAGCTGCAGCTTCTCTTCGCGTGTCATCCGCGCCAGCAGAGCCTCCGCACGGGCGGGGGTCGACGTCGCCGATTCCTCGGCGCGAGGCGCGGCCTGCGCGGCGACCGTTGCGGGCGCACAGGCCAGTACGCCCGTCGCGAAAAGGGCGGCCCAGCTGATGTGAAGACGACGACGAGCGATAGACAACGCGATGTGATTCCGGATGCGGGGGCGCCAGTCCCCGATAGGCGCACGAGCCACGCGAACAGCGGTGCGGACAGGCCGCGACGCCGACGCGCAGAGCTATGTCGTAGTTTCCCTGCCTCCCATGCGGCCCCCTCAGGCCGCCGCGAATTCCGTCCCAGCGAAGATCTTCGTCTTCTGCACCCGGATCGTAATCACGGTTTGAGAGCGTTCACAACAAGCGGTTTACAAGATTTGTAACAGAGCCCGGTTGTTACAAGATGATTGCCGCGGCTCGCCCCCGCAGCCTGAACCGGGCAGGCTCCATCCATGAGCGACTCCGATTCCCCTCCTCTGATCGCCGGTGTCGAACTGGGCGGGACCAAGTGTGTCTGCGTGCTCGCAACCGGGCCCGACGACGTGCGCGAGGAGGTCCGCCTGCCGACGGATTCGCCGGAGACGACCCTGTCCGCCATCCGCACCGTGCTGGAGCGATGGACGGCCGGACCGGGAGTGAGCGCCCTGGGCATCGCCAGCTTCGGCCCGCTGGAGCTCGATCGGGACGCCGCGCAGTTCGGCCATATCGTCTCCACGCCCAAGACGGGCTGGAGCGGCGCGGACCTGAACCTCTTGGGTGAAGGACTGGGAGTTCCGATCGCGATAGACACGGACGTCAACGGCGCCGCCTTCGCGGAGGCCCGCTGGGGCGCCGCGCAGGGCCTGACCAGCTACGCCTACGTCACCGTCGGCACGGGCATTGGCGTGGGCTCGATCATAGGCGGCCGCTCCGTTGCCGGTCTCGGTCATTCGGAGGCCGGACACCTTCGGGTAGGGCGCCTCACCGGCGACAACTGGCCGGGCTGGTGCCCCTATCATGGCGACTGCGTCGAGGGACTGGCCGCCGGTCCCGCGATCGCCCTGCGCGCCGGCCGGCCGGGAGACGAGTTGCCGGGCGACGATCCTGCCTGGGAGATGGCGGTGCATGCGCTCGGCGGCCTGCTGCACAATCTGGTGCTCACGACCGCGCCCCAGCGCATCCTGATCGGCGGCGGCGTCGTCGACGGCCAGCCGTGGCTGCTGCCTCGCCTGCGCGCCGCCCTTCTGGACAGCTTGGCCGGCTATGCGACCGCGGAGAGGATCTCGGCCGAAGGCGACGCCTTCGTTCAGCCGCCCGGTCTCGGATCGCGGGCCGGTCCACTGGGCGCGATCGCGCTGGGACTGTCGGCGCTGAAGGCCTGATGGTGGACAGGGGCGCCCCGCGCGATCAGCCTCGGGGCATGGTCGATTCGTCCGCCGATGCGCGGCCCGCCTTCTACGAATTCTTCGCCGGCGGCGGGATGGTTCGCGCCGGGCTGGGCGACGGCTGGCGCTGCCTGTTCGCCAATGACATCAACCCCGGAAAGGCCGCCGCCTATCGCGAGAACTGGGGCTGGGAGGACTTCCATCTCGGCGACATCGGTACGCTCGACGCCAGCGTCCTGCCCGGCCGGCCGGATCTCGTCTGGGGCTCCTTTCCCTGTCAGGACCTCTCGCTCGCCGGCGCAGGAGCCGGGCTTGAGGGCGGACGGTCGGGGACCTTTCACGCCTTCTTCGATATCGTTCGTGCTCTGGCGGCGGACAGGCGGGCGCCGCGGCTCGTAGTCATAGAGAATGTGTGCGGCGCCCTGACCTCGCGCGGGGGGCAGGATTTCGAAACCATCTGCCGGACGTTCGTCGAGGCCGGCTACCGCCCCGGCCCTCTGGTCATCAACGCTGACCTCTTTGTGCCCCAGTCACGACCCCGCCTTTTCGTCATTGGCTTGCGGGATGACGCTGCGCCCGACGCTCTCGCCTCACCCGCCCCCGAACTGACATTTCACCCGGCCGCCGTAATGCGGGCCGTCGAGGCCCTGCCCGTAGACCTGCGGTCTCACATCGTCTGGTGGAACCTCCCGGAGCCGGGCCTGAGCAACGCGTCGCTTACGTCGATTGTTGAACCGGACACCCCTGCACTTCGCTGGCGCAAACATGACGCCACCGCACGCCTGCTGGCCCAGATGTCCCCGCTGAATCGCGCCAAGGTCGACACGGCGCTGCGCTCGGGAACCGAGGCGGTCGGTGCCGTCTTCCGCCGCACCCGGACCGAAGCCGGACGGAAGGTCCAGCGCGCCGAGGTGCGTTTCGATCGCGCGGGCTGCCTGCGCACGCCGGCCGGCGGCTCCAGTCGACAGATCCTGTTGGTCATCCGGAATGGCGAAGTCCGCTCGCGCCTGATGACCGGCCGCGAAACCGCCCGGCTGATGGGACTGCAGGATAACTACCGGTTGCCTCACAGCGAGAGCGCGGCCCTGCGCCTGACAGGCGATGGCGTAGCGGTTCCGGTGGTGGCGTGGCTTTCAGAGCAGCTTCTGAAGCCACTTCTGGGGCTGGCCGTATCTCGGCGACGAGCAGCCTGACACAACATTACATCAACCCTTGCGCTTAAACGCCGTTTAACCTGATACGCGTAAAAGTTGTCTCCTTGAATGCGAAGGGGGACGCTGATGTCAAGGTTCGCAAGTCATCTGAAAGAGCGCCACAACTCGGGCGCGATCGCTGCCGAGTTCGCCCTTGTCGGGCCGCTGTTCGTTCTGTTGCTGATGGGCTTGGTCGTCTACGGCGGCTGGTTCTGGATGGCGCAGGGAGTTAGTTCGCTGGCGGCCGAAGGCGCCCGCGCCGCCGTGGCCGGGCTCGACGTTGCAGAGCGGGACATGCTGGCGCGGGCAGCGGTGACTGACACCGTCGACGCCACAATCCTGTCGCCCGACGAGATCGACGTAGCGGTCGCCAGTACGACCCGCGCCATCGAGGTGACCGTGTCGTACGACGCGAGCGAGCACCCGTTCATGGCGCTGCCGGCCCTCGTGCCGCCTCCGCCCCGGACCATCACGCGGACATCCACCGTGCTCGTGGGAGGCTACTGATGAACAGTTCCGGCTTCCTCTCCAACCGTCAGGGCGGCGTGGCGATCATGGGTGGGATCAGCGGCCTGCTGGCCTGTCTGACGGCGGCCGTCGTCGTTGACGGCGGCTCCATCGCCCTGCACGCCCGTCGCCTGCAATCGGCCGCAGATCTCGGCGCGCTGGCCGCCGCCCGGGATCTGGATCGCGCGTCTGCCGCGGGCGACGCCACTGCGCGGGCGAATGCAAAAGTGGAGGCTGTGGTCACGACGGTTGGCCTCTATCGCGATGAGCCGACGGTGAAGCCTCAGGATCGATTTCAGACCGCCTCAGCGAATGTTTCCCCGAACGCCGCGCGCGTCACCGCCACCGGCCCGGCGCCCCTGTGGTTCGGCCGGCTGTTGCTGGGTCGGGACACCGTCACCCTGACCCGAACCGGCGTCGCCGCCGTGCCGCTGGCCCGACCGCAGGCGATGTTCTCTATCGGCTCCCGGCTGGCGCGACTCGACAGCGGCGTCGCCAATCAGGTTCTCGGCGGCCTGACCGGCAGCCAGATCAGTCTCAGCGTGATGGACTACCGCGCCCTCGCCGATGCGAAGGTCGACCTGCTGACCTTCGCCGACAGCCTCGCCACGCATGCCGACGTCAAGGCCGGCGACTATGACGCCCTGCTGGACAGCCGTGTGGACGCCGGCGACGCCTTGCGCGCGGTGGAGGACGCCTCGCAGGGTGCGGATGCCGCCCTGAACGCCCTCGTCCGCGCCGCCTCCGGGCGGGATATCAGGGTGGGCGACCTGATCGCACTGCACGCGGACGCTCCGCAGGCCCTGAAAGGCGGTGTCGACGCCTCCGTATCGGCGCTCGATATCGCTGGCGCGGTGATCGAAATCGCGGGGGCCGGGCGACAGGTCGCGCTCGACCTCGGGGCCGACGCCGGTCTGGCCGAGGTGGACGTCTGGCTGGCGATCGGCCAACGCCCCGAAATATCCCCCTGGCTCACTGTGACCGACAATGGAAACCCGATCATCCATACAGCGCAGGCCCGGCTCTATCTGGAAGCCCGCACCGCCAACGCCGTCGCCGGCCTCGCCCAGATCAAGGCCCCCGTTCTCATCGAACTCGCATCCGCCGAGGCGCGTCTGGGCGACATCCGGTGCGAGACGCCACGGAAGGTTCGGATCGACGCGCGAACAGGCGTGGCGCGGGCGCGCCTCGGTACCGTCGACAAGGCGCGTCTGAACGATTTCGCTACGCCGCTGACCGTCCGCCCCGCGCCCCTGCTCAGCGTCGCCGGTCTGGTGTCGGTGACCGGGTCCGCGGACCTGCAGGCTGCGGATCAGGCGTTCTCACCCCTCGCCTTCGACGACATCGCCATCCGGGATCAGCAGAGTCGGACCATCAGGTCGCGGCAGTTCGCGTCGGGACTGGTTTCGTCCCTGCTGGGCCGCACGGACCTGAAGGTACAGGCGCTGGGCCTTGGCTTGGGACTGGGCGATGTCGCCGGCGCCGTGGGCCGGGTTCTTGCGCCGGTCGGGCCGGTTCTCGACGGTGTGGTCGAGAGGGTTCTGACTCCGCTCGGGCTGTCTCTTGGAGAAGCCGATGTGACCGTGCATCAGGTTCTCTGCCCCGGGCGGGAAGCCGCGCCGGTGCTGGTCGGCTAGGCGCCGCGCCCTCTTGCCAAAGCCGTCCGGCGGCGCATCATATCCGTGTTCCTGGGGAGGATGTGATGAAGACCATGATCCTGTGCGCGGCCGCCATCGCCGTCGCCACACCGGCCTCGGCCGAAAGCTGGATGACCTATTCCCGCAGTCAGACGACCGCCTATCTCGCCGACGTCGACAGCATCACCTTGACCGGCGACATCACCTCGATGCGGGTCGCTTCAGTCCCGCGGGAGACTCCGGCGGCTGAAGTCTCCTACACGATTGAGACCTATGAGTTTCAATGCGCCGCCTCGAAGTGGCGGACTGCCGGCGCGAAGGAATTCGATCACGCCGGCGTCGAGACGGGCGACTATCCCGAGGCCGACGCGGCGTGGGAAAACGTCAACCCGTCGACCCCGCCGGGTTTCATAAAGACGATCGCCTGCGACAACGCCCGCAGCCCGACATCCTTCCCGACCCTTCAGGCCTTCATCGAGACCGGCCGGCCCTGAGGCCGGCCGCCGTCACGCGTCGACGGCGGCGTCCAGCGCGTTTTCCTGGATGAACTCACGGCGCGGTTCGACCACGTCGCCCATCAACTTGGCGAACAGGTCGGAAGCGTCCTCCTGATGCTCGACGCTGACCTGCAGAAGGGTGCGGGCGTTGGCGTCGAGCGTGGTCTCCCACAGCTGCTCAGGGTTCATTTCGCCCAGACCCTTGTAGCGCTGGATCGAGATGCCCTTCTTGCCGGCATCGAGCACCGCATCCAGCAGGTCCAGCGGCCCGCGCACGTCGGTCGCCTTCTCCTTGCGGCGGAAGACGGCGGGCTTCGCGAACAGGCCGTCGAAGGCATGGGCCCGCTCGGCCAGACGGCGGGCGTCCAGCGACCGGATCAGGGTCTCTTCCAGCACGATGCGTTCGGTCACCGCGCGCCGGGTGCGCTCGAACACGATCGCGCCTTGCGGGCCGGAAGACCCGGACCAAGGACCGTCGCCCTCTTCGGCGAACAGGTTGAGACGGTCGGCGGCGGCGGCGGCGCGCTCCGCGGGCTCGCCCGCCTCGTCGAACAGTCCGGCCAGCGCCGCCTGCTCGATCGCGAACGTCGGCGCCCGTTGGCTCAGACGGTCCACCCCGGCCCGGAAGGCCTTGGCCTCACGCACCAGAGACTGCAGATCCCGCCCGGTGCGGCGCTCGCCGGTCGGCAGGTCGAGTTCAGCCTCGGACGAGCCTTCCTCGATCAGATAGGAATCCATCTCGGACTGGTCTTTCAGGTACCGGGACTGCTTGCCCTTGGCGACCTTGTAGAGCGGCGGCTGGGCGATATAGACGTGGCCGCGCTCGATCAGCTCCGGCATCTGACGATAGAAGAAAGTCAGCAGCAGCGTCCGGATGTGCGCGCCGTCGACGTCGGCGTCGGCCATCAGGATGATCTTGTGATAGCGCAGCTTGTCGGCGTTGAAGTCGTCGCGTCCGATGCCGGTGCCCAGCGCGAGGATCAGGGTGCCGATCAGTTCAGACGACAGCATGCGGTCGAACCGGGCGCGCTCGACGTTCAGGATCTTGCCCCGCAGCGGCAGCACCGCCTGGTTCTCACGATTGCGGGCCTGCTTGGCCGAACCGCCGGCGGAATCGCCCTCGACGATGAAGAGTTCGGACTTGGCCGGGTCGCGTTCCTGACAGTCGGCCAGCTTGCCAGGCAGGCTGGAGATCTCCAGCGCCGACTTGCGCCGCGTCAGGTCGCGCGCCTTACGGGCGGCTTCACGGGCGGCGGCGGCCTCGATGATCTTGGCGACCACCTGCTTGGCTTCGACCGGATGCTCCTCGAACCAGGTCGCCAGACCTTCCTGACATAGCCCCTCGACCGCCGGACGTACTTCCGACGACACCAGCTTGTCCTTGGTCTGCGAGCTGAACTTGGGATCCGGCACCTTGACCGACAGGACGCAGGTCAGGCCCTCGCGCGCATCCTCGCCCGAGACGGAGACCTTCTCCTTCTTGGCCGCGCCGGCTGACTCGATATACCCGCCCATGACCCGGGTCAGGGCCGCGCGGAAGGCCGACAGGTGGGTGCCCCCATCCCGCTGGGGGATGTTGTTGGTGAAGCACAGCATGGTCTCGTGGTAGCTGTCGTTCCACCACAGGGCGAGATCGAGCTCGATTCCTTCCTTCTTGCCGCGGATGACGATGACGTCCTTCAGGATCGGCGACTTGGACTTGTCCAGATGGCGGACGAAGGCCTCGACCCCGCCCTCGTAGTGCAGGATTTCCTCGAACGGTTCGGCATGCCGGTCGTCGCGCAGCTTGATCACCACGCCCGAGTTCAGGAAGGCCAGCTCGCGCAGCCGGTGCTCCAGCGTCTTCAGATCGAAGTCGATGTGGCTGAAGGTCGTGACCGACGGATAGAAGGTCACCTCGGTGCCGGTCAGCGGCTGGCCCGCCTTTGCGCCCTCCGTCCGGATCGGCGCGTCGCCGGTGACGACCAGCGACTTCGCCGTATCGCCGCGTTCGAAGCGCATCTGGTGCGCCTTGCCGTCGCGATAGATCTTCAGCTCCAGCCAGTCCGAAAGGGCGTTCACCACCGACACGCCCACACCGTGCAGGCCGCCCGAAACCTTGTAGGAGTTCTGGTCGAACTTACCGCCCGCGTGCAGCTGGGTCATGATGACCTCGGCCGCCGAGACGCCTTCGCCCTCGTGGATGTCGGTCGGGATGCCGCGGCCGTTGTCGGTGACCGTCACCGAGCCGTCGGCGTTCAGGATCACCTGAACCAGATCAGCGTGCCCGGCCAGCGCCTCGTCGATCGCGTTGTCGACCACCTCGTAGACCATGTGGTGCAAGCCCGAGCCGTCGTCGGTGTCGCCGATGTACATGCCCGGACGTTTCCGCACCGCGTCGAGGCCCTTCAGGACCTTGATGGAGTCGGCGCCGTATTCGGCCATGGGAACGTCGTCGTCGGGCAGTTGGTCGGTCATGAATTCGATCGATGAAACGGCCCTGAACCGGGCCCGGAATAGCGGGCTGCCAGAGGCCCGGAGCGGTCTGTGAAAGCCGCACGAATCTCTCGCGCGAAACAGCCGTCAGGATATAGGGAATCGGCCCGGAATTGCTAGAAAAAGCGGTGTTCCGACCGCAGGGCTTCGGGCGCAAAAAAGCCCGCCGCGGGGGATACGTCGCGGCGGGCTTTCTTTCGCTCTCTACGGAGCGGACGTTTCCTCCCCGAAACGCCTCCGGGAGACGGCTGCGTCTGAACGCCGCGCCTCTCGAGTGACGACAGATTGACGACAGTCCGCCCCCAAAGTCAATGACAGCGGGATTGAAACGGCTGTTTTTGCTAGGTTATCGCCGGTAACTCACGCAACCGTGTGCGCGGCTCCGACGATGCCGCGAACCGTTCTCACCAGCTCGTCGCGAGCGACCAGAAGCTGCCCGGGCCGCTCGGCTTTCCACGCCTCGTTGTCGGTTACGCCGGCCGCCAGCGCGCGGCCCGCATCCAGATCCTTGATCGTCACCTGCCCGGCCGCGATCTCGTCGCCGCCGAGGATGACCGCGGCCGGGGCGCCGCGGCGATCCGCATACTTCATCTGGGCCTTCATGCCCGCCCGGCCGAGGTAGAGCTCGGCCGCGATCCCCGCCGCGCGCAACTCGGACACCGCATCCAGATAGACCTGCATATCTGCGTCAGAGAAGACGATCACCACCACCGGTCCACGCGCCGCGTCCTCACCGCCTCGCCCGGCCGCGCGCAGGGCCGACGCCAGCCGCGATACGCCGAACGAGAAGCCTGTCGCCGGCAGTCTTTCTCCGGTGAATCGCGCCACCAGGTCGTCGTAGCGACCACCGCCGCCGATCGAGCCGAACCGCACCGCGCGGCCCTTGTCGTCGGTCGTCTCCAGCAGCAACTCCGCCTCGAAGACCGCGCCGGTGTAGTATTCCAGCCCCCGCACGATGGTCGGGTCGAACTTCACCGCCGAACTGCCGACCTTCATCGCGGTCAACGCGCGGTCGATGGCCGCCAGCTCCTCCAGCGCCGCCTCGCCCGTCGCCCCCAGCCCGCCGGCGCGTGCCACCCGCTCCAGCGTCTCCGCGCGCGACAGGGCGCCATCGCCGGCAGAGGCCAGGAACGCCTCGATCGTCGCCGCCACGCCCAGCGGCACATTGGCGCCCTTGGTGTAGTCGCCGGACTCATCCAGCCGCCCTTCACCCAAGAGGGCCGACACGCCTTCCCAGCCCAGTCGATCGAACTTGTCGATGGCGCGCAGGGCGGTCAGCTTCTGGATCGGGTCTGTAACCCCGCCGGCCTCGAACAGGCCGTCGAACAGCTTGCGGTTGGAAACACGGATCACCGCCTGATCGCTGGACAGCCCCGCCGCCTGCAGGCCCTCGCAGGCCATGGCGATGATCTCGGCGTCCGCCTCCGGCCGGTCCGAACCGACAGTGTCGGCGTCGCACTGCACGAACTCGCGGAAACGCCCGGGGCCCGGCTTCTCGTTCCGCCACACCGGCCCGAAGGCGTAGCGGCGGAAGGGCTTGGGCAGGGTCTCCCACGACTGCGCCGCGAACCGCGCCAAGGGCGCGGTCAGGTCGTAGCGCAGCGCCATCCACTGCTCGTCGTCGTCCTGAAGCGCGAACACGCCCTCGTTCGGCCGGTCGGCGTCCGGCAGGAATTTGCCTAGCGCGTCGGCGTATTCGAACGCGCCGGTCTCCAGCGGTTCGAACCCCCAGCGCTCGTAGACTTCGGACACCCGCTGGACCAGCCGCCGCTCGGCGACCAGATCGCGGCCGCGCCGGTCGGCGAACCCTCTGGGATTGCGGGCTTCGGGGCGAGGAGGGGCGGCGTCAGTCATGGCGCGCGATTAAGCCATCGCCCGCCGCCCGGCAACGGTCAGCCGGCCGGCCTCGTCAACGGCACGCGCCGTCCGTAGGTCAGGCAGCGCCACAGCCACTCCAGCGGCCCCATCTGGAACCGCGACAGCCACAGCGGCGACCAGATCAGCTGCAGCACCCAGATCGCGCCGATCACGATCCACAGCCGCCCCGGCCCCCAGGCGGGATCGCCCAGCCAGTGCGGCCCCCAAGGCATGTAGAACAGCGTCGCCATGATGAGGGTCTGGGTCAGATAGTTGGTGAAGGCCATCCGCCCCACCGGCGCCAGCCGCGCCGTCAGGGCCCGCAGCCCGAACTTTGTCATCAGGATCAGCAAGCTGACGTAGCCCAGGGTGATCAATGGCGCGAAGCTGCCGAAAGCGTCCGCCACACCGTGTGTGGGATCCGGCGCCCCGCGCGGCGCAGACAGCATCAGCCAGTCGTACCAGGCGAAGCCGACCAGATCGGCGACACCGATCAGGCCCACGACCGCATAGATCCACGTCGCTGACCGCCCGGTCAGAAAGCCCGCCTTGAACAGGCCCAGCCCCAGCATCATCAGCCCGCCGGTGATCGGGATCAGCATGACGCTCATGGTCTGCAGCATCAGCGCGGCCTTTAGGTTCTCGATCAGACCCGCCGGCCAGCCCGACCGGTAGGCGTCGATCACGGCCTGAAGCTGTTCCGGGGTCGCGGCGAAAGGATTGCCCTGACCCTGCCCGCCTCCGCTGAGGCCGCCCGCCAACAGCGACATTCCGAGCGACAGGATGGCGAAGACGCCGTTCACGGCCATGCCGGTCCAGATCAGCTTTTTCGCCGACCACGACCGCACCATCATCACCAGCAGGCCGGTGTAGGCGTAGTGCAGCAGGATATCGCCGTACCAGAAGACGAAGCCGTGGATCAGACCGAACAGGCCCAGCCACATGAGCCGCCGCGTCAGCAACGGCCCCCGCGTCTCGTCATACCGCTCGCCGCCGATCAGAAAGATCGACACGCCGAACAGCATGGAGAACAGCGAGCGGAACTTGTCCTGGAAGAAGGCGTCGGTCGCCCAGTGGCCGAGAATGTTGGCTTGGTCGTGCGGGAAGGGCGCGATGTGCATGCCGCCCATCACAAGCGTCGCCGGCCAGGCGAAGGCCATGGCGTTGACCGCGAGGATGCCGAGGATGGCCCAGCCGCGAAGCATGTCGAGCGTGAAGATGCGGTCCTTCGGCGCGACCGGTCCGATCGCGGCGTCACCGCCCTGAATGGCGTCTGTTGTCATCGGCGGCCCCTCGTCAAAGACAAGCGAGCTTTACATCATTTCCGCACAGGGGAAACCGCAAATCAGCGTTGGGCGTCGCGCGCCATCACGCCCATGCGGTCGCGCACTTCCGGCTGGGGCTGGAAGGCGATGAAGGCGGCGCAAAGACCGGCCCACAGCGCATAGGACACGCCCACCAGCACCGCGACCGGCAACAGGCCGACGCCGAAGATCAGCAGGGTGCTCGCCGTCGATCCGAGAGCCTGTCCCACGCTTTGCGAGCTGATCCATTGGGCCAGCAGATTGCCGACGGCGACCGATGCGGCGATGCCCGCCGCCAGCAGCCCGCCATAGAACATGAAGCGCCAGACCACGCCCAACCGCGTCGCGGGGCGGCTGTTGCGGTTGCGCTCGCGATTGATCATCCAGAACCCGGCCGGGACGGCGGCGAAGCCGATCACCAGCACGGCCAGACGCCAGTCCATTTCCAGACCGGGGATCCAGTTGTGCGGCGGCCAGACCGGCAGGGTCAGCACCAGCGGCGGCCACAGGGCCCCGGCGACGGCGGCGACGGCGACCCGCCACGGCTCGCGCCGCCACGACACCCGCGTCTGGCCGGGGAATCGCTCGGGGCGCTCGAGCTGGGGGATCATCGCGTCGGGACCGGCGTCTCGCCGGAATAGTCATAGAAGCCGCGGCCGGACTTGCGCCCCAGCCAGCCCGCCTCGACGTATTTCACCAGCAACGGACAGGGCCGGTATTTCGAATCCGCCAGCCCCTCGTACAGCACGTTCATGATGGCCAGCACGACGTCCAGTCCCATGAAGTCCCCCAGCTCCAGCGGACCCATCGGATGGTTGGCGCCCAGCTTCAGCGCCTTGTCGATCGACTCCACGTTCCCGACGCCCTCGTACAGGGTGTAGATCGCCTCGTTGATCATCGGCACCAGAATGCGGTTGACGATGAAGGCGGGGAAATCCTCGGCGTTGGTCGTGGTCTTGCCCAGGCTCTCGGCGAAGGCGACGGCGGCGTCATAGGTCTCGGCCGAGGTGGCGATGCCGCGGATGATCTCGACCAGCTTCATCACCGGCGCCGGCTTCATGAAGTGCAGGCCGATGAACCGCTCGGGCCGGTCGGTCGACGAGGCCAGCCGCGTGATCGAGATCGAGGACGTGTTGGTGGCCAGCAGGGTGTCCGGTCCCAGGTGCGGAACGAGTTCGGCAAGGATCGCCTTTTTGACGGCCTCGTCCTCGACCGCCGCCTCGATGACCAGATCGGCCTTTGCAGCCTCGGCGATGGAGCCGGCCGCGCCGATGCGCCGCAGGGTGGCGTCGGCGTCCGCCTGCGCAACGCCGCCCTTGGCCGCCTGACGCGCCAGTGACGCCGCGATCGAGGCCACGGCCACAGGCACGCGGTCGCCGGCGGCGTCGTACAGCTTCACCTCATAGCCGCCCGCCGCAATCGCCTGGGCGATGCCTGCGCCCATCTGGCCTGCGCCGATGATGGCGACGGTTCGGATCGTACTCATGAAGTCCGGTCGGTTTGCGGGCCCCGGGCCCGAAGGGACCGGCACCTTAGGACGGTACGCCCGTCACGCAAGCCGTCCCGTTCGCAATCGCACACAGCGTGGCCCTCCGGCCTCAATACCCGCCGATCAGGTTCAGCATCGCCGCGTGCGAGGCCGGCAGCAGGATCGTCTGGATGCCGCGGATGACGATGATGATGATGATCGGCGTGATGTCGATCCCGCCCAGCGACGGAATGATCCGGCGCAACGGAGCCAGCACGGGCCCGGTGATGCGATCCAGCGCGTTGGCCAGTCCCGCGACGAAGCGGTTGCGATAGTTGACCACATCGAACGCCAGCAGCCAGCTCAGAACCGCGCTGACGATCAGGGCGATCACGAACAGGTTCAGCAGCGCGTTTATGAGGAAGAAGATGAAGTCGATGATGGCGGCCATGCCGAAGGCGCTCCTGAATGACGAGGTTCGCTTCTAGCCGCTCGCGCGGTCGCCCGCCAAGCTGCGTTATCTGCGGCGGATAGAGTTGCGGCCCGGTCTGCGTCGGGGGGCGTGGCAGAGACCGGGCCGCTGATGGATCCTGTCGAGCGCGCATCGCCGCAAGTTCCGAATGGGAGAATGGCGAACGGCGCGTTCGGTTCCGGAGGTTTCCCAAAGAATCGTCGTCGTCACGCGGCGGTGCTATCGCAGGCCCGAACCGGAGCTCCGAACCCCATGCATCTCGCCCGCTTTCCCCGCGTCCGCCTCGCCCATCTGCCGACGCCGCTCGAGCCCCTGCCCCGACTATCCGAGGAACTGGGCGTCGAAATCTGGATCAAGCGGGACGACTGCACGGGTCTTGCGGGCGGCGGCAACAAGACCCGCAAGCTGGAGTTTCTGCTGGGCGAGGCGTTCGAACAGGGCGCAGACACTCTGGTCACCCAGGGCGCGGTCCAGTCCAACCATGTACGCCAGACCGCGGCCGCCGCGGCGAGCCACGGCCTGAAGTGCGAGATCATTCTGGAGGAGCGGACGGGATCGACCGCAGCCGATTACGTCGGCAACGGCAACGTCCTGCTGGACCGGCTGTTCGGCGCGGGTCTGCGGAGCGTGCCGGGCGGAACCGACATGGCGGCCGAACTGGAGATTACTGCGGAGCAGGTACGGGCGCGCGGCGGCCGGCCCTACATCATCCCCGGCGGCGGCTCGAATGCGGTCGGAGCGCTGGGCTATGCCGATTGCGCGCGCGAGATCGTGGTCGGAGCCGACGATCTGGACCTGAAAGTCGACCGCATCGTCACCGCGACCGGCAGCGCCGGCACCCACGCCGGACTGGTGGCCGGGCTGGCGGTGATGGGCGCCGACATCCCGGTGCTGGGCATCGGAGTGCGGGCGCCGAAGCCGAAGCAGGAAGAGAACGTCCTCAAGCTGGCCCGCGAGACGGCCGCGCTGCTGGGCCGCCCCGACGCCGTGACGGCGGATATGGTCGTGGCGGACTGCGACTATGTCGGCGAAGGCTACGGTCTGGTCGACGACGCGGTGGTCGAGGCGCTCAAACTGGCGGCGCGGACGGACGCGATCGTTCTGGACCCCGTCTATACGGGCAAGGCGATGAAGGGCCTGATCGCCCTCGCCCGGGCCGGGTGGTTCGCAGGCGAAACCGTCGTCTTCCTGCACACCGGAGGGGCGCAAGGCCTGTTCGGCTATGAAAGCGAGATCGGGGGAAAGCTGTGAAGACGCTTGGCGTAATCGGCGGCATGGGCCCCGCCGCGACGACGGCCTTCATCGGCCGGCTTCAGGCGCTGACCCCCGCCGCCGGCGACGCCGATCACATCCGCATCATGGCCGACATCAATCCGCAGGTTCCCGACCGGAACAGCCAGCCCGGCGAGGCCGAGGCGGAACTGGGCCGCATGGCCGCGCGTCTGCGCGACATGGGCGCCGAGGTGCTGGCCATGCCCTGCAACACCGCCCATGCGCAGGCGGCGGGCATCCGCGAGGCAGGTATCCCCTTCATCGACATGATCGCTGCGACCGTCGCTACGGCGAAGGCCTCGGGCGCGACGCGTATCGGCGTGCTCGCCACGCCGGGCGGCGAAGCCCTCTATCTTCAGGCCCTGCGCGCCTCCGAACTCGAGGCCGTTTTAATGGAGCCTCAGGAGCGCGAAGCCTTCATGGCGAGGATTTACGGCGTGAAGGCCGGAGACGTGAGCGACGCAGCGCGCAAGCGGATGAAGGAGTTGGCCGCGGCGCTGGTCTCCCGCGGAGCCCGCGCCCTGATCGCCGGATGCACCGAGGTCCCGCTGTTGCTCGGTCAGGGCGACGTGTCCGTCCCGCTGATCGATTCAACGGACGTGCTGGCCGCGGCCTGCGTCAGGGCCTGCACCGGATAGTCAGGCGGGCTTGCGCTTGAAGGTGTCGCCGATCTCCGTGGCGTCGGGGCCGTCAGGCCCGGCCGAGCGGGTTTCGGCCTTGCCGACACGACGGACATCCTCTTTGGACTGCGCCGCTTCCGGCTTGCCGCCGGGCGTGGCGCCGTTCTGTTCTCGCCCCTTGGTCTGATCGCTCATGACAGTCTCCTTCGGCCTGTGGACCGAACGGCGCCGGGCGGCGAGGGTTGCTGTGTCGCCCGCATGACACAGGAACTCCCGCGCGGACTGAGGGTTCGGCTCCCACCCAGGGAGAATACACATGATCAAACAACTGATGCTCGGCGTCGCCGCCGCAGCCGTTCTGGCCGCCTGTAGCCAGGAACGTTCGCCGGAACCCGTCGACAAGGCCCAGGACATGGCCGCCGCGCCGGTCGGACAGGCCTCCGCCGCCACCATGGGCGCCAATATGCAGTCCGCTTACATCCCGAGCGCGGCGATGGGCGACATGTATGAAATCCAGGCCGCCGACATCGCGATCGACAAATCGCAGAACGCCGACGTCAAGGCGCTGGCCGAGATGATCAAGGCCGACCACACCGCCGCCAGCGCGGCGATGAAGGCCATGCTGCCGCAGGCCGCGCCGGGAACGGTCCTGCCGACCGAACTGGACCAGCGCCGCAAGGGGCTGATCGACAACCTGACCTCTGCGTCCGCCGCCAACTTCGACATGGCGTGGATCGACCAGCAGATCGCCGCGCACAACGAGGCCCTGACCTTGCATCGCGGCTTCTCCGATCAGGACTCGCCGCTGGCCGCTCACGCTCGCAGCGTGGTGCCGAAGATCGAGATGCACCTGCGTGAAGCAGAGCGCATCAAGGCGGCGATGTGATCCCGTTCGGCCGGCCGGTTCGATGGACGCCGGTCTGAAGCTGGCTTTGCCCGAGGCCACGCGTGAGAGGCTGGAGCGCTCGCTCCGGCCTCTCGACGCGCGAGGTTGCAAGGTCGCCTTCGCTGAAAGCTGCACCGCCGGTCTCGCCGCCTCGGCGGTGTCGGGCATTGAGGGTCTGGGGCATGTGCTGGACTGCGCCTTCGTCACTTATTCCAACGGAGCCAAGACTCGCCTGCTGGGTGTCGACCCCGACCTCATCTGTTCACAGGGTGCGGTCTCGGAACCCGTCGCCCGGGCGATGGCGGACGGCGCACTGGAGCGATCAGCAGCCGACGTTGCGATCTCGATCACCGGCTTCGCTGGTCCTGCGGGACCTGACGATGAAGAGGGTCTCGTCCACTTCGCCATGGCCCGGACCGGTCGTCCCACCCTGCATCGTCTTGAGCGGTTCGGCCCCCGAGGCGCGGATGCGGTGAAGCTGGCCGCGCTGGGGGTCATCATCGACCTGCTGGCTGTCGCCGCTATCACAGACTGAGCGAGACTTGCCCCGGCCCCCGACTGCCGCCAAAGCTTGGGCGATGACTCGCCAATCCCTGATCATTGACTGCGACCCCGGCGTGGACGACGCCGTCGCCCTGATGCTGGCCTTTGGATCGGACAGGCTGGAAACGTTGGCCATCTCTACGGTGGCCGGCAACGCCCCGCTCGACAAGACGACCCGCAACGCCCGGATGCTGCGCCAGATCGCGGGCCGCGACGACGTGCCGATCCATGCCGGGGCGGACCGGCCCCTGCGGCGCAAGCGGGCCGGCGCAGGCGAGTTCCACGGCGAGGAGGGGCTGGGCTTCCTGACCCCTTTTCCACCCTCGAAACCGATCGCCGACGGCCACGGCGTCGACGCCCTGATCCGCCACGTTCTGGAGCGGCCGGAGAAGACGGTCGCCCTGGCCGTGCTGGGCCCGATGACCAATCTGGCGCTGGCCCTGCGCAAGGAGTCGTCGCTTGCGGCGCGGCTGGGCCCCGTCGCCGTCATGGGCGGTGCGCGCAGCGAGGGCGGCAACATCACGCCGTCGGCCGAGTTCAACGTCTGGGCCGATCCGGAAGCCGCCGACGAGGTGCTGCGCTCGGGCTGCGACATCGTGATGTTCGGGCTCGATGTAACCCATCAGGTCCGGGCCGACGACGCCCGCATCGCCCTGATCGCCGGCAAGCATACCCCGGCGGGCGACACCGCTGCGGCCATGATGCGCTTTTCGCAGAAGGTCGAGCGCGAGATCGTCGGCTGGGACTCGCCGCCTGTGCATGACCTCTGCCCTGTTGCATGGCTGGCCAGGCCGGAGCTGTTCGAGCTGAAGCCCTGCCGCATCCAGATCGAAATCCAGAGCGAGCTCACCCGAGGCCACACGGCGGTGGAGTTCCGCGTCGAGGCCTCGACCGCGCCGCATCGCTGGGCGACCAAAGCCGACGCCGACGGCGTCTTCGCCCTGCTGGCCGAGGCCGTCTCGTGAGGATCACCGTCGTCGGGTCGATCAACCTCGACTTCGTCGCCACCGCCCCGCACCTGCCCCGCGCGGGCGAGACCGTGACCGGCGCGACGCTGGCGCGTCATCCCGGCGGCAAGGGCGCCAATCAGGCGCTGGCGGCGCAACGACTTGGGGCCGACGTCTGCATGATCGGCCGCGTCGGCCGCGACGCCATGGCCGAAGAGGCGATGACCCTGCTTCTGGCCGACGACGTGGATGTCGGCGGGGTGCTGGCCGACACCGAGGCCGCGACCGGCGTCGCCCTGATCGCGGTCGATCCCAAGGGCGAAAACCAGATCGTGGTCGCCGCCGGCGCCAACCACCGCGCCTTTCCCGAACAACTGCCCCAGCGGATCGAATGCCCGCTGATCCTGCAGCTCGAACTGCCGATCGAGACGGTCGAGGCCGCCGTGGGCCGCGCCACGGATTTCGTCTGCGTGAACCTGGCCCCGGCCCAGCCGGTGTCAGACCAGTTGCTGCGCCGCGCCGATCTGCTCATCGTCAACGAGACCGAGGCCGCCTTCTACGGCGACCTGCTGCATCATGGCGGCGGTCGCGTGGTGGTGACCAAGGGCGCGAGGGGCGCGGCCATGTACCAGCGCGGGGTCGAGATGGCGTGGGCGACGCCGCCGAAGGTCACGGCGGTTGACGCCACCGGCGCCGGCGACTGTTTCGTCGCCGCGATCTGTGTCGCCTTACTGGAAGGCAAGGACCCCGCAGAGGCGCTGAGGTTCGCCTGCGCCGCCGGAGCGATCGCCGCCACCCGCCCCGGCGCCCAGCCCTCCATGCCGACGCGGGACGAAGTTGAGGCCCTGCTCTAGGCCGCCAGAGGTTCGACCACCTTCCGATAGCATTCGCAGGCTGCCGCCTCGAGCGCGGGGCGATCGAGAACATGCAGAACGCCGCGCGAATAGCGCACCGCGCCCTGCGCCTGAAGCTGCTGGGCGGCCTCGTTCACCGTAGTCCGCTGCGAGCCGAGCATGGCGGCCATATACTCCTGCGTCAGCTTGATCACTTCGCCCTCGACCCGGTCGTGGACCCGCAGCAGCCATTTCGCCAGACGACGCTCGGCGTGGTGCAGCGCGTGGCAGGCGGCGGTCTGCTCCAGCTCTCGCTGCACGCCCGCATGATAACGGGCCAGCGCCTCGCGCAGCGCCGGGCGCTCTAGGGTCAGCGTGCGCAGGCGAGCCGTCTCAAGCCTCCACGCCTCGCCCTTGACCTGTATCGTCTGGCGCGACGCCGTCTGCATCGGGATGGTCGCGGCCTCAATGCCCGCCATGCCCTCCGGCCCGACCATAAATGCCTCGACCGACCGGCCGTCGCTCAGTTCGTTGACGGTCGAGATGACGCCTTCGGTGACGAAATAGGCCCAGACGATCGGATCGCCCGGCGTCACCAGATCCTCGCCCAGCCTCAACTGTACCCGCGTGGCGTGGCGCAGCACAGCCTCGACATCGGCCTCGGGCAGCTGCGCCAGCAGAAAGTTGGTCGGCCTCGTCATGTGCGTTTCCCGACGCGGAAACGGTCAGGCTTGTCCGACGTTCCCTCAGCTCTCCGAGCCGGGGGCCAGACGGAAGGCGTCGGCGACGCGATAGCATTCGCAGGCCACCCGTTCGACCGCAGCGCGGTCCAGCACAGTCACCCGGCCTCGCGAATAGGCGATTGCGCCGGACTTCTGCAGTCCCTGCGCCGCCTCATTGACCGTCGTGCGCTGCGACCCCAGCAGAGACGCGAGATATTCCTGCGTCAGGTTGAAGGCCGCCCCGTCCAGCCGATCGTGACACCGCAGCAGCCATTTGGCGAAGCGCTGCTCGGCGCGGTGCAGGGCGTTGCAGGCGGCCGACTGCTCCAGCTCCGCCTGAAGCGCGCCGGCGTACGTCGCCAGCAGCGCGCCCAACCCCGGCCGCTCAGCGACCAGCGCACGCAGACGGGCGGCCTCGACACGGCAGGACGCGCCGGCGACCTGGGCGATGCTGCGGCTGAGAGCAGTCTGGGGCACGGTGGCGGCGATGACGCCGGTCACGCCTTCGCATCCGACCATCACCGTCTCGATCGTGCGTCCGTCCTGCAGCACGGCGACGGAGGAAACGATCCCCCGTTCGACGAAATGCACATGCTCAATCGGATCGCCGGGCTCCTGAAAGACATGGCCTTGGGGGAAGTCGAACGGCACGCCATGTTGCTGGAGGGCTTTCCTGTCTCCGTCAGCCATCGCGGCGATGAGTCGGTTTCCCGGCGAAATCTCAGTCATAGCCGGCGCATAAGGTGGTTCCCGCGCGCCGTCTGTCGGGGTGTCGACTTAAAGCGTGGCGGTGTGTGAAACGGCGCTCAACCCGCGCCGTGGATGGCCGAACCGGGACCGGCGACCCGCCCTTCCGGACGCTCGAGCCGCGCCACCAGCCGCTCGCCCTCGTAAACTTCCACACCCAGACAGGAGAGGTGCTGACGCAGGCTGCGGAAGGCCTCGCACGACGCCGCCCCGTCATCATCTCCGTCAAAGAAGTCGAGCGTCGGTCGGCCGCCGTCCGCATCGTAGAAATGAAATTGGTACAGCCCCATTCCTCATTCTTACGCTTGGGGCGAACAACGGTCTGTCGGACTGCCGACGTTCATTACAGGCCTGTAACTAGGTTCAGCGAGCGCCGCTGATAGGGTCGCCGGGACCATACAGGGGATTAAGCCATGACACGCGCCGCTGCTCTCGTCGGAGCCTCGCTCCTTGCCCTTGCGACCCCGGCCTTCGCCCAGACCGCGGCCCTGACGCCGCCGCCGCTCGAGTTCACCCATCGCGAGCTGTCGAACGGCCTCGACGTCTACGCCATGCCGGACCCGACCGCGGGCACGGTGACGGTGCAGGTCTGGTACGATGTCGGCGGCAAGGATGATCCCGAAGGTCGGTCCGGCTTCGCTCACCTGTTCGAACACATCCTCAGCCGCAAGACGGTCAACCTGCCCTATGGCCAGATCTCGACTTTGGTCGAAAACGCGGGCGGCAGCCGTAACGCTTCCACCGGTCAGGATATGACCAACTATTACGAGACGGTGCCGCCCCAGTATCTGGAGACCATGCTCTGGACCCACGCCGAGCGGATGGCGCGTCCCGTGGTCGATCAGGCGGTGTTCGAGGCCGAACGTTCCATCGTGAAGGAAGAGCTGCGCCAGCGGGTCTACGCCCCACCTTACGGCCGGCTCGGCGTCTTCGTCATCGGCGACAACGAGTATGACGAGAGCATCTATCGCCGCAGCGTGATCGGCTCGATCGAACAGCTGGACTCGGCCCAGCTTGAGGACGCGCGGGCTTTCCACGAAGCCTACTACCGCCCCGCGACCGCGACCCTGATCGTATCCGGCAACTTCGATCAGGCCCAGCTGAACCGCTGGGTCGACCAGTATTTCGCCGACATCCCGAACCCCGACCGCCCCGTGCCGGTGCTTGAGCGACCGGCGTCGCCGCCCCGCACCCAACCGCGTCAGGTCACGGCCTATGCGCCCAACGTGCCGCTCCCGGCCGTGGCCGCCATCTTCCCCGGCGTGAAGGCGTCCGACCCGGACACGGCGGCTCTGGACGTGATGCAGGCCATCCTGTCGCGCGGCCAGTCGAGCCGGCTGTATCAGGCGCTGGTCTATCGCACCCAGCTGGCGTCCAGCGCCGGCATCGGCTCGGACGCGATGGAAGAGGCGGGCTCGATCACCGCCCAGGCCATCGTGGCGCAAGGCAAGGCGATCGAGGATGTCGAGGCCGCGCTGAACGCCGAGCTGGCGCGCATGCGCGACGAGCCGGTGACGGCCGCTGAGCTGGCCGAGGCGAAAACCGAGATCCTCGCCAGCGCCCTGCGCAGCCGCGAGACCGCCTCGGGCCGCGCCTTCCTGCTGGGCCAGGCGATCGTCAGTCAGAACGACCCCCGCGCCGCAGACGCTGATCTGGCGGCGGTGCAGGCGGTGACGCCGGCCGACGTCCAGCGCGTGGCGCGCAAATATCTGGACGAGAATGCGCGGGTCTCGATCCGCTATCTCGATGAGAGCCAGCGTCCGGCCGGCGTGGCCGAGGACAGCTGGAAGAACCCGGCCCCGATGCCGACCTTCGTCACCGTGCCGCCGGCCATTCTGCCGGCCAACGAACTGTTGCCCGAGGGCCAGCGCATGGCGCCGCCGGCTCCCGGCGCCGCGCGTGAGGTGCGCACGCCGGCGGTGCAGGAGCGGCGCCTGCCGAACGGCTTGCGGGTCATCGCGGCGAAGTCGACCGACCTGCCGATCTTCAACGCCCAGCTGCTGATCGGCGGCGGGGCGTCGGCCGACCCGGAGGACAAGGCCGGGCTCGCGTCGATGACGGCCAGTCTGGCGACCCAGGGCGCGGGCGGCCGCACCGCGCCGCAGATCGCCGCCGCCATGGAGGCGCTGGGCGCCAATCTGGGCGGCGGGGCCGATGCGGACGGCACGACCCTGTTCCTGTCGGCGCCGGTGGCCTCGGCTGACGCCGCCGGAGCGATCTTCTCCGACGTGGCGCTCAAGCCCGACTTCGCCGCAGAAGAACTGGACCGCAGCCGCACCCGGACCACCAACGCCCTGCGGGTCAACCTGCGTCAGCCGGGACCACTGGCCTCCGCGGTGCTCAACCGCGTCGCCTATGGCGAGGCCGCCTATGGGCGGATGAGTTCCGGCACGCCCGAAACGCTAGCCCGCCTGACTCGCGACGACGTCACGGGCTATCGCGGGACATGGTGGCGGCCCGACAATGCGACCCTGATCGTCACCGGCGGCATGACCCCGGACGAGGCCTTCGCCTTCGCGGAAAAGACCTTCGGCGACTGGAGCCCGCCCGCCGGCGCCCTGCCGGCCCTGCCGAACCGCGCGGGTGAAGCCCGTGGCCCGCGGGTGGTGGTGGTCGACCTTCCGGGCGCCGGTCAGGCCGCGGTCTCGGCCGCCGTTCGCGCGCCCCTGCGGTCCGAGCCCGGCTGGTATCCGATGAGCGTGGTCAGCGCGATCATGGGCGGCGGCCAGAACGGCCACCTGTTCCAGGAAGTCCGCGCCAAGCGCGGCCTCAGCTACGGCGCCTACGCCAACCTCGGCGCCCGCATCGACGGCGGCCTGCTGACCGCCTCGACCCAGACCAAGAACGAGAGCGCCGCCGAGGTCGTCGGTCTGGTGCTGGCCGAGTTCGACCGGCTGCGGACCGAGGCGGTGACGCCGCAGGCCGCGGTCGATCGCGCCACCTTCATCAACGGCGGCTTCTCGCGCTTGATCGAGACAACCGGCGGGCTGGGCGGCGTGCTGGCGGACGCCGTGAACTACGGCCTGCCGCTCAGCGAACTGGGCGACTATGCGGGCAAGGTGTCTGCCGTGACGCCCGAGGTGATCGGCCAGACGGCGCAGACCCTGAACTCCGGCGAGACCTATGTTGTCGTCGTCGGTCAAGCCTCGATGTTCATCGACGCCCTGCGCACGGCGCACCCTGATCTGGTGGTCATCCCGGCGGCCGAACTGGATCTGAACAGCCCGACGCTGGGCCTCTGATCAGCGCGAGGCGCGGAAGGCGGTGATCGCGTCCACCGTCTTCCGCACCTGGGCCTCGATCCCGGCCCAGTCGCCCGACTTCACGGCCGCGTCGGTGATCAGCTTCGAGCCCATGCCCGCCGCCACGATCCCCGCGCCGAACCACTTGGCGATCGAGGCCTCGTCGGGATCGACCCCGCCCGTCGGCATGACCTTGGTCCACGGCATCGGTCCCAGCACGGCCTTCACAAAGTCCGCGCCGCCGACGCTCGAGCCCGGGAACAGCTTGACGATCTCGCAGCCCAGCTCCTGCGCCTTGAGGATTTCCGTCACCGAGCCGCAGCCTGGGAAGTAGGCGGTCATCCGCCGGTTGCAGGTCCGCGCCACCTCTTCCACCAGACCCGGGCTGACGACGAAGCGCGCGCCGCTGTTCAGATAGAGGCTTGCCGTGCCCGCATCGACCACCGAACCGATGCCCAGCACCACGTCCGGATCGGTCTTCTGCAGCTCCCGCGCCAATTCGCCGAACAGGTCGGCCGCGAAATCGCCCCGGTTCGTGAACTCGATCGCCCTCGCCCCGCCCCGCGCGCAGGCGCGGATCACATTCAGGCTGACCTCGGGGTCGGCGTGATAGAAGACGGGACAGACGCCCTGCTGTTCAAGGGCGGTCAGGACGGTCAGACGATCGTGGCGCATGATTTGTCTTTTGGCTCGTCATCCTCGGGCTTGACCCGAGGATCGGATTGAAACGGTGCACGAGTCGGTCAGTACGACCTCAATCTCGGGGCCGTCACCAAACATTTCGTGTCGGATGGTCTGATCCTCGGGTCAAGCCCGAGGATGACGGGGTGAGGCCAACTCCACGATCCGCCTGACCAACGCACTGCCCGGATCGAACAGCGGATCCAGCACCGTGAAATGGTTCAGGCCCGCCAGCGCCTCGTACCGCGTCTCAACGCCGTTGTTGGCCCAGTGATCCGCCATCATCCGCGACTGGCGCAGGAACTCTGGGCTCTCGTCGCCCCCCACAACGCAGTCGAGAACCGTTCCGCCCGGCGTCGATCCGTTGGGGACCGGCCAGAAGATCGGCGACAAGGCGGCCGCTTCGTTGGCATCGAGCTTCAGGGCGTCATTCAGCGAGGTGTGCACCAGCGGGCGTAGATCGAAGACCCCGCTGATCGCCAGGGCCGCCGATGCGCGCGCCTCGCTGAGCATGCAGGCCGACATGTGCCCGCCGGCGGAATGGCCGAACACCACCGGGCGCCTGCCGCTGCGGGCGCGGATCAGGTCCACCGCCGCGCGCACCTGTTTGAGGATGGTCCCGAGCCGAACCGTTGGCGCGAGATCGTACGACGGGACGGCGACGCTGACGCCGTGATGCAGCAGCGCCGGGGCGACCCACGAGAACCAGCTGCGATCCAGCGCCTGCCAATAGCCGCCGTGCAGGAAGACCGCGACCGGCGCATCGGGAACGGGCTCGAAAAGGTCCATGACTTCCCGCTCGCCCGGCCCGTAGGCGATCGGCGTCGGCGGATGGGCGGCGCGGGCGGCCTCCGCGCTCTCGCGCCAGCGGGCCATCGTCGCCGGATGGTCAGGCACCCGGGCGCGGTTGTTGTACTCGGCCTCGAGATCGATCTCGTCGGACGCCTTACCTGTCACGCCGCCATCCGCTAGAGAACCTTCCGACCGCCGGAGAGACCGCCGCCATGATGACCGCCATCTTCGTCTTCATCAAATGCGAGCTGGGCCACGCCAATGACGTGGCCGCAGACATGGTCGACAACGTCGAGCATGTGTCCGAGGTCTATTCCACCTCCGGCCAGTACGACCTGTTGGCCAAGTTCCAGCTGCCGAAGGACATGGACATCGGGACCTTCGTGACGAAGTCGGTTCAGACCCGGCCGCATATCCGCGACACCTTCACCGTCATCACCTTCTCGCCCTTCCTGCCTACCAGGGGCTGACGCAGCGTCATCCTCGAAAGCTTGCTAACGTCGCACCCGAGGAAACGCGGGGACACGCGCATGACCGATCTTGAGACCTTCCGCGCCGAGACGCGCGCCTGGCTGGAGGCGAACTGTCCGCCCGAGGTGCGCGGGCCGGCGAACGACGAAGACGCCATCTGGGGCGGCCGCAATGCGACCTTCAGGACCCCGGCCCACAAGCTCTGGATGGAGCGGATGGGCGCGAAAGGCTGGACCGCGCCGGAGTGGCCGACCGAATACGGCGGCGGCGGACTGAGCCGGGAGGAGGCCAAGGTGCTGGCGTCCGAACTTCGCCGTATCAAGGCCCAACCGGCGCTGAACAGCTTCGGCGTCTGGATGCTGGGGCCCGCGCTGCTGCAGTTCGGGACCGAGGCGCAGAAACAGCGCTTCCTGCCCGAGATCGTGCGCGGCGAAATCCGCTGGTGTCAGGGCTATTCCGAGCCCGGCGCCGGATCCGATCTGGCCGGCCTCCAGACCCGCGCCGAGGACCGGGGCGACCACTGGATCGTCAACGGCCAGAAGGTCTGGACCAGCTACGCCGACAAGGCCGACTGGATCTTCTGTCTGGTGCGCACCGATCCGGACGCGCCCAAGCATCTGGGCATTTCCTTCGTCCTGTTCGACATGGCGACACCGGGCGTCTCGACCCGGCCCATCACCCTGATCAGCGGCAAGAGCCCCTTCTGCGAAACCTTCTTCGATGACGTACGGGTGGAAAAAGAGAACCTCGTCGGGCCACTGAACCGCGGCTGGGACGTCGCCAAGCACCTGCTCGCCCACGAACGGACCATGATCGGCGCCATGGGAGAGATCGGCGCCGGGCGGCCCGCCGGACAGGTCGCACTGGACGCCATCGGAGCCGACGCCGGGGGCCGTCTGGACGAACCCATGCTGCGCGCCCGCATCGCCGAACTGGAGATCGACGCCGCCGCCTTTCGTCTGGCGATGGAGCGGGTCGGCGATCAGGTGAAGGCCGGTCAGGCTCATCCGGCCATCGCCTCCATGCTGAAATACTACGGCTCCGAGCTGAACAAGCGACGCCACGAACTGCTGATGGCGGCGGGCGGATCGGATGCGCTGGAATGGGAGGGCGAGCGATCCCGCGACGGCGCCGCCGCCCGTGGCTGGCTGCGCACCAAGGCCAACTCCATCGAAGGCGGCACCAGCGAAATCCAGCTGAACATCATCGCCAAACACCTGCTCCAGCTGCCGGGGGCGTGAACTCCTGACCCCTGTCACCCTCGGGCTTGACCCGAGGGCGACGTGGCGTCGAGCGCGGTGTCGTGATCTCGACGCGGTGCGACGAACAATCTGATCCTCGGGTCGAGCCCGAGGATGACGAAGGAAAGAGAAGAGCGGATGCCGCTGATCCTGACCGAAGAGCAGACGATGCTGAAGGAGGCCGCCGACGGCTTCCTGAACGAGAACGCGCCCATCGCCCATCTGCGCAAGCTGCGCGATGACCGCGACCCTGACGGCGTCTCGCGCGACCTGTGGCGGGCGTTCGGCGAGATGGGCTTCGCCGGGGTGGTGATCCCCGAAGAGCATGGGGGTTCCGGCCTCGGCGCGGTCGAGGCCGGCGTGGTGGCTGAGGCCCTCGGGCGCACCCTGACGCCCTCGCCCTTCCTCGGCTCAGGCGTGTTGTCGGCGACGGCGCTCAAGGGCGGATCGGCGGAGCAGCAGGCGACGTGGTTGCCCCGCATCGCGGCGGGCGAGGCGATCGTCTCGCTGGCCGTCGACGAAGGCGCCAAGCATGCCCCGGCGCGCATCGCGACGACGGCCGAGCGCTCTGGCAACGGCTTCCGCTTGAATGGCGCGAAGGGCTTCGTGCTGGACGGCCACGTCGCCGACGCCCTGATCGTCGCCGCGCGAACCGAAGGCGGCATGACCCTGTTCCTCGTCGACCCGAAGACGACGGGCGTCGAGATCGAGCGCACCGTGATGGTCGACGCCCACAACGCCGCCCGCGTGACCCTGACCGACGTCGAGGTCGATGCGGACGCCGTGCTCGGCCCGGTCGACGGCGGCGACGCCCTGTTGGAAAGCGCGCTGAACCTCGGCCGCGCCTGCGCCGCCGCCACTCTGAACGGAGCCGGGGATCAGGCTTTCCAGATCACGCTCGACTACCTGCGGACCCGCAAGCAGTTCGGCAAACTCATCGGCGAGTTCCAGTCGCTGCAGCATCGCGCCGCCCATCTGTTCAGCGAGATCGAGATTGCTCGCGCCGCGACGATGGGCGCGCTCAATGCGATCGACGCCGGCCGCGAGGACGCCGCGCTCGCCGTCTCGGTCACCAAGGCCAAGGCGGGCCGTGTCGCCGAACTGGCGGTGCAGGAGGCGGTCCAGATGCACGGCGGCGTCGGCATGACGGACGAGTTCGACGTCGGCCTGTTCATGAAGCGGGTGCGCGTCCTGAACGAGCTGCTGGGCGACGCGGGCTTCCATCAGGAGCGGATGGCCAGAAGCCAGGGGTTCTGACCCGTCGCCCGTCCATGCTAGGCGGGGCGGATGGTGAAACGGCTGGATGTCCTGATCGTCGGCGCGGGCGCGGCCGGCATGATGTGCGCGATCGAGGCAGGTCGGCGGGGCCGGTCGGTGCGCCTCATCGACCACGCCCGGGCGCCGGGCGAGAAGATCCGCATCTCCGGCGGCGGCCGTTGTAACTTCACCAATCTCGAAGCCGGGCCGCACGCCTTCCTCGGCGAGAACCCGCGTTTCGCGACGTCGGCCCTCAAGCGCTACACCCAGCATGACTTCATCAAGCGCGTCGACCGGGCGGGGATCGCCTGGCATGAGAAGACGCTGGGCCAGCTGTTCTGCGACGACAGCGCCAAACAGATCATTCGTATGCTGACGGACGATATTCGAGAGGTCGGGGCGAGCCTGTCGCTGGGCCTCTCGGTCGACCACCTGGCTCGAGTGGACGAGGGGTTCGAGGCAGCCCTCTCCGACGGAACGACCGTTCAGGCGACGTCGCTGGTGCTCGCCACGGGCGGCAAGTCGATCCCCAAGATGGGCGCCACCGGCTGGGCCTATGACACCGCCCGCACGCTCGGTCTCCGGGTGACGGAAACGCGCCCCGCGCTGGTCCCCCTGACCTTCGACCCCGATTGGCTGGCCAAATGGTCCGTGCTCAGCGGACTGTCTGTCGACGCCGTCGTGAGCACCGGAAAGACCGCCTTTCGCGAAGGCATGCTCTTCACCCACCGGGGCCTCAGCGGCCCTTCGATCCTCCAGATCAGTTCCTACTGGCGCGAGGGCGAGCCGATCGTGCTGAAGATGGCGCCCGACGAGGACGTCTACGCCCGGCTCAAGGCGGCGCAGTCCGACAACGGCAAGCAGATGGCGCATACGGCGCTCGGCCACATCGCCCCTAGGCGGCTGGCCGATGTCATCGCCGAGCAGGAAGGCGTGAAGCGCAAGCTGGCCGAGGTGGGAGACAAGACACTAAGGTCGCTGGATCAGGCGGTGAACGGCTGGAGCGTAAAACCGACCGGTTCCGAAGGGTATCGCACCGCCGAGGTGACGCTGGGCGGGGTGGCGACCGACGAACTGGATCAGCAGACGATGCAGGCGAAACGCGTCCCGGGCCTCTACGTCATCGGCGAGGCTGCTGACATCACCGGCTGGCTGGGCGGCTACAACTTTCAATGGGCGTGGTCGTCAGGCTGGGCCGCCGGTCAACATTGCTAGGGCGCTGAAGCTCCCGGCGCGGTTGCTCGCGCTTGAGCGTGAAGAGACCCGCGACCAAGCGACGCGTTGCCGCATGCGTCTGCAAACCCCAGCTTGAGTACTGCGGGACGGGCCCCTCTGGCGCATCGCTGGCTTCCCCAAGGCCTTGGCGAGCGTGATGTCGGACCGCATCGGACGCCCTCGCGCTCGATCCGGCCCCCTCGGTACGGCGCCGGGCGTCCGACCCCTTTCACGGAGTCTTTCCCGCCCATGCCCCTTTTGATGTGCCCCAACGACAATGCGCCGATGCAGACGCTGGAGCGCTCCGGCGTCCAGTTCGACATGTGCCCCACCTGCCGCGGCGTCTGGCTGGATCGCGGTGAGCTGGAAAAGCTGATGGCCTCGGCCAATGAGGAGGGCCGGGCCTCGGCGCCCCAGGCAGCCCCCGCCCCTCAACCCCAGCAGCCCTATCCTCCACAGCCCGCGCCCCAGACGTGGGGCCAGCAAGCCTGGCGCGACGATCGCCGGCCCAAGGACAGCCACTATCGGGACGACGACTACAAGTACCGCAAGAAGAAGCGCGACAGCATCTTCGACATATTCGATTAGGCCTTCTGACCGCAGCCGCCTGAAACGATCAGGCTGCGGCGGCCAGTCCCGCCGCCTGCATCAGACCCCTCAGCGGCGCCAGCGCTTCTGGCGCCGCTGCGAGGGCCGCACGACTTTCCGGCGTGCGAAGCAGCTTGACCGCCTCCACCTTCGCCCTGTCGGCCACCGGCCCCAGCGGCGCGGTGTCCCCCGAGGCCAGACGCAGCAGGATCGACAATTTCTGAACCGTCGCCGCAGGGGAACGCCCGATCTGGGCGATCAATCGCGCCTCGGCCTCGACCGTACCGGCGACGTTCCCCACGGTTTGCGTGATCTCGGCCTCGTCGTGTTCGGACAGGTCGCAGACGCGCGCCGATTTCTGAAGCGCGGCCAGCACGCCCAGCTTCTGGGCCGGGGTATGCGTCGGCGCCGAGCGCATCTCGGTCTCGAACCGCAGCGAGCTGACGCAGGCCGACAGCCAGCGCGCGGCCGAGCGCTTGTTGCCCGCCCCCGTGACGTTCTCGCAGAGCCGGGCGAGAGCCTCGGCCTCGCACAGGACGGTCGAGCAATTCGACACATAGGCGGCGACGAAGTCTGCGGTGACCAGCGATTTGGACCGCTCGTTGAACGCCGACTGGACCTCCTCCAGCGTCAGGAGCCGCCCCGCCGTCGCGGTCAGGGTCATGGCCAGTACGCGCAGGATGTCGATCTCGCCGGTCGCGTCCGACGGCCGCAGTCGGCGTGGACTCATCAGTTCGCGCAGCACCATCCGCGCCAGCGCCGACGCCAGCAGGGGGAACTCGCCCTTCTGCAGCCGCTCGCCCAGCCGCGCCGCCGGACCGTCGACATTGGGCACCTGCAGGGCCACGCGGGGATCCGCGGCGACCAGCAACCCGACCTCGCGCGGCGCCACCATGCGCACGACGGCGGCCAGCGACGCGCCCTGATCCAGCCCCGGCCCCAGCACATCCGCCAGATTGGTCCGCGCCGACAGCAGCTCGCACAGCATTTGCTCGATCGGCACCATCACCAGCGCGTGGGGCGGCCCGTCCATCGGCGCGCCATCGGCCAGATCCATCAACCGGTCCAGCTTGGCCCGCCCGCCACGTACGCCCTTCAGCGCGCCCGCCACGATCCCGCCCATGACAAAGGCGCGATCCGCCTTGCCCGCCAGCCGATGCGCCAGATCGGCGATCGACCGGTGCTCAAGGCTGGGGAACATGTCCTTGCGCCCGGCGATGACGACCCGCTCGATCGCCTTCTCGCAGAGCTTTTGATAGTGCCTGACAAGGTCGTGCACAGGCTGACCGACCGCCTGACTTTCCGGCACCGCGACCTTCTGGATCGCGTGCTGCAGCTCGACGCCGGACGCGTCCAGGCGTTCGGCGAGGTCCGGCCGGTGCAGCAGTTCGAACACCGTCACGCCCTGACGGATCAGCCAGTCTTCCAGCACCCGACCGATCAGTTCGCGCGACAGGGGCGCGTAGAAGTCCTGCGGCGATCCGCAGCGCGGACCGGCCTGATCGTCCGGTATCACCCGTTTGCGCTGAACCTCCGGCGCGCCCCTGGTCAGGATGGTGACGGAGTTGAACTCCATCGTCTCCGGGTCCAGCGTTTCCTTGGTCACCCGCACGGCGGCCGCGCGATCGTCACGCAGCAACTCTTCGGCCGTCTCGATCGCCTGAGCGCGGTTCTCCGTCGCCTGCAGCAGCGCCCACGGCGCCGGAGCGGTCTTGCGGATATAGATTTCGTAGTGGATCGGGCCGGCCATCGGACGCTCACAGTTCACGGCCAGCATGGCCCCCGAGGCTTTAAGGACGCGTTGCGTTGCAGGTTCCCGACGGGCCAACCATATTTTCGGCCGTAATCTCACCCTCTTCCGGTAGAACGGTTACGCTTGCGGCGCGTTGATGCGTGGCGCGACAAGACTTTCGAGGAGACCGCCTTGGCCAACATCACCCTGGTCGACGACGACGAGAACATCGTGGCGTCCGTCTCGCTGGCGCTGGAAAGCCATGGCCACAAGGTCACGGCCTACCACGACGGCGCGACCGGACTGGAGGCGCTCGAGGCCACGCCGCCCGACCTCGCCATCCTCGACGTGAAGATGCCCCGCATGGACGGCATGGAGGTGTTGCGTCGTCTTCGCCAGCACTCCGCGATCCCGGTCATCATGCTGACGTCCAAGGACGAGGAGATCGACGAGATCCTCGGCTTCAACCTCGGCGCCGACGACTACATCCACAAACCCTTCAGCCAGCGTCTGCTGATCGAACGGGTGAAGGCCCTGCTGCGGCGCACCGGAGCCGACGGCGGCGAACCCGAGCCCTCGGGCGACACTTCGGCCAAGGCGATCAAGCGCGGCAAGCTGTCGATGGACCCCGCCCGCCACGAAAGCACCTGGGACGGCCGTCCGGTCAAGCTGACCGTCACGGAGTTCCTGCTGCTGCAAGCGTTGGCCCAGCGCCCGGGCTTTGTGAAGAGCCGCGACAACCTTATGGACGCCGCCTACGACGATCAGGTCTATGTCGACGACCGCACGATCGACAGCCATGTGAAGCGCATGCGCAAGAAGTTCCGGATGGTCGACCCGGAGTTCGACGCCATCGAGACCCTGTATGGCGTTGGATATCGCTACCGCGAAAGCTGATCCCCTCGACAAGGGTGCCCCCTTGCGACCCCGCCGGCCCGCAAGGTTCGGCGGGTCGCGGCTTGGCGGGCTGATCCTTGCGCTCAATCTGCTAAGCCTGCTGATCCTCTTCGTCGGCGCCCTGTTGCTGAACGAGTGGAGGCGCGGGCTGGTCGATGCGCGGATGGAGACGCTGACGGCGCAGGCCGAACTCCTGTCCAACGTGCTCAGCCAGCAGGGCATCACCACCGGCGAGCCCACGCCCGGCTTCGATCCGGTGAAGGCCAGTCAGCAGTTGGTCGACACCTTCATCCCCGTCGGTCAACGCGCGCGGCTGTTCGACATTGACGGCCTGCCGGTCGCCGACAGCTATGCGGTGAGCGAGCGCATCCCCGGCGAGCCCCTGCCGCCGGCCCGCCCGGCCGGCACGCCGACGCCCGACACCTCGAAGGCCGAAGCCCGCACCGCCCGCGACGCCGAAACCGCCCGCGCCGCTCTCGCCTCCGAGGTCGAGGCCGCCCTCGCCGGCCAGAACCAGGCCCAGGTCCGCCTGTCCGAAAGCGGCGACCGCGTCGTGTCGGTCTCCATCCCCGTCCGCCACGTGCAGCAGGTGCTCGGCGTGCTGACGCTGGAGGCCGGCGACGTCGACGAGACCATCGGCGCCCAGCGGCGCGCCCTGATGCCCTTCGCCGTCGTGGCGCTGTTCGTGTCGCTGCTGACCGCGCTGCTGATGCACCTGTTCGTCGCCCGGCCGGTGATGCGCCTGTCCGCCGCCGCCGACGAAGTCCGCCTTCAACGCGCCCGCGCCATCAGCCTGCCCGACCTCGAAGGGCGCAAGGATGAGATCGGCGATCTGGCCCGCTCGCTGGAGACCATGACCCACACCCTGTCTGACCGGATGGACGCCATCGAGGCCTTCGCCGCCGACGTCAGCCACGAGATCAAGAACCCGCTCACCTCGATCCGCTCGGCGCTGGAGACCCTGCCTCTGGTGAAAACGGACGAGCAGCGCGCCCGTCTGACCAATCTGCTGCAGCAGGACGTGCGTCGCCTCGACCGCCTGATCACCGACATCTCCAACGCCTCGCGTCTCGACGCCGAACTGGCCCGCGACCGGCCCCGCACGGTCGACTTGACCGTCCTGCTGACCGAGATCGTCGGCATCTACGCCGCCAGCCGCAAGGAGGGCGAACCGGCCGTGGTCCTGACCGTGCCCGAGGGCGAGCACGCACGGGTCGCGGGCCGCGACGGACCGCTGGGTCAGGTGGTGCGCAACCTGATCGACAACGCCCGGTCGTTCAGCCCGCCCGGCGGAACCGTCCGCGTCAGCCTGATCCGCGACACCATCGACCCCGAGCGGCCGATCCGGGTGCGCATCGACGACGACGGACCGGGCGTACCGCCCGAGAATCTAGAGACGGTGTTCGAGCGCTTCTACACCTCGCGGCCAAAGGGCACGGCTTTCGGAGGCAACTCAGGCCTTGGTCTTTCGATCGTACGCCAGATCATCGAGGCGCACGGCGGCCGGGTCTGGGCCGAGAACCGCAAGGACGAGACCGGCGCGGTGACCGGCGCCCGCTTCGAAGCCGCCCTGCCCGCCCTGCCCACCCCCGCCGCCGGTCGCCGGGGGTGACCGACCAGCCTCTACATGGCGTGGCCGTCGCCCGGCGTTGCACGTGCGGCTGGCGTGGCGTCTGGATCACCGGCCCGTCCGGGGTCGGCAAGAGCGATCTGGCGCTCAGGCTGATCAGCCGCGGCTGGCGGCTCGTCGCCGACGACTACGCCCATGTCTTCGCATCGGGCGGCGCGGCGTGGGCGACGCCCGCGCCCCGAATAGGGGGCCTGATCGAAGCGCGCGGCGTGGGCGTTCTGCCGGCCTGCGCCCTCGGCCTCGTCCGGCTGGATCTGGTCGTCGCACTCACCGCCGAAGCGATTGAACGTCTCCCGGACCCTTCCGTCACGAGGCTGGCCGGCGTCGCCGTGCCCAGCCTTCGGCTGCGTGGTTTCGAGGCTTCGGCGCCCGAAAAGGTCGCACTTGCCCTCGCCGCGCTTTAACCCGCCTCCGGTTTGAGCTATTCCGCCCGGCTTGCGGTGCGCCGATGGCGACCGGACGCGGGGGCGCTTGGGCGTGGTGCTGCTTTCATGATCGGCCTGGTTATCGTCACCCACGGGGGACTGGCCTCTGAATTCCTGTCGGCCATGGAGCATGTGGTGGGGCCCCAGCGCGGGGTCGCGGCCATCTGCATCGGGCCCGAGGACGACATGGAGCGGCGGCGCCGCGACATCGTCGACGCCGCGCGCGCGGTCGACGACGGCGAGGGCGTCATCCTGCTGACCGACATGTTCGGCGGCACCCCCTCCAACCTCGCCATCTCGGTGATGGAGGAAACCCACGCCGAGGTCATCGCCGGCCTGAACCTGCCCATGCTGATCAAGCTGGCCAGCGTCCGCACCCGCGAACCGCTGGAGACCTGCGTGGCCCACGCCCAGGACGCCGGCCGCAAATACATCTCGGTGGCCAGCTGGGTGCTGCAGGGCGAGAAATGAGTCAGACTGCAGCCGCGACCGCCAACATCTGCAACACCCGCGGCCTGCACGCCCGGGCCAGCGCCAAGTTCGTCAAGACGGCGTCGGAGTTCGAGGCCGAGATCCACGTCACCCGCGACGGCGTGACCGTGAACGCCCTGTCGATCATGGGCCTGCTGATGCTGGGCGCCGGCAACGGTTGCACGATTGACATCGCCGCCGACGGCGCGGACGCGCAGGCGGCGGTCGATGCGCTTTTGGACCTCGTCTCCCGTCGATTTGACGAGGACAGCTGAACCTAGGGCGTCTCGGTGATCAGCAGGGTGGTCGAGGCCAGCCCGCCGTTGAAGCTGCCGATCCAGACGTCATAGGTGCCGTTGCGAGGATTGTTGAAGCGAACTTCGGCGTCCCCGTCCCCGTAGCTGTCGTCATCACAGCGCCACTGGCCATCCGGTCCATTGATGATCAGGGTCGTGTCAGACGACGAGATGGTCCGGAACACCAGCGGCAGCGACCCGGCGTCCGAGTAGGTCACCTCGAAATCCGGAGCATCCGAAATCTTGCCCACGCAGGCGGCCGGCAGATCGGTGTCCCTGTAGGCGTCGATGCCGCCCCCCGCGGTTACGGACGCGCGATAGGGGTCGGGCGTAAAACCCGAGCGCAGGCGGATCGAGCCGGAGATCGCGTTGAGGCTGGCGTTCTGCGCGGCGGCCAGTTCCGGCGTGGAGACAGCGGCGAGTGTGATAGCGAGCGCGAGCGCGCGGACGGCGGTGGTCATGACGGCTTCCCCTCGAACGCCCCCAATGACGCCCGGCCCGTTCGAATTTCACCGTTTGGCGAAACTCGTCAAGAGAACGCCGGTCTCTCGTCAGGTTTGGTGAGGACGCGGCCGCCCCGCGTCACCGGGCCTCGCACCCGTTGACACCCCGTCCCCCCACTCGTATGTCCGCGCCTCGCCTGAACGGGGCCGTAGCTCAGTTGGTAGAGCGCGTCGTTCGCAATGACGAGGTCAGGGGTTCGACTCCCCTCGGCTCCACCAGGCGTTTCCCGGACACCGATATCGACCTTGACGCCGCCCGGCGTCCCGGCCGCTTGAACGGATCGCCCGCACACGGGATGCTCCCTTCATGGCCGAATCGCAGACATCGCCGCGCGACCGCGCCGGAACCCAGCGCCGCATCGTCGACGCCGGCGAGCGACTGCTTTTGCGCGACGGCTTTCCGGGCCTGAACGTGCAGACGCTGGCGGCCGAGGCGCGCTGCGACCGCAAGCTGGTCTATCGCTATTTCAACGGCGCCGACGGGGTGGTCGAGAAGTTGGCCGCGCGGGCGCTGGCCGAACTGCTGCGCACGCTCGACGCCGTTCCACGCGGCGAGGGCCGGACCCAGCGCGAGTTCGCGCGCGAAAGCCTGTCGGCCTGGTTGTCCGCCCTGCGCGCCAGCCCTCTGTCGTTGCGTCTCATGGCCTGGGCCCTGGTCGAGCCGACGCCGCTGAACCGTCGCATCGAGACAGAACGGGCGACCCTGCTTCAGGCGTGGATGCGCGAACGCCGTCCCCGCCTCAAGACCGCGCCCGATGGCGACGTCATGGCCGTCAACGCCGTGCTGGTCGGTGCGGTCCAGCATCTGGCCCTCGCCGGCGCCTCGCTCGACTCGGTCGGCGGGGTGACGCTGGACGAGGCGGGTTGGGCCCGCACCACCGCGGCGCTCGATAGCCTGCTGGTCGTCTTCCCGGATTGACGAGCCGAAGGAGCGTTCGGTCACGCCGAGCGTTGCCGTGGGCATGAGCGCCGCCGCAACGCTGAACCCGCCCGACGAACGGGATTACGCCCGCGATCTCGGCCGCGCCTTTGGCGGCGCGCTGCTGTTCAGTCTGCCGCTGTTGATGACGATGGAGATGTGGTGGTTCGGCTTCACGCTGGATCGTGCGCGCCTCGCTATCTTCCTGCTCGTCGGCTTGCCGCTCCTTCTCGGCATCGCGCTTTACGCCGGCTTCAGCCGTCACCAAGGCCTGCTGCACGCGATACAGGACACCTTCGTCGCCATCGCTGTCGGCATGATCACGGGGGCGGCCCTGCTTCTGCTGTTCGGAGTGATCGAGCCGGGCGGGCCGCTGCGGCAGTCGGTGGGACAGATCGCGCTGCAGACCGTGCCCGCCGCCATGGGCGCGCTTCTGGCCCGCAAACAGCTCAGCGGCGCGGGTCGCGGCAAGGGGGACGAGGACGAGGCGAGCTACTTCGGCGAACTGTTCCTGATGGTGGCCGGCGCCCTCTTCATCGCCCTGAACATGGCGCCGACCGAGGAGATGATCCTCATCGCCTACCGCATCACCCCATGGCACGCTTTGGCGCTGGTCGCGGTGTCGCTCACCCTTATGCACGTCATCGTCTATCTCGCCGGCTTCGCCGGACAGGAAGAGCAGGGTCACCCCGTCACCGCCTTCTTCCACTTCACCCTCGCTGGCTACGGTCTGGTGCTGCTGACCAGCCTCTATGTGCTGTGGATCTTCGGCCGCACCGACGGGCACAACATCAAGGAGATGGTCGACGCGGTGGTCGTCCTGTCCTTCCCCGGCGCGATCGGCGCCGCCGCCGCACGGTTGCTCGTCTGATGGCCCGCAAACCCGCAGCCAAACCCGACAGCCAACCCGGACCGCCCGTTCTACAATGGCTGATGAGCGGCCTCGGCCTGCTGCTGACGCTCGCCGTCCTCGTCCTGATCCTGAAGGAAGCCTTCGCCCCGATTGAACCGGCCGCCCTGACCGTGAGGCTGGAAAACGCCCGGCCAGTCGCCGACGGCTGGATCGCTGAGGTCGAGGTCGAGAACACGGGCGACACCACCGCCGCAGCGGTCGAGATCGAAGGCCGGCTCGGCGCCGAAACCGCAGCTATTTCCCTCGACTACGTGCCTGCTGGCGGATCGGAAACCGTCCTACTCGGCTTCAGCGCCGATCCGCGCTCGGGCTTGAGCCTGCGAACCCTCGGCTGGTCCGAGCCCTAGAAGTCCAGATTCACACCGAGGTACAGCCGGCGTGGCTCCTGATTGTTGGCGTACTCCGGCGTGTACTGAACCGGTGTGCCGAACGGCAGCAGGCGCACGAAGTCCGTGTCGAACAGGTTGTAGACCGTGGCGTTCAGGCTGACCCGGTCGGTCACCTGATACGACCCGCCGAAGTGCACCAGCTCATAGGCCTTGTAGTCGCCCCAGGCGTTGAAGGCCGCGCCCGGGCCGCGATAGCGCTCCGAGCGGTATTCGCCACGCACCCACAGGTTCAGATCGTCCGTCGCCCGCCAGCGCAGCTGTCCGTTCAGCATGTGGCGCGGGGTGTCTGTCAGCGGCTGGCCGGCGGCCGAGCCCGACTTCTGCTCGCTGTCCGTGTAGGTGTAGTTGCCCTGCACCGACCACGCCTCGGCGAAGTTCCAGCGCGCGGTGGCCTCGAAGCCCGAGGTCTCGGCCTCGTCGATGTTCACCGACTGCCCGAACTCGACCACCGACGGATAGAAACCGACATCGACGCAGCCGGTCTGCGGATAGTTCCCCGCCTGATAGTTGGCCGCCGTGACGCCCGCCGAGCAGTTCGCCACCGGCACGCCCGAGGCGATCTTGTCCTCGAAGGTATTGTGGAAGGCCGTCAGCGAGGCCCGCAGGTCCCAGCCGTTATCGTAGAACACCGCCAGCTCCGTCGAGACGCTGGTCTCCGGCGTCAGGTCGGGCGAGCCGATCAGGGGAATGCGCCCCTGCCCGCCGAACCCGTTGATGCCGGGCGCCAGCTGCTCGACGCGCGGCGCCTTGTAGCCGGCCGAGACGCCGCCCTTGATCGTCCACTGGTCGGTGGCGTTCCAGACGCCGTACAGGCGCGGGCTGACGTGGTCGCCAAAGGTCGAATGGTCGTCATAGCGGACGCCGCCGGTCAGGGCGAAGCTGTCGGTGAAGCGCCACTCGTCCTCGGCGAACAGCGCCCACTGCTCGAAGGTGAAGGCCGTGGGCGCGACGCCGTCGATCATCTCGGCGTCCCAGTACTGGCCGCCCACCGTGAAGTTGTGGTTGCGCCAGGCGGAGTGCAGCTTGGTGTCGAAGACGATGCTCGTGCTCTCGATATTGCGCGCCTGCCCGCCCGTCACCGGCACCAGCGCCGGCACGATCCGGCCCAGCTTTTCGGTATAGTTGCGCGACAGGGTGCTCTCCAGCGTGCCGAACGGCAGACGCCAGTTGTGGGCCAGCACCTGCTGGTCGCGGTTGAACTCCAGCGCATCCGCATAGCCGCCCGCCACGCCCTGGGTGCCCAGCTGGTTGGCGCTGTTGTCGTACCACTGGTTCGCCGTATCCACGTCCAGCCACAGGTCGTGGTCCGGATGCAGCTGCAGCGCCACCCGCGCGCCGAGGCTCCAGATCTCGTAGGCGGTCGCGCTGCGGCCGAAGCCGGTGACCGGCGTCTCGACCCCGTCCACGCGCTCAAAGGTCAGCTCCGACTGCTCGCGATCCTGCCACGAGCCGCGCACGGCCAGCCCCACCACATCCTTCACCACCGGCCCCGCGGCATAGAGGTTGGCGCCCCATATGTTCCCGAACTCGTCATCGCCCTGCAGCGTATAGTTGGCGCCCAGCGAGCCGGCCCAGACGTCGCCGACTTTGCGGGTGATGATGTTGACCACCCCGCCCATCGCGTCAGAGCCGTACAGCGTCGACACCGGCCCGCGCACCACCTCGATCCGCTCGATCGACGACACCGGCGGCAGGAAGCTTGTCGAGGTCTCGCCGAAGCCGTTCGGGGTCACGCTGCCGGCCGGGTTCTGGCGACGCCCGTCGATCAGGATCAGGGTGTAGTCCGGGCCCATGCCGCGGATGTTGATGGTCTGGCCGCCGGTCTTGCCGACGCCGGCGCCGGTGTCGACGCCCTCGACGTTGTTCAGGATCTCGGCGATCGAGGTCGCGCGCAGCTCCTCGATCTCCTGACGCGGCAGCACGCTGATCGAGGCCGGCGCCTGGGTGATGCGCTGCTCGTAGCCGGCGGCGGTGACCACCACGTCCTCGACCTGCGTCGCCTCCTGGGCGTTCGCGACACCCGCCATGAGGCTGAGCGCGGAGGCGCCGGTCAGGGCGAGTTTCAGGTTGTGGACGGTCATGGGAGGCCCCCTCAAGGCAAAGCTGTATTTTGAGAGTGGTTCTCATACGCATCCGCAGAGTCGGAACAACCGCCCGCCGCCCCGCACATTGTCGCACCCCGCCTGTCGACAGCGCCCCCCGCCTGCGCGTATCGTCGCACCGTTCTCCCGGGGGTCGCGATCGAGCGGCTGAGATAGAGGTGTCCCTCTGACCGGCCGAACCTGATCCGGGTCATGCCGGCGAAGGGATGAGTAACGCTTCGGTCCCAGGCGCATCACGCCACAGGACCCTCTCGCCCGACGTCGGCGGACCCTCTGCAAACAGAGGCCGCCATGAATATCCACGTCACCAACACCGAGCCCTCGCATGATCCCACCGTGGATCTGTCGCTGAAAGACGCCCGCGAGCAGGTGATGAAGGAGACCGGCGCCATCCCGACCGGCGAGCGCGCCGGGTCGCGCAAGGTCTATGTCGCCGGCGAGCTCTACCCCGACATCCGCGTCCCCTTCCGCGAGGTCGCCGTCCACCCGTCGGCCAATGAGCCGCCGGTGACCATCTACGACTCGTCCGGCCCCTATACCGACCCCTCGGAGACCATCGACATCAAGCGCGGCCTGCCCCTCGTGAAGACCAGCTGGCAGCTCGACCGCGGCGATATCGCCCGCGTGGCGAACCCGCGCGAGGTCAAGCCCGAGGACAACGGCCACGCCAGCGGCAAACACCTCGCGCCCCGCTTCGACGTCTCCAACCACCGCGTCTTCAAGGGCGTCGAGGGCCGCCCGGTCACCCAGTACGAATACGCGAAGGCGGGCATCATCACGCCCGAGATGGAATACGTCGCCATCCGCGAGAACCTGCGCCGCGAACAGAACGCCCCCTGCATCCGCGACGGCGAGGACTTCGGCGCCTCCATCCCCGACTTCGTCACCCCCGAGTTCGTGCGTCAGGAGATCGCCCGCGGCCGCGCCATCATCCCGCACAACATCAACCACCCCGAGGTCGAGCCGATGATCATCGGCCGCAACTTCCTGGTGAAGATCAACGCCAACATCGGCAACTCGGCCGTCCTGTCCAGCGTCGATGACGAGGTCGACAAGCTGGTCTGGGCCACCCGCTGGGGCGCCGACAACGTCATGGACCTGTCGACGGGTCGCAACATCCACAACATCCGCGACTGGATCATCCGCAACTCCAGCGTCCCCATCGGCACGGTGCCCATCTATCAGGCGCTGGAAAAGGTGAACGGCATCGCCGAGGACCTGACCTGGGAGGTGTTCCGCGACACCCTGATCGAACAGGCCGAACAGGGCGTCGACTATTTCACCATCCACGCCGGCGTCCGCCTGCCCTTCGTGCCGATGACCGCCAAACGCGTCACCGGCATCGTCTCACGCGGCGGCTCCATCATGGCCAAGTGGTGCCTGTCGCATCACCGCGAGAGCTTCCTCTACGAACATTTCGAGGACATCTGCGACATCATGCGGGCCTACGACGTGTCGTTCAGCCTCGGCGACGGCCTGCGCCCCGGCTCCATCGCCGACGCCAATGACGAGGCCCAGTTCGCCGAGTTGCGCACCCTCGGCGAGCTGACGAAGATCGCCTGGGCCAAGGGCTGTCAGGTCATGATCGAGGGCCCCGGCCACGTGCCGATGCACAAGATCAAGGCCAATATGGATGAGCAGCTGAAGCACTGCCACGAGGCGCCGTTCTACACGCTCGGGCCGCTGACCACCGACATCGCCCCCGGCTACGACCACATCACCAGCGCCATCGGCGCGGCCATGATCGGCTGGTTCGGCACGGCCATGCTCTGCTACGTCACGCCCAAGGAACACTTGGGCCTGCCCGACCGTCAGGACGTCAAGGACGGCGTCATCACCTACAAGATCGCCGCCCACGCCGCCGACCTGGCCAAGGGCCACCCCGCCGCCCGCCTGCACGACGACGCCCTGTCGCGCGCCCGGTTCGAGTTCCGCTGGGAAGACCAGTTCAACCTCGGCCTCGACCCCGAAACGGCCCGCAAATACCACGACGAGACCCTGCCCAAGGAAGCCCACAAGACCGCCCACTTCTGCAGCATGTGCGGCCCGAAATTCTGCTCGATGAAGATCAGCCAGGACATCCGCAGGGACGCGCAGGCCCAGAACGACGCGGGCGGTTCGCTGGTCGACGCCGAGGCCGGAATGGCGGAGATGAGCGCGAAGTTCAGGGCCGGGGGCGGGGTGGTGGAGGTGAAGGTGTGAGCTTTCACGTCTAGCTTGAACCGGCATCGAAAGGATATGCTACCCAAACTTGAGGGAGATTGTCTTGGAACCAGTACCGGTAACTGCCACGCCTGCGTCTATCGCCAACGCCGCCATGTCGATCCTAGAGGCAGAGGGTGGTGGGCCGATGTCGCTTGCGAGACTTGGACAGTTGGTTGGGAAAAGAGAATCTGTCTCGATTAGAGCTACGCTAGGCTCGAAACCGCTAAGCCAGCTGCTGCGCGAGACTTTTGGTGATCGGCTGAACATTACTGGGGAGGGGGCGGAAATCGAAGTCTCGATTGCCACCAACTCGACTCCTCTGAAGCGCAGGTACGACGCATCCGTATTTTCGGCGTTTTCTAAACCACTGGAACCCGGGCGCCGGCGCTGGCTTAGAACGGTTCAACCTTACAAGTTCTACGACGCGGTGGATCCCGTGGCCGATCCGGCGGCTAGGGAAATTCCTGCGAGCTTGATTGTTAGTGAGGAACCCGATCGTCAGCTCAGGGCCGACAAGGCAGAGGCTGCGATTGCTCGGTGGACAGCGGAGCACGGATTAGATTCGACCAACTATTTGAAGCCGCTAAAAATTAGATCTGAATCGGTAGGAGCGGGGGATTCCCATCCCGGACTTGAGGCTTTGAGATCAATTGTCGCTGCTATCCCGCCTGGAGAACGGAAAGACCTCACTCTAAGCTTGGACTTGATCGCAAAACTCATCGGGCATTGACGTATGCCTCTGACAGCGTGCGCGATCATCGGGGCGCCCGATAGTGTCCGAAAATCGGTTTTGGATCGCCTGAATCTCCGTTTTCCGAACGGCTACTTGTTCAGGTTCCAAGCGGCCAAAATCCGCGCGAGCAGGCAGGCCGCGTACGCTGATGATGACATTAGCAATGCGCTCGAAACGATTTCCGACGCGGCGTTCGGCTCTACGAAGCGCCCGGTAGGTTTCTGCCGGCATGCGAATTCAGGATGCTCTTTGGCGCCAGGCCAGAAGAAAACTTGCTCGAAAACGGCTGGAGCGGCCTGCAGCCTAGAGAAGCCTGACTTTCTTATTGTGGCTTATCAAGCGGGCCCCCAGTCAGGGTCACTTCTCAGCAGGCTTTACCATTCGGTACTTCCTATCGAGATTCCGGAAAGGCTTTACGGGTCGAGAACTGGGACCGCTGAGTTCTTGGAGGAGAATATTGCCCGCGCAATCGAGAGACTATTGAGGATTAAGGCCATGTATGGCCAAGGCGCTTGTCCATTCTTGCTCCCGCCGCTGAATTTTGGCGACGGAAAAGCGGTTCAAAAGCTATTGAAAGAGGCTCTTCAGACCGAGAATATTAGCGCGAGCGCGACCGAATTTCGCCGTTCCCGATGGGATAAATCGGGGAACTATTATATTGGGCGATCAGGTTTGAAGTTTGCCCCCGCCAAAGGGGCGGCCCGGCATGGCAGCGCTTCTGTCCATCCCGACCAAGCGATCGCACTGACCAAATACTATCGGCTTGGTTGCGCTTTTCACGACGAGTTTCATTGGGATGTTGGCGTCGGCGGCAAGAAGCACTTGGCGGGCAACTATCCGTTCTATTGCCGGTGTGCGACGGATCCGGATGACAGGAAGACCTATCCAAAATCCAAACACGCTAATGTTCTCATAGAAGATTGTCTTAGATAGGCATCCCCCCGCGCAGATATGAGCGCGAGGGGAACCTAATCTCTTCGAGGGTTGATGGACGATTGAAGCCGAAGCTCCCGTGTCATCATTGCCAGCGTTAGGTACCAATTAGCCCGGCAACTACGATTTGGCATCCCGACAGCACCTCCCTCGGAAAGGGCCAAAACCGAAGTTTCAACCCATTTCAGATGCAGCCGTTAAGCACCACGTCGTCAAGTGGCTATGTATACCACCATCCACTAACGTCAACCAACAAACATGGTTTCCAAGTTTTAACTCGATGCAATTAAGCTATAAGGCTCTGTATAAAAAGAATAACTTCTCATCCCTCCCCGCCATCCCCCGCAACTCCTCCTGGAAACACCCCCGCCTGCTGCACCCCGAGATCAGCCACTTCCCCACCATCACGGCGGGCACGCCGTTGATCCCGCGCGAGATCCCCAGCGCCTCCGCCGCCTGCACCTCGGCGGCATGGAGGTCACACAAGAGCGCCCCTTACGGCTACTGACGGGGCCGCTGGCTCACATGCTCGTGCTTCAGACGCCAGCGGCCGTCGATCCGGACCCAGACCGTGGTGTAGCGCTCATCGACGGCCTCCTCGGTCCCGTCCTGGCGCCACAGGCCCAGGAAGCGGCCGGTGATCAGGGCGGCCGTGTCGCCCAGCGGCGTGACCTCGACGTCCGGCTGCCGCCTTCGACCAGACGCCCCTCGCCCGCCGTCATGTTCCGGATCTGCTCGCTCCGCTCGCGCCGGTTGGCGTGGGTTCCGACATAGACGAAGTCTGGCGCGAACAGGGCGTCCAGCGCCGCCGCGTCGCGGGCCAGACTCGCGGCGTCATAGGCCGCATTGGCCTCCGCCGGAGTCTCCTGCGCCATGGCCGCACCACCCGGAACCAGCGTCGCCGCCGCGATCATCGCGACCCAAACCCCGTTTCGCCCCATCGTCCGTCCCCCTTTTTTGCAGAGCATAATCTAGCACGAGGTCCGCGATGATCCGCGCCCTCGGGCCGACGCCCTGATCGCCAGCCGCCCTGTCCCGCCATCACCGGACGGACGAAACCTTCTAGTCCTCCCCCATCGGGGGAGGGGGACCGCGTCTTCGCGGTGGAGGGGGCTGGCGGCGGGCTGGGCGCCTGAAGGTTGGCGGTGCGGGGCTTCATCTTCAAACATCGCATCTGGGGTGAGCCCCCTCCACCATGCTGCGCATGGTCCCCCTCCCCCGATGGGGGAGGATTTACGAACTGGCGTCTTCGCGGTGGAGGCGGCCGGCGGCGAGCTGGGCGCCTGAAGGTTGGCGGTTCGGGGTTTCGTCTTGAAAAATCGGATCCGCGGTAAGCCCCCTCCACCATGCTGTGCATGGTCCCCCTCCCCCGATGGGGGAGGATTTACGGCACGGAAGATTCGCGTTTAGCTGGCATCATGTATTCGCCTCAAATAACCATTGCGCGTGCGCGAGAGCTGCGGCGTACCATGACGCTGCCGGAGGTCATCCTGTGGCAGGCGCTCCGGGGGCGGAAGCTGGGTGGAGCGCGATTCAGACGGCAGCACCCGGTCGGGCCGTACATTCTCGACTTCTATTGCGAGGACGCCCGGCTGGCGGTGGAGGTTGACGGACAGGGGCACGAGCATCCGGACCAGATGCGCCATGACGCGCGGCGGACGGCATGGCTGATGCTGAGGGGGATCATTGTCCACCGGATCGCGGCGCGGGAGGTGCTGGGAAATCTGGACGGGGTGCTGGCGGGTCTGAAAGCGCGGGTTGGCGGCGGGCTCGCTCCACCGCCCCAGGGCCCGTAACCGGCGCCATCCGACGAACCTTAACCCCCTGAAATCCCTCACCCTCCCGTGACGCTGCCCCCACGCTACGTCACCACGCCTTCCGGCGGCCTTAAACTCCCTCCCCTTTTCACAGGGGGACTGACCGATGAGAGACGACGACGACCACCTTCCCGCCCCGGCCCCGACCGGCCGCCGCATGGCGCCGGACGACGTCTGGGTTCAGGTGCGCGAGGACTATCTGGGCGGCCTGTCGGCGCCGGAGTGTTGCCGCCGGTACGGGGTGGGGCTCAGCGCGCTGCGCGAGCGGGCGGCGCGCGAGGGGTGGCGGCGGATCGACCAGCCGTGGACGCCGCCCAACCCGCTGGATCCCGACGACGAGGGGTTGGTGCTGGAGGAGCAGGTCGGCGGCGATCTCGACAAGGTCGACCTGTGCCAGCTGTCCTACGTCGCCTTCCGCCGGATGATGCGGGCGGTGATGCGCGGCGACGCCGCCGAGGCCCTGCGCTGGCGCCGCGTGCGTCAGGCCATGGACGACGAAGAGGCCGAGCTGGACCGGATGATCGCCCGGCAGGAGGCGGTGCGCCACTACCTCGGCTATCCGGACGGTCCGGACGCATCGGACGCTTCGGACGGTGTTTCCGGCGGGCCGCCCTGACCGCGTCGGCCTTCGTCGAAGGGTTGTCGCAAGCCGATTGCGGGCGTCCCGCCCCGCCCGCCAGATGCCGGCCATGCGCCAGCTCGCCCTCCCCGCCCTCGCCGCACTGACCCTCTGCCTGATGGCCGGCGGCGCGCAGGCGCAGGGGTATGATCCGTATGGGCCCAAGCCGGCGTCCAACGGTCCCTCGCCCCGCGACACCCGGGCCGTCACCCCCTTCATCGGCATGTTCGACGGTACGCCCCGCTATGAGCTGCACCCTACGCCCATGGGCGCCCGCAGCGACGCCGGCGCTTCGGGTCTGCTGGCCTTCAACCATCAGGACTACCTGCCGCTCGACTTCGGCCGGGGCGCCCCGGAGCTGCGCACCGAGCATGGGAGTTATCCTGTCCCCTTCCACTATCTGGTGAAGTACTGGGAGACCTACCCCGAGGCGAAGGAACGGCAGGGCCATGTCCCCCGGCTGGGGATCGTGTCCGACACCATCCGGCAGGACGACCGAAACCTGCCGCCCCCGGCGGTGAAGGCGGTCCTCGACCGGCAGGCGCGCACGGTGCTGGACACCATCACGGCCTTCCCGTTCATCCAGCGGTCGGAAGCCCACTATCTGATTCCGACGGTCTCTTACCATCAACAGGCGGATCCGTCGGGTACGCGGATATGGGGGTTCACGCTGCGGCTCTCCTTCCCCACGATGGCCAGCGGCACCGGCAGACAGCGGCCCGATGGCCGGTGGGCGGACGTCACCCTGCTTGAAGGGACGGCAATGTCGGTCTGCACCAACTGCTATGAGCGACTGGAACGGCCCTCCGGTCGCTATCGCGGCATGCAGTTCACCGGCCTTGACCGGATACTGGTCGAAACGATCGACCGCCCCCTCTGGGTCAGCCGCTACCGCGGTGGTCAGGGCGAGCAGATCAACAATCCGGAGCTGTTCGACGCCGGCCGTCCGACGGGAGAAATACAGCTCTTCATCGTCACCTTCCCCTTTGCAGTGGGTCAGGGCGCACTGGCGCCTGATCGCGGGCAGGCGCGAGCCATCGCCGCCGCCTGGCTCCCCGACTGGAAAGCCATCGTAGACCGTCTCAACGGCCCCGCCGCGCCGCGCGCCGACTGAAGGATCCTCGCCCGATGCGCACCCTTTTACTCGCCGCCGCCCTGACCCTCGCCGCCTCCGCCACGCAGGCCCAGACGCTGCGAGAACATCCGGTGACCACCCCCGTGCCGCCGAATGCGGTCGATCCCGGCGCGGGCATGGCGCCCGCTCCCGGGACCGTGCGGCTGCGGGACAATATGCCGGGCCACCGCCGTTTCCGCGCGCCGCTGTTCCCGAACGCCGGCTGGGACAGCCCGATGCGCGCCGACGGGGAGAAGGATTACGACCGCTATCTGGTCGAGTACTGGCGGGCGCCCTACCTGCCTGCCGACCATGTCGACCCCAACGCCGCAGGCATGGAGCAGCGCGGCCATGTCGCGCCCGAGCCCTGGCCCGGCAAGGTCGAGCGCAGCCGCGCCACGCCGGAACAGGACGCCCTGTTCGAGCGCCGGATGCAGTTCCTCGCTCGCGAAGTGCTGAATGCGGTTCCTTTCCGGAACCTCCACGGCGCCAGCATCGAGCCCGAGCTCATCATTACCGGCTATGGCCAGCAGCATGGCGCGCAGGGCGACGGCGTGATGCGGGGTGAGATCAGGCTGCAGTTCCGGCACATCATGCCCAGCACCGGCAATAACCAGCGGATGCCTGATGGGACTATCAAGTCCGGCTCATTCGGGCCGACCCTGACGCTGGCCCTGAATCCGACTCATCTGAACTGCTCACGGCCTGTCGATGTCAGTCCCGCAGGCGCCCGATGCCTCGCCTCTGACAGCCGGCTGATTCTCGCGACCGACCGCAGGATGACCGTGCCGGCCGGCACGGCGTCTGAGCCCCGCCTGAACCTCGCTCCGGGAGCATATGGCGACAGACGACCAGCGACGGATATCCGGGTTCTCGAGGTGAGCCACAACCGCCGGAACAACAACGCGACCGACATCGACCGGGGGCGGATGCATCCTCACGACGCGCTCGGCCGGATCATCGGCGCGATTAATCTGCTGGACTGGAACGACCTGCTCAGACGGGCCGCGGAGGTTCAGTGACCACGCCCGTCGCTCAATGTTCCGCCTTCGTCGCAGCCGCCTGTGAGACGGCTGGCTCAACTGACAGAACAGCGTCCATGAAACACGCCCTCCTCGCCCTCGCCCTGTCCTCCATCCTGGCCGGCGCCGCCGTCGCCGCACCGCCCCAGGCTGGCGGCGTCATCGACCGCAACGGCGTCCGCCTGCTGAACACCGACCGCAGCGTCGCTTTCGGCGCGACCCAGGCGGATGTCGTCGCCCACGCCACCCGCGTCTTCGGCGGCGCGCCGATCTTGACCCGCGAGACCGACTGCCGAAACGGCGCCTTTGATGTCGCCGACTGGGGCAAGGGGCTGAAGCTGATCTTCCAGGACGGCAAGTTCGTCGGCTGGAGCGCCGACCGCACCCTGGCCGCCGGTTACACCAATCGCGCCGGCACCGTCTTCGGCCGCCCGGTCAGCGCCATCGCCGCCGAGAACGCCGGCTTCATGCTCAGCGACGCGGCGCCCCGCGGCCGCGCCTTCGTGCTGGACGGGGTCAACGGGCTGGTGCTGGCGCCCGGCCAAAGCGCGACCATCGACGTCCTGTGGGCCGGCGCCAGCTGCCGCAAGCGATAGGAGGTCAGGCCTCGGCCGCGATCTTTCGCAAGGCGTCCTCGAACACCGCCGCCGGCTGGCCGCCCGAGATCAGGTATTTGCCTTCGACCACCACGGCGGGGACCGAGTTGATCCCCCGCTCCCGCCACAGGGCCTGCTCGGCGCGCACGGCCTCGACATAGCGGCCAGAGGCCAGCACCTCGCCCGCCTCGGCCCGGTCCAGCCCCGCCGCCTCGGCCGCGGCGGTCAGTTCGCCGGCGTCGGTCAGGTTGCGGCCCTCGGTGAAGTGGATCCGGAACAGGGCCTTCTTCAGCGCGGCCTGTTTCTCCGGAGACGCCTCCCCGGCCCAGTGCAGCAGGCGGTGGGCGTCGAAGGTGTTCCAGATGCGGCTGGTCTCATCCATCCGCATGTCGAAGCCGACCTCGCCGGCGCGGGCGCGGATCATCTCGCGGTTCTGCGCCGACTGTTCGGGGGTGGAGCCGTACTTCCTGCCGATATGCTCGACGATGTTCTCGCCCTCGGGCGCCATCTGCGGGTTCAGCTCGAACGGCTTGAAGGCGATCTCGGCGGTGATGCCCTCGCCTTCCAGCTTGTCCAGCGCGGTCTCCAGCCCGCCAAGGCCGACGACGCACCAGGGGCAGACCACGTCCGAGACGAAGTCGATGTGCAGGGTCTTGGTCATGGCAGGCTCCTTCAGCCCCTAGATGGGGCCTCTTCCGCGCCGGAAAAGGCCGCGCCGATGACACCGCAATCAACGCAGCTTCGTGATTCGATAACGCCGTTCATCTCTGTTAAGTCGAGCCGAGGACGCGTCGGGCGTCCTGACGGGGCCAGTCATGTCCAGGTTCAGCCTGCGCCTGCACTATAGGGCCGGCCGTGCGCCGACCGATGAGCCGCTGGACGCGATCGACGAGGTCGAGGCGCGCGAGCTGGCCCGCATGCGCCTGCTGCTCACCCGCGACTATGATCGCATCGAGCTCCGCCGCGACGGCGCCGCTCTGGACGACTACCGCCGCGACAGCGTCTGACCGCCGCTTACTGGCAGGCCAGGCACTCGTCGTAGTCGGTGCGGGCGGCCGAGAACAGATCGGGCTGATTGGGATCGACCTCCACCTCGGCCTTGTCTTCCGCTCCGGCGAACGAGGCGCGCTGCACCGACTTGGACCGCAGGTAGTAGAGCGACTTCACGCCGGTCTCCCACGCGCGCCAGTGCAGCATGTGCAGGTCCCATTTGTCGACGTCGCCCGGAATGAACAGGTTGATCGACTGCGCCTGACAGATTTCGGGAGCGCGGTCCGCCGACAGTTCGACGACCCACCGCTGGTCCAGTTCGAAGGCGGTCTTGTAGATCCCCTTCTCATCGTCATTCAGTTCGTCGAGGTGCTGCACCGAGCCTTCATTCTCAAGGATCGAGTTCCACACCGCCTCGGTGTCGATGCCCTTCTCGCCAAGCAGCTTCTGCAGATAGGGGTTCTTGACCGCGAACGAGCCCGACAGGGTCTTGTGCGTATAGATGTTGGCCGGGATCGGCTCGATGCCGGCCGAGGTGCCGCCGCAGATGATCGAGATCGAGGCGGTCGGGGCGATGGCCATCTTGTGCGAGAAACGCTCCATCACACCACGCTCGGCGGCGTCAAGGCACGGGCCCTTCTCTTCTGCCAGCAGGCGGCTGGCCTTGTCGGCCTCGCGGCGCAGATGCTTGAACAGGCGCATGTTCCACGACTTGGCCATCGCGCTTTCGAAGGCCACGCCTTGCGACTGCAGGAAGGAGTGGAAGCCCATCAGGCCCAGACCCACCGAGCGCTCGCGCTTGGCCGAATAGACGGCCTGCGCCATCGCCGGCGGGGCGCGGCGGATGAAGTCTTCCAGAACGTTGTCAAGGAAGCGCATCACGTCCTCGACGAACTGGGGCTCCTCGCGCCATTCTAGGAAGGTCTCGGCGTTGACCGACGACAGGCAGCAGACTGCGGTCCTGTCGACGCCGAGGTGGTCGCGGCCGGTGTGCAGCATGATCTCGGCGCACAGGTTGGACTGCTTGACCTTCAGGCCAAGGTCCTTCTGGTGCTGCGGCATCTGCCGGTTCACCGTGTCCGAGAAGATCAGATAGGGCTCGCCCGTTTGCAGGCGGATCTCGAGAATCTTCTGCCACAGGGTGCGGGCGTCGACGGTCTTCAGGACCTCGTTGTTCTTGGGCGAACGCAGGCCGAACGGCTTGCCGTCGCGAACGGCGTGCATGAACTCATCGGTGATCGAGATGCCGTGGTGCAGGTTCAAGGACTTGCGGTTGAAGTCGCCCGACGGCTTGCGGATTTCGAGGAACTCCTCGATCTCCGGGTGGTGGATGTCGAGGTAGACCGCCGCCGAGCCGCGGCGCAGCGAGCCCTGCGAGATCGCCAGCGTCAGGGAGTCCATCACGCGGATGAAGGGGATGATGCCCGAGGTCTGGCCTGCACCCTTCACCTTCTCGCCGATCGAGCGGACGCCGCCCCAATAGGTGCCGATACCGCCGCCGTTCGAGGCCAGCGAGACGTTCTCGTTCCAGACGTTCTGGATGCCGTCCAGCGAGTCGCCGACCGCGTTCAGGAAACAGCTGATCGGCAGGCCGCGATCCGCGCCGCCGTTCGACAGCACCGGCGTCGCCGGCATGAACCACAGCTTCGACATGTAGTCGTAGACGCGCTGGGCGTGGTCGGCGTTGTCCGAGAAGGCCGTCGCCACCCGGGCGAACATGTCCTGATAGCTTTCGCCGGCCAGCAGATAACGATCCTCGAGCGTCTTCTTGCCGAAGTCGGTCAGCAGCGCATCGCGCGAACGGTCGATCTGGATCGAGGGCACGACCGACAGATGGGGTCGCTGCGGCGTTTCCGCGCCCGCAACCGACTGGAATTCCGTCGTCATCAACGCTTCGCCGCCAGCCATAGATCGTCGCCCCAAGTAAAAATCGTTGCCAAGCCACCCGCACCAGAACCACATCATCTTGTGGCGCTCGTGCTTCCCGAACCAACATATGGGGCGCAGATGGCTAACGACCCGTCAACGGGCTTGACGATCACTTTCTGGGCGAATCGTCGTTTTGCCGGGGGATGAGCCTGTGGACAGGCCGCGACGACGGCATGACAGCCTCGGCGGTTCGAAATCACGAACGCGTGAGGGGAACGGTCTCACAAGCGTGACCGTTCGGGTGCGATGACTACCGATCAAACCATCACATTTTTCCGCCGCGCCCTTCGGATTGCGCGAACCGAAATCGCCGCCGTCAGCGCGCTGTTCGTCGTGGCGTTAGGCGTCATGACCTTCATCGAGGTGGCGGACGACATGACAGAGGCGGACGGTCAGGCCTTCGACCAGGCGGTGCTGGCGTGGGTCCAGCCGGTCGCGGGCGAGCCGCGCGGGCCGTGGTGGCTGCATGAAGCGGCTGCGGATCTGACCTCGCTGGGCGGCATATCCGTTCTGACGTTGTTCGCCGTCATCGCCTTCGCCTTCCTGCTGATCCAGCGAAAGAGGCTCTCCGCCCTGCTGTTGGTGGTCGGACTGGCTGGAGGCGTCGCGTTGAGCGAAGGGCTCAAGGCCTTGTTTGAGCGGGAACGCCCACCCGTAGAGTATCAGGCCGTGGAGACGCTGAACGCCAGCTTCCCGTCCGGCCACGCCCTGTTGTCGACGGTCTTCTATCTGACGCTGGGCGTGATGCTCACGCGGGCCTTCCCGCAGCGGCGACTCAAGGCTTTTGTTCTGGGAGCGGCCATGCTCGTCGCCCTGCTGATCGGATTGACCCGCATCTATCTGGGCGCCCATTGGGCGTCTGACGTCTTCGCCGGATGGAGCGTAGGCGCGGCCTGGGCGATGGTCTTATGGTTGGTCGCCTATGGAACGCAGCGCCTGCAGCAGTCACGACACGCGCCACTGCAGGATGAAGCGTCGCCGTCGGAAGACTGAAGACTCAGTGCGACCCGTGGCCGAAGTCCAGATCCTTGCGTGATGCGATAATGGTCACGATGAACCCGGCCAGCACGTCCAGCATCACCATCGTCACGATCAGGAAGAAGGTCGACGTGGCGAAGCCGGGGATCAGCAGGAACTCCACCAGACAGACCACGAACAGGATCATCGACAGGGCGTGATTGATGATCGCGACCTTCTGGCTCGAGGTCGACTTCAACAGTTCGAAGAAGAGCAGGATCAGCGAGAGGAACAGGATCAGGTCGCCCGCGCCCACCGTCCAGCTGGCGCCGGACGCCATCGGGATGGAGAACATGGCCTCCCTAAGCGTCGCATCGGCGGCCAGAGCGCCTGCGCCGGCTCCGTTGCCGACTACGCCGGTCAGCACCACGATATTGTAGAGCACCACCGGAATCACGAGCAGCGGCAGGGCGATCAGCATGTCGGGCCTCCATCGCGCCGCCCGCAGCGACGCCCCCATCCGCTGATTACTCCGGTTCGCCCCGCTTCGCCACGGGACTTCGCCTGGAGCGCGAGCCTCAGACCTCCGACACCACGCCCGGTCGCCGCGAGCGGGACTTCAGCCACATAACGCCCATCAGGTCAGAGACCGACGCCATAAGACGCCCCCAGTTCGTATATTTGGACTGACCCGTTTCACGATGCCGGTGATCGACGTCGAGATAGCGGTTCTCATAGCCCTCGCGGATCATCAGGGCCGGCAGATAGCGATGGATATGATCGAAGTAGGGCAGGCGCAGAAAGACCTCGCGCCGAAAGGCCTTCAATCCACAGCCTGTGTCGTCTGCGTCGTCGCCCAACAAGCGCTTGCGAATGCGGTTGGCCCAGCGGGAAGCCCAGCGTTTGGCCTCTGAGTCCTGCCGCTTCGCCCGGACGCCGCCGACCAGCGCCACCGACTCCGGCGAGGCCGCCAGCAGATCAACGAGCCGCGGCGCATCGGCCGGCGGGTTCTGGCCGTCGCCGTCCAGGGTCACCACGATCGGAGCCCGGGCTGCGAGCACACCGGTGCGCACTGCGCGGCTCTGGCCCGCATTGGCGCCGTGGCTGAGCACCCGGAGGGCCGGAAGTTCGGTCTTCAGCGCCTGAAGCTCCGCCAGCGTCGTGTCCCGCGAGGCGTCATTGACGAAGATCATCTCGTAGGATCGCCCGGCGAAGGCCTGCGCGATCTCGCGCGCCAGCGGCCCTGCGGCGCCGGCCTCGTTGTGGACGGGCACCACCACGGAAACGTCGGGGACTGGGGAGTCTGCCATGTCGCCTGTCTAGCTGAGGACCGCGCCTTGCGCGAGACGCCGAAGCCCCGGGGCTTGTTCCGGCCCCGACCTGTGCCATTCTGCCGAAAACAGGAGAGGGAATAGCCATGTCGTCCAACAGGAGAGGTTTCATCGCCACCGCCGGGCTCGGCGCTATTTGGGCGGTTTTGACACCGGTTACCGCTGCGCATGCCCAGGTGCCGCCGGTGCTTCCCGCCCCCCGCACCACCACCGACACGGGCGTGCGGATCGACCCGCGTGAGTTCGGGGCCAAGGGCGACGGGACGACCAAGGACACAGCGGCTTTCCAGCAGGCGCTGGATCGCTGCGCCGTTCTGGGTGGCGGCGAAGTCGTTGTGTCTCCCGGGACCTATCTGATCGGCGCCATCCGCATCGGCTCGCGCACGACCCTGAGGGTCGAGGAAGGCGCTACGCTTCAAGGCTCGCCGGACAAGGCCGACTATCCCGTGGTTCAGGTGCGCTGGGAAGGCCGCTGGGTGCCCGGCTATGTCGGCCTGATCTGGGCGCAGGAGGCGCGGGACGTCGGGCTGGCCGGCAAAGGCCGCATTCTGGCGTCGAAGGACATCAAGCGACGGATTGAGGAAGGAACCGGCCTGCGCCACCCCTGTCTTCTCGAGTTCGTCGATGTCCATGGCCTGACCGTCACCGACCTGTACACCGAGCAGAACGACATGTGGTCGATCCACCCGGTCTATTGCGAGGACGTGGTTTTCCGGGGCGTGACGGTGAAAGGCGGCGCCGACGGCATCGACGTCGATTCCTGCCGCCGGGTGGCGATCGACAAATGCGATTTCGACACCGTCGACGACTGCATCTCGCTGAAGTCCGGCCGGGGCATGGAGGGCAATGTCATCGCCTTCCCGACCGAGGACGTGACGATCACCGACTGCAGTTTCCGCGACCAGCACTGGGCCTGCATCGGCATCGGCAGCGAGACTTCGGCCGGCATTCGCCGCGTGCTGGTCGAACGCTGCCAGTGCCTGTCGGCCCGCACCTTCGCCATCTACATCAAGAGCCGGCCGGGCCGAGGCGCCTTCATCGAGGACATCACGATGCGCGATCTGGACGTGTCGGGGGCCGGTTACGGCTTCCTGCGTTTGAACTTCCTCGACAGCGGCAAGCAGGACCAGTTCCCGGTGCCCGGAATGGACGGCGTGCCGACGGTCCGCAATCTGGTGTTCGAGCGCATCCGCGTGACCGAGGTCCCGATTCTGGTCGAGGCCGTCCTGATCCATCCGGACAAGCCGCTGGATGGCCTTGTGCTGAAAGACATCACGGGCACGGCGGGGCGTGGCATCACGCTGGCCAACATCCGCAACGCCCGGGTCGAGAATATCGGCGTCAACGTGTTCAGCGGGCCCAGGCTGGCGATCGACAACGTCACCGGCGCCGGGCTGGATGGTGCAGCGCCCCTGATCCCGACAACACGGCCCGCGCCCGTGGTCGCGGCGGATACGCCTTATCGCCTCGGCATGACCACCGGCAGGCCGAACTGATCGGGACTGATGCAGGCGGCGAAAGCCGTGCTACGACAGCGGCATGACGCGCCCAAACCTTGATCGTCATGTCGCCGGCTGGCGCGGCCCGTTGCTGGCCGCGCTGATCGCCCTGTTCGCGGGCCTGCCGGTGCTGGCGCTGCTGCCGCCGCTGGACCGGGACGAGAGCCGCTACGCGCAGGCGACCTCGCAGATGCTGGAGAGCGGCGACTATGTCGACATCCGCTTCCAGGACGAGCCGCGCTGGAAGAAGCCGGTCGGCATCTACTGGATGCAGGCGGTCGCCGTGGGACTGACCTCCAACGTCGAGAACCGGCACATCCAGCCCTACCGCCTGCCGTCTCTCCTCGGGGCCATGCTGGCCGCGGCGGCTGTCGCATGGGCCGGGGCGGCCATGTTCGGGCAAAGGGCGGGCTTCCTCGCAGGCGCCATCATGGGCGGCTGCTTCCTGCTGTCGACCGAGGCCGGGATCGCCAAGACCGACGCCATGCTCTGCGCCATGGTGACAGTGGCCATGTGCGGGCTTGGTCGTATCTATCTGGCGGCGCGCGCCGACGAGGCGCCGAACCGGGCGCACAAGCTGATGTTCTGGGGCGGGCTGGGCCTGTCGATCCTGATCAAAGGACCGATAGGGCTTATCGTCGTCGCGCCGGCCATGATCGCCCTGTCGATCTGGGATCGCGATGTGAAGTGGCTCAGGCGATTGGGCTGGGGCTGGGGGCTGGCGCTGGTCGCCCTGCTGGTCGGACCGTGGGCCATCGCCATCACCATCGCCACCGACGGCGGCTTCTGGCGTGAGGCGATCGCCGGCGATCTGGCGCCCAAGGTGGCGGGCGGGGACGAGGGGCATGGCGTGCCGCCGGGCCTTTACCTGTTGATCGCACCGCTGTTGCTGTTCCCGGCCACCCTGCTTCTGCCTGCGGCGATCTCCACCGGATGGCATCGACGGGCCGAGCCGGCGATCCGGTTTCTGGTCTGCTGGCTGGTTCCGGCCTGGCTGATCTTCGAGCTGACCCCGACCAAGCTGGCGCATTACACCCTGCCCACCTTCGGCGCGATCGCCCTGCTGGCCGCTGCCGCCCTGACCCGGCCGATCGGCAACGTGTCCCGCTACTCGGGTGCGATCCTCAGCGTTATCGCAGCGGCGCTGATCGCGGTGATCACCGTCTATGGCCTTACCGAGTACGGGCGGTCGACGGCCCAGACCTGGGCCACCCTCACCATCGTCTTCGCCATTCTGGCCGGACTGATCGGGGCCTTCCTGTTGCTTCATCGCGCCGCCGTCACCGCCCTGCTCGCGGCCCTCACGTTCGGCATCGTGGCCCATGGCGCGCTGGCCGGCACCCTGCGCCAGCTCCGCCCGCTGGCGATCGCGCCGCAGCTGGAGAAGGTGCTGCTGCGCAACGACCTGCACCCACGCCAGGGCCGTCCGGGGCCGGTGGCCATCACCACCTTCCATGAGCCCAGCTTCGTCTTCCTGACCGGCAAGGACACCGAGCTGACCGACGCCGCCGGCGCGGCCCGGGCGCTGGCCGAGGGCCGTCCGGCCATCGTCGAGGAGCATGACGCCGAGGCCTTCCAGGCGGCGACAGCGGCGCTGGGCGTCACCGGACGTGTCGTCGGCGAGGTTCGCGGTCACAACTATTCGCAGGGCGACGACGTAGACCTGACCGTCTACGCCCCGCCGGGCGTGTCGGCTCCGCGGGCGCCTGCCGAATGAGCCGGCCGATCACCATCGTCGAGGTCGGGCCGCGCGACGGTCTGCAGAACGAGAAGGCGATTCTCGAGCCCGCCGTCCGGGCCGATCTGACCCTCCGTCTGGAAGCGGCCGGCGCGCGCCGGATCGAGGCGGTCAGCTTCGTCCACCCGAAATACGTACCCCAGATGGCCGGCGCCGAAGAGGTCATGGCCGCCCTGCCCGCCGAGCCGGGCCGCAGCCGGATCGGGCTGGTCCTGAACGCGAAGGGCTACGAGCGCGCCATTGCGACGCCTGTGGACGAGATCAATGTCTCTGTCGCCGCCACCGACGGCTTCGGCCTGAAAAATCAGGGGCTGGATCGCGCGGGTCAGCAGGCGATGCTGGAGGAAATCGTCCGCCGCCGTCACAACGCCGCGCCCGGCGAGGCCGCTCCGTCGCTGTCCGTGACCATATCCTGTGTCTGGGGCTGCCCCTTCGACGGCGAGGTCTCCGTGGATCAGGTCGCAGATCTCGTCGGCCGGATCTCCGCGCTCGGGGTGCAGGAGATCGCCTTGGCCGACACGATCGGCGTCGGTGATCCGTGGAGCGTGACCCGTAAGGTCGAGGCCGCCCGCAAGGCCGCGCCTGACGCGACCTTGCGGCTGCACTTCCACGACACCCGCAACACCGGCCTCGCAAACGCCTACGCCGGCGTCGAAGCGGGGATTGATGTACTCGACGCCTCCGTCGGCGGCATCGGCGGCTGCCCCTTCGCGCCGGGCGCGACCGGCAATATCGCCACCGAGGATCTCGTCTACATGCTCGAGCGCGCCGGCTTCTCGACCGGCTACGACCTCGACCGGCTGATCGAAACCGCCCGCTGGATCGGCGAGAAAATCGGCCGCCCGGCGCCGAGCGCGCTCAGCCGTGCAGGGGGCTGGCCCGCTCGCGGTTGAACCCGCGGCTACAGCCAGATTTCCAAAGTTTAACTTGCGGAGACGGGGTCTCCACCGCCTTTGGACGCTCAATCTCCAGAGGTCCTCTTGGCCGGTCTGCTACCCCTCGTTCTGAACCCGGCGCACCGGCCCTCGGCCTATGGTTCGGTGTTCAAGACGCATGGCCGGTTGCACATACCCGGCATCCTGACGCCCGCGTCCGGTCAGGCCCTGTATCAGGCGCTCACTTCCGCCGAAGACTGGACCCGATCGATCCACGTGCGTGAGGGCGAGGACCTCGACATCAGCGTGAAGGAGCTGGAGAGCCTGTCTCCGGAGGAGCGCGCGACGCTCGAACGGTCGCTGGCCGAGTCGAGCAGCGACAGCCTGCAGTACATCTTCGACACCGTTCGCATTTCGGCAGAGATCAGAGCCGGCCGCCCGATGGCGGAGCCGATGAGGGCGATCGACGACTTCATCAACAGCGCCGCATTTCTGGAGTTCGTCGGACAGGTCACGGGCGACGACCGGCTTGCCTTCGCCGACGTCATGGCGACCCGTTACCTGCCCGGTCATTTCCTGACCGCTCATGGCGACGAGAATCCCCGCGAACAGCGGCTCTACGCCTATGTGCTGAACATGACGCCGGTCTGGCGGGCGGACTGGGGCGGCGTCCTGATGTTCCTCGACGAGGATGGCCACGTGGCCGAGGGGTACATTCCGGCGTTCAACGCCCTGAACATCTTTTCGGTGCCCCAGACGCATGCGGTATCGATGGTCACCCGGTTGGCCCAAACGCCGCGGCTCTCCATCACGGGCTGGCTGCACGCCGGAGCCTAGGCCGGCCAATTATGACCGTCTTGCGGCGAGACCTTACCGGACTGTAAGGTCTGCGGATGGGGGCCGTCGAAATCGACCTGAACGACGCTGGAGAACCACGCCGGGTGCGCAGCTTGCTGCCGGCCGTTCCCGTGGCGTCCGCAGAGGAAGGCTCGTGGCTCGACGCGGGAACCTTCGCGACTTCGGAACCGGCGCCGGCCTTGATCGAACAGGTCGACGACGCGTTGCGCACGCAGGGTCTGGAACTCGACGGCGGCCTGACCCTGATCCGGCACCGGCCCGGCGATCGCGGACTGCCCGCGGGAAGCGGCGCGGCCGCCGTACGCTTCGCGATCGACCTCACCGACTCGCCCCGCACCCTCGACGGAGGCGTTCTGATGTTCGTGGACGAGGCCGGCCGGGTGCAGGGCTGGCGCGCCGAGGCCGGCGCCCTGACCGTCTGGGACGGACCGGACCCCGAGCTCACTGAACTGGCGCCGGGGGCGCCGGAGCGCCTGACCCTCGTGGGTCAGGCCAGGCGCCGGGCCCTCAAGCCCTGATCAGAGGTTCAGCAACGCCGGGTCGCCGCCCTGCGCGGAGATGTTGTTGCTGATCGCCTTCTCGGCGGCATAGCGGATCAGGCTGTTCGGCCCGCCCGCCTTGGGGCCGGTGCCCGACAGGCCTTCGCCGCCGAAGGGCTGGACGCCGACGACGGCGCCGGTGATCGAGCGGTTGATGTAGACATTGCCCGCCGGCACCAGACGGATCACCTCTTCGGCGAAGGCCTCGATCCGGCTGTGCACGCCCAGCGTCAGGCCATAACCCCGCGCCGCCAGCTTGCCCGCCACGCCCTTCAGGTCGGCCGGGTCGTAGCGATAGACGTGCAGGATCGGCCCGAAAACCTCGCGCTCCAGGAAGTCGGGCGTTGGGATTTCGGCGATCGTCGGGGCGAAAAGGTCGCCCTTGTCGGAGCCGGCGGGCATTTCGGCGCGGGCGACGATCTTCGCCTCCTTGTTCAGCCGCTCGATGTGGGCTTCCAGATTGGCGCGGCTTTCGGCGTCGATGACCGGACCGATGTCGGTGGCGGGGTCGGTCGGGTCGGCCACGACCTGCGCCGCCAGCGCGCCCTTCAGCCCCTCGATCAGGCTGTCGGCGGAATCCTTCGGCGCATACAGCACCCGCAGTGCCGAACAGCGCTGACCCGCCGAGCCGAAGGCCGACAGGATGACGTCGTCGATGACCTGTTCACGCAGGGCCGTGGTGTCCACGAACATGCCGTTCAGCCCGCCGGTCTCGGCGATGAAGGGAATGATCTGGCCCGGGCGGGCGGCGATCGAGCGGTTGATCGCGGCGGCTGTGTCGGTGCCGCCGGTGAAGGCCACGCCGTCGATCCCCGGATGGCTGACCAGTTTGGCGCCGACCGTCTCGCCGCGCCCGGGCGTCAGGGCCAGCAGGTCGGGCTTCAGTCCAGCCTTGTGATACAGGCGCACGGCCTCGGCGGCGATCAGCGGCGTCTGCTCGGCCGGCTTGGCCAGCACGGCGTTGCCGGCGGCCAGCGCGGCGGCGATCTGGCCGGTGAAGATGGCCAGAGGGAAGTTCCAGGGGCTGATGCAGGCGAAGACGCCGCGACCGTGCAGGACCAGCTGGTTGATCTCGCCGACCGGCCCCTTCAGCTCCTCGCGGCCGCCGAAGTCGCGCTCGGCCAGCATGGCGTAGTAACGACAGAAGTCGGCCGCCTCGCGCACCTCGGCGACGCCGTCGTTCAGCGTCTTGCCGGCCTCGCGCGACAGCAGGGCGACCAGCCGGTCGATGTCGGCTTCCAGCGCGTCGGCCATGGCGCGCAGCACCGGCGCGCGGCCCGCGCCGCCCTTGCGGTCCCAGAGGATCTGGGCGCGGGCGGCGGCCTCGACGGCGGCGTCGATGTCGGCCTCGGTCGCTTCCGAGACATGACCCAGCACCTGCGAGCGGTCGAACGGATTCGTGACCTCGGCGGCGTTGGTCCCGGCCTTCAGCTTGCCGCCGATCAGGGGGCCCGACGTGAACTTCTCGCTGTCCACCTTCTCCAGAGCGGCGACGTGGCGGGCGCGGTCCTCGGCCTGAGAATAGTCGCGGCCCAGCGAGTTCTGGCGGTCCATGTACATGTCCTTGGGGGTCGGAATTTTCGCGTGGCGATCGGGATGGGCCTCGACGGCCGAAATGGGATCGGCGGCGACGGCCGCCGCCGGCACCCGCTCGTCCAGCAGGGCGTGGACGAAGGAGGAGTTTGCGCCGTTCTCCAGCAGACGCCGCACAAGATAAGGCAGCAGGTCCTCGTGCCCGCCCACAGGCGCGTAGGCGCGCACCGTCACAGGTCCGAAGGCGTCCCGGGCGGCGTCATACAGGGCCTCGCCCATTCCATGCAGGCGCTGGAACTCGATCTTCACGCCCCGCTCCGAAGCCATCTTGTAAACGGCGGCCAGCGAGTGGGCGTTGTGGGTCGCGAACTGGCTGTAGATGTGCGGCGCGGCCTCGATCATCGCGCGGGCGCAGGTCAGATAGTTCAGGTCGGTCGCCGCCTTGGTGGTGAAGACCGGATAGTCGGTGCGGCCCATGACTTGGGCGCGCTTGATCTCGGTGTCCCAGTAGGCGCCCTTCACCAGACGCACCATCAGCCGGCGACCCGACGACTTCGCCAGTTCTGCAACGCGGGCGATCACCTCGGGACAGCGCTTCTGGTAGGCCTGAACGGCGAGGCCAAGACCCTTCCACTCACCCAGCTCAGGCTCATGGGCGAGGCGATCCAGCAGCTTCAGAGACAGGGCGAGACGGTCGGCCTCCTCCGCGTCCATGGTGAAGTTGATGTCGGCCGCCGCGGCGATCTTCGCCAGCCGCAGAATGCGGGGATAGAGCTCTTCCCAGACCCGCGCCTCGTGCGTCGCTTCGTAGCGGGGCGACAGGGCGGACAGCTTGACCGAAACGCCGTGCCCGACCTCGGGGCCCTGCCCCTTCGCCGTCTTGCCGACGGCGGTGATGGCGTCGGCGTAAATCTTCTCATAGCGCTCGGCGTCGGCGGCGGTGCGGGCGCCCTCGCCCAGCATGTCGAACGAGCAGAGCCAGCCCTCCTTGTTCGACCGTCTGATTGCCGCCTCGATGGTGCGGCCGACCACGAACTGCTCGCCCATGATGCGTACGGCGGCGGCCACGGCTTCGCGGATGACCGGCTCGCCCAGCCGACCGACGATGCGTTTCAGGAAGCCCGGCAGATCGGTCTTCGCCTCGTCATCGACGTCAACCAGCTTGCCGGTCAGCATCAGGCCCCAGGTCGAGGCGTTGACGAACAGGCTGTCGGACTGGCCCAGGTGCGAGGCCCAGTCGGCCGCGCCGATCTTCTCGGCGATCAGCCGGTCACGGGTGTCCTCGTCCGGCGTGCGCAGCAGCGCTTCGGCCAGACACATGAGGGCCAGACCCTCGCGGGTGCCCAGCGAGAACTCCTGCAGGAAACTCTCGACCACGCCCTGCTTCTTGACGCTGGCCCGGGCGCGCTCGACCAGATTGACTGCGCTGGCCAGCACCGCCGCCCGCTCCGAGGCGTCGAGCGGAATCCTGCCCAGAAGCCCGCGAACCGTGGCGGTTTCGTCCGCGAACTTGCCATGGTCCAGCGCATCCCAGTCCTGCGACAGCCCGACTGGCGGAGAAACGTGTGCATTCATGCCGCGCGTCTTAGACCTTTCGGCGCACGAACGGGAGAGGCCTCACTGCAGAAGCGGCGTGATGTCCTCTCCGAAGCGTTCCTTCGCCGAGGCGATGGCCATGGCGTCAGTCACAGTGTCGGATCGAGAGGTCAGATCCGCGACCCAGGCGCGGACGGCATCGACGCCATGACGCGCCTCCAGACCCACGAACACCTTCCATGCAGCGGCGTAACGCGCAGAGGTGTTGTTTTCGTCGCTGATGACGTCGTCGGGTCCGAACCGGTAAGGGCCGGGAGGATTGAAGCTCGGGTCAGCCAGCTTACGGGCGCGATCTTCCGGCGAGAGCTGGCGCAGGATCGCCTCCGGCCGCACCTGCATCCCGCCCCATTCAGCAAGCCTGAGCGCCGCACCGTCGGACAGTGCCGCCTCGTGTCCGGCGATCTCGGTCGCCGTATGATCAGGCGAAATGAGAGCCGAGACCTTCAGCCCGACCCATGTAGCATGGCCTTCCTGAAACCATCGCGACCGGCGGGTAGTCGCGCGGTTCTGGTAATCGTGCGCCTGCTCGTGCGGCATGGTGCTGACGATCATACCTTCGCCGTCTTCGGTGAGTGTGCCGTCCGCTCTGGTGGAGACGATCCATCGCCCCTGCCCAGCGTCGGCGCGGGGCGAGACGTAGTCAGGGTTGGCCGTAAACACGACGGAATCCCATTGGGCGTCACGCCTCTGATCAGCCAACTCGACTTCAAGCAGGGCGATCTGGGCGCCGAGACAGGCCGCCCGGGCTCGCGCGGCGCGTTCCGTGACCGGCTCGTAAAAGACTTTCAGCCACCCGCCCGACGCCGTGTGCGTCACACGAAGGCTGGGAAGATCGTTGGCCTCGGGGGGTTCGTCGTTGACGATGATGTCCGAGAGGAGAGGCCTCTCGTCGATAGGCGCGTTGCAGGCAGTGATGAGCTCCGGCCTAGACGCGGGGTTCTGAAGCAGGACGAGGGCGGTGGCGGCGAAAAGGACACTGATCATGCACGCAACGCTGGCGACGCCCTGTTTCACGATTGTTGCAGCGTTGACGCCAGCCCCCGGACCGCGATCAAAATTCGACCGGGCCCGCCGCCATCCCCTTCTCGCGTTCGGCGAAGTTAGCGGTTAAACATCCCTCCCGATCAACGGCGGAGCCTTTCGGCCCACATGCGCATCGTTCTGGCCACCGACGCCTGGGAGCCCCAGGTCAACGGAGTCGTCCGCACCCTGAGCCGCATCACGGCCGAGTGCCGGGCGATGGGGCACGAGGTCGAGGTCATCGAACCCAGCCAGTTCAAGACAATCCCCTGTCCGACCTATCCGGAGATCCGGTTGGCGCTCGGCGCTGAGGAGGAAATCCGCGAACGCCTGCGCGCTTTTGAGCCCGAGGCGGTCCACATCGCCACCGAAGGTCCCATCGGTATCGCCACGCGCCGCATCTGCGTGGAGTGGAAGCTGCCGTTCACGACCAGCTACCACACCAAATTCCCTGAATATATCTCGGCCCGTTTCCCGGTTCCCGTGCAGGTCGGCTACGCCTACATGAAGTGGTTCCACAAGCCGTCCGGCCGGCTGATGGTCGCGACGCCGACCCTGCGGGACGAGCTGACGGCGCATGGATTCCGGAATGTATCGCCCTGGACGCGGGGCGTGGACACCGAGCAGTTCAACCCGGACCTCGACCGCATCTATGACGAACTGGGCGGCAAGGACTGGCCGCGGCCCTTCTTCCTCAACGTCGGTCGCGTGGCCGTCGAGAAGAATATCGAGGCGTTTCTGGAAACGAAGCTGCCCGGCACCAAGATCATCGTCGGCGACGGCCCGGCCCGCGAGGAGCTGCAGGCCAAATATCCCGAGGCGAAGTTCCTCGGAGCCCGCTTCGGTGAGGAACTGGCCCGCTGCTTCCGTGACGCCGACGTCTTCGTCTTCCCCAGCTGGACCGACACCTTCGGCCTCGTGATCCTCGAGGCGATGGCCACGGGCACGCCGGTCGCCGCCTACCCCGCCCACGGTCCGATCGACATCATCCCCGGGTCGAACGCCGGCGCGATCGACAAGGACCTGAAAGCCGCCTGTCTCGAGGCGCTGAAGTGTGACCGCAAGACGGTGCGCGCCTATGCCGAGAAGTTCAGCTGGCGCGCCTCTGCTGAGGAATTCGTGCAGAACCTGCAGCCGTATCCGGAGCCCGAACGCGGTCGCTTCTGGCGGCGGCTACGGCGGATCGCGCGGCTGCGGAAGCGCGCGGCGGCCTGACCGGCGGCCATGTCTGACCCCCGCATCTTCATCGACGCCGACGCCTGTCCGGTGAAGGACGAGATCTATCGCGTGGCGGAACGCTGCGGGCTGAAGGTCTTCGTCGTGTCCAACGGCTGGATCAACACGCGGCGTGCGCCGTGGATCGAACAGGTCGTCGTCGACGCCGGCCCGGATGTCGCCGACGACTGGATCGCCGAACGGGCGGCGCCGGGCGACATCGTCGTTACAGCAGACATCCCGCTGGCCGACCGCTGCCTGAAGGCCGGGGCGCAGGCGCTGAAGGCGAACGGCAGCCTGTTTACGGCCGACTCCATCGGCTCGGCGCTGGCCGGACGGATGGTGGGCGAGCACCTGCGGTCGATGGGCGTGGCGACATCGGGACCGCCGCCGTTCGGGCCGCGAGGCCGGTCGAACTTCCTGCAGGCGTTGGACAAGGCGGTCGTGGTCGCCCGGCGGGCGCTGGCATGACCGTCATCCCCGAAGGCGAGCTGGAGTTCCGCTTCTTCCGCGCCGGCGGGCCGGGCGGTCAGAACGTCAACAAGGTCTCCACCAGCGTCCAGCTGCGTTTCGACGCCCTGAACTCGCCGTCGCTGACGGATTCCGTGCGTGAGCGGCTGCTGAAACTGGCCGGCAGCCGCGCGACGCAGGCCGGAGAAGTCCTGATCACGGCCGTCCGCCACCGCACGCAGGAGCGGAACCGCGCCGATGCGATCGAGCGACTTCAGGCGCTGGTCGATGAGGCCTCGATCAAGCCTGTCTACCGTGTGCCCACCCGCCCGACCCGAGCCTCGAAGGAGAGGCGGCTGGATGGCAAGGCCAAGCGGTCGACCATCAAGAGCGGCCGGGGAAAGCCGACGCTGGACTAGTTTCCGGCGTTCGCCGGGCGGAACAGCAGGGCGGCGATCTTGCCGTTCTGTATGCCGATCATCCATTCGGTCGCGGCCGTTGCGAAGGTCACGACATAGAGGTCCGTCTGGTTCTCGGAGCCGACGAAGTCGACGGCCTGAACCGCGCCAAAGCCCTTGATCAGCGTTCCGACCGGTCCGGCCTGCTCGCGGATCTTGGGGGCGAGATCGTCAGTGAAGACGGCGTAATCGATGGCGTCGGTCTGAACCGCGGTGATGAAGTCGCGCAGCATCTGTTCCGAGGCGGCGTTGGCCGGGGTCGTCGATCGCGCGGGAGCCGCCGGCGCGGCTTGAGCGGGTGCGGGCGCCGAGGTCTGGCCGGGACGGTCGAAGGTGTTGGGCACGGTGGCGGCTGCGACCTGGGCCGAGGCCGCGGCGGGAACCAGCGTCAGGGCGGCGGCGATGAGGAAGGCTTTCAAACGATCGTCTCCGGAGAGGCTCGGGCGGCCCCGATCAGACGATGGAGGGCCAAAGCGACAGAACAAGGGCGGCTACGGAGGCCGCGAGCCCCACGACCACGCTGGCGACCAGCCAGGCGGGCGCCCGGCGCTCGATCATCACAACGCGCTCGGTGGCCGGAGGGTTCTGGGCCAGCTTCGCCAGCGCCTTCAGAGTCGACCGGACTTCCGCGACCGCATCGCGGATTTGGGCCTGCGGACCCAGTTCGCGACGGATCCAGCGCTCGACCACCGGCTGGGCGGCGGCCCACAGGTCATGATCCGGGTTCAAACGACGGGCCACGCCCTCGACCGAGACCATGGTCTTCTGCAGCAGGATCAGTTCAGGCCTCAGGTGCATATCGAACAGGTCGGTGATCTCGAACAGCTGGCCCAGCAGCCGGCCCATCGACACCTGCGACGCCTGTTTGCCGATCACCGGTTCACCCACCGCCCGCAGCGCCTGTGCAAAGGCCTCGACCGAATGCTCCGGCGGCACATAGCCGGCTTCGAAGTGGACCCGGCTGATGCGGTCGTAGTCGCGGCTGATGAAGCCCCACAGAATTTCGGCCAGATAGCGACGCTCAGCCGGCCCCAGCCGTCCGACGATGCCGAAATCGATCGCGGTCAGCTCGGCCGGGGCGTGGCAGAACAGGTTCCCCTCATGCAGGTCGGCATGGAACGTCCCGTGATCCAGCGCCTGACTGAGGAAGGCGCGCACGACGTTGTCGGCCAGCGCATTGCGGTCCAGCCCTGGCTGATCGGCGGCGGCGGGGTCGGTCAGGGGCAGACCCGGCGCCCATTCCAGCGTCAGGACGCGCTTGCCGACGCCGTCCCAGATGACGGCCGGCGCGCCCATGTGGCCGCCCAGATCGTCGGCCCGGGCCATGATCTCCTTCAGCTCGGAGGCGGCGGCGGCCTCGAGCCGCATGTCCAGCTCCAGCTGCAGGGCGCGGGCGATGGTCTCGACGAAGGCGGCGGGCTCCAGTCGGCGAGCCAGAGGCACGAACTTGACCGCCAGCCGGGCGGCCAGACGCATGGCGTCCAGCCCCTGCGTCACGCGCCGCTCGACGCCGGGTCGCAGCACCTTGACCGCCACCTTGCGGCCGTCAGCCAGATAAGCCGGATGGGCCTGCGCCAGGGACGCAGCCGCCACCGCCGGGCCGAAGTCGATGAACAGGGCTTCGACCGGACGACCGAGCGACCGCTCGACCTCCTTGCGCGCCTGTTCGACCGGGAAGGCCGGCAGGGCGTCCTTCAGGCGACCGAGATCGCGGGCGAACTCGACGCCGAAGATGTCTGCGCGGGTCGCCAGCACCTGACCCAGCTTGATGGCCACGGGTCCCAGATGCTCGAATGCCTTGCCCAGACGCTGACCCGGCCGGCCCTCTCGCGCCTCACGACCGGTGAACAGGTGCAGCAGATGGGCGATCCAGCGCACCCACATGGGCAGCAGGGGCGTCACCTCGCGGGGGATCAGGGCATCATGGCGGATCAGCACGCCGAGCCAGCCCAGCAGCCGCAGGGTCGAATCCACCGGATGACGCACCGGCAGGGTCGCCGGCGGCGGCGGAGGCGTGGCGGGGTCAATGCGGGTAGTCAGATCGCCCACCCGTGATGGATGGCCGCCACGCCGCCCGACAGGTTGGTCACCGTCACGCGACTGAACCCGGCGCGCTCGATCATGCCCTTGAAGGTCGGCTGGTCGGGGAAGCGGCGAATGGATTCAACGAGGTACTGATAGCTGTCGCGATCCTTCGCCACCCAGCCGCCGATGCGCGGAATGGCGTGGAAGGACCAGGCGTCATAGGCCTTGCGGATCGGCCCCGCGATCGGACGCGAGAACTCCAGACACAGGAAACGACCGCCGGGCTTCAGCACACGCCGCGCCTCGCGCAGAGCCTGATCGACATCCGCCACATTGCGTATGCCAAAGCTTATCGAGTAGGCGTCGACCGACGCGTCGGGCAGCGGCAGATTCATCGCATCGCCGACGGTCCAGCTCATCTCCGGTTCGCCGCCCTTGTCGACCCCGGCCATGATCATCTCGGCGTTGTAGTCCAGCACGATGACCGAGGCGTCGGCCCCGCCCAGCCTTTGCTGGGCCGCCCGCGCCATCTTCGAATAGCGGCGCGACATGTCGCCGGTGCCGCCCGCCACATCCAGAATGGTCTCGCCCGGCCGCGCATTCAGCTTCGCCGCCGCGGCATCCTTCCAGAGGCGGTGCACGCCCGCACTCATCAGGTCGTTCATCAGGTCGTAGTTCGACGCCACGCTGTCGAACACGCCGCGCACCATCCGCACCTTCTCGCGCGCATCGACGTCGCGGAAGCCGAAGGAAGAGGTCTTTTGCGCGGGTTCGCTCATGCAGCGCGGTCTAACGCGTCCTCGGGTCCGCGTCACCCTTCGCCGGCGTCGCGGACGCCTTGCCTGACGATGTCAGTGCGCAGCGGTCGGACGGGGTACGCCGAGGTCCTTCATCACGCCACGCATGACGCCGTAGCAACCGCATGACGCGCTTTCCAACGCCTTGCGATCCAGCACCTCGACCCAGCCGCGTCCGCGACGGATCAGATGACGGCCTTCGAGCTCCGAGCCGACCTCGCTGACAGTGGCGCGACGCACGCCCAGCATGCCGGCGATGTCGGACTGGGTCAGGTCGAAGCGATCCGAGCCCGCCCGGTCGTGCAAGGTCAGCAGCCAGCGGGCCAGCCGTTCGTCCAGCTTGTGCTGGGCGTTGCAGGCGGCGGTCTGTTGAATCTGGGCGAACAGGCTTTCGGTGAACTTCGACAGCGCAGTGCGCATGCTTTCGCTCTTGGCGAGCGCGTCGGAAAAGACGTCAGACGGGCAACAGGCGGCGCTGCCCTCGATCTGGGCGATGGCGCGGCTTGAGGCGCGGGCGTTCAGCGGTCCGCAGGTCACGCCAACCAACCCCTCGCGACCGATGGCGGCGGTCTCGACCATCTTGTCCTCGGGCAGCAGGGTCATCAGCGAGACCACGCCGTTCAGCGGAAACCAGACCTCGTCGACAGCCTCGCCGGCGTCGTACAGCAGCTGGCCCTGAGCGAAGGGCTTCTCGTGCAGATGGGGTTCGATCCGACGGCGGTCCTCAGGGTCCAGCGCGGCGATCCAGAGATTGTCCATGACATCCTCCCGACAGGAAACGGCGACGCTCGGTAACGCCCAAGCTTCGCCGCTGTTCCCCGGCTTGTGAGGCTGGTCACAGCGAGCTAGGGCAGAGGCGAAGGAGAGCGCCATGGCCGATCGGATTGACGTAGCGGAAGCCCTGAAAGGCCTGCCGAATTGGTCTGCCCACCCCGGCGACCGGCCCGCCATCTCCCGGACCCTGAAGTTCCCGGATTTCAACGCCGCCTTCGGTTTCATGACCCGCGTCGCCCTGCTCGCGGACAAGATGGACCATCATCCAGAGTGGTCGAACGTCTACAACCGGGTCGAGGTGCTGCTGACCACCCACGACGCAGGCGGGGTCACCGAACTGGACCTGCGCATGGCCCGCTTCATCGACGAAGCGGCCGCATCAATGGGAGCGGAATGATGGGACGGGTCGCAGGCAAGGCGGCGCTGATTACCGGCGCCGCGGGCGGACTTGGACAGGCCATGGCCTGGATGCTGGCCCGCGAGGGGGCGAAGGTCGCCCTGACCGACGTCAACCTGGACGGCGTGACGGAGCTGGCCGGCGCGATCAACGCCGAGATTGCGGGCTCCGCTTTCGCCTACGCCCATGACGTCACCCGCGAGGACCAGTGGGCCGAAGTCGTCGCCCGCGCCGCCGCGGACATGGGATCGTTATCCATCCTTGTGAACAACGCCGGAGTGGGCGGGCCGCTGGCCTTCGTCGAAACAGACACCGTCGAGAACTGGCAGCGTCAGTTCGAGATCAATCTCCGCTCGGCCATGCTCGGCTGCAAATACGCCATGCCGCATCTGCGCGACGCCGCGCCGGCGTCGATCATCAACATCTCTTCGATCGCCGGCCTGGCGTCGGCTCCCGGCATGGGCGCCTACAGCGCGACCAAGGCCGGGGTCTGGATGTACACCAAGACGCTGGCGCTTGAGGCCGCAAAGGCGGACTGGAACGTGCGCTGCAACTCGGTCCACCCGGTCTTCATCAAGACGCCGATCCTCGATCCGTTCGTCGCCATGGCCGCCGGCGACGAGGCCAAGGCGCACGAACGCCTCAGTCGGGGCATCCCGCTGAAGCGCATCGGCGAGCCGGACGACGTGGCTTACTGCGTGCTCTATCTGGCGTCGGACGAGTCGAAGTTCGTCACGGGCTCGGAATTCAGGATCGACGGCGGCATGACCGCCCAGTGATCCGGCCGACGCGTCAGTCGACCAGATTAACCGGCAGGATCTGGCTGGACAGCAAGGTCTCCATGCCGCCCCAGTGGTCCGAGCCCTGACGCTCGACCCATGCCTGCACCACGTCGCGGCCCAGACCGTAGTTGATGATGTAGCTACGGTAGGTGTCGATGAAGCGCAGCCGCTGCGTCGCCTTGGCGCGATCCGCCAGCGTGTATTTCATCAACTGCTCGATCGCCGCGTCGCGCCCGATCCGGCCGGACAGATAGTCGTCGGCGATCGTATACTCCGCCCGCGCCAGCTGCCGCGTCAGCGCCATCAGCTCGGCCTTCTTCTCCGCCGTCGACGGATCCAGCCCGGCCAGCGGGAACAGCACCTCGCGCTCGAACTTCGTCGCTTCATCGCCCGGGAAGGCCAGATCGATGCCGTAGTTGGCGCTGCCCTCGGCCACGAAGCTCATGGGCGAGAACAGCGGGTAGACGCTCATCTCCACCCACCCGCGATCCCGCACGAAGGTCTTTTCCAGCAGCGCATTATAGACGTGGTGGCCCGGGTAGCCCTCGTGGCACCCCAGATCGATCGCGCGCTCGGTGTAGATCGGGAAGTCGGCGTTGATCTCGATCTTGGAGGCCGAATTTCCCTGATAATAATTATAGCCCGACCACGGCTTGTCGCCGACGAAGGCGAGGGTGAAGCTCTCGTTCGCCGGCAACTGGATATGTTGCAGCGTGCGGCGACGGCATTCGGCGATGGCCGCGTCCATGACGGCCTGCAGCCGATCCTTCGGAATTACATAGTGGGACCGGAACTCGGTGACCCGGTCGGTCAGCGAGCCCTCGCCCGGAAGTAGCGTGTCGATGCGGGCCAGAACCGGGTCGTAGTCGCTCAAGGGCTTCAACTCGGGCCGGATGCCGAACAGGGCTTCGGCCTCATCGGCGAAACTCATCTTCTCGCCCGCCAGCATGCGCAGGCGCGCGCGGGCCGCGTCGACATGCGCGATCAGATAGGCGCGGCGCTGGGCAGTGGCGGCGTCGTCGGAGGGGGTGATGGCGGACAGCCGGCCGGCCAAACCTTCGGCGCGCGCCTTCAGCTCCGCCGGCGTTTCGCTCGTCGCCTTCGCTTCCGCCTGCCATTCGGCCGGACCATAGTAGGCGTCGACATAGCCCGGCTCCAGCTCGCCGATATCGAGCGTCAGCATGACGTAGTCGCGCGCCACATGGTCGAGATCGTCCGTTGTGGAAGCGGGCGCCTGACCCACGGCCGATGTGGAGGCGCAGGCGCCGAGAAAACAGACAAGGCTCAGGGCGAGCGTACGCATGGAAACCTCCGGTCGCGACGGCGGCACGCTAGGCCGTCACGGCGCGCCCGCCAAGCGGGCTCGTCGGCGTCAGCGGCGGAGCGTGACAGTAGCCATTCGGAAATCTTTCTGCCATTTTTTCGAGACCCGCTCCCGGCTAGGCTGACGTAAACGGGGTCGCCGCGTGGATCGCAAACAAGTCTTCCTGATCACGGTGGGGCTCTGGCTCGCCACCATGGCGGCGTTTGCGTCTATCGCCGGAATTTTCGGCAATCGGGGCTTGCCCCTCTGGATGTGGAGCTATCTGGCCGGCGTACCGGTCAGCGGCGTTCTGCTGTCACTGGTCATGCAGGCCGGCATCATCCGGTTCGAGCGGCTGTCGCTCGCCGGGCGCTGGCTGAGAATGACGCCGATCGTGCTAATGATCGTCCTGTTTCAAGCCGTGGTGGACCAGCTGTATTACGAACTCGTCCGCGCCGCTTTCAATGAGGCGCCGACCGGGGAGTTCGGCCGGGCCATCGCCCTGAACACCTCGATCTACATCTGGGTTTTCGCCATCCAGTGCCTGATCTTCGAACTGATCGCCGCCCTGGATCGGGCGGCGCGGAACGCCCGCCGGGCGGAGGAAGCGCGCGAGGCGGCGCGAACGGCCCGGATGGAGGCGCTGAACAACGAGCTTAACCCCCATATGCTGTTTAACACGCTGAATGGCCTGTCTTCCCTTGTGCTGTCCGGCCGCAACGCTGACGCCGAAACCCTGCTTGAACGTCTGTCCGTCTACATCCGGGCCTGCCTGGAAAGCACCGACACCGGCCTGATCCCGCTCGCACAGGAGATCGAGCTGATCCAAGCCTATGCGGCTATCGAGGCCGTACGTTTCGCGCGAACCCCTGACATCCGTATCCAGTGTCCTGAAGAACTGGCCGATGCGGCCGTGCCCCAGCTGATCCTTCAGCCGCTGGTGGAGAACGCCCTGAAATACGCGGTTCATCCTTCCCGGGGCTCCGCCTTCGTGACGGTGAGTGCGAAGCGTGAAGCCGATCAGTTGCGGCTGACGGTGCAGGACACGGGTACGGACGCCCCGCCGGTTTCCGCGGGCACAGGGCGAGGGTTGTCCATCGTACGTCGCCGTCTCGAGACCCTGTTCGGAGCCGACACCACCATGGAGGCCGGTCCGGGCGCCGGCGGCTTCAGGGTCGATCTGCTGATGCCGCTGACCGTGGCTGCAGCCTGACATCCGCCCGCCTGCATTCCGGGATTGAGGCGCGCCCGGTCCTGCTGTAGAGGCGTTCCTCCGGTCAAGGCCGTCAGACGCACCCGTAGCTCAGCTGGATAGAGTACTGCCCTCCGAAGGCAGGGGTCAGAGGTTCGAATCCTCTCGGGTGCGCCACTTCCTCATCTCCAGCAGCGTGGTTAAGCGGCGGTGTCGCCTTACCGGAACGTTCACCTCCGGCTAAGCCTGTCTGCTCGCCCAACCTTAAATCTTGATCGGTAGGGTCACCCTGCAACACGCAGAAGGCGACCCCGATGTTCATGCCGAAGCTTGCCCGTTTCACGATCGCCGCCGCCGGCCTCGCCGGACTGTGCGCGATCCCGACCGCCGCCAGCGCTGCGGACGGGTCCTCGATCGGTTTCCACCTGCGGGCGCAGGTCGAGCCGTTCTGCCGGATCCAGTCCGAAGTGAACGAAGCGATGGCCCTGTCGGTCGTCAACGGCGCCGTCGAACTGGGACAGGTCCGCGAGGTCTGCAATACCCGCGGCGGCTACTCGATCAATGTCGAGCTGCTGAACGTCGTCGGCGGTGATCTCGAGCACGGCGGTGAAACGACCACGGTCGACACCGGCGGCAAGGCGAAGGTTGTCTCGGGCATGGCGCGCGCCAAGACCAGCGCCTGGCGTCTGCGCAATGCGTCGCTGAACGTCGCCGACGCACCCGTCTTCATGCGGGTGTCGATCTCCCCGCTCTAGGCGCGGGGTTTGATCTCGATCGTGATCCAGTCGCGATAGGTGCCCGCGGGCTGCGGCGAGAAGGCCAGGGCCTTTGCGCGAAGCCGGTGATTGCGGACCCCATCTTGAGGCGGGGTCGCGAACCGCACCACGGCGTCCGATGAAGACCGGCTCACGGTCTGTCCCGACAGCGTCACCTCATACGGCACGCCGGGCGCCTCATCCCTGAGCGATCCGTTCAGCGTCATGCGCCAGTCGTGGTACGAGCGGACGCTGAGGTCGTAACCGATGTTCGAGAAGGCGTTGAAGTTGACGGGGTCGCTCTGAACGCCTTCGGCCAGCTCGCCGAGGAACAGACGACGATCCACGCCAGCCGCCAGACGGAACGACGGCTGGACATCGACATCCACGTAGAAGCGGGTTTCAACCGGCTGACCTGCCCGACCGTCGCCGTCGATGACGCGGGCGAACAGGGTCGCTTCGGCACGATACCGCCCCGGAGCCACCACCTGCCCATAGGTCAGCGCCACACGCAGCGGCTGGCCGCTGACGGTCCCTGCCCCCGTCACCCGCCCGGCCGGAGCCGGCGAGTTGAAGGCGTTGATGGGGTTGTTGACCACCCGGGCCTCGCCGCCCTGAGACAGCAGCCGGACATCGATCGTCCTCGAACCATCCGAGGCGCGCAGGGTCTGCCCAGGCCCCTGACTGTTGACCAGGGGCGAGATGGCCAGTTCGAAACGGGCGTCGCGGCAATCGTCGGCGCGCAGACGGATCGGCACCTCGACGCGGGTCTCGTCCTGATCGAACGGGTCGTAGCGGATGACGACGCCGTCCGACGGGACGTTGATCGACTTCAGCTCGCAGGCGGCGTTGGCAGCCCCGGCAAGCGCCCAGATCGAGGCGGCGGCGAGAACGGTTTTAGACAGGCTCATGGAACCCTCCTTCCCGACGAGGGACTGATCGTCCCTGCACGGAACAAATTACCTTCCGGAACAACGATATCATAGACCAGCGCCGGATCGCCGCGCAGGGTGATCCTCCAGCGACCGGGCGCCAGGCCGCTGACCGCGAACCGGCCGGAGCGGTTGGTGACCACCTCCGCCTTCGGCGCGTTCGGGTCATCCAGACTGACCGCCTCACCGGTCCGAAGCGAGACGGGGAAGGCCTGCGGATCGACCATCTGGCCGGATGCCGTGACGTTGTAGGCTGAGCCGACCGTCAGCGCGTATCCGGAGTGGAAGCGCGGCAACAGCTGGAACAGCCCCGAGCCGAGGTCGTAACCGAGCGGCAGGTTCTCGACGTCGTAGGGCACGGTCTGCGGATAGTAGGAGCCGATCGGCACCACCGCCGGGCCGAAGCCGTCGGAATAGGCGCTTTCCTCAATCGCCTCGACGCCCCGGATCAGGACGCGGCGGCCTTCGAGAGTCGGGTGACCGTCGACCAGCGCGAAGCTGTCGTAGATCCGACGGCCGACGCCAACCTTCGATCCGGCCATGGCGATCGAACCATAGGCGCGCAGCGACGTCTGCTGGGAACTGATGTCCCCGCGCGCATCGTCGAAGACGGTGAAGTGGTCGACTTCGAAGTCGCCGCGGTTGGTCGTGTAGGTGGCGGCGCCGTTGAAGCCGAAGGCGTCGTCTGTCCGCGTGACGTCGGCGCTGAAGCCCCAGTCGTTGAGCATTCTTTCCGGCGCCCGGGAATAACCGGCCCGCAGCAGCCCGTTCTGGCTTTCCGCGCCAACCGACAGGGTCGACCGCGATCCGAAACGGCGCGTCAGGTTGATGAACACGTTGGTCTCGGCGCCCACCAGCGAGTTGCTGGCGTAGGTGACGCCGAAGTTGACCAAGGTGTCGTAGTTCACGCGCCAGGACGCGAACGCCGAAGCGCCATAACGGTCTTCCAGCTGATCGCGACCAACGGCGTAGTCGCCGCCGATCGAGCCCGACAGGGTCTCGGTGAACGGCCGCGCATAACGCGCCGCGATCTGGAGCCGGTAGTTGTCGACGCCGCCGAGGTTCTCGATCGCGGCGAAGTCCTGACTGCGTGTTTCGACCGAGACGTCGAAGGTCTCGCGGCCCGCCAGTTGCGGCACTTCACGTGACAGGCGGTGCTCGACACGGGCGGCATAGCCCGAGCCCTCGTCGCGGTTGCTGAAGGCGATATCCAGCGCCGTCAGACCCCACGGGCCGCCATAGACCATCTCGCCGCCCACAAGCTGGGCGTCCTGCGTGGCCTGCGCATTGGCGCCGAGAGTGATCTGTTCGGTGATGCCGCGGCGATAGAAACCTGAGAAGACCGGCTCCTCTTCCTGATAGTCGATCCGGCCCGCCTCGCGCGGCGCCTGGATGCCGACGCCGGCGTAGAATTCGTCGATGCCGGGCGCCAGCAGGGTGTTGTCGCTGAAGAAGTCGAACAGGATGACTTCGCGCTGCCCGGACAGGCTCTCGATCACGATCTCGACCGCGTTTGCGCCCTGGGTCAGGGGCAGGTCGCGCAGGTCGTAGGTGCCGGGAGCGAGGGTCAGGGTGCGGGCGAGCGCGCCGTTGACCCGGATCTCGATGTTGGACTCTTCGCGCAGGGTGATCGTCCGCGACGACCGCGACGCCACGAACCGGTCGCTGGGCGACAGGCTGTACAGCCGCTGGACGCTCAGACCCGCGATGTCGGGAGCGCTCTGGAACGAGGTGCCTTCAGGGAAAAGGTCGCCGACCGTCCAGCGCAGGATCTTGTCCGGCTGATCGTAGATCAGGCGCGAGGCGTTGCGCTGAACCTCTTCGTCCGCATCCGGATCAACGGTCAGAAGGTTCTCGAAAGCGACCTTCCCGACGGTGCCGTTCAGGTCGATATCGAAGCGCGGCGCCCGCAGGCCTTCCTCGCGGCCGCCTTCCGACACATGCACGTAATCCAGCGACGCGCGATAGTTCAGATAGAGCGAAAACGGTTCCGGGTCCGCGCTCGGCGTCGGATTGATCACGCTGGAGTCAAAGCCGAGCCCGAGGGTCTGACGCTGGCGCGCTTCCACCGGGATCGAGACCGCGAGATCGAGCAGGGCCGGGTCGAACGTCAGGTCGAAGCCGATGGTGCGTGCAGCCGCCGGCGAAATGTAGCCGTCTGCATCGACAATGCTGCGGAGTTGTTCGACCGCCGCCGGCGTGACGATCCGGGATACGAGGCCGATCAGGTCCGCGCCGCGCACCTTCACCGCGTCATCCGAACCGATGAGCACCGACACCTGACCCAGCGGCCCCCGTTCGCGCAGGGGGACGACCAGTTCGATCGACTGTCCGGATGTGTTGATCCGGCCTTCTGCGACGCGCGGCGCCGTGACGATCGGCTCGTCCACGTTCAGCATATAGGACACGGTTTCCGCCAGACCCGCGTTCGGCGCGAGCCAGAGCGCGGCGATCAAGGTCGACGCCGATACTGTTCTCAAGACCCCCCGGACCATGGTGCTACGGCCTCCGTGGCACGTCTGCGGTGACAGTCAGATCACCGGTCGCCGGCACATTGTCCGCCGGCAGGAACATCCACCGCTGACCGTTGCTCGGCACAAGGCCCAGACCGACGGCGTTGGCGACCTCGCCGGGCTCGAAGTCCCGGGACCAGTCGCCACTGCGGACGGTGATCGTGGCGGCGTTGACCTGACCGTGCAGATTGCCTTCGTTACGGAACAGGACGCGGACGCCGGCCACGCCCGCATCATTGGTCCCCCGCTCGGCGCTGACGGCCTCGATATCGGCACGCCCGTTCGCGGGTCCGATACCAACGATGGTCTGAATGGCGTACAGGAGCTGCAGCGAAGCTCGGCCCTCAGCCTCGGATTCGAGTGGCAACTCGCTGGTGGTAAGGGCGAACATCTTGCTTTCGGCGAGGCCTGGATCGCCGATCCACCGTACACGGAATATCTGGGTGCCGTTGGGCGGAATATTCGCGACGGCGGGGAAGATCAGGAAGTCCTCGCCCTCGACAGGCGTATAGACAGGGGCGCCGCGCTCGGGGAGGTCCAGTGTGTTGACGGTCACCTCGACCGACACCGGACGATTGCGATCATTGACGACGCGCAGGCCGGCGTTGGACCGGACACCCGTGGCGCGCATGTCCAGATAGACCGGCTGGACCAGCAAGGCGCTGGCGGGCGTGGCCATCAGCACTGCGCCCATCGCGGCTGCGGCCAGAATCCTGCCCCACAGAGACTTACGCATTTATTCCCCCATCCGAACGACCCTGAAATCTGGGCTGTCGGGACTTTCGAAACCGATAACAAAAAAGAAACAGGGCCCGGCCTTATGGGCCGGGCCCTGCGGTAGCCTGGGTTCAGGACGCCTTAGGCGGCCGGAGTCATCGTGACCTTCAGGAAGTCCTTGTACTCGCCTTCCAGCAGCAGGCGGTTGGCGGCGGGGACGTCAACCGAGAAGCGGAAGTCGCCGGCCGTCGCTTGCTGCGGGGTCCAGTTGAGGCTGAAGTTGCCAACGGCGGCAGCGCCACCGGTGTTCTGGGCACCGAATTCGACGCCAACGTTATACGGCACCAGAGCTACAAAATCGGTGTCGGTCGTTGTAGTCTCGGTGTTGAGCAGGCCGCCGTTCAGCGAGTTGCCGGTGACAGTGAAGGTCGTGTTGCACTGCGAGTTGGCGTAAACGATGAACGCCGAGGCGTTCTGGATCGTATTGGTCGCCGGCTCCTGGATGTCGAGCAGCAGGGTGCCGTCATTGTTCGCAGCCGAGCCACCCTGGCCGTTCGGACCGGGGGTCGCGGTCGAGCGGTAGGCGTTGATCGACGGAGCCGCTGCGTTCAGCTTGCAGAAGGTGTCGACGTCAGCGCCAACGGCCCACCAGGCGGCGCCGTCGTTGCCATAGGATTGGGCTTGCCAGTCTTGAGCGGCAGCCGGACCAGCGATCAGGGCGATAGCGGCGCCCGCGAGCAGGAACTTCTTCATGGTACTTCTCTCCAAAAATGAGACCCGGAAAGGATCTCTCCAGTGCGGGGCGGGTCGCCCCAAGATGGCGGCGGCGTGAGTGCCGTCGTCATGATCTAGTCGCGGTCACCCCCAACAAGCGGCGAGATTTGCACGACTATTCGGTCCTGATAGCGACCCGCCAGCAGCGGGGCGGGGCTCGCATCCAGTGAAAGTTGAAGGGCGCCGGCGGCGTTTCTCGCGCCACGCTCGGCGGTGAACTTGACGTTGCAGCCGTCCCGGCCGCTCGCGGCCATCTGGGTGCTGGTGCATTCCAGCCCGCGGCGGCGGCCATCCACGGTCAGGGCGGCTTGGTACGGAATCAGGCGACGGAAGACCGCGGCGCCCTGCATGTCCGTCGACAGTCCGCCGTTCTGGGACTCCATCCGGAGTTGGAAGGGCGAGTTGCAGTCGATCGAGAAGGACAGGTCGATCTGGCGGGCGACATTTCCGCCTGTCTGCTGATCGAGGATCTGGCCGAACGAGGCCTGATGGCTTTCCTGATCGATCGCGCAGCGAGGCGAGATGACGCCGGTCACTTCATAAGTGATGTCCGTGCGGTCGTTGGGGGTCGGAAGCGGACGTTCCAGCGCCGACGCCTGACCAGCGAAAACGACGGACAGCATGGCGGCGGCGAGACCAGCGCGCATCGAGCTCTCCATCATCGTTCCTCCCCGAATGGACCGCCCCGGGTCCGGCGCGCCCTCAAACTGGGCGCAGTAGATTTCAAGACAACAAGCTTCACCTTACAGGCGAACGACAGACGCGTTTCAAGCGAGTCGCCCAAACCACACACGTCACTCACGTCCTTGGCCCGTCAGGCCAAGATCACGCTGTAATCATTACTGTTCAGATGCTTAACTGGACCGGGCGGTTAGCCCCGGGCTTTTCGCCTCTACTGTGTCCAGACCCCGTGTCCGCCCCGTTTCGTTCGCCTCGAGCTCTTCAAGACCCGTGCCATCCCAAATCGGGACAGGCGGCTGAAGGAAATGATTAAGAAACTCTTAACGGGCGGACTCATAATCCTTTGGCGAGCACAGTGCAATATGGCCGAAAGATTCATGTATTCAGTGCCGGGCGCGCCTTGAAGAACGCCGTGTTCCCAGCGTTCGCGGGCCGAAATCAGCCGATTGCGATGGCCGGGCTCCCGAGGGACCCCGCGTCAACTGACCAGAACTGACGATTTCCCGAGCCCGTTATTGCGACGCTTGGGACGCGCAACTTGATCCGGCGTCAGATCGAACGCCGTTCACCTTGGTTAACGAGCTGTGCCGTTTCAGAGCGCGCGGTATTTGAAGTTCCGAAAACGGGCGGCGCCCTGCCCTGCCGAGTAGAGCCCGGGCCTCAACATCATGAAGCCGCCACGAACGTTGTGGTGATAGCCCGACACTTCCATCTGGCGATCAAACCGGCGCCAGGTCTGGCCGTCCGCGCTGGTGTGAAACCACACGACATTGCGGTCATTGGTCATCCGCAGATGCAGGCGGCGCCCGTGCGGGTTGGCGGGACGCCCCCGCTCCATCCCGTACTGATGCGTCACAAACCGGGACTCGTCGAAGCCAAGGCCTGCATAGAGGGCCCGGTCATAGAACAGGACGAAGCCGGCGGTGCAGCCCGGATCGATCTCGATCTCAGCCTCGATTTCATAGCCCAGGTCGCCCTGCACAAAGGTGAGGGGCGAACAATCCTTCGGCGCCGTCCCCTTGGCCTGAACGGTCAGAACGCCATCCGCGCGGGACAGTCGGGTCTTCTCTTCCGCGCCGGGATCGTAGAAGCTCCATTGAACGCCGAACTTGTCGGTCGTGAAGTCATCCGACAACGTCATGCCATGCGGCGCGGCCGGGTCGGTGCGCGCTGGATTGGGCATCGGCCGGGACAGGTCGCCGCCCGTCATCCGGAACCAGCCGTCTTCGGTCCATTCGACCGGGTCCAGCAGGGTCTGGCGACCCAGCGTCCAGTAGGCGTTCTCATAGCCGTGATAGACGCTCCACCAGCGCCCGTCCGGTCCCTCGACCAGGGTGGCGTGACCGCGCGACCACCACTTCTCGGCCGCATCGACGGTACGCACGATCGGATTGGCGGGGCAATCCTCCCACGGCCCGAAGACCGACTTCGACCGCGCCGACACCACCATATGTCCCGTTGGCGGGCCTGCCGTGCCGCCCACGGCGGTGATCATGTAGAACCAGTCGCCGCGCTTCAGCAGCTTGGGCCCCTCGGGCGAGAAGCTCTCGGCGACCCAGTCTTCCGGGTAATGCCAGGGATCATAGACGTGGCGCACCTCGCCCACTGTCGACAGACCGTCGTCCGAAAGCTGCACCATGTCCCCGCCGCTGAGGAACAGGTAGCGCTTGCCGTCCTCGCCGACGATGTGACCGGGATCGATGTGGTCGGGCAGCTTCAGATCGACGGGCTCGCTCCAGGGCCCCTCGATGCTGTCGGCCCAGCTCACGTAGTTGGAGCGATACTCCGGCCCCCGCGCAGGAATGTAGAGATAGAAGCGGCCGCCGTGCTTGCAGAGTTCCGGCGCCCAGACCGAGCCGATGTTCTTCCTCAGGGCCGCAACCACCGGCGTCCAGTTCACCAGATCCTTCGACCGCCAGATGACAAGGCCCGGAACCGACTCGAACGACGAGAAGGTCATGTAGTAGTCGTCGCCGTCTTTCAGGATCGACGGGTCCGGGTGGTCGCCCGACATGATCGGATTGAGGAAGCGGCCGTCACCGAAATCCGCCCGGCGCTGGTTCTCGATCCCGCGCCGCCACTGCATGTCTTCGTGCTCGCGACCAAACGGAGCGATCTGGTCGCGGGACTGGGCGAGGACCGGCAGGGCCGGGAGGCTTGCGGCCAATGCGCCGGCGGCCGCGCCCTTGAACGCGAAACGGCGGGTCAGGTCGGTCATGCAGCGTCCTCCGGCCCGGCCTCTGACACCGGTTTCCTATTTGGTGACGCGTTCCCTCCGGAGGGTCAACTGCGGCATCAGGACAGGGTCTTGAGGTAGGCGACGACATCCTTGCGGCGCTGGGCGTCGTCGATGCCGGCGAAGGACATCTTGGTGCCGGGCACGTGGGTGCGCGGATTCTCGAGGTAGGATTCCAGCGCCTCTTCCGTCCAGACGAGGCCGGACGCCGCCATCGCCTTTGAATAGGAATAACCCGGGACACCGCCTGCCTTGCGCCCCACCACCGCATGGAGCGACGGGCCGACCCGATTCACTCCGGCTTCGATCGCGTGGCAGCTGCGGCACTGACCGAAGGCGCGACGCCCGTCCTCGACCACGCCCGCGTGCAACGCCACCGGGCCGGTCTCCTTCGGCTCGGAGCGGGAGCAGGCCGTCACGGACAGCAGGCCGCAGGCGATCAGGCCAAGTCGAAGAGTGATGGTGGTCATGGCTGTCCCGACGAAGAGCGGCGGCACCCTAGCCCGGCGCGGCGGCCGGTCAATCGCCGCGGCATGCCATTGTCATTCCATGACCTTCCCCTATCGTGGTCGCGTCAGGGAGGGCCTGCCGTGGACGGCGACGCACGATCAATCGTGGAGGAAGACCCCTTCGCCCAGTTGGGCGAGGTCTTCGCCGGGCGTCGCGCCCTGCTTCTCGAAGACGATCCCGCCCTGTCGGAACACGTGGCTGAGCGGCTGCTGAAGGCCGGCTTCGTGGCCGTCGATCAGTTCGACCGGGGCGAGACCGCGCTGACCGCTCTCGCCGACCAGACCTACGACGTCGTGATCCTCGACCGCATGACCGCGGGCCTGGACGGGCTTGAGACGCTGAAGCGCCTGCGCGCCGGAAGCGGCCCGTCGGCCGAAGCGCCCGCACTGATGCTGACCGCCTTGAGCGGCGAGCGGCAAAAGGTCGAGGGCCTGCTGGGCGGTGCGGACGACTATCTGGCCAAGCCGGTCGGGGACGAGGAACTGCTGGCGAGGATCGCGGCCCAGTTGCGCCGCTCCGGACGACTGGCGAAGCCTGCGGGCGGAGACCTGATAAACGGACCGCTGCGCCTGTCGCCGGGCGCGCGCACCCTGCGGTTCGAGACGTCCGGCGCGGCGCGGATCATCGACCTGTCGCCGCTGGAGTTCGCCATCGTTTCGGAACTGATGGGCGCGCGCGGACAGCCTGTCACCAAGACGATGTTGTGGGACCGGTGCTGGGTCGAGTGGCGCTTCCTGCCCGAGAACTTCGTCAACATAATCGATGCCCGCATCAGCGCCCTGCGCCGCCGGCTGAAGGAGCAGGCGCCGGAGCTGGGCGAAGCCATGCATCCGCTGATCGTTTCGGCGCGCAGCCAGAGTCTGGTGTTCCGCGACCTGTCGGCCCTGGCCGGCTGATCCTCCCATGTTGAGACGACTGCGCGGCTGGCTGGGACGACGCACCTCGACCCAGCTGGCGGCCGGGATGGCGGTGCTGGCCGCCGCCGCTCTCGCCGGGTCGCTCCTCGTCACCGGCGCCGCCGTCCGGGCAGACCAGCGCCAGCAGGCGGCGCTGGCCGCGCTCGACGACTACAGCGCCCTTGCCGAAAAGCTGGGATCGGAAGCCGCACTGAGCGCCAGCAGCCTGACCGAGGCGGATGCGGCCTTCCTGTCCGCCTACCTCGCCGCCTTCCAGAGCGGGCCCGAGCGCGACGCCCGCACGATTGAACAGACCTGTCGCACCGGACGCGGTGGATCGGGCGTGCGCTTCATCCGTGCGCCGGTCGGCAAGCCCGCCGGTCTGGTGGCTCTGGAGACGGCCCGGGGCGAGCGTGCGCGCCGGCTCGGCGACGGCGTCTGGGTGCTGAACCTGCGGCGCGGCGACCTCTGCCCGTCCCGGGCGGTCGAGGTGGTCGCGGTCAAACGCCGGATCGGCGCGCTGGACCTCATCGTCGGCCGGGTAGTCGAGCCGTCGGGCGCGGCTTGGGGTCTGGCCGCCGCCGTGCTGATTGGCGTCGCGGTGCTGCTGGCTGCGATCGGTTTGACGGCCGCCACCTTCGCACGCCGTCGTCTGACGGGCGCCGTGGCCGAAGTCAGCCGCGCGCTGGACCGCGCCGCCGTTGGCGACTTTTCGATAAGGGCGCCGGAGACCGCGCTGGCGCCGGAGCTGACGGAACTGACCGGCCATGTGAACGGCACGCTGGACCGATTGGAGGAGCTGGTTCGGTGGATGCGTGATTCCGCCGACCAGATGGCCCACGACTTCCGCACGCCGCTGGCCCGCGCCTCAGCCCGGCTCGAGCAGATGAAGGATGCGGACGATAATCCCGAAACCCGCGCGCTAGCCGACGAGGCGCGGCGCGATCTCGCGCGCCTGTCCCGGGCGATGACCGAGGCGATGGCGCTGAGAGACGGGGAGGCCTGGACCTTTGAGAGCGTTCGGCTGGACGTTCTGATCCAGCAGACCTGCGAACTGTACGAACCCCTCGCTGAGGAGCGGGGCGTAGCGTTCCGGGTCGAGGCGGCGCCGGTCGCCGTGCTGGGCGTCCATTCCCTCTTGCAGCGGGCTCTGGCCAATCTGGTCGACAACGCTCTGAAGTATTCGCCGCCGGGCGGCGTCATCACCCTGACCGTCGCCGACGATGCGGACGGCGCGCGGGTCACGGTCGCCGATCAGGGGCCAGGCTTCGACGCCTCGGTTCTGGACGACCCCTCCGCCGCCGTCGCCGCCAGCCAGTCACAGGGCCGTGAAAGCCACGGCATGGGACTGGCGTTCGTGCAGGCCATCCTGCGCCGGCACGGCGCGGCCATGACGATTGATGACGCGCGTCCGGGGGCTGTCGTCACGGCGCGTTTCCCGCGCTAGGCTGCGGAACCAGCCAGAGAGAATTTCATGCGTCGCATTTTCGGCCTGTCCCTCCTCGCCCTTGCGGCGGCGGTTCCGCTGACGACCGCTCAGGCCCAGACGCAGCCGGCGCAGCCTCCCATTCCCTACGACGCACGACGCGGGGTCTTCACCTTCGCCAGCGGACTGGAGCAGGCCCTGCCGGCGGTGGTGCAGGTGACGACGCTGGGCCAGTCGCAGGGCCCGTCTTCCGAAGGCGCCGAACCCAAGCCGATCTCCTCAGGTTCGGGCGCCGTGATCGACGCCCGCGAAGGCATCGTCGTCACCAACAACCACGTGGTCGAGGGCGGCGCCAAGTTCACGGTCGACCTGACCGACGGCCGCATCTTCGACGCCACCCTCGTGGGAACGGACAAGGCGACGGATCTGGCTGTGCTGAAGATCGAGCCGGGCGACCGGACGCTGAACCTGTCCCAGATCGAGGTGGCGGATTCAGATTCCCTGCGCACCGGCGATCTCGCCTTCGCGGTCGGCTATCCGCTGGGTCTGGACCAGACCCTGACCATGGGTGTCATCTCCGGCCTCGGTCGCTCGGGCATGGGCGACCGGATCGAGGACTATATCCAGACCGACGCCGCGGTGAACTCGGGCAACTCCGGCGGGCCGCTGCTGGATAGCCGGGGCCGGTTGATCGGCATCAACACCTCTATCCTGTCCGGCGGCATGGGCGGCGGCAACGATGGCATCGCCTTCGCCGTGCCCAGCCGCATCCTGATGTATGTGACCGGCCAGCTGCGCGCGACCGGGTCGGTGAAGCGCGGCGTGACGGGGGCCATCCTCGGCTCGCTGAACGCCATGCGCGCCCGCGATCTGGGCTTGGGAATCGTGCGCGGCGCCGTGGTCGAGGACGTAGCGCCCGGGTCTTCGGCCGAAGCCGCCGGCCTGAAGAAGGGCGACATCATCACCCGCATTCAGAACCGCTCGGTCTCCAACGCCGGCACCGTGGCCGCCACCATCGGCATCGCGGATCCCGGCGCGACCCTGCCCATCGTCTATCTGCGCGACGGCCGCGAGAGCCGGGCGTCGCTGGTGGTGCGGGACTCCGGGGGAACGGGCGTGATCGTGGGGGCCGACGCCCTGATCGCCCGCGGTCTCAACGTCCGCCCCGGCGCCGATGGCCTGCAGGTCTTCGCGGTCGAGGGCGGGTCAGAAGCGGCGCGTGCAGGCCTGACGGCCGGCGACGTCATCCGCTCTGTCGACGGCGCGTCCGCCGATCTTCAGGCGCTGGCGACGGCGTTGGGTTCCGAGGGATCGCGGACGCTGTCCGTCAGCCGCGGCGACGAGACCGTCGAGATCACGCTGGGAAGCTGAGGCCCGGACAGCAAAACGCCCGCTCGGCCGGAGGGGGGAGGGTGGCGGAGCGGGCGTCTCGCTTGGAGGAAGCACCGGCCCGCCAGAGCCCTTGATGGAACAATCCAGGGGGGCTGGGGGGGCTGTTCAGGATCCGGAACCGTTCCGAACTCCGACGAGCCGATGAGTTCGATGTCGCCCTCCAAGGGGGCGCTGGATGGGCCGAACCGAGGCGATTTCGTGTTCCCGACGATTTCTTTACGACGAGGTCGCGAAGACACAGTTCAGATGACAGTGTTCGATGCTGGCGTTTCTCAAGGTTCGTCCTAACTTCAGTCCATGAGCGACGCCGCCGACGCGCATCCCCTGCCTGGTCCGGTCTTCTTCGACCGGCGCGAATTAGACCAGATACTGCGGGTCTACGGGCGCATGGTCGCCTCGGGCGAGTGGCGCGACTACGCCATGCTGGGCCACAAGGACGTGGCCGAATTCGCCGTCTTCCGCCGCTCGGGCGACGCGCCGGCCTATCGCATCGAGAAGCGTCCCGCGCTGCGCCTCAGACAGGGTCAGTGGGCGGTGATCGGCGAGGGCGGGGTGATCCTGCGCCGGGGGCGCGAACTGGCGCAGGTGCTGCGCGTCTTCGACAGCGGCCGCTTCACCGTCGTGGAATAGAAAAAGGGCCCGGATCGCTCCGGGCCCTCTTCAGTTTTCGCAACTTCAATCGATCAGCGACGGCCGCCGAACAGCGCCAGCAGAAACTGGAACATGTTGATGAAGTTGATGTACAGGCTCAGCGCGCCGTAGCTGGTCGCCACGCCCATGGCGTTCTGGTTACCGCCGAGCGCGTAGTAGGTCATCTTCAGCCGCTGGGTGTCATAGGCGGTCAGGCCCGCGAAGATCAGCACGCCCAGAACGCTGATGATCAGCTGCATCATCGAGTTCTGCAGGAAGATGTTCACGACCGAGGCGATGATCAGGCCGATCACGCCCATGATCAGGAAGCTGCCCATTCCGGTCAGGTCCTTCTTGGTCGTGTAGCCGAACAGGCTGAGCGCGCCGAAGGCCGCAGCCGTGATCAGGAAGGTCTGAACCACCGAGGCGCCGGTGTAGACGAGCACCACCGTACCCATCGAGGCGCCGATAAGCGCCACGATCAGCCAGTAAAGGCCGCCCGCGGTCGCGGCCGTCGGGTTCTTCATCACGAAGTTGGAGCCCAGCAACACGACCAGCGGCGAGAAGGCGACGATCATACCCAGCACCGTGTAGCCGGTCAGGCGGGTCACGCCGTCTGGGAATACCGCTGTCGAGAACAGCAGGTCGCGCACGGGCGGGTACGAGCCGGTGATGTAGGCCAGAACCGCCGAGACCAGCAGGCCCAGAGCCACCTTGTTGTAAACGCCCAGCATGAAGCTGCGCAGGCCCGCATCCGTCGACATGTCGGCGCTGCCGGGCAGCGGGCGGGCGTAGCCATTATTGAAGTCGCTCATGGCGAGTTCGGTCCTCCGTTCGATCGGGCGAATGCCGACCTTTGCGTGAATATCGGGCGCGCCCCGGCTTCCCGCAAGGAAAACCGGACTTGGGCGACGCGTTCCGGGGCGCTACCAACCGTCGCATGATCCGGTTGTTCACCGCCCTGCCGATCCCCCACGACGTCGCCGAGACGCTGGCGCGCCGCCAGTCCGGCCTGCCCGGCGCGAAGTGGCGCAGCGGCGAACAGCTGCATGTGACGCTGGCCTTCTACGGCGAGGTCGACGAACGCCGCGCCGATGATCTGGCGAGCGAGCTTCAGCGCGCGGCGACCGGCGGTGCATTCGAGATCGCCCTGTCCGGCGTCGGCGCGTTCGGCGACAGCCACCGGAGCCATACCCTCTGGGCCGGCGTCGAACGCAGCGAGCGTCTGTCGGTGCTGGCCAACCGCTGCCGCGCGGCTGGCGAACGCGCGGGCGTCGTCATGGAGAAGCGCGACTATCGCCCGCATGTGACGCTGGCCTATCTCAAGACCCAGACCAATCCCGACCGGATCGGCGCCTGGATCACCGGCCACAACCTGCTGCACTCGCCGCCGATCCGGGTCGATCGCTTCGGCCTCTATTCCAGCGTGCTGGCCCACGACGGCAGCCAGTACGAACTCGAGCAGGAGTATTTCCTTTGAGCGGACCGACGATCGAGACCGAACGCCTCATCCTGCGCCCGACGGCGATGGACGACTTCCCGCGCTGGGCCGAGATGATGGCGGACCCCGAGGCCGCGCGCTTCATCGGCGGTCCCCAGCCGGCCGAGGCGGCGTGGCGGGGCTTCATGACCATGTCGGGTGCATGGACATTGACGGGCGTGGCGATGTTCTCGCTGATCGAGAAGTCGAGCGGTCTGTGGCTCGGCCGGATCGGGCCGTGGACGCCGCTGGGCTGGCCGGGAACTGAGGTCGGCTGGGGCCTGCATCCGGACGCGCAGGGCAAGGGCTATGGCGTCGAGGCGGCCACGGCGGCGCTGGACTATGCGTTCGATGTGCTGGGCTGGACCGACGTCATCCACTGCATTGATCCCGAGAACACGCCGTCGCAGCGACTGGCCGAACGCCTGGGCTCGACCAATCTGGGCCCGACCCGACTGCCGCCGCCTTTCGAGGGCGTCCCGGTCTATCGCTGGGGCCAGAGCCGTGAGCAGTGGCGGGCGCGGCGTCGCTGACGCTTTGCGCCCGGTCCGACCTGGTCTAGGCAGGATGTGAGGGAATTAAGAAGGGTAAAGCCATGCGCGTTCTTGTGCTTGGAGGCGATGGATTCTGCGGCTGGCCGACGGCGCTGCACCTGTCCGCGCGCGGCTGGGACGTGATGATCGTCGACAACCTCAGCCGTCGGAACATCGATAACGAGCTTGAAGTCCAGTCGTTGACGCCCATCCGCACCATGGGCGAGCGGATCGCCGCATGGGCCGAGGTGTCGGGCCGCACGATCGAGTTCACCAATATGACGGTCGGCAAGGAGTTCGATCGCCTCGTCGCCCTGATCCGCGACTGGGCGCCCGACAGCGTCGTCCACTTCGCCGAGCAGCGGGCCGCGCCCTATTCGATGAAGTCGGCCCGGCACAAGCTCTACACCGTCGACAACAATCTGAACGCCACCAATCACCTGCTGGCGGCCATCGTGGAGAGTGGGCGCGACGTCCATCTGGCCCACCTCGGGACCATGGGCGTCTATGGCTACACCACGGCCGGCCTGCGCATTCCGGAAGGCTACCTGAAGATCACGGTCGATACTGACTTCGGCCCAACCGAGCAGGAGATCCTGTTCCCGCCGAACCCGGGCTCGATCTACCACATGACCAAGACGCAGGACGCCCTGCTCTTCCAGTTCTACGCCAAGAATGACGGCCTGCGGATCACCGACCTGCACCAGGGCATCGTCTGGGGCGCCCAGACCGAAGAGACCCGCAAGGACGAACGGCTGATCAACCGCTTCGACTATGACGGCGACTACGGCACGGTGCTGAACCGGTTCCTGATGCAGGCGGCGGTCGGCTATCCGCTGACCGTCCACGGCTCGGGCGGCCAGACCCGCGCCTTCATCCACATCCAGGACACGGTGCGCTGTGTCGAGCTGGCGCTGGACAATCCGCCGAAGTCGGGCGAGCGGGTGAAGATTCTCAACCAGATGACCGAGAGCCGTCGGGTGCGCGATCTGGCCCGGATGGTCGCCGACATGACCGGCGCCGAGGTTCACAACGTCGCCAATCCCCGCCTCGAGGCCGACGAGAACGAACTCGTCGTGGCCAACGACCAGTTCCGCGAGCTCGGCCTGAAGCCGATCACCCTCGCCGAGGGCCTGATGCAGGACGTGACCGAGATCGCCCGCCGCTACGCCGACCGCGCCGACCGCTCGAAAATCCCCTGTGTCTCCAGCTGGAACAGCAAGCGGGCCGAGGCCATCAAGGCCGAACCGACCCCGTCGCCAGCGTCTGAGCGTCAGGCCCGGACTGCGTGACGGAGCGGCCGTCCCTCCTTGTCTTCGGCGGCGGCTGGCTGGGACAGGCGGCTGCACGCGAGGCCGTGCGCCGGGGCGGCTCGGCCCTGTTGACCAGCCGTGACGCAGACACCCGCTACGCGTTCGAGGCTGAAGGGCTCCGCGCCGTCGATCCCGCGGACGACATGGCGCTGGCGGCGGCCGTGGCTGGAGCATCCGCCATACTTGTCACCGCACCGCCCGGACCCGGCGGCTGTCCAGGCCTGAAGGCGCTGGAGCCCGCTCTTGCGTCCGCTGGCGCCTATCCCGACTGGATCGGCTATGTGTCGTCCACCGCCGTCTATGGCGACCGCGACGGCGGGTGGGCGTTCGAGGATGACGAGCTGAACGCCGCCTCGCTGGAGGGCGCACGCCGCGTGCGGGCCGAGCGCGACTGGCTGGACGCCGGACGCGGCATGGGCCTGACCGTCCAGATCTTCCGACTGCCGGCCCTGTACGGCCCCGGCCGCTCGCCGCTGGACAAGCTACGCGACGGCTCGGCGCGACTGGTCCGCAAGCCGGGGCAGGTGTTCAACCGCATCCATCTGGACGACGCCGTGTCGGGTCTGTTCGTCTCCATGGACCGGCCCAGGCCGGGCGCCGCCTACACCCTGTGCGACGACGAGCCCGCGCCCGCCGATGTGGTCATGGCCTTCGCCGCCCAACGCCTTGGCCTGCCGCGCCCGCCCGAGGTCGACCTCGACGATCCCTCGGTGTCGGACGCCATGCGACGGTTCTATCTGGACTCCAAACGCCTCTCGAACGCCCGCGCCAAGGCCGAGCTTGGGTGGCGTCCGAAATATCCCAGCTGGCGGGAAGGACTGGAAGCCCTGATCGCGGCGGGCTGAACTCGCTATAAGTTTTTCTGTTCCCGATCGAAAAGTTTATCGATTTTCCCTCGCCCCGTTTCCGGGCCTAGGGTGCCTGCATCGCCGTAAGAGCGGCAGGAGGAAAAGATGGACGGAAACGCTGGCGGACCCACGCCCCTGAACGATCCGAAGAAGGAAGCGGCCGCGCTGCGGACCCTGCTGGGCCGGACCAATCGCGACTGGTGGCCGAACCATCTGACCATGGACATCCTGCACCAGCAGGGCCGGTCGGGCGATCCGATGGGCGACGACTTCAACTACGGCGAGGCGTTCAAGAAGCTCGACTACGCCGCCGTCAAACGCGACCTGACCGCCCTGATGACCGACAGCCAGCCGTGGTGGCCGGCGGACTATGGTCACTACGGCCCCTTCTTCATCCGCATGGCCTGGCACTCGGCCGGCACCTACAGAACCGGTGATGGCCGCGGCGGGGCCAGCGCGGGCCAGCAACGGTTCGCACCGCTGAACAGCTGGCCGGACAACGGCAACCTCGATAAGGCGCGGCGCCTGCTGTGGCCGATCAAGCAGAAGTATGGGGCCAACCTGTCGTGGGCGGATCTGATGATCCTCGCCGGCAACGTCGCCATCGAGAGCATGGGCGGGCCGGTGTTTGGCTTCGGCGGCGGCCGGGCGGATGTCTGGGAGCCCGAAAAGGACGTCTACTGGGGCACCGAGGAGGAGTGGCTGGGCGCCACCCGTATCGACGAGGAAGAAGGCAAGGCGTTGGAGAGCCCGCTGGCCGCGATCCAGATGGGCCTGATCTACGTCAATCCGGAAGGTCCCGCCGGCAGCGCCGACGCCCTGAAGTCCGCGCGCGACATGCGCGAGACCTTCGCCCGCATGGGCATGAATGACGAGGAGACCGTGGCCCTGACCGCCGGCGGCCACACCTTTGGCAAGGCCCACGGCGCGGGGGACGCGTCCAAGGTCGGCGCCGACCCCGAAGGCGCCGACATCGCCCAGCAGGGTCTGGGCTGGCAGTCCGGCCACGAGAGCGGCATGGGCGACCACACCATCACTTCGGGCCTCGAAGGCGCATGGACCCCCACGCCGACCCAGTGGGACAACAGCTTCTTCGCCATGCTGCTGGACCACGAGTACGAGCTGGTCCGCAGCCCCGCAGGCGCGAAACAGTGGCAGCCCGTCGGCAATCCGGAAGAGACCCTGGCGCCCGGCGCCCACAGTCCGCACCGCAAGGTGCCGACCATGATGACCACCGCCGACATGGCGCTGAAGGTCGACCCGGCCTACCGCGCGATCTCCGAGAAGTTCCGCGCCGATCCAGCTTACTTCGCCGACGCCTTCGCCCGCGCCTGGTTCAAGCTGTGCCACCGCGACATGGGGCCGAAGTCCCGTTATCTCGGGCCGGAGGTTCCAGCCGAGGACCTGATCTGGCAGGACCCGATCCCGGCGCGCACCGGACCGGTCATCAGCGCCGGCGACATCAAGGCGCTGAAGGACAGGATCGCAGCCTCGGGCCTTTCGGTCACCGAACTGGTCACCACCGCCTGGGCCTCGGCCGTGACATATCGCGGCTCGGATCACCGGGGCGGCGCCAATGGCGGACGCCTGCGTCTGGCGCCGCAGAAGGACTGGGAGGTCAACGAGCCCGCCAAACTGGCGAGGGTCCTGAAGGTCTATGAGGACATCAAGGCCGCCTCGGGGACGACCGTCTCCATCGCCGACCTGATCGTGCTCGGCGGCTCCGTCGGCATCGAGCAGGCGGCAAGGGCAGCGGGCCATTCGGTCGAGGTTCCCTTCACACCGGGCCGCACCGACGCCTCTGCCGAGCAGACCGATGTCGAAGGCTTCGCGGTGCTGGAGCCCAAAGCCGACGGCTTCCGTAACTATCTGTCGGTGCGCTTCAATGTGCCAACCGAGGAGCTTCTGGTCGACAGGGCGCAGCTGCTCGGCCTCACCGCGCCGGAGATGACGGTGCTCGTAGGCGGTCTGAGGGTGCTGGGCGCCAACCACGGCAACTCGAAGCATGGGGTCTTCACCGATCGTCCGGGGCAGCTGACCAACGACTTCTTCGTCAACCTGCTGGACATGCGGACAGCGTGGAAGGAGGTCTCTGACCGGGGCGACGAGGTCTTCGTTGGCTCGGACCGCGACACGGGCGAGGAGCGCTGGACGGCGACGCGAACCGATCTGGTGTTCGGCTCCAACTCCCAGCTGCGCGCCCTCTCCGAGGTCTATGCCTCGTCCGACGCCGGGGAGAAGTTCGTCCGGGACTTCATCGGCTCATGGACCAAGGTCATGAACGCCGACCGCTTCGACGTGACGCTGGAAGAAGAGTTCGGCACGGCGGCCGTTTGAGAAATCCGGTCCTCCACGGCGCCGTCGTGGAGGACCGACTTCATAGGTCGCGCAGATCGTCATGGCTTTCGGCATAGCCACGCCCTATGTCGGGCGCATGCTTCCGACGCTCCGACAGCTCCAGTACCTCAAGCTTCTTGCCGAGCACGCCTCGTTCAGTCGCGCGGCCGAAGCCGCCCACGTCAGCCAGCCCGCCCTCTCGGCGGGCGTGCAGGAACTGGAGAAGATCCTCGGCGCGCCGGTCGTCGAGCGCACGCGCGGGCAGGTCCAGTTGACCGCCGTCGGCGCCGAAGCCGTGCAGCGTGCCGAGGACGTGCTGGCCCGCACCGAAGATCTGGTCGAGGCCGCGCGCAACGCCGGCAAGCCGCTGTCGGGCCGTTTCCGGCTGGGCGTCATACCCACCGTCGCCCCCTTCCTGCTGCCCGCCAAACTGCCGCCGATGCGCGAAGCCTATCCGCAGCTTCGCCTGTTCATTCGCGAGGATCTGACGCCCAATCTGGTCAAGGCCCTGAAGGCCGGTCAACTGGACGCCGCGGTGATCGCCCTGCCCTATACCGCCTCCGGCATCGACCACGCCCGCATCGGAGACGACGAGATCCTGGCCGCCGCGCCGGTCGGCCATGCGCTCGCCGGGACCGGACCCATCCCCGCCGGTTCGCTGAAGGCCGAGGACCTGATCCTGCTGGAGGACGGCCACTGCCTGCGCGATCAGGCGCTGGCCGCGTTCGATATCGACCCGCCCAAGGGCGACGACGTCTTCGCCGCGACAAGCCTGCATACGCTGGTGCAGATGGTGTCCTCCGGCCTCGGCGTCAGCTTCCTGCCCGAGATGGCTGTGCGGGCCGGGCTGGCGGATATGCCCGGCGTCGTCGTGCGCTCCATTTCCGCCAAAGCGCCCCGGCGCGAGATCGTCGTCGCCTGGCGCAAGGGCTCCAGCCGGGCCAGCGAGGCGCGCCTGCTGGCCGAGGCCCTGCGGCTGGACTGACATTACCTTTCCGTAAGGTGCGGCCCCGCGCGGCCCTGATAGGGTTCGCGTCGCCCGCTTGGTCGGGCGTCCGGAGCCCTGCCTGATGAAGTCCCGCCTGATCCTCACCGTCGCCGCGTCCGCCCTGCTGCTCGGCCTGCCCGCCGCTGCGCCGGCCTTCGCCCAGCAGCCCGTCGCCGGAACGTCCGTGGCGGTGCCGCCGCTGGGCTTCCAGGAGCGGACCCTTCCGAACGGTCTGAAGGTCTACACCTCGCGCGATACGTCCACGTCGAACGTGACGGTACAGATCTGGTACAAGGTGGGGTCCAAGGACGATCCCGAAGACCGCTCCGGCTTCGCCCACCTGTTCGAACACCTGATGTTCAAGGCGACGAAGAACTTCCCGGACGAGACGTTCGACCGCCTGACCGAGGACGTGGGCGGCAACAACAACGCCTTCACCTCCGACGACGTCACCGCCTACCACGAGACGGTTCCCGCCAATCACCTGCAGCGCCTGATCTTCGCCGAGGCCGACCGGCTGGGCTCGCTGGTCGTCAATGAGAGCGTGTTCGAGAGCGAGCGCGACGTCGTCAAGGAGGAGTACCGCCAAGGCGTACTGGCCAGCCCCTACGGCCGCCTGTTCAGCCTGTTCGTGCCCGCCACCATCTATCAGCAGCACCCCTATCGCCGCTCGACCATAGGCTCGATAGAGAACCTGGACGCCGCGACCATCGAGGACGTGCGCCGCTTCCACGCCACCTATTACCGCCCGGACAACGCCTATCTGATCGTCGCGGGCAACTTCGATCAGGCCCAGCTGGACGGCTGGATCGACCAGTATTTCGCACCGCTGAAGAACCCTGACCGCCCGCTGCCCGCCAATGACGTGCGCGAGCCCGAGCCGACCGGGCCACGCGAGGCGACCTTCTATGCGCCTAACGTGCCGCTGCCCGCGGTGGTGCTGGCCTGGCCGGCGGTGCGCTACGGCGATCCGGACCGCGCAGCCCTGACCGTGCTGGACGGCATCCTGTCGACGGGCGAGAGCTCACGCCTGTATCGCGCGCTGGTCTATGATCAAAAGATCGCCACCCAGGCCGCCTCCAGCCTCGACGCCAGCCAGCAGGCCGGCGCCGTGACCGCCTACGCCATCATGGCCGAGGGCGAGGGTCCCGACGCCGGCATCGCGTCCCTCCGCGCCGAGGCCGCCCGCCTGCGCGACCAGCCGGTCACCGCCGCCGAACTGGCCGAGGCCAAGAACGAGCTGGTCGCTGGCGCCCTGCGTGAGCGGGAGACGGTCGAGGATCGCGCCAATGTGCTGGGCTGGTCCTTGATCAACACCGGCGACGCCGCCGCCGCCGACGCCGAGATCGCCGCCCTGCAGGCAGTGACAATCGCCGATATCCAGCGCGTGGCCCGCCGCTATCTGACCGACGACCGCGCGATCACCATCCGCTATCTGAAGGCGGACGACCAGCATCCGGTCACCGCCCAAGCGGTCGATGTGGAAGCGCCGGTCAAGGTCGCAGACCTCGCCCCCGTCGGCCAGATCTTCGAGCTTCTGCCCGAGGGCCAGCGTACGGCCATTCCCGAAGCCGGCCCGGCCGTCGACCCGGCCACGCCCGCGGTCGAGACCTTCACCCTGTCGAACGGGCTTGAAGTCTATGTCGCCCGCAAGCCGGGTCTGCCTCTGATCTCCGCCCGCCTCGGCCTCGACGCCGGGTCGGCCGACGACGGCGGCAAGTCGGGTCTGGCGGTCATGACCTCAGGTCTGCTGACCCAGGGCGCCGCCGGCCGCTCGGCGCCCGAGATCGCCGCCGAGATCGAACAACTGGGCGCGCAGATCGGCGCCTCGTCCGGCCCCGACTTCACCAACGTCTTCGCCAACGCCCCGGCCGATGTTTTCCCGCGCGCCATGAGCCTGATGGCCGATCTGGTGCGCCGCCCTGACTTCGCCGCGGAAGAGGTCGAACGTCAGCGCGACCAGACGCTGGACGGCTTGCGCGTGGCGCTGAGCTCGCCCGGCCCCGTGGCCGCCGCGGCCGCCGGTCGGGTGGTCTATGGCGACGCTCCCTATGGCGCGCCCTCGGGGGGCACCCTGACCTCCATCCCGGGTCTAACCCGCGAGGATGTGACCGCCTTCCACGCAGCCCGCTATCGCCCCGAGACCGCCAAGCTGGTCTTCTCCGGCGACATCACGGTCGAACAGGCCCGTACCCTCGCGGAACAGGCCTTCGGCGACTGGCGCGCCGCCGGCCCCGCCCCCGCCGCCCAGAGCGATCCAGCCGGGGCCGCCGCCACGCCGCGTGTTGTGGTCATCGACCAGCCGGGCGCCGGGCAGGCCGCCGTCTACGCCGCCATGCGCAGCATCGCCCGCAGCGATGAGGACTACTTCCCTCTGACGCTGGGCAACACCCTGCTGGGCGGCAGCTTCACCTCGCGCCTCAATCAGGAGATCCGGATCAAGCGTGGTCTCAGCTACGGCACACGCTCGAACCTCGGCATCCGCGCCGACGAGGGCGCCTTCGTGGCCTCGGCCCAGACGCGCAATGACGCGGCCGTCGAGGTCGCCGATCTGGTGCTCGCCGAAATCGGTCGCCTGTCGAACAGCCAGCCGACCGCCAGCGAGATGACCACCCGTCAAGCCATCCTGACCGGCGGCTTCGGCAGCTCGCTCGAGACCGTTGACGGTCTGGGCGGCGTGGTCGCCGGGCTGGCGCTCTATGATCTGCCGATGAGCGAACTGGCCGCCTACGCCGGCAAGGTGGAGGCCATCACGCCGCAGCAGGTTCAGGCGGCCTTCGCCGAGCACCTGCCCGCCGCGAACGCCAGTCTGGTGATCGTCGGCGACGCCTCGGTCTTCCTCGAAGGCCTTCGGGCCAAATACCCGAACCTCGAGGTGATCAAGCTGACGGACCTGAACCTGGATGCGGCCGCGCTGCGCTAGGCTTTGGCTGACAGGCAGACGACCTGGGCGACCTGCAGATCCCGTCTCAGGTCGTTCGCCACCTTGCCGTAGTTGTCGGTGTCGATCCGGCGGCCGTTGACCGGCTCGTCCGGGCTTTGCACGCCGCGAATGGCGGGACCGAAGGTGTCCGGAGCGGTCGTATAGATGCGGCCGCGCCGGGGGCTTTCGGCGATGGTCACCCCGACGACCCGGCCCTGACGGTCCAGCACCGGTCCGCCGGACAGGCCGGCCAGCGTGCCGCCCAGTCCCTTGGTCCGCCCCACCTCCGCCCACGCCAGCACCGGCTCGTCATGGGCGTTGCGCCCCCGGACCTTCAGGGTCTCGCGGCCCAGCAGGCGCGACGCCACCTCGCCGGGCTTGCCTTGCGGGTACCCGGGGTGGAAGCCGCGCTGGCCTTCCCGCAGCGTGGGCCCGACCACCACCGGCACCGCCGGCGGTCCGCCATCGGTCAGCAGCAAGGCGATGTCCGCCCGCGACGCCAGCCGGACGTCCGCCGCGACCGCCCGATCCGGGGCCACCACGATGGCCGGTCGAGGACAGCCCTCAACCACATGCCGCGCAGTGACCCACCGGCCGCTGCGCGCGATCGAAAAAGCGGTTCCCGCGGACGGCTGGAAGGGAATGTCCGGCGCCATCACGGTCACCGATGGGTCGAACGGCGTGACGGGACCCAACAGGGCGCCGTCGTCTTCTGCGTCGTCGGGCGGCGGGGCGGGATCGGCGTTCTCGCGCCGGCTCAGGGACGCACCGACCAGCACGGCCACCACCAGACCGTAGATCAACCAGTCGGGCAATCGCCGCATGGGCTCAGCCCGTCAGGGCGGCGGAGAGGATCAGGGCCGTCGCCAGCTTGGCGCCCACCAGCACGACGGCCGCCGCGACCTGCCCCTCGCGGATACGCTGGGCCAGGCCGTGCAGCACCATGTCGACCAACCTGAAAACCAGCAGCTGCAGCGCCACCGTCGCCACGCCCCAGACGACGATGTCCTTGATTGAGGTCGAGACGCTGAGACTGACCGCCAGCGGCGCGGCCAGCCCCACCAGCACCCCCGCCAGCGCCAGCGCGGCCGCGGCGTTGCCCTGACGAACGAGGTCGATCTCCTTCCACGGCGTCATCAGCATATAGAGCGTCGCCCCCACGCCCAGCAGGGCGAGCGTCACGCCGAGATGCGCCAGCGTCGTCGGAAACCCGGTCGCAAACGCCTGCACCTCTGCGCTGTCGAGCACGCTGTTGACGTCAGGGGCGGTCATGCGGGTTCCGGAGTGGTGTTCCACCTCCGATTGCCCGGTTTACGCCTCAATCCGCAAGCGCCGGGGCGCCACAGTCGATCAACAAAGATATCGGCGCGTTACGCGGCCTCGGCGGTGCCCTGCTCCGCCTTCCGCAGAGCCGACGCCCTGACCTTCTCGCTCTCGCTCTTCAGCTGCCCGCAGGCGGCCAGGATGTCCCGTCCGCGCGGAGTGCGGATGGGGGAGGCGTAACCGGCCTTGTTCAGGATGGCGGCGAAGCGTTCGATGGTCTTCCAGTCCGAGCACTCATAGTCGGTGCCGGGCCAGGGGTTGAACGGGATCAGGTTCACCTTGGCCGGGATGCCCTCGATCAGCTTCAGCAGGGCGCGGGCTTCTTCCGGGCTGTCGTTGACGCCCTTGAGCATCACGTATTCGAACGTCACCCGCCGGGCGTTCGAGATGCCCGGATAGGCGCGGATGCCCGCCATCAGCTGTTCGAGATTGTACTTCTTGTTCAGCGGCACCAGCACGTCACGCAGGGCGTCATTCGTGGCGTGCAGGCTGATCGCAAGCATGGCCTGCGTCCGGGTTCCCAGCGCGTCGAGCTGGGGCGTGACGCCGGAGGTCGAGACGGTGATCCGGCGGCGGGACAGGGCGATGCCTTCGTTGTCACTGATGATGTCGATGGCGTCGGCGACGTGGTCCAGATTGTAGAGCGGTTCGCCCATGCCCATGAAGACGATGTTCGACAGTCGGCGGTCTTCCTTGGGCGACGGCCATTCTTCCAGATCGTCGCGCGCGACCTGAACCTGCGCCACGATCTCGGCGGCGGTCAGGTTGCGGACCAGCTTCTGGGTGCCGGTGTGGCAGAAGGTGCAGTTCAGCGTGCAGCCCACCTGCGACGACACGCACAGGGCGCCGGCGCGGCCGACGTCAGGGATGTAGACGGTCTCGATCTCGATGCCCGGCGCGGTGCGGATCAGCCATTTGCGGGTGCCGTCCTTCGACACCTGACGCTCGACGATCTCGGGGCGGGCGAGGGTGAAATGCTCGGCCAGCTTCGCCTGCATGTCCCTGGCGACATTGCTCATCGTGGCGAAGTCGGTGACGCCGTAATGGTGGATCCAGCCCCAGATCTGACTGGCCCGCATCTTCGCCTTTTCCGGCGGACAGACGTTCGCGTCGATCAGCGCCTGACGCAGGCCCGCGCGCGTCAATCCACTGAGATTGACCGGGGCCGAAACGGCCGGCGCGGACGCGCGGGAAAGATCGAGCGAATGGCTCAAGACGAAATCCTGAAGCGAAGGGAGGCCGGCCTTATACCACAGATCGCGCTGGTTTTAAGGCGTGCGCAGAACCCTCAGTCCGTACTGTCCTCGATGTGATGGATCTGGTCGTCATCGAGGCCGAAGTGGTGGCCGATCTCGTGGATCAGGACGTGGCCGATGATTTCGGCCAGACCGACGTCGCCACGTTCGCACCATTCGTCGAGGATCGGGCGGCGGTAGAGAAAGATGCGCGCCGGCTCGTGAGCCGGACCCATCTCGTCGCGGCGGCCGATGTCGACGCCGTGATACAGGCCCGTCAGCTCGAAGGGGTCCTCCATGCCGAAATGGGCCAGTGTCTCCTCATCTGCGAAGTCGTCGACCCGGATCACCACCTCCCCGGCCAGCGAGGCGAAGGGCTGGGGCAGGGCGTCGAAGGCCTGACGCGCCAGACGGGCGAAATCGTCGAGGGAGGGGGCGAGCTGGTCGGTCCAGGGTTCGGTCATGCTTCGCCATATCGGTCTTCAGACGCCGCCTCGCAAATCCGGCGACGCGCGGTATGGTTACCGAATCGGGGAATCGTTCGGGACGAGGATGGCTGACGTCGATATCGCCTATGTCGCGACGGTCGGCGCAGCCGGTCTGGCTGTGGCGCTGAGCGCCTGGGCCGCGCGGCTGCGCGAGCGGTTGGTCAGGCGCACCGAGAAGGCCGAGCAGGATCTGGCCCATGCGCAGGCCTCGCTGGCCGACAGCGACGGCGCGCTGGCCGCCTTCGAGGACGTGCGTCTGGCTCTTTCGCCGGATGGCCAGACCCGACGGCTCGGCGCGCCTTCCGCATGGGCCGCCCTGCTGCAGGATCTGGTCGATCGTCCGGACCCGGATGATCCCGTCACCGTGGTGCTCACCGCCGTGCGTCAGGCCTCGGGCCCGCGTCTCGACGCCCTGATCGAGCGAGGCGAGCCGTTCGACGGTGTGCTGGAGGGTTCGGGGGCGGCATGGGCGATCGAAGGTCGCTCATCGGCCGGAGCAGCGTGGCTGCGCCTTTCGCGGCTGGCGCTGGTAGGCACGGCGGCGGAGAGCGGTCTGGGTCTGCTGGCGGACGCCTCGCCCTCACCGACGTGGATCACCGACAAGGCGGGCCGTCTGGCGTGGGCCAACGCCGCCTGGCTGGTCGAGATGAAGGCCGACAGCGTCGAGAAGGCGCGCGAAGAGCAACTCAGCTTCGACCGCGGCGTCGACGCCGTGATCGCCGAGGCGGGCCGCACCCACCAGCGTCAGGAAGCCTTCCGCTGGACCACCGGCGGCGGTCGCCGTCGCGCCTGGAAGATCATCGCCGAGCCGGTTCAGGGGGGCGCCGGCGCGGTGCTGGCCTTTGCGCTGGAAATGACGGAGGTCGAGGAGACGCGCGACACCCTGCGCCGCCACGTCGAGGCGCATGACGAAACCCTGAACCACCTCGCCGACGCCGTCGCCATCTTCGGCCCGTCCAAGCGGCTGGCGTTCCACAACATCGCCTTCCAGCAGCTGTTCAACATCGACCCGGCGTGGCTGGACGAGCGTCCGACCCATGCGGAACTGCTTGACCGCCTGCGCCAGCGCCGCCTGCTGCCGGAGGTCATCGACTACGCCGGCTGGAAGGCGCGCGAGCTGGACTTCTACGGCGCCGCCGAGGCCGCGCCGGACGACAGCTGGTCCCTGCCAGACGGCCGTACCCTGCGCGTCGTGCGCCAGCCCCATCCGCTGGGCGGCATGCTGCTGCTGTTCTCGGACATCACGGATGAGCTTCAGCTGCGCAGCCGTTTCAACGCCCAGCTGCAGGTCCAGACCGCGACGCTGGACAAGCTGAACGACGCCGTCGCCGTGTTCGGTTCGGACGGCCGCATCCGCCTGCACAACGAGGCGTTCGAGCGCTTCTGGGGCGTCAGCGGCGAACAGCTGACCGCGGCCGGCGATTTCGACGCCGTCGCCGCCCTGTGCCAAACCACCATGCCCGACCCGGCCCTTTGGTTGGGATTGAAGGCTCGCGTCGCCGATCCGGACCCCGAAAGCCGGGTGCCGATCTCGGGCGAGGGCCGCACCGAGGATGGACGCATTGCGGCCTGGCAGACCCGGCCCCTGCCGGACGGCGCCACCCTTGTCGCCTTCTCCGACGTCACGGCCCGACGCGGGCTGGAGCAGGCGCTGGCCGCAAAGGCCGCCGCGCTGGAAGAGAGCCAGGCCCTGAAACGCGAGTTCGTCGGCAGCGTCAGCTATGAGCTACGGACGCCCCTGACCACCATCGTCGGCTATTCCGAACTGCTGGAGTCGATGGGCGATCTGAACGACCGCAACCGCCAGCACGCGGGCGCCATCCGCATCGCCGCCAGCCAGCTGGCCCGCTCGATCGACGACACGCTCGACATGGCCCAGATCGACGCTGGCGAGATGGAGCTGCAGCTGGGCGATGTCCGCGTCTGCGACCTGCTGGACGAGGCTGCTGAAAAGGCCCGCGCCCGGATCGAGGGCCGCGGCGCGACGCTGAGCATCGTTTGCCCCGCCGGGCTGAAAACCATTCGCGCCGACGCCCATCGGGTCGGTCAGGCGCTGGAGCATCTGCTGGACAACGCCATCCGTTCGATCGTCGACCAGGACGGCTCCATCACCCTGTCGGCCGAGGCCACTTCGACCGAAATGCGTATCCGGGTCGAGGACACCGGACGCGGCATCCCCTACCACCTTCAGGCCCACGTCTTCGATCGCTTCATCAAGCGCGAACGCGGCGGGCCCGGCGTCGGCATGGCTCTTGTGAAGGCGCTGGTCGAGCTGCACGGCGGCTGGGCCGAGGTCGAAAGCGAGCCCGGCAAGGGGGCCGCCTTCACCCTGCACCTTCCGCACGAAGCCACCGGTGCAGCAGCCGCGCCGGAGTTGCGGCTGGGCTAGTTTGGTATAGAGCGGCCCTGAACCAAGGATCGCGCCCATGGCCAAGCCGCTCAAGACCGCCCTCATCTATGACTTCGACGGCACGCTCGCGCGCGGCAATATGCAGGAGGTCACCTTCATCCCCTCGGTGGGCATGGGGATCGGCGACTTCTGGGGCGCAGCGGACCAGCTGACCCGCGACGCCGACGGCGACAACATCCTGATGTACATGCAGCTGATGCTGCAACGGGCGCGGGAGAACGACGCCCCCATCACCCGCAACCTGCTGGCGGAGCACGGGCAGGACGTGAAGCTGTTCGATGGTCTGAAGTCCGACCTGACCGGCAAGGGCTGGTTCGATCGCATCAACGAGGTCGGCGCGAAATACGGGCTGGAGATCGAGCACTACATCATCTCGGCCGGGCTGGAGGAGATGATCGCCGGCTGCCCGATCCACGAGGAGTTCCGCCACGTCTTCGCGTCGAAATTCGTCTACGACCAGAATGGCGTCGCCATCTGGCCGGCGGTGGGCGTCAACTACACCACCAAGACCCAGTACCTGTTCCGCATCAACAAGGGCGTGCTGAACCACTGGGAGCATGAGCGGATCAACAAGTTCATGGCCGACGACGAGCGGCCGGTGCCGTTCGAGCGGATGATCTTCCTCGGCGACGGCGACACCGACGTGCCGACCATGAAGATGATGCACACCAAGGGCGGCTTCTCGATCGCGGTCTACGACCCGCGCAACTCCGAGAAGGACCAGAAGAAGATCTACGGCCTGATCTCCGAGGACCGGGTCAACTTCGTCGCCGCCGCGGACTATCGGGAAGGCTCTGCGCTGGACCTGATCGTCAAGGGTCTGATCGGCCGGATCGCGATCAATGCGGGGACCATGCCCGAAGGCGTCTGATGACGAACGGTAACGGCGGGCGGGGTTTCGTTGACTTGCGCTCCCCCGACGGCGTCTGATCGGCGTTCTCCCCAGGGACACACCGTTATGATCCAGGCCGCTGACGATCGACTCCGCGATGAGGTTCGCCTGCTGGGCGGCCTTCTGGGCGAGGTCATCCGGGACGAGGGCGGTCAGGATCTGTACGACCGCATCGAGGCGGTCCGACAGGCGTCGGTCGCCTACCACCGCGATCCCGCCTCTCACGACGCGTCACAGCTGGAAGCCCTGCTGGCCGCCCTGTCGCTGGATGAGGCGGTCGGACTGGCGCACGGCTTCGCGGTCTTCTCCCTTCTCGCCAACATCGCCGAAGACCGGGCTGGAAAGCGCCGCGCTCGCGCGCAGGCAGCTGAGGGTGCGCGGGCCGATACGCCCGAGGGCGCGCTGGCGCGACTTCAGACTGTCGGCAAGAGCCCCCAGGACGCTCGGGCGCTGTTGCAGCAGGCCCTGATCTCTCCGGTGCTGACCGCGCACCCGTCCGAGGTCCGGCGCAAGAGCGTCATAGACCGCATCGCCGCCGTGTCCGATCTGCTGGACGGCTGCGATGGACCGAATGGCGAACTGGGTTTCGCCTGCGCGCCCGATGTATTGACCGCCGGCCTCAGGAGACAGGCGGTCATTCTCTGGAATACCCGGCTGGCCCGCCAGACCGGCCTGATCGTGCAGGACGAGATCGAGACGGTCGTTTCCTTCCTCGAGCGGGTCTTCCTGCGAGTCGTCCCTGAACAACTGGCCGAGTGGCGCAAACGTCTGGACGCACCGGAGCTGGAGCCGTTCATCCGTATCGGCGCCTGGGTGGGGGGCGACAGGGACGGCAATCCCAATGTCGACGGCGCAGCCCTGACTGCCGTGTTCGCCACGTCCGCCCGGGCGGTCATGCGCTTCTATCTGGACGAGGTGCATGCCTTGGGCGCCGAGCTCAGCCTGTCCGGCTCCCTGACAGGCGTGTCTCCCGAACTGGCTGAGCTGGCGCGCGTCTCCGGCGACCTGTCGCCCCACCGCATTGACGAGCCCTATCGCCGAGCGCTCAGCGAGATCTACGCCCGCCTTTCATCGACCCACGCCAAACTGGTCGGCCAGCCCGCGCCACGACCGGCGCCGTTCGCGGCTACGGCTTACGAGGGTCCGGACGGCTTCCGGGCGGACCTGCAGATCCTGCACGACAGCCTTGTCGCGCAGCATGGCGCGGTTTTCGCTGATGACCGGCTGACGCGCCTGATCGCGACTGCGGACGTGTTCGGCTTCCACATGGCGACGCTGGACCTGCGGCAGAACTCCGATGTGCACGCCCGCGTGGTGGCTGATCTTCTGAAGACCGCCGGCGTCTGCGACGACTATGAGGCGCTGGATGAGGACGCCCGGATGGCCCTGCTGTCGGGCGAACTCGCCTCGGCCCGGCTGCTGTTCAATCCCTTCGCAGCCTATGCCGAAGAAACGCTGAAAGAGCGTGCGATCCTGCAGGCCGCCGCCGTCGCCATCGCCCGTTTCGGGCCGCAGGCGATCCGCACCCATATCGTGTCCAAGACCGACGCGGCATCCGACCTGCTGGAGGTCTATGTCCTGCTCAAGGAGGTCGGTCTATACCGCCCGGACGAACCCGGCGCCTGCCCCATCCAGGCCGCGCCGCTGTTCGAAACAATCGGCGACCTGCGCGCCGCACGGCCGACGATGGAGCGATTGCTGAAGGAACCGTCCGCCCTCGCCGTCGCCCGCTCCCGCGGCGTGCAGGAGGTGATGATCGGCTACTCCGACTCCAACAAGGACGGCTCCTACCTGACGTCGACGTGGGAGCTGCACGAGGCGTCGCGGGCCCTGTTGCAGGTGACCGACGCCGCAGGCCTGAAGCTTCAGCTGTTTCACGGCCGGGGCGGCGCGGTGGGCCGAGGCGGCGGCTCAAGCTTCTCGGCTGTACTGGGCCAGCCACAAGGCACCGTTGCGGGCCGCATTCGCGTCACCGAACAGGGCGAGGTCATCGCCAACAAGTACGGCGAGCCCGAGGTCGCGCGTCGCAACCTGGACGCCCTGACCTGCGGCGTCCTGCTGGCCTCACTGGCCCCGCCCCCAGACGCGGAGATGACGAAGCGACACGGTGAGACCCTCTCGGCTCTGTCCGGCGCATCGATGGCCGCCTACCGGTCGCTGGTCTATGAGACCGACGGCTTCGTCGACTACTTCCACGCGGCCACGCCGATCGCCGAGATATCGGAACTGAAGATCGGCTCGCGTCCGGCCTCGCGCTCGAAGTCGCCGGCCATCGAAGACCTGCGCGCTATTCCCTGGGTGTTCAGCTGGAGCCAGAGCCGGGTGATGCTGCCCGGCTGGTTCGGCTTCGGCTCGGCCTGCGCCAACGCCGATCTGGACGAGCTGCGCGCCATGGCCCGCGACTGGCCCTTCTTCCGGACCCTGATCCAGAACATGGAGATGGTGATGGCCAAGGCCGACATCACCATCGCCGGGCGCTACGCCTCGCTGGTCCCCGACCGGGCGCTGGCCGACCGGATCTATGGCGCGATCCGGCAGGAATGGGACCGCACTCACGCGGCCGTGCTGGCGGTTACCGGTCAGGAGGCGCTGCTGGCAGGCCAGCCCGAGCTGGACCGCCTGATCCGCCTGCGCATGCCCTATGTCGAGCCGCTGAACCACGTGCAGATCGAACTGATCCGGCGGCGGCGCGCCGGAGATGATGATCCGCGCGTTGGCGAAGGCATTCTGCTGGCGCTCAACGGTGTGGCGGCCGGGCTTCGGAACAGCGGCTGATCGGCGATTACGTTTCGCCGAATTCATCAAGCGTCGCCGTTTCGCCACCGGTTTCACACACGGACGATACGTAGACCCGGCATCTCCAGCACGTCGCCGCAAAGAGCGACGCAGCGCTCCAAAGGAGATCGCCATGAAAGTCATCGCTTCTCTCGCCGCCGTCGTCGCTCTCGCGGCCGCCGGCTCCGCCACCACCCAGGACATGCGTATCGCCTGGGGCGATCTCGACCTCGGCTCCACCTCAGGGTCCGCCGCGTTCGACAAACGCGTCGACATGGCGTCCCGGCGCTTCTGCAGCGCACCGCAACAACCGGGCACCCTGATCGTCCGGTCGCGGGAATGTCGTGAACAGGTTCGCCGCGCCGCCGTCGCCCAGCTGCCGCAGGCCGCGCAGGCCGACTACGCCCAGGCTCGCCAGTCGCTGTCGATCTGATGCGAAGAGGGCCGGCGGATGTCCCGCCGGCCCCCTCTCGTTCTAGCTGGTCGGGAAACCCCGGACCTTCAGCAACGCCGCCACATCCGGGTCACGACCGCGGAACTGGCGATACGCCTCGCCCCGATCGGTAGTGTTGCCCGGCGCAAGGATGATGTCCTTGTAGCGCCGGCCGATGTCCGGATTGAACACGTCGCCGGATTCTTCGAAATAAGCCCAGGTGTCGGCGTCCATCACCTCTGACCAAAGGTAGCTGTAATAGCCGGCCGAGTAGGCGTCCGACGTGAACAGGTGATTGAACTGCGGCAGGCGGTGCCGCATCACGATCTCCTTCGGCATGCCGTAGCGCGCGAGGCTTTCGCGTTCGAAGGCGTCGATATCGGTCGGCGGCGTGGCTTGCGTATGCAGGTCCATGTCGACCAGCGCCGAGGACAGATAGCTGACCGTCGCGTAGCCCTGATTGAAGGTGCCGGCCCGTTCGACCTTGTCCACCAGCGCCTGCGGCATGGGCTCGCCCGTCTGGTAGTGCTTCATGAAGCCATCGAGGATCGGGCGCGACAGCACCCAGTGCTCGTGCACCTGCGACGGATACTCCACGAAGTCCCGCGGCGTGCCGCCCAGCGCCGGATAGCGCACGGTCGAGTTCAGCGAGTGCAGGGCGTGGCCGAACTCGTGGAACAGGGTCTCGGCGTCATCCAGCGAGATCAGCAGGGGCTCGCCCGGACCCGGCTTGGTGAAGTTGTTGTTGTTCGACGACAGGACGTTTTTCTGCCCATCATAGGTCGAGTGCGAGCGGTAGCTGGTGGCCCACGCGCCCGATCGCTTGCCCGCGCGGGCGAAGTCGTCGGAATAGAACAGGCCGACATTGCGGCCCGTCGCCTTGTCAGTGACCTCGAACACCTCGACGCCCGGCTCGAACACCGGGACCGTCCCGGCCGGCAGCGCCTTGAACGTCAGGCCATACAGCCGCTCGGCCATGTAGAAGGCGCCGCGCTTGACCGCGCCGAGCTCGAAGTAAGGCTTCAGCTCGTTCTGATCGAGGTCGTACTTCTGCTTCTTCACCTTCTCGGCATAGTAGAGATAGTCCCACGGCTCGATGTCGTGACCGGCGAGGGTGCGCATGTCCGCGACCTCTTCCGCCACCCGCGCCTTCGCCGGCGCCCAGACGCGGTTCATCAGGTCCATCGCCGCGGCCGGGGTCCTGGCCATCGTGTCCTGCATGCGCAGTTCGGCATGGTTCTGATAGCCCAACAGCTTGGCCCGCTGGTCCCGCAGCTTCACGATCTCGGCGATCGTCGCATTCGTGTCGTTGGCGTCGCCGTTGTCGCCGCGGTTGACGAACTTGCGCCACACCGCCTCTCGCTGGGCGCGGTCGTCGCCGAAGGTCAGGAAGGGGTCGACGCTGGAGCGGGTGTTGACGATGGCCCAGCCCTGCACATTGCGGCTGCGCGCGGCGGCGGCCGCGGCGGCCTTGTTCGAGGCCGGCAGGCCCGCGACGCCGGCTTCGTTGGCGATCACCGTCCAGGTGTTTTCGTCGGCGACCACCTTCTGACCGAAGCCGGTGAAGGCGTTCGACAGGGCGGTGTTGATGCGGCCCAGCTCGGCCTTCTTGGCGGCGTCCAGCGCAGCGCCGCCACGGATGTAGGCGTCGCGACTGCGGGTGACGATGCGGGTCTGCTCGGGCGTCAATCCGGCGGCCTCGGCGTTGTCGGCGACCGTCTTGATCCGCTGGAACAGCTTCTCATTGAAGGTGATCTCGTCACCGGCGGCGGACAGCAGGGGCGAGACCTCGCGGTCCAGGGCCTGATAGTCGGCCGAGCCGATGTTCGAGGTCATCACGCCATAGATCGCCATCGCCCGGCCCAGCGGCTCGCCGGCCATCTGCAGGGCGACCGAGGTGTTGGCGAAGGTCGGGGGCTCCGGGTTGTCGGCGATCGCGGCGATCTCGGCGCGACGCAGTTCGATGCCCTCAAGAATCGCGGCGCGCAGCTTGGCGGGCGTGACCTTGTCCCACGGCGGAACGCCTTCATAGGGACCAGTCCAGACCTGAAGCAGTTCGGCCCGGGGTGTCTGCGCGGGCAGCACCGCGCGGGCGATGCGGGCGTCATCGACCATGCTCGCCGGTGCGGCTGAACCACCTGCTCCGGCTCCTGCGGTTGCACAGGCTGAAAGAGCCATGAGGCTGCCTCCGGCGATCAGAAGTTGGCGTCGATGCATCTCAAGGCTCCGAAGTCGTAGACGTTCCGCAAACCCTAGGCGTGTCGTCGCCGTCCTGTCACATGAACGCCGCGTAATCTTGGGCGTGGACGGCGATAGGCCGCACCTTTAAAGCCCGCCGCATGGCGATAGGCGTATTCGACTCCGGCGTTGGCGGCCTGACGGTTCACCGCGAACTGACGCGGCGGTTTCCCGAGCGGGATTTCGTCTATCTGGCCGATCAGGCGAACGCGCCGTACGGCGGCTGCGGGGGCGAGGAGATCGTCGATCTGACCCGCGCGGGCTGTGAACGCCTGTTCAAGGCGGGGGCCAATGTCATTGTGCTGGCCTGCAACACCGCCAGCGCCATCGCCCTGCGGCGCCTCCAGCAGACCTGGGTGCCCGAGGCGCGCGAGCGGCATGGTCGCCCGATCAACGTGCTGGGCATCATCGTCCCGACCATCGAGGCCGCGACCGGCCTGCCGTGGACCTATGAGGCCGAGCGGCGCGGGGACAAGATCGAGGCGCTGGAAGTCACCGGCGTCTTCTGCACCGCCGCCACCGCCCACAGCCGTGTTTATGAGATCGAAATCGACAAACGCCGCGAGGATCTGGCGGTCTTCTCCGAACCCTGCCCCGGACTGGCCGGCCTGATCGAACTCGGCGCCCCGGCGGAAGAGCTGAAGGTGGTGGTCGAGGACCACGTCGACGCGCTTCGCCGCCGCATCGGCCGCCATCCCGACAAGGCGATCCTTGGCTGTACCCACTACGAGATCGTCGCCGACCTGTTCGCCGCCGCCCTGCCCGCCGGCACGCCGGTGATCCACCAACCGGCCGCGGTCGCCGATGCGCTGGACCGCTATTTCCAGCGCCATCCCGAGTATCTGTTGGGCGGGTCCGGCCGTCGCGACTTCCTGACCACCGGCCGTGCTGGACCGCAGTCGGAACTGGTCGGTCAGTTCTGGGGCGCCCCCCTGACCTTCGACCAGGCTTGACGAACGCCGCTCTTCGTCGCCCGATGGCGGCGGGAGGATGTCGTATGCTCAGGTCCCTGCTCGCCGCCGCGGCCCTCGCGCTCTGCGCCACGCCAGCCGCCGCGGAGGTAGTCGAGAAAAGCGCCGACCACTTCGTGCTCAAATACAATATCGGCCTCGAGACGACGCCGGAGGACATCTACCTCTCGATCGGCGACGTCGGCCAGTGGTGGGACAGCGCCCATACCTACAGCGGCGACGCCCGCAACCTGACCCTGCCGCTGGAGGTCGGGGCCTGCTTCTGCGAGGCGATGCCGGATGGCACGACCTTCGAACACGGCCGGGTTCTGGAGGCCGACCCGGAGCTGGGCGTGCTGCTGGACGCGCCGTTGGGACCACTGAAGGGCAAGACGACCATGTCCCGGCTGAGCATAGGCTGGTCCGGCGTTCACATGGGCTGGGAGCTGGTCATGACCTATGTCGTGCGCGGCCCCGGCGTCGGCGCATATGCCGACGCCGTCGATGGCGTGATGCGCGTCCAGTACGGGCGGCTGATATATTTCGTCGAGTACGGACAGACGCCGCTGGACGACTAGCCCTTCAGAGCCGTCTCCGACGCGATGATCCGGCTGGCGGCGTGCACCACCGCGCCGATACGCAGTGCGGTCTGAACATGGGTCGCCGGGGCGCCGTGCTTACGTAGTTCCCCCTCGTGCGCGTCCAGACAGGCGCCGCAGCCGTTGATGGCCGAGACGGCCGTCGACCACAGCTCGAAATCCAGTTTCTCCACGCCCGGATTGGCGATGACGTTCATCCGCAGGCGGGCCGGAATGGTCGTGTATTCCTGATTCTTCATCAGGTGCAGCGACCGGTAGTAGATGTTGTTCATGCCCATGATGGCGGCGGCCGACTTGGCTGCGTTCATCGCTTCCGGCGACAGCACCGTCGCGGCCTGCGCCTCAATCGCCTGCACCACCGGCGCGACGCCGATCGCGTGGGCCGAGGCGAGGAAGCAGCCCCACTTCTGCTGGTCGTTCAGCACCGTCTCCGACACCAGCGAACCGAGGTTCAGGGAGATGTCCTTGGCGTAGGCCGGGATGAGGTCGCGGAGGGCGTCGATCGACATGGGATGATCCTCACTGATGTGCGCTCAAGCAGCGAGCCGCCGCGCGGCGAGCGATAGCGCACAGGGATGAAAACGAAACAGGCGGCGACTTGCGCCGCCGCCTGTCGAAGATAGGAAGTCGCTGCCGCTTACGCAGCCAGCGTTTCACCGCCCAGCGGACGGTTGCAGGCGCACAGCTCGTCCGTCTGAAGCGCGTCGACGACGCGCAGGGTGTCGGCCGGGGCGCGACCCACGTTCAGGTTGGTGACGTAGACGTGCTGCACGACGTTGTGCGGATCGACGACGAAGGTGGCGCGCAGGGCGACGCCTTCTTCCTCATTGAGCACGCCCAGCTCGCGGGCGAACTTGCCGCCGTTGTCGGCGAACTGCCAGATCGGCAGCTTGTTCAGGTCGGCGTGGTCGCGGCGCCAGGCCAGCTTGACGAATTCGTTGTCGGTCGAGCCGCCGAGCACGACGGTGTCGCGGTCCTCGAAGTCACGGCCCAGCTTGGCGAATTCCGCGATCTCGGTCGGGCAGACGAAGGTGAAGTCCTTCGGGTAGAAGAAGATGACCTTCCACTTGCCCTCGAAGCTGTCCTGCGTGACCGGCTCGAACGCCGAGACGCCGTTTTCTTCATGGCTGTTGAAGCCCGGCTTCACGCCGATGATCTTGAAGTCCGGCAGTTTTTGACCGACGCCCAGCATCGCTGTCTCCTGATGATCTGATTGGAAATCCGGAGCGCCGGGGGAGCGGCGCCGCAGCCGCGAAATGGCCGCTGCAGCGCACAAAGTCAATGTGTCGAACCTGTTTGTTTCCATAGATTTTTCCTATCGAACCAATAGGCTGACGATGTCTGACAGCGCCTTGCAGCGAAACGGCGGTCGGGACACGGTGACGGCCTGTTCAACAGGAGCACTCCATGCGTCGCCTGACCTGCTTCCTCCTGCTTCTCGCCGCACCCGCCCCCGCCTTCGCCCAGACCCCGCCTGCGACCATCGGAGAGCGCTATGTTCCCGCGCCATGGTGGATGCGCGATCCTGTCATCGCCTCCATTGGCAATGTCCGCACCCAGGTCGCCGCCAATCGGGCTGGCTTCAGCGCCAGCTTCCTGTCGGTGGACCGTTCCGCGGCCGACGCCTCGCGCAAGGCGGCCGACCAGATCCGGGCACTGAGCCAGTCCCTCGCCGGCTATGGCGCGGACAAGGTCCGGGTCGAGACCACGCTGACGACCCGCGCCCTCTATGACCAGTATCGCGACGAGAACGGCGTCCTGCGCGACAACGTCCGCGCCGACCGGATAGAGCGCTATCAGGCCGACGCCACGGTCAGCATCACCGTGCGCGACACCGCCTTGCTGGAACGCGTCTACGCCACCGTTGTCGCGACCCAGCCGACGTCGATCGGACAGGTCTGGTTCAATCTGGAGCCCGACAACGTCCTGAAGACCTGGCTGCAGGGCGAGGCGGTCAAGGACGCGGCCAATCGCGCACGAGCCGCGGCCGGAAACGCCGGAGCAACCCTCGGGGCGGTCAAGGTCATCGACCCGACGGGACGCGCCTGCCAGACCGACGTGCTGGCCGGATGGCCTTCATATGGCGGCGCGAGCCTGCCTACGGACGTGATCGTCACCGGCAGTCGCGCCGAGGCCGCCGCCTATGGCCCGCCGCCTCCGCCCCCGCCAGCCGCGCCCCCACCTCCGGGTGCGCCGACGGAAGCCCAGATCGAGGCCGCCCGCCTGACGCTGCAGCCCCCTTTGCGCGAGCTGACCGATCAGGCCTGCGTGGTCTATGGCCTGAACTGACGCTTGACCGGCGAGGGCCGGCGCGCGCATCGGGATCGCATGTCCTTCGCCGTCGACCCCGCCTTCGAGGCCGCCTCGCGTCCCGCTGCCGAATGGCCCCTGAGCCATGTGCGGCTGCAGGACGATGCGCGGTTCCCGTGGCTGATCCTGATCCCTCGCCTCCCGGGCCTGCGGGAGATCGAGGACCTGTCGGCGGAAGACCGCGCCGTCCTGATGCAGGAAATCCTCCGGGCCGGGGACCTCATCCGCGCCCTCGGCGAACAGGCCAGCCGCCCGGTGGAGAAGCTGAACGTCGCGGCGCTGGGCAATGTCACGCCGCAACTGCATGTGCATGTAATCGGCCGCCGCAGCGACGACGCCGTCTGGCCGGACCCGGTCTGGGGCCGTGGCGCGCCCCAACCGCACGGCGCCGCAGAACTCGACGCCGCGCTGGCCCTGATCAGTTCGCGCGGCTGAGGATCACGTTGCTGGAGTGTCCGTCGGCAGTGAGCACGCCGCGCCAGCCCGTGCCCGTCTGTTCGAGCGTCAGAAGCCCGTAGCCTTCAAGCTCCAGCCCGTCGTCGCCGAGCGTCGCCCCGCCCCGGGCCGAACCGCGCCGCCAACCGCCCTCGATCAGGCCGCCGTCGCCGGGGTCGCTCAGCACCAGACCGAACACCGGCGCGCCGTCCGCCGCCGTCACCGCCCATCGCCCTTCAAGCGGTCCCGACCGCTCGTCGGCCCGCATTTCCGCCGACGTCACCGCCTGATTGTAGGTCGCTTCCGCATCCGTCGGCGAGAACTCGTAGGAGCCCGCGTAGGCGTCCACAGCGACCGACGCGGTGAGCGGGCGGCGGTGCAGATCGCCGGCCGCGTCCCCCTGCGCCTCGGCCTCGCGCCCGAAGTTGGAGATCGGCTCATAGGGCCTTACGACTGGCGGCCTGTACGGCTCCAGGGTGGATGGATGCGGCACAGCCTGCTGCAAAAGCAGACCCGCCAAAGCGGCTGCGATAGTCCCCGACATGAGAGCAGGTTGCCGTCGCCGGAATCCGGCGCCTAGTGCACAGGAGTCACAGACGAAATCGTGATCGGCTTGACCGTAAAGGCCTTTTCGCAACAGCGAGACGATGGCGTTCGCTGGTGCGTTGACCCCTGCAGCGGCGCTGACTAAAGCCTGTTCACCGCTTCAGGACGCCTGATTTCACTCAGGTTTTTGAGAACCATTCGCATATGTCGAGCTCCCCGCTTCCGGGCGACGCCTCCAACGATCCGACGGACGATCAGACCGGACGTTTCGTGCGCCAGCCCAACGGCCGCGTCAGACCCCTGTCCCCCCACATGCAGATCTGGCGCTGGCACATCACCATGGTCGCGTCGATCGCCTTCCGGGTGACCATCGGCGCCGCCACCTTCGGCGCGATGTTCGTCATCGGCTGGCTCGCTGTGCTGGCCTTTGGTCCCGAGGCCCATGCGACGTTCGCCGCGCTGGCTGGATCGCCGCTCGGACTGTTGATCGGCATCGGTCTGACCTGGGTGCTGTTCTCCTTCATGCTCAACGGCGGACGCCACCTGATCAATGATGCGACCATCGGCCTTGAGCTGAAGCCGGCCGACCTGATGTCCCACATCGCGGTCTGGGGGCCGTTCGTCCTGACGGCGATCCTCTGGATTGTCCTGTTCGCTACGGGGAGGGTCTCGCTGTGAGCGGTCCGGCGCGGTTCAGAAACCATGTGAAGATTTCCGAGCGCCACGGCGCCGGCGAATGGGCGATCGAGAAGGTCGCCCTGCTGATCCTCATGCCCTTGGGCGTGTGGGTGCTGTCCAGCATCCTCACCCTGATCGGCGCGACCTACGAGACCGTGATGGCGTGGTTCGCCAACGGGCTGAACGCCGCGCTGGCCGCGATCACGGTTGTGGTCTTCTTCTTCTTCGCCCATCTGGCGTGGAAGGTGATCATCGAGGACTACATCCACCGGCCGGGAAACAAGGCCCTGCTGCTGGGGCTGGTCAACCTCGTCTGTCTCGCGCTGGCCGCCGCCGGCGTCTTCTTCATCGTGCGGCTGGCGCTGGGCTCGGCGCCGCTGCCCGCCGGCTTCGGAATCTGACATGGCCGCTTACGAGTTCATCGACCACGAATATGACGTCGTCGTCGTCGGCGCCGGCGGCTCGGGTCTGCGCGCCGCGCTCGGCGCCGCCCAGCAGGGCCTGAAGGTCGCCTGCGTCACCAAGGTCTTCCCCACCCGCTCGCATACCGTCGCGGCGCAGGGCGGCATCTCCGCCAGCCTCGGCAACATGGGCGAGGACAGCTGGCAGTGGCACATGTACGACACCGTCAAGGGGTCGGACTGGCTGGGTGATCAGGACGCGATCGAGTACCTGGTCCGCAACGCCCCCAAGGCCGTCTATGAGCTGGAGCACTGGGGCGTGCCCTTCAGCCGGACGGACGACGGCCGCATCTATCAGCGCGCGTTCGGCGGCATGACCCGCAACTTCGGCGAGGGCCCGGTCCAGCGCACCTGCGCCGCCGCCGACCGGACCGGCCACGCCATTCTGCACACCCTCTACGGCCAGTCGGTGCGCCGCGAGGTGAAGTTCTTCATCGAGTATTTCGCGCTGGACCTGATCATGCAGGACGGCGCCTGCACCGGGGCGACGGCGCTTCAGCTCGACACCGGCGAGATGCACCGGTTCCGCGCCAAGCTCGTCATTCTGGCGACGGGCGGTTACGGCCGCGCCTACTTCAGCGCCACCTCGGCCCACACCTGCACCGGTGACGGCAACGCCATGGTGCTGCGCGCCGGCCTGCCGCTGCAGGACATGGAATTCGTCCAGTTCCACCCGACCGGCATCTATGGGGCCGGCTGCCTGATCACCGAGGGCGCGCGCGGCGAAGGCGGTTATCTGACCAACTCCGAGGGCGAGCGTTTCATGGAGCGCTATGCGCCGACCGTGAAGGATCTGGCCCCGCGCGACATGGTCAGCCGCTCCATGACCATCGAGATCCGCGAAGGCCGCGGCGTGGGCCCGAACAAGGATCACATCTTCCTGCATCTGGACCATCTGGATCCCAAGATCCTGCACCAGCGCCTGCCGGGCATTTCCGAGAGCGCCAAGATCTTCGCCGGCGTCGATGTGACGAAGGAACCGATCCCGGTCCTGCCGACCGTCCACTACAACATGGGCGGCATCCCCACGAACTATCACGGCGAGGTCCTGACCAAGGTCGGCGACGACGCTGATCGTGTGGTGCCGGGCCTGATGGCCGTGGGCGAGGCGGCCTGCGTGTCGGTGCACGGCGCCAACCGTCTGGGCTCGAACTCCCTGACCGATCTGGTCGTCTTCGGTCGCGCCGCCGGCCTGCGCGCCGGTGAAGTGGTGGACAAGGCGTCGAAGGTTCCGGACGCGCCAGCATCCTCGACCGACGCGCATCTGGCCCGCCTCGACCGCTTCCGGAACGCAAACGGCTCGACGCCCACGGCTAAGCTGCGCATAGACATGCAACGCGCCATGCAGTCCGACGCCGCCGTCTTCCGCACCGGCAAGACACTGGAGGAGGGCGTCGCCAAGCTGCGCGCCATCCACGCCGCCGGCGACGACATCAAGACCACCGATCGCGGCCTGATCTGGAACACGAATCTGGTCGAGACCCTCGAATACGACAACCTGATCGATCAGGCGCTTGTCACCATCGAGGGCGCCCTGAACCGCACTGAATCGCGCGGCGCTCATGCCCGTGAGGACTATCCGGATCGGGATGACGTGAACTGGATGAAGCACACCCTGGCGTGGAAGACGCCGGGCGATCAGACGAAGATCGATTACCGTCCGGTCCACAACTACACGATGTCCAACGAGGTATCGTATATCGAACCCAAGGCGCGGGTGTACTGATGGTTCAGCTTACGCTTCCCAAGGGCTCGAAGCCCACGACCGGCAAGGTCCACAAGGCCCCGGCCGGGGCGAAGAACGTCAAGACCTACAAGGTCTATCGCTACGATCCCGAGGTCGACGCCGACCCGCGCTGGGACACGTTCGAGGTCTCGGCCGACGACCACGGCCCGATGCTGCTGGACGCCCTGATCCACATCAAGAACGAGATCGACCCGACCCTGACCTTCCGGCGCTCGTGCCGCGAGGGCATCTGCGGCTCCTGCTCGATGAACATCGACGGCCGCAACAGCCTGGCCTGCACCAAGGGCTGGGACGAGTGCTCTTCGTCCAATATCTCGATCGCGCCCCTGCCGCACCAGCCGGTGGTCAAGGATCTGGTGACGGATCTGACCCTGTTCTACGCCCAGTACGACAGCATCCAGCCGTATCTGCAGTCCGATGAACCTGACCCCGAAAAAGAGCGCCTGCAGTCGCCCGAAGACCGCGCCAAGCTGGACGGCCTGTACGAGTGCATCCTCTGCGCCTGCTGCTCGACGTCCTGCCCCAGCTACTGGTGGAACCAGACCGAATACCTCGGCCCGGCGGCTCTGCTGCAGTCTTACCGCTGGATCGCCGACAGCCGCGACGAGGCGACGGACAAGCGCCTCGACGACCTCGAGGATCCGTTCAAGCTATACCGCTGCCACACCATCATGAACTGCGCCCAGGTGTGTCCGAAGGGTCTGAATCCGGCAAAGGCCATCGCCGAGACCAAGAAGCTGATGGTCTCGCCGTCGCGCAAGAAGACCGAAGCCGCCTGATCACGGCTGCCTGAGGCAGACAAAGGACGCGCGCTTGGCCTTGCTCCGGCGCGCGTCTGCGCTATTGAGCAGCCAATGGCGAAGATCACCTACATCGAACACGACGGGACCGAGCACTCGGTCGAGGTCAAGAACGGCCTCAGCGTCATGGAAGGCGCGATCCGGAACAATGTCCCCGGCATTGACGCGGACTGCGGCGGCGCGTGTGCCTGCGCGACCTGCCACGTCTATGTCGACGAGGCCTTCGCCGCCGAGACCGGCCGCGCCTCGGCGATGGAGGAGTCGATGCTGGACTTCGCCGAGAACGTCCAGCCGAACAGCCGCCTGTCGTGCCAGATCCGCGTCTCCGACGATCTCGATGGCCTGATCGTCCGCCTGCCGGAAGACCAGCACTGAGCATGACCGCGCCGGATCCCGTAGATCCGCGACTGGTCGAACTGGTGGGCCGACGCATCGTCCGGGCCGAAGGCGGACGGCCGCCCCTGATCGGCATCGCCGGCGCGCAAGGCTCCGGCAAGACGACGCTGGCGCGAACGGCGGCGCAGGCCTTCGGTGCGGCCCACATCTCGCTGGACGACGTCTACCTGACCAGAAGCCGGCGTGAGCAGATGGCGGAGGATGTCCATCCGCTGTTCCAGACGCGCGGTCCGCCGGGGACGCACGATCTGAGGATGCTGAACCGGCTGATCAAGACGCTCAGCCTCGCCCGGTCGGACGACAAGACCTTGCTGCCCGGCTTTGACAAGCGCCAGGACGACCGGCGTCCCATCCGGGAGTGGCGCATCTTTTTCGGCCGTCCCACGGCGATCATCATCGACGGCTGGTGTCTGGGTGTGACAGCCGAGACTCCCGAGGCCCTGACCGCTCCGGTCAATGCGCTTGAGCGTGAGCGCGATCCCGACGCCGTCTGGCGCACGGCGGTCAACAAACAGGTCGCCGGGCCTTACGCCGACCTCGCCGGACAGATGGACGCGACCCTGTTCCTGCGTGCGCCCGGCTTTGAGGTCGTGCATGGGTGGCGCTGTCAGCAGGAGGCCGAACTTCTGGGCATTCCGCCACGGGCGCTGTCGTCGACGGAACGCGCGCGGCTGGGCGAGTTCGTCATGTATTTCGAAAGGTTGACCCGGCATATGATCAACGGCGGCGTCCGTGCGGACGTGACCGTGCACCTTGATCGAAACCGCCGCGTAACCGAAGTCGCATGACACCGCCGTCAGACCGCCGCCTCGAACCCCGTTTCGCCTCCAACGCCCGCGGCGTTCTGGTTGCGCCCGGATTCGAGATGACCTGCGTGATCGTCGATGTCTCCAGCTCCGGAATGAAGGTGCGGCTGGACCGCGCCCTCTCGGTGCCGTCCTCGGTGATCGTCGTCGACGTTCTGGCCGCCACGGCCATTGAGGCCGACGTGGCCTGGAGCAAGGGGCAGGAGATTGGCCTGAAGCAGCGCGGCCAGTCCTCGCTGCGCGGCCTCGTCCCCGCCCGCCTCGCCGCCGCCCGCGCGGCCTGGCAGCGCGCCGGGGGCCGCTGAGGCGTCCACGCCTTGTCTTCGCCCGGCTTTTCCGCCATAAGCCGCCGCTTCCGACGCAAGTGAACCTCGCGTTTCCACCGGGACGACCCCTGTTTCGACAGGACGAGCCCGGCGAGAACCCTCCGCCGACGTGATCGTCGCCGGGGGCCGTTGTCGTATGGAGCCGTTTCACCTGCGCCAACAGAGGTAGTGAATGTTCGAGGCTCTGAACGAGCGGCTGACAGGCGTCTTCGACCGGATCACCGGGCGCGGCGCCCTGTCCGAAAAGGACGTGGCCGAGGCGATGCGCGAAGTGCGTGTGGCCCTGCTTGAGGCCGACGTCGCCCTGCCCGTCGTCAAGGACTTCATCGCCTTCGCCACCGAGCGCGCCACGGGCGAAGAGGTCATCCGTTCGGTCAAGCCGGCCGATCAGGTGGTCAAGATCGTCTACGACGGCCTGATCGAGATGCTGGGCGGCGAGGAGCCGGTCGGCCTCAACACCAATGCGACCCCGCCCGCCGTCATCCTGATGGCCGGCCTTCAGGGCTCGGGCAAGACGACGACCTCCGCCAAGCTGGCGCTGCGCCTGACGAAGTTCGATCGCAAGAAGGTCATGATGGCCTCGCTGGACACGCGTCGTCCTGCCGCCATGGAGCAGCTCGCCAAGCTGGCCGAGCAGATCGAGGTCACGACCCTGCCGATCGTGGTGGGCGAGAGTGCGGTCCAGATCGCCAAACGCGCCCTCCAATCGGCGAAGCTTCAGGGCTTCGACGTCCTGATCCTCGACACCGCCGGCCGCATCACGCTGGACGAGGCCCTGATGGCCGAGGTGGCGGAAGTCGCCGCCGTGTCGAAGCCCGTAGAAACCCTGCTGGTCGCCGACAGCCTGACCGGTCAGGACGCCGTCCGCACCGCCAAGGCCTTCCACGAGCGTCTGCCGCTGACCGGCCTGGTCCTGACCCGCGCTGATGGTGACGGGCGTGGCGGGGCCATGCTGTCGATGCGGGCTGTCACCGGCCTGCCGATCAAATACCTCGGCGCCGGCGAAAAGGTCGATGCGCTGGACGTGTTCGACGCCCGTCGGGTCGCCGGCCGTATCCTTGGTCAGGGCGATATTGTCGCTCTCGTCGAGAAGGCCAGCCAGGAACTGGACGCCTCCAAGGCCGAGGCCATGGCCCGCAAGCTGGCCAAGGGCCAGTTCGACCTGAACGACCTCGCCGGCCAGCTTCAGCAGATGAAGCGGATGGGCGGTCTGCAGGGCATCATGGGCATGCTGCCCGGCGTGGCCAAGATGAAGTCCCAGATGGCCGACAGCGGCGTCGACGACCGCATGATCGCCCGTCAGGAAGCCATCATCTCGTCGATGACCAAGGCCGAGCGCAAGAAGCCGGACCTGCTCAACGCCAGCCGCAAGAAGCGTGTCGCCGCCGGCGCCGGCGTCGAGGTTCAGGAGATCAACCGTCTGCTGAAGCAGCACCGGCAGATGGCCGATATGGTCAAGTCGCTGTCGCGCGGCGGACCGAAGAAGATGCAGCAGATGGCCGCCATGCTGGGCGGTCTCGGCGGCGGCGGAATGGGCGGGCCTGACATGGCGCGCCTGAAGGCCATGGGCGGCGGCAGGATGCCGGAACCCTCGGCTGAAGAGATGAAGGCCCTTCAGGATCGGCTCGCCGGTCTTGGCGGCGCCGGACAACTGCCGGGAGGCCTGCCCGGCCTGCCCGGATTTCCCAAGAAGAACTGACTAGAGAAAGAGACCCGAAATGCTGAAGATCCGTCTGGCCCGTGGCGGCGCCAAGAAGCGCCCCTACTACTATATCGTCGTCGCCGACTCCCACTCGCCGCGCGATGGCAAGTTCATCGAGCGCGTCGGCACCTACAACCCGATGCTGCCGCGTGACGGCGAGCAGAAGCGCGTCACCCTGAAGGCGGACCGCATCGCCGAATGGCTCGGCAAGGGCGCCCAGCCGACCGACCGCGTCGCTCGCTTCCTGTCGCAGGATGAGACGCTGGCCGGCAAGGTGAAGTGGACCCAGTCCAACAACCCGAACAAGGCCCAGCCGGGCAAGAAGGCGCAGGAACGGGCCGCCGAGCGCGCCCAGCGCGAAGCCGACCGCGCCGAAGCGGAAGCCGCCGCCAAGGTGGAAGCCGCCGAAGCCGCCCAGCGCGCCAAGGAAGAAGCCGCCGCTGCCGCTGAAGCCGCCAAGAACGCTCCGGCTCCGGAACCGGAAGCCGCTGCTGAAGAAGCTCCGGCCGCTGAAGCCGCCGCCGACGAGGCGCCGGCTGCTGAAGTGACCGAAGAGGCTCCGGCTGAAGCCGCCGCGGAAGAAACCCCGGCCGCTGAAGCGACCGAAGAAGAAAAGACCGAGGCCTGATCCGGTGATCCTTCTCCCCTCCGGGGGAGAAGGTGGCCGCCGGAGGCGGTCGGGGGATATCGGCCGCGAAACGGGCCGGTTGAGCGTGGCTGAACAAGCCCCCTCATCCGTCTCGCTTCGCGAGCCACCTTCTCCCCCGAGGGGAGAAGGATGCATGACCACAAACGACAAACTCATTCTCGTCGCCCAGATCGCGGGCGGTTTCGGCGTGAAGGGCGAGGTGCGCGTCACCGCCTATACCGCCGAACCGATGGCGCTCATGGCCTATGGACCGCTGCTGCGCGCCGACGGCTCGACCGGCCTGACCCTGACCTCGGCCCGACCGGACAAGGCGGGCGTGGTCGGACGGGCCAAGGAGATCACCACTAGGGAACAGGCTGACGCCCTGCGCGGCCTGAAGCTGTTCGTTCCGCGGGACCGCCTGCCGGCGCCGGACGAGGACGAGTTCTACCTGACCGACCTCGTCGGACTTGAGGCGCGTGATCCCGACGGACTCGTTCTCGGCGCGATCAAGTCCGTCCAGAATTTCGGCGCCGACGACATGCTTGAGATCGCGCCCGCCGCCGGCGGACCGACCTGGTATCTGCCGTTCACCCGGGACGCCGTCCCCGACCTGCACATCGCCGACGGCTGGCTTCTGGCCGTCCGTCCGAGCGAGGTGGGAGAGCGTGAGCCCGACTAGGTGTTGTCTTCGGTCTCGGCCCCCGGCCCGTTCTTCTTGATCGAGTCGATCGCGTTCTGCGCCGAAGCCTTGGACGAATAGCCCTCGGTCGAGAAGATGGTCTCGGCATTGTACTTGAACTTGACCCGGAACTCGCCGGCCTTGTCCTTGTAGATTTCGAACTTGTGCGCCACGGGGGCCTCCTGTGAAGCGGCCCCGACCCCGGAGCCACGGCCAAGCTGACCCACGATCGGCGGACACGCCAAGGCTTTCTGTCGGCTTCCGGACACAAACGCGCGAGGAGCCGGCCGGCCGTTCAGGCGTTCCGCTATCATGCCATCCAGCGTCATCCGCCGCTTCAGCTATGACGAGCCGCACCGCCGGCTGAGGGTCGTTTTCACCTCGGGCGACGTCTACGACTATGACCGCGTACCGCCCGACGTGGTCGAGGATCTACGCGCCGCGCCGTCGAAAGGCCGGTTCTTTGGTCCCAACATCCGGACCCGCTATCCCTACCGACGCGTGGACCGGTCCCCCGAACACGGGCGTGGAGTCTGACCATGCTCGATCACACCGGAATCGTCGTTACCGATCTGGAGGCCGCGCGCCGCTTCTATGACGCCATCGCCGAACCGCTGGGTCTGGCGACCAAGAGCATGGCGCCCGAGTTCTTCCTGCTTGGAAAAAGCCAGGAGGAGTCTCTTCCCTATCTGTGGATCGGAACCCTTATCCCCTCCTACTGGATTGAAGGCTCAAAGCCGGGGATCAACCAGATGCACGTCGCCTTCCGCGCCGACAGCAAGGCTACAGTGAAAGCCTTCTACGACGCAGCGCTGGAGGCGGGCGGCAGGGACAATGGCCCACCCGGCCCGCGCGAACAGTTCGGCTACTACGGAGCCTTCGTGCTCGACCCCGACGGCAACAACATCGAGGCGGTCTACAGAGGCCCCGACGCCAACGAGGACTAACCCTCTTCGTCGGCCGCCATGCCCATCATATGGAAGCCGGCATCGACGTGGATGACCTCGCCCGTGGTCGAGAAGCCGAGGTCAGAGCAGAGCCACAGGGCTGCGCCCGCGACGCCTTCCATCGAGGTATCTTCCTTCATGGCTGACATCGCCCGGCCCTGGCTGATCATGCCACGACCACCCGAGATGCCGGCCAGCGACAGGGTGCGCATGGCGCCCGCCGAAATGGCGTTGACGCGAATGCCCTTCGGACCGAGGTCGCGGGCGATATAGCGGGTCGCGGCTTCCAGCCCGGCCTTGGCCACGCCCATGGTGTTGTAGTTGGGAATGGCGCGCTCTGAGCCTAGGTAGGTCATGGTGATCATCGACCCGCCGTTCGGCATCAGCCTGGCCGCCCGCTTCGCCACGTCCACAAAGCTGAACACCGAGATGTTCATGGCCAGCAGGAAGCTGTCGCGCGTGGTGTTGTCGACGAAGCTGCCCTGCAGCTCGTTCTTGTTGGCGAAGGCCACCGAATGGACCACGAAATCGATCGTGCCGAAGGTCTTTTCAAGTTCGGCGAAGGCGGCGTCCATCGAGGCGTCGTTGGTGACGTCGGCCTCAAGGATCAGCTTCGCGTTGACGCTCTCGGCCAGTGGGCGCACCCGGCGCTCCAGTCCCTCTCCGAGATAGGTGAAGGCCAGCTCCGCGCCTTGCGCGGCCAGCTGCTGGGCGATGCCCCAGGCGATGGAGTTGGCGTTCGCCACCCCCATGACCAGGCCCTTCTTGCCCTTCATCAGTTCGCCCTTGGGCATGTTCCAGGCGGATTCGGCGGCCATGGGGGAGTCTCCGGAGTGTAGGGGTATCAGACCTTCGACAGGATCAGCGTGCCGTTGGTGCCGCCGAAGCCGAAGCTGTTCGACATCACAGTGGTCAGCTCCACGTCCTTGCGTTCGCGGAGGATTGGCATGCCTTCGAACTCGGGGTCGAGGTTTTCGATGTGGGCGCTTTCGGCGGCGAAGCCATTGTCGAGCATCAGCAGGCTGTAGATCGCCTCCCACACCCCCGCTGCGCCCAGCGAGTGGCCGGTCAGGGACTTGGTCGACGAGATCAGCGGCATGTCGGCGCCGAAGACGTTGCGGACAGCGCCCATTTCCTTCGAGTCGCCCACCGGAGTGGAGGTGCCGTGCGGGTTCAGATAGTCGATCCGGCGGCCGCCGGCCTGGCTCATGGCCAGCTTCATGCAGCGCTCCGCGCCCTCGCCGGACGGCGCGACCATGTCATAGCCGTCGGCGTTCGCGCCATAGCCCACGACCTCGCCGTAGATGTGCGCGCCGCGGGCCTTGGCCCGTTCGTATTCCTCAAGGACCACCATGCCCGCGCCGCCGGCGATGACGAAGCCGTCGCGGTTGGCGTCATAGGCCCGACTGGCGACCGAGGGAGTCTCGTTGAAGTTGGACGACATGGCGCCCATGGCGTCGAACATGTTCGACATGGACCAGTCGATGTCCTCGCAGCCGCCGGCGAAGACCACATCCTGCTTGCCCCACTGGATCTGTTCGGCGCCCGCGCCGATGCAGTGGGCGCTGGTCGCGCAGGCCGACGAGATCGAGTAGTTGATCCCCTTCATCTGGAACCAAGTCGACAGCACCGCCGACGGTCCCGACGACATGGCCTTGGGCACGGCGAACGGCCCGATGCGTTTGGGCGAGCCCTTTTCGATGGTGGTGGCGGCGGCCTGAACGATCACCTGGGTGGAGGGACCGCCCTCGCCGACGATCAGGCCGATCTTCTCGTCCTGTATCTCTTCCGGGCCCAAGCCCGAGTCCTTCAGCGCCTGCTCGAAGGCGATGTGGGCCCAAGCGGTGCCGTTAGACAGGAAGCGCGCGGCGCGGCGGTCGACCAGCGGCGCCCAGTCCTCAGCCGTCACGCCCAGCGACGGCGGGGCCCAGACCTGCGATCGGAAACCGTGCGTGGTAAAGTCCGGCGCGGCCTGCACGCCCGATTTCGCCTCGCGCAGGGACGACAGGACCTCGTCCTTGCCCGTCCCGATGGAGGACACGATACCCAGGCCGGTGACGACGACACGACGCATCACTGTTTCCTTCTCAACTCTGGCTCGCTGCGTTGACCGCAGTCTGGAATATAGGGGCTCAGCCGCCTTGCGGCTCGGTGGCGCCGCCAAACAGGCCAACGCGCATGTCGTTGCAGGTGTAGATCACCTCGCCATCGGCCTCGAGCACGCCGTCGGCGATGCCCATGACCAGCTTGCGGTTGATCACGCGCTTCAGGTCGATCTTGTAGACGACCTTCTTGATGTCAGGGGTAACCTGACCGGTAAATTTGACGTCGCCGACACCCAGCGCGCGCCCTCGCCCCGGTCCGCCGATCCAGCCCAGATAGAAGCCGACCAGCTGCCACATGGCGTCCAGACCCAGACACCCGGGCATCACAGGGTCGCCGATGAAGTGGCACTGGAAGAACCAGAGGTCGGGATGGATATCCAGCTCGGCCTCGACATAGCCCTTGCCGTGGGCGCCGCCGTCCGCGTTGATCTGGGTGATCCGGTCGAACATCAGCATCGGCGGGGCCGGCAGCTGGGCGTTGCCCGCGCCGAACAGCTCGCCCCGGCCCGAGGCCAGCAGGGCGTCATAGTCAAACAACGACGGATATTTCAGCTCGCTCAAGGGCGCGACCTCCGGAAGTGTTCGCCGGGGTTACACGAGCGGAACCGGCGGCTCAACAATCCTGCGACAGGACTGCGGCGAACCGTAAGCCCCGAAGAGCGTCAGTGCGCCTCGGGCGGCCGGGCGGCGGGGCTGTGATAGTCGACGGCCTTCTTCGGCTTGCCGAGCACGAACATGCGGTCGCAATAGCCGCATTCCACGTGGTCGTCCTCGCCCATGTCCATATAGACCAGCGGGTGGCCCAGGGCTCCGCCTCCGCCGTCACAGGCGACGCGTTTCGTCGCGACCACGATCTTTTCGGGCGGCGGGATGATCGCATCGGCGGGGCGCGGCTGCATTCGGCGGTCTCTGACTTGGCGATTGGGTCGGTCGCACATAGGTATGCGCGGCCGTTGCTTAGCGTCAAACGCACCGGCCCGAAACCCGAAAGCGCCGCATGACCGACCCCGCCGCCCTGCCCGTCAACGCCATCGAGGTGAAAGGGCTGGAAAAGACCTATGCCGGCTCGAAGAAGTCGCCGCCGAAAACGGCCCTGCGCGGCATCGATCTGGCCATCCCTCGCGGCTCGATGTTCGGCCTGCTGGGTCCGAACGGGGCGGGCAAGTCGACGCTGATCAACATCCTGGCCGGGGTGGTCAACAAGACCGGCGGGACCGCCGCCATCTGGGGCCGCGACATCGACAGCCACCCGCGCGACGCCCGCGCCGCGCTGGGGGTCGTGCCGCAGGAGATCGTCGCCGACGTCTTCTTCACCCCGCGCGAGGCGCTGGAGGTGCAGGCCGGCTATTACGGCGTGCCGAAGGGCGAGCGCCGGTCCGACGAGCTGTTGGCCGCGCTGGGCCTCTCCGACAAGGCCAACGCCTACGTCCGCGCACTGTCCGGCGGCATGAAGCGTCGCCTGATGGTGGCCAAGGCGCTGGTCCACAATCCACCCGTCCTGATCCTCGACGAGCCTACCGCCGGGGTGGACGTCGAACTGCGCCGTCAGCTCTGGGAATACATCCGCAAGATCAACGCCGAGGGCGTGACCATCCTGCTGACCACCCACTATCTGGAAGAGGCGCAGGAGCTCTGCGACACGATCGCCATCGTCAACCGCGGCGAGGTCGTGGCCTGCGAGCCGACGCCCCAGCTGCTGCGCCGGCTGGACACCCGCAACGTCATCGTCACCCCTGAGGGCGAACTCGCCGAGCCGCCGGTGCTGCAGGGCTTCGACGTCGCGCCTCGCGCCAACGGCGCCTTCGCGGTCACCTATCGCAAAGGCCAGTCGTCGGTGGAGCAGGTTCTCGCAGCGGTTCGAGCCGCTGGCGTGACCATCGCGGACATCACGACCGAGGATCCGGATCTGGAAGACGTGTTCCTGGCGCTGACCTATGGCGACGCCAGTCAGACAGACCCAACGAAGGACTAGTCCCTAGAGGACCATCACTGTCCCGATCAGCACCCGCGCGCCCTGACGGCCCAAGGTCTGGTTGGTCGTCGCCTGCAGCTGGGCGATCAGGCCCTCGATGTCCGGCGGCGTTCCCGGCAGGGTCCGGGCGGCGAACTGCTGGACCACCGTGGCATAGGCGGCTCGCAGCCGGGGCGCGGACTGCGTCACACGCGTCCGGACGGCTGCGTCGGGCGCGTCGACACCCGTTTCGACCGTCATGACGCCCGGACGGCCGTTCGACCTGCGCACATTGGCGGTGACCGTCGGCAGGCGGGTGAAGCTCTGGGTGCTGGCGGGCGCGCCGGGGTCGCTCGTCTTCACGACGGTCGATTTCAGTCCAAGCAGGGCGCGGCGATCCATGCGCCGACCCTGACAGGTATCGCTTAAGGCGTGGTTACGCCGCCGCCTCGGCCCGGTGCGGCTCCATCGGCCTCAGGTCCAGCAGGGCGAACAGGCGCGCATCCTCGTCCTGCTCCGGATTTGGCGTGGTCAGCAGCTTGCCGCCGACGAAGATGGAGTTCGCGCCGGCTAGGAAGCACAGGGTCTGCATCTCCGGGCTCATCGTCTCGCGCCCGGCCGAGAGCCGAACCATCGCTTTCGGACAGACGATGCGGGCGACGGCGACCGTGCGGACGAACTCGATCGGATCGATCTCGCCCTCCCTTTTCACCCGATCGCCCAGCGGCGTGCCGGTCACCGGCACCAGCGCATTCACCGGCAGGCTGTCGGGATGTTCCGGCAGCGTGGCCAGCGCATGCAGCAGACCCACGCGGTCCCGCCTCGCCTCGCCCATCCCGACGATGCCGCCGCAGCAGGTGCTCATGCCCGCGTCACGCACGTGCTGCAGGGTGTCGAGACGATCCTGATAGGTCCGCGTCGTCACCACCTCGGCGTAGTATTCCGGGCCGGTGTCCAGGTTGTGATTGTAGTAGTCCAGCCCCGCCGCCTTCAGCTGCCGCGCCTGATCGGCGGTCAACATGCCCAGCGTGGCGCAGGTCTCCAGCCCCAGCGCCTTAACACCGGCGATCATGGTCGCCAGCTTCGGGGTGTCCCGGTCCTTCAACTCTCGCCACGCCGCGCCCATGCAGAAGCGACTGGCCCCGCCAGCCTTCGCCGCCATGGCTTCGGCCAGCACGGCGGAGGCGTCCATCAGCTTTTCGGCCTTCAGTCCGGTGTCGAAACTGGCGGATTGCGAGCAGTAGCCGCAGTTCTCGGCGCAGCCGCCGGTCTTGATCGACAGCAGCTGGCTCTTCTGCACCTCGGACGGGTCGAACCACGCCCGGTGAACGGTGGCGGCCTCGAACACCAGTTCCATAAAGGGTCGGGCGAACAACGCCTCAACCTCTTCCAGGGTCCAGTCGTGGCGGGGCGCGGACAGGTCACGGATCATGGTGCGTTCAGTGACGGAGGCCGGCGTCGCGCGCAAGCTCAGACGTCCATGACCATCTCGCCACGCTTCATGTCGATGGCGACGCGTTCGAAGGCCGACAGAACGTCCACGCCCAGCAACATGGCGGGCGTCTGCTCCAGCCCGAGCAGCTTGAAGATGTGAAAGTCGCCCATCAACACAGCCAGACGATCCAGTGTCAGATCATCGAACCGTACAGCCTGCAGCAGCATGGGTTCGGCCCGCGCCTCCCGACCGGTCGGTGACTGGACCGCCCGTCCCGTCTCTGCGGACCTCAGCACCAGTGGCCGGGCGCCGGCGGCGACGGCCAGGGCAGGGTTGATCAGGCTGACCTGCGCGCCGGTGTCTATGATCGCCCGCGTCGCCCGGCCACGGACGTGGGCGGTCACAGTCATCAGCTCCACGCCGCCGCCCTTCGGGGGCTGGAACCGGACACGAGGGCGGACGACGCCGAGGAACTGGTCCGGATCTGGTCGTGAGCGGTTGATCGAGGAAGTGTGTCGTCCCCGAAACCTGAGGATCAGCCTTTGGTCCGCCAGCAGGTCCAGTCCGAGTAGGCCGTCCAGCCCGATCAGGCCCGCGCGGCTGCCGACCGCCAGACGGACGCCGCCGACCGTCAGGGCCCCGCTGGACAGGGTCCGGGCCCGCACCGCCCGCACCCGCTCCAGACCGAGGACCGTGTGCATATCCAGCTGGCCGGCGGGGGCGATATCCAGCCGCTCGGCGACATCTGCCGCGACCACCGAAGCGCTGGCGGCGGTGTCGATGGCGAAGCGGAACGGGCCCTCGCCGTTGATCTGGACCGGTACGGTGGACCGCAGCACACGATCGACCGCCTGATCGCCGCGGAAGGCATCCGGGTCGGAGGTCTGGGCGAAGGCGCGCGGGGACGGGAGCAGCACCGCAGCCAGCGCGCCGCCCAGCATGCGACGGTTCAGGCCGTCCCTGTGCATGCACAACCTCCCGACACGGACGGTGACACGGAACGGGGCGTGTGGCGAGCAGGATCGGCTCAACCGCGACCGTCATATAAAGATATCCTTATGGGTTTCTTGCCGCCACTGCCTGTCCGGGCTATAGGCGCGCCCAACAGATTCCGCCGGAGCTCCCATGACCGACTATATCGTCCGCGACATCTCCCTTGCCGACTTCGGCAACAAGGAGATCGCAATCGCCGAAACCGAAATGCCGGGCCTGATGGCGCTGCGCGAGGAGTTCGGTCCCTCGCAGATCCTGAAGGGCGCCCGCATCGCCGGCAGCCTGCACATGACCATCCAGACCGCCGTGCTGATCCAGACGCTGGAAGCGCTGGGCGCCGAGGTCCGCTGGGCGTCGTGCAACATCTTCTCGACCCAGGACCACGCCGCGGCCGCCATCGCCGCCAACGGCACGCCGGTGTTCGCCACCAAGGGCGAGACGCTGGAAGAATACTGGGACTATGCCCACAAGATCTTCGAGTGGGCCGACGGCGGCTATCCGAACCTGATCCTCGACGACGGCGGCGACGCGACCCTGCTGTGCGTGCTCGGCCCGAAGGCCGAGAAGGACCTGTCCCTGCTGGCCAACCCGCAGAACGAGGAAGAGGAGGCCCTCTTCAAGGTCATGAAACGCTACATCGCCGAGAAGCCCGGCTTCTATTCGGCCATCCGCGACGCCATCGGCGGCGTGTCGGAAGAGACCACCACCGGCGTCCACCGCCTGTACGAGATGGCGAAGAAGGGCGACCTGCCGTTCCCCGCCATCAACGTCAACGACAGCGTCACCAAGTCCAAGTTCGACAACCTGTACGGCTGCCGTGAATCGCTGGTCGACGCGATCCGCCGCGGCACCGACGTCATGCTGTCTGGCAAGGTCGCCGTGGTCTGCGGCTACGGTGACGTGGGCAAGGGCTCGGCCGCCTCGCTGCGTCAGGGCGGCGCCCGCGTGAAGGTCACCGAAGTCGATCCGATCTGCGCCCTGCAGGCGGCGATGGAAGGCTATGAGGTCGTCACCGTCGAGGACGTGGCCGGCGAGGCCGACATCTTCGTCACCGCCACCGGCAACAAGGACGTTCTGACCGTCGAGCATATGCGGGCGATGAAGAACAACGCCATCGTCTGCAACATCGGCCACTTCGATTCCGAGATTCAGGTCGCCGGCCTGAAGAACTTCAAGTGGGACGAGATCAAGCCGCAGGTCCACCACGTCGAGTTCCCGGACGGCAAGAAGATCATCCTGCTGTCGGAAGGCCGTCTGGTGAATCTGGGCAACGCCACGGGCCACCCCTCGTTCGTGATGTCGGCGTCCTTCACCAACCAGACGCTGGCCCAGATCGAACTGTGGACCAACATCAAGGCCTACGAGAACCAGGTCTACACCCTGCCCAAGCATCTCGATGAAAAGGTCGCGGCCCTGCACCTCGGCAAGCTCGGCGCCAAGCTGACCGTGCTGAAGAAGGATCAGGCGGACTACATCGGCGTGCCGGAGCAAGGCCCGTTCAAGCCGGATCATTATCGGTACTAGGAGCGCTATCGCCCGGCTCGCGGAGCCTCGCGGCTTGAGCGCGATTGTCGGGTTTGACTGGAAGGGCCGGTGGAGCGATCCGCCGGCTCTTTCGCTTGTCAGGCCGCCATATGCGACTGGCCGACTTCCTGATTTCGGTCGGCGAGACCGGTCTCGAAGTCCATGAAGATGTCGATCAGCTCGTCGACAGCCACCGGCGCCGAGTTGGGGCCGAAGCGGAAGCGCCAGAAGCTGACCACGTGCTGCACCGCGCCGAGTTGCTCGCCCAGACGGGCGAACAGGGTCGGGGCGTTCAGCAGAAAGTCGCGGAAGGCGATCGGCCGGCTCTCGACCGTCAGCTCGGCATAGGCGTTGTCGTAGATGCGAAGGGTGCGGCCGACCTCGTCGATCGTGGTCATGATCCGCTCGCTCAGCACCTTGCGGCCACGGTCGAGATATTCCTTGGCGGTCGGGTCAGGCTTGCCGATCGGCTTGGTCGTGACGACCGACTGGGCGACCTCGACCACCTCGCCCATCAGGCTGTTCAGCACCCACTTGTAATAGAGGAAGCCCTTCCAGCAGAAGATGCCTTCGGCGTAGTTCTCGGGGCTCAGACGCAGGGTCTCGCGCAGGGCCTCCATCCGGTCGCCGGGATCATCGGACAGGATCTTGCTGGCGAGGGTGCGGCTCGCCTCCTCGTTCACGGCGCCTCCACCCAGACACAGATTCACCAGCGGCGCGATCTCGTCCTCGACGAACTTGATCATCCGCTCCATGTCCGCCTCGCTGATCGCGAAGTAACAGGGCGCGGCCTCCACGCCTTCCCGGCGCAGCTGTTCGCGTAGCAGGAAGGGGTCCAGCGACGGCAGCTTGTCCAGCAGGCGCAGGATGCGCACGTCCGGATGCTCCGGCTCGATGCCGAAGGCTTCCTGTAGCGAGCGCTCGAAATTGCGCTGATCGACGAACATGTATCGGCCGCCGGCCTTCAGGTCGCTGTTGTCGATCGGCACAATGATCTTGGTCGCCACCTGACGGCGCAGATGGAAGGAATCCAGCTCGTCGCGGCGCAGGCGGTGCTTGATGATCAGCGACTGGTTCAGCGCCGGCGTCTGGAAGAAGGGGCGCGCGGCCCAATCCTCGGTCTTGCCGTGCTCGTCATGGACGTTCAACAGGTTCAGCACCCGCGCCGTCGAGGCCGAGCGGCGCAGATGGGCCAGGTTGCGAATGGCGCGATCCGTCATCCGCATACTGAACCACGAATGTATGACTAACCGCTTATTGCCCGAGCTTCGGCGCGGCCGTATGCAAAAGCCCATGAAATCCCCGCCCGGCCTGCATATTCGCGAGTTCTCCGACGACCTCGCCCCCGCCTTCCACGACATCAATGCCCAGTGGATCGAGGCCATGTTCACGCTGGAGCCTACCGATCGGGAGGTGCTGCAAAATCCCCGTGCGCGCATCGTCGATCCCGGCGGCGACATCCTGTTCGCGGAGGTCGAGAATCTGGGCGTCGTCGGCGCCTGCGCCCTGCAGAAGACCGGCCCCGGTCAGTTCGAGCTGACCAAGATGGGCGTGCTGGACTCGGCCCGTGGCCGCAAGGTCGGAGAGGCCCTGCTCCACGCCATGATCGCCCGCGCCGGCGAGCTCGGAGCCTCCAACCTGTATCTGCTGACCAGCAGCAAATGCGTCGCGGCGATCCACCTGTACGAAAAGGCGGGCTTCGAGCACGACGCACGAACGATGGCCGACTTCGGGGCCCGCTACGCGCGGTGCGATGTGGCCATGCGTTATCGTGGCCCGCTGGCGTCCTCGTCGGCCGGGGCCTAGACTGCCGGGATGGACCGCGTTCTCGACATCCTGATCCTCGTCGCCATCCTCGCCGTGGCGGTCACCCTCGCCTTCGGCATCCGCTCGCTCTATCGCGACGGGCCCGAGGCGCGCTCACGCTCCAACAAGCTGATGCGCCTGCGCGTCGGGCTTCAGGCGGTGGCGATCGCCCTGCTGTGCCTTGGCATGTGGTGGAAATCCACGCACGGCGCCTGACGTGGTCGTCCTGAACCGCATCTATACGAAGACGGGCGACGGCGGTCAGACGCGGCTGGCCTCGGGCGCTCCAGTCTCAAAGAGCGATCCGCGCGTGGAAGCCTATGGCGCGGTCGACGAGCTGAACGCCGTCATCGGCCTCGCCCGCCTGCATTCGGGCCAGAACGACCGCCTCGACGCCATGCTGGCCCGCATCCAAAACGAGCTGTTCGACCTCGGCGCCGATCTGGCCACCCCATCCGAGCCCGAGCCGAAGTGGGAGGCCCTGCGCATCCTCGACAGCCAGGTCGAGCGGCTGGAGACCGAGATCGACTGGATGAACGAGAGCCTGAAACCGCTGGACAGCTTCATCCTGCCCGGCGGTTCGTCCTTCTCCGCCCACCTGCATCTGGCCCGTACAGTCTGCCGCCGCGCGGAGCGCGAGGCCGTTCGCCTGACCGAGGCGGGCGCGGCCGTGACCCCGGCGGCGATCAACTATCTGAATCGCCTGTCTGATCACCTGTTCTGCGCCGCCCGCCGCGCCAATGCGAACGGGGCGGGCGATGTGAAGTGGAAGCCGGGCGCGACGCGGTGATCCGTCCTCGAAAACGTCGCAGACTGCGCCGATCGGAGGCGATCGACGCCATCGCCATCGTCGTCATCTGCGGCGGTTTTGGGCTCTGGTACGTTTTGACACACAACGGCCCGATGGGCCTGTGGCGCGCCGTTCCGCTGACTTTCGCAGGCGTCTACTGGCTCTTTCGGGGCGCGATCATGCGATGGCTGGCCCCTGACGATCGCTAGGCTTACCGACCCGCCGTCGCCTCGGCCAGCGCCACGCGCTGGCGATCCGCGTCCATGTCCCGCGCCTTCTTTTGCGCGTCCAGCTGGTCCTCGATCTCGATCAGCTCGCGGTTTTTCAGGTTGGACGCCTCGGCGCGCGTCATGCCGATCGGGCGCTTGGTGATCTCGGCGATGGAGACGGGCTGGGCGCAGATGCGCCTGTCCTTGTCCCACCACTTGCCACCATCCTCGCAACGCTCCCCGGGCGCCACGACGACCGCCTGATAGACGAAGGTCACGCCCACCAGTACGGCGAAAATCGAGAGAAACAGCACGCTGAGCCGCTTCATGGTCAGGAGGCGATGCATTCAGGGTCTCCGAGGCTGGGCCGGGGGTCGGTTGACGCGGCGTTACGTTGACAGGCCGGGTGCGGCGGTCCAATCCCTGCCCCAACATTCCGGCGCTTCTGTGGATAGCACAATGAAGGTTCTCGTCCCCGTCAAACGGGTGATCGACTCCAACGTCAAGGCCCGCGTCAAGGCGGACCAGACCGGCGTCGATCTGGCCAACGTCAAGATGAGCATGAACCCCTTCTGCGAGATCGCGGTCGAGGAGGCCGTGCGCATGAAGGAGGGCAAGGGTCACGCCGCAGACACGGCGTCCGAGATCGTGGTCGTCTCCATCGGCCCGTCGCAGGCGCAGGAAACCATCCGCACCGCCCTGGCCATGGGCGCCGATCGGGGCATCCTGATCCAGTCCGACACGGACCTCGAGCCGCTGGCCGTCGCCAAGCTGCTGAAGGCCGTGGTCGATGATGAGAAGCCCGAGCTGGTCCTGATGGGCAAGCAGGCCATCGACGGCGACAACAATGCGGTCGGCCAGATGCTAGCCGCCCTGCTGGACTGGCCGCAGGCGACCTTCGCCGCCAAGATAGAGGTCGCGGACGGCAAGGCCACCGTGACCCGTGAAGTCGACGGCGGCGTCCAGACCGTGGCGGCGACCCTGCCGGCCGTGGTCACCGTCGACCTGCGCCTCAACACCCCGCGCTACGCCTCCCTGCCCAACATCATGAAGGCCAAGAAGAAGGAGATCGCCGTCAAGGCGGTCGCCGACTACGGCGTTGATGTCGCGCCGCGCCTGAAGGTCGTGAAGGTGGCGGAGCCGCCCAAGCGCTCCGCCGGGGTCAAGGTGGCCGACGCCGCCGAACTGGTTTCCAAGCTCAAGACCGCGGGGGTGCTGTAATGGCCGTTCTCGTCATCGCCGATCACGACGGCTCGACCGTGCGCGACACCACCAACAAGACCGTCACCGCCGCCTCGCAGCTGGGTGGGGACGTCGACGTGCTGGTCGTCGGCCAGAACGCCAAGGCCGCCGCGGACAGCGCCGCGAAGATCAAGGGCGTGCGCAAGGTCCTGCTGGCCGAGAGCGCCGGTCTGGGCAAGACACTGGCCGAAGCCGTAGAGGCGACGGTTCTGCCGCTGGCCGGCGGGTATGACGCCATCCTGACCCCCGCCAGCATGGACGGAAAGAATTTCGCCCCACGTCTGGCCGCCAAGCTGGACGTAGCGCCGATCTCGGACATCGTCGAGGTCGTGTCCGACGACACCTTCGTGCGCCCGATCTACGCCGGCAACGCGCTGGAGACGATCCAGAGCTCGGATGCGAAGAAGGTCATCACCGTGCGTCCGACCGCCTTCGCCGCAGCCGAAGACGGCGGTTCGGCGTCCGTCGAGACCGTCACGGGCGGCGACGCGCCAAAGACGGCTTTCGTCAGCGAGGAAATGGTCAAGTCGGACCGTCCGGAGCTGGGCGCCGCGAAGATCGTCGTCTCGGGTGGCCGTGCGCTGGGCTCAGCCGAAGAGTTCCACGCCGTTATGGATCCGTTGGCGGACAAACTGGGCGCCGCCGTCGGCGCCTCTCGCGCCGCTGTCGACGCGGGCTATGCGCCCAACGACTATCAGGTCGGCCAGACCGGCAAGGTTGTCGCGCCGCAGCTCTACATCGCCATCGGCATCTCGGGCGCCATCCAGCATCTGGCCGGCATGAAGGATTCCAAGGTTATCGTCGCGATCAACAAGGACGCCGACGCCCCGATCTTCCAGGTCGCCGACTACGGTCTGGTGGCGGACTACAAGACGGCCGTCCCGGAACTGATGAAGGCGCTGGGATAGGCCTTCCCGGATCGTCCGTCGTCAAACCGTAAAACGCGGCTGTTAGCTAAGGCGAACGGTAAGCCGAGGGGATACGGTTCTATGGTCAAGTCCGGGAAGTCGAAACGCGCCGGCGGGCTGGCGTCTTCGCCCAGCCACCTGATGCATCGTGCGCTGCAGCTCGCGCTCGATATCTACGCCGAGGAGACCGGCGCCGACGGCCTGACCCAGCGTCAGTTCGCAGTGCTGGAGGCGGTCAGCCACAAGTCCGGCCTGACCCAGACGGATCTGGTCCGCGCCACGGGCATCGACCGGTCGACCCTCGCCGATCTGGTCGCCCGCATGACGACCAAGGGCCTGCTGGACCGCGAACGCTCGACGCTGGACGCCCGCGCCAAGGCCGTGCGCCTGTCCGAAGCCGGTCAGGCCGCGCTCGACGCCGCCCGTCCGAAGGTCGAGGCCGCCGACAAACGCATCATGGCCTTGCTGTCCAAGGGCAAGCGCGACGCCTTCCTCGCTACCCTCGCCGATCTCGCGGACGAGGCGGACGCCGGGCCGGACAAGGCGAAGGCCGAGGTCAAGGCGGCGAAGAAGGCCGCTCGCGACGCGAAGAAGGCCGAGAAAGCCGCTCGCAAGGCCGAGAAGCCCGCCAAGGTGAAGAAGATCAAGGTCGTGGACATCGCCTGACGGCTCAGGCGGCCTCAGCCACGACCGCCCGGGGCAACTCGCCGGCCAGCGCGCGCTGGACCACGTCGAACAGGGCGAACTGGTTCACCGGCTTGGCCATATGGCCGTTCATGCCGACGGCGAGGCAGCGGGCCACATCCTCGGGCATGGCGTCCGCCGTCATGGCCACGATGGCGAGATCGGTCCCGCGCGGGCCTGAGCGGATGCGACGGGTCGCCTCCAGTCCGTCCATCCGGGGCATGCGCACATCCATCAGGACCAGATCGTAGGGATCGAGCTCGACGGCTTCGACCGCCTCCTGCCCGTCAGTGACTTCCGAGACTTCGCAACCGAAGGATTCCAGAAGGACCCGGGCCACCTCGCGGTTGACCGGATGGTCGTCGACCACCAGCACGCGGGGCGCCCTGTCGTGAGCAGGCAGAGCTTCGTCAGTGCGCTGGCCCATCAACTCCGGGGCGTCCGGCGCTGACGCCAGCGGCAAGGCGAGTGTGAAGGTCGCGCCCTCGCCGGGCCGGCTGTCGACCTCGATCATCCCGCCCATCCGGCGAGCATGGCGGGAAGCGAGCGCAAGGCCGAGACCGGCGCCGGAGTGGTTGCGCCGGATCGAGGCGTCGCCCTGCGCGAAGGCTTCAAACAGGCCAGCGAGCGCCTCGCGCCGGATGCCGCACCCTGTGTCGATGACCTTGATGGAGACGCCTTCCGCCGCGGGAGTCAGCACGACCCGGACACCGCCGGTCTCGGTGAACTTCACCGCATTGGCGATCAGCTGATGCAGCGCCTGACGCAGCCCGCGACGATCGGCGACGAACCGGGCGTGCTGCGGCAGGCGATTTTCGACAACGAGGCTCAGTCCCCGCGCTTCGGAGCAGGCGCGGCTGGGCAGGGCGGCCTCATGCGTCAGGGCCGCCAGATCGACCGGCTCCAGCGCGAGCGCATCGTCGCTGCGGGCGAAGTCGAGGATGTCCTCGACCAGCATCAACAGGCCGTCGCTCGACTCGCGGATCTGGCGGGCCTGCCGGACAGCCTCCGCATCGAGACCCGGGCGGGCGGCGAGGATGTCGGCAAAACCCGCGACGCCGTTCAGCGGCGTACGCATCTCGTGGCTCATCATCGCGAGGAAGCGGGCGCGGGCGCCGGCGGCGTCCTCGGCCTGACGACGCGCGTCCTGTGCGGCGAGGGTGCGCGCGCGAAGACGGGCCTCCAGCCGACGCCTCTCGGTCATCACCGTGCTGACCGGCAGCACGGTGACCACCAGAGCCAGCATGAACAGGTTGTAGACGCCCAGCCGCTGCACGATCGGCGACACCGCCTGCAACTCTGCCAGACCACTGAGACGCGTCAGTTGCACCGGACCATGGCCGGTAAGGGTCGCGACGCCGCTGAGGGCCGAAAAGACGATCAGGGCCGCCGCCGTCCGGGTCGGCGACAGACGCATGCTGATCAGCAGCATGGGCAGGAAGGTGATAAACAGCAGCGGCGCCGTCTCCTGCCAGAAGACCGCAACGGTGACCGCGATCATCAGCCCGAACAGGGAGGCGGTCTCGAATGGCGAGACTTTCCGCAAGCCTTCGAAGCGGTGGGCGCGTGCGATCAGCAGCAGCACAGGCGTGACGAGGAACAGCCCCAGCAACTCCATGGCCGTGAAGGAATATATCCTGAACGCCCAGACCTCGGCCGGATAGTCGCGCATGGTCATAAAGATCGAGAAGCCGAACACCGCCGTCACGGCCACGGCGGGCAGGGCCGAGAACAGGCCGAAGGCGAGCAGACGACGCGGCCGGCGCATGTCCAGCGCCGCCCCGCAGAACCGACGCGCCAGCACCGCAGCCAGCATCGCCTCACCCATGTTCATAAGGGCGTTCAGCCACAACAGCACGCCGGGATCGCCCCGAACGATGTTGCTGGCCAGATTGATGGTGAAACACGCGACCAGCACTGCAACCGCCTGACGCCGATGCAACTGCAACAGCGCGGCGGCGAGAATGCCGTTGGACAGCCAGACCGCGACGCCGTCGAAAGTCTGGACGCTCCAGTGTCCGATCAGCTGGGAGGCGGCGAAGAGAAGCGCATACGCCCAGGCCGGCGGGCCCGCGACACGGCCCGCGTCGTGCCTGAACACGCGCCACCTACCCCTCACGCACACGCCTCCGCCCTTCTGCGAAGCCGGCAGTCCTAAAGCGCAACCGTAAACAAAAGGGCCTGCATCGCCGGAGCTTGCGACGGAACCCCTTTCAGACCGGAGCCGTTTCCAGACCCTCGCCTATAGAGGACCGGGCCTTGTCAGACACCGTCGCCGACCCGAGCTTCCGGCCACCGCCCGACGCCGTGGAATTCTATGAGGAATCCCTGCGGCTGTTGAAGGAATCCGGCGTGCCCTTCCTGCTATCCGGCACATACGCGGTGACCGCCTACACAGGCATCCGGCGGCCGACCAAGGATCTGGATGTCTTCTGCAAGCCCGGCGACTACCCCCGCATCCTCGCGTTCTTTCAGGCGCGCGGCTATCGCACCGACGTCGAGGACGAGCGCTGGATCGCCAAGGTCTGGAAGGACGAAAAGCGCTTCTTCGACGTCATCTTCGCCATGTCCAACGGCACCATCGCCGTCAACGACAGCTGGTTCGGTCAGGACACTATTCAGGTCTACGGCCATGAGGTGACCATCACCCCGCCGACGGCCCTGATCCTGTCCAAGGTCTTCATCCAGGACCGCTATCGCTACGATGGCGCCGATGTGAACCACATCATCCTCAAGCAGCCTGACGCCATCGACTGGAAGTCCCTGCTGGACCAGATGGACCTCTACTGGGAGGTGCTGATGGCGCACCTGCTGAACTACCGGTTCGCCTATCCGACCGAGCGGGACAATGTGCCGGCGTGGCTGATGCACGAGCTGACGTCGCGACTGCAGGCCCAGGTCGACCTGCCTTCGCCACGGGTGAAGGTCTGTCGGGGCCGGTTGTTCAGCGCCCGGGACTACATCTCCGACGTGGCCGAGTGGGGCTATGGCGATGTCGTGGGCAAGGGTCTGGAGGAGCGCCATGACCCCATTCACTAAGCTTGCGCTATGCTCGCGACGCGGTCGATCGCGGCTTGAGCGCCAACGGTGGGCGCGATGACCGACTCGACGCCCCAGACCCCGCAGCCCGGCATGGATTCAGGGCCGAAGAAACTGCTGCGGGTCGCCGCTGTCGGAGACCTGCACGTCAACGAGGCGGCACAGCATCCCTATCGCGAGCTTTTCGAGCAGGTGGGCGACGACGCCGACGTGCTGTGCCTGTGCGGCGATCTCGTGAACTTCGGAAAGACGGCTGAGGTCAAAATCCTGGTGGAGGACATCAAGGCCTGCCGCATCCCGATCGTGGGAGTCATGGGCAACCATGAGCACGAGTGCGGCCAGCCCGAGGTCGTGATGGACATGCTGTGTGAGGCTGGCGTCCAGATGATCTCGAACGGCCGCGCCTATGAGGTCGGCGGCGTCGGTTTCGCCGGCGGCAAGGGCTTCGTCGGTGGTTTCGGCCGCTACATGCTGAGCCCATTCGGCGAGGCCTCGATCAAGACCTTCGTGCAGGAGGCGGTCGAGGACGCCAACCAGATCGAGACCTCGATACGGTCGCTCCGCACCGAACGCTCGGTCGTCCTGCTGCACTATTCGCCGATCGTGGAGACCGTGGTCGGCGAGCCGCCCGAAATCCACGCCTTCCTCGGCTCATCGCGATTGGCGGAGACTATCGACCGCTATGAGAACGTCAGGCTGGTCGTCCACGGTCACGCCCACCGCGGCGCGCCCGCAGGCGTCACCAACCGCGGCGTGCCGGTCTACAACGTCGCCCTGCCTGTCCTTCGCCAGCTGGGCGATACACCCTATCGGGTGTTCGAAGTCTGAAACGCCGTCCGCGGCTCGAAACGGCGCCAGACAGCCCAAAGAAGCAAGGCGACCGCCACCCCGAGCGCATCTGCCAGCAGATCGCCCCAGCTGGCGTCGCGACCGACCATGCCCTGCACGATCTCGACGGCGGCGCCCAGCGCGATGACCAGAATCGCCGCCCATAATCTGGGCAGACGGCGGAACAGGACGCCGAAGCTCCACAGGAAGAGGCCGAAAGCGACGAAGTGGGCGGCCTTGTCCCAGATGTTGGTCGCGGCCTCGACCCCGCCGAAGGGGCCGATCATCAAGGTCAGCAGGACCGCCAGAACGGCGACCGCGACAAGGCGCATCAGGGTATGCATGGAAACTCTTCGGGCGGGGCGGCGGCTATAGCAGAGCGCCGCGACGGTCCCTACCCCGGACGGCGTCGCAGGCGCCGATCAGCTGAAGGCGACGAAGACCAGCGAGACGACGGCGACGTCAAAGGCGCGCGAGAGGAAGGTCAGCATGGCGAAAGTCCCTGTTCAGGAACTGTTCCAGCAAGCTTCGTGCCGCGGCGGCCGTCGACGTCAGATGTCGGTGTCTTCGGCCTTTCCCGGCTTCGGGCGACGCTCGGCCGCGCCTGAGTACTCCGCCCCGAGGTAGGTGGAACGGGCCGCGTCCAGGACGGGCGGCCCGCCCTTCAGGCCCCGGCGCTGTCCCGTCTGGCCCATCAGCTGGGCGGCGAATGCGGCGGCGCCGGCGTCGGGGGCCGGCGTGGGGGCAGGTCTTGCCGGGGGCTCGGCAGGTTCGGGCTGGAACGCGTCGGCGGCCTTGACCGGCAGCCGGGCCCGGCGCTCAAGCGTCCTGCGTTCGGCCGCGCGGCGATCGCGTGACTCCACCGGTCCGACGCCCGTGACCCGCTCGGTCATGACTTCGAGAGCTTGTCGAGCTGGGTCCGCATCTCGTCCATCTGGCGACGCATCTCGGCCAAAGGATCGGCGGCGGGAGCATCCGGCTGGGGGGCGGCCGGGCGAGCGCCCATCGCGCCGGGCATGGCGGAGAAGCCGGGCCACATCTTCATGGCGTCGCTGAACAGGGCCATGTTGCGCTTGACCGCCTCGTCCAGCAGCCCCGCGCCGGGCGCGGCGCCGAAGGCCTTCTGGAACTGACCGCGCATCTGCTCCTGCTGGCGGGTGAAGGCGTCCAGCGACATCTCCAGATAGCTGGGCAGAACGCCCTGCATCTGGCCGCCGTAGAAGCCGATCAACTGACGCAGGAACTGCACAGGCAACAGGGCCTCACCCCGGCTTTCTTCCTCGAAGATGATCTGGGTCAGGATCTGGCGGGTCAGGTCGTCATTCGACTTGGCGTCGAAGACCACGAATTCCACGCCGTCGCGGACCATCTTGGCGAGGTCCTCAAGCGTCACGTAGGCGCTGGTGGCGGTGTTGTAGAGACGCCGGTTGGCGTATTTCTTGATGACGACGGTATCGCCGTCCGCGGACTTCCTGTCTGCCACCCGGATGTTCCCTCAACCTTTTTTGCAACGCGGCAGTATTCCGCGCTGCGGTTGCGAAAGTCTAGCCGGCCCCCATCATCGACGGCGCCAGCACCACGCCGACAAGCACCGCAGCCCAGTGTACGGTCGCGCCGGTGACGACGAAACCGTGCCAAATCGCGCGACGGAACTTCACCTTGGGACTGATGAAGACGAACACGCCGGCGGTGTAGATCAGGCCGCCCAAGACCAGCAGCACCAACGCTGCGGGATGAACCGTGTCCAGCATCGGCTTCAGCGCGAACACGGCCAGCCAGCCGAACGCCACATAGACCGCGCTCCAGACCGCATCCGACAGGCGCGGGGCCCACAGCTTCGCCAGCGCGCCACCCAGGCCGACGGCCCAGACCAGCAGGGTGAAGCCGATCGACCACGCGCCCTCGAACCGCTGGGTCGTGAAGGGGGTGTAGCTGCCGGCGATCATCAGAAAGATGGCCGCCTCATCGAGCCGCCGCAGCACCGGCCGCGCCGCGCAGGGGCGGGTCAGATTGTAGACGGTCGACGCGGTCAGCATGGCGATCAGACAGAGGGCGTAGACCGCCGTCGCCACAACCGCGCCGATGCCGACGTAGATGGCCGCCATGACCGCCAGCGCGATCCCGCCCGCGGCGGCGAGGGTCAGGCCCACGACGTGGACCACCAGGTCCGCGGTCTTTTCGGCGGGCGTGACGTAGTGCTCGATCATATCGAGATCGTCGGCCGCGCATGTCCGCGCGAAAATCGATTTCAGTCGCTTGAGCATGGCTGTTCCAAGCCCTCTCGCGGTCGTTCGTTCCAGCCTTCTACGCCCAACGTAGTGACCGGCGGCTGAACAGCGCCTACATCATCGCCGAAAGACGCCCGCTGCGGCGTTCCGGCCACACTCCAGCTTCGAGGTCCTCCCCCATGACCGCCACCCAGACTGAAGTCGTCATCGTCTCCGCCGCCCGCACTCCCGTCGGCTCATTCCTCGGCGCCCTGTCGAGCCTGCCCGCGTCGAAGCTGGGAGAAGTCGCGATCAGGGCTGCGCTCGAACGGGCGGGCGTGAAGCCTGAAGAGGTCGACGAGGTTGTGCTGGGTCACGTGCTGCAGGCCGCGACCGGTCAGGGGCCGGCGCGTCAGGCCTCGATGGGCGCCGGCATCCCGAAGGAGACCGCCGCCTGGAGCCTGAACCAGATCTGCGGCTCGGGCCTGCGCGCCGTGGCCATCGGCGCCCAGCAGATCGCGACGGGCGACGCGAGGATCGTCGTCGCCGGCGGTCAGGAAAGCATGAGCCAGGCGCCGCACGCCCAACAGCTGCGGACGGGCCACAAGATGGGCGATCTCGGCTTCGTCGACACCATGATCAAGGACGGCCTGTGGGACGCCTTCAACGGCTATCACATGGGCCAGACCGCCGAGAACATCGCGGACAGGTTCCAGATCACCCGCGAGGCGCAGGACCAGTTCGCCGTCGCCAGCCAGAACAAGGCCGAAGCCGCACAAAAGGAAGGCCGCTTCGACGCCGAGATCGCGCCGGTGACGATCGCCTCGAAGAAGGGCGACACCGTTGTCGACAAGGACGAGTACATCCGCCACGGCGCCACGCTGGAAGCTATGGAGAAGCTGCGCCCGGCCTTCAACAAGGACGGCTCGGTGACCGCCGCCAATGCGTCCGGCCTGAATGACGGCGCGGCCGCGCTGGTGCTGATGAGCGCAGAAGACGCCAGGGCTCGTGGACTGGAGCCGCTGGCCCGGATCGTGTCGTCGGCGACGGCCGGCGTCGATCCGGCGATCATGGGCACGGGCCCGATCCCGGCGTCGAGAAAGGCGCTGGAGAAGGCGGGCTGGACCGTCGCCGATCTCGATCTGGTCGAATCCAACGAAGCCTTCGCCGCCCAGTCGCTGTGCGTGCTGAAGGAACTGGGCCTCGACCCGGACAAGGTGAACGTCAACGGCGGCGCCATCGCCATCGGCCACCCGATCGGAGCCTCGGGCGCGCGCATTCTGACAACCCTGCTGCACGAGATGAAGCGGCGCGACGCGAAGAAGGGTCTGGCGACCCTGTGCATCGGGGGCGGCATGGGCGTGGCGATGTGCGTCGAGCGGGACTGACCCCGCTCAGCTCAGCTTGTCGGCCTTCCTGAGGTCGGGGAACCACCGCGCCCACAGGCCGGTCGAAGCCAGCGCGCCAAAGCCGCCGAACAGGGCCGCGCCGATCGGGCCGAGAATCCGCACCGCGAAGCCGGTGTAGAATTCACCCAGCTCGTTCGACGCGCCGATGAACAGCATCGACACTGAACTGACCCGCCCGCGCATCTCGTCGGGTGTAGCCAGCTGGATCAGCGTTTGTCGAATGTTGACGCTGACCATATCGGCCGCGCCCGCGATGAACAGGGCGATGCCGGACAGCCAGGCCATGCGCGAGACGCCGAAGGTGAGCGCGCAAAGACCGAACACCGCGACGGCTCCGAACATCCACGCCCCGCCTCGCCGTACGATGGGAAACCGCGAAAGCCCCACCGCCATCAGCAACGCCCCTGCGCCGAAAGACGCCCGCAGCAGGCCGAAGCCCTCGGCCCCGATGTGCAGGATGTCCCGTGCGAAGATCGGTGTCAGCAGCGCCACACCGGCCAGCAGCACCACGACCAGATCCAGCGAGATGGCGCCCAGCACTACCTTGGTGTTCCAGACGTACTTCAAACCCACGCCGACGGCGTCGAACATGGCTATGGCCGAGAACGGCGTCCGCTCCCGACGCGGCTTGCCGGACGTCCGGATCATCAGAAAGCAGCTCAGCCCGACGCAGAACAGACAGAGCGCCGTCGCATAGGCGTAAGGCACCGCCACGCCGACGATCAGGCCGGCGATGGCGGGCGCGGCGATCGAGCCGGTCTGGAAGGCGATGGACTGGGCGGCGATGGCGCGCGGCAGGGCGGCCCGGCCGACAACCATCGGCAGGAAGGCCTGACTGGCCGGCGCGAGGAAGGCCCGCGCTGCGCCGAACAAGGCCGCTACCGCCAACAATGACCACAGCGGCGGGGAGCCATGCAGCGCCAGACCGAGAAACAGGATGGCGCACAGACCTTCGACGAGGATCGACAGCACCACCGTCTTCTTCCGGTCCAGCCGGTCGGCCATCTCGCCCGCCGGCAGGGTCAGGGCGAGCAGGGGCACGAACTGACAGAGGCCGATCAGGCCCAGATAGAGACTGGCTTCCTGAATCGGGTGGTCGCGCCGGGCGATGTCGTAGACCTGCCAGAGCAGGGCCGCGCCCTGGGTCTGGATGGCCAGCACGGCGGACAGCCGCCCGATCCATAGCAGGCGGAAGTCGCGGTTGTTCCACGGATTGGTCCCGTGGGCGTCTTTCGCCGCCTCGGCGACCTGTGGCGTTATCGGTTCGGGCGCTTCAGGTGCGTCGGTCATTTCACGCGGCCAGGCCCGTCGTACGGGCGGCCGTCCCTGTGTCGGTAGAAGGTTTCGCGACCGTCGTAGGTCAGGTCGATATCCGGGTAGTCGACGCGGTCATCATCCGGCCGCCGCGACCCGACTTCCAGCAGAACCGCCGTCTCCGACGACCGGTTGACGATATGGTGCCCGTTGGCCTCGCCAGCTGGAAAGCCCGCGCAGTCGCCGGCCCGGAGCACCGTCTCGCCGCTGTCGTCGATCAACACCACCTCGCCGGAAACGACCCAGACAAACTCGTCCTCGGCGGAATGCCAGTGGCGCTGGGATGTCCAGACGCCGGGGTCGAGTTCGAGCCTGTTCACTCCAAACTGCGTCAGTCCCGCCGCGTTCCCCAGACGCTTGCGACGGCGTTCGCGGCAGGGCGCGTCATAGGGCGGAGGATAGGCCGTTCCATCGCGGCTCGGGGCGGCGTCGATGTCGATCCGGGGCATGGCGCTTCTCGCACGGGCGGGAACCCCGTAAAGCACAGCCTCATGAGTCCTGCATCCCCGATCATCGACCCCGTCGAACTGACCCGCGACCTGATCCGCCGCCCATCGGTCACCCCGGCCGACGAAGGCGCCATGGACATCATCGAGCGGGTGCTGACCGACCTCGGCTTTCATTGCCGACGCATGCCGTTCGAGAACATCGAGAACCTTTATGCGCGGCGCGGAACCGCCAGCCCGAACCTCTGCTTCGCCGGCCATACCGATGTGGTTCCGACAGGCGCCGCCGAAGCCTGGTCCTCCGCGCCGTTCGAGGCCGAGGTCCGCGACGGCGTGCTCTACGGCCGGGGCGCCGTGGACATGAAGGGCGGGATCGCCGCTTGGGTCGCCGCCGTTTCACGCACCCTGTCCGGCGGCGGCGACATCCCCGGCTCGCTCAGCTTCCTGATCACCGGCGACGAGGAGGGCATCGCGCTCCACGGCACCAAGCGCGTGGTCGAGGCCCTGCAGGCCGAGGGCGAGGTCATCGACGCCTGCGTGGTCGGCGAACCGTCATCGCAACAGGCGCTGGGGGACATGATCAAGATCGGCCGCCGCGGCTCGCTGAACACCTGGATCACGGTGCATGGCAAACAGGGCCACGTCGCCTATCCGGACCGGGCCGCCAATCCGGCCCCGGTGATGGCGCGACTGCTGGCGAGGCTGGCGGACCACCGGCTGGACGACGGCTATGAGGGATTCCAGCCCTCGAACCTCGAGATCACCACCATCGACATCGGCAATCCGGCGTCGAACGTGATCCCGGCAGAGGCGAAGGCCCGGCTGAACATCCGCTTCAATCCCTCGCATACCGGCGACGACCTGATCGCGTGGCTGAACAGCGTGGCGGGCGAGGCGCAGGCGGACAGCGGGCTGCAGATCGAACTGGAGCATCTGTGCTCGGGCAATGCCTTCCTGACCGAGGCGGGGCCGTTCGTTCAGGGCGTGCAGGACGCGGTCGAGGCCGTGGCCGGGCGCAGACCCGAAGCGTCAACGACCGGGGGCACATCGGATGCGCGCTTCATCCGCGCCCTGTGCCCGGTTCTGGAACTGGGCCTCGTCGGCCAGACCATGCATCAGGTGGACGAGCGCGTGCCCGTTGCCGAGCTGGAGCGGCTGACCGAGGTCTATGAAAGGGTGATCGAAACCTACTTCGCGCGAGCGATCTAAAGCCCGATCAGCTCAAGGAGAATGACGGCGCCGCCGAAGGTGGCCGCGAAGGCCACGAGAAAGAAGAATGTCCATCGCAGGACCGCCATTCTCGGTTCGCGGCGCCGCTCCTTTGGCGGCAGGGTGACGTTCAAACTCCGCATTGGAGCCTCCCCGTAGAGGGAAGAAATCGTGCGCCCAATTGATTGACCGTTGGTATATAAGCTTTGCCGTCAAGATCGCTCGAGGAACCTCAGCGCGGTCAGTACGTGAGCCTTCACCCCGACTGGCAGGACCGCCTCGTTGACGTCGAACTCGGGCGAATGGTTCGGCGGCGAGGTCACGGGGTCGACGCCGTCTTTCGAGGCGCCGAGGTGGAAGAAGACGCCGGGCACGACCTGCGACAGATAGCTGAAGTCCTCGGCCACCGTCGTCGGTGCGGCGCCTGCGTTGACGTTCCCCGCGCCGGCCGCCTCCTCCAGCACCGGGGCCAGCCAGGCGGATAACCCCTCATCATTGAACACAAGCGCCGCATTCTGGCGCACCGAGAATTCGGCCGTCGCACCATAGGTTTCGGCGACATTGTCGACCGCCGCCTCGGCCCGACGCACCAGATCGTCCCGCTGGGCGATGTCGAACGTCCGCAGGGTGCCCGACAGGGTCGAGCGGTCGGGAATGATGTTGTAGCGGACGCCCGCATCCAGGGTGGCGATCGTGAAGACCGTCGGCGTGCTGGTGGGATCGACCGTGCGCGCCGTCAGATTGTTGATCGTCTGGATCACATCGGCGCTGGCCGTGATGACGTCCACGCCTTTCCATGGCCAGGCGCCGTGGGTCTGCCGTCCGTTCAGCACGATGTCGACGCGATCCGACGCAGCCATGAACCCGCGCGGGCGGTACCAAAGCGTGCCCGGCTTCCCCGGGACAACGTGCAGGCCGAAGATGGCGTCGGGCTTCGGATCGGCCAGCGCGCCCTCATCGATCATCAGGGCGGCGCCGCCCTTGGGTTCGCCCGGAGGCGCGCCTTCCTCGGCCGGCTGGAAGACGAAGACGATCGTGCCGGCGATGCGGTCCTTCATGCCCGCCAGCACCTCGGCCGCGCCCATCAGCATGGCGACGTGTGCGTCGTGGCCGCAGGCGTGGGCGACCGACACCGTATTGCCCATGTAGGTTCCGGTGGCGGTCGAGGCGAAGGGCAGACCCGTGGCCTCCTGCACCGGCAGGGCGTCCATGTCGGCCCGCAGCGCCACCGTGCGACCCGGATGGCCGCCACGCAGCACGCCGACCACGCCGGTCTTGCCGACGCCGGTTCGCACCTCCAGCCCCAATGCGCGCAAATGCTCGGCGACCTTCTCCGCCGTCCGCGTTTCCGCGAAACCGAGCTCAGGGTGGGCGTGGAAGTCCCGACGCCACGCCACCACCTTCGGCGTTTCCGCCGTTACCGCCGCCTCGATCTCCGCCAGCGGAACCTGCGCCGCCGCGGCTCCCGACGACAGGACCAGCGCGAGGGCTGAGGCGGCGAGCAGGTGCGGGGTCATGGCGATCTCCGGAAACGTCGATACGCACAGTTGTCGGGATGCGGCCCCCTTGCGCAAGGGCCGCCGATCCGCGATCCATCCTGCATGGCCATCAAGAGCGCAAAGACCGGCTGGCGGGATATGGTCCTGATCTGCCGCAAATGCTCGAAGAAGCTGGACGGCGGGTTCGGCCCCGACGGCGACAAAAGCCTGAAGAAGGCGCTGCGCAAATATCTGAAGGCCGGCAAGGGCAGGAAGGCCGCGCTGGCGGTCAAGGAAACGGACTGCTTCGACGTCTGCCCGAAGAATGCGGTGGTGGCGGTCAACGCCGCCAACCCCAAGGCCCTGTTGATCGTGCCGGCGGGCGCGGACCTGTTCGAGGTCAAGGCGCGGCTGGGACTGGATGACGACCGGCGGCTGAAGCCGTCGCTGAAGGTGGTGGGCGAACCTTGAACCTGCGCTCCCCCGCCTTCGCCATCCTGTTCGCCGTCAGCCTCATCGCGTCGGCGGGCAATATGGCGCTGCAGTCGGTTTTGCCCGCGATCGGCCGTGAGTTCGAGCTGGCCGACACCCTCGTCGCCGCCGCCTTCGCCATCAGCGCGCTGATGTGGACGGTGGCCTCGCCCTTCTGGGCGCGGCTGTCCGATCGACTGGGCCGCAAGCGGGTGATCCAGATCGGACTGTCCGGTTTCGTCGCGTCCATGGCCGGCTTTGGACTGGCCGCCACTTCGGGCCTTGAGCACTGGCTTGGCCCGGTTTTCGCCTTCACCCTGATGGCGGCGGCGCGCACCGTCTATGGCGTCTTCGGTTCGGCCGCCCCTATCGCCTCACAGGCCTACGTCGCGGATCGCACCACGCCGCAGCAGCGTACGCAGGCGATGTCCCTTCTGGCTTCGGCGCAGGGCCTGGGCACCGTCATCGGCCCGACGATCGCCCCCTTCCTCGTCCTTCCGCTCGTCGGGCTGGCGGGACCCATGTACGCCTTCGCCGCGCTTGGTGCGGTGGTGCTCATCGTCGTGATGACACGCCTGCCCAGCGGCGAGGTGGTGCGGATCCCGTCGCCCAGCGGACAACGCGATACGGCGAAGGGTCTGTGGAAAGATCCTCGCGTGCGGGATTACCTGCTGTACGGCCTGTTCATCACCGGCGCGCAGGCGGTGAACATTTCAGTCCTCGGCTTTCACATCATCGATGAGCTAGCGGTGACCGGCATGAACGGCCGTCAGGCCCAGCCCTTCATCGGACTGGCCATGTTCGGCGGCGCCGTGGCGACCCTGCTGGCGCAGTGGGGCCTGATCCCGATGCTGAAGCTGCAGCCGCGAGCCCTGATGCGCTGGGGCGCCGCGCTGGCGCTGCTGGGCAACCTGATGAGCATAGCGTCGCCGGGCTACTACGGCGTGGTGGTCGGTTATGCGATCGTGTCGATGGGCGTCGGCTTCGCCCGGCCCGGTTTCACCGCCGGCTCGTCGCTCGCCGTGCGATCGGATGAACAGGGCGCTGTAGCGGGTCTGATGATGTCACTGGCCGGTCTCAGCTTCCTCGGTCCGCCGGTGATCGGCGTGGCCCTGTACGAGCTCTCCGAGCCCGCGCCGTTCATCGCCAACGCCCTTCTGCTGGCTGGCGCGACCGCCCTGTGTTTCTGGAGCCCCCGTCTGCGCGCCGGACCGGCCGATCTGCCCGGACGCGACGAGGCGCCGTCGCCCGAGACGCCGCCCGCGTCCCAGCCCGGCCCCGAGGGCAATCGGTAGCACCGGCACTGCCTTCCCTCCGTCGAAAAGCCGTGCGAGACGCAAATCATGGAGACTCCCCGCATCGAACGACGCCTCGGCGTCCGCGCCACTGTCGACCGCGCTTGGGAGATCGTCGCCGATCTGCCCGGCTGGACCGCCTGGAATCCGGTTGAGACGCAGGTTGAGGGCACGATCGCCTTCGGGGGCGAGATCGCTTTCACCGAGACGATCGAAGGCCTGCCCGAGCGCCGCAATCTGGCGCGGGTCACCGAATGGCAGCCTCTGGCCCAGCTGGTCTGGGCCGAGAACCGCGGCCTCTGGTTCCGGGCTACGCGGTATTACGAAATCCAGGCGCTGGAGGATCCCAACGCCTGCATCATCGCCAACGGAATGATGTTCCACGGCCTGCGCGGTGAAATGTTCTTCGACAGGAACCGCGGCAAGCTGAGGCACGCGGTGGATGCGGTCGCGGAAAGCTGGAAGGCGCTGGCTGAGGCTTAACCTCAACCTCCCTTCATGGTGTCCTGAATGCTGATGATCGCCGGCGTCAGGATCACGATGAACAGCACTGGCAGGAAAAACAGGATCATCGGCACGGTCAGCTGGGCCGGCAGGGCGGCGGCCTTTTTCTCTGCGGCTGACATGCGCATTTCGCGATTTTCCTTTGCCATCACCCGGAGCGCCGAGCCCAGCGGCGTGCCGTAGGTCTCGGCCTGCGTCATGGCCGTCGCAACCGATTTCACGCCGGGATGATTGGTTCGTTTGGCCAGACCTTCGTAAGCCATACGCCGATCCGGGAGGTAGCTCAGTTCCGCCGAGAGCAGGCTGAGCTCCTCCGCCAGATCGATCGAGCTGGGCCCGATTTCCTGACTTACTTTCTGGATCGCGGCCTCAATAGACATACCGGCCTCGACGCAGATCAACAGCAGATCGAGGGCATCCGGAAACGCCTGCATGATCGAGGTGCGGCGCTTCTGGATCCGGTTGGCCAGATAGATGTTCGGTCCATAGAAGCCGATCATCGCCGCCGCCATGCAGATCGCCACGCGGATCATGAGCGGCAGGCCGAAATCCTTCAGGACGAAGAGATAGAGCGCCACGATGATGAAGAAGACGAAGGGCAGCGAGAACCGGAAGAAATAAAACGTCGTCAGCGGCTTGGGTCCGCGCAGACCGGCCTGCGCCATCTTCTCCGCGACCTTGGGATCCTCGATCAGCTTGACCAGATTTAGCTGGTCGACGACCCGCTTCTTGAAGCCTTCATCAGTGTGACGGAGACCGCCGGGACCCTGTTCGGCGATCGCCTGGCGAGACTTGCGGCGTAACTCTTCACGACGGACAGAGACGGCCTTCATTCGGTCGTCGAGCTTGGCTCCACCGTTCATTGATCCGGTCAACGTTACCGCAGTGGCAAACACGAGAACGCCCACGATGACGCTCAGCAGGTTCTGCAGGTCTGTGATGAAGGTGATGAAGCCGCCCACGGTCCCGCCCCTCTAGAACTTGAACGAGATCATGCGCTTCATCACGAAGACGCCGAAGCTCATCATGGCCAACGCGATGATGAGCATGAACTGGCCGCGCGGATCGGTGAACAGCTTGCCCATGTAGGATGGCGTGGTGATGCTGACGAGAATCATCACGGCAGGCGGCAGGGAACCGATGATGCCCGCTGAAGCCGTGGCTTCGGACGAAAGGGCCTTGATTTTTTCGCCCATCATCTTCCGGGCGCGCAGCACTGTCGACAGGTTGCCTAGCGCCTCGGCGAGGTTGCCCCCGGTCTTCTGTTGAATCGCCATTACGATCGCGAGGAACTTCAGTTCGTGGGTCGGCATGCGTTCATACATCCGGTCCAGCGCCTGGCCGATCGTTTGCCCCACGCCCAACGCCTCGACGAGGCTCTGGAACTCCGGCCCCAATGGCGCCGGGCTCTCCCTGGCGATAATTTTGAAGCAGTCGTGCACCGGCAGACCGGATTTGATGCCGCGAACGATGACATCGACCGCGTCGGCGAAATGGCTTGAGAACTTCTTGCGGCGGCGCGCGCCGAGCATGCCGATCCACCAACGCGGCAAACCAAGCCCGGCGATCAAAGCGACGCCGCCGGCGATGATGAGGTTCAGTCCAAACAAAAGAGGCAAGATGCCGAGGACCAGCCCGAGCACCGCGCTGATGACCCAGAAGGTCGTCGTGCTGATCGACAGGTTCGCCTGACGCAGTCGCGCCTTGAGGCTCAATCGAGCCTTACGTTCGGCGCGATCAACTTCTTGAAGCTGATCGAGAATCTGTTTCCGGCGGGCCTCCGGCGTATTCGCCTGCTTGCGAGCCTGAGCGGCGGTCAGCTTGGGCGTGCCGAAGCTTTCAGCCCGCTTCAGTGCGACGTCGCTGGAATCACCACCCCCGACAAAGGCCCAGCCCAGACCGCCGATGGTGATGAAGGCCAGAACGGCGGCGAGGATCGGGAGCATCGTCTACTCCGCCGCGTCGAGGGCTTCGGCCAGCTCGCGCTCCAGACCGTAATAGCGGGCGCGATCCCAGAAACGCGGGCGGGCCACGCCGGTCGAGCGGTGACGGCCGATGATCTTGCCGTGCTCGTCCTCGCCGGTGATCTCGTAGACGAACAGATCCTGGGTCACGATCACATCGCCCTCCAGACCGACCACCTCGGTGATGTGGGTGATGCGACGCGAGCCATCACGAAGACGCGCGGCCTGCACGATCACGTCGACCGAGCCGACGATCATTTCACGGATCGTCTTGGACGGCAGGCCGTAACCGCCCATGGTGATCATGGACTCCATCCGGCTGATGGCTTCGCGCGGGGAGTTGGCGTGCAGCGTGCCCATCGAGCCGTCGTGGCCGGTGTTCATGGCTTGCAGGAGGTCGAAGGCTTCCGGACCGCGGACTTCGCCGACGATGATCCGCTCTGGACGCATCCGCAGACAGTTCTTGACCAGATCCCGCATGGTGATCGTGCCCTGCCCCTCAAGGTTCGGCGGGCGGGTCTCGAGGCGCACCACGTGCGGCTGCTGCAGCTGCAGCTCGGCGGCGTCCTCGCAGGTGATCACGCGCTCGGTCGGATCGATGAAGGCCGTCAGGGTGTTGAGCAGGGTGGTCTTGCCCGAGCCCGTACCCCCCGAGATGACGAGGTTGCATCGCGACGCGCCGATAACGCCGAGAACGCGCGCGCCTTCGGGGCTGATGGAGGCGTACTCCACCAGATTCTTCATCGTCAGCTTGTCTTTTTTGAACTTCCGGATCGTCAGCGTCGGGCCGTCGATCGCGAGCGGCGGGGCGATGACGTTGACGCGCGAACCGTCGGCCAGACGCGCGTCGCAGATCGGCGAGCTTTCGTCGACGCGGCGGCCGACCTGCGATACGATCCGCTGACAGATGTTCATCAGCTGGGCGTTGTCGCGGAAGCGGATGTTGGTCAGCTGAACCTTGCCGCCCACCTCGATGAACACCCGGCCCGCCCCGTTGACCATGATGTCGGCGATGTCGTCGCGCGCCAGCAGCGGCTCGAGCGGACCGTAGCCGAGGACGTCGTTGACGATGTCCTGGACCAGATGCTCCTGCTCGGCCACAGACATGGAGACGTTCTTGATCGCCACCAGTTCGGCGACGATGTCCCGGATTTCCTCGGCGGCCGCCTTCGGATCAAGCTGGGCCAGCTGGGCCAGATCGATGGTGTTCATCAGCGCGTTGAAGATCGTCGTCTTGGTCGCGTGATAATAGTCGGACTGTTCGCGGACGATTTCCGCGACAGCCTGCGCTTTCTTCAGCTGCTCGAAACCCGGCGTGGCCTTGGGGCCAGGCGTCTTCGCTGTCGAAGCCGGCTCGGACGCGACGGGCTCCTGAACCCTCAGTGCCAGGGCGTCGAGACGATCCGCTTTGGCGGGCTTCTCGGCGGGAGCGGTCTTGGCGCGCGGAGGCTCAAGCTCGTCGACATCGCCGGCGCTGGCGAACGCCTGAACCGCCGGAGCGGCGGCTTTGGCCACGCGCTCCGTCAGCGGCGAGGGCGCCGCGGCGGGGGCTGAGCCAGGAGGGCCTGAGCGCTTTCCGAACACGCCTTACGACTTCTTCTTGAACAGGTTGGCGAACAGCGACTTGCCCTTGCCCGACGGCTTGGGCGCCGCCAGCAGCGGGATTTCACGGCGCGACACGATCTGGGCCAGGGTCTGGAAAGCCTCGGCGGCCTTGGTCTTGGGACCGGCGTCCATGATCATCTGGCCATTGTTCGCGGCGGCGCCGAAGGTCTTCGGATCGAACGGGATCAGTAGACTGGGGTGGATGCCCAGCGCCGCGCCGAACTCCTTGGCCGGGATCTCCGGGCGGCCGGGCATGCCGACCTGGTTCAGGACCAGACGCGGCGGCGCATCGTTCGGGCGGCCCTGCTTGATCAGGTCGATGATGTTCTTGGCGTTGCGCAGGCTGGCCAGATCAGGCGTCGCCACTACGACCACCTCGTCAGCCGAAACCAGAGTGCGGCGCATCCAGCCCGACCACAGGTGGGGCAGGTCCAGCACGACGAACGGCGCCGTGCCGCGGATCTGCGAGGTGACTTCCTCGAACGCGTCCTGCGAGATGTCCCAGTCGGTGTCGAGCGTCGCGGGCGCGGCGAACAGGCTGAGCTTGTCCGTGCAGCGCACCATCATACGATCGAGCAGGACCGGGTCCAGACGATCGGGCTGCGTTAGGGCGTCGGCGACGCCGTTCAGCGGATCCTGATTGAAGTCGAGGCCGGCGGTGCCGAAAGGCAGGTCGTAGTCGACGATGACGGTGTTGGCGCCGATCCGCTCGGACATCGCATAGGCGGTGTTATGCGCCACCGCGCTGGCCCCCGCCCCGCCCCGGGCTCCCACGAAGGCGATCGAGCGACCGACAAAGGGTTGCGCCGGATCGGCGAACAGGCCGCCGATGGCCGAGATCAGTTGCAGCGGCTGAAGCGGCGCGACCAGATATTCGCTGACCCCCCGACGCATCAGCTCGCGGAACAGGAGGATGTCGTTGGTGGCTCCGACGACGACGACCTTGGTGCCGGCGTCGCAGACCTCCGCCAGCTGGTCGACCTCGTGCAGCAGCGTCTGCGGATTCTTCAGGCATTCGACGACGATGAGCGGCGGGGTCGGCTCGTGCTGATAGGCCTGAACGGCCGCGGCGACGCCGCCGATGCGGATCTGGGTGGTGGCGCGCGACAGACGGCGGTCCTGACCGGCCCGTTCGGCCGCGACCAGTGTGTCCTGACGCTCGGCGAAGACATGGATCGCGATGCGCGGCACCGAGACCTCGACCGGATCGAAGCCCATCGGCGTGGGCGCCGAGAAAGCCTCGGTCACCTCGGCGGTGATTTCGCCGACCGGGTTGAAATCAACCAGCGCCGAACCCGGAGCCTCGACGGCGACCGCCTCGATCGCCTCGGGTTCGAACGTTTCCGCCAGAGGCCGTTCGGAAGAGAAGGGCTGCGTCGGCGCCGGCTGAGCGGAAACCGGCGTCGCGCCGGTCGGCGGCGTGAACTGGAGCGGCGGGCGCACGGGTTCGGATTGCGGTTCGAACGGAGCCTCGAACGCGGGCGTATCGAACGATTCAGAGAGGCCTTCTGCCTGCTGGGTCGAGCCGGCGGCCGACGTGAAGCCAGCCTCCAGATCGAAGTCGTCTTCGAAGTCTTCGAAGGGGCGGGGGGCGAAGGCGTTGCTCATGTCGTTATTCCACCGCCTGTGCGACGCGACCTTCGATCAGCGGCTCTTGAGTGGCTGAAGTGGTCTCACCGCTGCGATACTTGGCGAAGACGACCGCCGAACGACCAGTCTCTGCGGGCGTCATCTGGCGCTGACCCAGAATGTCGCGAGGATTGGCGATCTGGGCGGCCATGTTAGCAGTGACAGCGCATCCAAAGCCGGGCGCGCTGCGGTTCGAGAAGCCGCCCTCCATGGCGCGGGGTTCAAGAGCGCAGTTCGGGATCACCGGCCGCAGGGTTTCGAAGCCGGCGAGCACCGGCGCACGAGGATCGGGCGCGGCATAGCCGACGACCATGATGCGCTCGCCCGGAACGCCGAGGTTCTGAAGGGCGTCGCGGACGGCATAGGCCTGGGCGGTCGCCGCCGGATCGTCGCCCGCAGGCGCCTCGACACGCAACCAGGGAGCCCCGGCGCTTGAGTATCGGCCGGCCAGATCGCCAAGAGCGGCGCGCTGTGTGGGCGACAGGCCGTTCTCGTGAACAGCGAGGGCGATCCGGTCGATGCCGGGTTCGACCTGCAGCGAATAACTCGCGAGCGAGTTGACGGGCGGCGGCCCCTCAACCGTCGTCGCACACGCGCCCAGGGTAAGCGCCGAGGCAGCGAGGATCAGGGTGAAACTGCGCATGGATGACGACCTCATTCGATCACATAGCCCACGGGGCCGGTCCAGCCAGGCGACGCCGGCGCGCCGGGCGCCGCTGCGTAACGCTCGTTCAGACGACCCAGCAGAATGGTCTGGGCATCGTTTGCAATGTGCAGCCCGTCAGCCGGCGTTTGCAGGTTCCCGGGCGATGTCGGGGACACGATGTAAGCTTCAATGATGATGACCAGCTCGGTTTCGCCCGACAGGTAATCACGTGACCGGAAAAGCGCTCCGAGAACCGGAAGCTCGGCAATGCCCGGGACCTTGTCGATGTTCTGGCGGGTCTCTTCACGCAACATGCCTGCGATCATCAGGGAGCCGCCTGACGGAAGCTCCACGGTATTCGAGGAGCGTCTGACGGCCAGCGCGGGAATGACGAGCGCATCGTCGGCGGTGCCGCCGAGCGTGAAGGCGCCTTCGGTCGTGAGTTCTGACACTTCAGTCGACAACTGCAGCGAAATACGGCCTTCGGAAAGGACGATGGGTCTGAAGGCGAGCCGAACGCCAAACGGCTTGAACTCGACACCGATCGTGACCTGGCCAGTGGTGGCATCAACCGACCGGCCGACCGGAACCGGGAATTCGCCACCGGCGAGAAACTCGGCGTTTTCGCCGTTCACCGAGGTAACGTTCGGCTCCGCGAGAGTTCTGACAAGACCCGCTCGTTCGAAAGCGCGGAGATTGGTTTCGAGCGAGCCATCCGAGTAGTTCAGAAGCCCGCCGCCCAACTGGCTGCCGTTCACCGCGAACGTCGCAGCTTGGGCGAACGACAGTCCATTGCCCACGTCGGCCAGAAGAGCCGTCGCATCCAATCCAAGCTGTTTGATGGCTGTGCGTTGCACTTCAATGATACGCGCCTTGACCATGACCTGATCTGAGCCCGCGATGGTCATCATGTTGATGACCTTCTCCGGACCTGAAACAAAGGCACGGGCGACCTGTCCGGCGCGGTCCGCTTCGGCGGGGCTACTGACTGACCCAGACAGAATCACGCTGTCATTGACCGCTTCAGCGCGCAGATTCCGTCCCGGAAAAACTCGCCCCAGCGTATCCTGCAGGGCGGCGACGCCGGCGTCGACGCGAACACGAAGCGACAGGACGCTGCGCCCGGCGCTGTCCAGCACGACGACATCGCTTTCGCCCGGAGCCAGACCCAGGACGGTGATCCGGCGCGGAGAGTGCAGCACCGCTTCCACGATCCCGGGGTTCGGCACGATTACATCCCGCGCATCCGCCGGCAGATCAACGGCCATCGAGGATCCGCGAGGCAGGTTTATCAGTTGGGACTGACCGCCCATCGAAACAGCGGCTCGTGTTTGAGCCGCGACTGGTCCCGCAGGCAGGCCCGCAGCAACGACCAGCGCGGCGGTGGCGATGGCGAGCAAGGTCTTCATTGGACCACCACGACTTCAGGCGCGCCGCCGCGGAATACGCGAACGGCCGAGGATTGACGGGTTGAAGGCCTGACGCTGCCGGAAGGTCCGGCGGTATCCGCGTAGGAGCGCAGGCTCAGCGACAGTTCGCCTTCCGACTTCGCCAGAGCGAGGACTTCGGCGTCGCGCGGGCCAAGCTCCAGCGTGGCCGTCGCGCCGACCACCGTCTGGGCGTCGTCGCCGGCACGGGTCGACTGGTCGATGGCCAATACCTTGATGTTTTGAAGAACGGTCGATGAAACGAACTTCGAGCGATCTTCGGCGGCCGTTCCGGCGTTGGTGAAATTGGTCTCGCGCGTCAGAAGGACATCGACCCGGTCGCCCGGCAGGATGAAGCCGCCGGCGGCTGTTTCCACGGACACGGCGATGGCCAGGGCCCGCATGCCGGGCTCCAGATAGGCGGCCATGTAACCGCTGTCCCCGGCTCGCACGATCTTGCGCCCAATGATGGGCTCGCCCTTCAGGATGGGCTCACGGACGACCGATCCGACGTAGTCGGCCTTGGCCCCGCCGGTGGCGACCTCAACGGCGGCGCGGGTCACGGTCGCGACAGCGCCGTCAGGCTTGGCTTCCGCAGCCGGAACCGGGACACTGCCGTCGGTGATGAAGGCCGGATTGACCTCCGCGGCCGGCCAGTCCTTCCATTCCATGTCCGTATCGGTCAGCCGTTGTCCGGGCTGCAAATCTTTCGCAGCGATCAGCACCTTGGCCATGGGCGTCGTATTGACCGGAGCGGCGGTGGCGACCGCTGTCGGCTGGTTATTCGAGGATCCCATCGCTCGCACGACCAGAGCCAGCCCGATGGCGGCTACGGCGGCGACGCAGATCACGGCGATTCTTGCGGGCTTCATCGACGGTCTCCGGCAGGCCCGGGCGGACGCGTGAATCGGTCCATCGGCCCCCTACCGTTAACGACCATGCCGATTGCAGGTTAACGTGGACCTAAATCTCGTAGACCCTTGATCCGGCTAACCTTAAGCGAGTGCAGCCAGAACCAGTGGAGAACCGGGGAACGCGAGGAGCGCGCCGATGGCTATGGCGACGCCATACGGAATGTCGCCTTTCGGTTCCAGCAGCGTCATGACCCACCCGGGCGCACCTGATAAGAGCGGCCTTAGATAGGAGCGGGCGGCCAGAAGAAGCAGCCCGAACGCGCCGCCCACTACGGCGGTGTAAAGAAGGAAGGGCCCCGTCCCTTCCAGGCCCATCCATAGACAGGCCGCAGCCAGCAGCTTTGCATCGCCGCCGCCCACCCATCTCATCGCGAACATGGCCATCCCCACGAACAGGGCAGCGACGCCCACGCCGGTATGAACCAGGACGCTCTCAAGCGGCAGTCCAACTATTAGAGCTGCAGGATAGAAGGCGACAGCCAGCCCCGCCGAGATCCAGTTGGGTATCCTCATGGACGTCAGATCAGTCAGGGCGGCCGATATCACCAGAGCAGGCAGAACGCCGAGAAAGGCGAGGCTCAGAATGTCCATAAGTTCATCGTGCGCCCCAGTCCGTTAAGGTCTCGTTGTCGGACGAACGAAAAGGGCCGGAGCGTCGCCGCTCCGGCCCTCTCTTATTCTGCAGTCCGCGAGCTCTTACGAGGCGGGAGCAGCACCACCGCCGGCGATAGCCTCGGCGACCGTGGTGAACTTATCCGAGATGTTGGTGCCGAGAGCGGTCACGGCACCGATGATCACAACGGCGATCAGCGCAGCGATCAGGCCATACTCGATAGCGGTGGCGCCCGACTCGTCGTTGATGAAGCGAGAAACGAACTTGCTCATGATAAAATCCTCAGTTGATGGTTCAGCGGACAGACTGTGGGAGAGGACGGTTGCCCGCTTCACCCCCGAAACAAGGCCATCATGCCGACGCGAAGTTAAAACGAGGTGGCTGCTCATGGTTACTCTGTTTTTAACCTCGAAAACTTCACGGACCTGAGCCAGCGCTTCCGGATTCAAGCTTTATTGAGGAATGAAGATCATGGTTCGCGCATTCCTCGCGCGCGCTCGTGCATTGAAAGATTCCGCCATGACCCGTCCCGTCCGCGTTCCGGCAGTTCTCGTCTCACTTGGCGTCGCATTGGCGGCCAGCTCGAGCGCCGCGCAATCCGCGCGTCTCAATATCGGCATTGACCAGGCGCAACGGGTGTCCCTGCGCGGCGCAGCGGCGTCAGTGATTGTCGGCAATCCGCAAATCGCCGACGTGACCGTCGTGGACGCCAATACACTGTACGTGACCGGCAAGGGCTACGGTGTGACCGAGATCGTGGCGGTCGATGCGGTGGGTCGCTCTGTCTTTCAAAGCGAGATCGTGGTGACCGGCGCTGCCGGATCCAGCACGGTGCGTGTCTGGCGCGGCGGACAGGCGACCGAGATGGCCTGCGCCTCTTCCTGTGCGCCCTCGGTTCGCTCTTCAGGCGCCTCGAACGCGCCATCGCCGGCCGCCCCCTAAGGCCAACGACATGCGCCGGCGCCATCTTCTGAAACGGCTGTCGCGGCGGGGATTCTGGCACGCGACAGAGGGCGCGACCGCCGTCGAGTTCGGGTTGGTCATTTTCCCATTCATGTTCATGCTGTTCGCGATCATCGAGGTCGCAATGTATTTCACCGTAGGATCAGTCGCGGACAACGCCATGATCGAGACGGGCCGGCTCATTCGGACCGGGCAGGCCGAAGCCCAGCGCATGACACAGGACCAGTTCAGGGACAATTTTTGCTCGCGCATGAGCATATTCGCCCCGGATTGCGCGGCTCGAACCACTGTCGATGTCAGGGTCATCGACCTCTCCGACCCGCCCGAGGACCCCTTGGCGTCGGGCAGAAACCCCCGGGACGAGGATCAATACAGCTACGGCGCGGCGGGCGATCTGATCCTCGTTCGGATCTGGTACGAGCAGCCGATGTTCACGGGCTTTCTGACGCCCGGATTGTCCCGGCTGCCGAACGGCCCCTTCCTTCTGTCGTCGGCGACGGCCTTCAGAAACGAGCCGAAATGACAGCACGCTTTCTCGGGGGGTTCCGGTCGGATGACCGGGGGATCGCGGCGGTCGAGTTCGCGCTGCTGGCCCCCGTCATGATCATGTTTTACTTCGGCCTGACGGAGCTTTGCTCAGGCTACATGGTGCAGAAGCGGACCGGGCACGTGTCGTCGATGATGGCTGACCTGTCGACGCAGCAGGAGACGGTGACCAAGAAGGATCTCGGCGACATCCTAGAGGTCGCGGAAATGGTCATGAGCCCCTTCCCCCGCACGACGCTGGAGCAACGCGTCACCAGCATCGTCATCTCCGGCGGTCAGGCTCGTGTCGCCTGGAGCTGGAGCAATGGCGTCGGGATGGCCAAGCTGGCTCCGAATACGGTAGTGCAGATCCCGCCGGACCTGATCTCCGCCGGGCAAAGCATCGTGATGAGCGAGACGAAGTACGAGTATAAGTCGCTGGTTGGAAAATTCCTGCCAAAGACGAACTTCAGCTCGACCTACTATCTGCGTCCCCGCACCTCCGAAACGACTGTCTGCACCGACTGCTAGGGCTCGCTCAACGCCTCGCGGAGCGCGCGGACCTTCGCCTCCGTCTCAGCCAGTTCTGATGCCGGGTCGCTGTCGGCGACGATGCCGGCGCCGGCGAGGGTCCGGAAGCTCCAGTCTCCATCGTGCTTCTCGAACGACGCTGTCCGGATCAGAACGGAAGCCGTAAGTCCATCGTCATCCAGCCTGAACAGAGTGCCGCACCACGGGCCTCGTGGGGCCTCGTGAGCCGCTATGACCTTCATCGCCTGATGCTTGGGCGCGCCGGTGATCGAGCCCGGAGGGAAGGTTTCAGCGAGGATGCGGGCCGGCGTGACATCCGCCCGCGCCGTGCCTTGGACCGTCGAGACGAGGTGGTGCACGGTCGGGTGCCGTTCGAGGTCGAACAGGTCGCGGACGTGGACTGATCCGGGCTCCGCGACCCGGGACAGGTCGTTGCGCATCAGGTCGACGATCATCAGGTTTTCGGCCCGATCCTTGGCGCTGGCGGCGAGGTCGGCTGCAAGATCAGCGTCCCGGGCGGGATCGGCATCGCGCGGGCGGGTGCCCTTGATCGGACGGGTTTCGATCCGACGGGTCGCGGCGTCGAAGGCGAGGAACAGCTCCGGCGAGTTCGACACGAGGGCGCGGTCGCCGAGTCTCAGATAGGCGCCATAGGCTGAGGCGCGGCCTGCGAGCCGGGCGAGGACCGCGAACGGCTGGGCGTCGGGATGCAACGTCCCGCTCCAGGCGCGGGCGATGTTGGCCTGGAACAGGTCGCCGGCCGCGATGCGCTCGACGACGTCGGCGACGGCGGAGAGGTAGGTCTGGTCGGGCGCCTCGGCCGCGAAAGCCTGCGCCGGGGGTCGCTCGAAGATCGGTTCGACGGCGTCGGCCAGCCAGGCTTCGGCGCGCATGATCGCGGCTTCGGCGGCGGCCGTATCGACGCCGCGCCCGATCGCCGTGACGGTTTGCTCGTCGTGATCGAACGCCAGTATGGCGGGGTATCGGGCCAGCATGAGGTCGGGCCAGATCTGCTCACGTGGGCCGGTCGCGACGCGGGCGCCGGCGTCATAGGCGAGGAGGCCGATGACGCCCTGCGCAAGGGCGGGCTTGTCCAGCAGGGAGAGGGTCTCGATGGGCCCGACGTGCACGTGATCCGGTTCTGCGGAGACCCACGACCGGCGGCCGTAAGCGCCGTCGGACAGAAGGGCGGCGAGGCCGTCCCTGTCGCGGAGGCCATTCGCCACGGCCAGCGGATCGCGCCAGGACAGCGGCTTTCGAACCGTCGCCTGAAAGGCCGCGATCACGCCGACAGCCGCTCGCCGATACGGTCGCGCAGGGCCGTGTCGACGCCCAGCGCCTCTTCCAGATAGCCATCGATCGAGCCGTGCCGCGTCTCGATTTCGGCCAGCGCGGTCTCGAGATAGACGGGCTCGACGCCGAGGAAGGCGACGACGGCGTCGTGGGCGGCCACGCGGCCGGTCAGGTCCTGAAGCTGTTTTGCGACGCGCGGGGCGACACGGTCGAGGTCGACGGCGGTGTTGGTCAGCAGATAGTCGGCGATCATGTCGTCCCGGTGGACGCCCAGGAGATGGTGGGTCAGGGCGGCCAGCATGCCGGTGCGGTCCTTGCCCGCCGCGCAGTGGATCAGAACGGCGCCGTCCGCCTCGCCCAGCGCCCGGAAATAGCGGGCGAACAGGTCGAGGTGCGAGGCCTCGAACGGAAGCTGGCGATAGACGCCGGTCATGAAGGTGCGACCGGCGTCGACTGTGAGGTCAGAGGTCTTCAGAAAGGTGATGTGCGGCGCCTCGCCGTCGGAGCCGAGGTCGCTTTCCAGCACTTGCCCGGCCCAGCCGACAGGACGACGGGAGGGCTGGTCGCGGCGTTCGCCGGGACGCCGCAGGTCGACGATCGTGCCGATGCCGAATGCGCCCAGCCGGTCCAGATCGGCGTCGCTGACGCGGGCCTGATGGGCCGAGCGGAACAGGCGGCCCGGGACCACCCGGCGACCGGCGGCCGTGGCGTAATCGCCATAGTCGCGGAAGTTGTCGAGCGCGTCGAAGCGGTGGATCCGGTCGGCCATCCGCCCCGTCTAGCCGACCCCGGAACCGCCCGCCACCAGTCCCTGCATCGCGTCGAGATAGGCGACGAAGGCCTTGCGTCCCTGCGCCGTCATCGCGGCCTCTGTCAGGGGCTTGCGCCCCTCGAACCGCTTGGTCACCGAGACAAAGCCCGCGTCCTCAAGTTTGCGCAGATGGACCGAAAGGTTGCCGTCGGTCGTCTGGAGCCGGGACTTCAGGGTGTTGAAATCGGCGGTCTCGACCCCCGCCAGCACAGCCATGATGCCCAGCCGCACCCGGCCATGGATGACGTCGTCGATCCGGTTGATGTCGAAATCGTCGGCCATGATCAGCGGTTCGCGGCGCGCATCAGCAGGTAGCCCGGCAGGGCCATCAGGCCGAACAGGGCGATGGCGTACGCCAGATACTGGGTCGCTTGTCCGGCGAACACGGCCATGACCGGAGCGGCGGCGAAGCTGGCCAGCGACAGGTTCCACATGGTCCGGCTCTTGAACATGCCGGCGCTGACGGCCCAGCCGGCCCCGTAGAAGACCATGATGATGGACGGGATGAGTGTGAAGAGCGCCGGAGCGGCCGACGGGCCCAGCCGCCAGCCCAGAACGCCCATCGCGACGGCCATTGCGAAGATGCCCCAGCCGACGCTTCCCCAGGCGATGCCGGACGCACGATTGGCGACGGTGCTCGAGGCCCCCGCGCGCCGAACCCGCGGGATCATGATGGCGAGCAGAATCCAGAAGAGGACCGTCGCGACACCCCAGACCAGCGAGGCGCTGTTGATGGAGAGATCGATGATTTCAGCGGCGGCGAGCCAGTGGAAGACGGCGGCGGAGCCGTAGACCAGCCCGCCCATCATCAGGATGGATGCGCCGCGCATGGGCGCGTCGGCGCCGTCCTCGGCCAGTTTGCGCAGCCAGGCGATGTCGGCGGCGGCGTTTTCGGTATCGTGCGTCATGGACGTTGGCCTCCTCAGGCCTTGCGGGCCGACGCCAGCCCGGCGCCGGGGATGAGAACGAAGGCGAACAGGCCGACCGCATAGGTCAGGTAATGTTCGGGGGAACCGAGCAATGAGGCGGCGACGCCGGCGGCGCTGAGGACGCCCAGCGCCGGGCCGGCCATCCAGCCCCGACGAGCGCGTACGCCGGCGATCGTCCAGGCAGCGCCGTACAGGACCAGACCGACGGGCGTCATCCACAGCATGGTGGTGAAGTCCTGCCGGATGAAGGAGACGGCCAGCAGGCTGAGGGCGGCCAGGATCATCAGGCCGATGGTCCAGCGGGACCAGCCCGCAGCGCGTCGGCCCGCCTCTCCGCCCGATCTGCGAAGGCGGGCCAGGACGACGAGGAAGGCGGTGACGGCGATGGGCCAGCTCAGCCCGAGCGTGGCCGGATGCAGATGCAGCAGGCCGCTCTGGACGCCGTACTGGAACAGGTTGGACAGCCCGAAGACGGTCCCGGCAAGAGCGAGAACCCTGCCCGCTGCGACGGCGAGCGTGGGCTCGGCGGTCAGGGATGCGGGCGGAGTGAAAGCGGCGGCGGTCATGGATGGCTCCGTTGGGATGACCACTTCATCGCACAAGTACTTTGTGTTGTAAAGCGCTTGACGTACACTCTCCCCTCTCGCTGTCATCCGGGGAGAGGGAGCTTATGCTTGCCGGAAGCCCAGCACGTCCTGCATGTCGTAGAGCCCCGGCTTGCGGCTGCGGACCCAGGCGGCGGCGGCGACGGCGCCCTTGGCGAAGAGACTGCGGTCAATCGCGGAGTGGCTGAGGGTCAGGACCTCGTCCTCGGAGGCGAAGAGGACGGTGTGTTCGCCGATGATCCCGCCGGCGCGGATGGACGAGAAGCCGATCTTGCCCGGTTCGCGCGCACCGCCCACGCCGTCGTAGGGCGGGCTGCGGAGGGCGTCGAGATCCTCGGCGCGACCGTTGGCGGCGGCCTCGCCCAGCATCAGGGCGGTGCCGGAGGGGGCGTCGACCTTGCGGCGGTGGTGGGCCTCGGTGATCTCGATATCCCAGTCGCGACCGTCGAGACGCTGGGCGGCGTGTTCGACCAGACCGATCAGGATGTTGACGCCCAGCGAGAAGTTGCCGCTGCGGACGATGGCGATCTTCTCGGCGGCCTTGAGGATCGCCGCGTCCTGTTCCGGGGTCAGGCCTGTGGAGCCGATGACCAGCGCCGGGCCGCCGCGGTCGGCGCAGGCCTGGGCCAGCTCGACGGAGGCTTCGGGGGTCGAGAAGTCGATGACCACGTCGCACAGGCTGAGGTCGGGCGTCTCGCCCCGGTCGAAGCGGGCGGAGACCACCACGTCGTCGCGGGCGTCGAGGGCGGCGGAGACGGCCCGGCCCATCCGGCCCCGGGCGCCGGAAATGCCGGCGTGAAAGATGGCGCTCATTCCGTCCCCTGATGATCCGGTCGCGAGCCTACTGCGCCGCTTCCTTGTCGCCAAGGATATCGGCCCAGAAGCGCTTGGCCTTGCCGGCGAAGGAGGAATTCCGGGGCGTCTGGGTGTCGCCCAGCGAGGCGGCCAGTTCTTCCAGCAGCTCGCGCTGGCGGTCGGTCAGGTCGGTGGGGGTCTCGACGAACAGCTCGACCACCAGATCACCGCGCTGACGGCCGTTGAGGTGGGGCATGCCCTTGCCCTTGATGCGCACGGTCTTGCCGGTCTGGGCGCCCGCCGGAACGTCGACGGCGGCGCGGCAGCGGCCGTCGCAGGCTTCGGAGGTCAGGCAGGGGGCGTCGATCTCGCCGCCCAGCGCCGCCGTGGTCACGGAGACCGGCACGGTGACCAGAAGGTCGAGATTGTCGCGTTCGAACAGTTCGTGGGGCTTCACCCCGATGAAGACGTAGAGGTCGCCGCGCGGACCGCCGCGCTGGCCGGCGTCGCCCTCGCCCGACAGGCGGATGCGCGAGCCCTCGTCGACGCCCGCGGGCACCTTGAGCTGGAGCTTGCGGTTCTTGCGGACGAGACCCTGGCCGTGACAGCTGGCGCAGGTGTCGGCGGGGGCGAGACGGCTGCCCTGGCCGCCGCAGGCCGGGCAGGTGCGCTCCATCTGGAAGAAGCCGTTGGCGGTGCGGACGCGCCCGGCGCCCTGACAGGTACCGCAGGTGGTGGGCTTGGCGCCCTTCTTCGCGCCGGACCCCTCGCAGGTGTCGCAAGCGGCGGTGGTCGGCACGGAGATGTCGACGTCGGCGCCCTTGTAGGCCTGCTCCAGCGTGATCTCGAGATCGTAGCGCAGGTCGGAGCCGCGACGCGGACCGCCCTGACGGCCGCCCTGCTGGCGGGCGCCGAAGGCGTCGCCGAACGCATCGCCGAAGACCTGGGAGAAGATGTCGTTGATGTCGTGGAAGCCCTGCTGGCCGCCGCCGAAGCCGCCCTGCCCGCCGTTGACGCCCGCATGGCCGAAGCGGTCGTAGGCGGCGCGCTTCTGGTCGTCGCTGAGGACGGTGTAGGCCTCGGAGACCTCCTTGAAGATCGCCATCGACTCTTCCGAACCGCCGTTGCGGTCAGGGTGGTGTTGCATCGCCAGCTTGCGATAGGCCGATTTCAGACCGGCGGCGTCGATCGTCCGCTCGACCCCCAGAACCTCGTAATAGTCTCGCGCCATGCGGCGTTCGTCCTCTTACTCTCGCCCGCCCCGCGCCTGTTCCGGCGTCTGAAGCGAAGCGGTGACCGGGCTGACATGGGCGCCCGATCCGATGATGCAAGTTTCAAGATCCGGGGTCTGCCCGGACGGCCCGGACGAATATTTACCGTCCGAAGCGTCCGATGCGTCCGATGCGTCCGGATCGTCCGGAAAAGGGCCCGGGTCAGAAACCCGGGCCCCTTCCGCGTCAGGCGCTCTTCTTGTCGTCGGCGTCCGAGACTTCCTCGAACTCCGCGTCGACCACGCCGTCGTCGGCAGGCTGTTCGGCCGAAGCCTCATCGCCGCCGCCGGCGTTCTGGGCCGCGTACATCGCCTCGCCCAGCTTCATCGAAGCCTGCGCCAGCGTGTTGGTCTTCTCACGGATGGCTTCCGGATCCGTCGAATCCTTGGCCGCCTTCAGGTCGTCGAGGGCGGTCTGGATCGCGGTCTTTTCGGCGTCGCCGACCTTGTCGCCGTGTTCAGCCATGGCCTTTTCGGTCGAGTGAATCAGGGCGTCGGCCGAATTCTGGGCCTCGACCAGTTCCTTGCGGGCCTTGTCAGCCGCGGCGTTGGCCTCGGCTTCCTTGACCATCTTGTCGATGTCCGCATCCGACAGGCCGCCGTTGGCCTGAATGCGGATCGACTGCTCCTTGTTGGTCGCCTTGTCCTTGGCGGTGACGTGCACGATGCCGTTGGCGTCGATGTCGAAGGCGACCTCGATCTGCGGCATGCCGCGCGGCGCCGGCGGAATGCCCATCAGATCGAACTGACCCAGCACCTTGTTGTCGGCCGCCATCGGACGCTCGCCCTGGAAGACCCGGATCGTCACGGCCGACTGGTTGTCGTCGGCGGTCGAGAAGACCTGGCTCTTCTTGGTCGGGATCGTCGTGTTGCGTTCGATCAGCGGCGTGAAGACGCCGCCCAGGGTCTCGATGCCCAGCGTCAGCGGGGTCACGTCCAGCAGCAGCACGTCCTTGACGTCGCCTTGCAGAACGCCAGCCTGAACGGCGGCGCCGAGGGCGACGACCTCGTCAGGGTTCACGCCCTTGTGGGGCTCCTTGCCGAAGAATTTCTTCACGGCTTCCTGAACCATCGGCATGCGGGTCATGCCGCCGACCAGAACCACTTCGTCGATGTCGCCGGCCTTCATGCCGGCGTCGGCCAGAGCCTTCTTGCAGGGCTCGATCGTGCGCTGGACCAGATCCTCGACGAGGGCTTCCAGCTTGGCGCGCGACAGCTTGATGTTCAGGTGCAGCGGGCCCGAAGCGTTCATGGTGATGAACGGCAGGTTGACCTCGTACTGGGTCGTGGAGCTGAGCTCCTTCTTGGCCTTTTCGGCCTCTTCCTTCAGGCGCTGCAGGGCCAGCTTGTCGGAACGCAGGTCGACGCCCTGTTCCTTCTTGAACTCGTCGGCGAGGTAGTCGACCAGACGCAGGTCGAAGTCTTCACCGCCGAGGAAGGTGTCGCCGTTGGTCGACTTCACCTCGAACACGCCGTCGCCGATCTCGAGGATCGAGACGTCGAAGGTGCCGCCGCCGAGGTCGTAGACGGCGATCTTCTGGCCGTCGTTCTTGTCCAGACCATAGGCCAGCGCGGCCGCGGTCGGCTCGTTGATGATGCGCAGGACTTCGAGGCCGGCGATCTTGCCGGCGTCCTTGGTCGCCTGACGCTGGGCGTCGTTGAAGTAGGCGGGCACGGTGATGACGGCCTGGGTCACGGTCTCGCCGAGGTAGGCCTCGGCGGCCTCCTTCATCTTGCCCAGCGTGTAGGCCGAGACCTGCTGGGGCGAGTAGTCCTTGCCGTGGGCCTTCACCCAGGCGTCGCCAGTGGGGCCCTTGACGATCTCGTAGGGCACCATGTCCTTGTCTTTCGCCACCACGGGATCCGTGAAGTTGCGGCCGATCAGGCGCTTGATGGCGAAGAAGGTGTTGGTGGGGTTGGTCACCGCCTGACGCTTGGCGGGCTGGCCGACGAGAACCTCGCCGCCCTCCTGGATGGCGACGACCGACGGGGTCGTGCGCGCACCTTCAGCGTTTTCGATGACCTTGGGATTCTTGCCGTCCATGACGGCCACGCACGAATTGGTGGTGCCGAGGTCGATACCGATGATCTTGGCCATGGGCTTTGTCTTCTCACTCCGTTCAGCGGGCGATGCGGCGGCCTTTTAAAGCGAAGCGCCGCGCGTGACCGCCCCTGCATAAGGTTGGTCGGTGGATCCTTGCCCGAAGCCCCCACGAACCGCGGGGTCTTCAGGCGGTTGACGCCGATATGGGATATGCCCCCCCGCCTGCAAGGCCTTTCGATCGAATCGATGATCAGTCAACGTCAGGTGCGACATCGCCCCGGCGTCGCCATATATTGGCTGTTCCATCAGGGCGACGAGCCGGGGAGGGCGCGCATGATCATCACCAGAACCATCACCGCCGGAATTCTGGCCGCCGCGCTGGCGGTCGGCGGCATGGCCGCAGCCCAGTCGCAGGACGGACAGAACCGCCGCATTCGCGTGCACAACCAGACCGGCGTCGGGCTGGCGAAACTCCAGGCCGCCGATGTCCGCTCGGGAAACTATGGCGCGGACCTGCTGGGCGGGACGGCGGTGGAGGCGGGCGCGAGCCGGCTGCTGACCATCGACGACGGTCAGGGCGGCTGCCTCTATGACCTGCGGGCGGAGCTGGCGGGCGGGCAGACGCTGGTGCGCGAGAATGTGAACGTATGCAGGATCGCCGACTACTATCTGACCCGGTGACGCCCAGGCCGCTCGAGACCGGACTAGAGGGTTTCCATCTGTGGCCCGGCGCCCTGTCGCCCGAGGCGCAGGCGGCGCTGCTGGCCGAGGTGCTGCGCGGTCTGGAGATCGCACCGCCGTATCGGCCCATAACGCCGGGCGGGCGGCCGTTCTCGGTCAGGATGAGCAATTTCGGACCGCTGGGCTGGGTGTCGGACCGGGCGGGCTATCGCTATCAATCGACCCACCCGGAGACGGGCGAGCCGTGGCCGCAAATCCCGGCGGTGCTGCTGGAGCTGTGGCGCACGCTCGCGGGCTGGCCGGAGCCGCCGGACGCCTGTCTGGTCAACCTGTATGACGCGGACGCGCGGATGGGCCTGCATCAGGACAGGGATGAGGCGGACCTGACGGCGCCGGTGCTGTCGGTGTCGCTGGGGGACACGGCGGTGTTCCGGATCGGCGCGGCGGGCGGCGGGCCGACGCGGTCGGTGAAGCTGGCCTCGGGCGACGTCTGCGCCCTGAGCGGGCCGGCGCGACTGGCGCGGCATGGGATCGACCGGGTGATCGGAGGCTCCTCCAGCCTCGTCCCGGGCGGCGGGCGGATCAATCTGACGCTGAGGCGGGCGCGCTGACCTCACGGCGAATGTGACTCGACGACCGGCAAGACGCTTGTCACGGTCCGCGCCTCGTTCGCCGGAGCTCGCCATGACCGATCTGATCCGCCCCGAAGGCCCCGTCGCCGACGACGTCATCCTCAGCCGCCGGACATTGGGCGCAGCCGGTCTGGGCGGACTGTTCTTCGCCGGATATGCGCCCGCCGCGCTGGCGGCGCAGGCCAGCCCGATCACGACGCCGGAGACGGGTCTGGTCATCGAGGAGACGACCTATCCCGCGCCGGACGGCTTCAGCGTGCCCGCCTATGTGGCGCGGCCGGAGGGAGACGGCCCCTTCCCGGTGGTGATCGTCGTGTCCGAGATTTTCGGAGTCCACGCCTATATCCGCGACATCTGCCGGCGGCTGGCCAAGGACGGATATGCGGCCATCGCGCCGGCCTTCTTCAACCGCGTCGAGGACCCTGCCCCGCTCAGCGACATGCAGCGCATCCAGCAGATCGTGGCGGCGGCGGGTTATGAGCAGGTGATGGGCGACATCGCCGCGACGCTGGACTGGGCCAGCGGCCAGCTGTGGGCCAATGCGGACAAGGTCGGGATCACCGGCTGGTGCTGGGGCGGCAAGGTGGTGTGGCAGGCCTGCGCCCGCTTCGCCGCGCTGGACGCGGGCGTGGCTTGGTACGGCCGTCTGGCTCCGGCGCCGGACGCGACGCCCGAACAGATCGCATCAGGCCAGCCGTGGCCGGTCGATCTGGCCGCCGACCTGAAATGCCCTGTGCTGGGCCTTTACGGCGAGGCTGACCGTGGAATTCCGCTGCCCTCGGTCGAGGCGATGCGTACGGCCCTGCAGAGGGCGGGTCAGACGACCAGCGGCATTGAGGTGTATCCGGGCGCGCCGCACGGCTTCCACGCCGACTACCGCGACAGCTATCGCCCTGCCGATGCGGCGGACGGCTGGACGAAGCTGTCGATGATGTTCGGCGGTATCTGAAGGCCTAGGCCTTGCCGTCGAACGCGCCGCCCGGGGCCGCTTCCGCCGCCGCATAGGCCGCGTTTCCGGCGGCCGCGCCAGAACCCTTGGCGGCGACCACGACCATGGCCGGACGCACGGTGCGGCCGAACAGTTCGTAGCCGGCCTGCAGGGTCTGCAGCACCTTGCCGCCCTGAACCGTCTCAGAGGGTTGCTCCATCATGGCCTGATGCAGGTGCGGATCGAAGGTTTCGCCGGGCTCCGGAGCCACACGACGCAGGTTGTTGCCCTCGAAGGCCTGCAGCAGGGCCTTCTGGGTGAGCTCGAGACCCGACACCAGTCCAGCGGCGGCGCCCTCGGCGTCCTTGGGTGCGGCATGGATGGCGCGTTCAAGGTTGTCAGCCACGCCCAGCAGGTCGCGGGCGAATTTCTGGATGGCGTAGGCGCGGGCGTCATTATTCGAGGTTTCGGCGCGCTTCTTGGTGTTCTCAGCCTCGGCGATGGCGCGCAGGGCGCGATCCTTCCACTGGTCGCGCTCGGCGATCAGGGCGTCGACCGGGCCCAGATCGTCCTCGTCACGGGCGGCCGCGACGTCGGTCTCGGGCTCGTCGAACAGGTTGGGGTCGTTGTCGAAGCCGCTGTCAGGGTCTCGGTGGGGCATGTCGTTCACGTTTCTTGTCCGTCCAGAATCCGCCCCAGCACCCGGGCGGTGTAATCCACCAACGGAATGATGCGGGCGTAGTTCAGCCTGGCGGGACCGATGACGCCGATGGCGCCCACGACCCGCTGTCGGCCGCTCATATAGGGCGCCGCGACGACGGCGGAACCCGAAAGCGAAAACAGGCGCGTTTCGGCGCCGATGAAGATGCGAACGCCCTGCGCCGCGGAGACGCCGTCCAGCAGGCCGATCAGCTCTTCCTTCTGCTCCAGATCGTCGAACAGGATGCGGACCTTCTCCAGATCCTCCATGGCGCCGGCGTCCTGCAGAAGGTTGGCGCGGCCGCGCACGATCAGGGCCCGCTCCCGCTCGCTGCCGCCGGACCAGGCGGCCAGTCCGTCCTCGACCAGCCGGGCGGCCGCGACGTCCAGCTCACGGCGGGCGGCGTCCAGTTCGGTGCGCATCTCGGTGCGCGCCTCGTGCAGCGGACGCCCCTTCAGGCGGGCGTTGAGGAAGTTCGAGGCCTCCTGCAGCGTCGAGGGCGTCACCCCGGCCTTCAGCGGCATGAGCCGGTTCTCGACCGAGCCGTCGTCGCCGACCAGAACGGCGAGCGCCTGATCATGGCCCAGCGCGACGAACTCGACGTGCTTGACCCCCGCGTCGCGGACCGGGCTGGCGACGATGCCCGCCCCGCCGGCCAGACCAGACAGCAGGCTGGAGGCCTCGTTCAGCGCCTCGTCGAAGCCCCGGCCGCGTCCGGCCAACCGGCCGTCGATCTCGCGCCGCTCCTCGGCGCTCAGGTCGCCGATCTCCAGCAGGCCGTCGACGAACAGGCGCAGGCCGGCGTGGGTCGGAATGCGTCCGGCGGACATATGCGGCGAGGCCAGCAGGCCGGCCAGCGTCAGGTCCTGCATGGTGTTGCGGATCGAGGCGGGCGACAGGGAGATGCCGCTCATCGACAGGGTCCGCGACCCGACAGGCTCTCCGGTCTGGAGGTAGCTCTCGACGATGCGGCGGAAGATGTCGCGGGCGCGCTGGTCCAGACCGACGAGGCCGCCGGGTTCAAGCGCGGTCGAGGTCAGCAGCGGGGTCTTCATGTCCGCGCCTCCCACTGCTCTCGCGTCAGCCGGTGCACCAGACAGTCGTCCTCATCAAACATCCGGCGGCCGACGACCTCGAAGCCCATCCGCTGGTAGAAGCGAATGGCGTCTGTGTTGGAGTTCAGCGGATCGATCACGACGGCGGTCACCTTTGGATCGCTGAAGGCGTCGTGGAGGGCCAGCGTCATCATCTGCGTACCGTAGCCCATGTTCAGGGTGCCCGGGTCGCCAATCCAGATATCCATGGCGCGCAGGTTGGGCTCGATCTCGCCCCAGTAGTGCGTGGGCTCCAGATGAGGGTCGCAGATCTGCATGACGCCGATCGGCCGCCAGAGTCCGTCATGGGCCACCTCGGCGATCCGATAGAAGCTGACGTCCGAGCTTTCCGCCAGTTCCTCCGGCCAGTCAATGCCGTCGAAGGCGACCTCCAGATCGGGGCGGTCGCTGGAGCAGGCGATGACATGCGGCTCGCGATCCCACGCCTGAAGCGTCGGCACATCGGCCAGCGTCGCGGGGCGAAGCCGTACGCGGCCGGCCGTCGTGGTTTCGGAGCTCATGGTTTCAGGATAAGCAGCCCGGCGACCGCTTCCAAGGACCCTCGAATGCGCCCCTCCCAACGCCTGCAGACCCAGCTTCGTCCTGTGACGCTCGAAACCGGCGTCAATCGCTATGCCGAGGGGTCGTGTCTGGTGTCTTTCGGTCACACGAAGGTGCTGGTCACGGCCACGGTCGAGGAGAACGTGCCCGGCTGGATGCGCAACAAGGGTTCGGGCTGGGTGACGGCGGAATACGGCATGCTTCCGCGGGCCACCCATACGCGGGGCCGTCGCGAGGCGGCGACCGGCAAGCAGACCGGCCGGACACAGGAAATCCAGCGGCTGATCGGCCGCTCGCTGCGGGCGGTGGTCGACCTGAAGGCGCTGGGCGAGCGGCAGGTGGTGCTGGACTGCGACGTGATCCAGGCGGACGGCGGCACGCGGACCGCAGCGATCACCGGCGCCTGGGTCGCCATGGCCTCGGCTTTCGACTACCTGCGCAGGGAAGGCGTGCTGGCCGTCGATCCGATCGTCGATCAGGTGGCGGCCGTCTCGTGCGGAGTGTGCAGCGACGAGCCGGTGCTGGACCTCGACTATGAAGAGGATTCCTCTGCCGAGGCGGATTCCAACTTCGTGCTGACCGGCTCGGGCTCGATCGTCGAGATTCAGGCGACCGGCGAGAAGCGCGGCTTCACCCGGGCCGAGTTCGAGCGCCTGTTCCAGCTGGCCGAGGGTGGATGCGCCGAGCTGTTCGCCCTGCAGCGGGCCGCTCTGGGCCGCTAACGCTTTCTTCCGCGTTTGAAACGGGGCAGGGTCGCGGCTTCGCGACCGAACGGAGAGCCCCCATGCGTCTGACCGTCCTCGCCCTGATCGCCGCCGCCTCGCTGGCCGGCTGCGGTCAGCCCGCCGAAAAGGCCCCGGCCGAACCCGCCGCGCCCGCCGCCGCGCCTGCGCCGGAGATGCCGGTCGACGCCCCGCCCCAAGAAGAAGTGGCGACGCCCGTGACGGAAGGTTCGATCCGCTCCTGTCTGGACGAACGGGGCGCCGAGGCGTCCGCGAAACTGGTCGAACGCTGCCGCGCCGTCAGCCCGGCCACGCACCCGCCCTGCAACGCCGCCAACGACTGCGCGACGATACAGGGCGAGATCGACCGGGCCTGCGCCCTGTGGGAACGCGACGGCAATCCGCCGGCGGAGTGCGCGGCCTAACGCTGCAGCCGGGTCAGCACGCGACGGCCGCCCGCCCGGTAGAAGGCGGCCCGATGTTCGGCCGGCAGCACATGGAGTGTTTCCCGCGCCATACCCCGCTCGCAGAAGCGGGGGTCGCCGACGTGTTCGGGGGTGATCCGCTCGACGTGAACGGCGCAGAAGGCGCGGCTCTGTTCGGCGACGCGCCCGGCGAATACGACGGCGTCGGCGCGTCGGGCGAGGTTCAGGCCGGTCGCCTGCACGCGCATGACCGGCGCGGGATCGGCGGCCAGGGTCAGTGTCATTAGGGTGGTCAGAAGCATGGTCTCTCTCCTTGATGGGTCTCGGGGATGAGAGGCTCAGGCGGGGTCGGGCGGATGCTCCACGGACCGTGAATTCGCGGTAAGGCGCGGCCCTTGACCGGCTTAATCGTTTCGGAAGCCTGTTCTGGCAGCCTGCGCGCCATGACCCCCGTCGCGACGCCCGCCGACCTTCGACCCCTGACCTCGCTTCGCTTCATTGCGGCGGCGTGGGTGGTGCTGTTCACGGCATGGCCGCATCTGGATGTGAGCTTCATCCCGAACGCGGTGACCAAGGGCTATCTGGGGGTCGAGACCTTCTTCGTGCTGTCCGGCTTCATCCTCAGCCACGTCTATCTCGAGGCGTTCGGCGAGAAGCGGTATGGGCACGGCGGCTTCCTGTGGGCGCGGATCGCGCGGGTCTATCCGATGCATCTGCTGACCCTGTTCGCCATGATGGCGCTGGGGATCGCCGCCGGCGTGGCCGGCTTGAGCGTGAGCGAGAGCCTGACCGACTGGCGGTCGCTGCCGGCGCATCTGACGATGACCCACGCATGGGGTTTCGCGCCCTCGGCGGCGTTCAACCATCCGTCCTGGTCGATCTCGGCGGAGTGGTTCGCCTATCTGACCTTCCCGGCCTACGCCTTCGTGGCGTGGCGGTTGAGGGATCGGCCATGGATCGCCGTGCTGCTGACCGCCGTGCTGGCGCTGATGCTCTATGCGGCCTTCCCGCTGTGGTCGGGCTTCTCGTTGACCGAGGCGACCTTCCGCTGGGGTGCGCTCAGGATCGTGCCGTGTTTCGCGTTGGGCTGTGCGCTGTATCTGGTGAGGCGCAAGGCGCCGATCCGGCACGGGGGCCGGGTGGCCCTGATCGCAGCCCTCGGCATGATCGTCAGCGCGTCGCTGCTGTGGTGGGACGCGATCACCGTGCTGTTCGCAGGCGCGCTCATCCTTGGTCTGGGGTCGATGGACAATCACCGCGCGGGCGTGCTGGCTTCGCCCGTCGGGGTCTATCTGGGCGAGATTTCCTACTCGATCTACATGGTCTGTGCGCCGGTGATTCTGGTCGTGACCAACCTCGCGGCGAAGCTTCTCGGGGCCGATTCCGACCGACTTCACATAATTGTGTGGCTGGGGGTGGTGGCCGCGATTCCGGTTGCCGCGATGGGCAGTTACCACCTGGTGGAACGCCCCGCTCGTCAGGCTTTGCGCCGGATCAAGATCAAAAACGACAAACCCGCCCCTGCGGCGGAAGCGCGCACGTGAAGCGACGCAAGGGTTCTTCAACCCTGCGCCCTTATCGGTTAGGCCTTGGACCCAGTAAGCAGGTCGGGACCGCATCCAGCATGATGAAACGGCTCAAAGCCGCCGCGGTTGCGGCGACCCTCGGACTTTTTGCGCTGAGCGCCGCCCCTGTCGCGAACGCCGCCGATCCGTACTGGCAGTGTGTCACCTTCGCCCGGATGTTCTCGGGCGTTCAGATCTTCGGCAACGCCAACACCTGGTGGAGCCAGGCACAGGGCCGCTATCGCACCGGAAACCGCCCGCAGACCGGCGCCGTCCTGTCCTTCGCCTCGAGCGGACGGATGAGCATGGGCCACGTCGCCGTGGTGTCCGAGGTGTTGACCGACCGCGTCATCCGCATCACCCACGCCAACTGGGGCGGCAGCCGCGGCAAGGTCGAGGAAAACGTCACCGTCGTCGACGTCTCCGACAATGGCGATTGGACGGCCGTGAAGGTCTGGTACAACCCGATCAATGATCTGGGCACCAGCGTCTATCCGACCAACGGCTTCATCTACGCCGACGCCCCGCGCGGCGGCGAGCGGCCCCTGCTCATGGCCGCCAGCGCGCCTGCGGACGTCGGCCAGCCCTGACGCCCGGGCCTCTGTGGAGGCCCTCTCTTGATCCGCGTCTTTCGCGCCGGCGGCGTCGACTGCGAGCCCGTCGAGGTCCATCCCGGCGACTGGACGCTGGCGCCCGACATCATCTGGATCGACCTGGTCAAGCCGACGCGTGAAGAAGACGCCGTCGTCGAGAAGGCGGTCGGCGTCTCGGTCCCGACCCGCGAGGAGATGGCCGAGCTGGAGGCTTCAAGCCGCATCTACCGCGAGAACGGCGCGACCTATGTCACCGCCGACATCATCACCCGCGGCGACGAGGAGATTCCGGGCATCGAGCCGGTGACCTTCGTCCTGACCGACGGGCCGCTGGTCACCATCCGCTATTCCGATCCCAAGCCCTTCACCATGGTCATGGACAAGCTGGGGCGCGAGCCGGGGCTGTGCGACACGGGCACCGGGGTGTTCCTGAACCTGATGGAAGCGGTGATCGACCGCGTCTCTGACATCCTGTCGCGCAATGTCGAGCATGTGGAAGCGATCGCCAATCACGTCTTCGCCGAGGGGCGTCGGGTCGGGTTCGAGAAGCTGATCAACAAGCTGGGCAAAGCCCAGATCGCCAACGCCCGCATCGAGCAAAGCCTGGCCGGCCTGTCGCGCATTTTCGCCTTCATCAGCGGCGAGGAGCGGCTGGCGGACAAGGAGGCGCACGCGCACATGCAGTCGCTGCGGCGCGACGCCGAGAGCCTGATCCTGCACAATCAGGCGGTCGCCAGTTCGATCAACTTCCAGCTTTCGGCGGCGCTGGGGCTGATCAACATCCAGCAGTCGTCGATCATCAAGATCTTCTCGGTCGCCTCGGTGGCCCTGCTGCCGCCCACGCTGATCGCCTCGATCTACGGGATGAACTTCGTGCACATGCCGGAGCTGGCGCAGCCGTGGGGATATCCGATGGCGCTGATCGCCATGCTGATCTCGGTGATCGTGCCCTTGGCGTGGTTCAGGAAGAAGGGCTGGCTCTGAGCGGTTGAACCGATCGCCCCGGCGGTGGTTCGGAGTTTGACACCCGGCCCGTGCGCGGGTCTTGTCGCCGCCGAACGGAGATACCCATGCGCCTGATCGCCCTCGCCGCCCTGTCGACCCTCGCGCTCGCCGCCTGCGGCGACCAGTCGGACCGGACCGAGGCGGTCGAAATCTCTACGCCTGTCGCTCCGGCGGTTCTGGCGGGCGTCGATCTGAAACAGCCGATCCGGGCGCTGGGCACCGAGCCGTTCTGGTCGGTGGATCTGAACGGGTCGGAGATGACCTATACCGCGCCCGAGCCGCCCGAACTGCGCGCGCCCCAGCCGGCGCCGGTGATGCAGGGTACGATCGCCGTCTATGAGTCCGCGGTGCAGAGCCAGGAGTTCAAGGTCACCCTGACGGCGACGGAATGCTCGGACGGTATGAGCGACCGGACCTATCCGCTGTCCGCCATCGTCAAGATCGGCGATCGCACCCTGACCGGCTGCGCCGCGGCCCGGTCGGCCATCATGACCGGCGGCGAAAGCGGCCCGGTCGAGGCTCAGCCGCCCGCCTGATCCCGCAGAGTCCGCATGGCGCCCAGCCGGGCGAACGCGACGGTCAGCGCCTTGCGCCGCGCGGGAGCCAGCGGGTTCAAGGTCGCCTCCCGCACCACCGCCCCGCCGAAACCGTCGGCGACGATCAGCCCGCAGTCGCCCTCCAGCAAATCCTGCGGGAACTCGGGCGCCACGGCGAAGTAGAAGGCGTCGCAGAACGGCCCGTACTCGCGCCATTTCTGGTCGCAACGATAGTCCTCGGCCCCCGACTTCACCTCGCAGATCACGATATCCCCGCGCGGTCCGAGCGCCATGACGTCGGCGCGCCGCCCGTTAGGCAGTCCAACCTCCAGCAAGGGCGCATAGCCGAGATCCACCATCAGCCGCGCTGCGCCCCGGGTTACGGACAGCGTGGTCTCGGGGCGGCTGAAGGCGAGCTCGATATGCGCGACGGCGGCGGGCATCCCGACTTTATGTTCCGGCTTCGTTCCCAAGGCAAGCGAGGCTTTGCCTCCGTCGACGCACCCGGGGCCGAAGGCAGGTGGACGGGCGTTCAGGGAACATAGCCGTTTTTTAAGAAGACTGTCCGGAACCAGACACTGCCGTCAGGCGATAGAGACCCGCACGGTCTCTCCAGCGGGCCTCGGATGCAGACTATGGGTCCATACACCTTGACGGTCTTTAGCGCCGGGAGCGTTTCGCCGGTGGAGATCGCCCACGTGAATCGCGCGCCGGAGGTTCTGGCTAAGATCACCGAGCTTCTGGAGAAACACAAAGGGTGCGAGCGCATCCGCATCGACACCGTGACGGCTCACCTGTTCACGGTCGATTGCCACGGCGACAGAGTTGAAGACTAGCTCTGTCGGCCTGAGCCCGGCCTCCTACGCAAGTTAACCACGCCGGGCGTGACGGAAAACGGGTCTCCATGCTGGCGTCAGGGCCCGTCGAGCGCCCGCTCCCGTTCGATTTCACGGTCGATCTCGGCCTGCGAGACGCCGTACTCGAGCAAAAGGCTTTGGATCATGTCGACGTGGTCGTTGACGGGGAGGTCGTGCTGGAACCTCTGTCGCCAGAGGCGGTGCAGGGCCCTCTCCTCCGCCGGTCGATCGGGTGTTGCAGCGCCGGGATTTTCCACTGGACGCACTCCTCTCGTCCTCGTCAACGCATGAGGAGCCGGAGGGCGCCGGAAACTATCCGCGCCCGGTGTGAACCGGATTTCCGGTCGCGAAGCCCAGCGCCCGGGCGCGGTTGATCAGCTGCGTTCTCGTCGCCTCCGACGGCGACTGGCTGCGGTGCCAGATCCACCAGTTGGACTTGTTCGGCAGACCCATGATGGCCCAGCTGTAGTCAGGGGCGTGGTCCCAGACCCAGTAGTTCTGGCCCGCCAGTCCGCCGAAGCTCATGATGCCGGTCAAGGTGAAGCGGAACTTCGCATTGGTGCCGGGATCGGTGATGCGGGCATTGGCGCGCAGACGTTCGACCTCGCCATCCGTGCGGCGGGTGCAGGTGACGACAAGGCCGTAGCGGTTGGCCTGCCCCTGCGGCGTGAAGTCGATCTGGGCCCGGCTGCAGTCCTTCTGGACGTTGTTGGGATTGCGCACGATCTCGAACCAGCGGCCGTCGAACTGGTCGAGGTTCACGTCCGTGGACTGGGCGGCGGCGGGCGAGGCGGCCAGCAGGGCGGCGGTCGCGGCGAACAGGCAGGCACGGATCATCGGCGTCTCCTCTTGCGAGGAGATACGGATGAAGACCGGCCGCGGTTGCCAGACTAGAGGATGTAGCGGCTGAGGTCCGCGTTCCTCGCCAGTTCGCCGATGCGGTCGCGAACCCGATCGCCGTCGAAGGCGACGGTTTGCCCGGCGAGGTCGGAGGCCTTGAAGCTGGTCTCTTCCAGCACGCGCTCCAGCACCGTCTGCAGGCGGCGGGCGCCGATGTTCTCGATGGTGGAGTTGGCGGCGACGGCGGCGTCGGCCAGCGCCTCGACCGCGTCGGCGGTGAAGGTCAGCGTGACCTCCTCGGTCGCCAGCAGGGCCTGGTTCTGGCGGATCAGATTGGCCTCGGGCTCGGTGAGGATGCGCACGAAGTCGTCGCGGGTCAGGGCCTTCAGCTCGACCCGGATCGGCAGGCGGCCCTGAAGTTCGGGCAGCAAATCCGAGGGCTTGGCCACATGGAAGGCGCCAGAGGCGATGAACAGCACATGGTCGGACTTCACCGGCCCGTACTTGGTCGAGACCGTCGTGCCCTCAATCAGGGGCAGCAGGTCGCGCTGGACGCCCTCGCGCGAGACATCGGCGCCGGACGCGCCCTGACGGGCGGCGACCTTGTCAATCTCGTCGATGAAGACAATGCCCTCGTTCTCGGCCAGCAGCAGGGCTTCCTTGGTCAGACTGTCCTGATCCAGAAGCTTGTCCGATTCCTCGGTGACCAGCGGGCCCAGCGCATCGCGGACCGTCAGCTTGACCGTCTTCGTCCTGTTCCCGCCCAGCTTGCCCAGCATCTCGGACAGATTGATCATACCGACGTTCCCGCCCGGCAGGTCCAGCCCGGGCATGGCGGGCGCGGTGTCCGCCAGCGCGATCTCGATCTCCTTGTCGTCCAGTTCGCCGGCGCGCAGCTTCTTGCGGAAACTGTCGCGGGTGGCCGGCTGGGAGCCGGGACCGACGAGGGCGTCAAGAATGCGCTCCTCGGCCTGCCCCTCGGCGCGGGCTTTCACGCCCGAGCGGCGCTTCTCGCGGACCATGACCAGAGCCGCCTCGACGAGGTCGCGCATGATCTGGTCGACGTCGCGGCCGACGTAGCCGACCTCGGTGAACTTGGTCGCCTCGACCTTGAGGAACGGCGAGCCGGCCAGTCGGGCCAGACGGCGGGCGATCTCGGTCTTGCCAACGCCCGTCGGCCCGATCATCAGGATATTCTTGGGCGTCACCTCGTCGCGCAGGTCGTCGGGCACGCGCTTGCGGCGCCAGCGATTGCGCAGGGCCACGGCCACGGCGCGCTTGGCGTCCTCCTGTCCGACGATAAATCGGTCGAGCTCGGAGACGATCTCGCGGGGGGAAAGGTCTGTCATGCTTCCGAAATGGGTGAGCCGAAGCGAGTTGGCGAGAGGGAGCGATAGATCACCGGCGTCGCAGGGGCGATGATGCGGCGCGACAGTTAGGCCCGGATCAATCTCCCAGCGTTTCCACCGTCAGATTGCCGTTGGTGTAGACGCAGATGTCGGCGGCGATCTTCATCGCCTTGCGGGCGATGGCCTCGGCGTCCAGCGCGGTGTCTTCATCGATCAGGGCGCGGGCGGCGGCGAGCGCATAGTTGCCGCCGGAGCCGACGGCGGCGACACCGTGCTCGGGCTCCAGCACATCGCCGACGCCGGTGACGGTGAAGATCGAGCTCTTGTCCGCCACCAGCAGCATGGCCTCGAGCCGACGCAGATAGCGGTCGGTCCGCCAGTCCTTGGCGAGGTCGACGCAGGCGCGGGCCAGCTGGTCCGGATACTGCTCCAGCTTGGTCTCGAGCCGCTCGATCAGGGTGAAGGCGTCTGCGGTGGCGCCGGCGAAACCCGCCAGAACCTTGCCGCCCGACAGGGTGCGCACCTTGCGGGCGGCGCCCTTGACGATGGTCGGTCCCATGGAGACCTGGCCGTCGCCGGCGATGACGGTGCGGCCGTTCTTGCGGACGGCCAGGATGGTCGTTCCGTGCCAGCCCGGGCCGGTCGTCTCTGAAGCGTGGGAGTGGGTCATCCGCCCCAGATGGCGTCCGAAATGCGGCGGGGCAAGCCGGAAGCGGAGCAAAATCAACGCACCAGCTTTGCCATTATCTCGCCTGCGTAAACGGTTACAGGAAGGAAATATAACCACGCTATTCTGGAAACGAGGGCACGTTCGTGCTTCACCGACTTATCTACGCCAGTGAAGCTGTCGGCCAGACCGGCGCATCTGTGCTTTCCGTCGCCCAGATTCTGGGGGCGTCCGAGCGCAACAACCGGCGCGACCATGTGACCGGCTGCGTGATGTTCCACCGCGGGCACATCCTGCAGGTGCTGGAGGGCGCGCGGCCCGATCTGGACCGGCTGATGCGCCGCATCGTCGAGGACGGCCGGCATCGCAATGTCCGGGTGTTGATCGACCAACCCATCGCGGCGCGCAGCATGACCGACCCCATGTGCCTGTGCGGCGATCCGGAGACGCTGATCCAGCGCGCCGGCCTGACCTGCCTTTCGCGCGTCACCGCGGCCGAAGCCGAAACCATGCTGGATCTGCGCAAGGCCGCGTGACCTCGGCCCTTCTGCGCCCTACATCGGACGCGTGAGCTTCACCGACGACGACATCGAACGCTACGCCCGCCATCTGGTGCTGTCCGAGATCGGCGGGCCGGGGCAGCAGCGCCTGAAAGCCGCGCGGGTGGCCGTGGTCGGTCTGGGCGGAGTCGGTGCGCCGGCGGCCCTGTATCTGGCGGCGGCGGGCGTCGGACGGCTGAGGCTGATCGACGACGACGTCGTGTCCCTGTCCAACCTTCAGCGTCAGGTGTTGTTCGCCACCGATGACATCGGCCGGGGCAAGGTGGAGGTCGGCGCCGAGGCCCTGACCGCGCTCAATCCCGGCGTGGAGATCGAGGCCGAGGCGGTGCGCCTGACCTCGGCGAATGCCGACGCCCTGATCGCCGACTGCGACGTGGTTCTGGACGGCACCGACGACTTCAGCACGCGGTTCGCGGTCAACGCCGCCTGTGTGGCGGCCAGTCGCCCTCTCGTCTCGGGCGCCCTGGGGCGATGGTCGGGACAGGTCGGCGTCTTCGCCGGACGGCCCTGCTACCGCTGCTTCGTGCCGGAACCGCCGCCGGACGCCGAGACCTGCGCCCGGGTCGGGGTGGTAGGCGCGCTGGCGGGGGTGGTCGGGTCGATGGCGGCGCTTGAGGCGATCAAGCTGATCACCGGCGCCGGGCGCGCATTGACCGGGCGAGTGGTGCTGTACGACGGCCTGACGGGCGAGGCCCGGACGGCGGGCATCGGCGCCGATCCGGCCTGTACGATCTGCGCCGCCGGCCGGTCTGGTTAATGCGGCCTTAAACTTGTGAGGACAAAGTCGGGCGTTCCCGAATCCCGGACCTCCGCCGTGCCGCGCAACGCCCTCCTCCGCTTCCGTCGACTGGTCGTCGTGACCGCCGTTCTGGGCTGCGCGGTGATGGCCGGCGCCGCCCAGACCATGCCGGACGGACGACCGACGCCGAGCGGCCAGCCGGTGCCGCGCTGGCTGTCGCTGAAGTCGTCCGAGGTGCGCGCCCGGTTCGGACCCGGTCTGGATTATCGCGTCCTGTGGGAATACCGCACCGCAGGCCTGCCGGTTCAGGTCGTCGCCGAGACGAGGGAGTGGCGCAAGATCTGTGACGCAGAGGGCTCGGTGGCCTGGGTTCACCGGAGCGTGGTCTCCAGCCGTCGGCATGTGATGAACACCTCGGGGCAGGAGCTGCCGGTCCGCGCGCGCCGCACCGACGCCTCGGCCGTCCGCGCCCGCCTGTCGCCCCACGCCATCGTCTCGATCGGCGACTGCGAGGAAGGCTGGTGCGAGGTTCGCGCCCGCCGCCTGCGCGGTTGGGTGCGTCAGACCGAGGTGTTCGGCGCCCAGTCGCGCGCCCTGTGCAACGCCGCCCGGCCCGCAGGGCGCGGACGCACCGCCTGACCCTTCTCGTGAAGGCCTCGACGCGCTAACGGTCCGCCATGGCGACCGCCGACACTCCCGCCGAAATCTTCAAGCGCGCGCTGGCCCATGCCGCGCGGGCGCTGGCCGAGCAGGCCGAACTGGAGGTCGCCTTCGGTTCGGACGGGCCGAAGCTGCAGAACGGCGTCCTGACCCTGCCCCATCCGCCGCGCGATCCGGCCGGGCCTGAGAGCGCCTCGCTCCGGGGGCAGGCCGACCGGCTGGCCCTGCGTCTGGCCAATCACGACGAGGCCCTGAACGCCCGCCTGCGTCCCACTGACACCCGGGCGGCCGAAGTGTTCGAGGCGGTCGAACAGGCGCGGGTCGAGGCGGTCGGCTCACAATCTTTGGCCGGGGTTCGCGCCAATCTGGACGCCGCCCTGCTGACGCGGCTGGAGAAGACGGGCGCGCTGAGGGTCACCGACGCCGAGCGGGTGCCGGTGTCCGAGGCCGTGGCCCTGCTGGTGCGCGAGCGGCTGACGGGCAGGCGGGCTCCGGACGGCGCGGGGGCCCTGCTGGACCTTGTCCGCTCCGAACTCGAGACGAAGGCGGGGCGGAAGATCGACGCCCTGTCAGAGGTCGCGGACGACCAGACCGCCTTCGCCGAACGGCTGAAGGACGTGTTGCGCGCGCTCGATCTCGATCCGGGCGACGGGCGAGGCGACGACGCCTCCGAGGATCAGGGCGACGAGGAGCCCGACCCGCAAGACCCCGACGCGGCCGACGATCAGGACGAGGAAGAGGACGACGCCGGCGGCGGCGAGGGCCAGTCGATGGACGGCTCGACCGACGACCAGACGGCCGGCGACGAGCGCGAGAGCCGGCCCGACGGGGCGCCCGCCGACCCCGACGGCGACGCCAACGACGAGAGCCCGGAGCTTAGCGAGGGCTCCCTGCCCAACCGCCAGCAGACGCAGGACGACGGCCGCGCGATCGACATGTATCGCGTCTTCACCACCGCCTTCGACGAGGTGGTCGACGCCGCCGAGCTGTGCGATCCGAACGAGCTGGACCGGCTGCGGGCCCTGCTGGACAGCCAGTTGACGGCGCTGTCGTCAGTGGTCGCGCGGCTGGCCAACAAGCTGCAGCGCCGGCTGTTGGCCCAGCAGAACCGCAGCTGGCATTTCGATCTGGAAGAGGGGGTGCTGGACACCGCCCGTCTGACCCGGATCATCACCGACCCGACCAGTCCGCTCAGTTTCAAGGCCGAGAGCGAAAGCCCCTTCCGGGACACGGTGGTGACCCTGCTGCTGGACAACTCCGGCTCAATGCGCGGCCGGCCGATCATGGTGGCGGCGGTCTGTGCGGATATCCTGGCGCGGACGCTGGAGCGGTGCGGGGTCAAGGTCGAAATCCTCGGCTTCACCACCCGGGCGTGGAAAGGCGGCCAGTCGCGCGAGGCGTGGATCACGGCTGGCAAGCCCCCCGCGCCGGGCCGCCTCAACGACCTGCGCCACATCATCTACAAGTCGGCCGATGCGCCGTGGCGGCGGGCCAAGAAGAACCTCGGCCTGATGATGCGCGAGGGGCTGCTGAAGGAAAACATCGACGGCGAGGCGCTGCTGTGGGCGCACAACCGTCTGCTGGCGCGGACCGAGCAGCGGCGCATCCTGATGGTCATTTCGGACGGCTCGCCGGTCGACGACTCGACCCAGTCGGCCAATGCGGCCCTCTATCTGGACAAGCATCTGCGTCAGGTGATCGAGCAGATCGAGACGCGGTCGCCGATTGAGCTGCTGGCCATCGGCATCGGCCACGACGTGACCCGCTGGTATCGCCGCGCCCTGACCATCGTCGACGTCGAGCAACTGGGCGGGGCGATGATCGAGAAGCTGGCCGAACTGTTCGACGACAAGGCCGAGGCGCCCGCCCCGCGCCGGAGACGGGCGGCGTGAGGATGCGGCGCTGGCTGTCGCTGTCGACGGCGCTGCTGCTGTCGGCCTGCGCGAGCCTTTCGCCGGTCGCGCCCCCGCTCGATGCCGCCGATAGCGGCTGGACAGCGGCTGCGGCGTCGACGCGGACCGTCGGTCTGGGCCTGCGGGGCGGGGCGCAGTTGGCCGACGGGGTCCGGTTCGCGGGCGGGGTGGAGTTGGTGGCGGACGAGACCTCGCCGCTGCACAGTCTGTCGGATTTCAAACTGACGACCGACGGCTTCATCTCGGTGAGCGATGCGGGCGATCTGGTGCGCGGCCGACTGCGGTTCGGGCATGACGGGCGACTGGTCGGGATGGACGCGCTGGCGTTCCGGCGGCTGACGCTGAGCACAGGCGACCCGATCGTCGAGAAGGTCGACGGCGATGCGGAGGGGCTGCTGATCACCGAAGGCGGCGACCTGCTGGTCAGCTTCGAGAGAAATCACCGCATCTGGAACTACGGCGATCCTGACCGGCCCGCCGCAAGTCCGCGTGGCGTCGCCAGTCCTGACCATGCGTTCGCGCTGAACGACGGCATGGAGGGGGTATCTGTACGCGCCGGCGGCTGGCGGGTGACGGGCGAGTCCGGGGGCGTGTGGGATTGCGGTCCGGCGGGCTGTGCAGTGGTGACGGCGCCGCCCGAAACGCCGCTGGCCGACAGCGAATACCGGATCACCGGTATGGACCGCGATCCCGACGGCGGCTTCTTCGTTGTCCAGCGCTCGTACGCCCCGCCGATCGACGCCCGGGCCCGCGTGCGCCGCATGGATGCGTCGGGCGTGCTGGGGCCGGTGCTGATCGAGCTGAAGCTGCCGTCCACCACCGATAATTTCGAGGGGATCGCGGTCGAGCGGCGCGGCGGCCAAAGCCGGCTCTACATCCTGTCCGACGACAACAACAACGCGGCCCAGCGGACCCTGCTGCTGGCGTTCGACGTCAGATCCGCTCGCTGACCTTGATGGCCGCCTTGCAGCCGGCCTTGATGACCGCGCTGAGAAGACGGTAGGCAGGCGCTTCGCGACTGCCGTGTTCGATGGCGTGGTCGTGGTGCGCCAGTTCCTCGTCGCGGAAGCGGGTGAGTTCGGCGGCCAGTTCGGGGTCGCGGTCCTGAAGTTCGGCGATCTGTTCGGCGTAATGCTTTTCGATCACGTCCTCGACGGCTTCGGTGCAGGCGTGCGCGGCCTTTTCGCCCATCAGGGCCGTACCGGCGCCGAGACCTAGCGCCGCCAGCCGCCAGATCGGCGTCATGACGGTCGGCCGTACGCGCTCGGCGTTGAGCAGGGCGTTGAAACGGTCCAGATGCACCGCCTCCTGCGCCTGCATTTCGGCCATGTCGGCGGCGACCCCTTCGTGACCTTTCCGCCCTTCGAAGACCGCGCGCTGGGCGCGGTAGATGTGGACCGCCGCGTATTCTCCCGCATGGTCGACACGCAGGATCTCGTCGCGCCGACGGCGGCTGGCGCCCCGGCCCGGCCGGGCCAGCGGAATGCGGTGCGGAGAGTCAGCGGGGGGCACGGGCGTCCTTGGGGCGTTTGGCGGCCAGCAGGCTGAAGCCGGCCAGCGCGATCGAGATCAGGGCGTTCCAGCCTGCCATGCTGAGGCCGGCGAAGATCCATGCCGCTTCGTCGCAGCCGACCACGCGGATCGGCGGGGCGTTCGGGTCCAGCAGGGAGGCGACGCTTGCGGCGTCGACCGCGCCGGCGCCGCCCTGACAGGTGGCGGGCAAGGCCCACCAGTCCCATTCGCCGCCCGCATGGAAGATCGCGGTCGCGGCGCCGGTGGCGAAGATGACGAACAGCAGGAAGGCGGCGATGCGTGGCGTGCCGCGACTGCCCCGGCTGAACAGATGCCACAGGGTGGCGACCCCGGCGACGGCGACCGCGCCCCAGTAGACCTCGCGCTGCTTGAGGCAGAGGTTGCAGGGGGCAAGACCGCCGAACTTCTCGAACGCATGGGCCGCGCCCAGCATGGCCAGCGAGATCGCCAGCGCGAACGCCGTCCACCACCGCGTCAGAAGTCGGTACGCCTCTCTCATCGCCAATGTCATAGCCGGACGTTCGCCCGGCGTCGATGCGCGGTCAGAGCAGCTTGATCGCCGCGAAAGCGCCGACCAGAACGATCAGGCCGATCACGGTCCACAAGGCCAGCCGCTTCTCGACCTGCTCCAGCACCACGGGCCCGAACTTCTTCAGCACCCACGCTTCCGCATAGAAGCGGCCGCCGCGCGTGATGGCGCACAGCAGGACGAAGAGCAGGAAGTTGAACTGGAAAACGCCCGAGGCGATGGTGATCAGCTTGAACGGGATGGGCGTCAGGCCCTTCACCAGAATAACCCAGGCGCCGTACTGCTGGAACAGCGCCTTGGACGCCTCGAAGGTGTCGGCCTTGCCCAGCCACGACAGGATCATCATCCCAATGTCGGTCAGGAAATAGCCGATCGCATAGCCCAGCATGGCGCCCAGAACCGAGGCGACGGTGCAGACGCCCGCGTAGAAATAGGCGCGCTCCGGCCGGGCCAGGATCATGGGCCCGAGCATCACGTCCGGCGGGATCGGGAAGACCGAGCTTTCCGCAAAGGACACCACGGCCAACGCCGGGGTCGCGTGTTTGCTGCGGGCCAGCGAGAAGACCCAGTCATAGAGCTTGCGAAGCATGCCGCCCTCTAGCAGGCGTCGCCCGCTCGTGACCATGCGAAACCGCCCGTGAATCGCGTTCGCGGCGAAGGGTCGCTATACCGGCGCGCTATCCGCCCTCCTTGGCACGGAGCTCCCATGCGCTATCTGCACACCATGGTTCGCGTCGCGGACCTCGACGCCGCCCTGCATTTCTATTGCGACCTTCTGGGTCTGGAGGAGACGCGTCGGCTGGAGAACGAGAAGGGCCGGTTCACCCTCGTCTTCCTCGCCGCCCCGCTGGACAAGGACCGTGCGACCGCCGAGCGCTCGCCCGAGGTGGAGCTGACCTATAACTGGGATCCCGAGACCTATACGGGAGGCCGCAACTTCGGCCATCTCGCCTACAAGGTCGCTGACATTTACGCCGCCTGCCAGAAATTGATGGACGGGGGCGTGGTCATCAATCGGCCCCCTCGCGACGGCAACATGGCGTTCGTCCGGTCGCCGGACGGCATATCCATCGAACTTCTGCAGGACGGTCCGGCGCTCGACCCAGCCGAGCCCTGGACGTCCATGCCGAACACGGGAAGCTGGTAGTTTTGAAGACCCCTTACGTTCTTGTGCTGGCCCTGCTGGGCCTGACCGCGTGCGCCTCCGCCTCCGAGACCTATCCCGGCCGGACGGCCACCGAGCAACTGCTGGTCGCCCGCGCCACCGACCGCGCCGTCGACGGCCTGAGCCTGCCGATCCCGCGCGGCTCGCGGGTGTTCGTGGATGACGTCTATTTCCGCGCCGAGAGCTCGCCCTACGCCGTCAGCGCCATCCGCGCGGCCCTGTCGGACGCCGGCTATGCGCTGGCGCCGACCAAGGATCAGGCCGACGCCGTGTTCGAACTGCGCGCCGGTGCGCTGTCGCTGGAGCAGATGCGCCGCGTCTTCGGCGTACCCGAGATGCGCGTGCCGATCAGCGAGAGCTTCAACGTCGTCTCCATCCCGGAGCTGTCGATCTACAGCCGGCGCGACCGGATTGGCGTGGCGGAGTTCTCGGGCTTTCTCTACGAGCCGCGCACGGGCGCGCCGCTGGGCGCCATCACGCCCATGACCGGCCAGTTCCGCATCCGCAGCCACAAGCTGTTCATGGTCATTCCGCTGGGCCAGCAGGCGCTGCAGCCGGGCGAGCGCGATCCGGGCGACAGCTGGCGGGAATTCTGATCGCTCCGTAACTTGCGCGGCGGCCTCCGGGCGTGAATGGTCCCCTCCTCGAAATCCGGGAGGGCCCTCCATGCATCGACTTCTGATCTCCACATGCGCCGCTGTCGCCCTGTTGTCTGGTGCGCCAGTGCTGGCCCAGACCTCTCCGCAGACGCCTGTGGTCAACATCCCGGCCTTGCCGCTGGCGGAGGATGAGCGGCTGAACGCATTCTTCGAGGCGGCGTGGACTGAGTCTCTTGCCCTGAGCCCCCAGTCGATGACCTCGCTGGGCCTGAAGACCGACTACGACAAGCTGGACGACTACACCGACGCGGGCGCGGACCGGGCGCAGGCGCTGAGTGAAGCACAGCTCGAGCGGATGAAGAGCCAGTTCGACTACGACCGGCTGAGCCCGCAGAGTCAGGTCAGCTGGCGGCTGTTCGAATACGGCGTGGTAGAGGGGCGGCTTCAGAACCAGTGGCGCGACTGGGGCTATCAGTTCGCCGCCAACCGCAACCCGACCACTGGCCTGCCGGTCTTCCTGATCAACGAGCACGCGGTCGACAGCGTGTCGGACGCGGAGGCCTATATCGCCCGCATCCGTGACGGCGAACGGGTGATGACCGAGATCACCGCCGAACTGCGCCAGCGCGCGGCGGCGGGCGTCATCTCGCCCAGTTTCGTCTTCGCCCCCTCGATCGCCAACACCCGCAACATCATCTCGGGCGCGCCCTTCGACGATGGCGAGGCCAATCCGGTCTGGGCCGACTTTCAGGAGAAGGTGGGCGAGCTGGATGCGGATCAGGCGACCAAGGACCGTCTGCTGGCCGCCGCCCGAGCGGCCCTGACCGGCGAGTGGAAGCGCGGCTATGAGACCATTCTGGCGGCTCTGGCCGAGGTGCAGCAACAGGCGGCGGCCATGCCCGATCCGGAGGGCGGCGTGTGGCGGCTGCCCAACGGCGAGGCCTATTACAACGCCCGCCTTCAGCTCTCGACCACCACCGAACTCACCGCCGACCAGATCCACGAGATCGGCCTCGGCGAAGTCGAGCGGCTGCACGGCGAGATGCAGGCGATCATGACGCAGGTCGGCTTCACCGGCTCGCTGACCGACTTTTTCACCCTGCTGAAGACCGATCCGCGCTTCCAGTATCCGAACACTCCGGAGGGCAAGGCCCAGTATCTGGCCGACGCCCGCACCTTCATCGCCCAGGTGATGGCGGCGGCGCCCCAGTGGTTCAGCGCCCTGCCGAAGGCGCCGCTGGAGGTCCGCGCGGTCGAGCCTTTCCGCGAGTCCACCGCCTCGATCGCCTTCTACAACGCCCCCACGCCGGACGGGTCGCGGCCGGGCATCTACTACGTCAACCTGTCGGACATGACGCAGGTTCTGAAGCCCCAGATCGAGGGCATCAGCTATCACGAGGGCGCACCGGGCCACCACTTCCAGATCGCCTATGCACAGGAGATGGAGGGTCTTCCGTCCTTCCGTCGCTTCGGCGGCTACGGCGCCTATGCCGAGGGCTGGGGCCTGTACGCCGAACAGCTGGGCAAGGAGATGGGCTTCTATCAGGACCCCTATTCCGACTTCGGCCGCCTCTCCACCGAGCTGTGGCGCGCGGTCCGGCTGGTCACCGACACGGGGCTGCACGCCAAGCGCTGGAGCCGCCAGCAGGCCATCGACTACTTCCGCCAGAACTCGCTTCTGTCCGAGCGCGACGTGGTCAAGGAGGTCGAGCGCTATCTGACCAACCCGGGCCAGGCGACCAGCTACAAGATCGGCGAGCTGAAGATCATGGAGCTGCGGCAGAAGGCGCAAGCCGCGCTGGGCGACCGGTTCAACATCCGCGACTTCCACGCCGTGGTGCTGGGCTCCGGCTCCCTGCCGCTGGATACGCTGGAACAGCAGGTGGACGCATGGATCGCGGCGGGCGGCGGGGCGCCGGCGCTGTGATCGAGGGGTATGTGCTGACGGCCGAAACGCCGGCGCAGGACGACTATCTGCGTCTGCGCGTCGTCGCGGGCCTGACGCCCAAGTCGGAGCCGGCGGCGGCGCGGGGCCTGCCGAACACATGGTTCGCGGTGGTCGTGCGCAAGGACGGCGAGGCGGTGGGGATGGGCCGGGTCATCGGCGACGGCGGCCTGTTCCTGCAGATCGTCGACATGGCGATCGAGCCCGCCCATCAGGGACAGGGCCTCGGCAAGGCGATCATGCAGGCCCTGATGGACGAGATCCGGGCCCGCGCGCCGGGCGCCTATGTCAGCCTGATCGCCGACGGCGAGGCGAACCGGCTCTATGCGCAGTACGGCTTCGAACCGACCGCGCCGCGTTCGATCGGCATGGCGCAGGTGATCGGCGGCTGATCCTCACCCGCGACGCGGGGGAGGGGGACCAGCCGAAGGCTGGTGGAGGGGGCGACGGCAGGCGCCGGTGGGTGGGTCCCGCCCCCTCCACCCCGCTTCGCGCGGTCCCCCTCCCCCGTTTCACGGGTGAGGATTTGGAGGTAAAGCCCCCGCCATGCCGTTCACCGCCACTGTCCTGACCATGTTTCCCGAGGCCTTTCCGGGGCCGCTGGGCGTCAGCCTGATCGGCTCGGCGTGGCGTGAGCGCGGGCTCTGGAGCCTCGAAACCCTTGACATTCGGGCCTTCAGCGAGGATAGGCGCGGCTTCCTGGACGACACCCCCGCGGGTGGCGGGCCGGGAGCCGTGCTTAAAGCGGACGTGGTGGCCCGGGCGGTGGACAGCCTCTCAGGTCCGCAACGGCCGCTTTTGTACATGAGCGCCCGGGGTCGACCCCTGACCCAGGCGCGCGTTCAGAACTGGGCCAAGGGAGACGGCGTCGTCGTTCTCTGCGGCCGGTTCGAGGGGGTGGATCAGCGGGTGCTCGACGCACGCGGGTTCGAGGAGGTCTCGGTCGGAGACGCGGTTCTCGCCGGTGGCGAGGCGGCGGCGATGGTCGCGATCGAGGCGTGCGTAAGACTGATCCCCGGCGTTCTGGGTCAGGCCGAAAGCCTGTCGACCGAGAGTTTCGAGGACGGGCTTCTGGAGCATCCGCAGTACACGCGACCGCGGACGTTCGAGGGGCTCGACATCCCCGAGGTCCTGCTGTCGGGCGACCATAAAAAGGTCGCTCAGTGGCGTCAGGAGCAACGGGAGCTAACCACGCGGGAGCGGCGGCCGGATCTCTGGGCGCAGCATTCCGCCAAGTCACAACTAAAGGGCGCCAAAGCCCGAGGAGAATAGAATGAACATCGTCCAGCAGCTCGCTGCCGAAGAAAAAGCCCGCCTGATCGAAACCCGCGCGATCCCCGACTTCCAGCCGGGCGACACCCTGCGCGTCATGGTCAAGATCAAGGAAGGCGAGCGCGAACGCATCCAGGCGTTCGAAGGCGTCTGCATCGCCCGTGACGGCGGCGGCGTGAACGAGACCTTCACGGTCCGCAAGATTTCGTTCGGCGAAGGCGTGGAGCGCAAGTTCCCGATCCTGTCCCCGAACATCGACGCCATCGAAGTGAAGCGCCGCGGCGTCGTCCGTCGCGCCAAGCTGTACTACCTGCGCGACCGCCGCGGTAAGTCGGCCCGGATCGCCGAGCGTCAGACCGTCCGCAAGGAAAAGGGCGTCCTCGTCCCGGAAACCGGCAAGGCCGAAACCGTCGCCGCCGAGAACGTCGCCGCTCCGGTGGAGACGACTGAGTCCTGATCGGACCGGTACGGCTGAAATGACGAAGGCCCCGGCGGAAACGCCGGGGCCTTTTTCGTTTGGGCATCCGCGGCATCAGCCGCTCTTCATCTGAAACCGTCAGTTGTTTCTTGATGTTTGGGGAGCTTGTCTCTGACGATTGTTGGAGGAGTATTTATGCTTACGAGATCGGAGAGGGTGCGGTCGGCGGCTGTCGGTTTACTGGCTTGGGGCGCACTACAGGGGTGCTCTCCGCAAAGCACTTCCCACAGGACCGAGCCGACCGCATCGCGCGAAACTGTGCCAGCCACCGATTGGCATTTAATGCCGCATACGTCTGACCTGCCTCCTGCAGAGCTTGCCGGAGCAGCGGGATTTTTCGCGCCGGTCCGGGAGGTCCCTGACTATCAGATGAGCTGGCGCAAGCAGATCACTGGCCCTCTACGCTCTGTCACCAGCCTCGTTCAGCGACACGGGAGCTGGATCCGCTCGGACCAAACGGACTCTGAGGTAAACTCCGTCCAACACATCCACATACCGACAGGCGTCACGATCACTGATGCTGTGAGTACAGACGGAAGTCGGCGAAGCTTCCTGATTCAGGCGCCGGGGCGCGACCGATCATCCGCTGGCGCTATTTATCAATCCGCGATCACTGAGCTTCGAGGCGATTTCGCAGGCGAGCAGTGCAGGTGGTGGAGTGTTTACCATGGCCTTTCAGGTGGCGAGCCGTCGTTCCGCCATCAATCGTGCGTCACAGGGGACGGAATCGAAATCGGCAGCCGCACCATCGGCTCAAATGGCGAGATCTGGAGCTTCTCGCTGGCTTCCGCGACCAGCATCATTCGAAAACCCATATCTGCGAGCATTGTAAAACCACCGGAAATTCCCGTGAACGGTTGGCTCGATCAGTTTTTCGGCCAGTTTGACCGCTCGTCTGCACGAAATTTTTCGGTCTTGCTCTCAGGGCACGCCAGCGAAATGATCGTGAGACGACGCGGCGCATGGACTGGCGAATTAACGCGTCGTCCGGACGGGTCGCTGACCGCCCACGCCTCCAAGCCCGGGGGCTATGTGTCGGCCCGGATAGCGGCTGGCGGAAAAGCGGAATCCCTGACTTACGACCGGCGCCCCACAAGAGCGGCGCCGCCCGAGATCGCGGTAAATGAGCCTGCTGAAACCATCCTTGGCATACTCTGCCGGTGGGTTGGTGTGATGCCTGACGTCATGGACGCTGGCCGCCATGAATGCCGGTCTGAAAACGGCATTCCGTTGAAGGTCAGGCTATTCTCCAGAGGAACACGATCTGATTTCGTTGCGGTACAGATCGACCGATCAGCCGGCTCGATTGAGGACCTGCTGCCGCCACCTGAACTTCTGGATCCGAAGACGTGGGGCGTTCGTTAGAGGTCAGCGCATCAAGTCCGCCCTACTGCGGAAACAGCCGGCTCCCCGCGTCCCTCTGCCCCTGCAGCCGGTGCTTGATGTCGCTGACCGCCTGATGGTCGCCCTCCAGTTTCAGCCAGGCGCGGCGGATGGTGTCGCGGGTGGTGGCGGAGATGCGGGAGTCTTCCAGCGCCTTTTCGAAGCGGGCGCGGACCGCATCCTCGGCGCTTTCGACGGGGCCGACGACGCTGAGTTCGTCGCGCAGCAGGGCGTGGCCGACGTCGCTGAAGGCGCGCTGGGCCTTGGCGATGAAGGACCCGTCGGTGGTCGGTTCGCCGCCGAGGGCACGGACGGTCGTTCCCAGTTCGTCGGCGATGGTGCGGCGTTCGGCGTCGCGCTGGACGAACAGGTCGCGATGGCCGGGATCGCTGGAGCCCGTCGCGGCGTCACGATAGCCGTCGGCGCTGTCGATCGTCGTCTGGATCAGGCCGTTGAGAACGTGGATGTCGTGCTGGTTCGGATTGCTCATGGTCTTGCTCGTCTGACGGGACGAGAAAGCGCGGGCTGGACGGGAAGGTTGCGTCCGCAACCCTCACGACGGCTCACAAGCGGGTGCGCAGCGACCAGAGCTCGGGGAAGCAGCGGCGTTGCAGGGTCTCGGTCAGATAGGCGACGCCCTCGGTGCCGCCGGTGCCGCGACGGCGGCCGATGATGCGCTCTACCGTGACGACATGCTTGTGCCGCCACGTCAGCAGGGCGTCGTCCAGATCGACCAACTTTTCGGCCAGCTGGTACAGGGGCCACCAGCGCGTGGTGTCGCGATAGACCTCCAGCCATGCGTCCTCGACAGCCTCTGACGCGACATAGGGCTGGCTGACGTCGCGGTTCAGGACCTCGGCCGGGATGGGCAGGCCGGCGGCCGAGACCTGGGCGAGGGCGTCGTCGTACAGGCTGGGGGCGGCCATGGCGGCGGACAGGGCGGCGTGCGCCTCGGGCCGGTCCTCGTGGAAGCGCAGGAAGCGGGCGTCCTTCAGCCCAAGCATGGCCTCGAACCGGCGGAACTGGTCGCTCTGGAAGCCCGAGGACGAGCCCAGCACGCCCCGGAACCGCAGATAGTCGGCGGGCGTCATGGTGGCCAGGATGTCCCAGCTCTGGGTCATGACGGCCTGGATGCGGCTGACGCGGGCCAGGCTCTTGTAGGCCGGGACCAGATCGCCAGCGCGCACCAGCGACTGGGCCAGCGCCACCTCGTGCAGGATCTGTTTGAGCCACAGCTCCTTGGTCTGGTGGATGATGACGAACAGCATCTCGTCATGCTGGTCTGACAGCGGCTCCTGCGAACTGAGCAGCCGATCCAGCGTCAGATAGCCGGCGTAGGTCATGTCGGACGGGTGCGCGGGCTCTGTCATGGGGCGGGTATCGCCCGGCTCGGGCGGGGGCTCAACCCCGGTCGTCGTCGCCGCCGTCGCGGCCCGGATCGAGGGTGTTGTCGACCCGCTCATCCCAGCCCTCGCGGTTCGACTTGAAGGCCAACGCCATCAGGCCCCATGCGAGGCCGACCGTTCCGAAGGTCCCGATCAGAAGGGCGATCCAGCCGTGCACGCTCATCCCGCCGCCGCCGATCGCCTGCCACGTCCAGTTGATGGCGAACGTCATCGCCGCCGAGATCAGCAGGGCGAGCATAAGGCTGAGGATGAAGCGGGCGAGGCGGCTGGCCATGGGGCCAGCCTAGCGCAGTCTGAAGATTAGCGCTGCACCCACTGGCCCGCGGCGTTGCGGTACCACTGGCCGGAGCTGATGCGCGGCAGCAGCTGGGTCTCGAACATGCGGGCCCCGGCCACGTCGGCCGAAGTGCCGGCGTCGGCGGCCGAGCGGGCGTAGGCGGCGCGACGGGCGGCGTTGGTTGCCTGCACGGCCTGGGTCAGGGCGCCGTCCGACGAGGGCTGGCGGAAGCCGAGATAGCCGTCGGCCTGCTCGCCGACCGAGCCGGCTGCCTTGGCGCTGTCGATCAGGGCCTTTTGCTGCGAGGTCTGGGCCACGGCCGCGCCCGCGGCCACGCCCAGCGCCGCGATGGCGGCGACAACGACGAAGACTTTGCGGAATGACATGGGTTTCAACTTTCGCATCAGAACAGGTTGGGGTTCTCGGCGAGGAGGTCCTGAAGCTCCTTGTCGAGGCGAACGCGGACGTCGGCGTCGAGTTTCGCATAGATCTGGATCGGGTCGACCTGCAGCCGGACGGTCGGCGTACAGGCGCCCAGTCCGATCACGGCGGCGAGGCCGATAAGGGCGACGGTCTGGCGCATCCGGGTCATGGCGAAACTCCACGGGACTTCTGTTCGTCCGCATTCAACGCGGTCGATGGTGAACGGGTTCTGAACGGCGGCGCTTGGCGGATCAAGGCGCGGGATCCGGCTCGCCGTCACGCCCCCGGTTGATGGCCAGCAGGTCGCTGATCAGCTGGTTGATATTCAGGTTGGTGTCGAGGGTCAGATCGATCTGCGTATTCGACGGCAGGGTGACCGGCTTGTCGAGAAACTCCCGGCTGATCAACTCGTCCACCGGGACGCGCAGCTCCTGATACTGCGGCGGATCGTGGCGACCCTTGATATGGAAGAGCAGGTTCATCCGGCCGGCGTCTAGGCTGTTCACATCGGCGGACAGGATTTCGAAGGCGAGGTTCTCCATCGCCTGATAGGCCAGATCCTGCACCGTATTGGGCGGCACGCCGGCGTCCTCGCCCCCGCCGCCGGCCTCCAGCCCCGACAGGGCCTCGCGCCTGATCGACAGGCGCCCGGGCTGGACCGCGCCCAGCGTGCCGGACTGGATGCGGATGCCGTTGGTGCGATCATAGGTGAAGGGCAGACGGCCGGAGACGACCGCGTCCAGCAGCACCTTGTCGCCGAAGCCGGCGCCGGCCACCGCATCGCCCAGCTGGACCCGGTCCACGATGATGACGCCGCTGAACGGCTGATTGGGATCGAGCGGCAGGGACAGGGGTTCGACGCTGATGGTCCCGCCGCCGACCTTCACCGTGCCGCCGTCGACCTCCAGCGAGGCCTTGTCGAGGCCGAAGACCAGCTCGACGTCAGTCAGGGCGGTGAAGGTCTCCAGCCGGTCGACCGTCAGCCGCTGGTCCGGGGCGGTGACGAGAGGGGCGAGGCTGGTGAAGTCGACGGTCCCGCGCAGGCCCTTAACCGCGCCCGCCGGGCTGGTGAAGTCGAGGCCCGGGATGGTCAGCCGACCGCCGCTGGAGCCCTCGCCGTCGGCGACCCAGTCGATGCGGCCGGTGAAGCCCACGGAGCCGCTGACCGGCGACTGGGCGTACTGGCCGGCCAGAGGGCTCAGGTCGTCCGGCTGAAGACCCGGCTCGGCGAAGGTGATCGACGGCGCGTCGATGACGATCCCGCCCGCGCCCGAGCGCCCGTCATGCGCCAGCGTCAGTTTCCCGAGCGGCGCGTCGTTGCGGGCGAGGTCGAAGGCGCCGGTCCAGTTCTCGTTAGCCAGCGTCGCGGAGCCGCTGGCGGTCAGGGGGTTGAAGCGCCGGGGCGTGGTGGCGTCCACAACCGTTGCCCGGGCGACACGCGCGTCCAGCCCGATGCCCCGCGGACCGCCGATGGCGTTGAAGCCGCCCTCCGCCTCCGTGAACGCCAGCGCGAGGAAAGGAACCTTGGCGTTGAAGCCCGTCAACGATCCGTCCGAGCGCCAGCCGCGGTCGGCGACACTGGCCAGAGGCCGGTCGGCTGGGCAGAGCTGGCCGGCGACTTCGACCACGTCGTTCTCATCCAGCTCCAGCCGCTCCACCGTGACCGGAGCGCAGCCGGAGGCGACATAGGTCAGGCGCCCGTTCGACGACGCCAGCTGGCCCTTCGTCTGGATCGTCAGCCCTCGCGCCAGGCCGAAGTCCAGCGCCGCGCGTCCGTCCAGCGTCGCCTCGAAGCCCGACGGCGTCAGGCCCCAACGCGGAATGGCGAACGCCGCCTCGGGCAGGCCACGACCACGCGTGGACGTCAGGGTCAGGGCGCCGCCGCCCAGCTCGCCCCGTCCGGCAGAAAACAGGGGCGTGCTCGCCGGATTGAGGGTCAGCACGCCGCCGTTGGCCGGTCGCAGGGTGGCGGGCCGGGCCAGCGTCAGCCGCGTCCCGGAATCTCCCGCCGTCAGATCGAAGGCCGGAACATCGACGGCGAAGTTCGAAAGCGCCGCCTTCATCTCCGCCAGTTCCGGGATGTCGTCCGCCGCGCGGGGACCGAACAGCGGCCATGCGCCCCTCGCGGCCCGCAGCCCGCCCCGGCTTTGCACCCGCACGCCGCCGTCCGCGACGACGTCCAACGACGCCTGTCCTCGAACATCCTGCAACCGCATCTGGTCCCAGTTCAGGTTGCGCGCGGTCAGCGCCACTGGCCCCTGCGCCTCGACCGCCGCGTCGCGCCCGCCCAGCACCAGCCGCGACGAGGACACGGCGACGCCGTTGCCCTCCAGCCCTGCGCCCGACAGGGCGGCCGCCGTCATCCGCACGCCGCCGTCGGCGCTCCATGCCAGACCGTCCTCGCCCCGCGCCAGCACCGTCTGTGCGCGCGTGACCGACAGGGCGAGATTGCGCCCGCCCGCCGGGCCGGTGATCGCGCCGGCGCTCGCCGTAAGATCGCTGGCGCCCTCGATGCGGAAGGTCTCGAGCCAGCCGGAGGTGCGGCCGTCAAAAACCAGATGCGTGTCGAGATCCCGCGCGCCAGCGTCGGCCGCACTCAGCCGACCCGCCGTCAGACGGGCATCCAGCCGCACCACGCCGTCGCCCCGCCGGGTCTTCAGGTCGGGGTAGGGCAGGTTGCCGGCAATCGTCAGACGGGCGTTCTCACCCGCCAGTCCCGGCAGTCTTCCGCTCTCCGCGCCGATCCAGCCCTGCACCGCGACGCGGTCGCCGGTCGTGGTCAGGTCCAGCAGCGCCGCCACGTCCCGGCCCTCGATCCCGCCGCTCTTCAGCGCCGTCTCCGGCATGCGCGCCGACAGGCGCAGCAGCTTGCCGTTGTCCAGATGAGCGTCCGCCAGCACCGTCGTCGGGCCGTAGTCGGTGTCCAGCCGCAGGCGGCCGCGCTCGACGATGACGACAGGGCTGCGGCTGTCCGGCTTCGGCGGCCGGCCGGTGAATTTCTCGATCAGGGGGTCGAGCGAGCCCAGCGACAGCTTGGCGTTCCGGAAGCTGGCCCGCACCACCGGTCGGACCAGCCGGACCCGGGTAGGCGTCACGCCGAGACCGCCCTTCGACCAAGGCGCGCCGAGCGCATAATCGACCTCGACCCGGTCGATGATCACATCGGGGTCGCGCGGGTCGCCGATGCGGATGCTGGCCACAAGCCCGTCGAGCTCGACCCGCTCGACCTGCATGTCGGCCTCGATGCCCTGCTGCTCCAGCCAGCCGATCAGCGCCTGCCGCGTCGCCGCCCGCCGGTTCAGCCAAACGGCCGCCGCCAGCACCAGCAGCACGCACAGGATGACGCCCAGCGTCGGCAGGAACGGGCGCGCCGGTCGTTTACGCGGCGAGGGGGAAGGAGCCGGCGAAGCCGGTGCGGCGACGTCGCTCACGAAGGACGAACCCCGTTCAGGACTTTGAACATAAGAGTCGACATTGCTTCGTGACCGATTGAACACAGTAGAGTGGCGTATCCGCCACTTTGAATGCAGCGCAGACGTCTTCCAGATACAGGTTTGCCGGGCACACGAAAACCTTCGCCGTCATCAATCGATACACTGATTGGATCGCCCGATAATCTCAATCATCACACAAGCTTTACCGGATGTAACGGCTGCGGTTAACGGGTTGTAACGAACTGGCTTCCCATGATCCGGTTAACCGGGTATAGGGCCGCCTTCGCGTCGGGGCGACTTTGTACGCGGACCAGTGATTCGAGTGGCTTGGCGCTCCACGGCGTCGTCAGTTTTCGGGGACAGATGGCTCAGTTCGATCCACGTCGCCAGCCGATGCGTCTTGCGCCGCACTGCCTCACGGCGGCGGCGGCGCTCTCGGTGGCGCTGCTCTCTGGTCGTGTGAGCGAACCTGTACGGGCCGAAGAGGCCCCTCCCCTGACTCAAGCCCAGATCGCCGCCCTAGAGGCGCAGGCGTTCGCTGCCGCCGGCGCGCCGGCCGGGCTGGAAACACCCGAAGCCATTCCCGTCCAGATTCGTCGTGGCGAAACCTTCGAGCAGGCCGTGCGCCGCACCGGCGTCGCGCCGGAAGAAGCCTCCGCCGTCGCCGCCACCCTGTCCAGCGCCATGGACGTCGCCTCCATCCGTCCGGGCCAGCGGTTCGAGACCGCCATCGCCAAGCCGCGCGGCGGCCGGGGCGACCCCCGTCTGATCGGCCTGACCCTGCGCACCGGCCCTGCCAGCCAGTTGACCGTGTCCCGCAGCTTCGACGGCGCTCTGCGCCTGCGCGCGCTGGAAGAAAAGGTGACCCACGAGACCGTGGTCCTGACCGGCAAGGTCGAGGGCTCGCTGTCCCGCACCGCCCGCCGCGAAGGCGCGCCCGCTGCTATTGCCCGCGTCGCCGGTCGCCTGTTCTCGCACAAGTTCGACATGGATCGTGACGTTCATTCGAACGACGAGTTCACCTACGTCTTCGAGCGCTCGGTCACCGAGAACGGCCGCACCATCGACTCCGGCGACCTCTTGTACGCCCAGCTGAAGGGCGTGACCTTCTATCGCTTCAAGCCCGCCGGCGCGCGTGAGGCCCAGTATTTCGACGCCACCGGCAAGAACACCCGCTCGGCCTTCATGCGCACGCCGCTGGAGCGCGGGTTCCGGGTTTCGTCGTCCTTCGGCTTCCGCCGTCACCCGATCGCCGGCTATCGCAAGATGCACCAGGGCATCGACTTTGCGGCCGGTATGGGCACGCCCGTCGTGGCGCCGGCGGACGGCGTCGTCGTCGAGGCGCGCCGCTGGGGCGGCTACGGCAACTGGCTGCGCATCCGTCACGCCAACGGGCTGGACACCGGCTATGGCCACCTCTCGCGTTATGCGTCCGGCATGCGCGCCGGTCAGCGGGTCAGCCAAGGCCAGGTCGTCGCGTTCGTCGGCTCGACCGGCGCCTCGACCGGTCCTCACCTGCACTATGAAATCTGGCGTGGCGGTCAGCGGATCAATCCGGCCGGCGTGAAGACCCAGGAAGGCACGGAACTGGCCGGCGCCGATCTGGCCGCGTTCCGCGCCGAGAAGGCCCGTATCGACCGCATCATCGCCGCAGGCGGCGAGCGTCGCCCGGTGGTCATGCACGCGGGCCTGCGTCCGGCGCAGAGCCAGGGCTGATCTCCGACAACGTCGGCTCGCCCCAATACCGCCCCAGCCGTTCGTCCATATCGCTGCGATATGAACAGGCGTGATTTCATCTTAGGTCTCGGCGGCGGCGTCGCACTGGGCGTTGCTGAACCGGCATGGGCGCAGACGGGATTTCGATCGAGCCGCATCGCGGTCGAGATCAGGGGGGCGGGCCCGGACGTCATCCTCATCCCCGGCATCGCCTCAACCTCGGAAGTCTGGGCCGGCGTGGTCCAGCGTCTGCGCGGGCGGCGCATTCACCTGATTTCCGTCAAGGGCTTCGGCGCCTTGCCGGGCGAGGCCAATGTCAACGGTCCCGTGATGGGCCCGGTCGCCAACGAGGTCCGCCGCTACATCGCCGAGGCGCGACTGAACCGGCCCGCGGTGGTGGGTCATTCCATGGGCGGCCAGATCGGCCTGCGGGCCGCCGCCGACGGCCGGGACCAGATTGGGCGGCTGATGACCGTCGACGCCTCGCCCTTCTTCCCCGCCCTGATCAGCCCCGGCGCGACCGTGGGCGACGTCCAGCCGATCGCCCAGCTGGCCTATGGCGTTCTGCAGTTCCTCGGCGACGAGGCGCTGGTGGCCCGGAGCCGCGAGATGGGCGTTGAGCTGGGCGGGGCGACGGACTCGCTGTTCAGCGCCATCGGCTGGCAGGGCGGCGACCGGCAGGTTCTGGCCCAGTCGCTGTATGAAGTCATGACCGTCGATCTGCGCCACCGCTTGCCGGACATCACGGCGCCGGTCACCGTCGTCTATGGCTGGAGCCCGGATGATGCGTCGCCCCGACACGAGGCCGACCGCCTGTTCCGCTCCGCCTATGCCGCGCTGCGCCGTCCGGCGACTTTCGAACGGATCGAGGGCGCCGAGCATATGGTGATGATCGATCAGCCCGCTCGCTTCATGGCCTCGCTGAACCGGTTCCTGATCTAATCCGCGTCCGGCTGGCGGTCCGGATGGGCGGTGGCGAAGGCGGGATGGGCGGCGGCGCGTTCGTCGATGGCCAGCAGCCTCGGGAAGGCGTCCAGAGGCACATTGAACCGCCGCGCCGAATAGATCTGCGGGATCACGCAGCAATCCGCCAACGTCGGCGTATCGCCAAAACTCCAGTCGGCGCCGTGCTGCGCGACGAGCGTCTCCAGCGCGGTGAACCCCGGCGTGATCCATCGCGCCGCCCAGGCGTCCACCGCCGCCTGATCCGCGCCGAACATGTCTCTCAGCGCCTTGCCGACGCGCAGATTGTTCAGCGGATGGATGTCGCAGGCGATCAGGGCCGCCATGGCGCGGACGTGGGCGCGGCCGACCGGCGATGATGGCATGAGGGGTGGCTCGGGATGAGTTTCCTCCAGCCACTCGAGGATAGCCGGGCTCTGGGTCAGGACGGCGCCGTCCACCTGCAGGGCCGGCACCATCCCTTGCGGATTCAGCGCGACATAGGCCGCATCCTTCTGGGCCCCCGTGCGCAGGTCGTGGCCCTGCTGGTCGTACGTCAGCCCCTTCAGATTCAGGGCGATGCGGACGCGATAGGCCGCGCCTGACCGCCAGTAGCTATGCAGGATCATCGCGGCCTCATCGTGAAGGACAGCGGCTCCAGCCCCTGGATCGTCGCCTCGACCCGGTCGCCGGGCTCTACGGGGCCGACGCCCTCGGGCGTGCCGGTGAAGATCAGGTCGCCCGCCCGGACGTCCCAGAGTTCGCGCGACTTGGCCAGGATTTCCACAGGCGACCAGATCATGTCGTCCAGCCGGCCCGCCTGACGGCCCTCTCCGTTGACGGTCAGGGTGATCGCCGCCGTGGGATCGGGAAGGTCGCCGGTGGTCAGGGGCCCGCACGGCGCGGACTGGTCAAAGCCCTTGGCGGCGTCCCATGGGCGGCCCTTGTCCTTGGCCGCCGCCTGCAGGTCACGACGGGTCAGGTCGCAGCCGACCGCCCAGCCCGCGATGCTCCCGTCCTCGCCGATGGCGCAAACCAGCTCGACCTCGTGATGGAGGTTCGCCGTGGCCGTCGGATAGACGGGATCGGCGCCGTCGACGACGAGAGCGTCGGCGGGCTTGGAGAAGAAGAACGGTTCGGCCCGGGCGTGCCCCATCTCGCGGGCATGGGCCGCGTAGTTCTGGCCGACGCAGAGGATGCGGCGAACGGGGAAACGCCGGTCCGAGCCGAGGATCGGCAGGGAGGGCGTGGCGGCGGGCGGGAACAGCCAGTGGGTCATGATCCCGGTTTAAGGCCCGGTGCGGCGTTTCGCCAGCGGCGACCATGCTGCATTGCGGGAACCGCAAGGCTGTGGTGGCGTTCCGGCTCAGGGTTCTTTATCTAACCGTCAAGCTTGACGATCGGAGCGCGCATCATGGCGACCACCAAGGCGGCACGGACTGCCGTAAAGAACGATATCAACACTCTCAAGGAAGACCTGAAGACCTTGGGCGCCGAAGAGAAGGCGAACCTGAAAGCCAAGGCCGCCAGCGCCGAAGCCCGGGTCCGCGCCCGCGCGGCCGAGACCGAGGCACGCCTTCGCCAGCAGGGCGACGTTCTGCGCGAACGGGCCCGCACCTACTACGACGAGGCCCGCGTGCGTGGCCGGGAATATTACGACGACGCGTCCGAGCGCTTCGACGAAGCCCAGCGCTACGTCACCGAGCGCGTCCAGGAACGTCCGCTGCAATCCACGGCGATCGCGCTGGGCGTGGGCGTCGTTCTGGGGCTGCTTCTCGGCGGTCGGCGTCGCTGATGATTGGCGGGGGGCTGGCCAGAGGGCTTATCCGTAAGGCGATCGCAGCCGGCGTCGTCGCCGGCGCGGCGCTCGTCGCGATCCTCGCGCTCGGCGCCGCGGTCTTTTTCGGCCTCTGCCTGATCACGTCTCCCGTCGTGGCGGCGGCGATTACCGCGCTTCTGTTCGCCCTGGTGGCGGCGATCGTCGCGGGCGTCTTCCTGATCAAACAGGACGACGACGAAGAGGATGACGAAGAGGCGGGGATCGGCCAGCGGGCCTTCATGCTGTTCCGCGAACGCCCGATCCTCGGAACCGTCGCCGCCTTGGCTGGAGGCTGGATTTTCCTAAGAAATCCAGCGCTTGCTACGATGGTCGCGGCGGCTTTCACGGAAAAAACACACGGCCGTCGCCGCCGCTGAAGCGGAACATTGAGCGTACCGGAACGTTGATCGGACAGGCGCGGAATCCTCCGCCCTCGACAATCGCCTGGAAGGAACGCTCATGCTTCGTTGGGCTCTTATCTTTCTCGTGCTCGCACTTGTCGCCGGCGCTCTTGGCGCCGGGGGTGTCGCGGGCCTTTCGATGAACATTGCCTATGTGCTGTTCATCGTCTTCCTGATCCTGCTGGTGGTGCACTTCGTCACCGGCCGGGGCGGTCGACGAATATAGTCGCGCTGCAGATCAGTAGAGTTCAGGGCCGTGGTCTAGACCGCGGCCCTTTCCTTTTGTCCGGCCTGGTTCGGATCCGGCGCCGTCTCGGCGTGACGCGTGTCCTGACGGCGGGGCAGCCGCCAGGTCTGGCTGGGCGCGAAGCCGTCGCCAGTCCAGGCGATGGCGGTGACCACGATTTCCTTCGCGTCCCATTCGATCTGGTTGAAGCTGGGCGGCGTTCCCCGCTCGCGATGCGACAGCGTCCCGCAGCCGACGGCGTACGAACACTTGTCCCCCAGGTTGATCGGCAGGGCGAAGGGGACATGGACATGGCCTGTCGTGATCAGGTCCACGCCGGCCTCGGCGAAGATCACCGCCGCGTCGTCGCCCCGCTTCACATCGCCGGTCATGGGCGTGCCGATCATCTCGATCAGCGGATGGTGACAGGCCAGGATGCGAAGAGCGCCGGGGGGCGCCTGTCGCAGGGCCTCGGCCGCCTTGCGGGTCTGGTCCAGATCGATGACGCCCTTCGACCAGTTCGCCCGAGCCTGCCAGCCGCGCGCCGTCACCACGCCACGCACCATCACGTTGGGGCTCAGGAACTGGTGGTCATGCGCCGGGTGGCCCGTCGCATGCTCAAACGCCTTCCACGGGTGGAACAGCCGGGCAGTCAGGCTCCAGTAGGGGACGTCGTGGTTGCCCACGATGACGAACCGGGGCTCGGGCATCCGCCGGATCCACTGGCCCGCGGCCTCGAACTCGTCCGGATAGCCCTTCTGGGTGATGTCGCCGGTGATCAGGATCAGGTCCGACGGCGTCGCGTGGGCGTACTCGATCGCGGCGGCGCAGGCTTGCCGGTGTTCGACGCCGAAATGGATGTCCGAGAACTGGAGGATGCGTCCCACTAGACGCTGTCCTCCGCCGCCGGCGGGATCGGCGCAAGGGCGCGGAACGCCTTGGCTACAAAGCGCACCGAGGCCTCGTGCTTGAGCAGCAGGGGCTCGCCGTCGATCACGGCGGGGATGCGCGAACGGGCCCGGATGTTGGCCTTGCGCGTCGCACGGGTGGTCACCGCGGGGTCCTGACGCCAGTCGTTGAGCACAGCGTGGGCGGCCAGACGGAAGGCCTGCATGGCGTCCGCCGGATTCATGGCGGCGGCCTCAAGACCCGTATTCTCCTCCATCACCTTGGAGATGACCGGGCTGATCAGCACCAGCGCTTCGGCCTTGCGGTCGGCGCGGCCGTCCAGCGAGAACCTCAAGCGGCCGGAGAAGGCCCGCTTCAGGGCCCTGCGCCCGTAGGTCCATGCGAGACTGAGCTTGCCGGTGCGCACGGCTTCCCGCGCCGGGGCCCATAGCGCGGGGGAGCCCAGAATGGCGGCGCAATAGAAGGCCTGACTGACGGTTCCGTCCTCGACGACGCCGCCGGCCACATCCTGCGGCGCGCCCTCTTCCAGCGCACGACGCAGGGCCGCCTTCCAGTCCGCCGTGCCATAGAGCGCTTTTGGCAGCATGTTCATTGTCCCGCCGGGCAGCGGAGCGACCAGCGGCCCCTTCGGCCCGGCGCGTGAGGCTATGCTGCCCGCCGTGCCGTCGCCGGCGAGGACGAACAGGGCGTCGGGACAGGCGTCCAGCGCATCCTGTATGCTGGTGTCGAAGCCGTCGCCTTCCAGCGACACCACCGAAGCTTCCAGATCATATTCCGCCAGAATGGCCTCGGCCTCGGCCGCCGCGCGATTTCCCACGCTGCCGGAAAGCGGATTCACCAGCATGATGACGTGCTTCAGCTCGATGTGAGGCGTGAGGGCGCGCGGGGAAGATTCCGCCGTCGGCGTTGTTTCGGGCCCTGCGGGCGGGGTTTCCAGGGCCATGTCCATGCCGCCCGAACGTGCCTTCCCGTCCGATGTTCCGGCCGGGTCGCCAAGCTTGGCCTTTTTCGCTCGGGTCATGGACATTTATTTCAGGCAGATTTCATCTGGGGAACCGTCACGCTTGCTTCCGCATTTAGCACTCCGAGGGCGGCATCAGGGATGAAGGACAGAACCATGAACAAGGCCATTATCGCCATCGCCGGCGCCGGTCTGCTGGCTTCCGCTTGCGCCAGTGACCCGTACGGCGGCACCAACGAAACCGTCCGTCAGGGCGCTGTCGGCGCAGGCATCGGCGCTGTCGCCGGCGCCATCATCGGCAACAACACCGGCGGCGGCAACGCAGCCACCGGCGCCCTGATCGGTGCAGCCGTCGGCGGCGCCGCCGGCGCGATCCGCGGCTCGCAGCAGGACCGCAACAACCAGCAGCGTTACCGCGACAACCAGGGCCGGTACTATTACTGCTACGATGGTCGCCAGAGCGAATGCTACTGGGAAAACGGCCAGCGCCGCTATTAAGCTTAGCTGCGTCGAGAGTTCAGGGGCGGTCCGGAAGGGCCGCCCTTTTTCGTGCGTGTGGTCGTGCGGGAATGGGTCGCGCATGACGGGGGCGGGGGGAGCGGCTAGGGTCGGGGCGTGAGAGCGTGGCTGATCTTTTTGGCGGTGATTCTGGTCGCAGCCGCGGCGAGGGCGGAGCCGGTGCGGACGGAGCGGATCGAGGCCGAACTGGTCGCGATGACGCGGGCGAATGCGCCGGGGTCGACGGCGGTGGTCGCGGTCAGGCAGCAGATCAAGCCGGGCTGGCATACCTACTGGCGCAATCCGGGGGACAGCGGCGGGCCGACGGAGCTGACGTGGACGCTGCCGACGGGCGTGAAGGCGGGTCAGATCGTCTGGCCCCTGCCGGAGCGGCAGCGGCTGTCGGGGCTGGTGAACTATGGGTACGAGGGCGAGGTCTATCTGCCCGTGCCGATCGAGATTCCGGCCGATGCGAAGCCCCGGACCATACTACCGCTGAGGGTCAAGGCGCTGTTTCTGGTGTGCAGCGCCGAGATGTGCGTGCCGGACGAACTGGATCTGGCCCTCGACCTGCCGGTGCGGGCCAGTGAAGCGGGGCTGGACCCGCAGTACGGAGCGGCGATCCAGCGGGTGCTGGAACAGGCGCCGAGACCGGCAGGGATCACGGCGCGGGCGACGCTGAGGGACGGGGTGCTGACCTTGACCGCGACGGGCGGGCCGCTGGCGGGACGCGATCCGGGGGCGAGCTATTTCTTCCCCGATCAGGGCGGCGTTATCGACCATGCGGCGACGCAGTCGGGGTCGTGGGGACCGCAGGGTCTGACGCTTGTGCTGACTGCGGGCGGGCGGACGGCGGCGGGCGGGCTGGCCGGTCCTGTGTCCGGCGTGCTGAAGACCGCGAACGGAGCCTATGAAATCACCGCGCAGCCGGGCGAGCCGCTGGCTGGCGCGACCGGTTCGGGCGATCTGGCCCCGCTGGCCGAGGGGGCGTCGCAGGCGGCGGCCCCGTCGACCTCGGCGGCCACCCTGCTGCAGGCTTCGCTGTTCGCCCTGCTGGGCGGGTTGATCCTGAACCTGATGCCCTGCGTCTTCCCCATTCTGGCGATGAAGGCCGCGAGCCTGACCGCCTCGGCGCATGAGCCGGCTCATGCCCGGCGCGATGGTGTGGCCTTCCTCGCGGGCGTGCTCGTGACCTTCCTCGTGCTGGCCGGCCTGCTGCTGGGACTGCGAGCGGCGGGCGAGGCCGTGGGCTGGGGCTTTCAGCTGCAGTCGCCGCCGGTGACGGCCGGGCTGGCCCTGCTGATGCTGGCGGTGGCGCTGAACCTGTCCGGCGTGTTCGAGATCGGTGGAAGGCTGCAGGCCCTCGGCGGCGCAGCGCCTGCACGAGGCGGCGGGACGGGCGCCTTTCTGACCGGGGTGCTGGCGGTGGTGGTGGCTGCGCCATGCACAGCGCCCTTCATGGCCTTCGCACTGGGGGCGGCGCTGGTCATGCCGTGGCCGATGGCGCTGCTGGTCTTCCTGATGCTGGGCCTCGGCCTGGCTCTGCCGTTCGTGCTGATCAGCCTGTCGCCAGGATTGCTGGCGCGCCTGCCGAAGCCCGGGCCGTGGATGGCGCGGCTGAAGGGACTGCTGGCGTTTCCGATGTATGGGACGGCCCTGTGGCTGGCGTGGGTCTTCGGTCGCCAGACCGGCGCAGAGGCGCTGGGGCTGCTGTTCGTCGGCGGCCTGTTGCTGGCGTTGGGGCTGTGGCTGTTTGGTGGAGCCCAGACCGAGCGATTGCAGGGACGCGGCGGGCGGCTGCATCTGATCTTTGGCATCGTGGCGACTGGCTTGGCGGCCGGAGCCCTGATCCTCGCCGCGCGCGCGCCAGTGGCTGCTGCGCCCTCCGCCTCGCCTGAAAGCGCCCTGCCCTCGCAGCCGTGGTCGCAGGCGGCGGTGGATACCGCGCTGGCGGAAGGGCGGCCGGTGCTGGTCAACTTCACGGCCGACTGGTGCGTGACCTGCAAGATCAACGAGCGGACGTCCCTGACCTCGGCCGGCGTGCGCGAGGCCATGGCGCGGACCAACGCCGTCTATCTGGTCGGCGACTGGACGCGACGTGATGACGCGATCACCGCCGAGCTGCAGCGGCGCGGCCGGTCGGGCGTTCCCCTGTATCTGCTGTTCACGCCCGGTTCGCCCGAGCCGCGCATCCTGCCCCAGCTTTTGACCGAGGGCCTCGTCGTCGAGGCCCTGAACGGAGCGCGTTCCAACCCCTGACCTGTCCGGAGACCGCCATGATCCGCCTGACGCTCGTCGCCTTCGCCGCCCTGACTGTCGCCGCGTGCGGCCAGCCCGCCGCATCACCGGAGAACGCCGAAACGCCCGCGCCGAACCCGGCGGTCCAGAGCGCAGCGCCCGCAGCGGGTCAGCAGGCCCCGCAGTTCACTCTCGTCGACAGCGACGGGGCGCAGCGGTCTCTGTCCGATTTCCGCGGCAAGACGGTGGTGATTGAATGGACCAACGAAGGCTGTCCCTACGTCCAGAAGCACTATTCCGGCGCCATGCAGGCGCTGCAGCGCGAGGCGACGGCGGACGGCGTGGTCTGGCTCAGCGTCATCTCGTCCGCGCCGGGAACGCAGGGCTATGTCGAGGGCGATCAGGCCCGTCAGTGGAAGACCCGCACCGAGGCGGCCTCGACCCATCTGCTGCTCGATCCGACCGGTCAGGTCGGCAAGCTGTACGGGGCCAAAACGACGCCCGACATGCGGGTGATCGATCCGGAGGGGCGACTGGTCTACGTCGGCGGCATCGACGACCGGCCGACCAACAAGGTCGAGGACCTGCAGGGCGCCAACAACTTCGTCCGCGCCGCGCTGGAGGATCTGGACGCCGGCCGCCCGGTGCGCACGGCCTTCGCCCAGCCCTACGGCTGCTCGGTCAAATATCCGGAGACGGTGGAGAGCTGACTTCGCCGCAGCCCGGTTGGCCTGCGCCGCCAATCGGCCTAGACCGCCACGCAGTGTTTGCGGAGCGTAGCCATGCTGATCCACTTCTCCTCCTGGCCCGAGATCGACGCCCGGCTGAAGACGACGAAGACCATCGTCGTGCCGATCGGCTCGAATGAGCAGCATGGGCCTACGGGCCTGCTCGGAACCGACTGGATGTGCCCGGAGATCATCGCCCACGCCGCCGAGGCGCAGGACGAGAGCCTGATCGTGGCGCCGACGTTCAACATCGGCATGGCCCAGCACCATCTGGCGTTTGCGGGCACCATCAGCTTGCGGCCCTCGACCTTCATGGCGGCGATCACCGACTGGGTGAACTCGCTGAGCCGGCACGGTTTCGAGCGCATCTATTTCCTGAACGGCCACGGCGGGAACGTCGCGACCATCGAGGCGACCTTCGCCGAGATCTATGCCGAGTGGTCGTTCGTCGAGGAGCGCAGCCCCTTCGTGCTGAAGCTGCGCAACTGGTGGGACCTGCCGGGGGTGACGCCGCTGTGCAACCGGCTGTTCCCCAAGGGGCATGGCATGCATGCGACGCCGTCCGAGATCGCGGTGACGCAGGCCGCATATCCGGACCGGATCAAGACCGCCGACTACAGCCCGCAGATCGCGCCGGTCGGTCCGATCCGCGACGCGCTGGACTATCGCGCCCGCTTCCCCGACGGCCGCATCGGCTCCGATCCGGCGCTGGCCAGCCCCGAGCATGGGAGGACCATTATCGACGCCGCGGTTCCGGCCCTGCTGAAGGATGTGGCCGACTTCACCGCCGAGGTCTTGCCCGAAGCCTGAATGGGGCCCAAGGCTTGGTCATGAACGAGTTCGACAAGGCGCTGAAGACCGGTCGCCGCCTGACCCGCAATGCGACCTCGGCCGCGAACACAGCCCTGTCGGGAGGCGAGATGCTGCAGGCGGCGAGCGACGTGATCGCCGCGCGGATGCAGATCATGGCCGCCGGGATGGCCGATCCGGGCAAGCTGGACCTGACCGAAATGTCGCTGATGACGTCGGAAAAGGTCGAGGCGCTGTCGGAATCGGCCTCGGCCATGAGCAAGACCTTCGGCGACATCGGCGGCCGTCTGGGCGCCAGTGCGATGACCGAGGCCAATCTGGCCAGCCGCGCAGCCACGGCGATCGCCGCCGCGCCCACGCCCGCCGCCGCCATGCAGGCCCAGTACGCCTATGCCGTCGGATGGTGGGGACGCGCCACGGGCCAGATGCTGACGCTCAACACCCAGCTGCTGAAGGGACAGGCCGACGCGATGCGGCCCATCCATCGGACGGCCGTGGCCAATGCGAAGCGGCTGAAGAAGTAGAAGAGTTCTCCCTCCCCGAACGGGGAGGGTGGTCGCGCAGCGACCGGGTGGGGGCGGCTCGATGGGTCGGCCCCACCCGTCGTCGCTTCGCGCCGACACCCTCCCCCGCCGGGGGAGGGAGATTCACATCATCACCGGAACGGCGGCTCGTCGAAGGCTCTCAGCTTGCGGCTGTGCAGGCGGTTGCCCTCGGCGCGGAGCAGGTCGATGGCGTGGATGCCGATCTGGAGGTGTTCCGAAATGGAGCCCTCGTAAAAGCGGTTGGCCTGACCGGGCAGCTTGATCTCGCCGTGAAGCGGCTTGTCCGAGACGCACAACAGCGTCCCGTAGGGCACGCGGAACCGATAGCCCTGGGCGGCGATGGTGGCGCTTTCCATGTCGATGGCGACGGCGCGGCTCTGGTTGAAGCGCAGCGCCGATTTGGAATAGCGCAGCTCCCAGTTCCGGTCGTCGGTGGTGACGACGGTGCCGGTGCGCAGGCGGCGCTTGACCTCTTCGCCCGGCGCGCCGGAGACGACCTTGGCGGCGTCATAGAGGGCGCGCTGGACCTCGGCGATCGAGGGGATGGGGATGTCCGGCGGCAGGACCGCGTCCAGCACGTGGTCGTCGCGCAGGTAGGCGTGGGCCAGCACATAGTCGCCGATGGTCTGGGACGGGCGCAAACCGCCGCAGTGGCCGATCATCATCCAGACGTGCGGGCGGGTGACGGCGAGGTGGTCGCAGATCGTCTTGGCGTTCGACGGCCCGACCCCGATGTTGACCAGGGTGATGCCCGCATGACCCGGCGCGGTCAGGTGGTAGGCCGGCATCTGGTGCTTCTTCCACGCCGCATCCATGACGGCGGCCTCGGGGTTCGGCGTGTCGCGGGTGACCACCACGCCGCCGGCGCAGACGAGACTGTCATAGATGCTGTTTGGATCGCGCAGCTGCTCCATGGCCCAGCGCACGAACTCGTCGACGTAGCGATTGTAGTTGGTGAAGAGGATGTAGCTCTGCACCGCCTCGACCGGCGTGCCGGTGTAGTGTTTCAGACGGGCCAGCGAGAAATCGGTACGCAGGCCGTCGAACTGGGCCAGCGGGAAATCCTCGGCCAGATCGAACAGGCCGTCGGAGATCTCGTCGCCGATGTGGGCGAGGTCGGTGGTCGGGAAATAGCGGGCGACGGCGGCGGTCTGGCTGCGGTCCAGCACCACGTCCGAGCCGTCCATCACATAGGGGAAGGGAATCTCCTGCTCCGACGGGCCGACGTCGAAGGTCGCGCCATAGTCCTGTTCCAGCAGGGTCAGCTGTTCCAGCAGGTAGGGCCGATACAGGTCGGGCCGGGTGACCGTGGTCGCATAGACGCCGGGCCGCGAGAGACGGGCGTAGGCGCGGGTTTCCAGATTGGCGGGGCGTTCGCCGAACCAGCTGACCCTGAGTTCCGGATAGCTGAAGGCGCCGTCGGCGCGGGCCTGGGGATCGGCGCGTTCGCCGGTCCTGAGGAAGGTCCCAACCGCCTGACGCAGGTTGGAGACGGATTGGGTGTAGAGGGTTTCGAGGCGGTCCAGCGCCGCCTGTGCTGTCATCGTGTCTATCATGGCCTCCCTTAACGGAAGACCGTGACGAAGGCGAGACGGCCGAGCTTGTGCGACTACGGTTTTGGCGCGGGGTCCGCATAATCGCCTTCGAAGGCGAACCGTTTGGGCCAGAAATCGGCCAGTTCAGGCAGGGCGTCGACGCGGCGGACGACCTGACCCATGCGGGGCGCGACCTGATGGAAGCGCGGGCGCAGCGGACGCCAGCGGCTGACCACCGCGACATAGAGATCAAGCACCGTCATCTCGTCGCCCAGCAGGAAACGGCCGGGCTGGAGCTGCTCTTCCATCATGGCCCAGCAGGCGGAGATGCGGTCCTGTGTGCGCCGGTCCATCTCGGCCTGCGCCTTGGGATCGTCGCCGACGAGGCGGCTGGGCACGTCGCGGACCCAGTACATGGAATAGATGCTGGCGGGGACGAAGGTCATCCAGCGCAGGAATTGCGCGCGGCGGGGATCGCCGGGCTCGGGCGCCAGCGCGGCCTCCGGGTGCTGTTCGGCCAGCCAGATCAGGATGGCGGCGCTCTCGGTGAGGGTCTCGCCGTCCGGGGTGATCAGCACCGGCACCTGACGCATCGGATTGACCGGGGCGACCTTCTCGCGCTCGGCGTCGCCCTCGAAGGTGGCGGCCTCGATCACGGCGTAGGGCGCGCCGATCAGGGTCAAAGCGGCCTCGACGGGGACAGAGCCCGACCCGGCGGCGCCATAGACGGTGTAGGTCATCATCGCTCCTTCCCTGTGCTTGCCTGTCGTCCTAACGCGGACGCGGGCGGAGCGCTCACAAGATGGGCCGGCGTCGCCATAAGCGCGGCCTATGGGCCAGCCGCCTTATCCCCCGCCTGTCCCCAGATGGGTATGGTGGAGCTACCACATATAGCGGTCGTCCAAAATGTGATCGCAATATAGCCGTATTTCGACTTGGCGCCGCGCCCGTCCGCCCGCATGGTGAACCCACTTCCGGATTCGCCTCTGTCAGAGCTTCGCCCGATGAACGCGCACGTCACCCTGCCCGGTCTGCTGACCCCCTCGGCCGCCTACAAGCCGTTCCGCTATCCGTGGGCGTTCGACATGTGGAAGAAGCAGCAGCAGGTCCACTGGATGCCCGAAGAGGTGCCGCTGGGCGAGGACGTCAAGGACTGGGCCGCCAATCTGACGCCGTCCGAGCGCAACCTGCTGACGCAGATCTTCCGGTTCTTCACCCAGGCCGACATCGAGGTGCAGGACAACTACATGGAGCGCTACGGTCGGGTGTTCAAACCGACCGAGGTCAAGATGATGCTGGCGAGCTTCGCCAACATGGAGACCATCCACATCGCGGCCTACGCCCTGCTGCTCGAGACCATCGGCATGCCCGAGAGCGAGTTCGGCGCCTTCATGGAATACGAGGCCATGCGGGACAAGCACGACTACATGGGCCAGTTCGGCGTGGACACGGACGCCGACATCGCCCGGACGCTGGCCATGTTCGGCGGCTTCGCCGAGGGGCTTCAGCTGTTCGCGTCGTTCGCGATGCTGATGAACTTCCCGCGCCAGAACAAGATGAAAGGCATGGGCCAGATCGTGTCGTGGTCGGTGCGGGACGAGAGCCTGCACTGCGAGGGCATCATCAAGCTGTACCACGCGTTCAACAAGGAAACCGGCGTGGTGACCAAGGCTGTCGCCGACGACATCGTCGAGTGCTGCCGGACCGTGGTGAACATGGAGGACAAGTTCATCGACCTGTCCTTCGAGCTGGGGCCGGTGAACGGCATGGTTCCGGACGACATCAAACAATACATCCGCTTCATCGCCGACTGGCGCCTGCGCCAGCTGCAGCTGCCCGAGCTGTACGGGATCAAGGAAAACCCGCTGCCCTGGCTGCAGTCGCTGCTGTCGGGCGTGGAGCACGCCAACTTCTTCGAGGCGCGGGCGACGGAATACTCCAAGGCCGCGACCAAGGGTTCGTGGCACGGCGCCGAGGGCGTCTGGGGCTCGTTCGACGCCCTGATGAAGAAGCGGCAGGAGGGGGCCGAGGCCTAGGCCTTGCCCCGGACCGGCCCGATCAACGTCGCTGTCGTCGGCTTCGGCAACGCGGGGCGGACCTTTCATGCGCCGCTGGTCGCCGCCTGCCCGGGTCTGATGCTGCATACGATCGTGTCCAGCCGCGCCGGCGAGGTGAAGGCGGTCTGGCCGGACGTGCGCGTCGCCCCCGACTTCGCGACCGTACTGGCCGATCCGGAGGTGCATCTGGTCGTGCTGGCCACGCCGGACGCCCTGCATGCTGAACAGGCGAAGGCGGCGCTGGAGGCGGGCAAGGCGGTGGTGGTCGACAAGCCGTTCGCCCTGACGCTGGACGACGCCCGCGCGGTGGTCGCTGTGGCGAAGGCCAGGGGCGGGTTCCTGTCGGTGTTCCAGAACCGGCGGTGGGACGCGGACTTTCTGGCGCTGCAGGCCGAGATCGCCTCGGGGCGGCTGGGCGAGATCGTGACGGTCGAGACGCGCTACGACCGTCCCCGGCCGGTGGTGCTGGACCGCTGGCGCGAGGCCGAGGGCAGCGGCGGCGTGTGGCTGGATCTGGGGCCGCATCTGGTGGACCAGATCCTGACCCTGTTCGGCATGCCGGACGCCATCACCTGCGACCTGACCATCCAGCGCGAGGGCGGGCGCAGTCCGGACTGGGCGCATGCGGTGCTGCGCTATCCGGACAGGCGGGTGGTGCTGAACGCCGCCATGGTGGTGGCCGCGCCCGACGTGCGCTTCGCTGTCCATGGCACGAAGGGCAGCTGGCTAAAGTCCGGGCTGGACGTGCAGGAGCCGCAGTCGAAGGCAGGGATGGCCGTGGGCGCGCCGGGCTGGGGCGTCGATCCGTCGCCGGGCGTGTTCGTAGACGGCGAGACGTTCGAGCGGACGCCTGCGCCCGGGCCGGCCGGGAACTATCCGGCCTACTACGCGGCCGTCGCCGCCGCGCTGCGGGGCGAGGGCGAGAATCCGGTGACGCCTGAGCAGGCGCTGCGGGTGATGGAGGTGCTGGAGGCCGGGGTGGAGAGTGCGCGCATCCGGGCCGAGGTTCAGCTGGCGCCCGGCCCGCAATCGTAGAGCGCACAATACCGCTGCTGGACGAGAGCATTCTGTCGATTGCCCACCGTCTTTAACTGGTCCTCGGCGCGCGCGATCTCACCATCGGTAAAGGGCGAGCGGCCGGGGCGGCGTTGTCCCACCAAGACCATCCGGAGTGTTTCCAGACTCTGGGTGCGCGCCAGACTGAGGGCATAGGCGGCCCTGAGATCGGCGCCCGTCTCGGCCTCCACTTCGGCAATAATCTCGCTAACGGCCTCGCGCCGGTCGTCGGGCAGCCCGTCCAGTGAGAAACTCCTCGTCAGGGAGAGGTTCAGCCGACGGGTGTACTGCGTCGCCGCTTCCATCACCTCGGGGCCGGGCTCGGAGCCGTCCCATGGCCTGATGGTTTCAAGCGGCGGTAAGCTGAAATGGTTAGTGAAGGCGACCTCATCGTCTTGCCGGTCGGCCAGGTAGCCATCGCTGACCGAAAGCGCGGCCGCGCCAAAGCCCAGACCCACGGGCGACTCTTCGATGACACGGCAGTTTTCCAACGCTCCGGTTGCGGCTACGCCGCAGGCGATCCGGGCATACCCCTCAAGACCCGCGTGGGCCGCGAAGCCGGGATAGGCGTCAGCAAGCCTCTGGGGGTCCGGCCTCTTCACCCAATCCTGCACGGGGGCGAAACCCAGCGTCAGGGCCAGAAGCGGAAGCGGCCAGAACAGTGTTCTCATTCGGCGATGATGGCGGGCTTCAGGGTCAAGTCAACAAACGCGCGACGACGTAAGTTGAAACTCAGCTTTCCGGATCGGGCGCCTCGGCGGACAGGCAGGCGTAGCGGGCGCAGTAGAGGGCGCGGAGACGGTCCCCGTACTGGCGCTCGACGGGCCGGAGGTCGCCGCTGGCGGCCTTGAGCACATCTTCGGACGGCGGGCCGCCGCGGGGCGGGCGGCGGTTCATCAGGTCGTCGAGTTGTTCCGGCGAGGCCGTGCGCGCCATGACGAGCGCGTAGCCGTCCAGCCGCTGGTCCAGCATCTCCTGATCGACCTGCCGGATCATGGCCTCGACTGCCTCGCGACGGTCGGCGTCGACATCCAGTCGACCGAGCAGTTCGTTGGGCGGCGGCCCCATGTGCTCGGCCATCCAGCCGATGGTCTGGCGAACGCGCGACAGCTCGTCGGCCGTCGGCTGCCGTCCGGTCCATGTCGGCAGGGGATCGTCATCCCCAAGCCGGAAGCGGACGGAAAAGCGGACGCTGGACTTCTCGATGTCGCCGTCGACGGTGCGCGGGTTCAGCCGGAAGCGCGGGACCAGCGACAGAGCCGCGCGGTCGAACCCGAGGCCCGCGGGCACGGTCTTTTCGACCTCGCAGAGCGCCAGCCGCCCCTCCAGCGTGACGCGGCACTGCATCTGCGCCCAACCGCTCGTGGCGATGGCCGAGGCGAAGACGGGATAGGCCTCGCCCATGTCGTCGGGCGCGGGAATTTCGGACCAGCTCGGGTTGGTGATGACCTGCTGCGGGGCGTCCTGCGCCGCCGTCGATCCGCCGCTCGCCAGAAGGATCGCCGCAGCGATCAGCTGCCCGCGTACCATTCGTACCCCCTGTCTTCCCAGTAGCCGCCCTTGCCGCCGCCGATGTGGCCGAAGTCTTCGACCGCTTCTATGCGCTTGATATACTTGGCCATCTTGTAGCCCAGCTGCCGCTCGAGCCGGAGCCGGATCGGGGCGCCGTGTTTGATGGGGAGAATGGCGTCGTTCATGTCGTAGGCGAGGATGGTCTGTTCGTGGAAGGCGTCGTGCAGGTCGATGCTTTCGTAATAGCGGTCGCCGTCCTCGCGCTGATCCAGCGCGTCGAAGCAGTGGAAGACGATGTATTTCGCGTTCGGCTTCAGCCCCGCCTCGTTGAGGATGGCCGACAGGCGCGCGCCCTTCCACTTGCCGATCGAGGTCCAGCCCTCGACGCAGTCGTGCTTGGTGATCTGGGTCCGCGAGGGGCGGCGGCGCAGGTCTTCCAGCGACAGGCTGAGGGGGCGCTCGACCAGCCCCTCGACCAGCAGGCGATAGTCGCGGAAGCCATCCGCCTTCAGCCGCTGATATTCCGCATCGGCCGGATCGATAGATCCGTTGGCGCGGAAATCGCGGGAAATGTCTTTCTGCTGATACTCGGGCGCGAGGGCGTCGCGGGCCAGGGCGCGCTGGGTGCGACGGGTGGCCTGTTCCCCGGCCTTGAGCGTGCACTGGACGCCCATCTTGACGATGCGCTGGTCACACCCGGCGACGGCCAGCCCGCCCGCAGCGACCACGCCCGTCAGAAGTCCGCGTCGGTTCATTCCGGCTCCTTGTCCCGGCCGGGTTCTATGGCGAACCAGCCGGTGATCATCGCCCGCATGTTGTTGAACAGGCCGGTCCAGACCACCAGCCCGACGTGGATCACAATGAAGACGACGATGGCCGAAGCGGAGAGGAAATGCAGCGTCCGCGCCGACTGCCGGCCACCCATCAGGTCCAGCAACACGCCGCCGATCGGATTGAAACCCGGCGACATCGACAGGCCGGTGACCAGCATCATCGGCAGGACCACCAGCACCATCAGCAGATAGGTCAGCTTCTGCAGCACATTGTAGACGCGGGCCCTGTCGTCCTTCGGGAAGCGCAGCTGCACATGCTCGACCACCGAATGTCCAATGTCGCGGACGTCCGCCCCGGTCGGCCAGAGGCGGCGCGTCAGGCGTCGGGTGATCAGCAGAAAGGCCAGATACGCCAGACCGTTCAGGACGAAGATCCAGGCGAAGAACAGGTGCCAGTGCCGGGCTTCCGCGAGGTTCCGGCCCCGGGGCAACATCACCCAGTCAGGGATGGTCGCGAACGAAACCCACGGATCGGCGAAGGTGGACTTCAGACCCCAGTAGAGGTGCGGATGCGCCGCGAGGATATTGGCGCCGCTCATCAGCAGGATCACGACGACGGAGACGTTCAGCCAATGGGTCGCGCGAACCCACCACGGGTGTCGCCACACGAGCGTGCGTCCATCGGGCAGCGGCCGGTCGCGGTGCTTGTCAGGACGACTTGCCGTCACCTTGCCTTGCTCCCGCTCTTCCCCGCGAAAGCGAGGACCCAGTCCTGTCCAGCGAAACGCCGACGCTTCAGGACATCAGTCGCGCATCCCGACCCAATGTCCATCATCCAAAACACTGGATCCCCGCTTTCGCGGGGATGTGCGGTGTATAAGGCATCATCCGGCAGGGCGGCAGTCGCGGCGGCCCGAGCGCTCACAGGCGCGGACCATGTTCTCCCAGACTTCACGCGAGCGCTGCCACTCGGCCTGCGCGGCGTCGGAGGCGGCCTTGTCGGCCTCCCACTGCCGACGGGCGGCGTCAGCCTCCTCGACATCCTGCCGGTAGCGCGCCTCGGCCCGGGCATGCTCGGCCTCTTGTTCGGCCTCAAGCGCCGCGGCGGCTTCGTTGCGGGCGGTGATCTCTGCGTTCAGCCGGCCCGTTTCAGCGACCTCGGCCGGGTTCTGCGCGGACTCGGGCGCGGAATGGTAGGCTTCACCGCGTTGGCGCAACCATTCCTCGGAGCCGGCGGCAGGCGCGGTCGGCGCCGCCTTGGCAGATGGCGAGGGAGCCTGAACCCCGGGCTTTGTCTGCGCCAGCACGGGCGCGGCGAAGGTCAGGGCGGCGAGGCAGGCGGTAAGCGCAAATTTGCGGGTCATGACGTCGTCTCCGTGTCGGGCCTCGGCGCGAAGCTGCGCCGTGCACGAGGGTCTGGCAAGACAAACGCGGTTCGGGCCGCTCAGTTCGGCAGGCGCAGTTCGAAGACCGTGCCGGAGGGGCCCGTCTCGATCAGGGTCAGGTCGCCGCCGTGGCTGGCGGCCAGTTCGCGCGAGATGGTCAGGCCCAGACCGGTGCCGTCCGACTCCCGACCGCTGACGAACGGTTCGAACAGGCGGTCGGCCAGTCGGGGGGGAATGCCCGGACCGTTATCGGACAGACGAATGACGCGAACGCCGCTGTCATCCGAGGCCGTGACCCGGATTTCACCGCGCTTGCGGGTGATGGACGGATCGCTCTCGATTGCCTGACGGGCGTTGCGCATCAGGTTGACGAGGATGCGGTGAAACTGGTCCGGATCGGCGAAGACGTTGAAGCGGGTCGGGATCGACTTCACCAGCCGCACCTCGGACGGCGACAGGCCCGCGTCCTCGGCGGCGGAGACGACCGCGGGCGTAAGAGCAAAGCGCGTCTTCTGGGGCGCCGGCTCCTCGCTCTTTCCGTAAGCCAGCACATTGCGCGACAGGGCGGCGGCGCGGCCCAGCGCCTTTTCCAGACGCGGCAGGGCCTTGGCGACGAGCGGGTCCGGCGAGCTGGCCAATCGCTCAGACGCCATCTGGGCCGAGGTCAGCATGTTGCGCAGGTCGTGATTGATCTTGGCCACGGCCTCGCCCAGCGCGACCAGACGGGCGCGCGATCGCAGCGACTGGCGCACCTCTTCCTGCATGCGGGCGAGCTCGTGCTCGACGCGGCCGATCTCGTCGCTGCGATCGCGGATCGGTTCGGCTTCACTCTCGGGATCGGCGGCGAAGCGTTCGATGGAGCGGGTGACCCGGCGCAGGGGCTGGAGCACAAGGAAAGCCAGACCGAGGTAGAGCAGACCGCCCGCCGCCAGCGAGATGACCAGCGAGGTCAGGAGACTGTTCAGCATGAAGGCGCGTAACTCGACCTTCAGCGGCTGGGCGGGAGCCAGCACCTCAATGAAGTCGCCGGAGCGATAGCGGGGGCGCGACTGGACCCGGATCGAGCGATCCGGATGGCCGAACAGGGTCCGCCACGGATCGACCAGGCGCGCCAGCGGGCGGCTCTGCCGCAGATCGATCAGGTCGGGCGTACGGGGCAGGTTGGGCGCCTGCAACAGCAGGCGTCGGACACCTTGGTCGCCCACCACCACGGCCTGCACGCCGCCGATGGCCAACAGTTGTTCCGCCGTCGTGTCCTCGACCGCCGAATAGGGCAGCGCCTCGACGCCGACCGAGGCCAACTCGGCGGATTGCAGCCGGTCCAGCAGCCAGCGCTCGTGGAAGCCGGCGGCGCTGGGCGCGACGATCATGATCTCGACGGCGACAGTGAAGACCGCCGTCAGCATCAGCAGGCGCGCGGCCAGCGCGTCCGGGGCGTGCGGCTTCATCCACTCGCGCCAGTCGTCGGGAACGCGCAGCGCCTTGCGGATGGCGGTAAGGGCGGGCGAGCTTCCGCTCATGCGGCCTTCCGCTTGAGCCAGGCGGCCTGAAGCGACTTGAGCGCGAAGGGCAGGACCACCGCCAGCACGAAAACCCCCAGCATCGGCGCCCAGAACTGGTTGAAGAGCGCCTGGAAATCCGGATCCGGATCCGTCGCCAGCAGGGTATTCAGTCGCGCCCCGATCCAGCAATAGATGATGTGCGCGGGCAGCAGGCCGATCACGGTGGCGATCGTATAGGGCGCCAGCCGCACCGCCATGAGCCCCGCGGCGACGTTGATCATGTGGAAGGGCACCACCACGGCCAGCCGTGAAGCCAGCACATACCAGAACGTATCCTTGTCGATCGCGCCGCAGACCTTCTGCATCAGGCCCCGGTCGCGCTCGGCCTTCTCTCTCAACGCCTTGCCCAGTGCGGTGCGGGCGACCGCATAGACGATCAGGGCGCCGGCCGTGGCGGCGATGGAGGTCGAGACGCCCCCCACCCACGGACCGAACAGATAGCCCGCGGTGATGGTGACGAAGAAGACGCCGGGCACCACACTGGCGGTAAGGACGGTGAACAGGGCCATCAGCAGCAGCAGGCTGAGCAGATAGTTGTCGGCGGTGAAGGCGCGGAACTCGGCGCCATGATCGCGCAGGGTGTCCAGCGAGAGATAGCGATTCCAGCCCATGCCGAAGATCAGGGCGATGATCCCGCCCAGCACGATCAGCGGCAGGAAGCGTTTCAGGCGGTCCATTCTGACTCCAGCACGACCCTTTGCGGCGTTGACACTGACGGTCTCGCCCCTTATACGCCCGCCCTTCCCGCGACGGACGTGTTTTCGTCGTGCAACCCTTTAGAGTCTGGAGCCGACCGTGAAGCGGACCTATCAGCCGTCGCGACTCGTGCGCAAGCGCCGTCACGGCTTCCGTTCGCGGATGGCCACCAAGAACGGACAGAAGATCGTCGCGCGGCGTCGCGCCAAGGGCCGCAAGCGCCTGACGGCCTAAGTCTTCATTCCCCTTCCCCGCAGGGGGAGGAACAATGAGCGACCTCGTGAAAATCGAACGCATGACTTCGCGGCCCCAGTTTCTGGCGGCCGCGAAGGGCGTTTCAGAGGCCCGCGGCGCCGTGGTCGTGCAGCGACTGGACCGGGCCGACGGAAATCCCGCGATCCGGCTGGGCTTCACCGCCACGAAGAAGGTCGGCGGGGCCGTGGTTCGCAACCGCGCCAAACGCCGTCTTAGAGAGGCCGCCCGCGCGCTTGCGCCGCATTACTGCGTGGCTGGCGGAGACTATGTCTTCATCGCCCGCATGGGCACGGCGGACCGTCCATGGGACCGTTTGCTTGACGATGTGAAATCGGCGCTTACAAGGCTCGCGACCCCGCGATCCGCGCCCCCGGCGCGAGACCCGCGCACCCCGGCCAGGACGACCGATGCCTCCCCAGAACAATAGCCGCAACACGATCATCTTCATCGTGATCGCGTCCGTCATGCTGTTCGCCTACAGCGCCTTCGTGCTGGAGCCGCAGGCGCGCCAGAAACGCGCCGAGCAGGCCGCCGTCGCCGCCTCGAAGACGGTGGAGACCGGCCCGGTCACCGCGCCGTCGCCCAGCGCGGCCATCTTCGTCACCGACCGGACCCAGGCGCTGGGCACGGGCGCGCGGGTGCCGATCCAGACGCCGACCCTGACGGGCTCGCTGTCGCTGCAGGGCGCGCGGATCGACGACCTGTTCCTGACCCGCTACCGCGAGACGATCGCCAAGGAGTCGCCGGCGGTGGAGCTGTTCCGCCCGGCCGGCATGCGCCACGCCTATTTCGCCCAGTTCGGCTGGGCGGGCCCGAACATTCCCGGCGGCGTTCCCGGACCGAACACGCCGTGGCGCCTGACGCGGGGCTCGACCCTGACGCCGACGACGCCGGTGACGCTGACGTGGGACAACGGACAGGGCCTGCGCTTCACCCGCGTGATCGCGATCGACGCCGAGTACATGTTCACGGTCACCGACACGGTCGCCAACTTCGGGACCCAGCCCGTCAGCATCCAGCCGTTCGGCCGGATCGAGCGGCAGGGCGTGCCGGACGATCTGGGCCGCAACCAGATCCTGCACGAGGGCGGCATCGGCACCTTCTCCAAGGGCGACGGCTTCTCGACGCAGCAGCTGAAGTACAAGGCGTGGGCCAAGAAGCCGGTTCAGGAGCATGAATCGACCGGCGGCTGGCTGGGCATCACGGACAAATACTGGCTCGCCGCCCTGATCCCGTCGCAGGACGAGAAGATCGAGGCCGCCTTCCGTGTCTCCGATCAGGCCACCTTCGACACCCACTCGGCCACCATGCTGGGTCAGGCGCACACGATCGCACCGGGCGCACAGACGGTCGAGACGACCCGCCTGTTCGCCGGCGCCAAGCGCAACGAAATTCTCGCCAGGTACGAGAAGGACCTGAAGCTGCCGCGCTTCATCTATGCGATCGACTGGGGCTTCCTGTTCTTCCTGACGCGCCCGATCTTCCTGCTGGTCGAGTTCTTCTACGGCCTCGTGGGCAACTTCGGCGTGGCCATCCTGCTGCTGACACTGACCGTCCGCCTGATCATGTTCCCGCTGGCCAACAAGTCCTACGAGAGCATGTCGAAGATGCGGAACCTCCAGCCGAAGATGGAGGAGATCAAGAAGAAGCACCCCGATGACCCGCAGAAGCAGCAGGTCGAGATCATGGCCCTGTACCAGAAGGAGAAGATCAATCCTCTGGCGGGCTGTCTGCCGCTGCTGCTGCAGATCCCGGTCTTCTACGCCGTGTACAAGATGCTGTTCGTCACCATCGAGATGCGGCACCAGCCCTTCTTCGGATGGATCCGCGACCTGTCGGCGCCGGATCACACCAACGTCTGGAACCTGTTCGGCCTGATCCCGTGGGATCCGTCCACCGCGCCGCTGATCGGCGGCCTTCTGGCCGGCGGGTCGGGCGGCTTCACGCTTGGCATCAGCGTGCTGGCGATCATCTACGGCCTGACCATGTGGCTGCAGATGGCCATGAGCCCGCAAGCGCCGGATCCGATGCAGCGCCGCATCTTCCAGCTGATGCCGATCATGTTCACCTTCATCATGGCCGGCTTCCCGGCTGGCCTGCTGATCTACTGGGGCTGGTCGAACGTGCTGACCATCCTGCAGCAGTACATCATCATGCATCGCCTGAAGGCCGAGAACCCGATCGACACCTTCCTCGAGCGCTTCAAGAAGGCGAAGGCCTGATTGACCGAGGGCGATTTCACCGACGAGGATCTGGAGCAGGCGCGCATCCTGTTCGCGCGGCCTGCGACCTTCGTCATGGGCTGCGCCAAGATCGAGCAGCTGCCTGATCCTGACCTGCCCGAGATCGCTTTCGCGGGCCGGTCGAACGTCGGCAAGTCCAGCCTGATCAACGGGCTGGTCGGCATGCACAAGCTGGCCCGCGCCTCTAACGAGCCGGGCCGCACGCGCGAGGTCAACTTCTTCGATCTGGACGGCAGGATGCGACTGGTCGACCTGCCCGGCTACGGCTGGGCCAAGGCGTCCAAGACCACAGTCAAGAAGTTCCAGGACCTGGGCCGCGACTATCTCCGCGGGCGGGTGACGCTGAAGCGGGTCTATTTGCTGATCGACGCCCGGCATGGGCTGAAGAAGGTCGACGACGAGGCGCTGGACGCGCTCGACCTCGCCGCCGTCAGCTACCAGATCGTGCTGACCAAGGCCGACAAGCTGAAAAAGGGCGAGGGCGAGAAGGTCGCCGCCGCCACCCTGAAGGGCATCTCCAAACGCCCCGCCGCCTTCCCGGCCGTGATCCTGACCTCGGCCGAAAAGGGCGAGGGGCTGCCGGAGCTGCGGGCCGAGATCATGCGCACGACGGGTGTGACGCTCCAGGCTTGATCCTGCCGCGTCGGGGTGATGGTGTGGCCGGATGCAGACCCGGCTTATAAAGACCGACGGCATCACCCAGACCATCCTCGAGGCCGGCAGCGGCCCGCTGGTGCTGTTGATCCACGGCTTTCCAGAGCTGGCGATCAGCTGGCGCGCGCAGGTCGGGGCGCTGGCGGCGGCCGGGTATCGCGCGGTGGCGCCGGACATGCGCGGCTATGGCGGGACGGAGAAGCCGACCGAGACCGCGGCCTACGGGCTGATGGCGCTGGTGGGCGACATGGTCGATCTGGTCCGGGCGCTGGGGGAGACATCGTGCGTCGTGGTCGGCCACGACTGGGGCGCGCCGGTCGCATGGCATTGCGCCCTGACGCGGCCAGATCTGTTCCGCGCGGTCTTCGCCCTGTCGGTGCCGTTCCACCCGCGACGGGTGCAGGGACCGCCCACCGCGGCGATGGCGGCGATCTCGAAACGGCGCGGCCGGGGCGATCTCTACATCAGCCGGTTTCAGGCGCCCGACGCCCACGAGCCGATGGACGCCGATCCGGAACAGGCGCTGCGCAAGATGTTCCATGCCTATGACGGCGCGACGCCGGACGGGCGGCAGTCGACGGGCTTTTTTCCCGAGGGCGTCGATCTGATGGGGTCTATCGCGGACGATGCGATCCTGCCGCCGTGGCTGACCGAGCCGCATTTCCGGGAGTACGTCGACGCCTTCGCCGCGGCCGGGTTCAAGGCTCCGCTGGACTGGTACCGCAACCTCGACCGCAACTGGGCGGAGACGGCCTGGCTGCAGGACAGGCGGATCGAGGTTCCTGCCGGTTTTATTGTCGGCGAGCGCGATCCCGTGCGGCATTACGCCGGGCCGGCGGAAGCGGGATTGAAGGACTGGGTGACCGATCTGCGGGTGCAGCAGGTCATCCCCGGCGCCGGCCACTGGCTTCAGCAGGAGCGGCCGGACGAGGTGAACCGGCTGCTGATCGACTTTCTGCGGTCCCTATAACCCGGCCATCGCCTCAGCCGTGACCTCAAGGCTGCGCACGCGGGCGTCGGCGTCGAAGATCATGCCGGTGACCATGACCTCATCCACCTGCGTGCGGGCGATGAAGTCGGACAGGCCGGCGCGGACGGCGTCCACGCCCCCGATTGCCGCATAGGTCAGCCGGCTTTCGACCGCCGCGATCTGCTGCGGCGTCAGCACGCGAGTCACATCATCCACCGGCGGCTTCAGCTTGCCGGGCGTGCCCGAAACCACGGCGGCGAAGGCCTGCTGCATCGAGGTGGAGATGTGGCGCGCCTCTTCATCTGTGTCGGCCGCCAAGACGTTCATCGCCGCCATCGCATAGGGGCGGTCCAGCGTCTTCGACGGCCGGAACCCGGCGCGATAGGTCTGCAACGCCTGCAGCAGCAGCTCGGGTGCGAAATGGCTGGCGAAGGCGAAGGGCAGGCCCAGATGGGCGGCCAGTTCGGCGCTGAACAGGCTGGAGCCCAGAAGCCAGATCGGCACGTTCGAGCCCGCGCCGGGCCAGGCGGTGACCTGCTGGCCTTCGACCGGTGCGCCGAGGAAGGCCTGAAGCTCCATCACGTCGCGCGGAAACTGGTCCGCCGCCTCGAAATATCGACGCAGGGCGCGGGCGGTGGCGCCGTCCGTGCCGGGCGCGCGGCCGAGGCCGAGATCGATCCGGCCGGGGTACAGCGCCTCCAGCGTGCCGAACTGCTCGGCGATTACCATGGGCGCGTGGTTGGGCAGCATAACCCCGCCGGAGCCCACTCGGATGCGTTCCGTCGCCCCCGCCACCTGCCCGATCACCACAGCGGTGGCGGCCGAGGCGATGCCGGGCATGTTGTGATGTTCCGCCAGCCAGAAGCGGTTGAAGCCGAGCCGGTCGGCGGCCTGGGCGTAGCGGGTGGTTTCCTGCAGGGCGCGGCGGATGTCGCCGCCTTCCACCACGGGGGAGAGGTCGAGCACTGAGAAGGCGGTCATGCCAGCCTAGATCGGGTGTCGGGCCGACCATTCAATGGGCGTCACGTGCGATGAAGACTCGACGGGCAGTCTTGGCTCACGGATCAATCACCACGTAGTGCCCTCGTACACACCGTGCGTCCAAGGGAATGGTCATGTCGAACCTCTTCATCTCCGCAAGCGTCCTCGCAGCCGTCTGCGCCGTTTCCAACCCCGACAGTGCGCAGACGCCCGCGGACCTGACAGGTCACTGGGAGGGACGGATCGCATTCGGGGGGCAGTCGCTGCGGGTCGTGTTCCGCGTCGACGACACAGGCCAGACGGTGATGGACAGCCCGGATCAGGGCGCGCGCGGCATTCCCGTGCAGGGACCGACGGTCGAGGGCGGCGTCGTGCGCTTCCTCGTGCCCGCGATCGGCGGCCGGTTCGAAGGGACGCGATCGGAGGACGGCAAGACCCTGACCGGCGTCCTGTCGCAAGGCGGCGTCACCCTGCCGCTGGTCCTTGCCCATTCCGCCGCGACCGTCGAGGTCGTCAGCCGCCCACAAACGCCGAAGCCGCCCTTCCCCTATCGCAGCGAGGACGTGACGATCGACAATCCCGCGGCACCGGGCGTGCGGCTGGGCGCCACCCTGACCTTGCCGGCGGGCGAGGGCCCCTTCCCGGCCGCCGTCCTGATCACCGGCACCGGACCCCAGGATCGCGACGAGACCATTCTGGACCACAAGCCGTTCGCCGTCTGGGCCGACGCGCTGACCCGACGCGGGATCGCGGTCCTGCGCTATGACGACCGGGGCGTGGCGGGATCGACAGGGGATTTCGCGGCGGCGACCGGCGTCGATTTCGCTTCCGACGCCAAGGCGGCGTTCGACTGGCTGAAGACCCGGCCAGAGGTCGACCCGGCGCGCATCGGCATGATCGGCCACAGCGAGGGCGGCGTCTTCGCCCCCATCGCCGTGCAGCAGGGCGCCGATCCGGCGTGGATGGTCATGCTGGCCGGACCTGCCGCCTCGGGCGCAGAGATCATTCAGGAGCAGCAGCGACGGTTCACGACCGCCGCCGGCGCGGCGCCAGAGGTCGTGGAGGAAGGCAACCGCCTGCAGCGCCGCTTCATGGCCGCCGTGGTCGCCAATGCAGACGATGGCGAGGCCGTACGCCGCGAGGTGACCGCCATCGCCCTCGAAAACGGGGCGACGCCCGACGCCGCCGCCCGGACCGGCGCCCAGATGTCGAACGCCTGGTACCGCGGCTATATCGCCCACGACCCTGCGGAGTCGCTTCGCACGCTGCGCATCCCCCTGCTCGCCGTCTATGGCGAGAAAGACCTGCAGGTCCCGGCCAGCCAGAACGCGCCCCTGATGCGTCAGTATCGGCCGGACGCAGACGTCGTGGTCCTGCCCGGCCTCAACCACCTGTTCCAGCCGGCGACGACCGGTCTGATGACTGAATATGGCCAGATCGAAACCACGCTCGATCCATCGGTCATCTCCACCGTCGTGGACTGGGTGGTGAAGACGACGGCCCGCTGATCAGGGAGCGGCCGGTCCGGGACGGGCGGCGGCCTGCTTTTCAGCGCTGTAAATCGCAGCAGGCAGTGCGGCCATCAGCCGATGGATACGGCGCTGGTTTCCGTCGTTGCTGCGGAAGCCGATCAGGATGTCCGGGTCGATGCCTGACACCTCATTGGTCCCATCCTCGCGAAGACGGGCGCAGTTGGGCAGGCGCAGACGGGCGCCGCTGTGGTTCAGCACCGTCTCGATCTCACCGTTGGCGTGGCCGCAGCCGGCGCCGCGGGTGGGCGCGCCGACGATCACAGCCGCACGGTTGTCTTGCAGGACGGCGGCGAATTCCTCACTGGCCGAAGCCGTGGCGCCGTCCACCATAACCATGAGCGGACCCGTCCAGACACCGGGCTCGAACCGATACCGCAGCGGCGTGAAGACCTCGGCCGCCCAAGGCTTTCCGATCAAGCTTGGGTCCAGTTCGGCCACCGGGCCGGTGCTGTAGAGCGGGGCGGTCGTCAGCCACTCGCACTCGAGCGGCCGGCCCGCGAACAGAGGCGTCGGGTCGCACGGCGTCGCGGCCTCCTGACGAGCCTGGGTGAAGACGGCGCGGTAGCCCTCGAGGCGGGCGCGGTCTGCGCGGGGCTGGCCGCGAGCGGCGTCGGTCAGGCGCTGCTCGTCCCCTGCGAAGTTCTCGACCCAGTGAGGGTGGCGGGGAAAGCCGACGCGCTCGGATCGGAGCCGTACGGGGGTGACGACGCGGGCCACGACCTCGACCCATTCGGTGCCTCCGCCATTGCCGGCCAGATCCACCAGCAGCGTCTCTGCGCCCGCATCTCGCAGCGCGCGCAGCCGGGCGGAGACGTCGTCAGTGACGTTGTCCGTCGCGAGCGCGCGCAGGGTTTCCAGACAGTCCTCATCGCAAGGCTGGTCCGCCGGTCGGCTCATGGCGGCGAAGGCGGCGGCGCAGGCGGCCGGGTGGGCGCGAGGCGACAGCTGGGCGATGCGGATCACTCCGAGCTTGCGGCCGTCGATCTCGACGATCCCGGCCGGGAAGCCGCTCTCCCCCTCGAGAGGCTGATAGCCGGGCAGGCGCGTGGCGATGGCCGAGCCGTCCCGACCGTCTGCGCGATAGCCGAGAACATCGCATGGCGGGCGTTCGTCGGCCCCGCCCTGACCGGCTCCACCCGAGGGCGCCGGCGCCCAGACGAAGTCGACGTGGCCATCGCCGAGGTACTGTTCCAGACGGTCAAAGACCTCGCGCGCCTCGGCGTCGCTGCGGGCCGCGCGCAGACGTTGCTCGCCGACCTGAAACAGCTGGCCCAGCGGCGCTTCGCGTTCGGTCGCCGCCCACTGGAGGTTAGCGTAATGCGACGCCATCGCCTCGCGCGTCTGCTGAAGATCGGCGACCCAGCCTTCGGCATTGAAGGGGGTTGGCTCAGGTGGAATTTGAGCCGCAACAGGCGTTGCGGCCGCAAGCATCAGGACAGCGGCGAAGGTGAGGCGCATGAGAGCTCCGGCGGTCGGATTCGACGCCGTGCTCTATCGCGGAAGGCACGCCTGTCGATCGTAATGCGACGGGACATCGACGAAGCGCGCGTTCAGACCGGATGTGTCGGCTCCGGCTTGACCGGGGCGGGGGCGGGTTCTGGCGTCGAGGGCACGTCCGGCAGGGGGATGAACTCGATGTCGTCCTCGGTCGGCAGGGACATGCGGCCGGCCTTCCAGTCGGCCTTGGCCTGATCGATGCGCTCCTGTTTCGAGTGGACGAAGTTCCACCAGATAATGCGCGGGCCGACCGGCTCGCCGCCCAGCGCCATGACGGTCGAGGGGCGCAACGCCTTCACCGTCGGTTCGGCGTTGGGGTCCAGAACGATCATCTGGCCTTCGTGGAAGACGCGGTCGCCGACCTCGATCTCACCCTTGGCCACATAGAGGGCGCGTTCGGAATAGCCGCCGGAGCCGACAAAGCCCTTGCCGGGCGGCGGCGCGGTCCTGACGCCCTCGGCCAGTTCCCAGTGGACGTAGAACAGGGGCGAGGAGGTCTTGACCGCCGCACTGGCGCCGTAGGCTTCGCCCGCCACCAGACGCGCGAACAGGCCGTTGTTGTCATAGGTCGGCTGGTCGTCCTCGGCGTGGTGCCAGAACGCAGGATCGATCTCTTCCGCCTCTTCGGGCAGGGCGATCCAGGCCTGCATGCCGTGCATGGGGCCGCCGCGGCTCTTCTTCAGCGGATCGGTGCGCTCGGAATGGACGATGCCCTTGCCGGCGGTCATCCAGTTGACCTCGCCGGGGCGGATGGCCTGGGTCGCGCCGGTGTTGTCCCGGTGCATGATCTCGCCCTCGAACAGATAGGTCAGGGTCGACAGGCCGATGTGCGGGTGCGGGCGCACATTGATGGCCTCGGATCCCGGCGCGAACTCGGCGGGGCCCATCTGGTCCAGAAAGATGAAGGGGCCGACCATGCGGCGCGAATGGAACGGCAGCACCCGCCCGACCTCGAACCCGCCAAGGTCCTTGCGGCGCGCGTCGATCACCATCTCGATCATGTCGTATCCCTCCGGCTGAACGGCCGGGACGGACTATCCGACGTGAGGCGTCACTATGCCAAGAGGCAGGGCGGTCACATTCTTCACGCCGCGGGTGACGATGTGGCTTTCGCAGTCCGAGACGATGCCCAGCGCCAGCAGTTTCTCGCGCAGGAACTTGTCGAAGGCGTGCATGTCGGACGTGACGATACGCAGCACATAGTCCTCGCGGCCGGTGATGGTGGCGCACTGGACGACCTCGGCCCAGTTGGCGACGGCGGCCTCGAAGGCGTTCAGATTCTCGGTCGACGGCAGATTCAGCTTGACGATGGCGTAGACCTCGAAGTCCAGCCCCAGCTTGACCGCGTCCAGAATGGTGACGCGGCGGAGGATCAGCCCGGTGTCCTCCAGACGCTTGATCCGGCGCCAGCAGGGCGAGGCCGACAGGCCCACGCGCTCGGCCACCTCGGCCACCGACAGGCCCGCGTCCTGCTGCAGGATGTCCAGAATCCGCGCGTCGATGGGATCGAGTTCGTCGGCCAATGCGTTTCTCCCGCTCTTATTATCGCGCAATAAAATACCCCTGATTGGCAGAGTGCAAGGTGAAAATCGAGCGAGCCTTCGCTTGACCGTTCGTGCTAGACGGCCATTCTGAGGAAACGCGGTCGGATCAACCGAACGGCAGGACGGAATGAAGAAGCCCAATACGCAGGCCCAGAATTCTTTGGCCCTTTCGCTGCGCGTGCCCGAACCCTCGGGGCGGCCGGGCGATCCCACCGATTTCAGCCATCTGAAGCTGGATCCGGCGGGCGCCGTCGAGCGGCCCGAGGTGTCGACCGCGCCGTTCGACATGCGCGACCACGCCTTCCGGCTGGTGCGGGTGCTGGACGACGACGGCAAGGCGGTCGGGCCGTGGAACCCACGGCTGGACCCGGAGACCCTGCGCAAGGGTCTGAAGGCCATGATCCTGACCCGCGCCTTCGATGACCGGATGCACCGCGCCCACCGCCAGGGCAAGACCAGCTTCTACATGAAGTGCACCGGCGAAGAGGCCATCGCGGTAGCCCAGGGCATGATCCTGAACCGCGAGGACATGGGCTTCCCGACCTATCGCCAGCAGGGCCTGCTGATCGCGCGCGGCTATCCGCTCGTCGATATGATGAACCAGATCTATTCGAACGCGAGCGACCCGATCAAAGGGCGCCAGCTGCCGATCATGTACTCGTCGAAGGAGTATGGCTTCTTCACCATCAGCGGCAATCTGGGGACGCAGGTGCCGCAGGCCGTCGGCTGGGCCATGGCCAGCGCCTACAAGGGCGACGACAAGATCGCCATCAGCTGGATCGGGGACGGCGCCACGGCGGAGGGCGACTTCCACAACGCCCTGACCTTCGCCGCCGTCTATCGCGCCCCGGTGATCCTGAACGTCGTCAACAACCAGTGGGCCATCTCGTCCTTCATGGGCATCGCGGGCGGTCTGGAGACGACCTTCGCGTCCAAGGCCATCGGCTACGGCCTGCCGGCGCTGCGCGTCGACGGCAACGACTTCCTCGCCGTCTGGGCCGCGACCCAGTGGGCGGAGGAGCGGGCGCGGACCAATCAGGGCGCGACGGTGATCGAGCTGTTCACCTATCGCGGCGCGCCGCATTCGACCTCGGACGACCCGAGCCGCTACCGGCCGGGCGACGAGCATGAGAAATGGCCGCTGGGCGACCCGGTTGACCGGCTGAAGCAGCACCTGATCGCGCTCGGCGAATGGTCGGACGCGCAGCAGGAAGAGGCCGAGAAGGACGCCGTCGAACAGGTTCGCGCGGCCGGCAAGGAATCCGAGGCCATCGGCACCCTTGGCCAGTCGCGTCCCAGCGTGAAGACGATGTTCGAGGAAGTCTATGCGACCGAGGACTGGCGTCTGGTCGAACAGCGCCGCGAGGTGGGGGTCTGATCATGACTGAGCAAACCACCTTCACCGAAGCCGACCGCCGCGACGGCGTCGAGCCGGACATGGTCGATCAGAACAATGCGCCGAAGTCGGAGGCCCCGACCGGCGGCGTTCAGCCGATGAACATGATCCAGGCGCTCAACTCGGCGCTGGACGTCAAGATGTCTGAGGACTCCAGCGTCCTCTCGTTCGGCGAGGACGCCGGCTATTTCGGCGGCGTCTTCCGGGTCACCGACCACCTGCAGAAGAAGCATGGCCTGACCCGCAGCTTCGACGCCCCGATCAGCGAGTGCGGCATCGTCGCCGCCGCCATCGGCATGGGCGCCTACGGCCTGCGTCCCGTCGTGGAGATCCAGTTCGCCGACTACATCTATCCGGCCTATGACCAGATCGTCTCGGAGGCGGCCAAGCTGCGGTATCGCTCGGGCGGGCAGTTCACCTCGCCGATCACCATCCGCAGCCCCTACGGCGGCGGCATCTTCGGCGGTCAGACCCACAGCCAGAGCCCCGAGAGCCTGTTCACCCACATCGCCGGCCTGAAGGTCGTCATTCCGTCCAACCCGTATGACGCCAAGGGCCTGCTGACCGCGGCGATCGAGGACGACGATCCGGTCGTCTTCTTCGAGCCCAAACGCCTGTACAACGGCCCCTTCGACGGCTGGCACGAGAAGCCGGTCAGCCCGTGGAAGGCGCAGGAACTGGCGCAGGTCCCGACCGGCAAATACGTCGAGCCGATCGGCAAGGCGCGGGTCATGCGCGAGGGCTCCGACGTCACCATTCTGGCCTATGGGACCATGGTCTGGGTGTCGCTTGCGGGCGCCGAACACGCGGGCGTCGACGCCGAGGTGATCGACCTGCGCACGCTGGTGCCGCTGGATATCGAGACGATCGAGGCCAGCGTGAAGAAAACCGGCCGCTGCGTCGTCGTGCACGAAGCCCCGAAAACGTCCGGGTACGGAGCGGAGCTGTCGGCACTGGTTCAGGAGCGCTGCTTCTACCACCTCGAGGCGCCGATCGCGCGGGTGACCGGCTGGGACACCCCCTATCCGCACGCCTTCGAGTGGGAATATTTCCCCGGCCCCGAGCGGGTCGCCGCGGCGCTGAAGGCCGTCATGAGCGGGGGTCGCTGAGATGGGTCGTTTCGTCTTCAAACTGCCCGACGTGGGCGAAGGCACCGCCGAGGCCGAACTGGTCGGCTGGCACGTGAAGGTCGGCGACGTGGTCGCCGAGGACCAGATCGTGGCCGACGTCATGACCGACAAGGCGACGGTGGAGATCACCGCGCCTGTGTCCGGCAAGGTCACCGCCATCCATGGCGAACCCGGCCAGATGGTCCCGGTACGCGGTCCGCTGGTGGAGTTCGAGGTCGAGGGCGCAGGCAATGCGGCGGACGAGCCCGCCCCGGCTCCGAAGGTCGAAGCCGCTCCGGCGCCGGTCGAGGCTCCGAAGGCCGTCGCGCCCGCCCCGACCCCGGCCGCACAGCCGGCGTCCGGCGCAAACTACGTCTTCAAACTGCCCGACGTCGGCGAAGGCACGGCCGAGGCCGAACTGGTCGGCTGGCACGTCAAGGTCGGCGACAGCGTGTCGGAGGACCAGATCCTCGCCGACATCATGACCGACAAGGCGACCGTCGAGATCACCTCGCCCGTCGCAGGCGTGGTCGTCGCCATCCATGGCGAGGCCGGACAGCAGGTCCCCGTCGGCGGGCCGCTGGTCAGCTTCAAGGTCGAGGGTCCGGGCAATGTGGCCGCAGCCCCCGCCCCCGCTCTGAAGACCGAGGCCGCTCCGGCCCCCGTCGCCGCCAAGGTCCCGGCGCCGAAGCCCGCCGCTCCGGTCGCCGCCGACAGCAAGCCCCGCGCCCTGTCCGATCGCAACCAGCGCCCGCTGGCCTCGCCGGCCGTGCGCAACCGCGCCCGCGATCTGGGCGTCGAGCTGCAGTTCGTCCCCGGCTCCGGCCCCGTTGGCCGCATCGAACACGCCGATCTGGACGCCTTCGTCGCCTCGGGCGGTCGCGGATCGTCCGTGTCCGGAGGATCGACCGGTTCGACCTATGCGAAAGCCGAGGGAACGACCGAGGTCCGCATCATTGGCCTGCGCCGCAAGATCGCGGAGAAGATGGCCGAGAGCGTCCGGCGCATTCCGCACATCACCTATGTGGAAGAGATCGACGTCACCGCGCTGGAAGAGCTGCGTGCGCACCTGAACGCGACCAAGGCCAAGGACCAGCCCAAGCTGAACGTCCTGCCCTTCATCGCCCGCGCCATCGTCGTCGCCCTGCGCGACCAGCCGCAGATCAACGCTACCTATGACGACGAGGCCGGCGTCCTGACCCAGCATGCCCCGGTCCATCTGGGCATCGCCGCCCAGACGCCGAACGGCCTGATGGTGCCTGTCGTCCGTCACGCTGAAGCGCGCGATCCATATGACACGGCCTTGGAAATCGCCCGCGTCTCAGGCGCGGCCAAGGACGGTTCGGCCAAGCGTGAGGAGCTTTCGGGCTCCACCATCACCATCACCTCGCTGGGCACGCTGGGCGGCATCACCCACACCCCCATCATCAACCACCCCGAAGTCGCCATCGTCGGCCCCAACAAGATCCAGGAGCGGGTCGTGGTGAAGGACGGCCAGATGGTCGTGCGCAAGATGATGAACCTGTCCTCCAGCTTCGATCACCGCATCGTCGATGGGCATGATGCGGCGGTCTTCGTGCAGCGCATCAAGGGCCTGCTGGAGCATCCGGCGACGTTGTGGATGTGAGCATGACCCAGACCCTCAAGACCAAAGTCCTGATCATCGGCGCCGGCACCGGCGGCTATGTCGCCGGCATCCGTTGCGGCCAGCTGGGGCTGGACACCATCCTCGTCGACGGCGGCGACGGGCTGGGCGGGACCTGCCTGAACGTCGGCTGCATTCCGTCCAAGGCCATCATCCATGCGGCGGGCAAGTTCGAGACGGTGTCCAAGGCCGCGAACGGCGGCACGCTGGGGATCACGGTCGCCAAGCCGGCCATCGACCTGTCGCAGACGGTCGCGTGGAAAGACGGCATCGTCAAAAAGCTGAACGCCGGCGTGGCGGCCCTGCTGAAGAAGGCCAAGGTGAAGGTCATCAAGGGCTGGGCGACGTTCGCGGACGCCAAGACCTGCACGGTCAAGACGGACGACGGCGACATCACCATCACCGCCGAACACGTCATTCTGGCCACCGGCTCGGACCCGGTCGAACTGCCGTTCCTGAAATTCGGCGGCGACGTCATCTCCTCCACCGAGGCCCTGTCGCTGGCTGAGGTCCCGAAGAAGCTGGTCGTCGTCGGCGGCGGCTATATCGGGCTGGAGCTGGGGATCGCCTTCCGCAAACTCGGCGCCGACGTCGCTATCGTCGAAATGGCCGACCGCCTGCTCCCGCTCTACGACAAGGCCCTGACCGATCCGGTCGCCAAGTGGCTGGAGAAGCACGGCGTCGAACTGCATCTGGGCGCGAAGGCGGGGTCGTTCGAAAAGGGCGCCCTCAACGTCACGACGAAGGATGGTCAAACCATCCAGCTCAAGGCCGACAAGGTGCTGGTCACCGTCGGCCGCAAGCCGCGGACGCAGGGCTGGGGTCTGGAGAACATGGGCGTGGCCATGGCCGGGCCGTTTGTGAAGATCGACGATCGCTGCGCCACCAGTATGCGCAACGTCTGGGCCGTCGGCGACCTGACCGGCGAACCCATGCTGGCCCACAAGGGCAGCGCGCAGGGCGAGGTCGTCGCCGAGATCATCGCCGGCCACGACAGGCGGTTCGATCCCGTCACCATCGCCGCCGTCTGCTTCACCGAGCCGGAGATCGTCTCCGCCGGCCTCGGTCCGCAGGACGTCGAGGGCCGCGACGACGTGATCCAGTCCGTCTTCCCGCTGATGGCCATCGGCCGCGCGCTGGCGATAGAGGCGGGCGAGGACGGCGGCTTCGTGCGGGTGATCGCCTCGAAGACCGACCACCGGCTGCTGGGCGTGCAGGCGGTCGGCCAGCATGTGTCGGAAATGTCCAACAGCTTCGCCCAGATGCTGGAGATGGGCGCGGTGCTGGAAGACGTCGCCGGCGTCATCCACGTGCACCCGACGCTGGGCGAGGCCTTCCACGAGGCGTCGCTGCGCGCGCTGGGCCACGCGATCCACATCTGAGTTTCGCCCAACCGTCACAATCCTCTGGTCTAAGCGGGCCACCTCACGCTGTCCGGAGACTGACGATGACCCGCATCCTGCTCGCCGCCGTTTCGAGCGCGGCCCTTCTCGCTCTGGGCGCCTGTGGCGACGGCGGGGCGGGCGGCAGTTCTCAAGGTCCCCGTGCGGGCATCTGGGCCGCCGGCTCCTCGACCGTCTTCCCGTTCGCCAACCGGGTGGCCGAGAACTTCCAGCGCACGTCCGGCGGCGCGTCGCCCCGCGTGGAATCGCTGGGCACCGGCGGCGGCATTCAAGCCTTCTGCCAAGGCGTCGGGCCCTCGACCCCCGACGTCGCCAACGCCTCGCGTCCGATGAAAAAGTCGGAGTACGAGCTGTGTCAGAAGAACGGCGTCACCGAGATCGTCGAGATCAAGATCGGCTTCGACGGGATCGTCATCGCCACGGCCCGCAGCGGCAACAGCTTCAACTTCCGCCTGCAGGACCTCTACATGGGTCTGGCCAAGGAGGTCCCCGGCGCGAACGGCCAGATGGTCGCCAACCCGGCCACGACCTGGAACCAGATCAACCCCGCCCTGCCGAACCAGCGCATTCAGGTCTATGGCCCGCCGCCCACCTCGGGCACGCGCGACGCCTTCCTCGAACTGGGTATGGCGCCGGGCGCCGCCCTGATCCCCGCCCTGAAGACGATCAAGGACGACGACGGCGACCGCTTCGAAACGCTGGCGCACACCCTGCGCGAGGACCAGCTGTGGATCGACTCGGGCGAGAACGACAACGCCATCGTCCAGACCCTGACCCGCACGCCGGGCTCGCTGGGCGTGTTCGGCTTCTCGTTCCTCGAGCAGAACCTCGACACGGTGAAGCCGGAGACGATCAACGGCGTGGCTCCCTCGGCCGACACCATCGCTGATGGTTCTTACCCGCTGGCCCGCAGCCTCTACATCTACGTCAAGAAGCAGCACGTCGGCGTGACGCCGGGGCTGGAGCAGTTCGTGATGGAGTTCATGAGCGAGGCCGCCGCCGGCCGTGGCGGCTATCTGCAGGACCGGGGTCTGGTGCCGCTGCCGGAGACGGAGCTGGCGGCCCAGCGCGCCGTGGCGCAGGCGCTGACCGTGATGGCCGCGCCGACGAAGTAGGCGAGAAGCGTTCTCCCTCCCCGTTCGGGGAGGGTGGTCGCGCAGCGACCGGGTGGGGAGGGCTCAGCAAGGCAGCCGCGCTGTTTCGCCGAGCCGCCCCCACCCGTCGTCGCTCCGCGCCGACACCCTCCCCCGGCGGGGGAGGGAGAGTTCCATATCACCGCGTATAGGCTGGCGGCATCGCCCCTTCGCCGCCGTCCTTGTAGCGGTCTCGCAGCAGGAACTGGCGGCTGGTCGGGGCCTGTTCCTGACCGTTGATCCAGATGTGTTCGGCGATCGACAGCGGCTCCAGTGGATCGCCCGACCAGACGACCACGTCAGCGGCCGCGCCGGGGCGCAGTTCGCCGACCTGACCGGCCATGCCGAAGATCTTCGCCGGATTGACCGTGATCGCCTCGATCGCCGCCGCATAGGGCAGGCCGTGGGATACGGCGTTGCCGGCGTTATAGCGGGTCTCGCGGGCGCGGTGGATCGAGCCCTCGTTCCCCTTGATGGCGATGGTCACGCCCGCCGCCTGAAGCGCCGCGGCGTTCTCCATCCGCGCCGCCCGGGTTTCGAGATTGCCCGGCAGGTTGGAGATGGGATTCAGCAGCACGGCGACATTGGCGGCCGCGATCTGGTCGGCGACCAGCCAGCCCTCCTCGACGCCATCGAGGATAATCTTCACCCCCTCTTCACGCGCCAGACGCAGGACCTGCTGGATATCGGCCGCGCGGCGCACGGTGACGATCAGGGGCATCTCGCCGTTGGCCACCGGGATCAGCGCTTCCAGATCGGCCCGTGACAGGCTGAGGTCGCGCAGGCCGGCCCGGTCATAGGCGGCCTTGTTGCGGGCATAGAGGCGAACCTCGGCGAGCGTTTCCTTGAACTGGACGAACTCGGCCCCGCGCGCGCCGCCGGCCACGCCCGCTCCGGCCTCGCCGAACGGCGCTACCATGGCCACGCGCGGCTTTACGAGTATGTCGTTGCCCTGGGCCAGATGGATGATGGCGGCCTGCCCGGCGAACAGGCTGGGCGACTGGAAGCCGTCAGAGACGCCGGCGAAGTCGGAGTCGTCATGGGCGTGACCGCCGCCTCCGCCGCCCGGATGGGCCGGGACGACGACGGCGCGCGTGATGCCGCCCAGACGCGCCACCGGCAGGGTGAAGGACCACGGATCCAGCCCATAGCTGACGTCGAACGAGGCGCTGATCGAGTTGGCGCTGTTCCTCAGGTCGTCCGATCCGCCCACGGACGAAATCTCGGACGCGCCCAGTCCGCTGTCGACAGCGACGAAGCCGGGCGACACTACCTTTCCGGTCGCGTCGATGATGCGGGCGGTGGCAGGCGGCGCCATGACCCCGACCGCGACGACACGGCCGTTCTGGATCACGACGGTGCCGTTCTCGATCACGGAGGTACCAGTCAGGATCTTGCCGCCCGTGATCGCAGTCAGCTCCTGCGCGGCGGCGGGAAGTGCGAGCGCCGCAAGGGCGGCGCCGAGGATGAGGCTCTTGAGGCGCATCAGCGGGCTCCCTGCGGAACGTTGGCGGCGGAGAGTCCGAAGCCGGGCTGGCCGAGTTCGAAATCGGAGACGGGCTGATAGGCCGGGTTCATGCGGTCGAAGGCCAGGCCGCCGTCGATGAAGACCTGATCGGCGCGGGCGTAGACGCTGAACGGGCTGGCGCTCCAGATCACGACGTCTGCGCGCTTGCCGGCTTCCAGCGAGCCGGTCTGGTCGGCGATGCCGAGCGATCGGGCCGGGTTCAGTGTGATCCATCTGATCGCATGCTCTTCCGAGATGTTCATTCCGATGCGACGACCGGCGGCGACCGCGGCGGCGGCTTCCTGATTGAGGCGCTGGGTCAGTTCCGCGTCGTCGGAGTGGATGACGGCGCAGGAGCCTTCGGGCGCATCGACGAGGGCGGCGTTGGCCTCGACCGCGTCCAGAGCCTCCATCTTGAAGCCCCACCAACCGGTCCACATGTCGGCGCAGATGCCTTCACGGGCCAGTTGCGGGGCCAGCTTGTAGGCCTCGATCGCGTGGTGGAAGGCGGTGATGCGGTAGCCGAACTCCTTCGACAGATCGATCATCATCGCCATCTCGTCGGCGCGATAGCAGTGGTTCTGGATCAGGATCGTGCCGTCCAGCACCCCGGCCAGGGTCTCGTTCTGCAGGTTGCGCGTGGGCGGCGTGCCCTCGCCGGTCTCGCGCCACTTGTCCCATTTGTCCTTGTAGTCGCGGGCCGCGATGAAGGCCGCGCGATAGCCGGCCATATTGCCCATGCCCGTGGCCGGGCTCTGGTTGCGGCCGCCGTAGACCCGCGACGGGTTCTCGCCGCAGGCCATCTTCAGGCCATAAGGCGCGCCGGGCATCTTCATGCCCTGCATGGTCACCGACGGAATGTTGCGCACGGTCACGCCACGGCCGCCGAACAGGTTGGCCGAGCCGGGCAGGATCTGGAGGGTCGTCACCCCGCCGGCGCGGGCGGTGTTGAAGCCGGGGTCTTGCGGCCACAGGCTGTGCTCGGCCCAGACCTGTGCGGTGTTCGGGCTGGTCGCCTCATTGCCGTCGCTCATGCCGGTCACGCCCGGCGAGGGATAGACGCCGAGGTGCGAGTGCACGTCGATGACGCCCGGGGTCACGTAGCGGCCCTGTGCGTTGACGGTGCGATAGCCGGCCGGAACCGCCGTCGAGGCGTCGCCGACCGAAGCGACCTTGCCGTCCGTCACGATGACCACGCCGTTCTCGAACCGGCGTCCGGCGCCGTCGTAGACCGTACCGCCGACGATGGCGAAGTTCTCACGCGGCAGGCCGCGATAGGTCGAGGGGTACGGGTCGGGGTTGGCGGCGTAGTCCAGCCCGGTCGGCAGGACGTTCGCATCCTCGTCGGATGACGATCCGTCCGCCGACGGAGGGGAGTCCTGACCGGTGGTGGCGCAGGCGGCCAACAGGGCCGTACAGGCCAGGGCGACGAGGCTCAGGCCTCGCGGGGCGGAACGTCTCATATGGGGCTCCCCTGATGCGCCCTAAGGCGCAGGTCGGGGCGGATTACAAAAGCCAACGCGCCGCCGCGTCAAAGCCCGATTCATTACAGATCGTTCAGGTTGGCCTCAGAGGCCGGTGTCGGGCGAGACGGGCTCGGCCTCCTCGTCCTTGATCAGGTGCTTCATGATGAAGAACACCTGCCAGATGCCGAACGCCGCCGAAGCGATCCAGAGGCCGCCCCGGAAGGCCACCCACGTATCATCGGATTGGGTGCGCCAGACGATCTCGTTGATGATCGCCACCGCCGCGAAATACAGGCCGTAGCGCAGGGTCAGCCCGCGCCAGCCCTCGTCCGTGATCCTGATCGCGTCGCCGAGCAGATATTTGAACGGATACTTCCCGAGCGGCAGCGAGCCCAGCAGGACGATGGCCAGCAGACCGTTCTGGATGGTCAGTTTGATCTTCAGCAGGGTCGGGTCATGGAAGACCAGCGTCAGCACGCCGAAGATCAGGGCGAAGCCGCCGGTCAGCAGCGGCAGCGGGGCCAGACGCTTCTCGACGATGTAGCCGACGATCAGCGCCAGAGCCGACGCGCCCACCAGCACCCAGGTCGCCTGAACCAGCGCTTCCTGTCCGTCCAGACCGCGCGCAAAGCGGTTCACCGCATAGGCGGCCATGAAGGCGACCAGCGCGCCGAAGTCGACGGCCTGCCGGATGTTTGAGTTGCGTTTCGAGGCCTCGGCCATGATCAGTCCTCCAGCCCCACCAGAGAGCGGGAAAACGCACGGGCGTCGAACGGTTGCAGATCCTCGATCCCCTCACCCACGCCGATCAGCTTGATCGGGGCGTCGGACGCCTGTGCGACGGGCACCAGCACCCCGCCGCGCGCGGTGCCGTCCAGCTTGGTCATGACCACGCCGGAGACATAGGCGGTGCGGCCGAAGATCTTCTCCTGTTCCAGCGCATTGCGGCCCACGGTGGCGTCGAGAACCAGCAGGGTCTCGTGCGGGGCGTCCGCGTCGATCTTTTTCAGCACCCGGACGATCTTCAAGAGTTCGTCCATCAGGGCCGACTTGTTCTGAAGCCGGCCGGCGGTGTCGATCAGCACGACATCGAAGCCCTCCTCCCGCGCCCGGGTATAGGCGTCGAAGGCCAGTCCGGCGGGGTCGGCGCCGTCGCGACGGCTCTCGAACGTCGCGCCGGCGCGCTCGGCCCACACTTTCAGCTGTTCGCGGGCGGCGGCGCGGAAGGTGTCGCAAGCCACGATCATGACCCTGGCGCCCTGCCCCGTCAGATCGGCGGCGATCTTGCCCAGCGTCGTCGTCTTGCCCGAGCCGTTGACGCCCACGAACAGGGTCACAAAGGGCTTCGGCCCTGACAGCGGTTCATATCGGGCCTGATGGTTGATCAGCTCGGCGGTGACGGCCTCGGCAAGGGCTTCCTTCACCTCGTGTTCATTGGCGCCCGCGCCGAAGCGCAGATCGCGGAAGCGCGCGACGATCCGGTCGGTCGCGGCCGGCCCCAGATCGCTTTCCAGCAGATGCTCTTCCAGCCCCTCCAGCGCCGCCTCGCTGAGCGGCTCCTTCACGAAGGTCGCGACGACCTGTTCGGTCATCTGCTTCGAAGAGCGGCTCAGGCCTTCGGTAAGGCGCGAGAACCAGCCTTTTTTCGGCGTATCGTTCATGGACCCGCTTTAGCGGGCGGACGTTTGCAGGTCACGGGCAATCGTGGCGAAGCTTCGCCTTTGCCTCTATATGAGCAAAAGACCTGCAGGGATCGCACCTTGGCCCAGACCTCGTTCCACGCGCCGGCTGCCCACGGCTTCGTCCGCGTCGCCGCCGCGACTCCGGTGGTGCACACCGCCGATCCGGTCGCCAATGCCGATGAGCATCTGGTGCTGATCGCGCAGGCGGGCGCGCAGGGCGTGGACCTGATCGTCTTTCCTGAGCTGAGCCTCAGCGGTTACGCCATCGACGACCTGCTGCTGCAGGACGCACTGCTCGGAGAGGTCGAGCGGCAGACCGCCCGGGTGGCCGAGGCGACCGGAGGCGGTCCCGTCGCCGTATTCGGCGCGCCCGTCATGGCGGGCGACCGGCTGTACAACTGCGCGGTCGTCGCCGGAAACGGCCGCATCCTCGGCGTCGTGCCAAAGACCTATCTGCCGAACTATCGCGAGTACTATGAGAAGCGTTGGTTCGCCTCGGGCGGCGACGTCGAGGCGATCTTCGAGGACTTCGGAATTGCAGGGCAGCCGGTCGAACTGGGAGCCAACCTGCTGTTCGCGGCAGCCGACCGACCCGGCTTCGTCTTCGGGGTGGAAATCTGCGAGGACTATTGGGCGCCCCTGCCGCCCTCGACGCGTCAGGCGCTGGCCGGAGCTCGCATCCTGCTGAACCTGTCGGCCTCCAACGTTCTTATCGGCAAGGCCGACGACCGGGCGGTGCTTTGCGCCAGCCAGTCGGCGCGCGCCATGGCGGCCTATGTCTTCACGGCCTCGGGCTGGGGCGAGTCGACGACCGACCTCGCCTGGGACGGCCAGTCGACCATCTACGAGCTCGGCGCCCGGCTGGCGGACAACGAACGGTTCTCGCTGGAGCCGACGCTGACGATCGCGGACATCGATGTCGAACGGATCGGCATGGAGCGCCTGCGAACCGGCACCTTCGCCGACTGCGCCGGGCGCGAGCTTCAGGGTTCGCGCTACGAGACCATCAGCTTCTCAGAGGCCGCGCCCGCCGACTCCGATCTGATCCGCCCCCTCGACCGCTTCCCCTTCGTCCCGGACGATCCTGCCCGGCTGGATCAGGACTGCTACGAGGCCTTCAATATTCAGGTGCAGGGGCTGATGCGGCGCCTGAAGGCGACGAACGGCAGGACGATCGTCATCGGCGTCTCGGGCGGGCTGGACTCGACGCAGGCCCTGCTGGTCGCCTGCCGCGCCTTCGACCGGCTGGGCCTGCCCCGGACCGGCATCCTCGGCTACACCATGCCCGGCTTCGCGACGTCGGAGGGCACAAAGTCCAACGCGTGGCGTCTGATGAATGCACTGGGGATCACCGGCGGGGAGATCGACATCCGCCCGGCAGCCGAGCGGATGCTGAAGGACATTGGCCATCCGTACTCTGATGGCCAGCCGGTCCACGACATCACCTTCGAGAACGTGCAGGCCGGACTGCGCACCGACTATCTGTTCCGGCTGGCCAACCAGAACGGCGGAATGGTGCTGGGCACCGGCGACCTGTCGGAGCTGGCGCTCGGCTGGGCCACCTATGGCGTCGGCGACCACATGAGCCACTACAACGTCAACGGCGGGGTGGCGAAGACGCTGATCCGCCACCTGATCCGCTGGGTGGCGACGAAACAGCACGAGGGCGCCACGGCCGACGTCCTGCACGCCATCCTCGACACCGAGATCTCACCCGAACTGGTCCCGGCGAAGGACGGGCAAATCCAGTCGACCGAGGCGACTGTCGGCCCCTATGCGCTGAACGACTTCTTCCTGTTCTACATCACCCGCTTCGGCCTGAAGCCGTCCAAGGTGGCGTACCTGGCGCATCAGGCCTGGAAGGACGCTTCGCGCGGCCACTGGCCCGCCGGCACGCCGGACGACGAGAAGATCACCTACGACCTCGCGACCATCAAACACTGGCTGCGCAAATTCCTGATCCGCTTCTTCCAGACCAGCCAGTTCAAGCGCTCCGCCCTGCCGAACGGGCCGAAGGTGGTCACCGGCGGCTCGCTGTCCCCGCGCGGCGACTGGCGCGCGCCGTCAGACGGCACGGCGCGGGTCTGGCTGGACGAGCTCGACGCGAACGTGCCCTAGGCCGAGGCCAGAACGGCAAGGCCGAGCAGCACCGGAATCAGGGGAAGAGAAACCCGTACAACAGGCACGAAGCGGCGCGTATGCGTGTCGATCTCACGGTAGCGTCGCGAGTACAGCTCCAGCAAATCGATCGTCTGCCCGGCCCCCAGAACGTTGCCGCCAAATCCGAAAAGCTGCGGGGTGGATGCCGGAAGGTCGCCGCTTTGCTTCAGGGCGTGAAGCCGCAGATCAAGGTAGAGCAGCAGGATCAAGGTCAGGATCACGTCCAGACCTAGCGCCGCCCATGCCGCGCCCGCCATGTCAGGGCAGCTCCGCCAGGAACGGGAATATCGCCGCCTTGGCTTCGGGCTCGTCCAGCATGGGGGCGTGGCCGACGCCGGGGACCTCGACGAAGTCCATCTTCGGCGCCCGCTTGCGCATCTTCGCCGCGATCTCCTCGCTGAGCAGGTCGGAGGTCTGGCCCCGCACCAGCAGCACGGGCCGGCCCCGCGTAAGCCGGGTGAACATCGGCCACAGGTTCGGAACCAGCGCCTTGGCCCCCGCCGCCCGGATCGGCACGGAGATGTCGGGGTCGTAGTTCAGCACCGGCGATCCGGTCTCGTCCTCACGGAAGACTCGGCGGGCGAAGGCGTCCCAGTCGGCGTCGCTGTAGTGCGGGAAGGCGATCTCATTGATCCGGCGCGCATAGGCGGCGGCCGCGGCCCAGTCCGGCGTCTCGACCGGCTGGCCGGAATAGGCGGCGATGCGGCCCAGTCCCACTGGCGAGACTTCAGGTCCGACGTCATTGATGATTGCGGCGGCGATGACCTTCGAGCGGATGGCGGCCAGCGCCATGGTGATCAGCCCGCCCATGGAGGTGCCCAGAAACACCGCCCGCTCGATCCCCGCCTGGCTCATCAGGGCCAGCACATCCTGCGCATAGACGGCGGGCTGGTAGGTCATCGGATCCGGCGCCGGATCGGAGCGCCCGCGCCCCCGCACGTCGATGGCCAGCACGCGGCGGCCGCTCTCTGCGATCAGGGGGGCGATATGCTCGAAGTCGGCCGCATTGCGCGTCAGGCCGTGGATGGCGATGACCGGCAGCTTCGCCTCGCCCGGCGCGGCGGCGTAGTCGCGGGCGTACAGGCTGAGCCCGTCAGAGGAGGTCCAGCGGCGGTCGACATAGGCTTGCGTCATACCGGAAAGATAATTCATCGCCGCGGGAAATGACACCGTCGGTCAGGTTTCGAGGGGAAGTCTGCGCACCAAGGCGTCCAGATCGTCGCCATCGAACAGATAGCCCCTCACGCCCGCGCGTCGCGCCGCCTCCGTATCGGACGGCTGGTCACCGATCATCAGGCTTCGTGCCGGATCGATCCCGTGGTCGGCGATGGCCCTGAGGAGCATGCCGGGGTTCGGCTTGCGATCGGGATGGTCGGGATGGCGATACTCGTCGATCACCGCATCAGCGTGAAACGGACAGGCGTAGACCGCCTCGATCCGCGCGCCCGCCTCCGTCAGCCGTTCGACCAGCAGGGCGTTGAAGGCGTGCATCCGCTCTTCGGTGAAATAGCCCCGCGCCACGCCCGACTGGTTGGTGACGATGATGCAGAGATAGCCGAGAGCATTCAGCCGCCGCACGGCCTCCACCGCGCCGGGCATCAGGCGCAGCTGGTCCTCGCGGTGCGGATAGCCCACGTCCTCGATCAGCACGCCGTCGCGGTCGAGGAAGGCGGCGGGTCGGCCTTCGGTCATAAGCGAGGATTAGGGCCCGGACACGAACCGTTGCAATCCCTCACGGGAAGTGACTCCATACGATTTGGCGCGACAGCGATCCATTTGGTAGGGAGCGCCCCACCCCGGCGCGGCGTTGTTCCCGCGCCCTGCTGCGTGGCCCGGCCCGCGAACGGAGATCATCCGATGACCATTCCCTTCATCGACCTTCAGGCGCAACGCCTTCGGCTGGGCGGCAGGATCGAGGCCGCCGTGGCCGACGCCGTGGTCGGCGGCGCCTGGGTCATGGGCCCGCAGGTGCGCCAGTTCGAGGCCGATCTGGCGGCGTTCGGCGGCGCGAAACACGCTCTGGGCTGCGCCAACGGCACCGACGCCCTGGCCCTGCCGCTGATGGCGTGGGGGATCGGGCGTGGCGACGCCGTCTTCGTGCCCAGCTTCACCTTCGCCGCCACCGCCGAGATCGTGCCGTGGTTCGACGCCGAGCCCGTCTTCATCGACGTGGACGAGAAGACTTACAACATGGACCCCGGCCATCTCGAGGCGGCTATCGAGGCGACGCTGAAGGAAGGCCGGCTGAAGCCGCGCGTGGTCATCGCCGTCGACCTGTTCGGCCAGCCCGCAGACTATCCGGCCATCAAGGCGATCTGCGACAAGCATGGCCTCAAGCTGATCTCGGATTCGGCGCAGGGGTTCGGCTGCACCATCGACGGCGAGCATCCGCTGAAATGGGCCGACATCACGACCACCAGCTTCTTCCCGGCCAAGCCGCTGGGCTGCTACGGCGACGGCGGGGCGGTGCTGACCAATGACGACGATCTGGCCCAGCTGATCGACTCCATCCGGGTGCACGGCAAGGCGGTCGAGCGTGATCTGGTCGGCCGGACCTTCGAGCACGAGACCAAATATCTGAACATGCGCATCGGCCTGAACAGCCGTCTGGACACCATCCAGGCCGCCGTCCTGATCGAGAAGCTGAAGGTCTTCGGTCAGGAGATCGAATGGCGCAACCGCATCGCCGCCCGCTACAACGAGGGCCTTCGCCCCCACGTCGCCGCCGTGCCCGACGTGCCCGCCGGAAACATCTCCAACTGGGCCCAGTACACGATCGAGCACGACGACCGGGACGGTCTGGCCGCCCACCTGAAGGAGCAGGGCGTGCCGACGGCGGTCTATTATCCGATCCCGCTGCATCTGCAGCCCGCCTATGACATGTACCCCCGCGGACCGCAGGGGCTGCCGGTCACCGAGCGGCTGAAGGACCGGGTGATCAGCCTGCCGATGCACTCGGACTTGGACGAGGCGACGCAGGACCGCATCATCGCCGCCGTCGCATCGTTCAAGGGCTGACCCGCATGACCGCAAACCTCGCCCCGCTCAAGATCGGCGTCGCCGGCGCCGGCGTGATGGGCCGCAACCACGCCCGCGTGCTCAGCGACATTCGCGACGTGAGCGTGGCCGCCATCTTCGATCCGGACGCGACCGTCGCCGACGGCGTGGCGTCGCTCTATGAGGCGAAGTCGGTCACGACGGCCGAGGATTTCGTCGCGGCGGGTCTCGACGCCGCCGTGGTGGCGACGCCCAACCGGACCCATGCCGACCTGTCGGTGGCCCTGCTGGAAGCCGGCGTCCACGTGCTGGTCGAAAAGCCGATCGCCGCGACCGTCGCCGACGCCCAGCGCATCATCGATGCGGCGAAGGCGAACAATCGGGTGCTGATGGTCGGTCAGGTCGAGCGCTTCAATCCGGCGGTCGAGGCGGTCAAGCGCGCCATCGCCGGCGAAGAGGTCATCTCCATCCAGATCACCCGCGTCGGCCCCTTCCCACCCCGCATGGGCGAAGTGGGCGTCGTTATCGATCTGGCGGTCCACGATATCGACATCATCCGCCATCTGACGGACTCGGAGATCACCGAGGTCCAGCCCCAGCTCGCCCGCACCAAGGCCGAGCGTGAGGATACGGCGCTGCTGCAGTTCCGGTTGGCCAACGGGACCATCGCCCACATCACCACCAACTGGGTGACCCCCTACAAGACGCGCACCCTGCAGGTGGCGACCAGGAGCAAGTTCATCGTCGCCGATCTGATGACCCGTCAGGTCACGGAGTATTTCGGCCAGCAGCCCGACGGCAGCTATTCCACGCGCGGCGTGATGAGCTGGCCGAACGAGCCGCTTAAGAAGGAGCTGGAGGCCTTCGCCCACGCCATCCGCACGGGCGAGACGCCCGCGGTCACCGGCGAGGACGGCCTCCGCAATCTGGAAGTCGCGCTCAGGTGTCTGGGCGAATGAGGCTGGAGGCGGCGGTTCTGGAGAACCGCTTCGTCCGTCTGGAGCCGTTCGAGGATCGCCATCGCGAGCCGCTGCGCGCCGCCTGCGACGCCGATCCGGAGCTGTGGCCCAGCCTCTATTACAACTCGCTGGGCGGCGCGGAATTCGACGGCGGCTGGACCGCCATCCGCGAGCAACAGGCGGCCGGGTCGCGCATCCCGTTTGCGGTGGTTCGGGACGGCGAGGTCGTCGGCCTGTCGACCTTCATCGACATCCGCCCCAAGGATCGCGCGGTCGAGATCGGCACGACCTACTATCGGCCGGACGCGCGGGGCGGCGTGGTCAATCCGGCCGCCAAACGCCTTCTGCTCCAGCATGCCTTCGACGCCGGCGCGGCCCGCGTCGCCTTTCAGGTCGACGCCGCCAACGCTCGCAGTCAGGCGGCGATGAGCAAGCTGGGCGCGGTCCGCGAGGGCGTGCTGCGCAACGACAAGATCACATGGACGGGCCGCACGCGCAGCTCGGTCTATTTCTCCATCCTCGCGGAAGAGTGGCCCGACATCCGGGCGCGGCTCGACGAAAGGCTTGCGGCTTTCGACTAACGATCAGGCGAACCCGGAGGCTCTGCGGGACCGGTAAGAGTCACCCGGAACCAGCATGAGAGTGAGGCTGAGCAAGACGAGAACGGCGAGCGCCGAAAGGTATCCGGGCCCCTCCATCAAGCCGAGGATCACGCCCGTCATGAAGATCGGCAGGCACCCCAGCGCCGCGAAAAAGACAGGGGTCAACCACCGTGTAATGCCCGCGTCCTTCAGCCGGCGAGCGATCGATACAAAGACGATGAGTGGGATCAGGATGCCTTTGACGATGCCAGCGACCGCGAGCGTCAGGCCGACCATTACCGTCGCGTCTTCCGGCGCCGAAGTGAATATCGCCGGCGCGCTCTGATCAACCTTTCCGAGGGCCTGATCCAGCAGGATGGCGGATCCCCAGATCAACAGGAACCCGAGGCGGCCGAGGGGCTGGCTCCATCCAAACATCACGCTACTCCACTGACCGCCAAGCTTTGCAGCCCGCGGTTGCCGGGAGGTGAACGCGCCAAAGCTCAGGCGTGAATGTCCACGTCCTTGCCGTCCTTCACCAGTAGCGCGCCCACGATGACCGTCAGCACCGCGATCGCGATCGGATACCAGAGACCGTAGTAGATATTCCCCGTGGCCGCGACCATGGCGAAGGCCGTGGTGGGCAGGAAGCCGCCGAACCAGCCGTTGCCGATGTGATAGGGCAGGGACATGGAGGTATAGCGGATGTTGGTCGGGAACATCTCCACCAGCGCCGCCGCGATCGGCCCGTAGACCATGGTCACATAGAAGACGAGCACGAACAGGATGCCGACGACCAGCGGCTTGTTCACCAGCGCGCTGTCGGCGTTGAGCGGATAGCCGGCCGAGGACAGGGCCTCGCCGAGGCTGGTTTCCCACGTCTTCTTCTGCCCGGCGAAGTCGGCTGCAGGCAGCGCCTCGCCCCGGAACGACGGAACCACAGAGGCGGACCCGATCCGCACCTCAGCCACCGTTCCGGCCGGGGCGGCGACGTTTTCATAGGTAACCCCGGCCTTCGCCAGGTACGATTTGGCGAGGTCGCACGAGCTGTTGAACTTCGCCTTGCCGACCGGATCGAACTGCACCGAACAGTCCACCGGGTCGGCGTAGACCGTGACCGGCGCGCTCGCGACCGCCGCGCCCAGTCGGGGATTGGCCGCGTCGGTCAGGGCGTGGAACAGCGGGAAATAGGTCGCGGCCGCCAGCAGACACCCGGCGAGAATGATCGGCTTGCGCCCGACCTTGTCCGACAGCCAGCCCCAGAAGATGAAGAAGGGCGTCGCCAGCAGCAGGGCGACGGCGATCAGCGTATTGGCCAGCGCGGCGTCGACCTTGAGAATCTTTTCGAGGAAGAACAGGGCGTAGAACTGGCCCGTGTACCAGACCACCGCCTGACCGGCGGCCAGACCGAACAGGGCGATCAGCACCAGCCTGAGGTTCGGCCATTTGCCGAAGCTGTCCTTCAGCGGCGTCGACGACCCCTTGCCCTCGGCCTTCATGCGCTGGAAGGCGGGGCTCTCCGCCAGCTTCAGCCGGATCCACAACGACACGCCCAGCAGCAGGATCGAGACGAGGAAGGGAATGCGCCAGCCCCAGTCCGCGAACGCCTGTTCGCCCAGCGTCACCCGCACGCCGAGGATGACCACGAGGCTGAGCATCAGCCCCGCCGTCGCCGTGATCTGGATGAAGCTGGTGTAGAAGCCGCGTTTGCCCGGCGGCGCATGCTCGGCCACATAGGTCGCGGCCCCGCCGTACTCCCCGCCCAGCGCCAGCCCCTGCACCAGCCGCATGGCCACCAACACCACCGGCGCCGCGATCCCGATCGCCGCATAGGACGGCAGCAAGCCGACCACGAAGGTCGATAGCCCCATCAGCAGCATGGTCACCAGAAAGGTGTTCTTGCGCCCCCACAGGTCGCCCAGCCGCCCGAACACGATCGCCCCGAACGGCCTGACGGCAAACCCCGCTGCGAACGCCATCAGGGCGAAGATGAACCCGGTGGTCTCGTTCACGCCCGAGAAGAACTGGGCCGTGATGATCGCCGCCAGCGACCCGTACAGATAGAAGTCGTACCACTCGATCACCGTACCGACGGACGAGGCGAGGATGACCAGACGGTCGTTGCGGTCGACCTTGTGCTCCGGTTCGGCGACGGCGTCGGTCATATCATTCCCCCTGAAGCCGACGTCAGCCGACAATCTGCATGCCCAGCCATTCCGCGATCAGCGCCGGCTTGTCGCCGCCCTCGATCTCGACGGTCAGCTCATGCTTGATCAGCCAGCGCCCGCCCCCCTTGTCCTCGGCCGACAGCAGCTTGAACCGGCCCCGCACCTTCGAACCGGCGGGCACAGGGGCGAGGAAACGCAGCTTGTCGAAGCCGTAGTTGACCCCCATCGCCACCCCCTCCAGCGGCTTCACCGCGTCATAGCTCATGGCCGAGGCGAGGCTGAGGGTCAGGAAGCCGTGGGCGATCGTGCCGCCGAACGGCGTCTGCTTCGCCAGCTCCGGGGTCACATGGATGAACTGATGGTCTTCGGTGACGTCGGCGAAGGCGTCGATGCGCGCCTGATCGATCTCGAACCACTTCGAGACCCCGACCTCGGTCCCGATCAGACCGGCGAGTTCCGTCGGCTTGGGCATGGCGCGTCTCCCCTGTTCAGGGTCACGCTAGCCGAGGCGTGGGAAAGGGCAAGGTCACCCCACGAACCGGCCCTCGATGATCTCCGCGAACAGGCCGGGGTCGATGTTGCCGCCTGACAGCACGACCGCCGTCGTCCTGCCCGCCGCCTCGACCTTGCCGGCCAGGAGCGCCGCCAGCGACACGGCGCCGCCCGGCTCGACCACAAGCTTCAGCACACGGAAGGCATAGGCCACCGCCGCCGCGACCTCGGCGTCGGACACGGTGACGACCCGCTCAAGCCGGCGGTTGATCGGGAAGGTCAGCTCGCCCGGCCGGTCGGTCATCAGGGCGTCGCAGATCGACGGTTTCGCCACCGGCGCATGGGTCAACCGCTCCCCCGCCTGAAGCGACAGGAAGGTGTCGTTATAGGCCTCCGGCTCCACACCGATCACCGGCGTCTGCGGCGCCAGCGCCGCCAGAGACAGGTTGATGCCCGCGATCAGCCCGCCGCCCGAGGCGCCGCACAAAAGCTGGTCGATATCGGCCCCCTCGGCCTGCGCCTGCTCGACAATTTCCAGTCCCGTCGTGCCCTGCCCCTCGATCACGAACGGATCGTCGAAGGGACGGACCAGCACGGAGCCGCGCGTGCGGGCGATCTCCTCGCCGATGGCCTCGCGGCTCTCAGTGTAGCGATCGTACATCCGCACCTCGCCGCCGAAGCCGATGACGCCCTGGACCTTCACCTTCGGGCTGTCGGCCGGCATGACGATGATGGCGCTGGTCCCCATCATCTGCGCCGCCGCCGCCACCGCCTGCGCGTGGTTGCCGGAGGAATAGGCGACCACGCCGCGCTTCAGCTCATCGGGGGTCAGCCGGCTGATGCGGTTGTAGGCGCCGCGGAACTTGAAGGCTCCGGCCCGCTGCAGGTTTTCGGCTTTCAGCAACACCCGCCCGCCCAGCCGTTCGTTCAGGGCCGGACTCTCGATCAGGGGTGTGCGGACGGCGTGGCCGGCGATCTGGCGGGCGGCGTCGCGGACGCCTTCGAAGGAGGCTGTATGCATGTCGTGCATTTAGCCGCATCTGCTCGCTTGTCGAGACGACGGACGCCGCGCAGGATCAGCGGATGGACCTCTACCGGATCATAGACCCGCAACTCGCCAGACGAGCAGCAGCCGAACGATGGACCATCTTTACCGAATGGGGCGACGCGCCTGCGCGGTTCTTTTACATCAGCGGTTCATTGCCCGGGGACTGCTTTCAGATCTCCATCGACCCGCCTGAAGCCGAAGCGATAGCCATTACTGCGAGATCCGTAGACACCGACCACGGTCTGGAATTCGAGCAAACATGGAGGGGAACAACAGCGGGGTTTGGGGACGCTCTGGAGCTGGCCATCCAGAGGGTCGAGGCATGGAAACGACGCGAGACATGACCCGCCTGATCCTTGCCATCGACCAGGGCACGACCTCCACCCGCGCCATCGCCTTTGAGTGCAGCGAAGACGGCGCCCTGCGGCCCGTCGCCGTGAGCCAGATCGAGCTGGAGCAGCATTTCCCCAAGCCCGGCTGGGTCGAGCATGACGCCGGCGAGATCTGGACCGCGACGCTGCAGACCTGTCGCGAGGTGGTGCGCAAGGGCGGCGGTATCGGCCGGTTCGCCGCGGTCGGCATCACCAACCAGCGCGAGACCTCGGTACTCTGGGACGCCGCGACCGGCGAACCCCTGCACCGCGCCATCGTCTGGCAGGATCGCCGCACCGCCGAGGCCACTGGCCGGCTGGCGGCGGCCGGGCATGAGCCAGAGGTGCAGGCCGCGACGGGCCTGATCCTCGACCCCTATTTCTCCGCCTCGAAATTCGCCTGGCTGCTGGACGCCGTGCCCGGATCGCGCGAGCGGGCGGCGCGGGGCGAGGTGAAGCTGGGTACGATCGAGAGCTGGCTGATCTGGAAGCTGACCGGCGGCGCCAGCCACGTCACCGACGCCACCAACGCCAGCCGCACCAGCCTGATGGACCTGCGGACGATGCAGTGGCGACCGGATCTGGCCGACCTGTTCGGCGTGCCGATGGAGGCCCTGCCGGACATCCGGGGCTGCGCCGATCATCTCGGCGACTGCGAGCCGTCCCTGTTCGGGGCCGCCCTGCCGATCCATGGCGCGGCGGGGGACCAGCAGGCGGCGTTGGTCGGGCATGGCGCGCTGAACGCCGGCGACGCCAAGATCACCTACGGCACCGGCGCGTTTCTGGTGGCCAATGTCGGCGACGCGCCGGTGACCTCGACAAGCCGTCTGCTCGGCACCCTCGGCTATGCAGTCGGGGATGTGACGGCCTATGCGCTGGAGGGGTCGATCTTCTCGGCCGGCTCGGCGATCCAGTGGCTGAGGGACGGGCTGAAGGTCATTTCGGAATCGCGCCAGTCCGAGGCCATGGCGTCCGGCCTGAAGGACAACGGCGGCGTCTATCTGGTCCCCGGCTTCACCGGACTGGGGGCGCCGTGGTGGGAACCGGGGGCGCGCGGAACCATCGTCGGGCTGACCCGCGACAGCGGACCGGCGCATATGGTGCGGGCTGCGCTCGAAAGCCTCGCCTACCAGACCCGCGACCTGCTGGACGCGCTGGAGAAGGACGGTGCGCCTAAGCTGTCGGTGCTCCGCGTCGATGGCGGGGTCACCGCCAACGCCTTCGCCATGCAGTTCGTCGCTGACATCTGCGAGGTGACGGTCGAGCGGCCGGCGTTTCAGGAGATGACGGCGCTGGGGGCCGCCAAGCTGGCCGCGCTCGGCGTCAGCCTGATCCCGGACCTGAAGGACCATCCCGTCGAGGCCCCGGCCCGCTGGACGCCGCGAATGGGGCCGGACGAGCGGGAACGGCTGCTGAAGGGCTGGCGCGGGGCGGTGCGCGCGGCCATCATCGCCGCCCAATGACTGATCCCGCCCTCACCGATCCCCAGTCCACCTTCTCGGGCACCCGGGACGTCGACCCGCGTCACGCACTGGACGTCGCCGCGCTGGACGCGTGGATGCGCGAACACGTCGACGGCTACGAGGGCCCGCTGACCCTGCGGCAGTTCAAGGGCGGGCAATCCAATCCGACCTATGAGCTGACGACTCCGGGACGGACCTACGTCCTGCGCCGCAAGCCGCCTGGAACCCTGCTGCCCAGCGCCCACGCCGTGGACCGCGAGTTCACCGTCATTTCGGCCCTGCACGCACAGAGCTACCCCGTCGCCAGACCACGTGCTCTGTGCACGGACGATGCGGTGATCGGCTCCATGTTCTACGTCATGGACAAGGTCGAGGGCCGGGTCCTGTGGGACCTGAAACTGCCCGGCATGGAGCCGGACCAGCGCCGCGCCATCTATGAGGCGCAGGTCGATACGCTGGCGGACCTGCATCGCTTTGATCCCGCCGCCATCGGGCTGGGCGACTACGGCAGGCCCGGCAACTATTTCGAGCGGCAGGTGGGGCGCTGGACCAAACAGTACCGCGCCTCCGAGATCGACCCGATCCCGGCCATGGACCGCCTCATCGCCTTCCTGCCCGACAGTTTGCCGGCCGAGGCCGCGCCCCGCATCGTCCACGGCGATTTCCGCCTCGACAACCTGATCCTCGCCCCGGATGGCCCCGAGGTCCGCGCCGTGCTGGACTGGGAGCTGTCGACGCTGGGCGATCCGATGGCGGACTTCTCCTACCTGCTGATCGGCTGGGTCATTCCGGCGACGCAGCGGAACGGGCTGGCGGGGGCCGACATCGCGGCGCTCGGCATTCCGTCGGTGGAAGAGACGGTCGCCCGCTATGCGGCGCGTACCGGCGCGGCGCCGGCCAACCTCGACTGGCTGTTCGCCTACAATCTGTTCCGGCTGGCCGCCATCTGTCAGGGCATCGCCGGCCGGGTCCGCGACGGCACCGCCGCCAGTCCCCAAGCGAAGCTGATGGCCGGGCAGGTACCGACCCTGGCGGAGGGCGCCTGGTCGTTCGCGCGGAAGGCCGGGGCCTAGCCGGGGTCGCCCACGAGGCTGAACGGCGCCCAGTAGGCCGGATGCGACCAGCGCGGATCCTTTCGCACCTCGCGCACCCCCGCCTGCAAGGCGCGTGCCCGGGCTGCGGGCCGGGCGCCGCCCGCGTCCAGATCGGCGAAGGCGGAGGTGATCAGGGTCGTCGTGGCCGCGTCCGACACCGCCCAGTGCGACACCAGCACCGATCGCGCTCCGGCGTAGAAGAAGGCCCGCGCCAGCCCGGACAAGCCCTCTCCGCCCGGCCGCCCGTCCGAGGCCGCGGTATTGCAGGCCGAGAGAACCACGAACTCCGCGTTCAGCCTCAGCTGCGCCGCCTCCGACGCCGACAGATAGCCGTCATCCAGCTCGCTGGCCTCATCCGGCGGCGTGAGCACCAGACCCGGCTCGGCTGCGGCGGCGCCCGCCATCAGACCGTGGGTGGAGAACAGCACATAGCGGGCTTCCGACAGGGCGCCGCGATCGTCGGCCTTCACCGCGCCTTCCGTCGCCTCCGCGCCCATCCGGACGAGGGCGGAGGGATAACGCGCCTTCAGCGCCTCAAGCTCCTGCTGCGACCCCTTCAGATACGGCAGGGCGCGCAGCTTCGCGACGTCCGCCAGCCGCCCCCCGCCGATCATGTCCGCACCCTCCGCGCCGCGCCCGCTGTCATCCGGGGCGCCCGTCAGCAACGGCGCGCCATAGGCCGCGAGCGGCGAGCCGGTCGGGCGGGCGGGCCGGGCCGCGGGTCCGCCCGTGAGACACCCGGGGCTGCGCGTCCCGGCGCTGGCCAGATGGCAGCGCAGGGATTCCAGACTGGACACCGACGGCAGGGCCGCCAGCGCATAGCGGTCGATCAGCCACGGCGTGGCGGCCAGCGCGCGTCGGGACGCATCCCGGCCATGCGGCGGGGCCGTGGTCAGGACAGAGAACGGCAGGGTCGCCAAGGAGCCGGTCGCGACCGTCACCAGCGTCGTCTTGCCCTCGAACGCTGCCTCCACCGGCCGGACAAGCTCCGTATACAGATCATACGCGACCGCCCGTTGAAACACCGGCGGCTGGGGCCCGGCGTAGAGGGCCAGATTATCGCCCCGCGCCGCCGTCGCGGTCAGCGACGACCGCAGGGTCTGCACGGCGGCATCGATCTCCGTCTCGCCCAGATCGGACCGCGCCCAGACGACGCGCTCGCGGGTGACGCCCCAGACATAGGTCGCTTCCGGATTGACCAGCACCAGCAGCAGGGCCTCGTCCGGCTTCAGCAGGGCCTGCACCCGGTCGACGGCGAGCGCCCGCGGGTTGGTCAGATCGGCATAGGCGGGAAAGCGCGCCCGGATGTCCACATCGGCGGCGGCGAGGTCGCGATTGGCGGCCTCCCACGCCTGTCGCGCTTCGGCGCGGGCGGTCAGGGCCGCGGCGTCCTCGCTGACGTAGAGGCCTTCCAACCTGCGCTCCAGCCGGTCGCGCTCGACCACCAGCGCCTCGCGCCGCTCGGCCAGCCGGGCCAGCGCGTCGTCGCCCTGCGCAAAGCGGGCGGATACGAGGGCGAGCGCGTCGGCGGCCTCTGAAGACATGGCCCACTGCGCGGCCTCGAAGGCCTGCGCGCGCAGGGCGTCCGGCGTGTCGTCACGCGCGGGTGCGGACGCCGGAACCAGCAAGGCCAGGGCCGCCAGTCCGATCAGCCCCCGCTTCAGTGATCCGCTCAGGCCGCCCCCAGCCCCCGCCATGGCGTCTCCTAGTTGCTGAGCACCTGGACCTTGGTCCAGACCGCGCCGCGATTGACGATGTCGATCCGCATCTTGCCGCCGCTGCGCGGTGCGATGGTGCAAACCGGATAGTGGTCGCCGAAGCCGTCGGTGCAGACCGCGCGTCCCCGCTCGTCCAGCACCATCAGGTTGATGTCGGTGTCCCCGTCACCGATGGCCGCGACGCGCAGCACCTCGCCCGCGCGGGCGTTGACCTCAAAGCCCCAGCGCTCGCGTGCCCTCAGCTGTTTGACCGTCGACACCGGCCCGGCCCCGAACGGCGAGTCCGCGACGCCCCGTAGGGCGGCGGACGGCGCCGCTGGCGCAACGGCGCCCGAGGCCACCCGCGAGCCGGTCACCACGATCTCGTCCAGCGCATCGGCGAGTTCCTCATCGCCGGGTCGTAGCGCACGCGCCTCGGCCATCAGGGCTTCGGGCGTCAGGAAGCCTGCTCCCGGATCGCCGGCCTGACCCTCGCGCATCGGCACCTCGGCCAGAAGCCGGGCGGCCATGACCAGCGCACCGGGATCGCGGCGCTCGCGGCCCCAGGCGGCCAGTTCGGCGGCGGTGACGGTCTGGGCGACGCCTTTCGCCTCCGGAGTGATCAGGGCCTCGCGGTCCTGTCGGGCGATGGCCGTGGTGCCGCAGGCGGCGGCGACAGCCCCGGCCGCGACGAGGGCGGCGAGCGCGAACTTGCCCGATGTCATGACGTCACCTCGATGCCGCGCCCCGTCGTCACGGGGCCGATCATGCACTGTCCCGCTCCGGCGGAACAGGGGTACTGACGGAAGCTGACTCGCGGCGTCAGGGCCGGTCGGCGACCGCGGCGGTCAGAATGCGGCGATCGCGCTTGGCCTGAACCATCACCGCCACCGACTGGTTGGCCGCCAGCCCCTCCGGCAGGGCGTAGAGAACCGGCCGGCCGGTCCAGTCGCCGAGACTGCGCACCGAGCGCACCACATTCATGTGCCGCACCGTCCGGCCGCGGTTGTCGCCCGAACGGATCTGCACCGACTGCGGTCCGGGGGTGAACACCACCGCCACCACCTCGGCCCCGCCCTCGGGCGCCCGGCCGGAGCCGACGCCGACACGGTCGCCGGTTTCGCGGAACTCGATCTCGGGCGGCGCGCCGCGACGGGCGGCTTCCTCGTCGATGGCGGCTTGAAGGTCGGTCTCGGGCGCACCCGACAGTTCGCGCCGGCCGTCGATAACCAGCTGGGGCGTCGAGACGGAGCGCTGCTGCAGCGGCCGGGCGTAGGCGCGCTGGCGCTGGCTGAACTCGGGCTTGGCGAAGGTGTCCTTCCACCCCTGCCAGTCCCAATAGTCGACGGCGTAGGTCAGGGCGATGACCCCGGGTTCGGCCGCGACGGCCTCCAGCTGGGCGTTGGCCTGCGGGCAGCCGGCGCAGCCCTGGGCGGTGAACAGCTCGACCACCACCGGCTCTTCGCGCGACGTGCGGGCGGTCGACGGCGAGACCGATGAGGCCGCCGCGACGAGTACGGCCAGACCGGCCGCGGCAGGCGTGATCCGGCCCTTGCGCATGGCGCGAACCTTAATCACGGCGTTCGGGATCACGCCGCTCATTTTCGCGTGAGCCGGAAATCAGATCCGGATGTCGAGCAGGGAACCGGGCCGCGCGAAGATCTCGGGCGCGTCGGCCGGGGTCTGGCTGCGGGGCACGGCGCGCACCGGCGTGTCGACGACGGTCGGCGGGGCGCTCTGCACGCCCTGCGCCTGATCCAGAGCGGCGCGGAAGAAGTCCGACCGGGACGCGCGCGCCGGTGACGGCGGGACCTGCGTCGGGAACAGGGGAGACGGCGTGTGCGGGCGAATCGCGCTCATGCCGACAGGGTTAACGGAATCCGTCGGAAAAGGGTTAACGCGCCCGTTCGGTCGCCGTGGGCGGCTGACGGGCCGGCGCCTGTATCGCCTCGACCAGCCGGTCGATCTCGGCCTGATCAACCAGAGGCCCGGACGCTTTGGCCACCACCTGACCCATGGCGTTGACGGCGAAGGTCTCCGGCGCGCCCGTGATGCCCAGATCCAGCCCCGCACGGCCGTTCTGATCCATCAGCACCATCGAATAGGGATCGCCCAGTTCGTCGAGGAAGGCGCGGGTGTTGATCGGATCGTCCTTCCACGCCACCCCGACCACCGCGACGCCGCGGTCCTTCAGCGCCATCAACTGCGGATGCTCGACCCGGCACGGCGCGCACCAGCTGGCGAAGACGTTGACCAGCATCGGCCGGCCGACGCCGGCCGTCTTCAGGTCCACCTGCCCCGGCCCCGCGACCTCGCCGGTCAGGATGGGCAGGACGGTTTCCGGGATCTGCTGTCCGACGAGCGCGTCCGGACGATACTCATTGCCGCGCCCCGCCATGCGCTCGCTCGCCGCATCCCCGAGACGCAGCGCCGCGAACGCGACCAGCCCGATTAGGGCGGCCAGCGGCAGAAGGGCCCACCAGCGGTTCATGCCCGGTCCTTCTCCAGCCGCTTCAGCTCCGCCTTCCAGCGGCGTGACGCCAGCGCCGATCGCACGGCCAGCCCGGCCAGCACCACGACGCTGATCCCCCAGGCGGGCCACACGTAGGCGGCGTAGGCGCCCATGTCGAAGTCCAGCATGCGTCAGGCCTCGATCGCCCGTCGGGCGCGCAGCCCCATGACACGGCGGCGTACGATCTCGGTGCGGATCTCGGTCAGCCAGACCGCGAGGAACAGCAGGCCATAGGCCGCCATCATGACCAGCAGCGGCGCGAGGATGTCGCCCGTCACCGACGGCCCCTCGGACCGCAGCAGCGACGCCGGCTGATGCAGGGTGTTCCACCAGTCGACCGAAAACTTGACGATGGGCAGGTTGATCAGCCCGACCAGCCCCAGCACGGCCGCGGCTCGCGCAGCCTTCGCCTCATCGTCGATCGAGGCCCTCAGCGCCATATAGCCGATGTAGAACAGCAGCAGGATCAGCTCGCTCATCAGGCGGGCGTCGCCCCACACCCACCATGCGCCCCACATGGGCTTGCCCCACAGGCTGCCGGTGACCAGAGCCAGAAACGTATAGGCCGCCCCCGGCAACGCCGCCGCCCGCGCCGCCGCATCGGCCAGCGGATGCCGGAACACCAGCGCGAAGAAGCTGGAAATCCCTAGCGCCAGATAGATGCCCAGCCCCACCGACGCCGCTGGCACATGCACGAACATGATCCGCACGGTGTCGCCCTGCTGATAGTCCTCGGGCGCGATGAAGCTCAGCCAGACGCCCACGCCGAACAGAATAGCGGCCAGCCCCCAAAGCACCGGCACGAGCGGCGCGGTAAAGCGAGCGAAACGATCAGGATTGGCCAAGCCGAACATCAGAGCGGCTCTTTAGAGACTGATTGCTGCACGCGCTATACGCCGCCATGCGCTGTGCCAGAGCGCCGCGTCTGCTAGAGGGGCTTTATGAGCGAAGACATCGTGCGGGATTCGAACGGCAACCTTCTGGCCGACGGCGACAGCGTGACCCTGATCAAGGATCTGAAGGTCAAGGGATCGGGCGGGGTGACGCTGAAACGCGGCACGCTGGTGAAGAACATTCGCCTGACCGGCGACGTGGAAGAGATTGAAGCCAATGTCGAGAAGGTGCGTGGGCTCGTGCTGCGGACCGAGTTCGTGAAGAAGGCCTAGCCCTGCGCATTCCTGATCGCCGCCGCTCCGGCGAAGGGCGTGATCACTCCGGCGAACAGCACATAGGCGACCAGCAGCGCCAGCGCCGGCAAGGGCGAAAGACCGGTCGCCGCCTGCTCCAGCGCGCCCGCGCCGAACACCACCGGGGGAATATAGAGCGGCAGGACGATCACCGCGATCAGCAGCCCGCCGCGCTTCGATCCCAGCGCGAGCGCCGCACCCAGCGCCCCGGTCAGGGCGAACGCCAGCCCGCCGATCAGGGCGGCGAGCGCAGTCAGCGGCGCGAGCACGGGCGGCAGACCAAGAGTGACGGCGGCGACCGGGGCGGTCAGGGCCAGCGGCCAACCGACCGCGAGCCACTGCGCCTTGGCCTTGGCGATGACGACCAGTTCCAGCGGCGCGGGGCCCAGCGCGATCAGGTCCAGCGCGCCGTCCTCGAAATCCCGCTCGAAAAGCCGCTCCAGCGACAGGATCGAGGCCACCGCCAGCGACACCCACGTCAGGCCGCCCGCCACCGGCCTCAGCCCCGCCGGATCGCCGCCCGCCGCCAGCGGGATCAACACCGTGAGGCACAGCAGGAAGCCGCAGGCCAGCAGGGGCCCGCCGCCGCCGCCCCACGCCAGCGCCAGCTCGCGCCGCCACAGGACCATAAGCGCCCTCACCGTCCCGCCCCAAGATCAAGAGTGCGCGACGGGACCGGCAGCGGATCATGCACGGCGGCGAGAATGGCCCCGCCCTTGTCCAGATGCGCCTGCATCAGCACGCCGACCGCCTCGCGCCATCGGGCATCCAGCGGGCTGAGCGGTTCGTCCAGCAGCCACAACGGCCGGGGCGATGCGATCAGACGGGCGAAGGCCAGACGCCGGCGCTGCCCCGCCGACAGCTTGCGCACCTCCAGATCCAGCAGCGGGCGCAGGGCGAGCACATCGATGGCCGCCTCGGTGCCGTCAGCGTCGGCCCCCAGCCACTGCGCCTGAAACGCCAGCTCGTCCCGCGCCGGACGCCCGCCCTTCAGACCGTCGAGATGGCCCAGCCAGTGAAACATGTCGGTCCTCGCCTCTGATCCCTCAGAAGCAAAGACGCGCCGGCCGGCGTCAGCCTCAACAAACCCCGCTATAAATCTCAGCAGCGAAGTCTTGCCCGCGCCGTTCGCTCCGGTCAGCGCCAGCGCCTCGCCGGACGCCAGCGCGAACGACAGGTCGCGGAACAGCACCCGCCCGCCACGCGACAAGGTCAGGCCCTCGACCTCGATCATCCGCAGCCGCCCCAGTTGCGAACCCCTCTCAATGACCCTCCACGCGTCATGGATTCATGGACGTGCAACCCGAGCCTCGCTATATGCGCGGTCGCCGCAGCAGGCGTTCGCCGCGCGCGTCGGGGACCTGTGCGCCCCGCCGTCGACCGCGCGATCGTGCAACCGGATTGTCGGGCGGCGTTGACCAGAGGAAGCCTCTCCATGCCGTCGAACGACAGCCTCAAGACCCGTCAGGACCTTTCCGTCGGGCGCAAGAAATACGCCTATTACAGCCTTCCCGCCGCCGAGGAAGCCGGTCTGGCCGGGATTTCCCGCCTGCCGCGCTCGATGAAGGTCCTTCTCGAGAACCTGCTGCGCAACGAGGACGGCGTCTCCGTCACCGAGGCCGACCTGCAGGCCATGGCCGCCTGGCTGGAGAACAAGGGCTCGGTCGAGCACGAGATCGCCTTCCGTCCGGCCCGCGTGCTGATGCAGGACTTCACCGGCGTTCCGGCCGTTGTCGATCTGGCCGCCATGCGCGACGCCATGAGCGCGCTGGGCGCCGACGCGTCGAAGATCAACCCGCTGAACCCCGTCGATCTGGTCATCGACCACTCGGTCATGGTCGACCACTTCGGTGACGCCAAGGCCTTCGGCCAGAACGTGGAGCGCGAGTACGAGCGCAACATCGAGCGCTACAACTTCCTGCGCTGGGGCTCGTCGGCCTTCAACAACTTCCGCGTCGTGCCCCCCGGCACCGGCATTTGCCACCAGGTGAACCTCGAGAACCTGGCCCAGACCGTCTGGACGCTGGAAGAGGGCAAGAAGACCGTCGCCTATCCCGACACCGTCGTGGGCACCGACAGCCACACGACCATGATCAACGGTCTGGCCGTTCTGGGCTGGGGCGTGGGCGGCATCGAGGCCGAGGCGGCCATGCTGGGCCAGCCGATCCCGATGCTGATCCCGGAAGTCATCGGCTTCAAACTGACCGGCAAGCTGCCGGAAGGCGCGACCGCCACCGATCTGGTGCTGACCGTCACCCAGATGCTGCGCAAGAAGGGCGTGGTCGGCAAGTTCGTCGAGTTCTTCGGCGATGCGCTGGCCGGGATGACGCTGGAAGATCAGGCGACCATCGCCAACATGGCCCCGGAATACGGCGCCACCTGCGGCTTCTTCCCGGTCTCGCGCGCGACCATCGACTATCTGACCGCCACGGGCCGCGACAAGGCGCGCGTCGCCCTGGTTGAAGCCTATGCCAAGGCTCAAGGGTTGTGGATCGACGAAACCTCGGAAGAGCCGGTCTTCACCGACACCCTCGAACTGGACCTCGCCTCGGTCGTGCCGTCGCTGGCCGGACCGAAGCGTCCGCAGGACCGCGTTGAACTGACCAACGCCGCCCCGGCCTTCGAAGAGGCTCTGGCCAGCGTGTTCAGCCGCCCGGCCGACGCCGCTCGCGCAACCGTCGACGGCGAGAAGTTCACCGTCGGCGACGGCGACGTCGTCATCGCGGCCATCACCAGCTGCACCAACACCTCCAACCCGTCGGTCCTGATCGCCGCCGGTCTGGTGGCGCGCAAGGCCAATGCGCTGGGCCTGAAGGCCAAGCCCTGGGTCAAGACCTCGCTGGCCCCAGGCTCGCAGGTTGTGACCGACTATCTGACCGACGCCGGCCTGCAGAAGGATCTGGACGCGCTGGGCTTCAATCTGGTCGGCTACGGCTGCACCACCTGCATCGGCAACTCGGGTCCGCTGGATCCGGCGATCTCGAAGGCGATCAACGACAACGCCCTGGTCGCCACCAGCGTGCTCTCGGGCAACCGCAACTTCGAGGGTCGGGTGAACCCGGACGTGCAGGCCAACTATCTCGCCTCACCGCCGCTGGTCGTCGCCTACGCCATCGCCGGTTCGATGCGCATCGACATCTCGAAGGACCCGATCGGTCAGGACAAGAAGGGCAAGGACGTCTTCCTGAAGGACATCTGGCCGACCTCGCAGGAAGTCGCCGACATCCAGCGCAAGTCCGTCACCCCGGCCATGTTCGCCAAGCGCTACAAGGACGTCTTCAAGGGCGACAAGCACTGGCAGAACATCAAGGTCACGGGCGGCCAGACCTATCAGTGGGATGACAGCTCGACCTACGTCGCCAACCCGCCCTATTTCGAGGGCCTGTCGATGGAGCCGACCCCGGTCACCGACATCGTCGAGGCGCGCGTTCTGGCCATCTTCGGCGACTCGATCACCACCGACCACATCAGCCCGGCCGGTTCGATCAAGAAGACCTCGCCCGCCGGCGTCTGGCTGACCAACCACGGCGTCGATGCGCTGGACTTCAACAGCTACGGCGCCCGCCGTGGCCACCACGAAGTCATGATGCGCGGCACCTTCGCCAACATCCGCATCCGCAACCGGATCACCCCGGACATCGAAGGCGGCGTGACGAAGCACTTCCCGTCGCAGGACACGATGTCGATCTACGACGCGGCCATGCGCTACCAGTCCGAAGGGCGTCCGCTGGTCGTCTTCGCGGGCAAGGAATACGGCACCGGCTCGTCGCGCGACTGGGCCGCCAAGGGCACCCGCCTGCTGGGCGTCCGCGCCGTCATCGCCGAGAGCTACGAGCGCATCCACCGCTCCAACCTCGTCGGAATGGGCGTCGTGCCGCTGCAGTTCAAGACGGACGGCTGGCAGAAGCTGAACCTGACGGGCGAGGAAATCGTCACCATCCGCGGCCTGTCGGACGTCAACATCGGCCGCCTGCGTCCGCGTCAGGACCTGTGGGTCGAGCTGTTCCGCCCGTCGGACGGCAAGATGGCCCGCTTCCCGGTCCGCTGCCGTATCGATAACCAGACCGAGCTGGACTACTTCAAGGCCGGCGGCGTCATGCCCTACGTCCTGCGCAACCTCGCCGGCGGTTCTACCGCCCCGGCTCCGGAAGCGGTCGCGGCGGAATAGCGCTCAAACGGCGAGCCGCCGCGCGGCGAGCGTTAGCGCAGCCAGAATGCAGAACGGCCGGCGGATCGCTCCGCCGGCCGTTTTCGCATTCTGTCAGTCGGTCATGTTCCGCCACCACGACGGACGAGCGGTGCTGTCGAACGTCTCCTTGCAGATCTCCCGCCCAAGCCGCTCCGCCATGCGGTCTTCGCGATCATTGATCCCGATAGACCAGCCCTCCCCTCCGGACGTCGCCTCGACGGAGAACGTACGCGCCGCCGCCGCCCGGACGGGATAGCGGCCGACAGGGCCCGATCCATCGGTCTCAAAGAATTCTATGACGGCAGCTATGCGATCCTCGCCCTCCGACTCCTCAAATGCATAGTACTGAAGGTCTTCGATCCTCACGAGGACATCGACCATGCGGCCGCCGTTCGTGCAGGCCTTCAGTTCCTCGAGAACCTGGTGAGAGATGTCTTCCTCAAGCTCCCACTCCATGAGTTGACGTCTCTGTGCGCGTTCTGTTTCCCGACTGGAATATTCCGGGCTGTGAGGATCGGCGATCAACGGCAGGTCGTAGGCGTCATCCCTTATGCGGAAGTGGCTTCTTCGAGCATTCGGCCCCAGCTCGGTCCAGACCCAACGAACCTTCACGTCGCGCCCGGCGTTTGCGATAGCGATGGGGGCGCCGCCGACAAACTCCGGTTTGTCCATCGTCGTGCAGGCGGACATCATCAGCATGACGGCGCCCATGCCAAGCAGACGAACCAAACGGGGCCGAAGGGTCCAGACGGCTTCTGCATCCCCCTGCCGGGTCTTGTCCGCCAGACCTCCAGAATCTTGTTCCATAACGTTCCTCCCTCAACCCATCGAGGTGAGTGCCGGGTCCGTGAACGCTGGATGAACTGACGGCGCACAGAGACCGTCTTCGTCGCATCTTGGTCGATGCATCACTAGCGTCCATGGCCTGCGACCGGTTCTGACGCAGGGCTCGGATACAATCTTCTGTATGAGAGCCACCGACGCGACGACTCGCACCCGGATGACCCGGACGCATCGGACGCATCGGACGCTTCGTACGGTGTTTTCCGGACGTCGCTCAATCCGGAACGCCCGCATCACGAACCAACGTTCGTTAATCGTCGAAGACCGCGACCTCGATCTTGCCATCGATAGTCAGCCACGCCCGCTTCATGCCCTGACTGTTGTAGGGCTGGGCGATGTTCCCGTGCTGGTCCAGCGCGATCAGCCCGCCGTCGCCGCCCAGACCGCCGATCTCGTCGATGACGCCCCGGGTCGCCTCGGCGAGCGACTGGCCCGCCGCCACGCGCCAGCTGACCTGGGCCGTCGCCGCCACCCGCATGAAATACTCGCCCTGACCGGTGCCGGAGGCCGCGATCCGGTCGTCAGCCCATGTCCCGGCGGCGAGGATGGGCGTATCGCCGACCCGCCCCGGCATCTTGCCGAAGACGCCCGCCGTCGAGGTCGCCGCCGCCAGCCGGCCCCGGCTGTCCAGCACACAGCAGCCGACGGTGCCGTGGCTCAGCACGCCCGGCGGATGGTTGTCCTCGCCCTTGCCCGCCTTCGTAAACCAGCTCTCGGGGTCCTCGATCCGGTCCAGACCCTGAGCGGCGCAGAACTGACCCGCGCCCGCGCCGACCAGCATCACATGCGGCGTGTGGTCCAGCACCGCCCGCGCAGCCCGCACAGGATTGCGGAAACCCTGCAGCGCCGCAACCGCTCCCGGCCGCCGTCCGTCGCCGTCCATCAGGCTGGCATCCAGTTCGTACTCGCCGGCCAGATTGGGCGAGGCTCCGCGCCCGGCGACGTAGAGGCCCGAATTCTCCAGCATGACCACCGCCTCGACGGCCACGTCCAGCGCGGCCTCTCCCGCGTCCAGCCGGACCTTCATGGCCTCGACGACCTCGCGCATGTGCACGACCTCGCGGTCGTAGTTGCGCTCGCGTCGGGCGCCGGCTCCGCCGTGCAGGATGAGGGCCGTCATGTCTCGCGTCTCCCGATCGCCTCTTTTCAACGGGCGTGGGGCTGCTTAGCGTTCCCGGACCGGGCGCGCCACCGAGGCCGCGCCTCTCCGGAGAGTTTCATGCGCGCAGTCCTGTCCAAGGCCCCCGGCGGTCCGGAATCCCTCGTCGTCGAGGAGGTGCTGGATCCCCGGCCGCAGAAGGGCGAGGTCGTGATCGAGGTGAAGGCCGTCGGCGTGAACTTCCCCGACACCCTGATCATCGAGGACAAGTACCAGTTCAAACCGACCCGCCCCTTCTCGCCAGGCGGCGAGGTGGCCGGCGTGGTCGAGGCCGTGGGCGAAGGGGTCAAGGGCGTCTTCAAGGGCGACCGGGTCATCGCCGTGCCCGGCTGGGGCGGTATGGTCGAGCGGCTGGCCGTGCCCGCCGCCTCGGTGATGAAGATCCCCGACGGCATGGATTTCCAGACCGCCGCCGCGCTGGTGATGACCTACGGCACCTCCTACTACGCGCTGAAGGACCGGGCGAACCTGCAGCCGGGCGAGCGCCTTCTGGTGCTGGGCGCCGCCGGCGGCGTGGGCGTCGCGGCGGTCGAGCTGGGCAAGGCCATGGGCGCCTCCGTCACCGCGGCCGCCTCGACCAACGACAAGGTCCAGTTCGCGCTGGAGGCCGGCGCGGACAACGGCCTGATCTATCCCTCCGGCAAGATGGACAAGGCGGCCCAGAAGGAGCTGTCGGGCGAGCTGAAGCTGGCCTCGGGCCGCGACGGGCCGGACGTGGTCTATGACGCGGTCGGCGGCGACTACTGCGAGCCGGCCCTGCGCGCCATGGACTGGAACGGCCGCTATCTGGTCGTCGGCTTCCCTGCCGGCATCCCCGCCTTGCCCTTGAACCTGACCTTGCTGAAGTCGGTGTCCGTCATCGGGGTCTTCTGGGGCGCGGCCGTCATGCGCGACCCGGCCGCCCACGCCGCCAACATGGCCGACCTGTTCCGCTTCTGGAGCGAAGGCAAGATCAGGCCCCGCGTCAGCCGTACCTTCCCGCTGGAACGCGCCCACGAGGCGATCAAGGCGCTGGGCGACCGCTCGGTCATGGGCAAGGTCGTGGTGACGGTCGAGGACTGACGCTTGGCCGGGTTCCAGATCGGACGCCATCTCGATCCCGCAACCATCGGCCCGGTCTTCCGCCGCGCCGGCCGACTGCATGCGCCCGATTTTCTGGACGCCGGAAGCGCCGCGACCCTGCATGAAGCGCTGACCGGAGCCACCTCGTGGACCCGTTCCCTGCTGCTGGGCCAGACCCCCTTCACGATGACCGCCGGCGATTGGGACGCTCTGCCGGATGCACGGCGGACGGAGCTGGAAACCGGGATGCGCCAGCAGGCCCGAACCGGTTTCCACTACGCTTTCGACACCTGGCCGGTCTCGGACGAGATCGAGGCGGGGCGACGCACCGGTCACCCGGCCGAGGCCTTCCATGACTTCCTCAACGGCGACGTCTTTCTCGACTGGGTCCGGGCGCTGACGGGCGATGACCGCGCGACCTATTGCGACGCCCAGTGCACCCGCTATCGCCCCGGCGACTATCTGAACGCCCATACGGATGAGGCCGAGGGCAAGAACCGGCTGTTCGCCTATGTGATGAATCTGACGCCCGGGTGGAGCGTGGACCGGGGCGGTCTGCTCCAGTTCATCGATCAGGACGGGCACGTGGCCGAGGCCTATACGCCCGCCTTCAACGCCCTGAACGTCTTCGCCGTGCCCGCCCCGCACTCGGTGTCGATGGTGACGCCCTTCGCCGGCGGCGACCGGCTGGCCATCACCGGCTGGATCCGTTCGAGCCGGCCCGACTAGTCCTTCAACCGCTCCAGCGCCTCTTCGGCCTGCTGGCGGTGCCGGCTCTTGATGTTGGCGCCCAGCGTCGCGATCAGGGCCGTGATCACCGCCGCGTCGTCGGTGAAGCCGATGCCGGCGAAGATGTCGGGAATGGCGTCGATCGGCAGGACGAAATAGGCCAGCGCCCCCATCATGATCCCCTTGGCCGCCATCGGCGTCTCCGGGTCGCGGGCGGAATACCATACGCTGACCAGCTGCTTCGCGAACGGGATGCGGGCCGCCGTGCGCCGCAGCTTGGGCCAGAAACCGCTCCTGACGCGCACTTCGTTGACGCGCTGGACAGAGGGCACGAGGGCTCTGGAGGGATCCAGAGCCTCCTCCGGCGTCATCGGTTTGGCTTTGACGGACATGGCGGCTAAACCCCGCGGCGATCTCAAGGTTCAACCAACATAGGGGCTCCGGCCATGAAACTCGACGGTTCGATCTCGGCGGTGGTTACGGGCGGCGCCTCCGGCCTCGGGGAAGGCACGGCGCGGGCCATCGCGGCGACGGGCGCGAAGGTCGCCCTGTTCGACCTCAACGCCGAGAAGGGCGAGGCCATTGCGGCCGAGATCGGCGGCGTCTTCTGTCAGGTCGACGTCACCGATGACGCGTCCGTCGCGGCGGCTTTCGAAAAGGCCCGCGCCGCCCACGGGCAGGAGCGCCTGACCGTCAACTGCGCCGGCATCGCCACGGGCCAGAAGACCGTCTCGCGCAAGAAGGACACCGGCGAGATCCGCAGCCACGACATGGCCAGCTTCGAGCGCACCGTGCGGGTCAACCTGTTCGGCACCTATCGCGTCCTGTCGCAGTCGGCGCTGGGCATGGTCACGCTGGAGCCCATGGCCGACGGCGAGCGGGGCCTGATCGTAAACACCGCCTCGGTGGCGGCGCAGGACGGCCAGATCGGTCAGGCGGCCTATTCGGCGTCCAAGGGCGGCGTCTACGCCATGACCCTGCCGGTCGCCCGCGACCTCGCCCAGGAAGGCATCCGCTGCAACACCATCCTGCCTGGCATCATGTGGACGCCGATGATGGCGGGCATGGACCAGAAGATTCAGGACGCGCTGGCCGCCGCCATCCCCTTCCCAAGCCGTCTGGGCACGCCCGCCGACTACGCCAGCCTCGTGCTGGAGCTCGCCCGCAACGTCTACATCAACGGCGAATGCATCCGGCTCGATGGGGCTATCCGTCTGGCGCCGCGCTGACGGGCGGAAGCGCGCTACCGCTCGCGACGCGGTCGCTCGCTGCTTGAGCGCAAGGTGCTGCGCGGAGCGCCAGGCCGCGTCGGGTCGAAAAGGCGGAGCCTTTTGACTGCGGCCAGCAAAAAAGGGGCTTGCCGTCAGGCAGGACCCTCCGCTATACGCCCGCCCTCGACTGAAGCGCGGGCGTAGCTCAGGGGTAGAGCACAACCTTGCCAAGGTTGGGGTCGGGCGTTCGAATCGCCTCGCCCGCTCCAGTCGAAACAGAAAAGGCCCGGTCGCAAGACCGGGCCTTTGTTGCGTCCGGGTCCCGGGGCTCTACAGGCCGAGGGCCGTCCGGATGTCGCGCCAGTCGACGTATTTGAAGTTCTGGGTGCCCACGTCGTTGACGTCGTCCTGAATGACGACGACGCCTTCGGGGAAGCGCCCAACCCGGCCGCCCATGGCCGCGAGGCCGTCCGTGCCGGTCACGCCGTCCACCGGGCCGTCGACGACCACGAACCGGCCCTTGTACTCGGGCGCGGCGCCGTCGATGCGCCACACCGGGAAGGTCGAGTCGCCCTGGCTGGAGCCGATCAGATAGCGGGCGGCGCCGTCAGCCAGAATGGTCAGGCCCTCGGCGTCGGCCACCAGCTTGCCGGCCTCGATCGGCTGGATCAGCGTGCGGGCGCCGCCTGTGGCCGGGTCGAGGTCATAGCGCCACAGGCCGACGTTCTCCTCTTTGATATAGAGGGCGCTGGTCGCCTCGTCGGCGGCGCAGCCCTCTGAGATCGTGCCGATCTCGGCCCGGCGAACCAGACGCGTCGACGGCTGGCCGGCGGCGTCAGCGATCAGCACATACTGACGCAGCTCGCCCTCATGCCCGACGAGTACAGCGTGAACCTCGGCTCCGCGACGCGCGAAGCAGAAGCCGTAGGGCTCGACCACGTCGGTGGGGATGTAGCCCCAGCTGCGAACCGCGTTCTCGCCGGTCCCGGCGGGGTCGAACAGATAGAGCGAGATGCCGATCCGGCCCGGCGTCCGGTCGCTTGCGCCCAGAACCACCATGGGCTTGCCGCCCACCGACAGCCCCTCGGTCGCATCGACGTTGTTCAACAGACCCTCGGGCAGGAACTGCATCACCTGACCGTCGAAGTCGTAGATGTAGAGGCCGGCCTTCTTGTCGGTGCCGGCGACGAAGCCCGGGCTGGACTTGCCATTCACGGTCACCGGCGTCGCCGAGGCCCAGATGGCGGGATCATCCGCGGCGTCCTCGCCCCCGCCGGTGCCGACTGACGGGGTCTCGAGCACGGCGCGGACGGGCGAACCCTCGCCGACGAAGCCTTCGCCCTCGCCTTGGAAGTCCACTTCATGGGTGGCGCAGCCCGCCAGCAGAGCCGCGGCGCCGGCCGCGATCATCAGGGTTCGGATCGTCATGGTGTGCCCCTCACAGGATTGATGGCCCCGGCCTGACCATACGGTCCGCGCGGGCGTCAACGCGAGATCCGCGACGGTTTGGCGTCAGCTTCGCGACAAGCCTTCCGTGACGTGAGCTTTTGTCATTCCAGCGTTCGAAAATCGCCGCGCTGCATTCGCCAAAACGTCGCACCCCCGTCGCCGCTACGGCCTAGCTGGGCTCCCCGAACCGGCGTCCGTACGACGACCGGCCATCGGGGATGCCTTCAATGAAATACGGTCTTCTGCTCGGCGCCGCCCTTGCGCCTCTCGCCTTCGCCGACATCGCCGCCGCGCAGTCGGGCCCGTCCATCGACCCGCAGGGCCCGGGCCCGGTCACGGCGCTGGACGAGGTCATCGTCACCGGCGAGCCGGTCATGCGCAACCGCACCGACGACGTAGTGCCGACGCTGTCCTACGACCTCGAATACTTCCAGCGCTTCGAGCCGCTGACCGCCGGCGACGCCCTGAAGCGCGTACCCTCGGTCGCCTTCCTGTCCGACGTGCTGGAATCGGACGGCGTGCGCATCCGCGGTCTGGACTCGGCCTATACGCAGATCCTGATCAACGGCGAGCGGGTGCCCGGCGCCAATCTGGACCGCAGCTTCTTCGTGGACCGCATCCCCGCCGAGCTGATCGAGCGGGTCGAGGTGGTGCGTTCGTCCTCGGCCAACCGTTCGGGCGACGCCGTGGCCGGCGCAATCAACATCGTGCTGCGCGACGCCATGTCGCTGGACGGCGGCTATGTGCGTCTGGGCGCCCTGCACTGGAACGACAGCGAGTACGGCCAGTGGGGCGGCACCTACGGCGCCGTCTGGGGCGGACAGGTCGGGCCGGGCCGCCTGCTGATCGGCGGCAACATCCAGGATCGCCGTAATCCCAAGGACAAGTTCAGCCAGCGCTTCGACGAACCGGGCGACGACATCGACAACATCGAGGTCCAGTCCGACGTCCGCGACGGCACCGACTATTCGGCCAACGCCTCGTATGAGGTCGAGGTCGGCGGCGGCACTCTGGAACTGAATGGCGTCTTCGTCCGCACCGACCGGGTGCAGGACGAGAACTCGATGGAATATTCGGGCGGCGTGGTCGACCCGGACGAGCTGGAGGTCATCAACGCCAATCCGCTGGACATCCGGACCGACAACTGGTCGCTGAACAGCCGCTACGAGCGCGAGATGTTCGGCGGCGAGACGACCTTCAAGCTCGGCTACGCCTCCATCGACGACAGCCAGTTCGAACGTGAGGACGAGTACGCGGTTCAGGACGAAGAGCTGGAAGCGACGCTCACCGACACCGCGATCACCGACAACGAGCTTCAGGCGGCCCTCGAGCACAAGCTCGACCTCGGCGGTCTCGAACTGGAGTTCGGTGTTCAGTACGCCCGCAAGGATCGCGACACCAACATTCAGGAATCGGAGCCGGACGACACGATCGAGAACGTCACCGCCTTCCGTCTGGTCCGCGACGACGAATTCGAGCCGTTCGAGGCCGTGAACGGCGGCGTCAACACAATCGAGGAAACCCGACTCGACCCCTATGTCATGCTGTCGGGCGAGACCGGCGCGCTGAAGTGGGAGGCCGGTCTGCGTTACGAGACGACCGACGTCACCATCACGGACGAGACCGTCGACCCGGCCGACCGGGTCAACGAGAAGGACTACGGCATCCTGCTGCCGTCGGCGAGCCTGCGTTTCCGCCTCTCGGAATCGGACCGGATCACCTTCTCGGCGGCCCGCACCGTGCGTCGTCCGAACTTCAACTTCATCTCGCCCGCCCTGCTGGACGGCGAGTACGGCGACAACGACTTCCTCGGCAATCCGGACCTGGAACCGGAAACCGCCTGGGGCGCCGATCTGGGGTTCGAGCGTCGTCTGGGCCGCCGCGGCGTGATGGGGATCAACCTCTTCTATCGCGACATCACCGACCTGATCGAGCTGGTCAACACCGGCGACTTCTCGGAAGAGGCGCAGGACAACTACGACGACGCTCTGGAGGAGGCGCTTGATGACGGCCTGACTCAGGCGGAAGCCGAAGCGCTGGCCGAAGAAGAGCTGACCTCCTTCGTTCTGACCGCCGACAACGTCGGCGACGGTCAGGTCTGGGGCGTCGAATTCGATCTGTCGACGCCGCTGGACTTCATCGGCATGCCCGACACCGGCGTGTTCCTGAACTACTCGTGGCTGGACAGCTCGGTCGAGGACGTCTTCGGCAAGCGCCGCTTCAACTCGCAATCGGACTATGTCTTCAACGCCGGCTTCACCCAAGACATCCCCAGCTGGGGCGCCGCCTTCGGCGCGACCTACCGCAAGCAGGGCGACGCCGAGGGTCGGCTCATCGGCGAGGAGGTCGTCACGACCTATGGCGCCGATCTGGAGATCTTCGTCGAGAAGCAGATCGCCCGGAACATCGTGGTGCGCCTGACTGGTTCGAACCTGCTCGACTCGTCCAAGGATGAGGTGTTCGACAAGTTCAACACCATCGAGGACCAGATCGACCGCGATTACGACGAGTATGAAATCGAGACGGAAACCGCAGGCCCGGTCTATCAGGCCGTGATGCGGATCGCGTTCTGAGTTCAGACGACTATTGGATCAGCCGGCCCGGGGCTCGCTCCGGGCCGGCTTTCTTTTGAGCTAGAGCCGCTTCAGGCGGCGGGCGTGGCCGCCGACCATGGCCAGGGCCAGTCCGTCGGGCAGGTGTTTGCCCAAGGTGGCAAGGAGCACATTCATGGCGCCGGGGGTCACCTTGGCGCGGTTCTTCTCGCACGCCGCATAGCCCACGCGGGCGACACGTTCTGCGCTCATCCACATCCATCCCGGATAGGCGGAAGACACCTCGGCGCGGGTGCCGTTGGCGTCGTGGAACTCGGTGAGGGTGTAGCCGGGACACAGGGCGGTGACATGCACCCCGGTTCCCGCCAGTTCGAGATGCAGCCCCTGCGAGGCCTTGATCAGGAAGCTCTTGATCGGGCCATACAGGGTGTCGCCCCCGGTGGCCGGCATCTGACCCGCGAGCGAGGCCACGTTCAGGATGCGGCCGAAGCCACGCTCGACCATACCGGGCGCGAACAGCCGGGACAGCTCCGTCGGGGCGGCCAGCATGACGTGGATCATGGCGGCATGCTCGGCCGGATCGGTGGACAGGAAGCCCGCGGTGCGGCTGAAGCCGGCGTTGTTGATCAGGCCGTCGACCTGCAGACCCCGGGTCTCGACGGCGTCGAACAGACGGCGGGGCGCTTCGGGATCGGCCAGATCGTCGGCGATGACGGTGTAGACGGCGCCGAGCCGCGCAACCTCTTCAGCGAGAGCCTCCAGCGGTCCTGTCCGCCGCGCCGTCAGGATCAGGTCCCAGCCCTCGGCCGCATAAACCCGCGCCAGCGCCGCGCCGATGCCGGCCGAGGCGCCGGTGATCAGGATGGTCGGTCGTCGCCGGGACGGCAGGCTCATCGCGGCCTAGGCGGCGACGGGGCAGGACGAATGCGGCGCATAGCCTGCCAGAGACGGCGGGTTCTCGGCCAGCAGATCGGCGATGGTGATCTTCGACAGGGCCTCGCCCGCGGCCTGATCGGCGGCGGTCAGGGCCTTGGCCACCTGCCGGGGAATATGTTCGCTGACCGGGCAGCCCCGCGCGCCCGCCGGCGTCGAGCCCAGATGGGCGCAGCCGTTGACGGCCTTCAGCACCTGATCCAGCGTGATGTTCTCGGGCCGGTGCAGCAGCCATGCGCCGCCGGATGCGCCCGGCCGCGTGGCGATCAGCCCCGCCTTGGCCAGCAGAGCGGTCACACGGCGCACCACGACAGGATTGGTCGGTACGGAGGCGGCCAGCACCGCGCTCGCCGCCGCATCGGCGGGCGAATAGGCGCCCTTGTGGGCCAGATAGGCCAACGAATGGGCGGCGACGGGGAATTTCTGGCTGTCTGACATGGCGTTTCAACCGTGAAGATAGGGCCTCTCGCGTCCTTTCACAAACCGGTGCAACCTTCGCACCTGCAGCACGATTGATACGGCTCCGGAAAGAGCCTAAAGGCTCGCCGCTCTTTTGATGGGAACCGCATCGGGCGGCGTCCCGGAGGAACTTCATGGCCGGGGCTGCTCCCCAAGGTGAAGACGGCTCCGCCGCCAATTCCCAAAATCCCAAAACCGCCGCCGATGGACACGTCGCTCCGGCTCACCCGCACCCCTCGGCGGCGGGCGAGGGCGGCCATGTGAAGCACGGCAAGGCCGGGCTGATCATCGGCGCGATCGGCGTGGTGTTCGGCGACATCGGCACCAGCCCGCTGTATGCGCTGCGCGAGGCCATCGGCCATGCGCGCGAGGGCGTGGGCGGCGATCTGGCCGTGATCGGCGTGGTCTCGCTGGCCTTCTGGGCGCTGATGGTCGTGGTGACGTTCAAATACGTCATGTTCCTGATGCGGGCGGACAACAAGGGCGAGGGCGGCACCCTGGCGCTGATGGCGCTGGCGCAGCACGCGCTGGGCAAACGTTCGGCCCTGATCTTCATCCTCGGCGTCTGCGGCGCGGCGCTGTTCTACGGCGACGGCATCATCACGCCGGCCATTTCGGTGCTGTCGGCGATCGAGGGCGTCAAGGACGCGCCGGGCGTGGGCGGATCGCTGGATCCCTTCATCGTGCCGGTGTCGGCGGGCATCCTCATCGGCCTGTTCATGATCCAGGCGCGCGGAACGGCGGGTCTGGCCAAATATTTCGGCCCCATCACCGCCGTCTGGTTCCTGAGTCTGGGCATTCTGGGCCTGATCCACATCTTCGACGACATCAGCGTGCTCAGGGCCCTGTCGCCGCACTACGGCGTGCAGCTGCTGATCAACGACGGCTTCCTGGGCTTCGTCATCCTCGGCAGCGTCTTCCTCGCCGTGACCGGCGCCGAGGCGCTGTATGCCGACATGGGCCACTTCGGGAAGGCGCCGATCCGCATCGGCTGGATCGCCTTCGTCCTGCCCTGCCTGACGCTGAACTACCTCGGACAGGGCGCCCTGATCCTCGATAATCCGACCGCGTCGGAGAACCCGTTCTGGAGCATGGTGCCCGAGGCCATCTACTGGCCCATGCTGCTGCTCGCCACGGTCGCGACCGTCATCGCCTCGCAGGCCGTGATCACAGGCGCCTTCTCGGTGACCCAGCAGGCGGTCCAGCTGGGCCTGTTGCCCCGCATCGACATCAAGAACACCTCCGAGACCCAGGCTGGCCAGATCTTCGTGCCGGCGGTGAACACCTTCCTCATGATCGGGGTGCTGGTTCTGCTGTTCGTGTTCCAGAGCTCGGCCAATCTGACCGCCGCCTACGGTGTAGCCGTCACCGGCGTGATGCTGATCAACACCCTGATGGCGTACTCGGTCATCCGGCTGAAGTGGAAGTGGCCGCTATGGGCGGTGCTGGCGACGCTGATCCCGTTCGGCTTCATCGACAGCGTCTTCCTGACCTCCAACCTGCTGAAGATCCCCGACGGCGCATGGATGCCGCTGGTGCTGGGCGCGGCCCTGATCCTGCTGATGTGGACCTGGGTGCGCGGCACCCAGATCCTGACCGACAAGACTCGCAAGGACAGCCTGCCGCTGGCCGATCTGATCGAGATGTTGAGGGCCCGGCCGCCCCACCGCGCGCCCGGCACGGCCATCTTCCTGACCTCGGACCCCGACGTCGCCCCGGTCGCCCTGATGCACAATCTCAAGCACAACAAGGTGCTGCACGAGAAGAACGTCATCCTGACCGTCCGCACCGCCGATCGGCCGCGCGTGCCCGAAGATCAGCGCGTCACGATCGAGCCCATCTCGGACGACTTCAAGAAGCTGACCATCAGCTACGGCTTCATGGAAACGCCGAACGTGCCGCGCGCGCTCAGCATCTGCCGCCGCCAGGGTCTGAAGTTCGACATCATGGCGACCAGCTTCTTTCTCGGTCGCCGCTCGGTGATCGCGTCGGCGACGCAGGGGATGCCCTTGTGGCAGGACAAGCTGTACATCTTCATGATGCGCAACGCGGCCAATCCCACCGACTTCTTCCACATTCCGCCCGGACGGGTTGTTGAACTGGGCACGCAGGTGTCCGTTTGAGCCCCCCGCCCGCGACGGGCCGCAGTTCGGCGGCGCGTGGACGCCGCATGGCCGAGAAGATCCGCGGACCCCGCCCGCCCCGACAGGAGGTCCGCGACGAGGCCGCCGACATCGGCGTCGAGGCGCGGCTGGCCGCCGGCGTCCTGCTGAACGCGGCGCTGGAAGGCCGTGGCGGTCTGGACGCCGCCCTGTCGTTCCGCGAGGTCGCCGCCCTGCCCGGACCGGATCGCGCCTTCGCCCGCGCCGTCGCCATGGCCGCCTTGCGTCGGCTGGGCGAGATCGACCAGATCCTCGACCGCCGCTTGCAGAAAGCCCCGCCGCTGGCCGTGCGCACCATCCTCCGCGTCGCGCTGGCCCAGACGCTGGTGCTGGAGACTCCGGCCTTCGCGGCGGTGTCGACGGCCGTAAAACTGGCCGAGCGCGATCCCAAGACCCGCCCCTACAAGAACCTCGTCAACGCTGTGCTTCGCGGCGTCGACCGCGAAGGTCCCGGCCTGACCACGGCCGAGAGCAACCTGCCCGACTGGATCGCCGCCCGCTGGCGCGCGACCTATGGCGAGGCGACGCTGGCCGCGCTGGCTCTGGTCGCGCGCGACGAGCCGGCGACGGACCTGAGCATGAAGCCCGCCGTCGATCCGGCTGCGGTGGCCGCCTCGGTGGACGGCGAGGCCCTGACCGGCGGGACGGTGCGAACGGGCAAGCGCGGCGATGTTGCGGCCTGGCCCGGCTTTGAGGACGGCGACTGGTGGGTGCAGGACGCCGCCGCCGCCGTTCCCGCGCGCCTGCTGGCCCCGAAAGCTGGCGAGATCGTCGCCGACCTGTGCGCCGCGCCGGGCGGCAAGACCCTGCAGCTGGCGGCCTCGGGCGCCGCCGTTGTGGCACTGGACCGGTCGGAGACCCGCCTGAAGCGCCTGCGCGCCAATCTTGAGCGCACGGGCCTGTCGGCCGAGATCGTCGCTGTCCCCGCCGAGGACTGGGAGGACGACCGCACGTTCGACGCCGTCCTGCTGGATGCGCCCTGCACCGCCACGGGCACCTTCCGCCGCAATCCGGAAGTCCTGCGCGCCACCAAGCCCGCCGATGTCGCCAAACTGGCCGACGTGCAGCATCGCCTGCTCGACGCCGCCGCAGAACGGGTGAAGCCGGGCGGGCGTCTGGTCTATTGCGTCTGCTCGATGGAGCGCGAAGAGGGCGAGACCCAGATCATCGCCTTCCTGCGCCGCAACCCGGCCTTCAAGACCGCGCCCGTCGACCCGGCCGCGCTCGGCGCCCCTGCCGAAGCCCTGACGCCGGAAGGCTGGCTGCGCATCCTGCCGTCGATGTGGGCGGAAAAGGGCGGACTGGACGGCTTCTTCGTCGCGCGGCTGGACCGGGTCGCCTAGGCCGACGCCATCACCAGATAGCTGGGCGTCGTCCGACGTTTGAAGCCGAGGGTTTCGTAGAAGGCGATGGTCGCGTCATGGGCGATCCGCGCATGCAGGAAGGCCGTGTCCCCACGCTCCAGGATGCGCTGCGTCACCACCCGCATCAGGGCGCCGGCATAGCCCTTCCCGCGATGGTCAGGATGGGTGCAGACGCCGCTGACCTCGCTGAAGCCGTCGAGGCTCAATCGCTCTCCGGCCATCGCGATCAGCCGGCTCTCATGGCGAAGGCCGATGAACGGGCCCAGCAGATGCGTCTTCGAGAAGAAGGGGCCGGGCTGGGTCAGCGTCGCCAGCGCCAGCATTTCGGGCCCGTCAGCGTCGGTCAGCGGCTCAAAGTCGACCTCGCGCCCGCCAGCGGTCAGCGCCTCGCAGACCATCTGCTGGCAATCGATGCGGTTGGTCACGACGAGACCGTCCGGCACAACCGGGTCGACCTCGAACAGCGCAACCGGGCCGGTCGTGCGGGCGAGGGCGACCCAGTCGGCGTACGTGGCCTCCGGCGTGGCGGCCGCGAACAGGGCGTAGTCCCCATCGAACCGCAGCACGCCGCCTTCGCGGATCGCCAGCGAGGCCTGTCGCGTGGTCAGGGCGTTCCATACGGCCCGGTCGAGCGGATGGGTCATCGTCATCAGAGCGATCTAGCCCAACCGTAGCCCTTCGCCAGCCCCTGACGAAGACCGGGGCCGGAAACCGCCGTCAGGCGCGCCAGAAACCGACGATCTTCTTGACCTCGTCCACCACCGGATCGGCGACCGCTGCGGCCCGTTCGGCGCCGTCCTTCAGCACCCGGTCGATCTCGGCCGTATCCGCCATCAGACGACGCATCTCGGCGGTCACCGGGGCCATGGAGGCGACGGCGAGATCAGCCAGCGCCGGCTTGAATTGGCCGAAGCCCTGTCCCGCAAACTCGGCCAGTACGGCCTCACGGCTGACATCGGCCAGCGCGGCGTAGATGGTGACGAGGTTCTTCGCCTCGGCGCGGCCTTCCAGCCCCTCGAGCGTCTCGGGCAGGGCGTCCGGATCGGTGCGGGCCTTGCGAATCTTGGCGACGATGGTGTCGGCGTCGTCGGTCAGATTGATGCGCGACTGGTCCGAGGGATCGGACTTGGACATCTTGGCCGCCCCGTCGCGCAGGCTCATCACCCGCGGCGCGGGCCCCTGCGTCAGGGGTTCGGGCAACGGGAAGAAGCCGGGAACGCCGAAGTCGGTGTTGAACTTCTGGGCGATGTCGCGGGTCAGCTCCAGATGCTGCTTCTGGTCCTCGCCGGTCGGCACCTCGGTCGCCTTGTACAGCAGGATGTCCGCCGCCTGCAGCACCGGATAGGTGTAGAGGCCGACCGACGAGCGTTCCTTGTGCTTGCCCGACTTCTCCTTGAACTGGGTCATCCGGTCCAGCCAGCCGAGGCGGGCGACGCAATTGAAGACCCACGCCAGTTCGGAGTGGGCGCGCACCGCCGACTGCGGGAAGATCACCGACTTCGCCGGGTCGAGGCCCGAGGCCAGATAGGCCGCCGCGATCTCGCGCGTCTGGGCGGTCAGCAGAGCCGGGTCCTGCCACACGGTGATGGCGTGCAGGTCGGCCACGAACAGGAAGCAGGGCGCGCCCTGGTCCTGCAGCTGGGTGAAGCGCTTCAGGGCGCCCAGATAGTTGCCGAGGTGCAGGGCGCCGGACGCCTGGATGCCGCTGAGGATGCGGCGCGGGCCCTCATAAGCCGGGGCGGTCGGGGCCGGGGTCTGGTCGGTCATGGTCGGGTACTCGGGAGGAAGTCTGGATCAGGCGCGCGACGTCGCGCATGGGCAAGGCGCTGGAAGGTCAGCCGCGCCATCGCCGGCCGGCGGCGTTCAGTCCCGAAATTATCATGCCAAGGCGCTTATCGTCTCGCCGCCGGTCAGTCCAGACCGGACGAGACTGACCCGCCGGGCTCGCGGCGCAGCACCCCCTTGAGCTCCGACAGGCTGACGGCCCGGAAGGCGATCAGGCAGGCGCCGTAAAGGGCCGCGCCGGCGCCGCAGACCACGAGCACCGCAATCTCCTTGGCGAGGAAGACGCGGCTGAGCAGACCGTAGAAGACGTCCGCCGCGAACAGGGCGCCGGCCATGACGGCGCTCGCGGCCAGAACCCGAAGTATGCGCGACAAGAACCTCGGCGACGGCGACCAGGCGCGCTCGCGGATCAGCGTTCCGCCCAGCAGCGCGACATTCACCCAGGCGGACAGGCTGGTGGCGATCGCCAGACCCAGCACGCCGTCGATCCCCATCGCTTTCAGCTGGAAGAACAGGACCGAGCCGATGATGACCGTGAAGATGACGGCGGACACCGCGAAGATCATCGGCCGGCGCGTATCCTCCCGCGCGAAGAAAGGCGGGGTCAGCACCTTGGCCAGCACGAAGGCCGGCACGCCCCAGGCGAAGTGGCGCAGCACATCGGCCGTGCGCGCGGCGTCGGCGCTGGTGAAGGCGCCCCGGGTTACGGTGGCGTCGATGATGAAGAAGGGGATCACGAACAGGGCCACCGCCGCGGGCAGGGTGAAGGCCATGGCGAGGGTGATGCCGTCGTCCAGCGTGCGACGACCGCCCTCGTGATCGCCCGACACGAACGCCTTCGTCAGGCGCGGCACCAGCGCCAGACCGATCGCCACCCCGACGAGGCCCAGCGGAAGCTGGTACAGGCGGTCGGCGTTGTAGAGCACCGAGCGGGCGCCCTCGTCCGAACCCGTCAGCACCTGACTGACCACCGAGTTGATTTGCATCGCCCCGCCGGCCAGTGCGCCCGGCACGGCCAGCGCCAGCGCCCGCTTCACGTTCGGCGTCAGTCGCGGCAAGCCCAGTTTCAGCTTCACACCGAGCCGGCGCACGCCCCACCACAGCAGGCCGGCCTGAACGACGCCCGAGACAGTGACCGCCGCCGAGGTGGCCAGCAGGGTGTCCGGCTGGCTCATCGGCAGCACGGTCGGCGCCAGCAGGGGCACGAGGGTGCACAGGTTGAGGAACACCGGCACGGCCGCAGACAGGGCGAACTTCCCGGCCGTGTTCAGCACCCCTGACAACAGCGACGCGATGGTCATGCAGGCCAGATAGGGCATGGCCAGCTGGGTCGCGGTGACCGCCACCTGCATGACGCCGATATCGTGCCGCCACGCCGACAGCAGCCACGGCATGATCCACGGCATCAAGACCTGCAGCAGGATGCAGAACCCGGCGACCACAGCGAACATGAAGCTGAGCGCCTCGCTGGCCGTGACGGCGGCCGCCTCCTCGCCCTCACGGGCCCGGACGCCGCCGTAGACCGGCACGAAGGCCTGCGCGAACGCCCCTTCGGCGAACAGGCGGCGGAACAGGTTGGGCAGCATCAGGGCCGTGGCCCAGGCGTCCATCATCGGTCCTTGGCCGAAGCGGGCGGCCAGCGCCATGTCGCGGGCGAAACCGAGCACACGGCTGCCCAGTGTCAGGGTCGCTTGAACGAGAGTGTTGCGGGCCAGGCTCATGCGACGCGGATTAGCCTGCTTCCGGACGCGGCGATACGGGGGCGCGGCGCGGCGCGAAATCCGAGACGTCCCTGAGCGACGCGCGCACCGGCGTCGAGATGCGACCGGCCGCCGGATCCCGGTGATCCAGCACCGCCTCAAGAGCCGCACGCAGGCGCTCCAGACCGCGCCCTGCCTTCGGTTTCCCGCCGTCGCGATCGGTCACATAGAAGGCGTCCACCGCCCGCTCGCCGAAGGCCGCGATGTGGGCCGAACGGATCGACAGGCCAGCGTCGGACAGCGCTCGCGCGAGGTCAGCCAAGAGGCCCGGCCGATCCGCGCCGGACACCTCGACCACCGCCGCATCCGGCGTCTCTTCGAGATCGATCAGGGCCACCGGCCGCACGTCGAAGGCGGCGCGACGGGAGTTGGGCTGGACCGAGGGCGTTTCCCGGCTGTGCGGCTCGCCGGCCGCAGCCGCCTCCAGAGCCCCGATCAGCCGGGTCAGGCGGCGCGGCTCCAGTTGGCCATAGGGCGCGCCCGAGCCGTCCTGCAGTTCGAAGATATCCAGCGCCAGTCCGTCCTCGGCCGTGGCCACCCGGGCGTTGACGACGTCGGCGCCGGCGTCCGCAAGGGCGGCGGCCAGATCGGCGAAAAGGCCCGGCCGGTCGCGCGCCGCCACAGCGACCCGCGTCGCCGACCGAACCGCCTCGTCCTCGCCGTCCCAACTGGCCAGAGCCTCGGCCGCCGCCCCAATGTCTCGCGCACGGGACACGAGGCGCGGATAGTCGGCCAGAGGATCGGCGCGGGCGACATCCTCGCCCCGGAAGACCGTCTCGGTGCGCTTGTACAGCTCGCGCATCAGCTGACCCTTCCAGCCGTTCCAGACGCCGGGACCGACCGCCCGCACATCCGCGACGGTCAGGATCAGCAGGGTGCGCAGCCGCTCCGGATCGCCCACCAGCTCGGCGAAGGCGCGCACCGTGGCCGGATCGGACACATCCCGCTTCTGGGCGTAGTCGCTGAGCGCCAGATGGTTGCGCACCAGCCAGACCACGAACTCGATCCTTCGCGGATCGAGCCCCAGCCGGTCACAGGCGCGACGGGCGGCGATAGCGCCGTCCTCCAGCTGTCCCCGGTCGCCGCCCTTGCCCACGTCATGCAGCAGCATAGCCAGCATCAGGGCCTCGAAATCGTCGATCCGATGGACGATCTCGGTCGCCACCGGATGATCGGCGCCCAGCTTGCCGCGCCAGATGTCGTTGATGATGCCGATGGCCTGCAGCGTGTGCTCGTCGACCGTATAGGCGTGGTACATGTTGAACTGGGTCTGGCCCACGATCCGCCCCCACTCGGGCAGGAACCGGCCCAGCAGGCCGGTCTCGTTCATCATCGACAGCACGCGATAGGGCCGCTGGCCCTGGGCCAGAATGTCGAGGAAGGCGCGCGTCGCCTCCGGGTCGCGCCTCAGGCCGGGCGTGACCAGCGACAGCGAGCGGGTGACGGCAGAAAAGGCGTCGGGGTGCAGGTCGAGGTCGTGCTCATCCGCCACACGGAAGAGGATCAGCAGCTTCGCGGGATCGGCGACGAAGACCTCCGGACTGGTCACGGACAATCGCCCCGACGCCTCGATGAAACCCTCGACGCCCAGATTGCGGCGGCGTCCGGGGATCAGGCGCGACAGGCTGAGCGTCGGCTTCTGGTGCAGGGATTCGAGCTTGGCCGACATGGCCCGGGTCAGGCCGCCGACGTCTCGGGCGACGAGGAAATAGCGGCGCATGAACCGCTCGACCGCCGGCTCGTCGCCACGCCCGCGCCAGCCCATGCGGCGGGCCACCTCGGGCTGCAGGTCGAAGGTCAGCTTCTCCTCGGCCCGCCCGGCGACGAGATGCAGGTGCGCCCGCGTGCGCCAGAGGAAGTCGAACGCCTCCTCAAACACCCGCCGCTCGCGAGGCGTCAGCAGCCCCTCCATGACACGCTCGCCCAGCGGGCTGTCCGGCGCCAGCGACCGGGCGATCCAGAACAGGGTGTTCAGGTCGCGCAGACCGCCCTTGCCGTCCTTCACATTGGGCTCGACCCGATAGCGCACGGCGCCGGCCTTCTGGTGCCGCACGTCCCGCTCTTCCAACTTGGCGGCGATGAAGGGGCGGGGGTCGGCCTTGCGGACGAAGGCGTGGAACCGGGTCGTGAAGTCGGCAGCCAGCGCCTCATCGCCCGCCAGCCAGCGTGCCTCCAGAAGCGAAGTCCGGACCGTCATGTCGGATCTGGCCAAGGCCAGACACTCGTCCAGCGACCGCGCCGCCTGACCCACCTTCACCCCCAGATCCCAGAGGACATAGAGCATGAACTCGGTCACCTGCTCGGTCCGCGAAGTCGACTTCCACGGCCGCAGGAACATCAGGTCAAGATCGGAGAATGGCGCGAGGACCCCACGACCGTAGCCGCCCGTCGCGATAAGGCAGAGCCTTTCGGCCTCGGTAGGATTCGGCGCCGGATAGAGGATGGCGGTCGTGAAGCGCCACAGGGCGGTCAGCATCTCGTCTGCCGCGCCGCTGTAGAGCCGGGCCACCTCGACCCCATTGCCGCCGGCCTCCAGCCGTCGCGCGGCGCGGGCGCGGGCCGCCTCCCAGCTTTCGCGCAACAGACCGGCCACGGCGGCGCGCACATCGACGGCCGTCGCGGCCTCGGCGAGCCGATCGTCGAGGGACTGGGTCACGCGCCGGAAGGGAGCGACGGCGCGCGGGCGGGGAGGGTGTCGCGCATGGATCAGCTATAGACCCGTGCGGATCGCCGCGCGACAGTCGTCCGATGCGTTTCGCCCTGATCCCGCTCGCCATCCTCATCGCCGTGTCGGCCTGCGCCGCGCCGCCCTCATCGCCCCTGCCGGTTCGCCCGCCTGCGCCGGTAGTTACGGACGCCGCCTTCGAGGCGGCTGCGCTTGCGTCGCTGAACGCCGCGAGGACGGATCCGCAGGCCTATGCCGAGCGCGTCCGTCGCTTCCGGCAGGTTTATCGCGACGGGCGCATCGAATATCCGGGCGAAATCCCCGTGGAGACGCAGGAGGGCGTCGCGGCCGTCGACGAAGCCATCTCCTTTCTGGAGCGTCAGGCGCCGCTGACTCCGGTGACCCGACGCGCAGCGCTGGATCGTGCGGCGGCGGGTCACGCCGCCGATCAGGGCCGCTCCGGCGGCGATGGTCATGCGGGATCGGATGGCTCCAATCCCTTCGACCGCATGCGACGTAGCGGACGCTGGACCGCCATGGGCGAGGCGATCGCCTATGGCCCGCACCGCCCCGAGGACGTGGTCATGCAGCTGATCATCGACGACGGCGTGCCGGATCGCGGCCATCGCACGACCCTGTTCAACCCGACCTATCAGCTCATCGGCGTGGGCTGCGGCGCCCACCCTCGCTGGCGCACCGTCTGCGTCTTCGACCTGGCGCGGCCCTGATCAGCGTGACAGGGTCTTGAGACGGTAGAGCGCCTCCAGCGCCTCGCGCGGGGTCATCTCGTCGGGCTCGATGCCCTTGAGCGCGTCATCCACCGCCGAGGACGGCGGCGGGGCGGCGGGTTCGGCGACGGCGAACAGGGGGAGGTCGTCCAGATTGGCGGCGGCGGCCTTTTCGCCCTCCAGCCGGTCCAGCACCTGCCGCGCCCGCGCGACCACCGACGGCGGCACGCCGGCCAGCTTCGCCACCTGCACGCCATACGAACGGTCAGCGGCGCCCGGCGCGGCCTCGTGCAGGAAGACCAGCTCGCCGTTCCACTCCTTGGCCCGCATGGACAGGTTGCAGACGTGGGCCAGCCGCGTCTCCAGCCCGGCCAGCTCGTGATAGTGGGTGGCGAACAGGGTGCGGGCTCGGTTGGCGTCGTGCAGAGCCTCGGCCGTCGCCCATGCGATGGCCAGACCGTCGTAGGTGGCGGTGCCGCGCCCGATCTCGTCCAGCACCACGAAGCTGCGATCCGTCGCCTGCGTCAGGATGGCGGCGGTCTCGACCATCTCCATCATGAAGGTGGACCGGCCCCGCGCCAGATCGTCGCCGGCGCCGACGCGGCTGAACAGGCGATCGACGACGCCCAGCCGCATCGCCTTCGCGGGTACGAACGCCCCGGCCTGCGCGAGCACGACCAGCAGGGCGTTCTGGCGCAGGAAGGTCGACTTGCCCGCCATGTTCGGCCCGGTGACGATCGACAGGCGCGCGCAGCCCGCGCCGGAACCGTCCAGCCGGCAATTGTTCGGCGTATAGGGATCGCCAGCCGCCTTGACCGCCGCCTCCACCACCGGATGCCTTCCGGCCGTGACGTCGAAACAGGTGGTGTCGTCCACAATCGGGCGGACCGCGCCGACCTCCTCGGCCCACTGGGCGAGGGCGGCGTGGGCGTCCAGCTCGGCCATCGCCTCGGCCACGGCCTGAAGCGGCTGGGCCAGCGACTGGACCGTGCGCCGCCATGTCTCGAACGTCTCGCCCTCGATGGCCAATGCCCGATGACCAGCCTGACTGATCTTCGCATCCAGCTCGGACAGTTCAACCGTCGTGAAGCGGACCTGATTGGCCAACGTCTGGCGGTGGATGAAGGGGCTTTCCCCGGTCGGCCGCATCAACGGCTCTGCAGCCTTGGCGCTGGTCTCCAGGAAGTAGCCGAGCACCGCGTTGTGCCGGACCTTGAACGCCACGCCGGACTCGGCGACGGCCCGGGCCTCCAGATCGGCGACCACGCGGCGGCTATCGTCGCGCAGGCGGCGGGCCTCATCCAGTTCGGGCCGGAAGTCAGGGTTCACGAAGCCGCCGTCGCGCGCCAGATGCGGCGGCTCGGCGACCAGACCCTCTGCCAGATCGACCAGCAGCCGTCCCAGTTCAGGCGTCAGGGTCAGCCGATCGAGACAGGCGGCGATGCGCGCCGGCGGGCCCGTCAGCGGGTCCGGCGAGGGCGGGAACAGGCCGACGACGCCCTCCGCGATCGACAGGCCGATGCGGATCGCCGCCAGATCGCGCGGTCCGCCCCGTCCGAGCGCCAGCCGCGATACGGCCCGCGCCACGTCGGACGAGGCCTTCAGCCCGTCGCGCAGGTCGCGTCGCAGATCGCGCCGCTCCAGCAGCCACTCGACCGCGTCCAGGCCGTGATTGATCGCGATCGGCTCGCGCAAGGGCCGGGCGATCCGCTCGGCCAACGCCCGCGCGCCGCCGGAGGTCACGGTGCGATCGATACAGGCCAGCAGCGAGCCCTCGCGTTCGCCGCGCTGGGTCCGGTCGATCTCGAGGCTCAGCCGGGTCGCCGGGTCGATGGCGAGGAAGCCGGTGTCGCCCGAGCGGCGCGGCGGGACCAGCGCCGGGATCTTCCCGGCCTGCGTCGTTTCCAGATAGGCGGCGATCAGTCCCAGAGCCGAGACTTCCGCCTCCTCGAACCCGCCGAACCCGTCCAGCGAGGCCACGCCGTACAGCCGCTCCACCCGGGCCCGTGCGCCAACCGGTTCAGCCAGCGCCTGCGGCAGCGCCTGCACCACGCCGCCGGAGCCGTTCAGTGCGTCCTTCGTGGCCTCGTCGGAAAACAAACGATCGGGGACCAGCACTTCCGACGGCCGAAACGACGACAGGGTCGCGCCCAGATCCTCGAGCGAACAGGCGACGACGTCGACGACGCCGGCCGACAGCTCCACCACCGCCACGGCGGCCCGACCCCTGCGCACCGCAACCGCCGCCAGTCGGTTGGCGCCCCGGGCGTCCAGCAGGGAATCCTCTGTCAGCGTCCCCGGCGTGACCACCCGCACGATGTCGCGGTGGACGACAGCCTTTGACCCGCGCTTCTTCGCCTCGGCCGGGTCCTCCAGCTGCTCGCAGATCGCCGCCTTGAAGCCCTGCCGGATCAGGCGGGCCAGATACCCTTCGAGCGCATGGACCGGCACCCCGGCCATGGGGATGTCGTCGCCCTGATGCTTGCCCCGCTTGGTCAGGGTGATGCCCAGCGCCGCCGCCGCGATCTCGGCGTCCTTGAAGAACAGCTCGTAGAAGTCGCCCATGCGGAAGAACAGGATGGCGTCCGTCGCCTTGGCCTTGGCCGCCAGATACTGGGCCATGAACGGCGTGACGCCTTCCATGGAGGGAATAGCGTCGGCTTTCGGCGGGTGGACGAGGGGGGCGTTCATGCGTGTCGGCAGGGTGACGGATCGAGGCCGTCGCCTCAAGCGCGATCCGCACGTCTTGCACAAGCTCTGCTGCGCTGCGATAGGCGCGCTCAGGCGGTTAAGGGAACGCGGTGTGATACCGCGGCTGTGCCCGCAACTGTGAGCGGCGAGACGAACGATCATTCCGGGGCTCTGCTCCGGCGTCACTGGGAAACCGGGAAGGCGCGACCGTTCTTTTTTGACCCGCAAGCCAGGAGACCTGGCCGCCGACGTCGTCCGTTGCTGTCCGGGACCAGACAGAGACGCGGGACATGTTTGTAGAGGCCTGTTCGCAGGCCTTGTCCGTCGAGGCGACCCGACACCTGCGCCGTCCATTCCGGGCGGGTCGGTCGCCATCAGCATGTCGCCGCGATGCGCTCGCGCGGGGACTGACGGAGCCCTCGCAACCATGCGAACCCTTCTTTTCTCCACGGCGCTCGCCGCCTGCCTGCCCCTGTCCGCCCACGCTCAGGAAGCCGTAAATCCGGACGAGCTGCCCGAGGTGGTGGTCACCGCCACCCGCATTCCCGCCATCGTCGCCGACACCCCCGGCGCCCGCGCCATCGACAGCGCGACCATCGAAAAGCGCGGCGCCGTCTTTGCGTCCGACATCCTGTCCGACGTGCCCGGCCTGTCGGTGACCCGGTCGGGCCTTTTCGGTGGTGTGGCGCAGGTCCGCATGCGCGGCGCCACGCCGGGCAAGACGCTGGTCCTCGTCGACGGCGCCCCGGTCAACGACGCCGCCGAGCCCAACGGCGCCTATGACATCTCGGGCTTCGATCTAGGCGATATTGACCGGATTGAAATCCTGTCCGGTCCCCAGTCCTCCCTGTGGGGCTCGGACGCGATCGGCGGCGTGATCGCCTTCACCACTAAAGAGATCAACGGCGTCCGCGCCGAGGCCGAGGCCGGCAGCTTCGACACCCTTCGCGGGCGTCTGGCCGGCGGCGTCGCCACCGAGACCTGGGCGCTGGGCGGTTATGTCTCGCGCTTCGACACCGACGGCAATTCGGTCGCCGACGAGGCCAACGGCAACCCCGAGGCTGACGGCTTCGAAAACACCACGGTGGGTCTGCGCGGCCGTTACGCCGTCTCACCGACAGTGAAGCTGGACGGCTCGGCCCGCTGGTCCCGAAGCGAGGCCGATCTCGATAACGGCTTCCCGGTCGAGGACAACGCAGACCGCTCCGAGTCGGAACAATGGTCGGCCGTCGTCCGCGCCAGCGTAGAGGCCCTGGGTCTGGAGCACCAGTTCAGCGTCTCCGGCTCGGACATCGCGCGCGAGACCTTCAGCGCCTTCGGGTCGGTGTTCGAGGCCGACCGGCAGGCCTATCGCTGGCAGGCCAACGGCCAGACCGGCGCCGCGACGTATGCCTTCGGCGCCGAACGCGAGGACAGCGCCGGCAGCATCTCGACCGGCGACACGGTCGATCTGGGGACCACCTCGATCTTCGCGACGGGTCGCTATCAGGTGAGCGACGCGCTCAGCGTCACCGGCGGTGTGCGCTTCGATGACACGGATGATTTCGGCTCGAAGACCACCGGGCGGGTCTCGGCGGCCTGGGAATTCGGTCCCGGCTTCACCCTGTCCGGCGCATACGGCACGGGCTTCAAGTCACCGACGGTCAGCCAGGCGGTCTGCGACTTCTGCTTCTCGTCCCAGCCCTTCCCGGTGCTGCGGCCCGAGACGGCGGAAGGTTACGAGGCGGCGATCGGCTGGCGGTCGTCCGACGACCGCATCGAGGGCCGGGCGACGCTGTATCGGCTGAACGTCGAGGACCAGATCACCTACATCTTCGATCCCGTCACCTTCGACAGCTACTACATCAACATAGACGAGACTCGCACGGACGGGGTCGAGCTGGAAGGCAGGGCCCTGCTGGGCGGCGGGTTCGACCTGACCCTCGCCTACGCCTGGACCGACGCGAAAGACCAGAGCAACGACCGGCCGCTGGCGCGCGTGCCGGAACAGTCGGGCTCGGCCACCCTCGGCTGGACCGGCGAGCGTCTGTCCGGCGCCCTGACGGTGCGGGCGGAAGGGGAAGACCGGGATACGAATGCGGCGACCCCCGCCATCCGCGACGGCTTCGTCACCGCGAATCTGAACGCGGCGTACGAACTGACGCAGAACGTCACCCTGACCGCGCGAGTCGAGAACCTCGCGGACGAGCGGTATCAGCAGGTGCTGGGCTACGGCGAGCCGGGTCGGTCCGGCTACGTGGGGATCAGGCTGCGCTACTGACGCGCCCAGATCCTCGAGAATTGGGGCCGGCGGCAGTCGCCGTCGCCGGCTCCAGCTGCATCGCGTCCCAGTTCAGGTTGGGGGTCGGTGCGTGGGCGGCCGCGAGGACCGCGCGCAGTTCGGCCGCCGAGGCGACGCTGGCGATCACCCGGCCGACTTCGGGCTGGCTGAGCGCGTAGGCGAGGGTCGCCTGCATCGGATCGACGCGGGCTTCGGCGAGACGCCGGCGAATACGCGACAGCTCGTGGGCGTGGCGCGCCATTTCGGGCGGCAGGGCCTCGCCGCCGAAGAACAGCAGGCCGTCGGCGAACACCGAGGCGGCGTGCACCTCGACACCCAGCGCGGCCAGCTCGGACAGGACGCCCGTGCGTTGGGCGCGCTGGTCGAGAAGATTGATCGGCAGCTGGACCACGTCCGGCTGGAAACGCCGGGCCAGCAGGACAGGGCCGTCCGCAATGGTGGCGCGGAAGCCGATCCGGCGGAACAGGCCCCGGGCCTTGAGCTCCGACAACCGGCTCCAGAGGGCTTGCCCCTCGGCGCCGGCCAGATCGGTGGCGCAGGAGACCAGCAGGGTGTCGCCGCGCGGCAGGCCCAGCCGCTCCAGTGACCGACGCGCCCGCGCCTCGACCCGATCGACCCCGTCACTGATGGGCACCGTGCTGATGGTGACCTGGAAAGGGGACGGGAAGGGCCATGCCTGCCCAAGCAGACGTTCGCCATCGCCGTCGGGCCGGGTGGCGACAAGGTTCACGCCGCCGTCAGACGCGGTCTGCAAAAGAGAGCGCAGCAGCTCTTCGCGAGCCCCGAGCGGAGCGGGCGTCGAACGTTCCGGCTCATGCACGATGGCGAGAGCCAGCTTTTTGGCCGGAGAAGGGGCGCGCGAAGCATTCACCCACTGAGTGTGACGCGCAAAGCTTAAGGCGCCCCTTCCGAGACGTTTCACGAATCTTACCGGGCGAACATCGTTCGGACGGAAAACCTAGGCTGCGGCAGCCTCTATGACCCCAAGAACGGCCTCGCCGTAACGTTCGATCTTCGACTGTCCCACGCCAGAGACTTCCGCCAGTTCGGCGAGGTTGCGGGGCTGGCGGAGGGCGATCTCCAGCAGGGTGCGGTCCTGAAAGATGACGTAGGGCGGCACGTGCTGTTCGGCGGCCCGGTCTCGCCGCCACGCCCGCAGGGCGTCGAAACGGGCGCGGGCGTCGGCGTCCAGCGCCTCCAGCTCGGCGACCCGGCCCTTGCCGCCGCGCCGGGGATTGCCGGACCGGCTGTTGGGGTCGAACCGCGAGGGCGCGCGCCGCACCTCGATCCGGCGCTCGCCGCGATAGACCGCGCGCACCGCCTCAGGCTCACCCAGTCGCACCAGCGGCTTGCCCTCATTCGGATCCTCGGCGAGCAGGCCTTCGAACATCAAATGATCGATCACATCGCGCCATCCGTGCGGCGAGATGTCCGAGCCCACGCCCCAGGTCGACAGGCCCTCTTCCCACGACTGTACATCCTTCGTCTTGCCGAGCAGGTGGTCGACGACGCGGCCGCGCCCGAAGCGCTGATCCAGACGCTGCACCGCCGCCAGGGCCTTCTGGGCCGGGACGGTGGCGTCATAGAGCTGGGGCGGGTCCTGACAGACATCGCAGACGCCGCAGGGGTCCGCTTCCGCCTCGCCGAAATAGCGGCGCACGGCCTGTGGCCGGCAGGTCGCGCCGTCCAGCATGGCGAACAGCTGGCGCGCCTTGCGCACCTGCACCGCCTTGACCTCGTCCGCCATCGGCCGGCTTTCCAGCCGACGCAGGGCCCAGGCGATGTCGGACGGACCGTAGAGCGTGATCCCCTCCGCCGGCTCGCCGTCGCGACCCGCGCGGCCGATCTCCTGCCAGTAGGCCTCGAGCGATCCGGGCGGGTCCGCGTGGATGACGAACCGCACGTCCGGCTTGTCCACGCCCATCCCGAAGGCGATGGTCGCCACCATCACGGCTCCGTCCTCGGCGAGAAACCGCTCCAGCCGCCGATCGCGGGCCCGGGCGTCCATGCCGGCGTGATAGGCGATGGCGTTGACGCCGGCGCCGACCAGCGCCTCGGCCACCCGTTCGCAACCCTCGCGCGAACCGCAGTAGACGACGCCCGACTTGCCTCGACGCGCCCGGACCAGTTCGATCACCCGCTCGTCGGTGCGTTTGCGCGACGCCGTCTCCTTGCGCTCTGCCGAGAGCTGCAGGTTCGGACGGGCGAAACTGTCGACGACGACCCGGGCGCCCTCCAGACGCAGGGAGCGGACGATGTCGTCCCGCGTGCGGGCATCGGCCGTCGCCGTCACGGCGATCCGCGGCACGTTGGGGAACAGCTCGGCCAGTCGACCAAGGGTGCGATAGTCCGGCCGGAAGTCATGACCCCACTGACTGACGCAGTGAGCTTCGTCGATGGCGATCAGGCTGAGCGGCAGGTCGTGCAACCGGTCGATCATATGCGGCTGCGCCAGTCCCTCGGGCGAGACATAGAGCAGGTCCAGTTCGCCGGCCTTCGCCGCGCGCCAGATCGCGGACCGGTCGTCCATCGACACGCCGGAATCCAGCCGGGCGGCGGCGACGCCCTGCTGCTTCAGCGCCTCGACCTGATCGGTCATCAGGGCGATCAGCGGCGAGACCACCAGACCCAGCCCGGGACGAAGCATGGCCGGGATCTGGTAGCAGACCGACTTGCCGCCACCGGTCGGCAGCACCGCCATCACGTCACGCCCGGCCAGTATCTGTTCGATGACCTCGGCCTGCATGCCCCGGAAGTCGGCGTGGCCCCACACCCGCTCCAGCACCGCACGCGCGTCATCCAGCGACAGGGGCGCGGAAGCCGGAGACTCCACCAAGGTTGAATCGGCGAACATGCGATCCTTGTGCACTATTTGTTCCGGGTCGAGAAGGCTCAGCGGGCCTCGACGCGAACCTCGGCCCGAATCGAATTGGCGATGTAGCAGGCCTCGTGCGCCCGGTGGTGCAGGTCGTCCAGCGTCGCCTTATCCGGATCCGTTCCGGTGAAGACGACGAGAGGCCTCAGCCTGACCAGAACGATCGCCGTGCGGCCGCGATCGTCCTTGTCCATCACGGCGACCGCCTCGTCCGTATAGCGATCGACGATCAGCCCGGCGCGGGCCGCGAAATCGAGGAAGAACAACATGTGACAACTGGACACCGAGGCCACCAGGGCTTCCTCCGGATCGACCGCGGCTGCGTCCGACATCGGCAGGGGCACACTGGACGGCGCGGACGATCCCCGGACCACCGCGCCGCCATCGAAGCGCCAGTCGTGGGCGCGGCAGTAGCGCCTGTCCGAGAACGACTGGTCGCCCCGGACCCAGTCCACCGTCGCGACATATTCGCTCATGACCGCTTCCCTGATGACCGAACCGTGTAGGCCGCTGCGGCGTCGAAGCCCAGCCTGCGCCTTGCTCGCGCCCGCAACCCGTCCTAATCCCCGGACATGGCCGCACCGCTGATCTGCCCGTCCATCCTCGCCAGCGACTTCGCCCGTCTGGGCGAGGAGGTCGCGGCGCTCGAAGCCGCCGGCGCCGACTGGATCCACGTCGATGTGATGGACGGCCACTTCGTGCCAAATATCACGCTCGGTCCGGACATCGTGAAGGCGATCAGGCCGCATACGACCCTGCCGTTCGATGTTCATCTGATGGTGGCGCCGGTCGACCCGTGGTTGGAGGCCTATCGCGACGCGGGCGCCGACATCCTGACCGTCCACCCGGAAAGCGGGCCGCATCTGCACCGGACGCTGGGCCGCATCCGCCAGTTGGGCGCAAAGGCGGGGGTCGTGCTGAATCCCGGCACGCCGCTGTCCATCCTTGAGGAGGTGGTCGACCTCGTCGATCTGGTGCTGCTGATGTCGGTCAACCCTGGCTTCGGGGGTCAGGCCTTTATCGAGACCACGCTGCGCAAGATTGAAAAGACCCGCGCCATTCTGGACGCCGCCGGATCGAAGGCGAACCTGCAGGTCGACGGCGGCGTGACCAGCGCCAACGCCGGGGCCTGTGTCGCGGCGGGCGCGGATGCGCTGGTCGCCGGCTCGTTCGTGTTCAAGGGCGGGCCGTCTGCCTACGCCTCGAACATCCAGGCGCTGAAGACGGCGGCCTGATGAGCCCGCTGGCCTTCACTCCGCCCGATCCGGAAACGCCGTCATCCGGCGCGATCCCCGGCCTGCGCGGCGCACCGATGCGGACGCCCGTACGCGGGGCAGGGGCCCAGGCCGGACCGGGCCTGTGGCCCGCCATCGCCGGCCGTGTCCTGACCCGCCAGCTCTGGATCGAGCTGTACGGCCTGCCCGGCTACACCCAGACCCTGAGGGGAGGTCGACCCACCGGTTTCGCCTCCACACCGCGGGATTTCCGTCCGGTCGATCCGGCCATGGGCAAGAGCGTGCTGGGCGGAAAGTTCGTGCTCGGCGGCGTCAGTCTCGAGGCGGCCGCGCCGGAAGACCCCTTCGATCGTCCCAGCCCGACGCGCGCCTTCGCCGTCGATCTGCACGCCTTCGCCTGGCTGCCGTCGCTGATGACGCAGGAGGAGCGCGGCGCCCGCGAGGCCCTGCGCCTGACTTTGGCCTGGTACGACGTCTTCCGGCGCTGGACGCCCTTCGCCTGGGACCCCGACATCCTCGCCCGCCGCGGCTTCAATCTCGCCTGCGCCGCGCGGCGGATGGGGCAGGTCGCGACCGAGGCGGAGCGTCTGCGTCTGGCCGATATTCTCGCCCGCCACGGGCGCCAGTTGCTGCGTCCGCCCGGCGGCGTCGCCACGCTGGCGGAGCGTCTTGTCGCCGCGGCGGTGGTTGGAAGCGCCCTGTCTGGCCGCCCCGGAGCCTCGATCCGCCGCCGGGCTCTGGGTCGGCTGTCCGCCGCCCTGCATCGCGCGGTGGGTGATGACGGCGCCCATGCCTCCCGCTCGCCCGAAGCCGGGCTGGAGCTCCTGCTCGACCTGCTGACGCTTGAGGACGGCCTGTCCCAGTTGTCGGAGACTCCGCCCGAGTCGGTCCGGCGCGCCATCGGGCGACTCTCGGGCGCGCTGCGGCTGCATGTCCTGCCGGACGGACGGCTGACGACGATGCAGGGCGGGGGACCCTCGACGGTCGAACGGGTCTCCGCCGCCCGGGTCGATGAGCCCGCGACCGACGAGGCGCCCGGGACCCTCGGCGGTCTGGTCCGCATCCACAGCCCCTTGCTGACGATTATCGCCGACGCTGCCCCGCCGGCGCGCGCCGCATGGTCAGGTTCGGCCTGCGCCCAGCCGATCGCGCTGGAAATAGTCTGCGGCAAGGATCGCCTGATCACCGGCTGCGGCTGGACGTCGCGCGCCTCCGAAAGACAGGGGCTGCGCCTGCCCGCCGGTCACTCGACGCTGGCGCTGGGCGAGACGCCGCCGGCCGAGCCGCTGGGCGGCTGGAAGGCCGAGTTGTTGGGCCCGCGCCTGATCGGACGACCTCTCCACGTCACGGCCGATCGCCGCGACGGCGAAGGCGCGGTCTGGCTGGAGATCGAGCACGACGGCTGGGTCCACGACCTGGGCCTGCTGCACCAGCGCCGCCTCTATCTGGATCAGAGACTGGATGAGCTGCGGGCCGAGGAGCGTCTGCATCCGGCCAGCGACGCCCGCGATACGGTTCGCGCCATCGCCGCCCCCTATGCGGTCAGGTTCCAGCTGGAGCCCGGGGTACAGGCCTCGCTCGCCCGCGACCGGCGCTCGATCCTGTTGCGCGGCCATTCGGGACGCGGCTGGTGGTTCCGCACCGACGGGCCCGATGTCGCCATCGAGCCCTCGGTCCACGTCGAGGACGGCCTGACCCGGCGGTCGCTGCAGATCGTCGTGCGCGGTTCGGCCCGCACGGACTCCGAGACGAAGATTCGGTGGAAACTGAGCCCGGCCGGCGCGAGCGGCGATCCGACGTGACAAGGCGGCCTGCGACGCCTTGAGCGGGGACCGTCTCGCGACCATCTGAACGCTGCCGCGTTACCCGATTGCACGACAGGATTTTCGATGAGCCTCGCCGACCCGACCGCCCTGCCTGACGACCTGATCAAGGAAGGCTCCGACGCCGCCTTCATCAAGGATGTGGTCGAGGCGTCGAAGACCCAGCCGGTGCTGGTCGACTTCTGGGCGACCTGGTGCGGGCCGTGCCGGACCCTGACGCCGATGATCGAAAAGGCCGTCCGCGCCGCGGGCGGGGCGGTGAAGCTGGTCAAGATCGACGTCGACAAGAACCCGGCGTATGCGGGCCAGTTGCGGGTCCAGTCGATCCCCACCGTCTACGCCTTCGTCAACGGCCAGCCGGTCGACGGCTTTCAGGGCGCGGTGCCCGAGAGCCAGCTGAAGGCCTTTATCGACAAGCTGACCGGCGGCGCGTCCGGCAACTCCGACGTCGAGCAGCTGCTGGAGCTGGGCAACGAAAGTCTGTCGCTGAACGACCTCGGCGGCGCGGCCCAGGCCTTTGCGCAGGTGCTGACGCTGGAACCCGGGAATGAACCCGCCATCGCCGGCATGGCCCGGGTCTATCTGGCCGACGGCGACGCCGATCAGGCCCGCCAGACCATCGCCATGGCCCCGCAGGACTCCCGCGACCCCGACGTCCAGTCCATCCGCGCCCAGCTGTCCTTGGCTTCCACGGCGCCCGCCGGTGAACACAGCGAGCTGGAGGCGAAGGTCGCCGCGGACCCGTCCGATCATCAGGCCCGCTTCGATCTGGCCGGGGCGCTCGCCTCGTCCGGCGACCTGAAGGGTGCGGTCGATCATCTGCTGAAGATCGTCGCCGCCGACCGCGAGTGGAACGAACAGGCGGCGCGCAAGCAACTGCTCACCGTGTTCGAGGCGGCGGGCGGGGCGTCCGATGTCGCCAAGGACGGCCGGCGTCGCCTCTCCTCCATCCTGTTCGCCTGAGGATCACGCGGTGGCCCAAAGCTATATCAAGGCCGCCGATCTGCCGCAGGTGATCCCTGTATTTCCGCTGCCCGGCGCGATCCTTCTGCCGCGCGGTCAGCTGCCGCTGAACATTTTCGAGCCGCGCTATCTGAACATGATCGACGACGCCATGGCCGGCGACCGGATCATCGGCATGATCCAGCCGTCGGGCGGGCCGTCCGGCCTGCCGCGCCTTTCGCCGATCGGATGCGCGGGGCGGATAACGGCTTTCGCCGAAACCTCGGACGGACGCTATCTGATCACCCTGACCGGCTGCGCCCGCTTTCGCATCAAGGCCGAGCTGCCCAGCCAGACCCCCTATCGTCAGGTCCGCGCCGAATTCGCGCCGTTCGAAAGCGACCTGACCGCCCCCCGATCACAGGACGAAGGTCTGGACCGCGAAGGCCTGTTCGATGCCCTGAGGGCCTATCTGGAAACGCGCGGTCTGGACCTGGACTGGGACACGGCCGAAGGCGCGCCGCCTGAAGCGCTGGTCAACAGCCTGTCCATGGCCCTGCCGTTCGAGCCCGCGGAGAAGCAGGCCCTGCTCGAAGCGCCCGACCTCGACGCCCGCGCCGCCGTCCTGACCGCCCTGATGCGGATCGACGCCGCCGATGTCAGCGACGGCGACGCGCCGGGGATGCAGTAGCGCCCGGGCGGCCGGGCGGTTAGAACCCTCCCATGTCCGACGCCTTCAACACTCCGTCCTCCGTCGATCCGCGCCTGCTTGAGGTGCTGGTCTGCCCGGTGACGCGCGGCAAACTGGACTATGATCGCGAGCGGCAGGAGCTGGTTTCACAGGGCGCGAAGCTGGCCTATCCGATCCGCGACGGCGTGCCGATCATGCTGCCGGAAGAGGCGCGCCAGCTCGACTGACGCTCAGACCGCTTCGCCTTTCAGCAGGCGCGGCAGATCCCCTTGCCCCCCACCAGCCACCTGCATGAAAGCCCGGCGCAGGGGACCGACCCGATTTACCGCAGCGATGCCCAGATCGCGCGCCAGCCGCACCGGCGGGGCGTCGTTCGAGAACAGGCGCACGAAGCCGTCGAAGCCCGCCGCCAGCATCGTGTTGTCGAACCGTCGCCAGCGGGCGTAGCGGTCCAGCACGATCTCCGACCCGATATCCTCGCCCAGCCGCATGGCCTCGATCAGCACCTCGGCCAGAGCGGCGGCGTCCTTCAGCCCCATGTTCAGCCCCTGTCCCGCCACCGGATGGACGGCATGGGCCGCATCTCCGATCAGGGCGGTGCGGGGCGCGGTCAACTGCTCGGCGAGCTGCAGGGACAACGGATAGACGAAGCGCGGTCCCACTACCGTGACGTCGTCGAGAAACTCGCCGAACCGACGCATCAGATGGGCGTGAAACGCCGCCTCCGACGCTGTCTTCAAGGCTTCGGCCCGCCGCGTCGTCTCGGTCCAGACCAGACTGGCGCGCTGTTCCGTCAGCGGCAGGATGGCGAAGGGGCCGGCGGGCAGGAAATACTCGTGGGCGACGTTACCGTGGTCGCGACCCAGACCCACCGTCGCCACCACGCCGGACTGGCCGTAACCCCACCCGAGGGTGTCGATGCCCGCCGCCTTGCGGACCAGCGACCCCCGGCCCTCGGCCCCGACCACGACGGCCGCCTCCAGAACCGCGCCGTCGGCCAGCGTGACGCGGCTGACGCCCGGACCGGTATCGACCGCCGCAACGGCCGTTGGCGCCCGGACCTCAATACCCGCCGCCGTGATCGCCTCCGCCAGTGCGGCCCGGATGCGGCGGTTCTCGACCAGATATCCCAGCGGCTCGCCGTTCGTCCGATCGCCGATCTCGTCCGCGTCGAAACGCAGGAAGGCGGACGAGGCCGCCCGCGACGCCGCGCCGGGCCGTCGGCCATCGGTGACGAGGATGCGGTCCATCCGGCAGGCGTGCGGCCTCAGCCCCTCGCCTACGCCCAACGCGTCCAGCATCCGGAAGGTCGAGAACGCGATCGCGGTCGAACGTCCGTCGAAGGTCGGGGCCAGCTGGGCGCTGAACGGCTGGGGATCCACCAGCACCACCCGCAAGCCGCCCTGCGCCGCCGCCAGCGCGAACGTGGCCCCGGCCATGCCGGCCCCGGCGATAACGATGTCGTAGCGGTCGGACGCGTTCATGCACCGCTTTTCGCGCGCCTGCCTCACGGCGTCCATAGAGGCCGGCGCCGCAGCTCTTTTCCGGTGCGGTAAACAGGCCCTTAACCCTGATGGCGCGAGATGGAGGCTCGAACCCTTCCGTCCGGAGACCCCCTTCGCATGTCCGCCGCCCTCGCTCTCGGCAAACAGGCCTGGATCAGCGCCCGCGTCCTGTGGGACGCGCCGTTCGTGGTGCGGTTCCGGGGCGTGCTGCAGGCGCTGCTGGCGGCGCTGCTGGTGGCCGCGCTGGCGTCGTGGAATCCGGCCGATCCCAGCCTGAACGTCGCCTCGGGTCTGGCCGCGACTAACTGGCTGGGGGCGAACGGCGCCCTGTTCGCCGACCTGTTCATGCAGTCGCTGGGGCTGGCGGCCTGGCCCGCGGCCCTGCTGCTGATCGCCTTCGGTCTGGCCCGCGCCATCGGCGACGCCTTGCAGCAGCGTCTGAAGCCCACGCCGCTGAAGGCGCTGTCGGCGACGGCGGGCGTGCTGGCGCTGGCCGCCGGCCTGTCCTCCCTCGCGCCGCCCGCTGCGTGGCCGCTGGCTTCGGGTCTGGGCGGTCTGTGGGGCGAGGCCGTGGTCGGCCTGATCCGCATGACCTGCGACGCCCTTCGCATTCCCGGCGCGCCGATCATCGCCGGCGTTCTGTTCCTGCCGCTGGCGCTCTGGGCGATCGGCTACGCCATCGGGCTGCGCGTCTCCGACCTCGGCGAGGGTCTGGCCTGGGCCGGCGGCGCACGCCGCAAGCCCGTTCGCGCCGGAGGCGGGCGTCAGGCGATCGAGCGCCCGGCCCCACGCCCGCGACCGGCCCCCGAACCCGAAGACCTGCCGGAGACCTACCCCGCCGTCGCCCGCGACATGGCGGACGCGCCGCCTTGGGACGAGCCCGAACCCGGCCATGCGCCCGAACCGGCGCGAGCCGAGACCGAGCCCCGCGTCGCAGCCGCCAAGGCTCCGAAGGCGTCAAAACGCGAGATCGACGACAGCCAGGCCGCCTTTGACTTCGCCAAACCCACGGGCGGTTTCGACCTGCCCCCATTGGGCATGCTGACCAAGCCCGCCAAGCGTGTCGCCTCGGTCGACGAGGAGGCGCTGAAGCAGAACGCCAAGATGCTGGAGGGCGTGCTGCAGGAGTTCGGCGTCCGCGGCGTCATCGACCAGATCCGCCCCGGTCCGGTCGTCACCCTGTACGAGCTGGTGCCCGCGCCGGGCGTGAAGCACGGCCGCGTCGTCGCGCTGGCCGACGACATCGCCCGCTCCATGTCCGCCCGCGCCTGCCGCATCAGCGTGGTTCAGGGCCGTAACGCCATCGGCATCGAGCTGCCCAATGTGAAGCGCGAGACCGTTTATCTGCGCGACCTGCTGGCCTCGACCGAATACGACAAGCCCGCCCACCTGCTGCCGCTCGCGCTGGGCGAGACCATCGGCGGTGAGCCCTATGTCGCCGATCTTGCGCGAATGCCCCACCTGCTGATCGCCGGCACGACCGGCTCGGGCAAGTCGGTCGGGGTCAACGCGATGATCCTGTCGATCCTGTACAAGCTGACGCCCGAACAGTGCCGCTTCATCATGATCGACCCGAAGATGCTGGAGCTCAGCGTCTATGACGGCATCCCGCACCTGCTGGCCCCGGTCGTCACCGATCCCAAAAAGGCCGTCGTCGCGCTGAAATGGACCGTGCGCGAGATGGAGGACCGGTATCGCCGGATGTCAAAGCTCGGCGTGCGCAATATCGCCAGCTACAACGACCGCGCCCGGGAGGCCCAGGCCAAGGGCGAGCATTTCGAGCGCACCGTCCAGACCGGTTTCGACGAACAGGGCCGCCCGATCTACGAATCCGAGAAGATCCGCCCCGAACCCATGCCCTATCTGGTCGTGGTCATGGACGAAATGGCCGACCTGATGCTGGTGGCCGGCAAGGATGTCGAGGGTGCGGTCCAGCGCCTGGCCCAGATGGCCCGCGCCGCCGGCATCCATCTGATCATGGCGACCCAGCGACCGTCAGTCGACGTCATCACCGGCACCATCAAGGCCAACTTCCCGACCCGGATCTCCTTCCAGGTCACCTCCAAGATCGACAGCCGCACCATCCTTGGCGAACAGGGCGGCGAGCAGCTGCTGGGTCAGGGCGACATGCTCTACATGGCCGGCGGCGGCCGCATCACCCGCTTGCACGGCCCGTTCGTGGAGGATCAGGAGGTCGAGGCTGTTTGCAGGCATCTGAAGGCTCAGGCCGAGCCCGAATACCTCGACCTGATCACCGACGATCCGGACGGAGACGGCGACGCAGCCAGCTTCGACGAGGGCGGCGGCGGATCCGGCGACGACCTCTACGACCGCGCCGTCGCCGTGGTCACCCGTGACCGCAAGGCCTCGACCAGCTACGTCCAGCGCCGCCTGCAGATCGGCTACAACCGCGCCGCCTCCCTGATCGAGCGGATGGAGCAGGAAGGCGTGGTCTCTCCCGCCAACCACGCCGGCAAACGCGACGTTCTGGCCGGTCCGCCGCCGATGGTCTGATCTCTTCTGGAACCGCGGACGGATGAACAGCGCTTCATTCGGTCGCCGGAATATGGTCAGGCTTGGGCCATTTCCCGGTCAGATCGCTTCCGCATGACAGACAGACCGATCAACAGCGCTACGTTGGAGACGCCGTGACCGATTTCGATTCCCATCTTTCCCGCCGCGCCTTCGGCTTCGGCGCCGCCGCGCTCGGCGCGCTTGCCGCCCTGCCTGCCGCAGCCCAGAACGCCGCCCTTTCGGCAGAGGATCGCGCCGTCGTGGCGCAGGCGCAGGCCTATCTGCAGGGCCTCGCAGCAGCCCAGGGCACGTTCGTGGAAACCTCTGGCGCCGTGCGTCGTGAGGGCCGCTTCTATCTGCAGCGGCCCGGCAAGATGCGGTTCGAGTACACCAACCCGGCCGGCCTGCTGGTGGTGTCCGACGGCTCGAACGTCAAACGCTACGACCCGCGCCTGAACACCTTCCGTCAGGTGCCGCTGGGATCGACGCCGCTGGCGACCTTCCTCGCCAATAATGTCCGGCTGGACCGGGGCGTGGTCATTACGCGGGTGACCCGGATGCAGTCGGGCGCCTTCGCCATCACGGCGCGCAGCCAGTCGCGTCCCAACGACGGCTCGGCCATCCTCGCCTTCGCCGGCAGCCCGCTGCGTCTGCAGGAATGGACCATCACCGACGCCCAGGGCGTGCGCACCCGCACCCAGCTGACCACCATGCAGCCGGCATCAGGATTGGCCGCCAGCCTGTTCCAGTTGCGTGACCCTACCCAGCGGCCTCGCCGGAACTAGAAGAGACCCTCAACCAAAACGGGTTTGACTTTTTCTGCGCGTTGTGGTGTTTTCGCAACAGATCGGCGGGAGCTGGTCGACCGCCCTGGATTTCATCCCCTTCCTGGCGGCGAGAGAGAGACAAACTATCCATCGCCCGGCCGCCCGCGGCCGGGCGTTTCTTTGTCTTGCTTAGGGGCGCTATCGCTCGCCGCACGGCGGCTCGCTGCCTGAGCGCGAGGGATCACGCGCGACTGCGGGGATTGCATGGCGGCGCGGCACGTCCCCCGCTAAGACCGCGCCATGCTTCGCATCGCCACCTGGAACATCAACTCCGTTCGCCTGCGCATAGATCAGGTCAGCCGCTTCGTCGCCGAAAGCGGAACCGACGTCCTGTGCCTGCAGGAGATCAAATGCCTCGAGGACCAGTTCCCCCGCGCCGCGTTCGAGGCCATGGGCCTGCCCCACCTGAAGATCGGCGGCCAGAAAGGCTGGCACGGCGTGGCCATCGCCAGCCGCAAGCCGATCACCGAGGCGCCGAAGCTGGACGTCTGCCGCGAGGGCCATGCCCGCTGCGTCGGCGTGGTCGTGGACGGGGTCGAGGTGCAGAACTTCTACATCCCCGCAGGCGGCGACATTCCTGACCGGGCGGTGAATCCGAAATTCGATCACAAGCTGGATTTCTACGAGCGGCTGACCGCCAACATGGCCGCACGCGACCGCCAACGCCCGCTGGTGCTGGCGGGGGACTTCAACATCGCGCCCGGCGAGAACGACGTCTGGAACCACCGCTATATGTCGAAGGTGGTCAGCCACACGCCGATCGAGGTCGAGATCCTGCGCCGCCTGCAGGACGCCGGCGACTTCTCCGACGTGCTGCGCGACCAGATCCCCGAGCCGACCAGGCTGGCCAGCTGGTGGAGCTATCGCGCCGCCGATTTCCGCAAATCAAACAGGGGCCTGCGTCTGGACCACCTGTGGACCTCGCCAGGCCTTGGCGGCGCCGTCGTCGCCGGCTCGGCGCGCATTCATGACGATGTCCGGGCATGGGAACAACCCAGCGACCACGCCCCGGTGACGATGGATCTGGCGCTCTAGAACGGGAAGAAGATCGGGATGGCGACCATGGCCGCCGCCCATGTGACCAGATTCAGCGGTACGCCCACGCGGACGAAATCCATGTAGCTGTACCCGGCCATCTGGAAGACGAGCACATTGGTCTGATAGCCGAAGGGCGTGGCGAACGCCGCCGACGCCGCCATCATGACCGCGACCAGAAACGGTCGCGGATCGACGCCGAGACTTTCCGCGAGCGCCACGGCCACAGGCGTGATCAGCACCGCCACGGTGGCATTCGACAGAAGCTCGGTCGCGAACAGGGTCACGCCATAGAAGATGATCAGCGCGCCGAACGGACCGAGCGGTCGGATCACATCGATCAGTCCCGTAGCGCCCGCCGCCGCCAGACCGGTAACCTCGATAGCCATGCCGACCACCACCATTCCGGCGATCAGCAACAGGATTTCAGGGCGCAGCCCCGCATAGGCCTCGTCCGCCGTGATCACCCGGCAGAGGATGAGCAGAACCGCGCCGGCGAACGCCGCCGCCGCGATGGGTGCGATTCCCAACGCCGCGACCAGTATCACCCCGAGAAAGACAGTGATCGACGCCGCTGCCTGTGGGACACGCAGGGGCCTGTCCGCGCCCTGCTCATACAGATCAACGTCGCCCAGAACGCCATCCCCGGACCCGTCCGGCGTACTTCGCCCCTCGCCAAAGCGAAAGAAGCCGGAAAGCCAGTTTGATCGCGGCTTCGTGTCGACGCGCTGAGCCCGGGCCTCGGCCAGCTTTCGCCGCCGGATCATCACCTCCTCAAATCGCGCGGGTCGATCCAGTTGTCGGGCGCCGACGAAGTAAAGGTAGAGACCGCCGCTCAGCGCGATGACGAGGCCGACTCCCGTGATGTCGAACAGGCCGAAAACGGGCTGGCCGGCGTTTCGGGCCATGTCGTTGACCAACAGGTTGGTGGACGTCCCGATCAAGGTCAAAAGCCCGCCCAACACGACCACATAGCTGAGCGGCATCAGAAATCTTTTGGGCGAGAGGTCGAGCGCGGTCGCCATATCCCGGACGACCGGCGCGGCCAGAACCACGACCGGCGTGTTGTTCAGAAAGCCGCCGACCGAACCGCAGACGGCTATGACCAGCCAGATCGCCTGGGAGCCCAGAACACGGGTCAGGCCTTGCGCCTTTCGGATCAGCCAGGCGAGAAGTCCGGAAATCTCGATGGCGTAGGCGATCACGAAAAGACCCGCCAGAGCGATGACGGCAGGGCTCGCAAATGCGCCCTGAACCTCCACGGGTCGCACAACGCCAAGCATCAGCAGGACCGCCGCGCCGGTGAGGGCCACGACGTCCGCCCTCAAGCGTCCATGCACCAATGCGGCGATGACTGCGGCGAGCACCGCCAAGGCGGCAATCTGGTCGAAATTCATGAACCCCCTGCGCTCCGGAACGCTTTAGCCTTCGATCACCTAGCGGGCGTCGGGAGGCGACGGTTCCATGAAGAAGACACTGGCGAGCCTTTGCGTGTACGCGTCTCTCGCTGCTGCCGGGTGCGAACGCGAGACGGCGCCGCAGACGCCGTCCGCCCCGACTCCCGCTCCTGCGCCATCTCCTGTAGCGCCGACCGCATTGTCCCGCACCGAACTTGTCGCGGCATTAGCTCTCGCGGCGTCCGCTCACGCCGCCGGCGCGTCGGACGCCGCAGCTCCCGCCTTGGCAGGGCGGCCATTTTCCCTGCGCCTTCCGTTCGGCTGCTTCGGTCCAGTGGGCGCAGGCGCGTCGCCGACGGCGGTCGCTCTCGCCGGAGATGGTCTCGCCAGCTGGCGATGGTCAGAGGATCGGCGGAGCCAGATCCTGTCCCTTCGCCCCGTGGACTGGACCCGATCGTCCCTGCTCGGCGTCAGCGGAGACCCGATGTGGGATCGGGCGGACGGCTACTGGATCGCGCGCCCATGGCTGGCGTCGGACGATTGTCCTGCCGCGAGCCCTTCCACCACATCCAGTCCGACGGTCGAAAGCGGAAATCAGGGGGCCTCGCCGCCAATTGAGGCACAGATCGGGGCGCCGAACGCGGCGGCCTCACCCTTCACCGCCGGTCTGGCGGCGATCCAGACCGCGGAGGGCTCGCGTCTTGGCCGTCGGGCGGGCGAACCCTACAGTTTCACCGTTCGGGGCATCGACAAAACGCCGCCGGCGGCCCCGACGGCAGGATATCGCCTTGTTCTCGAAGGTCGGATCGGGACGTTCCCGGATGGGAAGGCGGTGCGATGCTCGGCAACCAATCCCAATCGGCGCCCGACCTGCATTGTCGCCGTCGCCCTGGACAGCATCCGGTTCGAAACCGCCGCCGGCGCGCGCCTCAGCGAGTGGCGTCCGACCTAAGGCTGCAGCCGGTACCCGCCCGCATCCGTGAGCAGCAGCCTCGCCTGACCCGGCTCCGGCTCGACCTTCTGCCGCAGTCGGTAGATGTGGGTTTCCAGCGTGTGGGTCGTGACCCCGGCGTTGTAGCCCCAGACCTCGGTCAGCAGCTCCTCGCGCGACACAGCCTTGGCGCCGGCGCGATAGAGGTACTTGAGGATGTTGGTTTCCTTCTCCGTCAGCCGGATCTTCTTGCCCTTGTCGTCGACCAGCACCTTGGCGGCGGGACGGAACTCATAGGGCCCGACACGGAAGACGGCGTCCTCGGACTGTTCGTGGCTGCGCAGCTGGGCGCGGATTCGGGCCAGCAGGACCGCGAAACGGAAGGGCTTGGTGACATAGTCGTTCGCCCCGGCGTCCAGGCCCAGCACCATGTCGGCGTCCGAATCCTGACCCGTCAGCATGATGATCGGGGTGGAGACCCCGTCCTTGCGCAACAGGCGGCAGGCCTCGCGGCCGTCCATGTCCGGCAGGTCCACGTCCAGCAGGATCAGGTCCGCCCGCGTCTCGCGCCCCAGACGCACCCCTTCCGTAGCCGTCGAGGCCTGCACCGGGCGGAAGGCCTCGTGCAGCGCCAACTGCTCGGCCAGCGCCTCGCGCAGGTCGTTGTCGTCGTCGATGATGAGGATCGTCTTGGGCGTCGGCATGGGCTCTAGAATGGCGAGGCTTGGCGGGTTCGCCAAGCTTTAGGACGCGGGAATGACGTTTCGTTCCCCGAACAACGCCGATCCGACACGCACATGGGTGGCGCCGAAGCGGATCGCGACGTCGTAATCGCCGCTCATGCCCATCGAAAGCACGTCCAGCCCGTTACGTCGCGCGATCTTTCGCAGCAGGGCGAAATGCGGGCCCGGCGCCTCGTCGGCCGGCGGGATGCACATTAGCCCTTCCACGATCAGACCCAGCGCGCGCGCCCGGGCGATCAGGGCGTCGACGTCCCGCGGCGCCACGCCGGCCTTTTGCTCCTCCTCGCCGGTGTTGACCTGAACCAGCACCCTCACCGGCTTCCCGGTTTTTTCCGCCGCCCTGGCGAGCGCCTCGGCCAGTTTCGGCCGGTCGAGCGTCTCGATGACGTCGAACAGGGCGAGCGCTTCCTCGACCTTGTTGGTCTGCAGCGGCCCGATCAGGCGCAACTCGAGATCAGGACGTCCCGCACGACGCCGGTTCCATCGCCCCTGCGCCTCCTGCACCCGGTTTTCGCCGAACACGCGCAGACCGGTCTCCAGCGCCGCGTCGATCGCCTCGGGCGGCTGTGTCTTGCTGACGGCCGTCAGAACCACGGGATCGGCCCGGCCCGCGACCCGTGCCGCCTTCGCAATCCGGCGTCGCACCGTGTCGACGCGCGCGGCGACATCGCTGGACGACAGGGTCGGATCGGGAGAAGAGGAGGCCATGGAGCGTTCAGACGCCGAAATCCTGTGGGAGGTCGCCAGCGTCCTATCCCGCGACGCCGCCAAAGTCAGCCACGGGCGCGCGCTGCCGCCGCTCCTGTTCTTCACCGACCCCGTCCGCACGCCCCGGCCATGGGAAGTCGCGGCGCGGCTGCCGGCCGGCTCCGGCGTCGTGTACCGGGCGTTCGGTGCGACCGACGCCCGCGAGACCGCCCTGCGCCTGCGGGAGGCGACACAAGGGCGGGTGACGCTTCTGGTCGGGCTGGATGGAGAACTGGCGCAGGCCTGCCACGCCGACGGCCTGCACTTGCCCGAACGGGCGCTGGATCGGGCTGCAGCCTTGAGGGCCGCCCATCCCGGCTGGCTTCTGACCGGGGCCGTCCACGGTCGGCAAGTCCTGTCAAAGGCGTCGGAACTGGATGCGGCCGTCCTGTCTCCAGTCTTCCCGGCCGGGGGCGCGTCGGCGGATCGCCCGGAACTGGGCGTCGAGGTGTTCTCGGATCTGGTTGGCCGCGCGCCCTGCCCGGTCTATGCACTGGGCGGGATAAACGCCCGGAATGCAGCCGGCCTCATCGGGTCGCACGCATGCGGAATCGCCGCGATCGGCTCGATCCAGTCGGCGTTCGGAGCAGATTAGAAACGGAAGATCGATTCCAGACGGAACCGCGGGGTCGAGCGGCGGTCGGTCTGGGGGGCGCGAGCCGGATCGGCCTCAGGCTCGGCCAGACCGGCGGCGGCGCCGACGCGAAGGCGCGGATTGACGCGGTAGTAGGCGCCAGCCTCGACATCGCCCAGCTCGCTTTCGCGGCCGACGGGCTGGTTCATGTTGAGGTCAAGACCCCAGCGGCCGCGTTCGGTGAAGCGCAGGCGCGACTGGCCTTGCGGCGTCGCGGCGCGGGCGGCCTGGGCGTCGGAGAGAGAAACGGCGGGCGTGCGGCCACGGGCGGTCTGGGCCGAAGCCACGTCGGCGATCGCGAGGAGCGAAAGCCCCGCGGCCAGTCCAGCGATGACGGCGCCTGTGCGCATATCCAACCCTTTTCGCCGCGACGAGCGTCCCGTCGCGATCACTGACAGCAGATAGGCGCCGCCGAACAACCCGGTCAACCGAACGGCCCCGCTAGAGGCCGGTTCCGTACGACTCAACGGCCTGATGTGTCCCCCGCGTCACGGACTCTGTCCGATTTCAGACACCGCGCCGCCGTTTACCATCGGGTCCGCAATGACTTCGCCTTGTCATCGCCCCTTTTCGCCGTGTTATAGAGCGTCGCTTCGGCGTGGAACCGGGATCGGTCCGCGCCCGCGCGTGTGCGGAAAGGTCCGCGCATGTTCCGATCGAATGGAGTTTCTGGATGGTGCTGGTTCGTGGCGCGACGATCGCCCTGATCGCCTCGGGTCTGGTGCTGGGCGCCTGCTCGGCCCAACGTCCCTTCGGACCGACCGTCGGCGACGTGTTCGGAAACGGCGAGACGATCGGCAAGGCCCGCACGGCGCCCGGCACAGGCATCGGCGTCAACGCCTTCCTGTGGCGCGCGACCCTCGACACCCTGTCGTTCATGCCACTGGCCAATGCTGATCCGTGGGGCGGCGTCATCAACTACGACTGGTACGTCAACCCGGAAACGCCGAACGAGCGCTTCAAGGCGACCGTCTTCATCCTCGACACCCGCCTGCGCGCCGACGCCCTGAACGTCACCGTGACCAAGGAAACGCGCGATGCGACCGGCGGCTGGGTTGCGGCCCCGGTGGCCGCCCAGACCGAGACCGATCTGGAAAACGCCATCCTGACCAAGGCGCGCCAGCTTAATCTCCAGAACGCCGGCTAACCCTCTCTCACGATCACAGCCTCCTTCAGGCGCGCCCTCAAGGAGCGATGCCTGAAGGATTCCCGTGGCCCGTTACGAGCCCAAGACCGCCGAACCCCGCCAGCAGGCCCGCTGGGCGGAGGCTGACGCCTTTCGCGCACCCACCGAGGCGACCGGCAAGCCGAAATACTATGTGCTGGAGATGTTTCCCTATCCGTCGGGCAACATCCACATGGGTCACGCCCGCAATTATGTGATGGGCGACGTGGTGGCGCGCTCGAAGCGGGCGCAGGGCTTTGACGTGCTGCATCCCATGGGCTGGGACGCCTTCGGCTTGCCGGCCGAGAACGCCGCCATCGAGCGGGGAATCCACCCCGGAGACTGGACCTGGTCCAACATCGCCGCCATGCGCGACCAGCTGAAGCTGCTGGGTCTGTCGCTGGACTGGAGCCGCGAATTCGCCACCTGCGACCCGGCCTACTACGGCAAGCAGCAGGCGTGGTTCCTCGAGCTGTTCAAGCGGGGCTTGGTTTATCGCAAGGACTCGGTCGTCAACTGGGATCCGGTCGACAACACCGTTCTGGCCAATGAGCAGGTGGTCGACGGCCGCGGCTGGCGCTCCGGCGCGCTGGTCGAGAAGCGGAAGCTGAACCAGTGGTTCCTGCGCATCACCGACTATGCTGACGATCTCATCGAAGGCCTGAAGACGCTTGAAGGCCGGTGGCCCGAGAAGGTCCGGCTGATGCAGGAGAACTGGATCGGCAAGAGCCGCGGCGCGACCCTGTGGTGGGACATCGTCGAAGCCCCGGACTTCCTGCCTTCGTCTCCGGACGGTCAGCCCGACCACGCGCGCGATCCGATCGAGGTCTATACGACCCGTCCTGACACCCTGTTCGGCGCCAGCTTCCTGGCGCTGTCGGCCGACCATCCGCTGACGAAGGCGATCGCGGGACATCGCCCTGACGTCGCCGCCTTCATCGAGACCTGCGCCCGCTCCGGCACCAGCGAGGCGGATATTGAGAAGGCCGACAAGCTGGGTGTCGATCTGGGCGTCCGCGTGCGTCATCCGTTTGATCCAGAGCGGACCGTGCCCGTGTGGGCGGCCAACTTCGTGCTGTCGACCTATGGCTCCGGCGCCATCTTCGGCTGCCCGGCGCACGACCAGCGCGATCTGGATTTCGCGCGCAAATACGCCCTGCCGGTCACTGCCGTGGTCAAGCCGGATGAGGCGGGAGAGGACTTCGAGGTGGCGAACGAGGCCTATGTCGGCCCCGGCCGCCTGTTCCACTCGGACTTTCTGAACGGCCTGTCGGTCGAGGACGCCAAGGCCGAGGCCATAGCCCGGATCGAGGCGGCCGGTCAGGGCAAGGGCGCAACCATCTATCGTCTGCGCGACTGGGGCGTCAGCCGCCAGCGGTACTGGGGTTGTCCCATACCCGTGATCCACTGCCCGTCGTGCGGCGCCGTGCCCGCAGATCAGTTGCCCGTCGAGCTGCCGAAAGACGTGACCTTCGACAAACCCGGCAATCCGCTGGACCGGCACCCGACATGGAAACACGTCAAATGCCCGTCGTGTCACGGGGATGCGACCCGCGAGACCGACACCCTCGACACCTTTGTCGACTCGAGCTGGTATTTCGCCCGCTTCGTCGATCCGACGGCCGCCGAGCCGATCAACGCCGAGGCTGCTGATCGCTGGCTGCCGGTCGATCAGTACATCGGCGGCGTCGAGCACGCCGTGCTGCACCTGCTCTACGCCCGCTTCATCAGCCGCGCCCTTTCGGACGCCGGCCTGATGAACGTGAAGGAGCCGTTCGCCGGGCTGTTCACCCAGGGCATGGTGGTCCACGAGACCTACCGCCGCGCGGACGGCGCTTGGGTCGAGCCGACCGATGTCGACCTGATCAACGACGGCGGCAAACGCTCGGCGCGCCAGCTGTCGACGGGCGAGACCCTGACCATCGGCGACATCGAGAAGATGTCGAAGTCGAAGAAGAACGTCGTGGCCCCGCAGGAGATCGTGGACAGCTACGGCGTCGACGCGGGCCGCCTTTTCGTCCTGTCCGACAGCCCGCCCGAGCGCGACGTGCAATGGACCCCGGGCGGCGTCGAGGGCGCCAGCCGCTTCGTCCAGCGCGTCTGGACCGAGGTCGACGGCTTTGATCCGGCCCCTGCGGGCGATGAAGCCGCGAACGCCTCGCTGGTTCGCGAGACGCATAAGGCGATCAAGGCCGTGACCGAAGGCGTCGCCGGCTTCCGCTTCAACTCCGCCATTGCCAAGCTGTATGGGTTCGTCGCGACCATCCGCGACCACGACAAGGCGGGCGGCGCCGCCAAACGCGACGCGCTTCTCGCCCTGCTGGGTCTTGTCGCCCCCTTCACCCCGCACCTCGCCGAAGAAGGCTGGACGCGGCTGGGTCAGGAGGGGATGATCCTCGACGCGCCCTGGCCGGTGTTCGATCCGGCGCTGGCGGCCGACGACGAGGTGACCCTGCCCATTCAGGTCAACGGCAAGCGCCGCGGCGAAATCCGTGTCGCCCGGGGACTCGAGCCGGCCGAGGTGGAAGCCATCGTCATGGCCGATCCGGAGGTTCAGGCGCGGCTGGAGGGACTGACCGTGCGCAAGATCGTCGTCGTCAAGGATCGCATCGTCAATGTGGTGGCCGCCTGATGCGCGCCGCCGCCCTCGGGCTTGTCGCGCTGATGGGACTGTCAGGTTGCGGTTTCACGCCGATGTACGGCGACGCCGGCGCGGGCGGCGCCCTGTCCCGCATCGCCGTAACCGCGCAGGACGACCGTCTCGGCTATCGCGTGCGGGAGCAGCTTGAGGACGCGCTCGGCCGCGATGGCGCGCAGGCGCCGCTCTACCGTCTCGAGACGGTGATCGAACAATCGCGCCGTCCCTTGGGCCGCCGGATCGACGATACAGCGACCCGCTACGAGCTGACGGTGCGCGGAGCCTGGACCCTGACGCCGCTTTCGGGGGCGACACCGCCGCTGACCGGCGTCGAGACCGTCACCACCACCTACGCCGCCGCCGACCAGCCCTACGCCGCCATCGCCGCCCAGCAGGATGGCGAGGAGCGCGCCGCCGCCGAGCTGGCCCGCCTGATCCGGCTCGACCTGCTTCAGGCGCTCGCCCGGCCGTGATCCTCTCCAAGCGCCCCGAGATCGAGCGCTTTCTGAAAAGCCCGGACAAGGGCGTTCGCGCGGCCGTCATTCACGGCAAGGACCGTTCCGGCGTCGCCGAGCGGGCCGAGGTGCTGTGCAAGGCGATCACGCCCGACCTGAACGACCCTTTCAACGTCACCGTCCTGACCGACAGCGACATCGACGGCGACGAGATGCGGCTGGAGGAATCCCTGACGGCGCTGAGCATGATCGGCGGCCGGCGCCTCGTGCGCATCCGCCTGTCGGCCGAGAAGGCGTCGATCGACAAGATGCTGGCGCAGGCGTTGAAAACCCACGCGGAAGGCGGCTTCAACCCCGACTGCATGCTGGTGATCGAGGCCGGGGCCTTGGGTCGCGACTCCGCCCTGCGCAAGGCGGCCGAGGCCGACAAGGCCGCCGTCGGCATCGTCTGCTACGAGGACGAGACCGGCGACGTGGCGCGCATGACGCGTGAAGCGCTGGCCGGCGACAAGGTCGGCCTGACGCAGGACGCGCTGGACCGCTTCGTCGCCCGCCTGCCCCGCGAACGCGGGCTGATGCGTCAGGAGATCGAGCGGCTGGCCCTCTACATCGGTCCCGGAAGCGGCCGGACGATCGATGCCGACGCGCTCGACGCCTTTCTCGGCGTGGAGCCGGACGCCTCGCTTAAGGACGCCGCCCTGCAGGCCTTCGGCGGCCGCCCCGCCCCGGCGCAGGCCGGTCTGCGCCGCGCCTTCGCCGAAGGGGAATCGCCTGTCATGGCGGTGAGACAGGCGTCGATCCATCTCGGTCGTCTGCGCCGGATCAATGTGCTGCAAGCCAACGGCGCGGGCGCCAAGGAGGCTGCCAAGGCCGCCGGGGTCTTCTGGAAGCAGGAGGCGGAGATGCTGCGTCAGGCCCGTAGCTGGCGGCTGGACGACCTCGATCGCGTTCTGGACAGCATCAACGCGGCCGACATCGCCTCGAAGACGACCGGCTCGCCGGATCAGCTGATCGCCGAACGTCTACTGCTGGAAATCTCCAGTCGCGCCAGACGAATGGGGCTCTAGCCCCGTTTCGACGCCTTGCGGAAGGCGGGCTTGGCCAACGCAACGTTGCGCGCCTTCTGGGCCTTCTCCTCCGCCCGCGCCGCGCCCTGCATGCCGACGTGGGAGGGTCCGCCCCCTGCCTTCTTGGCGGCGAGGGCCTTCTTCATGGCTTCGGCGGTCGGATTGCTGGGCTTGTCGGTCATGGGGTCAGTCTGACACGCGCCGTCGCGCCAGCCAAACGGTCGCCTCGCCTTTCGCATAGTCGCCCACGACGTGGTCGATCACATCGAACCCGCCGGCTCCCAGACCCTCGCGATAGTCCGCCGTCGACAGGCTGGCGTGATAGAGCGGCTCTCCCCGCCAGTCGCCGATCTGCTCGCCGTCTTCGTCCCCCGAGGTGAACATGAGTACGCCGCCCGGCCTGACATGACGCGCGAACACGGTGAACAACGCACGTTGATCCGGTTGGCTGAGATGAAAACTGCTGTGCCAGGCGATCAGGCCGTCGAACGTCCGGTCCAGCGTCAGCTCGCGCATGTCAGCGACCCGCCAGTCCTGCTCCGGGAACCGGGCGCGACAAAGATCGATCAGACCCGGCGAGGCGTCGACGCCCGTCACCCGACGACCTCGGGCGATAATATAGGCCGCGATTGGCTCGCCGGACCCGCAGCCGAGATCCAGCACGGTTCCCGTCGGCGGGACATGGGCCAGAAAGGCGTCCAGCCAAGGGCGTTCGGACAGGCCTCGCCCGCGATCGGCGTCGAACTCCGCGGCCCGGCGGCTGTAGAGATCGATGATCCCCTCGGCCGCCGACGCCATCTCAGCCCCGCATCAGGCGGCGGCACAGGTCGTCCAGCTGCTCAAGCGTGCCATAGCGGATGGTGATTTCGCCCTTGCCGCCCTTGTCCGCGAGCTGGACCTTGAGGCCCAGCGCGTCGGCCAGATCCTGTTCCAGGGCGGCGGCGTCGGCCGAGCCCTCGCCCGATGCACCGGTAACTCGGGCCTTCGCCGGCCTCGGCCCTTCGGCGGAGCGGCGCGCCAGCGCCTCGGCCTGACGGACGTTCAGGCCGTCCTTGACGATCTGTTCGGCCAGCTCCCCGGGGTTCGGGGCGGTGATCAGGGCGCGGGCGTGACCGGCGCTGATCTTGCCGTTCCGCACGTACCACAGCACGTCCTCGGGCAATTGCAGCAGGCGCAGGGTGTTCGCCACATGGCTGCGGCTCTTGCCGACCACGCCGGCCACCTGATCCTGCGTCCGGCCAAACCGGTCCATCAGGGCGCGATAGGCGTCGGCCTCCTCCAGCGGGGTCAGGTCGGCGCGCTGGACGTTCTCGATGATCGCGACCTCGAACACCTCGACGTCGTCCATCTCACGCACAACGATCGGCACCTCGGTCAGGCGCGCGAGCTGGGACGCTCGCCAACGCCGTTCGCCGGCGATGATCTGCCAGACGCCGTCGTCCCGGGGGTGAGACCGGACCAGAATCGGCTGAAGCACGCCCTTGTCGCGAATGGAGGTGGACAGCTCTTCCAGATCCTCCGGGCCGAAAATCTTTCGCGGCTGATCCGGGTTGGGCTTGAGGCTTTCGATCGGAACCACACGCACGCCGGCGGGTGCGTTCTGGCCGTCGATGGAGACGGTCTCGGCGGCCTGTTCGCTCAGAAGAGCCGAAAGCCCCCGGCCCAAACCTCTTTGACGTTCACTCAAGGTCTTGATTCCGTTCTTTTAATCATGCTCAAGCGGCCTGCAGCCGACGCGTCTTCTCGCGCGCGACCACTTCCCGCGCGAGACGGAGATAGGCCTGACTGCCCGCGCACTTCAGGTCGTAGATCAGGGCCGGCTTGCCAAAGGACGGCGCCTCGGAAACGCGGACGTTCCGCGGGATCACCGCATCGTACACCTTGTCCCCGAAGTGAGACCGCACATCCGCCGCCACCTGACCCGACAGGGCGTTACGGCGATCGTACATGGTCAGGACGAGGCCCTGAATTTCCAGCGAGGTGTTTAGGTTCTGACGCACCATCTCGATGGTCTTCATCAGCTGGGTCAGGCCCTCCAGCGCGAAGAACTCGCACTGAAGCGGCACCAGAACCGCATCCGCAGCCGCCATGGCGTTCAGCGTCAGCAGGTTGAGCGACGGTGGGCAGTCGATCAGCACATAGTCATAGCGAGCTGCGCCGTCCTTCCCCTGAAGCGCCAGAGCGTCTCTCAGGCGATAGGAGCGCCGGTCCTGCTGACTGAGCTCGATCTCGACGCCGGACATATCGGCGTCGGCCGGGATGATCCAAAGTCCGGGAACGGCGGTCTCCACGGCGGAATCGTCCACAGGCCTACCATCCACGATGACGTCGTAGATGGTCACGCGGCGTGTTTCACGTGGAACACCCAGACCCGTGGACGCATTGCCCTGTGGGTCCATATCGACGATCAAAACCTTTTCCCCAATCGCGGCCAAGGCCGTGCCGAGATTGATCGCCGTCGTCGTCTTGCCCACGCCGCCCTTCTGGTTCGACACCGCCAGAACGCGGGTTTTAGAGGTGTGGGACACGGCGGAGACTCCGGACGGATACAATGCGGCCTCTTGGATCGCTTCGGGACACACTGAGGGCGGCCTGAAATTGCCAGACCTTCCGCGCCTCCGCCACCTCACTCTCGGCCTTTTCACCCTTCAGGAACAGGCCGCCCGCCCCACGCTGTAGATAAGGCTGTGCATAGCCGAACAGCTTTTCCATCGGCGCCACCGCGCGGGCGGTGACAATATCGACGGTGATGGTCTGCGCCTCGGCACGCCCGTTGATCACCGTCGCCGGGAGCGCGAGCCGATCGACGACCTCTTCCAGAAAACGGCATCGCTTGCCAAGACTATCTATCAGCCAGACGTGAGCGCCAGGCCGCCCCTTCAGCAGGATCGCCAGGACGACGCCCGGGAAACCGGCCCCGGCGCCCAGATCCGCCCAAGTCTTCGCCTCGCGCGCCAAAGACAACAACTGGGCGGAATCCCACGCGTGCCGATTCCAGAAGTCCGGCAGGGTGTCGGGGCCCACCAGATTCATCACCGCATTCGCTTCCGTCAGCATCCCGAGGAAGGTCTCGAGATCGGGGATGGTTTGAGCGGATGCGCCCGTGAGAGACTGGAATTCCGCAGGCGTCACGCCGGAACCCGGGGCTTCTTCACGTGAGACAACAAGGCTGTGAGCGCCCCGGGGGTCATGCCCTCGATCCGGCCCGCCTGACCAAGGGTCATGGGCTGAACACGGCTGAGTTTCTCGCGGACCTCATTGGACAGGCCCCCGATCGCCGCATAGTCGAGGTCGAGCGGAAGGGCGAGCGCTTCCTCCCGGCGGAGAGCCTCGGCGTCCGCAGCCTGCCGATCCAGATAACCGGCGTAACCGGCATCGATCTCGACCTGCTCGCGCACCTGCTTCGACCACGATGCGATCTCGGGGCGCACGGACAGAAACCGGTCGAGCGTCACGTCGGGGAACGACAGAAGGTCCCGGATGGACCGTCTCTGACCGTCGGCGTTGACGTGGATGCCCAGCGCGCCGGCTTCCTTCGGGGTGAACTGCGTTTCACGTGAAACAACGGTCGCCTCGTCAAGCTCATGTGCTTTGACAGAGAACACCGCTGCACGCCGGGAGGAGACCACACCAACCGATGTGCCGAGCGATGTGAGTCGAAGATCGGCGTTGTCGGCTCTTAGCGTAAGCCGGTACTCGGCGCGGCTGGTGAACATCCGGTATGGCTCGGTCACACCCCGCGTCACGAGGTCATCGATCATCACGCCGATATAGGCTTGGTCCCGGCCGAAGATCACCGGGTCGGACCCTCCCGCAGCGCGGGCGGCGTTCAGTCCCGCAACGAGACCCTGCGCGCCCGCTTCTTCATACCCCGTCGTGCCATTGATCTGGCCGGCCAGATACAGGCCGGGCCGCTTCTTGACCTCAAGCGCCGGTGTCAGTTCACGAGGATCGACATAGTCGTATTCGATCGCATAGCCGAACCGGAACACCTCCACCTGCTCCAGCCCGACGATGGTGCGCAGGAAGGCGAGCTGTGTTGCATCGCCAACCGAGGTGGAAATGCCGTTCGGGTAGACGGTCGGGTCATCGAGACCTTCCGGCTCAAGGAAGATCTGGTGCGAGGTCTTGTCCGCGAACCGCACCACCTTGTCCTCGATGGAGGGGCAGTAGCGAGGACCGCGTCCGGACAGATGGCCGCCATAGACGGCGCTTTCGCCCAGATTTTCGGCGATGATCCGGTGCGTTTCCGAGTTGGTGTGGGTCACGCCGCATGCGATCTGCGGCGTGTCGATCCGGTCCGTCAGGAAACTGAACGGCACAGGGTCGCTGTCGGCCTGCTGCATCTCCAGCCGATCCCAACCGATCGTCCGTCCATCCAGACGCGCCGGGGTGCCGGTCTTCAGACGGCCGAGCATCAGCCCGGCGTCGTGGAGGTCGGCGGCCAGACCGGTTGAGGGGGCCTCGCCATGGCGCCCGGCCGGGATGCGTTGGTCGCCCTTGTGGATCACGCCGTTCAGGAAGGTGCCCGTCGTCAACACGACTGCGGCTGCGCGGATCTCGACGCCCTCGCCCGTAACCACGCCGATCACCCGCTCGCCGTCCAGCATCAGACGCTCGGCCGTGCCTGCCATCAGGGTCAGGTTCGGCGTATCCGCCAGCTCGGCCTGCATGGCCTCGCGGTACAGGCGGCGATCGATCTGGCTGCGGGGCCCACGCACGGCGGCGCCCTTGGAGCGATTCAGCAGGCGAAACTGGATACCGGCCTTGTCACCCAGCCGGCCCATAAGCCCGTCCAGCGCGTCGATTTCACGAACCAGATGGCCCTTGCCCAGACCGCCGATCGCCGGGTTGCAGCTCATCTCACCGATGGTTTCGAGCTTCTGGGTCAGCAGAAGCGTGGCCGCCCCGACGCGCGCTGAAGCGGCCGCAGCCTCACAGCCGGCGTGTCCGCCGCCGATTACAATGACATCGAACTGAACCATGGGAGGCGGGACATAGTCGAAAACCGCCCCCTTCGCCACCGCAGCCGTAAGGGCGTTTCACGTGAAACGGTCACTTCCCGATACAGAATGTCGAGAAAACCTCGCCGAGGATGTCCTCCACCCCTATCGCGCCCGTTACCCGCGCCAGCGCATCCGCGGCACGACGCAGGTCGTCCCCCGCCATCTCCGGCGCGCGATCGAGGGCAGTCCGCCCCTGCTCCACGGCCGACAGGGCCTCGGCCAGGCGCCGGCGATGCCGCTCTCGCGTCACCGCGGGGAAGTCCGCCCCGGACAGGTCGCGTGCCAGTCGCGCCGCGATCCAGTCATGCAGGACGCCGAGACCCTCCCCTGTCTCCGTCGATACCGCCAGAGCCGCCCGATCCGTCGGCGGGGCGGTTGGCTCCAGATCGGCCTTGGTCAGCACGAGCAGATCATCGGGCCGCACGAAGCCGGCCGCAGCGCCATCCGGGTCGCCTGGCGCCCGCACCCACAGCCTCAGCTCCGCCTGCTCCGCCCGTTCGCGGGCGCGGCGCACGCCCTCGGCCTCGACCGGGTCGTTGGAGTCGCGCAGGCCCGCCGTGTCGGACAGGGTCACCGCATAGCCGCCGATCACCAGATCCGCGTCCAGAACATCCCGGGTTGTTCCGGCGATTGGCGTGACGATGGCGGCCTCGCGCGCGACGAGGGCGTTGAAGAGCGACGACTTGCCGGCGTTGGTCTCCCCGATCAGGACGATCCGATAGCCCTCGCGCACACGCTCGCCCCGCCGGGCATCGGCGAGCGCGGCCTTCAGATCGTCGGCGAGCCGATCCAGAACCGGGCCAGCCGTTCGCGCCAGATTGTCCGGCACCTCTTCGTCCGGGAAATCGATTTCGGCCTCGACCAGCGCGAGGGCGTGCAGGAGGTCGCGGCGAAAGCCGGCGTAGGTTTCGCTGAGCGCGCCATCGAGCTGTCCGAGCGCTTGCGACGCCTGGGCCGAGGTCTCGGCGTCGATCAGGTCGGCGACCGCCTCGGCCTGGGCCAGATCCATCCGGCCGTTCTCGAACGCGCGGCGGGTGAACTCGCCGGGATCGGCGGGGCGCAGGCCTAATGCGAGGAGCGCCTCACCCACCGCCTCCACCACCGCGCGACCGCCGTGAAGGTGGAGCTCGGCGCAGTCTTCGCCTGTATAGGAAGCCGGGCCGGGGAAGCGGAGAACCAGAGCCTGATCAAGGATCCGGCCGTCGTGGGCCAGGGTCCTCAGGCTCGCCATCCGTGGAGTCAGTCCCGCGGCGCCGAGCGCCGAGAGCACCTTATCCGTCGCCGGGCCCGAGAGACGCAGAATGGCGATGGCCCCCCTGCCCGGGGGCGTGGCGAGGGCGAAGACGGTGTCGGTCAAGGATCAGGACTTGCCCGCGCCGCCGACCGCCGTCTCCATCAGGCGGCGGAACTGGTCCTGCGCCTGAATGCCAAAGCTGGTCCAGGTCTTCATCAGTTCCTCGGGCTGCATCGCCGAGATGTTCGCCTCCATCCGCCGCTGCATCTCGGCAACCATATGTTCGTTCAGCGGCGTGACGTCGGGCAGGCCCATGAAGGCCCGGGCCTCGGCGGGTGTGCAATCGACCTCGACATTGATTTTCATGGGATCGCTCCAATCTCTGAACCTGTTCATAGGCCCAACAGGCCCGAAAAAGGAACCCGCCCATGTCCTCCACAATGCGCGCCGTGCGGATCGACCGGGCCGGCGGGCCCGAGGTTCTCGAACTTGTGGAGCTGGAAACGCCGACACCCGGCTCGGGGCAGGTTCTGGTGCGGCATGCGGCAATCGGGCTGAACTTCATCGACGTCTACCAGCGGACCGGCCTGTATCCGCTCAGCTATCCGACCGGACTGGGCCTGGAAGGCGCAGGTATCGTGGAAGCTGTCGGCGACGGCGTGAGCCGCTTCCGGATCGGCGACCGCATCGCCTACGCAAACGGCCCGCCCGGAGCCTATGCCGAAGCGCACGTCGTCGCGGAGGACCGGGCGGTGCATGTTCCGCCGGAGATTCCGCTCGAATCGGCTGCGGCGGTCATGCTGAAAGGTATGACTGCGGAATACCTTGTTCGGCGAACGTTTCACGTGAAACGAGGTGACACAATCCTGCTCCACGCGGCAGCGGGCGGCGTCGGGCAAATCCTATCCCAGTGGGCCAAATCGATCGGCGCGACTGTGATCGGAACGGTCGGATCGGAGGCCAAGGCGGAACTAGCCCGGAGTCTCGGCTGCGATCACGTCATTCTCTACGACCGCGAAGACGTGGCCGAGCGCGTCAAGACCATCACCGGCGGTGAGGGCGTGGCGGTCGCCTATGACTCGGTCGGCAAGTCGACATTTGAATCCTCCCTCGCGAGTCTCGCACGACGGGGAACGCTCGTCCTTTTCGGCAATGCATCCGGACCGGTTCCGCCGTTCGATCCCCTGCGCCTGTCCCGCGGCGGCTCCCTCTACGTCACCCGCCCGACCCTGTTCGACTATGTCTCGACCGTCGAAGAACTGGACGAAAGCGCTGCGGCCCTGTTCGAGGTCATCCGGTCCGGTGCGGTGAAGATCGAGATCGGCCAGACCGTCCCGCTGTCGAAAATCCGTGACGCGCATGAGACGCTGGAAGCAAGGAAGACAACGGGATCGACGATCCTCATTCCCTGACAGCAAAAAGGCCCCGGATCGCTCCGGGGCCTTCGCATATTCTACTCCGCGGCTGCGGGTCAGGTGTTCATCGACTGGAAGAAGTCGCCGTTGTTCTTGGACTGGCGCAGCTTGTCGAGCAGGAACTCGATCGCGTCCTGCGGGCCCATCGGATTGAGGATGCGGCGCAGGACGTAGGTCTTGGCCAGCTGGTCCTTCGGCGTGATGAGGTCTTCCTTGCGGGTGCCGGACTTGAGCACGTCGATGGCCGGGAAGATGCGTTTGTCGGCGACCTTGCGGTCCAGCACGATTTCCGAGTTGCCGGTGCCCTTGAACTCTTCGAAGATCACCTCGTCCATCCGCGAGCCGGTGTCGATCAGGGCGGTGGCGATGATGGTCAGCGAACCCCCCTGCTCCACGTTCCGCGCGGCGCCGAAGAAGCGTTTCGGCCGCTGCAGGGCGTTGGCGTCGACGCCGCCGGTCAGGACCTTGCCCGACGACGGGACGGTGGCGTTGTAGGCGCGGCCCAGACGGGTGACGGAGTCGAGAAGGATGACGACGTCCTTCTTGTGCTCGACCAGACGCTTGGCCTTTTCGATCACCATCTCGGCGACGGCGACGTGCCGGGTGGCCGGCTCGTCGAAGGTGGAGGCGACGACCTCGCCCTTCACCGTGCGCTGCATGTCGGTGACTTCTTCCGGGCGTTCGTCAATCAGCAGGACGATCAGGGTCACCTCGGGGTGGTTGGCCTCGATCGACTTGGCGATGTTCTGCAGCATCACCGTCTTGCCGACGCGTGGCGGGGCGACGATCAGGCAGCGCTGGCCCTTGCCCAGCGGGGCGACGATGTCGATGACCCGGCCGGAACGGTCCTTCAGGGTCGGATCCTGGATTTCCATGTGCAGCCGCTCTTCGGGATAGAGCGGCGTCAGGTTGTCGAACAGGACCTTGGTGCGGACCGCTTCCGGGTCCTCGAAGTTGATGGTGTCGCACTTCAGCAGGGCGAAGTAGCGCTCGCCCTCACGCGGACCGCGCACGGCCCCGTGGACGGTGTCGCCCGAGCGCAGGCCGAAGCGGCGGATCTGGGACGGCGACACATAGATATCGTCCGGACCCGGAAGGTAATTCGCGTCCGGGCTGCGCAGGAAGCCGAAGCCGTCCGGCAGGATTTCCAGCACGCCGTCGGCGATGATCTCGACCTCTTCGTCGGCCAGCCCTTTCAGGATGGCGAACATCAGATCCTGCTTGCGCAGGTTGGAGGCGTTCTCGATCTCCAGACCTTCGGCGAAGGCGACCAGATCGGCCGGCGTCTTCTCGTTCAGCTCGGCCAGGGTGATGCGGCCGTTGGGGACGATGGGTTCGCCGTCGTCGTCCTCGTCGGTTTCCTGATCGACCATGGGCAGGTCCGCGGCCGAGACCTCGTTGGTCACGGTCTCGTCGCCGAGGGTCTCGGCTTCGGGGGCGGTCGGATCGGTGTCGCGGACGTCGGTCATGGGAGGCTCTTCACGCAGGCGCGGGCGGGCGCTCGCGAAGACGAGACCCGGCAGGCTGACAATGTCTCTGGCCTTGCGGCCGTCAGGGGAAGCGGCGGGCTCCGACGGGCTCCCCGGAGGGACTCTGGCCGATCGGCGACGCTGAAAGAGAGGGACCGCCCGGCGAGAGCCAGGGACAGTTCGGGAGGAGGAAGACCACGGCGGACGGGGTCAGGTCAAGCGGGGCTTACCCGAACGTCCATTCCGTCGTCACCGAGATCACCATGACGATGGCGATCAGGAAGGGGATCTCGTTAGTCATGCGCCAGAAGCGGCTGGACTTTTTGGACGTGCCGGCCTCGATGCGGCGAAACTCGGCGGACAAGAAGCCGTGCCAGCCGCTGAGCGCGACCACGCCCAGTAATTTGGCGACCATCCACGGCTCCGCAAGGAAGGCCGCTCCGCGCATCTGCACATCGAGATGGATCAGCCACAGGCCGAAGACCCATGCCAGCCCCATGGCCGGATTGAGTATGATCTTGAGCAGCCGCCGCTGCCACGTCCGCAGCAGGGTCCGCATCTCGGTGCGCAGCGGCTCCGGCTTGCCGGCCTGCTCGGCGTCGTAGGCGTAGAGACGCGGCAGGAACAGCAGGCCCGCCATCCAGGCGATCACCGCCAGAATGTGCAGGCCGCGGGCGAGGTCGTACCAGTTCATGACGCTGTTCTAGGCCGCCCGACGCGTCTTTGCACAGCCTGAGGGGCATGCACCGAAATTGGCGCATGGCCGACCGGCGGAGGCGCCCTGTGGCGCCGTGCCAGGCGTTTCGAGCGCCGAGGCCACCGCGTCAGCCAAGGCGGAGACGAAGGCGGGTTCAACGCCGACGGCGGGCGCGCGCAGATAGGGCGAACAGCCGATCTGTTTCGCCAGCTCGCCATACTCGTGGTCCAGCTCGACAAGGGTCTCGACGTGTTCGGAGACGAAGGCGATCGGCACGACCACCGCGCCGACCTTGTCATCGGCCGCTTGCTGGATGGCTTCCGGCGTCGACGGGCCCAGCCATTTGAGGGGTCCGACCCGGCTCTGATAGCAGATCATCCAGTCGGTCAGGCCCATGCGCGCGACCACCGCCGCCACCGTCGCCTCGACCTGCGCCTGATAGGGATCGCCTTTCGCGACCAGCTTCTCGGGGATGCCGTGGGCCGAGAACAGCACCCGCACAGGCTCATCGCCAGCCTTGTCGATCGTCTGACGGATCAGCCGCGCCTGCGCCTCGACCAGTCCGTCGGCGTCCGGATAGCAGCAGACCACATGGGTCTCGCCCGAGCCCTTGTAGGCCTCACGCCACGCTTTCAGAGAGGACGCCGTCGTGGTGGTGGAGAACTGCGGGTACAGCGGCAGCAGGACAATGTGGTCGGGCTGAAAGGCCTCCACTTCTCGCGCCGTCTGCTCGGTGAACGGATGCCAGTAGCGCATGGCGATAAAGACGCGGGTCTGGTCGCCGGGGGCGGTCTCCGACAAGCGCGCGGACAGGGCGTCTGCCTGTTTGAGGGTCTCGGGCAGCAGGGGCGAACCGCCGCCCATGAGGTTGTAGTTCGCCTGGGCCGATGTTTCCCGCCGCGACGAGATCAGCTTCGCCAGCGGCGTCCTCACGATCCCCGGCAGGCCGATGATGGCCGGGTCGTTGAAGAGATTGAACAGGAAGGGCTTGACCGCATCCGGCCCGTCCGGCCCGCCCAGATTGGTCAGGACGACGGCGACACGGCGGTTGGGCATCGGAGCCGTCATTGGGCGCCGATCCGCTTCAGCACCTGTTCGACGTGCGCGATCGGCACCTCTGGCGTGATGCCATGGCCGAGATTGAAGATCCACGGCCCCTGCCCCCAGGCCTCCATCAGCTGATCAACCCGGCGGTCCAGCGCCTCGCCGCCGGTCAGCAGCAGCAGGGGATCCAGCGCGCCCTGTATCGGCTTGATCGCCTGCACCCGCTTGCCGACCTCGAGCGGGCAGGCGGTGTCCAGCGCCACCGCCTGCAGGTCGCATTCGGCGGCATAGCGCTCGGCCAGCGCCGCCGATCCGCGCGGAAAACCGATCAGGGGCACGGTGACGCCCAGCTCTCGCGTGCGGGCGACCAGCGCCTGGTGGGGCTTCAGCACCAGCCGTTCGAACAGGTCGTCCGGCAGGCCCTCGGCCCAGCTTTCGAAGATCTTGAGCACCTGGGCGCCGGCGTCGGCCTGCATCTTCAGATACCGCGCCGTCGCCTCGACCAGCACGTCCAGAAGGGCGTCGACCTTCTCCGGCTCGCGATAGGCGTAGGCCCGGGCCTGGGCCCGCTCGCCCTTTCCGATGGTTCGGTGCTCGCCGTCCAGCATATAGGTCGCCACCGTCCACGGAGCCCCCGCAAAGCCGATCAGGGCCCGCTCGGGCTCCAGCTCCGCCCGCACGCGAGACAGGGTCTCGCCGACCTGATGCAGATGTTCGCCCGCGCCAGCCGCCAGCTCCTCCATCCGACCGATCACAGGCAGGGCGCCGAGCCTTGGGCCTTCGCCGGTTTCGAACCAGACGTCCTGACCAAGGGCCCGGGGGATCAGCAGGATGTCGGCGAACACGATGGCGGCGTCGAAACCGAAACGCCGCATCGGCTGCAGCGTCGCTTCGGCGGCCATGCCCGGGTTCAGACAGAAGGCGATGAAGTCCGGCGCTTCCGCCCGCAGAGCCCTGTACTCGGGCAGATAACGCCCGGCCTGACGCATGAACCACACCGGTGGACGCGCTGTCGTCTCCCCCGCCAGAACCTTGAGCAGGAGGGGCGTTTCGCCGGTTTGGTCTGTCGGGCTGGTCATCGTCGTCGGCTTACCGGTCGACCGGACCGGTCTCAAGCCCGGACCGGTGTCGCACCCCTATCCCTTCTCAAGAAAGAATCGAAAGAGATGGAGGTAGAAGGCAGGGCCGGGGACGACGGGGATGAACCGCGTTCATTGTCCGTATCCGGCCGGGTTTTCCCGCTGGCGGTGGGGACGGATCCCGGTTCAGCCGAGGGCTGGGGATGCCGGTGGAAAGGTTCTAACGAGTCCTTAATCGACAAGGGCTTGGCAGGGTTCAAGGCGTAGATGGGGCCGGGGACTTTTAAGGATTTGTTAAGGATGTCCACATCCGCACGATGGAGACGCCGCGGCAGGTGGACGACTCGTCGCGGACCGGCGCCCGTCGTCCCCCGTCATCCCCGCTCGCAGCCGCTGACCGGCTTGGCTATAGGTATCGGCGCCCCGGTCGGGCCGAACGGCGCCCCGTCCGATCCACAGGAGTCCGCACGTCATGGACAGCCGATCGTGAGTCTTTCCTCAGGGACGACCCGTCAATGAGCGCCGCCCGACCCGCCGGCGCCTCGCGCCTCGCCACCTATTTCCACGTCCATCTGGTCTCGGACTCGACGGGTGAGACGCTGAACGCACTGGCCAAGGCGGTCGTGGCCCGGTTCGAGGGCGTGATCCCGATCGAGCACATCTACGCCCTCGTCCGCTCCGAGAAGCAGATGGAGCGGGTGCTGGAAGAGATCGAGAGCCTGCCGGGAGTCGTGCTCCACACCCTGGTCGACCGCGACCTCCGCGATCAGCTGGAAGAGGGCTGCCGCAAGCTGGACGTGCCCCAGATCGCGGCGCTGGACCCGCTGGTGGGGGCCCTGTCCCGCTATCTGGGCGCGGCGCTGACGACCCGGGTGGGGGTGCAGCACGTGCTGGACACCGACTATTTCAATCGCATCGCCGCACTGGACTTCGCCATGGCGCACGACGACGGACAGGGCACGACCGAGCAACTGGAGACCGCCGACGTGGTGCTGTGCGGGGTCAGCCGGACGTCCAAGACGCCCACCTGCATCTATCTGGCCCACCGGGGCATCCGCGCCGCCAATGTGCCGCTGGTGCCGGGTCAGGAAGACGGAGAGCGACTGACGGCCCTCAAGACCCCTTTGGTCATCGGCCTGACGGTGTCGCCGGACCGGCTGGTGCAGATTCGTCGCAACCGGCTTGACGGCCTGCAGGCCAACAGGGCCTTCGCCTATACCGACCATGACGCTGTGCGCGACGAGACGGTCAAGGCGCGCCGGGCGTTCGAGCGCCGCGGCTGGCCTGTGATCGACGTGACCCGCCGATCGGTGGAGGAGACGGCGGCCGCCATCATCAACCTGCTGAACGAGCGCCGTTCACACCGCTTGGGCGCGCCGGCGTGAGCGGTGAGCGATTGATCCTCGCATCAAGGAGCGGCGCCCGCCGCGCCATGCTTGAAGGCGCCGGCGTGCCGTTCACGGTCCAGGTCGCCGATGTGGACGAGGATGCGCTGAAGATCGGCCACGATCCGGCCGACGCGGCCGGGCTGGCGGTCGAGTTGGCCCGGGCGAAGGCCTTGGCGGTGTCGCGTCATGATGGAGACGCCTGGGTGCTTGGCGCGGACCAGACGCTGGCCTTCGACGGCGGTCTGGTGTCCAAGGCCCGCTCGCTTGAGGACGCGCGCACGCGCCTCTCGGCGATGCGCGGACGCACTCACTCCCTGCACTCCGGCGCGGCGCTGGCCCGGAACGGCCAGATCGTCTGGTCGGGCGTCGACACGGCGGCGATGAATGTTCGAAACTTCTCCGACGCCTTCCTCGACGCCTATCTGACAGCCGAGGGCGAAGGATTGCTGTCCTGTGTCGGCTCCTACCGGCTGGAGGGCATGGGCGCCCAGCTGTTCGAGACCATCGACGGCGACTATTTCACGGTCCTCGGACTGCCGCTGTGGCCGGTGCTGGCCGAGCTGCGGCGCGCGGGGGTGCTGACGCCATGATCACCGGAGCCGCCGCCGTCGCGGGTATCGCGGGCGATCCGATCGCCCACTCCCTCAGTCCGGTCATGCACAACGCCTGGCTGGCCGCCGCCGGGATGGATGGGGCCTATGTGCCATTCCGCCCCCGCGATCCGGCGAGGTTCGAGGCGTTGGTCGCAGCCGGACGGGCCGGTCTGCTTCTCGGCCTGAACGTCACGGCGCCCTTCAAGGAACAGGCGTTCGGTCTCGCGGACTCCTCTACGGACCGCGCCCGCCGCGTGGGCTCCGCCAACATCCTCGTCTTCGAGGACGGCCGGGTTCACGCCGACAGCGCCGACGGCGAGGGCCTGCTGATCGCCCTGACCGATCAGGCGCCAAAGCTCACGTTGAGGGACAGTCTCGTCGTCGTGCTGGGTGCGGGCGGGGCGGCCCGTGCCGCGGTCGGCTCGCTGGTCGATGCCGGCGCGGAAGTTCGTTTGCTCAACCGCTCGCGCGACCGGGCAGAGGCGTTGTCGGCGGAACTCGGGGACCGGGTGTCTGTGGCCGAAGACGAAGCCGTCGTCCGCGACGCCGCCCTGATCATCAACGCGCTGAGCATCCAGCCAGCGATCGATCTTGATCATCTGTCGGCCGGCGCGGTGGTCATGGACATGACCTACCGGCCGGTCGAGACCGCCTTCCTGAAGGCGGCCCGCGCGCGAGGCCTGACGACGGTCGACGGCCTCGCCATGCTGGTCGGTCAGGCCGCACCCTCGTTCGAGGCCCTGTTCCGCCGACCCCCGCCGCCGCTGGACCTGCGGCCGCTGCTGCTGGCGCATCTGGAGGGCGTGGGCGGATGATCGTGCTGGGCCTCACCGGCTCCATCGGCATGGGCAAGTCGACGACGACGGCCATGTTCGCTGAAGAAGGGGCGCTGGTCTGGAACGCTGACGACGCCGTGCATCGTCTTTACGCAAGGGGCGGAGCTGCGGTGGCTCAGGTCGGCGAGGCCTTCCCCGGAGTGGTCGTTGACGGCGCCGTGGATCGCACCCGACTGGCTGATGCCCTCGGTCGCGACGAGGCTGCCTTCGGGACCCTGGAAGCCATCGTCCATCCGCTGGTGATACAGGGTCGCCTCGCCGATCTGGCCGAGGCCGAAACCCGCGGAACTCGTCTCGCCGTGCTGGACATTCCGCTGCTGTTCGAGACGGGCGGTGACGCCGCCGTCGATGCGGTGGTGGTGGTTACGGCCCCCGCCGAGGTGCAGGCCGCCCGCGTCCTCGCCCGGCCCGGCATGACCCTCAAGCGGTTCGAGGCCATCCTCGCCCGCCAGACACCCGACGCCGAGAAGCGCCGCCGCGCCGACTTCGTCATCGACACCGGCGAAGGCCTGGACGCCGCCCGGGCCCGCGTGCGCGAAATCGTGGGGATGGTTCTGTCAGCAGGCTGGACCAGCCGCCGCCGGACTCTTTCGAAATCGGTCGAACAGCCCCATTAAGGGAACATGGCGCGCGAAATCGTTCTCGATACCGAAACCACCGGCTTCGACCCGAAAACGGGCGACCGGCTGATCGAGGTCGGCTGTATCGAGATCGAGGATCTGCTGCCCACCGGCCGGACCTTCCACCGGTTCGTCAATCCGGAGCGGCTGATCCCGCCCGACGCCATCCGCGTGCACGGCATCACTGACGACAAGGTCAAGGACGCGCCGAAGTTCGCCGAGATCGTCCACGACCTGATGGAATTCATCGGCGATGCGCCGGTGATCGCCCACAACGCCCGCTTCGACCGCAACTTCATCGATCATGAGTGCGGCCGCTGCGCCCATCCGCTGATCGAGGAAACGCGCTGGATCGACACGCTGGAACTGGCCCAGCGCAAGTTCCCGGGCATGGCCAACTCGCTCGACGCCCTGTGCAAGCGCTTCAAGGTCTCGCTGGTCGAACGCACCCTGCACGGCGCCCTGATCGACGCCCGTCTGCTGGCCGAGGTCTATCTGGAGCTCAAGGGCGGCAAGGAGCGCCGGCTGGATCTGGCGTCCGCGACGGTCTCGATTTCCACGGCGGCAGGCATTGCCGCGGGCGGCCACGGTCCGCGACCCCGTCCGTTGCAGCCGCGTCTGACCGACGCCGAACGCGAGGCGCACGTCGCCTTCCTGAAGGCGACGCTGAAGGACCGGTCGTTGTGGGAAGGCTACGGCCTCGAGGCCGCCTGACGGATCAGGCCTGACCGGTTTCCGCCGGTCCGCGCGCGATCTGCTGCTGGCGCTGCACATAGATCGAGGCGAAGTCGATCGGGTCCAGCATGAAGGGCGGATAGAAGCCGCCGTCCGAGGTCGCGCGGGCGATGATCTCGCGCGCGAACGGGAACAGGTAGCGCGGGCATTCGATCAGCAGCATGGGCTCGATGTCCTGCTCGGCGACTCCGGACAGGGCGAACAGGCCGCCGTACAGCAGCTCGACGTTGAAGACCGCGCCGATGTCGCCGGTCGCGCGCACCGACAGGCGCAGCTCGACCTCGAACAGGCCGTCCTTGCGGCCTTGGGCGTTCATCTCGACGCCCAGATCGATCTGGGGCTTGCCTTCGATACGCAGGCTGTCCGGCGCCTTGGGGTTCTCGAACGAGAAATCGCGAACGTACTGGGCCAGGATCCGGAAGCCCGGACCTTGCGGCGCGCCTTCCAGCGGGGCGTTGGCGTCGGCGGGCGGGGCGGCGTCGGTCATCGGAGGTCTGTCTGAAAGAAGGAGGGCCATTCGCGGCCGGAAGAAGGCGCCGCGACTATCATGGACGGCCCCCTGCGGCAACGACGCGCCGGTTTCCGGGTTGTCAGGGGCAGCGCTTCGCCTTGCGCACCCCCATATCCGGCCCTAATCGTCATTCCTCGCGTGCCGCGCCCTGCCGGCGCCCATCAGAGACCGCCAGTGATCCCCACCCAGGTTCAGATCGTCATCTTCGCCGTGATCGCGGCTCTCGTGCTGTTCCAGCTCTACAATGTGCTGGGCAAGAAAGTCGGCCGTCAGCCCGAGGAGGACGCCCGCGCCAAGCCGCCCGTTCCGGCCGGTCCCGCCGTGGCGCCTGACGGCCAACCCCAGCCGCGTGCGGGTCAGGTGCTGGACGCCGTGACCCTCGCCTCCATCGCCGGCCTGAAGGCCCGCGATCCCAACTTCGACCCCGTCCGCTTCCTCGAGGGCGCGCGTCAGGCGCACGAGACGATCGTGCGGGCCTACGCCGGCGGCGACCGCGATACGCTCCGGCCCCTGCTGAAGCCGGTGGTGATGGAGTCCTTCGAGGCCGGCATCGCCGCCCGCGAGGCCCGCGGAGAGACCGAGATCGCGGAGTTCGTGCATCCGGCCCGCGCCGATCTGGAACTGGCCACGGCCGAGGAGAACCGCGCCGTCGCCAAGGTCCGGTTCCTCGCCGAGCTGCGCAACCGGGTGAAATCCGCTGACCCGGCCGCCGAGGAGGCGGTCGAGGAAAGGCGCGTGGCCGAGATATGGACCTTTGAGCGCACCCTTGGCGCGGCGGACCCCAACTGGGTGCTGGCCCGGACCGAAGCCGCCAGCGCATGAGGCTGGCGCGGGCCTGGGCCGGGGTCCTCGCCTGCGCGGCCCTGCTCGCGGGTTGCGTCTCCGGGACTCCGCCGGTCGCACCCTTGCCGCGGCCGCCCGCGCCCGCGCCGCTTCCAACGGGACCGGGCCCGACGCCGGCGTCGCCCGCGCCTGACAGTCCCACGCTTCTACCGGGCTGGGATCATGAGGATTTCCTCGCGGCCTTCGACGCGTGGTCGGCCGCCTGCAGCATCGCCCGCGAAGAGGCCGCCCGTCGCCAGTGCGATCGCGCGATGGACATCCGCCGCACATCCCGTCCGGTCACGCCATCCATGGCGCGCGCCTTCTTCGAGAGCGGCTTCAGCGTCGTGGAGCAGCGCAACGACGACGGCCGGCCGGGTCTGCTGACCTCCTATTTCGCACCCGAGTATCCGGCCCGCCGCTCGCCCTCGGGCGATTTCGACACGCCGGTGCGCGCCGCGCCGTCGGGCTGGAAGCGCGGCGACACGTTGCCGACGCGAGCCGACATCGAGGCCTCGCCTGCCCGTGACGCCCTTGCATGGATGCGGGCCGAAGACCTGTTCTTTATGCAGATCCAGGGCTCGGGCTATCTGACCTTCGAGGACGGGTCGAAGGCTCGCGCCTCGTATGCGGCCGACAACGGGCGCACCTTCACAGGCATCGCCCGGCGGATGGCGGAGCAGGGCCTGCTCCCACGGAACGGAACCTCCGGAGAGGCGATTCGCGCATGGCTGGCGTCACATCGCGGCCGGGAAGCGCAGGCGGTGATGGCGCTGAACCCCCGCTACATCTTCTTCCGCATGGCTCCGGACGATGGCGGCGATCCCGCCGGCGCCGCCGGGGCGCCTTTGCCTGCGCGGCGCGCCATCGCGGTGGACCCGGCGCACTGGCGCTATGGCGATCTGGTGTGGATCAGCGCGGACGGCGGCGATCTGGCCGGTGCGCGGGGCAGCTATCATGGGCTGGTCGCCGCGCTGGATACGGGCTCTGCTATACGCGGGCCGGTGCGGGCCGATCTCTACATGGGCCGCGGCCATGCGGCAGGCGAGGAGGCCGGCGCGGTGCGTCATCCGCTCAGGATGTGGCGGCTTATTCCGAAGTAGACGGCGTCACCGTCCTGTGGAGCCGAAGCCGCCCACGCCGCGTGCGGTTTCGTCAAGCGCTGCGACCTCGACCATGGCCGCCTGTTCGTGTCGGGCGATGACCATCTGAGCGATGCGCTCGCCCCGCTGGATGACGAAGGGCTCCTGTCCGAGGTTGGCGAGGATGACGCCCACCTCGCCACGGTAATCGCTGTCGATCGTACCCGGCGAGTTCAGGCAGGTGATCCCGTGCTTCAGCGCCAGACCGGAGCGGGGGCGCACCTGCGCTTCATAGCCGTGCTCCAGAGCGATCTTCAGTCCTGTGGGCACCAGCGCCCGCGCGCCCGGCTGCAGGGTCATCGGCTGGCCGTCCGGCACCGCCGCGCGCAGGTCCATGCCGGCCGAGCCCGAGGTCTCATAGGCGGGCAGGGGCAGGCCGTCGGCATGTGGAAGGCGTTCGACGCGGACGGTGGTCATGCGAGGTCTCTCAGCCCTTGAAGTGATCGGCGATGCGGACGGCCAGCTTTCGGGCCACCTCGGTCTTGGACTGGCGCGGCCAGACATCGGCGGCGCCGTCCTTGGTGAACAGGGTCACGGCGTTGCCGTCGGCCCCGAACACGTCGTCGGAGACATCATTGCCGACGATCCAGTCGCAGCCCTTGCGGGACAGCTTGGCGCGGGCGTTGGTCTCCAGATCCGTGGTCTCGGCGGCGAAGCCGACAACGAGGGCGGGCCGCTTCGTCCCCTTGGCCGACACGCCGGCGAGGATGTCCGGGTTTTCGATCAGGGCCAATGACGGCGGCCCGCCGGGGGCCTTCTTGATCTTGCCGGAAGCCACGCCGTCCACGCGCCAATCAGCCACGGCCGCGCTCATCACGGCGATGTCGGCGGGCAGGGCCTGATCGACCGCCGCCTGCATCTCGCGCGCCGTCTCCACCCAAACCCGTGTCACGCCGACTGGCGCGGACAGAGCGACCGGTCCGGAGACCAGCGTCACCTCGGCGCCCAGTCCGGCGAGCGCTTCGGCGATGGCATAGCCCTGCTTGCCGCTGGACCGGTTGGTCAGGCCGCGCACCGGATCGATGGGCTCGAAGGTTGGACCGGCGGTCACCACGGCCTTGCGCCCCGCCAGCGGCCGGCCATCGGGTCCGGCCAGCAATCCGGAGATCGCCTCGAGGATCGCCGCCGGCTCCGCCATACGGCCGGGGCCGAACTCGCCGCAGGCCATCTCACCCTCATCGGGCCCGACCACGGCGACGCCATGGAAGCCGTCGAAGGCCTTCAGCCGTTCGACATTGGCCTGAACCGCCGGGTGCAGCCACATGCGCACATTCATGGCCGGGGCCAGCAGCACCTTCTTGTCGGTGGCCAGCAGGGTCGTGGACGCGAGATCGTCGGCCAGCCCGTTCGCCGCCTTGGCGATCAGGCCCGCCGTCGCCGGCGCAACCACGACCAGATCGGCCCAGCGGGACAGTTCGATATGGCCCATGGCCGTCTCGTCGTCCGGCATGAAGAGGCCCTGCCGCACGGGATGGCCGGTCAGGGCCGCCAGCGACATCGGGGTGACGAACTCCGCCCCGGCCGACGTCAGCACGCTCATGACCTCGGCGCCCGACTTTCCGAGCAGCCGCACCAGCTCCAGCGCCTTGTAGGCGGCGATGCCGCCGCCGACGATCAGCAACACCTTGCGTCCGGACAGCTGGGTCATGGGCCTGATGTAGCGATGCGGTCCCGGCTCGTCGAGCACGAGTCTTCGAATGGAACATTGCGCGAACATATAACCTATGATTATGTCCGCGCCGGTGGGTTCAATGATGGAGGGTTTGATGCTCAGGACCACGATGGCGGGCGGGCTTGTGCTTGCGGCGATGACGCTGGGCGCGTGTGGAGAAAACGCGTCGGCCGTGGAGACGCGGGACCGATCGGTCGAGGCGTCTGAACCGGCGCGGGCCGCGGGCGTGAATGTCGGAGAAGCTGACCCGGGCGCGCCCGGCAAGGCGAAGCCGGTCGTGACGGCCAACCGGCGCGAGACCGTGGACGCCAAGGTCGCTCGCCTGTTCGAGCGCAACGGGGCAGCGTTCGGGGCGCGGACGGCCGAGGATTATCTGGCGCGACTGGAGGCCTTCACCGGTAGTCCGCCGGCAGACGCCGAGACGGTTAAACGTCCCAATGGCGACACCCTGATCTATCAGGCCTCGACCAACACCTTCGCCGTGGTGGCGCGGGACGGGACCGCCCGGACGATGTTCAAGCCGGACGGGGGCGCGGACTATTGGGCGGAGCAGAAGGCGGCCGCGCCGACATTCGGCCAGCGACGACAGCGAGCAGAGGGCTGACCGGGGTCAGTCGGCCTGGCTGGCTTTCAGGTTGCGGATCAGGTCCAGCACCAGCTTCTGCTGGTCCGTGCTGAGCTGCGGGGCCAACCGGCCGATCTCGATGGTGTAGCGGGTGGCGGGATGCTCGTGATCGAAGGCCGCGCCGTCTTCCGCGACACCGGCCTCGGCGTTCAGGCCGTCGAAGAAGTAGCCGATGTCGACCTTGAAGAAGCGGGCGATGTCGAACAGCTTGGACGCCGAGATGCGGTTGGCGCCCTTCTCGTACTTCTGGATCTGCTGGAAGGTCAGGCCCAGGGCCCGGCCGAGGTCGCTCTGGTTATAGCCGAGCGCCAGACGTTTCTCGCAAACCCGACGGCCGACGTGCCGGTCCACCGGATGCGGTCCGTCCTGCCCCCTCACCTTGACCATGGTGATCTCCTCGCCCTCACGGGCGTTTGCATGCGCCGGACGAATCCGTCTGTCACCAAAAAATCGCAAAACACAGGCAAGTCCGCGTCACGGTTGCGCAAGCTTGACCATATGCGCAGCCGTTACGGGAAACGCTGTTCCCTCACACGTTCGGTCGGGCGCGGCGGCGACGCAGCGCAGCCAGAAGGCCGGCGACAACCGCCGCCGCAAACGGGATATCGCTCCACCGGCCATAAGGCGTCGCCGGCGCCGGCCGGGGCAGGAAGGCGTCGATCACGCCCTCTTCTCCCATCCCCAACGACTGTCCCGGCACGACCCGGCCCCACGGATCGATCACGGCCGACACCCCGGTCGGCGTCGAACGGATGATCGGCAGGCCCGTCTCGATGGCGCGATAGCTGGCGAGATTCAGGTGCTGGACAGGGCCGGAGGTCCGCCCGAACCAGGCGTCGTTGGAGATGTTGATGATCCACCCGGGCCGCCCCGAGCCGGCCGGGGTGAAGCCGGGATACAGGCCCTCGTAGCAGATCAGCGGTTGCGCTCGTCCTGCGCCCCGTATGGAGATCGGCGCGGGCCGCGGACCCGGAGTAAAGTCCAGCGGCATATGGGTCAGGGCCCGGAAACCCAGCGGCGTCAGCACCGCGCTGCCCGGCAGATATTCGCCGAACGGCACCAGCCGATGCTTGTCATAGACGCTGGTCAGACGCAGGCCGTTCCCGCCCTCATCGGTCAGCACCATGAGGCTGTTGTAGTAGCGGGCGCCCTCGGCTACCGACGGATCCGGTTCGCCCCGGCCAAGGCCGAGGATAAGACTCTGGCCGGGCTGGACCGCCCCGGCGAGCGCGACGGCGTCGGACGATCCGAACACGTCATTGGCCGTCGCGGGCAGGGCGCCCTCCGGCCAGACGATCAGGTCAGGTCGGCGTCCGGCGGATTGGACCGTCAGCCGCAGATAACGATCCAGAATGCTCTGATAGACCTCCGGCGACCATTTGGTCGTCTGGTCGATGTCGGCCTGTACGATCCGGACCAGCACCTCGGTTGGAACCACTCGCGCCTGCGACAGACGCGACAGGCCGCCGCCGACAAGTCCGATCAGAACCAGCACGCCGAGGGCGGCCGTGATGGCCCGGGGGCGTCGGGCTTCGCCTGTCGCGAGCGGGGCAAAGGCCGACACCGCGGCTACGGTCACGAAACTCAGGCCGTACACCCCGACCACGGCCGCAAACTGAGAGGCGGCCGAGCCAGCTTTCCAGCTGGCCCCGGCCGGATTCCATGGAAAGCCGGTGAGGACGTGCCCACGCAGCCACTCCAGCGCGCAGAACAGGGCTGCGAACACCAGCACCCGCCGCATGCCGACAGGAGCCAGCCGGCGATACAGCGCCGTCGCCACACCCCAGAACAGCGCCAGACCGATCGGCAACAGCGAGGCCGCGAAGGGCGCCATCCAGGCCTGCGCCGGGTCGACCAGAAAGGCTTCCGCCACCCACCAGCAGCTGACGAAGAAATAGGCGAAGCCCGCCAGCCATCCCATCCAGAAGCCGCCACGCGTCGTCCGCGACCGCTCGCTCAGGATCAGAAGCAGGGGGTAGCCAAGGAGGCCCGGCAGAAAGCCGAAGGGCGGATGAGCCAATGCCGCGCCCGCGCCCGCCAGTAACGCCAGTCCGATGCGCACCCAACGGCCATCCAGACTCGGGCGGCGGCGAAGAGGGGCGGCGTCAGGCGTCGTCGGGGAAGCGCTCATCGTCGCTGTATGGATCGGCGACGCCCAGCCCGGCAAGGATATCCCGTTCTTCGGCCTCCATCTCCTCGGCCTCTGCGTCGTCCTCGTGGTCGCGGCCGAGCAGGTGGAGGACGCCGTGGACCGTCAGATGCCTGACGTGATCTGCGAGGCTCTTGCCCTGCGCCCGCGCCTCTTCGACACAGACGCCGTGGGCGAGGATCAGGTCGCCCAGATGCGGCGCCGCGCTTTCGGCCGCCGGGAACGACAGCACGTTCGTGGGCCGGTCGCGGTCCCGGAAGCGGGCGTTCATCTCGCGCACCGCCTCGTTATCGGTCAGCAGGACGACGACATCGCCCTCCACCTTGCCCAGCGCCGCAGAGGCCGCGCGTTCCACCACCGCCGCGACCTCCGGCAGGTCGGCGGTCCAGGCCGCATCCTCAACCTCGACCTCGATCACCGGTCAGGGTCTTCGAGGTCGGCGGCCGGCCGCTGGCTGGCGGCGTCGGCGTCGTAGGCGCGCACGATCCGCTCGACCATGGCGTGGCGGACCACGTCCGAGGCCTCGAACTTCAGCACCCCCGTGCCCTTCACCCCGTCGAGGATGCGCAGGGCGTGAGACAGGCCGGAGTCCCGGCGGTTCAGCAGATCGATCTGGCTGGGATCGCCGGTGACCACCATGCGCGCACCTTCACCGAGACGGGTCAGCACCATCTTCATCTGCAGGCGCGTCAGGTTCTGGGCTTCGTCCACGATGATGAAGGCGTGGGCCAGGGTGCGGCCGCGCATGAAGGCGATCGGCGCCGCCTCGATCTCGCCCTTGTCACGACGACGGCGGACGTCGTCCGGACCGAGAATGTCGTTAAGGGCCTCCCAGATCGGCGCCAGATAGGGGTCGACCTTTTCGTTCAGGTCGCCGGGCAGGAAACCCAGCTTCTCGCCCGCTTCGACCGCCGGCCGGGTGATGACCAGCCGGTCAACCTGTCCCCGGCGCAGCAGGGACGCCCCATAGGCGGCGGCGAGGAAGGTCTTGCCGGTGCCAGCGGGGCCGACGCCGAAGGTCAGCTCGCACTGGGACAGAAGCTCCAGATAGCGGGCCTGCGCCGCCGTCTTGGGCGCGATGGCGCCGCGCCGGCCGACCGGCAGGGCCGAGGCGTTCGACACCGTTGCCCCCTGCCCCGCTCTCGGCGCGGCCACGGCGGCGCCCAGTGCGGCGCGCACATCGGCCTCGGTGATCTCGGCCCCGGTCTCCGCGCGGTCGGCGAGGATCTGGATGACCCGCTTGGCCTGCGCCCGGTCCCTGGCCGAACCGTTGATGCTGACGCCCCCGCCGGGCGTCTCGACCAGCACCTTGAAGGCGTCCTCGATCAGGGCGACGTGGCGGCTATGCGGGCCGATGACGGCGTGAAGCGCTTCGTCGCCCAGCGACAGGAACTCGGACTCACGCGGCATTCGAAACCTTTGTCTGGAGCCGGCCCGCGAGAGAGTTCTGCTGGCCGCGTTCGATCTCGACCGGAACGATCTGGCCGATCAGATGATCCGCGTCATCGACGTGAACCGACTGCAGGAAGGGTGATCGGCCGATGGCCTGGGCGCCGTGGCGGCCCTTGCGTTCGAACAGCACGGGCAGGACGCGGCCGGCCTGCGACCGGTTGAAGGCGATCTGTTGTTCGGTCAGCAGCGCCTGCAGCGCATGCAAGCGCTCGCGCGCGATCACATCCGGTACCTGTGCTCCCATCGTTGCGGCTGGCGTGCCGGGGCGAGGCGAATACATGAAGGAGAAGGCCGAGGCGTAGTTGACGCGCCGGACCAGATCCATGGTGTCTTCGAAGTCCCGGTCGGTCTCGCCGGGGAAGCCGACGATGAAGTCTCCCGACAGCGCCATGTCCGGCCGGGCGTCGCGGATGCGGTCGATCAGGTCGAAATACTTCTGGCGGCCGTGCTTGCGGTTCATCAGCCGCAGGATGCGGTCCGAGCCCGACTGAACCGGCAGATGCAGATAGGGCATCAGCTGCGGCAGGTCGCGGTGGGCGGCGATCAGCTCGTCGGTGAAGTCGTTCGGGTGACTGGTGGTGTAGCGGATGCGGTCGATGCCGGGGATGTCCGCCAGCGCCTCGGCCAGTTTCGCGAGGCTGGCGGGTTGCCCGTCAGGTCCCTCGCCGTCGTAGGCGTTGACGTTCTGGCCCAACAGGGTGACTTCGCGCACGCCCTTGTCGGCCAGCTGGCGCGCCTCCTCCAGAACGGCGGCGACCGGCCGGGACCATTCGGCGCCCCGGGTGTAGGGCACCACACAGAAGGTGCAGAACTTGTCGCAGCCCTCCTGCACCGTCAGAAAGGCGGTGACGCCGTCGACGCCACGCGCCTTCGGCAGGGCGTCGAACTTGTCGTCCGGCGCGAAGTCGGCGCCGATACGCTCGCCGCGTGCGCGGGCGGTGCGGGTCAGCAGTTCGGGCAGCTGGTGATAGGCCTGCGGGCCGACCACGAGGTCCACCGCCGGCTGGCGCTTCATGATCTCCTCGCCCTCGGCCTGGGCGACGCAGCCGGCGACGGCGATGGTCATGCCGCCCTCGCGCGCCTCCTTCATCTGGCGCAGCTTGCCGAGCTCGGAATAGACCTTCTCGGCCGCCTTCTCGCGGATGTGGCAGGTGTTCAGGATGACGAAGTCGGCGTCCTCTGGCGTATCCGTCGAGGCATAGCCAAGCGGGCGCAGGACGTCGGCCATGCGCTCGGAGTCATAGACGTTCATCTGGCAGCCGTAGGTCTTGATGAACAGGCGTTTGGTCGCCTGCCCGGCCTTCGGCGGGACAAGGGTCTCGGTCATGCGGGCGGTTTTAGTGGGCAAACGCGCTTTGCGCTACCGGAGCGCGCAGTCGGCTCAGGTGTCGAGCGTTTCCGGATCGACGCGCGCGGCGTGGCGCTTGTAGACCAGACCCTCGCGGTCGCCGGGCTCGGCGCCGGGAATGGCCTTGCCGTAGAGCTCAAGCTTGTGGCCGACCAGGTCGAAGCCGAGGCGTTTGGCGATCTCGGTCTTCAGGCGTTCGATCTCGGCGTCGAAGAATTCTATGACCTCGCCGGTCTTGGTGTCGATCAGGTGGTCGTGGTGATCGTCGCCGGCCTCTTCATAGCGGCTACGGCCATCGCCGAAGTCGTGCTTCTCGACCACGCCGGCTTCCTCGAACAGGCGGACGGTCCGGTAGACGGTGGCGATCGAAATGTGCGGATCGATGGCCGAGGCGCGGCGATACAGCTCCTCGACGTCGGGGTGATCCTCGGCGCTGGAGAGCACGCGGGCGATCACCCGCCGTTGCTCGGTCATGCGCATGCCGCGCTCGGCGCAAAGTTTCTCGATCCGGTCCATCGGCGCGGAGAATAGGCAAGGCTTGGCGACTAGGGAAGCGGGTCCGGCAAGTTAAGCGCCAGCAACAGTGCGTCGCGGCGCGAACCGTCGGGACGGGCGTAGTAGCGGGGCCGTATTCCGGCTTGCTCAAACCCCGCTTTTGCATAGACCGCCCGCGCCGCGAGATTGTCGTCGGCGACCTCGAGAAACACGCGCCGCACGTCGCGGGTCGCCGCGTCGGCAAGGGCTTGCCTGAGCAGGATTCCAGCCAACCCGCGTCCGCGCGCTTCCGGCCGGACGGCGAGGGTGAGGATCTCCGCTTCATCCGCCGCGGCCCGGATCAGGATGAACCCGTCCGGTTCGACGACCGCCAGAACGCCCGGCGCCGTCAGCAGGTCGGCGAAGGCGGCGTCGTCCCACGGGCTGTCGTACGCCGAGGCGTGCAGGGCCGCGAGATGTTCGGCGTCTCCGCTCATCGCGCAGCGACGGGCCGCGGCTGCCCCGGCAGGCGGGTGGGCGGTGTGGCGTCGGGCGCCCTCAGGTACAGGGGGCGGGCGTTGGCGAGGGACGGATCGGCGACAGCTGTCAGGAGGGCGATGGCTTCCGGGTCGGGTCCGGCCTTGTCGACGACCGGGCGTCCCGTGGCGATCAGGGCTGCGCCAGAACCGACAAGAACCGCATCTTCGCCGAGCGCTTCGACGGCGTCGGCTGCGGCCTCAAGCGACAGCGCCTCCGCCTCGCCCAATGGGGCGCCATCGCGCCAGAAACGCGCGTAGACCTGTCCGCGGCGCGCGTCGATGAGGGCGGCTATAGTCCCGCTCGCGCCTCCAGCCGCCAGTGCGTCGAGGGTGGAGACACCGATCACCGGACGATCCAGCGCCGCGCCCAGTCCCTGCGAAAAGGCCAGCCCGACGCGGAGACCCGTGAACGAACCCGGCCCGACCGTGACGCCGATCCGGTCGATGCTGTCGAAACCGCCGGCCGCCTCCACCGCTTCGCGCGCCAGACCGCCAAGCCGCTCCTGATGGCCCTTGGTCATGGCTTCGGAGCGAAGGCCGAGCTTGCGCGACTGACCATCCGTCACCTCGAACACGCCAGCGGTGCACAGACCCAGCGCCGTATCGATGACCAGCACCTTCATGGCCGGACCTTCCGGCGTACGTTCAGTCGGCCTCCGCCAGCGCGCGAACGATCCGCGCGATCGATATCCGCAGCTGGCGATCCTCGATCAGCGGAAACGCGCCGGCCACGGACCGTCCCTCCGATGTCGCGATGATATGGCGCAGGCCGGTCCATTCGGGCTCTCCGTCCGACGAGGCGTTCGGCACCGGCGGAAAGAAGGCTTCGACCGATGTCCCCAGCACGGTGGCCACCCGATGCAGGCGGGAGGCCGAAATCCGGTTCTGGCCGGTCTCGTATTTCTGGACCTGTTGGAAGCTGATCCCGAGCTGCTGGGCCAGGGCGGTTTGCGAGAGGCCCAGTGCGGAACGGCGCAGGCCGATCCGCGCGCCGACGAAGGCGTCCACCTGATCCTTCGGCCCCGTACGCGCCATTACCGCCTCCGCCTTGAACTGAACGGAAGTGTTTCATGGCAACGGGCTGGATGCAACCATTCTGTTTCATTGGTCGTGCCGTGCGATGACCGCGCCGACCCCCACGATGTCTTCGCGCGGAGTCTCTTCCTCGGCCGTCAGGCCTCCGGCTCCGCCGCGAACAATGACGACAGCGTCGTCGGCCCGTTCGTAAATCCGGACTCGCACGGTCCCGTCGCGCATCTCCAGCACGCAGCCCTGATCCCGTCGGGGCCAGCGACCGGGCGCATACTCGAGCACCACGCCGGACGCGGCCCATGGCGCCAGGTCATCGTTGGACAGCTGAAGCTGGCACGTTGCGTCCGCCTTGCCGGAAAAGACCCTGCCGCGAGCCTCCAGCCCTGTCGCGGGCGGGGCGGACGCGTATTCGGAGGTTCCGTCAGCCAGCCACAGGGCCAGCGCCTCCGGCGTGCCGTCCAGAGCGGCTGTCAGTCGCCGTTGTGTGTCCGGGCGAAACAGACCGGGGCGCTTGCCCGCTTCGTACAGCCCCCAGCCCTGACTGGTCATGCCCGCACGCTGGCCGGCCTCGGCCTGACTGAGCCCGCGTTCGCGACGCAGGGCGGCAAGGGCTTCGCCGAGCCGCCGGACGTCACTGTCGCTTTCAAACCGGGCCATGGGCTGAATCTGATCGCTTCCCGGCCGTTTGGCGAGGACGAAATCGTTTCAGATCAGATGACCTGCTCGACGCGGGTCACTTCCGGCACATAGTGCCGCATCATCTGTTCCACCCCGGCCTTGAGCGTCGCGGACGACGACGGGCAGCCGGCACAGGCGCCGCGCATGCGCAGGGACAGGACGCCGCTTTCCTCGTCAAAGGAATCGAACAGGATGTCGCCTCCGTCCTGCGCCACGGCCGGGCGAATTCGGCTGTCCAGCAGCTGTTTGATCTCGGCCACGATCTCGTTGTCCTCGCCCTGCGGACCAGCAGCGTCGGCGACGCCCCCGTCGCGGAACAGGGGCGCACCGGAAACGAAGTGGTCCATGACGGTGGCGAGGATCGGCGCCTTCAGCTGGCTCCACTCCGGCCCCTGGGCTTCGCGGGTCACGGACAGGTAGTCGTAGCCGAAGAAGACGCCGGTCACGCCCTCGACGTCGAACAGAGCCTCGGCCAGCGGCGAGGCGGCCGCCTCCTCCCGATTGACGAAGTCGCGGGGATCGGAGGCCACGTCCCGTCCCGGCAGGAACTTGAGGACGTTCGGGTTCGGCGTGGGTTCGGTCTGGATGAACATGGCGCTCAGATGCGCCCGGCGGGGGTCAGGATCAAGGGATCAGGCCAGATCCTCGATGTCCTTCTCGGTCAGTTCGCCGGGAACGATGGTGACGGGCAGCTTGCGGCCGGTGAAGGTCGCGCCCTGTTTGACCACCGCCGAGACCAGTGGACCCGGTCCGCGTCCGCCCTCGCCGGCCGCCAACACCAGAATCTTGATGTCAGGATCCTCGCCCACGACCTTGCGGATGCAGCCCTGCGGTTCGCCGCGCTCTATCAGCAGGATCGGCGTCGATCCCGACCGCTCCTGCGCCTCGCCGGCCCAACGGTTGAGCGAAGCCTGCGCCTCTTCCCGCGTCTGCCGCTCGATCTCGTCGCGCACCCCCGCCCAGTGGGCGTCGGACGCCGCAGGCGGAATGATCCGCAGCAGGACGACGTGCCCGCCGGTCGAGCGGGCGCGGCGCGAGGCGTAACGCAGCGCAGCCTCGAATTCCGGGCTGTCGTCGACGACGACCAGAAACTTCCTGGGCATGAGCCCCTCCCCTGCCCGCTACCGGGCCTGAGACGCTATCTCACGAAGGACCGAGTTGGCGATGGTCAGTTTCGCGAAGGTCCAGCCCGAGCCCGAAGCCTCGATCTCATCCACCGAAGCGCGGACGCCCTCGACTGTCGTCTGGCGCGAACCGATCCAGTCGTCGACGGCCTTTTCGGAGGCCGCCTCGCTCTGGCCAACCGCGGGCCTGGAGGCCTTGGCCACAGCTCGCGTCAGGATCAGCTGCTCGGCCATCAGGTCCTCGATCAGGCGGCGGACCGCCAGACGATCAAAGTGATCCGCCGACGGCACGTTGCCCGCCGCGGCGCGAAGACGGTCGAAGTCGAAGGCGGCGCCGACCTGATGGTAAAGGGTCGCCATCGCCGGTTCCGGCCATTTCATCTCACGGGCCAGATCGCCGATGTCGGCGGTGGCCACCAGCGGACGCAGCATGGCGAAGTCGCGCGCCATCTTTTCCGTCGCGCCCAAGGCGATGAAGCTCTGGACCCGGGCTTCGAGACGCGCCTCCTCAAAGCGCGACAGCACACCGCCGCCAGCCTTTCGCAGCGCATCGGCCGCAGGACGATAGGCGGCGATCAGGCCGTCCACGGTCGCACCCTTCTTCGCCGCCCGCCGGGCCAGCCAGAAGGTCTGGCGACGCAGGACGGTGGAGATTTCGGTGTAGAGCGCGGTCTGGGCTTCGGCCGGGATCTTCAGGTCCAGCGCGGACACCGAGTCCCACGCCTCGTCGAGACGGAAAATCTGACGCGCGGCCTCGAAGGCGATGACCATGGCGCCGGTATCGCACTGGGCCGACAGGCGCAGGCGTTCCGGGAAGGTCGGACCGCACATGTTGACGATCTCGTTCGACAGGATGGTCGAGATGATTTCGCGCTTCAGCCGGTGCCGCTGCATGTCGGCCTCGAACTTCGCCAGAGGTTTGGGGAAGTAGCGGACCAGCGTCTGCTTGAAGAAGGCGTCGTCGGGCGCCTTGGAAGCCACGATCTCGTCGAACAGCTCCAGCTTGGAATAGGCGGTCAGGACGGCCAGTTCGGGCCGGGTCAGGGCCGCGCCAGAGGCCTTCATTTCGGCCAGACGAAGGTCGTCGGGCAGGCCCTCGACCTTGCGGTCCAGTTTGCCCTTCGATCCCAGCCACTGCATGAACCGCTGCTGCGAATCGAGCGCCTTCGCGCCCTCCGCCTCCTGCAGCGAAACGGCCAGAGTCTGGTCGTAGTTGTGGACCAGCACCTTCAGCCCGACCTCATCTGTCATCGAGGCCAGCAGGGCGTTGCGCTTGTCGGCCTTCAGCGCGCCCGAGGCGATCGCCGCGCCGGTCAGGATCTTGATGTTGACCTCGTGGTCGGAGCTGTCGACGCCGGCCGAGTTGTCGATGGCGTCTGTGTTGATGCGTCCGCCGTTGCGGGCGAAGGCGATACGGCCCGCCTGCGTCAGACCGAGGTTGGCGCCCTCGCCCACGACCTTGACCCGCAGTTCGGCGGCGTCGAGGCGGATGGCGTCATTCGCCTTGTCGCCGACCTGGGCGTCCGTCTCGTTCGGCGCCTTCACATAGGTGCCGATGCCGCCGAGATAGAGCAGCTCGGCCGGGGCCTTCAGAATGGCCTTCATCAGGGTCGCCGGATCGACCGCGTCCTCACTGATCTCCAGCAGCGCCTTTATCTCCGGAGTCAGCGGGATCGACTTGGCCGCGCGCGAGAAGACGCCGCCGCCCCTCGAAATCTTCGACTTGTCGTAATCCTGCCAGGACGAGCGCGGCAGCTTGAACATGCGATCCCGCTCGACCCAGCTTGAAGCCGGGTCCGGGGTCGGGTCGATGAAGATGTCGCGGTGGTCGAAGGCGGCGACCAGCTTGATGGCCTTCGACAGCAGCATGCCGTTGCCGAACACGTCGCCCGACATGTCGCCCACGCCGACCACGGTGAAGGGCTCGGTCTGGATGTCCTTGCCCATCTCGCGGAAGTGGCGCTTGACCGCCTCCCACGCGCCGCGGGCGGTGATGCCCATGACCTTGTGGTCGTAGCCAACCGAGCCGCCGCTCGCGAACGCGTCGTCCAGCCAGAAGCCGTAGGAGGCCGACACGCCGTTGGCGATGTCGGAGAAGGTGGCCGTGCCCTTGTCGGCGGCCACGACCAGATAGGGGTCGTCGCCTTCCCAGCGGATGACGTTGGCGGGCGGAACGACCTTCCCCTTCGCGTCGATGTTGTCGGTGATGTCGAGCAGGCCGGACAGGAAGGTCTTGTAGGCGCGGATGGCCTCGGCCTGCTGGGCGTCGCGATCGCCCCCGGCGCGGACGATGCCGGCCAGGTATTTCGGGAAGAAGCCGCCCTTGGAGCCGACGGGTACGATGACGGCGTTCTTCACCTGCTGGGCCTTCACCAGACCCAGCACCTCGGTGCGGAAGTCGTCACGACGGTCGGACCAACGCAGGCCGCCACGGGCGACCGGGCCGAAGCGCAGGTGCACGCCCTCGACGTGCGGCGCCCAGACGAAGATTTCGCGATAGGGCTTGGGCAGGGGCAGGTCGACGAGTTCGCGCGAGGCGATCTTGATCGAGATATAGGGCTTGGGCCGGCCGTCCTCGCCCGTCTGATAATAGTTGGTCCGCTTGATCGCCTGCACCAGCAGGGCGAGGCGGCGCAGGGCGCGGTCGTGGTCAAGGCTCTTCACGTCCTGCAGCAGGCCGTTGATCTTCTCGACCAGCTCGGCGACGGCCGGTTCGCGCTTCGTGGCGTCCCCCTTGGCCGAGACGTCGAACTTCGCCTTGAACAGCGACAGGATGGCGCGCGCCACGGCGGGATAGTCGCGCAGCGCCTCTTCCTGCACGGCCTGTGAGGGATCCATGCCGGTCTGCTGGCGATAGCGGGCCAGGGTGCGGACCAGAGCGGCGTCACGCCAGTCGACGCCGAGCTCCAGCACCAACCGGTTGAAACCGTCGCTTTCCGTCTGGCCGGTCCAGACGGCGGAGAAGGCCGCCTCGAACGGCGCCTTGACGTCATCGAAATGCAGGTCGCCGCCGCGCGGGTCCTCCATCAGGAATTCGTGGACGTGGATTTCGGGATCGCCGGTCGGACGCAGGGCGTGGCCCCATTCCTCCAGCGTCTTCAGCCCCATGTCCGCGAGGATGGGCAGCACGTCCGACAGCGGCACGGCCGCGCCGCGACGATAGAGCTTGAAGCGGAAGTTCAGCGGCCCGTCTTCGGCGGTCCGGAAGGCGCGAACCACGACGGGGTCGCCGCCGTCGTTCAGGCCGGTGTCGTTCAGACCGTCGACCGCCATCAGGTCGCGCACGGCTTCGTCGGCGTCATAGCGATCGCGATAGCCGGCCCCGAAGGCCTCCGCCCATTTGGCGCTGAGCGGGCCGACGGCCACGTCGTCAACATCGGCGGCGCGGAGCGCGCTCTCGAAACGGTCGATCCAGCTGCGTCCAGCCTCGACCACCGCAGCGTCCAGTTCGGCCTGATCCGGGCACGGATGATCGCCGGGCGAGACGCCGATGATGTAGTGGATGCGCACCAGCGGCTGGTCGGTCAGCTGGGGATACCAAGCCGACAGACGCCCGCCCCATGCCTTGGCGAGGATGCGGCCGATGCGCTCCCGCACCGAGGCGTCGAAGCGCTCGCGCGGGATGAAGGCCAGCACCGAGACGAATCGGTCGAACGGGTCGCGACGGGTGAAGGTCTTGATGCGCGGCCGGTCGTGCAGGTGCAGAACGCCCAGCGAGATGTCGAGCAGTTCGTCCTCGCGAATCTGGAAAAGCTCGTCGCGCGGATAGTTCTCGAGGATGTTCTTCAGGCGCTTGTAGTTGTGGCTGCCCTCGACCTTGCCGGCCCGGTCCAGCGCGCCCGCGACCTTGGCGCGGATCAGCGGCACCTCGACGGCGGCCTTGTCGTAGGCCTCGGCGGTGAACAGACCGACGAAGCGCGTCTCGCCGGACGGACGCCCGTCGGCCCCGAACCGCTTGACGCCGATATAGTCCATGTAGGCCCGGCGATGGACCCGCGAGCGCACATTGGCCTTGGCCACGGTGACCGGATCGCTCAGATCCAGTTGACGCTTCATCTGCTTGGTCAGCACCGCGGGCTCTGACGCGCGACGCAGAACGGTGCGCTCTGGATCGGCCAGAACGCCCAGACCTTCGCCGGACTGGGACAGGGGCGCCTCGGACTCATAGCCGCCGTCCTTCGTGCGCGGATAGTCGTAGTCGCGGGCGCCGAGGAAGACGAAATGGTCCTGCTGCAGCCAGTGCAGGAAGGCGATGTTCTCGGCCAGCAGGGTCGGCTCGACGCCTTTCGGTCCGGCCTCGAGATGCTGGATCGCGCGCGCCATCAACTCGCCCATGGCGGCGTGGTCGCCGACGGCGGCGGCGACGTCAGCGAGGGTCAGGGCCATGGCTTCGCCGAGCGCGTCGCGGCGCTCCTGCGGCAGGGGGTCGAGAACGACGACGATAGTGGACTCGCGCCCGCCCTCCTCGTTCGTCACCGGGTGGAACAACGAGCGGACGGTGACGCCGGCGTCGGCCAGTTCGCCCATGACGCTGTCGACGAGGAAGGGACGGTCGTCCTGGATGACGATCAGCACGTCATAGCCGGTCGGCGAACCCTTGGCGCCTGTCAGCGGGGAGACGGTGATCCGTGCGGGCTCGCCGTGCGAGCGGCCCTCGGCGGCGTTCCAGGCCGAGGCGAGGAGAGAGGCGAGATCGTCGCCGGACAGTTCCGGCGTCTCGTCGGCGGCGTAGTCGTCGAACGCCTGTCTGAGGAAATCGCGGGCGTCAGCGCCCGCCTTGCCGCCCAAGGCCTTTATGAACCGCTTCTCCAGCGCCTCCAGGGTGATTGCCTGAAGGAGCGTGGGGGCGTCGGCGCCGGGCATGGACAGTCTCGTTGCAAACGCGGCCTCTCTCGGGCCGCCGGAGCTGTCGTTTGACTAGGCTGTTTGCGCGCGCATCGGAACCCCCAAAACGCACGACGCCGACCCCGCCAGGGGCCGGCGCCGCATCAGACATGCGTGACGCGTCCTAGAAGCGGACGTTCATGCCCACGCGAACGGCGTGGCTGTCGAACTTGTCGTTGCTCCGCGTCATGTCCGTGCCTGCGGTGTTCGGCGGCAGGATGAACGGGTTGGTCGGAAGCGCCGTGCCCGGTCCGGCGCGGACGACGTACTCACCGGCGTCCAGCGTCGTGTACATGTACTCACCCACGAGGGTCAGGTTCGGCGCGAGCTTGTACTCAAGACCGGCGCCGGCCTGATAGCCGTCGGCGTCTTCCTCGTTCGACTGCACGGTGAAGCTGTTGGCGCCGTTCGAGGTGTAGAACTTGTTCTGGATCTTGCCGTAGGCGCCGCCGCCGGTGACGTAGGCGAGCGTGTCGCCCATCGCATAGCCGACGCGCGCGCGGAGGGCGGCGACGCTCTCCAGATTGCGGGTGAAGATGTAGGAGGCGGGCGTCGTGCTGAACGAGGTCACCGAATCCTCGGCGTCCGTCGCACTCCATTCGCCGACAGCGCCGACCACGAAGTTGCCGAACTGGAAGTCGTAACCGAGACGCACGCCGGCCTCGACGCCGGTGTCATCGCCGCTACAGCCGGCGCCGGCGTTGTTGCTCCGGGCCTGACCATCGCACGAGCCGGGGCTGAAGGCGTTGGCGCCCGAGCCGCTGAGAACGACCTGGTCGTCGAAGGCGCCGTCGAAGTCGCGGTCGAAGATTAGGCTTTCGTCTTCTTCCTCGCCGCTGAACAGCCAGCCGGCGTGGACGCCGACGTAGGGCCCGCTCCAGTCGGCCGACTGGGCGAGGGCGGGGGCGGCGACGCCGGTCATCAGCAGGGTGGCGGCGGCGAGAGCGAAGGTCTTCATAAAAACTCCTGGGTAGCGCGTTGCGATAGGCCCCACACGGCGACCCAAACGGCGTCCGCGTGCGTACGTTCCGACGGGCGATGCGCGCAGGGGTCGCATGTGGCGGATTTGGCACAACCGGAAACTACAAGGCCGCCGGACTTTCGCCCGGCGGCCTGTTCGGATCGGCGCCCAGGAGGGGGAGGGTGGCGCCGATCTCCGTGCCGGGGCTTGGGGGGAGGGGAGGGGCCCCGGCGACAGGGATGAGATAGGCGCCGGTTGTGACCGTTCAAGGGCGGCTATTCGCCCGGATTGGGTCGCGGGCGCGGCGTGTTGACGCGGCTGGCCCCGGGCTTCTTCGGCGCGGGCTTGTCGGGCTCGGCATAGGGCTCGCCGTCGCCGGACAGAAGGATCGCCATCCAACGCGAGCCCTTGAATTCCGCCAGCACGGCCATGGCCATGACGGCCAGCGGCGTCGACAGGAACATGCCGACCACGCCCCACAGCTTGCCCCAGAAGGCGAGGGACAGAAGGACGACGACCGGGTCAATATTCTGGTTGTCACCCTGCATGCGTGGCTGGATCAGGTTGCCGGAGATGAACAGAATCGCCTGCAGGCCCACGAACAGGACGGCGGCGGGCCAGTAGCTTTCGAACTGGACCAGCGCGAACATCGGCGGCGCCAGCCCGGCGACGGCGCCGCCGATCACCGGGATGAAGCCGACGATGAAGATGACGAAGGTCCAGAACTCCGCGTTCTGCAGACCTACTGCTCGCATCAGGATCCATGCGGCGGCGCAGATCATGACGCCGGTCACGGACTGGACCCAGAGGTAGCCCTCGACGCCGCCCCGGACACGCTGGAACACCTGGACCGCCTCGTCGCGAGAGGCCTTGGTCGGGAACATGTTGATCAGCTTGCGACGGAACCCGACCTGGGAGGCGATCAGGAAGCCGAGATAGACGAGAACGAAGAAGGCGCCGGAGACGACACCCTGAATCTGGTAGGCGGCCTGACCGAGGTAGGGGCGGATGTCGAGCTGGGCGACCAGATCGGCGACCGTGGGCGGCTCTCCGCCGGCGCTGAACAGGCTCCAGACGTCGGTGAGTATCTGGTCCAGTCGCGGACCGATCCGGGTGGACACGCCGGACGCTTCGCCGAAGAAGCCAAGCGCGCCGTCAGCGATGATCCAGATCGACAGGGCGAACCCGACCAGGATGACTATGACGGCCGCGACGCCCGCCCATCGGGACGAAAGCGGTGTGCGATGCTCGATCGTGCGCTTCACGCCATCGATCATGATGAGCAGGAAGATGGCCATGGCCAGTGGCGTCAGGATGTCCCTGAGCCAGTAGACGGCGGCTCCGCCCGCCACGACGGCGATGACGGCGAGGGCGTTGCGGGACACGGCGGAGGCCGAGACGGCGGTGGGAGGCTTCATGGCCATAGGGTCGAGCTTCGCCTTATCCGCGTCAATCGGTCTTGAACCGCCACGCCCGGCGGTATTCCATGAGCGCCGTCGCCCCCGACGAGTTCCTTCAGGGAAAATCCATGACCGACGCCCTCCCCGGCCTGTTCCTCGGCCAATCGATGGACAAGGACGCGCTCGCCCAGTCGCTACTGTTCAAGCGGGCCAACCGGCATGGCGTGGTGGCTGGCGCGACCGGAACCGGCAAGACGGTGACCCTGCAGATCATGGCGCAGGGCTTTTCCGACGCGGGGGTGCCGGTCTTCGCCGCCGACGTGAAGGGCGACCTGTCGGGCATCTGCATGCCGGGCGCTCCAAACGAGAAGCTGGTCGCGCGGGCGCAGGGGATGGGCCTGACGCTGGAGCCGAAGGCGGCGCCGACGGTGTTCTGGGATCTGTACGGCCAGAGGGGCCATCCGATCCGCACCACGGTCAGCGAGATCGGGCCGGTGCTTCTGGCCCGAATGCTGAACCTGAACGATGTGCAGGAGGGCGTGCTGTCGGTCCTGTTCCACGTGGCGGACACCGAAGGCCTGCTGCTGCTCGACCTCGACGACCTGCGGGCCATGCTGGTCTATGTCGGCGAAAATGCCGAGCGGATCGGCCGCGAGGTGGGCAACGTTGCGCCTGCCTCCATCGCCTCGATCCAGCGGGCGATCCTTCAGCTGGAACAGCAGGGCGGAAAGGCCTTCTTCGGCGAGCCGGCGCTGCGGCTTGAGGACATGATGCGCACCGGGCTGGACGGCCGGGGGCAGGTCAACATCCTTGACGCGACCAAGCTGATGAACAGCCCGCGCCTGTATGCAGCCTTCCTGCTGTGGCTGCTGTCCGAACTGTTCGAACAGCTGCCGGAGGTGGGCGATCCGGACAATCCGCGGCTGGTCTTCTTCTTCGACGAGGCGCACCTGCTGTTCAACGACACCCCTGATGCGCTGCGCGAGAAGGTGGAGCAGGTGGTGCGTCTGATCCGGTCCAAGGGCGTCGGCGTCTATTTCGTGACCCAGAACCCGGCCGACATTCCGGACAGCGTTCTGGCCCAGCTGGGCAACCGCATCCAGCACGCCCTGCGGGCCTATACGCCCGCCGAGCAGAAGGGGCTGAAGGCGGCGTCGGAAAGCTTCCGCGCCAATCCGGCCTTCGACACGGCTGAGGCAATTCAGGGGCTGGGCGTGGGCGAGGCGCTGGTCTCGACGCTGGACGACAAGGGCGCGCCGACGGTGGTGGCCCGCACCGCGATCCGCCCGCCGAACAGCCGGCTGGGCCCGGCGACTGACGCCGAACGGGCGCAGATTATCGCGGCCAGCCCGGTAAAGGGCTTGTACGAGACGGTGGTCGATCGCGAATCCGCCGAAGAAATCCTCGCCGCCCGGCGGGGCGAGCAGGATCAGGCCGCCGCCAACGCCAAACTCGCCGAAGCCCGGGCAAAGGCCGACGCGATCGCTGCGAAGGACGCCGAGAAGGCCGCCGCCGCGCGGGCGAAGGAACAGGCGAAACTGCAGGCCCAGTACGAACGCGACGCCGCCCGCGCACAAACGCAGGCCCGCGCGCCGGCCCGACGCTCGACCCGCGAGACGCCGATAGAGGCGGCGACCAAGTCGGTGCTGCGCACGGCGGGATCGACCCTGACGCGGGAGCTGCTGCGCGGTCTGCTGGGCGGGCTGAAGCGGCGGTAAATTTTCGACGGCGCATTCGATGGACCGCGGTCGTCGGTCCATCGCTTCCGTCAGCTTGCCTGCCCGGAGGGCGGGACGCGGGAGAAGGTCTGCACGTCGCCCGAGCGCCATGTCAGGCCGTCGTCGGCGCTCATCTCGTAGGTGGCGCGGAAATGGTCGGCGTCGAGGCGTTGAAAGGTGATGCGTTCGCGCGCGAACCATACGCGCAGCCCGGCGCCGGATTCGAAGATCAGGGTGTCGCCTGTCCAGCCCTTGCTGCGCATAAGGCGGGCGCCGCCGGACTGGTTGCCGGCCAGCAAGAGAACGACGTCATGGGAGACGCTGTCGATCGATATCAGGCCAAGATAGCCGAATATGAGGGGCGGGTCTTCCTGATGGCGCACTTGAAGTGCTTCACCCCCGAGCGCCGTCGTGAACTCGAAGACGGAGGTCAGAGGCTTTCCTGATCGGGTGAAGGTTCCCGATCCGGCCCAGCGGCCCTCGAAATAGCTGCTTATGTCAGCGGAAAGCGTGGGGCGGGGCGCCGGAGGCTGGGTCGCGGCGGGTGGTGAGGGCGTCTGGGCGACGACGGCGGTCGAAGCCATGGAGAGGACAGCGACGCAGCTGAGCGTCGCGAAGGTCAGGCCGGCACGGCGCATTCGGATCTCCTGTTTTCAGGAGCCCGAGAAGGCGGCTGATTCTCCCGGTCTTCAAGCGCTATGAGACGAGAATTCGACCAAAAATCAGACCGTTCGGCGAGCTTCGATCGCGTCCCACATCAGGGCGGCGGCGTCGACGCCGGTGAAGCGCTTGAGCTGCTGGGCGCCGGTGGGGGAGGTGACGTTGATCTCGGTCAGCCAGTCGCCGATCACGTCGATGCCGACGAAGATCAGGCCGCGCTCGCGCAGGGTCGGGCCGATGGCGGCGCAGATCTCGCGATCGCGGGCGGTCAGTTCGACCGGCGCGGCCGTGCCGCCGACGCGCAGGTTGGAGCGGACCTGATCCTTGGGCGGGACGCGGTTGATGGCGCCCACGGGCTCGCCCTCGATCAGGATGATGCGCTTGTCGCCGGCCGAGACCGCCGGAAGGAATTTCTGGATCACCAGCGGATCACGGCTGCCGACGGCGTGGATCTCGATCAGGGCCTCGAGATTGGGATCGCCGGCCTTCAGCTTGACCACGCCCGAGCCCGCGGCCCCGTGCAGGGGCTTCAGCACAACGTCGCCGTGACGCTGGTGGAAGTCGACGAGGGCGACGGGGTCCGAGCTGATCAGGGTGGGCGGGGTCAGGCCGGGGAAGTGAGTGACCAGCAGCTTTTCGGGCGCAGAACGGACCTCGGCGGGATCATTCACCACCAGCGTGCGGGGATGCACCGTCTCCAGCAGATAGGTGGCGGTGACATAGGCCATGTCGAAGGGGGGGTCCTGACGCATCAGGATCACGTCGACGTCCTTGCCCAGGTCCAGCTTCACCTCGTCGCCGAAGCTGACGTGATCGCCGACTGTCTGGCGCAGGATCACGGGCCGGGCGCGGCAGAAAAGGCGGCCGTCCTCGAGCGCGAGTGTGCGGAAGTCATAGACCCAGATCGGATAGCCCCGGTTCTGGGCCTCCATCGCCTGAAGCCAGGTGGTGTCGGACTCAATGTTGACCCCTTCGATGGGGTCCATCTGGATCGCGACTTTCAGCATGGGCTGTCCTTCCGAGCGGGCCAGCCTGCGTAATGGGCAGCCCGGCGGGCCGGCGCAAGGTCAGTTGAGCTGCAGCCGGACGCGATCCAGCGACATGCGGCGGTGGACCTCGGTCGGATCGTCGACGCCGCGCGCCCGGGCGAGGGCCTCCATCGCGCCGGTCAGGGCCCCCTGCTTTTCCCGCGCCGTCGCGACGTCGAGCCACGGCCGGTGGTCCTCGGGATCGAGCAGGGCCCGGCGCAGGGCAGAGCGTTCGGCCATCTCATAGTCCTGGGCACGGATGGCGCGGATGAAGAGCAGGTTCTGCAGGCGGATCAGGGTCTGGCGATCGCTGACCGGGGCCATCAGGACGTCGAGCCGGTCCGCGACGTGCGGGGTCAGGCCCGCGCGCAGGGCCCGGCGGGTCAGTTCCGACGGCAGGACGAGGCGGCCCTGACTGAAGGGGTCCAGCGCGACCGGTCCCTCGCTGGTTTCGACCCGCAGCAGGAAGTGGCCCGGGAAATCGACGCCCTGCGCCGTGATCCCCGCGCGGGCGGCCGCGTCGAGATAGAAGACGGCCAGAGCCGCGGACAGCCCGCGCCGGCGCTCGGCCACGTCGATGATGTCGGTGTTGCCGGGGTGATCGTGGTTCAGCAGGTCGCCGTTCAGCCGCAGGTCGGCGGCCATGGTCTCGGCCAGGGCGTCGTCGGGGCTTTCTCCGCCGATGCGTTCGGACAGGCGCTCAGCCGCGGCGGCGGCCAGCAGGCGGACGGGCTCGGGGTCGCGGAACGGGTAGTCATGGATGGCGCAGGCGATCGCGGCTTCGAGCAGCGGGAAGGTTTCGTCCTCCGCCAGCCCGGCCTCGGTCAGGATCGATTCAGCGTCTTCCCGGGTCACCCCTCCGTCCTCCGAACGGCGTAACATTCCGACGATGAACCGGAAACCGGCCGGGAGCCAGCGCTACAATATCGATACGAAGCTGATGACCGGCCAGGCTGGGTCTTTGACGCAACACCGCGCGGCCGGCGGTCAGCAGGCGTTCGTACTGATCGGCGGTGAGGGCGCAGAGGGCCAGATCCAGCGTCTTGCGGCGCTTGACCTCGATCACCGCGAGGACGTCGCGACGGCGGGCGAGGATGTCGATCTCGCCGGCGCGGGTCTTCAGCCGGAAGCCGAGGATCTGGTAGCCCTTCAGCATCAGCAGCGTGGCGGCGAGCCATTCCGACGCGTGGCCCACCTGACGGGAACGGCCGCCGAGGGAAACCCGCCAGCCGCGTTTGGCGCGGACGACCTTCGGCGCCTTCAGCCGGGTCGCGGGCCGGTCGGTCACCGGCCCTGAAGCTCCAGCGCCCGCTTGTAGAGCGGCTTGCGGGGGAGGTTAAGCGCTCTGGAGACCTCCGCGGCGGCCTCGCCGGGGGGCAGGCGGGTCAGGGCCTCGGTCAGGGCGGCGTCGGCGTCATCCGCGCTGGCGACCTCCTGCTCGCCGGGCGCGACGACGATGACGATCTCGCCCTTGGGGGCCTGGCAACGGGGATCCGTCGCGAGGTCGGGCAAGGAGCCGCGCACGCACTCTTCGTAGAGTTTGGTCAGCTCGCGGGCGACGGCGGCGGGGCGGGGGCCGAGGACGGCGGCCATGTCGGCCAGACTGTCGGCCAGACGGGGGCCGCTCTCGAAGAAGACGAGGGTCTGACGGCCGGTGCGGAGCTCTTCGAGCGCGGTGCGGCGCGCGCCTGACTTCGGCGGCAGGAAGCCGGCGAACAGGATACGGTCGGCGGGCAGGCCGGCGATGCAGAGGGCGGCCAGCATGGACGACGGGCCGGGGATCGGATGCACCGGCAGGCCGGCCTCGATCACGGCGCGGGCGACGACGAAGCCGGGATCCGAGACCATCGGCGTGCCCGCGTCGGAAACGAGGGCCACCACCGCCCCGTCCCGCAGATGCTCCAGCGCCACCTCTGCGGCGCGGGCCGAGGCGTGATCGTCGCACCGCTCCAGCTTCACCTTCAGCCCGTAGGCGGACAGCAGTTTTGCGGTCACCCGGGTGTCCTCGGCGAGCACCAGATCGGCGGCGGCGAGCACGTCGAGCGCCCTCAGGGTCATGTCTCGCAGGTTCCCGATCGGCGTCGCGACCAGATAGAGGCCGGACGCGACGGGGCGCGCTGGCGGGGCGGTCGGTGGGAAGACTGAGGGATCGGACACGGCGGGACCGTGCCCGAGCGCGGGGTTCCGCTCAAGCATGCGTTGTCGCGATCAGGTCAGAAGCGCCTTGAGGATGCTGTCGAGGAGAGGGCGGCCGGCGGGGGTGGCGATGATGCGATCGGGTGTCGCCGTCAGGAAGCCGTCGGCGATGAGGTCGTTCAGCCGGGCGGGCCGGAGCCCTTCGAGGTCGTTGCGGCGGACGCCCTCGATGGTGCGCAGGCCCAGCAGGATGCGTTCCTCCGCGGCCTCGGCGGGGGTCAGGGCGTCGCGCTCGCTCCACGGGTGGGCGGACGCGACGCCGGCCATGTACTCGGCGATGCGGCGGTGGGCGACCGTAGCGGTGCGGGCGCCGTCCAGCGTCAGCCGGCCGTGGGCGCCGGGGCCGAGGCCGAGATAATCCCCGCCGCGCCAGACATGCAGGTTGTGAGCCGATCGGGCTGCGACGCCGCGAGCGTGGTTGGAGACCTCGTAGGCGTCGAAGCCGGCGGCCTCGAGTACCGACTGGGTGGTCTCGTAGAGTTCGGCGGCGAGGTCCTCGTCGGGCGGGGCCCAGACGTGCCGGGCGACGGCGCGGCCGAAGGCGGTCGTGGGCTCGATGGTCAGCTGGTAGGGCGAGACATGCTCGAAGCCGAGGTCGAGGGCGGCGGTCAACTCGGCCGCCCATTTGGCGGGCGTCTGGCCGGGACGGGCATAGATCAGGTCGATCGACAGGCGCGGGAAGGCGCGGACGGCGACGGCGACGGCCCGGCGGGCCTCGTCGGCGGAGTGGTTGCGGCCGAGGAAGGTCAGGGCGTCGTCGTCCAGCGACTGGACACCCATCGACAGGCGATTGACGCCGGCTTCGGCCATGGCGGCGAACCGGTCCGCCTCGGCGTCGGTGGGGTTGGCCTCCAGCGTGATCTCGATCGCGCCGCGCGGAGGGAAAAGCGTCTCCGCGCGTTGGATGATTTCGCCGACCGCGTCCGGGTTCATCAGCGAAGGCGTGCCGCCCCCGAAGAAGATGGAGGCAAGCCGGCGTGGGCCGACGAGACCCGCCTGCGCCTCCAGATCGGCCAGGATGGCGGCGACGAGACCGGCCTGTTCCTCCGTGCGCCCACGGTCCCGCACGACGTTGAAATCGCAATAGGGGCAGATACGGGCGCAGTATGGCCAGTGGACGTAGAGCGCGACGTCCGAACCCGGATCTGGAACCGGATCAGTCAATCAGGGCGGCCTTCAGCTTTTCGAACGCGCGGGCGCGGTGGCTGATGGCGTCCTTGGTCGCCGGGTCCATCTCCCCGAAGGTCTGGTCGTGACCTTCAGGGATGAAGACGGGGTCATAGCCGAAGCCCCGGTTGCCGCGCGGGGGGAAGGTCAGGAGGCCGTCCACCCGACCCTCGACCACCACGGCTGGCCCGTCCGGCCAGGCGACGGCGAGGGACGAGGTGAACCAGGCGCGCATGTCCGTGGCGCCGATCTCTTCCAGCCGCTGCTCCACCTTGCTCATTGCGAAGCCGAAATCCTTGTCCGGCCCGGCCCAGCGGGCGGAGAAGATGCCGGGCGCGCCGTCCAGCGCGGCGACGGACATGCCGGAGTCGTCCGCGATGCAGACCTCGCCCGAAAGATCGGCGGCGTGTCGCGCCTTGAGCAGGGCGTTGCCGGTGAAGGTTTGCTCGGTTTCGTCCGGTTGGGGCAGATTCAGGCTGGCGGCGGTAACCACGGTGTAATGTCCGTCCAGCAGGGCCTCGATCTCTCTCGCCTTGCCCGGATTGTGGGTCGCCGCGACCAGCCGCATCCCCTTGATCAACTTCAGCATTTTTCCCTCGAGCGCGGCCGTAACAATCCATGACCAAAGTTTAATATCGTTAAACGATATGTAACGTGCATTAACCCGGCGCAAGTCCTATCTATTATCTCAAGAACGGACGACGCGACGTTCCCCTATGAGGCCAAAACCGGCAACAACGATGCAGCGTCACCAGAAAACGGAGACAAAATCGTCTCCACTCAGGATCAACGGAGAAACACGATGCACAGCATGAACGCTTCCTACTTCATCGAAAAGGTCGGCCACGGCATCATGAACGCCTTCCTTCTCGCCGCCTTGCCGACCGCTCTGGTCGCCACGCTCATCCAGGCCCTGTGATCGGTCGCCGATCGATCACCGGAGCTTTGACGAGACGCATGACACACGCGATGAATAAGACCGCGCGAGGGTTCGCCGGACCCCGCGCGGCGATCGCGCCCTGATTAACCGGCCAGACGAGGCCCCCACCGCATGCCACGCCCGATGACGAAACCTCTCGGGATCCGCGTGCCGCATGTGAGCCTTGTGTCTATTTCCGGCGTGGCGGACATCGCCTGCCGGGTCGCATTCTGGGTTCTGGCCGTCACGGCCATTCTGATCCCCACCGCCGTGCTCGGCCTCAAGTTTCTGTCGCCCGACGCCATGCTGACCGCCGGCGAGGGCGAAGACGCCATCCAGGTGGCGCTGCCCTGGGCCTATGTGCTGCTCGCCGCGGGCGCCAGCTTCGCCTATCTCGGCATTTCCGCCCTTATCTTCCGCCTGCTGATCGGCATCGTCGCGACGCTCAAGGCGGGCGATCCCTTTCAGCCGAGAAATGTGGTGCGTCTGCACCAGATCGGTCTGGCCTTCGCCTCGGTGACCGTGGGCGTCTGGATCGGCCAGTTCGCGGTGGCCCGCTTCGTGCGCGGCGCCATGCAGGCGCCCAGCATTTTCGAACTGATCACCCCGTCCTTCGCCGTCATCGTTCTGGTCGTCATCGCGGAGGTGTTCCGCGAGGGCGCGCGCCTTCGTCGCGAATCCGAACTTACCATTTGACCAAGTTGCGTTAGAGCAAACCTATGGCCATCCGCGTTCAACTGGACCGCATTCTCGTCGAGCGACGCATGTCGCTGACCGAGCTCGCCGATCGGGTCGGCGTGACGGTGGCCAACCTCTCGATCCTGAAGACCGGCAAGGCGCGGGCGATCCGCTTCTCGACGCTGGACGCCCTGTGCCGCGAGCTGAACTGCCAGCCCGGCGACCTGCTGGGCCATGCTCCGGGGCCGCAAGAGGCCGGGACCGACGACGAGGCATGAGCCGGCGGGACGATCTCTCGTCCGAGGATCGCCGCATCTGGGCGCGGGTCGCCGGCTCGGTCACGCCGACGCCGCGCCGCAAGGCCTTGCGGGTGACCGGGACCGAAGAGCCGCCCGCCGCACCCCTTCCGCCAAAATCGCCTCCAAAGGTTCGCAAGACCGTCGCGGCGCCCCCATCCGCGACACCTCTGGCAGCGGCGGCGTCCGTCCGCACGCGGGGTCTGGCCGAAGAGCTGGAGCCGAGACGTCAGCGCCGGCTGTCGCGTGAGCGCGATCCGATCGACGCGCGCATCGATCTGCACGGCTATGGCCGGTTTCAGGCGCAGGATGCGCTGACGGCCTTCCTGCTGGGCGCGCAGGCGCGCGGCTATGGCGCCGTGCTGGTGATCACCGGGCAGGGACGGCGGGGCGGAACGGGCGTGATCCGCGCCTCGGTCCATGAATGGCTGCAGGCCCCCGCCCTGCGCGGCGTCATCTCGGGCTTCGCGCCCGCCGCGCGCAAGCACGGCGGGGACGGAGCGCTCTATGTGACGATCAGGCGGGGTTGAGGGCCAGCCCGGCGTCCTTCGCCAGCTGCTCCAGCGAGGTCATCGGGCGGGGGCCCCAGTGGGCGATGACTTCGGAGGCGGCCAGAGAGCCCAGCTTGCCGGCGTCCTGAAGCGACAGGCCGCGCGCCAGACCCAGCAGGACGCCCGCCGCGTATTGGTCCCCGGCGCCGGTGGTGTCGACCACCTTGTCGACCGGGAAGGCGGTGACGGCGACGCGCTCGTCTCCGGACAGGATGACAGAGCCGGCCGCGCCGCGCGTAATTGCAGCGACTTCGACCATCGAGGCCAGACGGGCGGCGGCGGCGTCGAAGTCTTCGGTTTCGAACAGGGCGGTCAGTTCGGCTTCGTTGGCCAGAACGATGTCGGCCGAGGCCTCGATGAAGGCCAGCAGTTCGGCGCGCCAGCGGTGGACGACGAAGCTGTCGGACAGGGTGATGGCGACCTTGCGTCCGGCGGCGTGGGCGGCGGCGGCCGACTCCTCGAAGGCGGCCCGGGCCGGGGCGGGGTCGAACAGATAGCCTTCCAGATAGACGATCTGAGACGCGCCGATCAGGTCGGCGTCGATGTCGTCCGGGCCCAGCTGGTTGGCGGCGCCGAGGAAGGTGCACATGGTGCGCTGGCCGTCGTCGGTGACGTTGATCATGCAGACGCCGGTGGCGAGGCCGGCCGCGGCGCCGTCGGCCAGCGGAGGGGTGTCGAAGGTCACGCCGGCGGCGCGGATGTCGTGGGTGAAGACGCCGCCGAGGGTGTCGTCGGCCACCTTGCCCACATAGGCGGCGCGTCCGCCGAAGGAGCCCACGCCGGCGACCGTATTGCCCGCTGAACCGCCCGAGGCTTCCACGCCGGGGTTCATGGATTCGTAGAGCGAGGCGCTGCGGGCGGCGTCGACCAGCTGCATCGAGCCGGGCGTCAGGCCCTGGGCGTCGAGGAAGGCGGGATCGCAGGGCGCGAGCACGTCGACGATGGCGTTGCCGACGGCGCAAACGTCGTAGAGGGCGGGGGTCTGGGTCATGGGCGGCCCTTTAGCGGAGGCCACGAAGCGCGTCACGCCCAAACACATAAGGATATCTTTATGGGGTCTGAGGGCTCGGCTATAGGCGGGACATGAGCCGGATCGCCATTCTCACCCCCGACCCCGCCGACCAGTCCTATGCGCGCGACTGGCCCGTGATCCTGAAACGGGTGTCCGACGCCCTGTCGGCGACCGGAGCCGAGGTGACGCCGGAGCCATGGACGGCGCACGTCGAGGATGGAGCGGGTCTGGCGGGCTACGACCTCGTCCTGCCGCTGGTGGTCTGGGGCTATCACCGCGATCATGCCCGCTGGATGCAGGCCTGCGCGAGCTGGGCCGCGGCGGGGGTCGCGATCGCCAATCCGGCGCGGGTGCTGTCGTGGAATTCCGACAAGGCCTATCTGCGCGAGCTGGCCGACGCCGGGATCGCCATTCCGCCGACGGTTTTCGCAGACCGGGTCGATGCGGCGGCGGTGGATGAGGCTCTGGCTCGCTTCGGCGCGCCGGTCATCGCCAAGCCCACCGTGTCCGGCGGGGCGTGGAAGACGCTGAAGCTGACGGCCTCGGACGACCTGAGCGCGGCGCCTGACGGCGCGGCGATGATCCAGCCCTATCTGTCGGCCATCGAGGACGGCGAGCTGTCGCTGCTGTATTTCGGCGGACGGCTGAGCCATGCGGTGCTGAAGCGTCCGGCCGCGGGCGACTTCCGCATCCAGACCCAGTTCGGCGGCGACCACGTTTTCGTCGCCGAGCCGCCGGCCGAGGCGGTCGCGCTGGCCGGGGCGGCCCTGGCGGCCGTGCCGGAGCCGCTGCTTTACGCCCGCGTCGACATGGTGCGCGATCCGGCGCTCGGCTGGCTGCTGATGGAGCTGGAGCTGATCGAGCCGGACTTCTACCTCGTGCACGATCCGGCGGCCGGGGCGGGCTTCGCGAGAGCGGTCAGCGAACGGCTGGCCTAGACCGCCTCGCCCGCCGCCATCAGGTCCGGGCGCGAAGGGCACAGGTCGTTGATCACACAGGCCGAGCATTTCGGCTTGCGCGCCGTGCAGGTGTAGCGGCCGTGCAGGATCAGCCAGTGGTGCGCCTTGGGCAGCCATTCCTCCGGCACGATGCGATGCAGCTGGGCCTCGACCTTGTCGGGTGTGCCGGCGTTGGCGAAACCCAGTCGGTGGGAAACACGGAAGACATGGGTGTCGACCGCGATGGCGGGCTCGATGCCCAGTTCGTTCAGCACCACGCTGGCGGTCTTGCGGCCGACGCCGGGCAGGGCCTGCAGGTCGGTGCGGTTCAGCGGGACCTCGCCGCCATGCTGCTCCATGACGATGCGGCTCAGGGCGATGACGTTGCGCGCCTTGCCGCGATAGAGGCCGATCGAGGCGATGTAGGGAACCAGCCCCTCCTCGCCGAGCGCCAGCATCTTCGCAGGCGTATCGGCGACGGCGAACAGACGGTCGGTGGCCTTGTTGACGGACACGTCGGTGGCTTGCGCCGACAGGGCGACGGCGACCACGAGCGTGTAGGGACTGGAGAAGTTCAGCTCGGTCTTCGGGTCGGGCATGACCCGCGACAGTCGGGTGAAGATCTCCTCGACCCTGTCTTCGTCGGGGGGCCAGCGGTGTCGGGCGATGGCGGCGCCGGTCATGACGGCGGGGCGTTCGGGGGCCGGCTTGGGTTTGCGGCTCATTCGACCGCGACGCCGAGGCCCAGAGCCGCCAGCGCTTCATCAGCGGCGCGCGCGCCTTCGACCCAGGCGCCGTGGGCCGTGCCGTAGAAGGCGTCCGAGGTCGCTTCGCCGGCGACGAAGATGCGGTTCTCGAGCGGGGCGCGCAGGCGGGCGCGGGCATCCGCCTGACCGGGAAGGGCGTGGGAATAGGCGCCGCGCGACCACGGATCGGCGCCCCACATGCTGGCCGAGGCAAAAGTCAGGCGGCGGCGCATGTTGGAGCCCAGCAGGTCGACCAGCTCGTCTGTGGCGAAGGCGAAGAAGGCGGCCTCGCCCTCGGCTTCCAGACCGCGTGCAAGATCGGCGCCGAAATAGCCCTCGATCATCGGCCGGCCGAAGGGGCGCAGGTGATAGCCGCCGGTGTCGCCGGTGTCGTTGCTGCCCCACAGCTGGCCGTCCTTGGAGAAATCCTCGGCGCCGGTGACCAGCATATGGACCTTCGAGGCGAGGCCGAGAGGAACCCCGGCCGCCGCCTCCACCAGATCGGGCAGGGGCGGGTCGAAGCGGGGGGCGCCGGCGACGATCAGGTCGGTCGGGACGGTCAGGATAACGGTTCGCGCCTCGATCAGGCCCTGCGCAGTCTCCAGCCGCAGGAGGGCGCCGGTGCGATCGATGCGTGAGACGGGACAGTTCAGAACGACGGGCAGGCCGTGGCCCTGCGCCGCAACGAACCGGCCGTAGCCGTCGGTCAGACGCCAGTTCACCCCGGTGTCGCGATACGCGTCATAGTCGCGGATGGAGACCTCGCGGAATTTCGCGCCGTTCAGGGCGCCGGAGATGGCGTCGATGCGGCCGTTCCAGCGGCTGTCCGGGTCGAACAGGTCAGAGGCAGGGCCCTCTCGGCCGATGGCGGCGGCCTCGGCGACGCGCTGCTCGAAGGCTGCGAAGTCCGAGCGGAAGTCGGCCTGTTCCGCCGGGGTCATCTCCAGATTGAAGGCCTGACTCTCCCAAGGCGGGGGGGTCCTGTCGATCGTGAAGCCCTCGGCCTCGGCCAGACGCGCCAGAACGTTCTCGTCGGCCGAATGCAGCCAGCCGCAGCCCAGATCGATGGCGTAGTCTTCGCGCAGAAGGGTGTGCGCCCGACCGCCGATCCGGCCCCTCGCCTCAAGCCCCACGACGGTCAGCGGCTGGCCCGACAGGCGTCGCAGGGCGGACAGGCCGGCGGCCCCCGCGCCGATCACGGCGACATCGACGAAAGAGGGCGCGGTCACGGTGCTCACACGATCGGAAACAGCACGTGTTCACCGCATCGCACAACCGTTATTGATTTTTAGACAATCCTGTCCATTTATGCGCCGACCTCCTCCCCGGACCCCGGTTTCGCCATGGCTCTCAATCCCGTTCTCAAGAAACGCCTGCCCCTGATCATCGGCGGCGTGGTCGCTGTCGCGCTCGTAGTGGGCGGCGTCGTCTGGTGGCAAGGCAAGCAGCGGTGGGAATCCACCGAGAACGCCTTCGTCCAAGCCGACACCACCGCGGTCAGCCCCCAGATCGACGGCTATGTCGTCGAGGTGCTTGTGGCCGACAACCAGCGGGTCGAGGCCGGGCAAGTCATGGTCCGGCTGGACGACGCGGACGCCAAGGCCAATCTGGCGCAGGCCGAAGCCAATCTGGCCGCGGTGCAGGCCGGCGTGCAGAACGTCGACGCCCGCGCGGTGCAGGAACAGGCCGTCATCGCCTCTCGCGCCGCTGCGGTTACTCAAGCTCAGGCGCAGGCCGATCTGGCCCGCGAACAGGTCGACCGCTACGGCAAGCTGGCTGAGCAGGGCTGGGTCTCGCAGCAACGCATCCAGACCGAACGCGCCGGCGCCCGCACCGCGCAGGCCTCGGTCGCCGAGGCACAGGCCGCGCTGGTGGCCGAACAGCGCGCCGCCGGCGTGCTGGGCTCGACCCGCAGCCAGTCGGTCGCCTCGGTCGAACAGGCCCTCGCCGCCGTGGAACAGGCCCGGGTGGCGCTGGAGCGCACGGTGATCCGCGCGCCCGTATCCGGCGTCGTCGGCGCCCGGGGCGTGCGCGTCGGTCAGTATGTGCGACCGGGCGGGCAGATCCTGTCCATCGTGCCGCTGGGCGATTCCTATGTGGTCGCCAACTTCAAGGAGACGCAGGTCGACCGCCTGCGGATCGGCCAGACGGTCGAGATCAAGGCCGACGCCTTCCCCGGCGAGCACCTGATCGGCCGCATCGACAGCTTCGCGCCCGCCACGGGGTCGGAGTTCGCCCTGATCCCGGTCGAGAACGACACCGGCAACTTCACCAAGATCACCCAGCGCATTCCCGTCCGCATCCGTCTGGACCGCACCGCCGGCGCCGCCCTGCGCCCCGGCCTGTCGGTCGAGGTCAAGGTCGACCTGAAGAGCGAGGGCGGCCTGACCTTCGCCCAGGCGGCCACCGGTCAGGTCCAGACCGCCTCGACGGGACGCTGAGACCATGAGCGCCGCCAATCCTGCGGCCGGGCCCTCTGCAGGGACCGCGCCGTCGGCGGAACCGCAGGTCAACTGGACGGTCCTGCTGCTCGGCTTCGCCGGCATGGTCATCGGCCAGTTCATGGCCATTCTGGACATCCAGATCGTCGCCTCGTCCCTGCCCCAGATTCAGGCGGGCGTGGGCGCGTCGAACGACGAGATCAGCTGGATCCAGACCGCCTATCTGATCCCCGAAGTCGTGATGATCCCGCTGTCCGGCTACCTGTCCCGGTGGTGGGGGACGCGGCGGCTGTTCCTCGCCTCCTGCCTCGGCTTCATGGTCATGAGCGTGGCCGTGGGTCTGTCGTCCTCGGTGCAGGAGATGATCTTCTTTCGCGCCATTCAGGGCTTTGTCGGCGGGGCGATGATCCCGACCGTCTTCGCCGTGGCCTTCACTGCCTTTCCGCCCAAGCAGCGGGTGACGGCCAGCGTCATCATGGGCCTGATCGTCACCCTGGCGCCGACCGTCGGACCGACCCTGGGCGGCCACCTGACCGAGCAGCTGGGCTGGCGCTGGCTGTTCTTCATCAATGTGCCGCCGGGACTGCTGGTGCTGTTTCTGGTCTGGCGCTACGGCGACTTCGACAAGGGCGACCCGAACCTGTCGCGCGGCTTTGACTGGCTCGGTCTCGGCATGATGGCCGTCTTCCTGATGAGCATGCAGTTCGTGCTTGAGGAAGGGGCCAAGAACGACTGGTTCGCCGACGACCACATCCTGCTGCTGGCCGTGCTGACCGCCATCACCGGGCCGATGTTCATCTGGCGGACGCTGACCTACCGAAATCCGATCGTCGAGCTGAGAGCCTTCGCCAACCGGAACTTTCTGGTCGGGGTGATCATGACCTTCACGGTCGGTCTGGCCCTGTTCGGCGGGACCTTCCTGCTGCCGCTCTTCCTCGGTCGGGTGCGCGGCTATTCGTCCGCCGAGGTCGGGACGACCATGGTCATTTCCGGCCTGTCCATGTTCCTGACGGCGCCCTTCGCGGGGCGACTGGCGCGGATGGTGGATGCGCGGATCCTGATGTTTGTGGGCTTCATGATGTGCGCCTGGGGCATGTGGGACGCCCATGCGGTGACCAGCGAATGGGGCTTCTGGGAGTTCGCAGGGGTTCAGGCCATGCGTGGGGTCGGGGTCATGATCGCCATGATCGCCTCGCAGCAGGTGACGATGTCGACCCTGCCGCCGCACATGGTGAAGAACGCCTCGGGTCTGGTGAATCTGGCCCGGAACGTCGGCGGCGCGGTGGGTCTGGCGATGCTGAACACCTCGCTGACCACCAATACGGCCATGCATATGCACGAGCTGACCGAGCGGATCACCGTGGCCGACGGCCAGATGCAGGGCATGCTTGCGGCGATGCAGGAGCGGTTCGCGGGCTCGGCCGATCCGGCCGGCGCGGCGATGAAGGCGATCTACGGCATGCTGAACCTGCAGGCGACGACGCTCGCCTTTGGCGACGCCTTCGCTTTGCTGGCCATCGGCTGCGCGATCGCGGCCTTCGCCACCCTGTTCTCCAGACCGGTCAAGGCGCCCACCGGCGCGGCCCCGTCGGAGGTGCACTGATGCCCCGCGCCGCCGGCCAGATCGACGAGACCAAGACCGAGGCCATCCTCGAAGCGGCGCAGGCCCTGTTCGTCGAGAAGGGCGTGCTGGTGTCGATGGACCAGATCGCCCGCAAGGCCGGAGTATCACGCCAGACGCTGTACAACCGCTTTCCGTCCAAGGTGGAGATCGGACGCGCGCTGGCGGCGCGGCGTTCGGACGCCATCACCTCGCCCCTGCGGTCGGGCGGCGATCCGGAGACGGTGCTGACCGCCTTCGCGGCCGGCCTGCTGGACAAGATCTGTAACGGCGACGCCCGGGTCTCGATGCGCGGGGTGGCGCTGATGTCGCCGCATGCGCCCGAGATCGCCGGGGCCATCTATGACGCGGGCCCCAAAGAGGGTCTGCGCCGGCTGGCGGCGTGGCTGGAGGAACAGGACAGGCAGGGTCGGCTGGCGATCCCCGACCCGATGGCGGCGGCCGAGATGTTCGCCGGCATGACGCTGGGCCACGGCCATCTGCGTAGCATTCTGGGCGTGCCTCATCCGCCGATGGAGCGCGACGTGCGGGCCGCCGAGGCCGCCCGGCGGTTTATCCGGGCCTTCGCGCCCTAGGCCGCGGGCTGCGGCGGGGCGGTGATGACCTCGACGTTGTCGTTCAGCAGGTAGCGCAGCTCGTCCAGCGCGACGCGGCGCTGGGTGGGGTTCGGCGCGGTTTCGACCGCCTCTACCTTGCGGGGCATGTCTTCCGAGATGCCGCGCAGGATGCATTTCAGGTCGCCGTCGACGCCGCGTTCCTTGAGCACCAGATGGCCCTGCAGGTCGCGCTGGGCGAGGTCCGAGGCGCGGGCCTTGAAGCTGGTGAACTCGACGCCGGTCCAGAAGCTGGCGTTGTCGGCCTGACCGGCGGAAATCCAGCCTTCGACCACGCCCCTGAGGTCCGCGGAGCGGGTCACCAGATCGGCGAACAGGGGCTCGGACGCGACCGAGACCGGCGCATCGGCGGCGGCCGGCGGCCGGGACGCGGCCAGCGCCACGTTGGGGTCCGAAAGCAGCAGGGAGACGGCAAGGGCGACGCCACAGGACATGGCAACCTCATATTGTTGGGCCGAATCACGGATTCGACGTTGAACCGGCTTACGCCTGACCCGTAAACGAGGGTTTACCTCATCCCCCTCAGAGTGCCTTTCATGACTGCTCGCTCACAGGCCCTTTCGATGCTCCGCGCCGTAGCGCGCAAGGATGCGGGCGAGCGCATTGTCCACCGCTTCGCCACCGAGTCCCGCCGCACCGAGCGGATGGGCGTGGACGCGGCGGGCCTGTATCTGGACCTGTCCAAGCAGTCGTGGAGCGCCGGGGGATTCGAGGCGGCGATCGATCTGGCCCGGGCCTGCGACGTCGAGGGACGCCGCAACGCCCTGTTCGGCGGCGAGGCCGTCAACAACACCGAGGGCCGGGCCGTGCTGCACCCCGCCCTGCGCGCCGCCGTCGACGCGGACTTCCGGGCGCTGGGCGAGCCGGTGTCGAAAGAGGTCGCCGAGACCCGCAAGGCCATGGCCGCCTACGCACGCGACATTGGCTCGGGAGCCGAGACGGGCGGGACGAAACAGCCGTTCAACGCCATCGTGCACATCGGCATCGGCGGCTCCGATCTGGGGCCTCGCCTGCTGTGGGAGGCGCTGAAGCCGCTGGAGCCGACGATCCAGCTGCGTTTCGTCGCCAACATTGATCCGCGCGACATGGCCGAAGCGCTGTCCGGGCTGGACCCGGAGACGACGCTGGTCGTCGTCGTGTCCAAGACCTTCACCACGCAGGAAACGCTGGCCAACGCCGATCTGGCCAAGGCCTGGCTGGCCGAGAGCTTGTCGCCCAAACGGATGGTGCGCCACTTGGTCGGGGTGACCGCCGCGCCCGACAAGGCCGAGGCCTGGGGCTGCGGCCGGACCTTCGGCTTCCGCGACTGGGTCGGCGGCCGGTATTCGCTGTGGTCGTCGGTCAGCCTGTCGGTGGCGGTGGCGCTGGGCTGGGATGTGTTCGAGCGGGTCCTGGACGGCGCGCGCGCCATGGACCAGCACTTCCTCGAGGCGGATATCGAGCGCAATGCGCCGGTGCTGCTGGCGCTAGCGCAGGTGTTCAATGTGGAGGGACTGGATCGCCATGCGCGGACTGTGGCCCCCTACGCCCACGGCCTGCGCCGCCTGCCGGCCTTCCTGCAGCAGCTGGAGATGGAGTCCAACGGCAAGCGCGTGAAGCGCGATGGCTCGCCCGTCGACACCTCCACCGGCCCGATCGTGTTCGGCGAGCCCGGCACCAATGGCCAGCACGCCTTCTTCCAGCAGATCCATCAGGGACCGATGGTCGTTCCCGCCGAGTTCGTGGTGATCGGCCATACGTCGGACGCGGCGAGGGATGCGCGCGAGGGCGATGCGCCCCTTTGGTCCAACGCGCTGGCGCAGGCGCAGGCTCTGATGCTCGGCAAGACGGAGGCGCAGGCGCGGGCGGAGCTTCTGGAGGCCGGAGCATCAGAGGATGAGGCGGACCGTCTGGCCCCGCACAAGACCTTCCCCGGCGACCGACCTTCGACGACCATCCTGATGGACGCGCTGACGCCCGAGGCGGTCGGAGCCCTCCTCGCCCTCTATGAGCACAAAACCTTCGTCGAGGGCGTGATCTGGGACATCAACAGCTTCGACCAGTGGGGTGTCGAACTGGGCAAGGTGCTGGCGAAAGCGATCCTGAAGGACGTCGAGGCCGGCGCGCCGTCACGCGGGCTTGACCCGTCGACGGCGGAGCTGATGAAACGGCTGATGGTCTAGCGGGCCAGATACAGCCGGCTGGCGGAGACGCCCTGTTCGATCAGGGCCTGTCGGTCGCTCAGACGTCGCCGCGCCGCGCCGCTGTTGAACAGCCGCCGTTCCGGACCGACGTAGCCGGGCTTTTCGACCCAGGCTCGCGGATGTCTGGCCAGATGGTCGAGACGGCGAAGGACATCGCGATGCGTGAAGGGCTTGCGCAGGAACTCATGCGCGCCCGCATCCTGCGCGAGGCCGAGCGCCGAGCCGGTCGCCAGCGTGGTCAGGACGAAGATCGGCGTCTGACGACAGCCCATCGTCGATCGCCGGATGGCGTTGACGAGGACAAAGGGGTCGGCGTCGGCTGCGGCCTCGGTGAAGACGAGGGTCGGGTCGATCATCTCCGCAGCGCTCCGCGCCATGTCGGTATGGACCTCGATCCTGACCTCGCGCGCGCCAAACCCCCGCAGGGCCCCTTCCAGCAGGCTGGCGGCGTGCAGGTTGGGATCGTAGATCAGCACCCGCTGAAGCAGCGGCTGAAGTCTGGCTCTGGCGGTCGGGTCGATGGCGTGCATGGGCGATCTGCTCGGTGTTCGCCTAACCCTGCTCCACGAACGGTTGCGTTTCACTGAAGACGCCGCAATCCGGCATGAGAAAAGGCGGGAGCCGAAGCTCCCGCCTTCTCGCCTATCATCGGCCAGACCTTACGCGGCCGACGAAATCGGGATCGCACTACCAGCGGCGATCGTAGCGATAGTCGCGATCGCGGCGGTCGTAACGGTTGTTGTCGTAGCGACGGTCGTAACGATAGCCGGAGTCGTAGTTCCGGTTGATGCCGTGCTCACGTTCCCAGTGGCCCTGGTTCCGGTAGCACTGGCCGCCGCGGTAGTAGCCGCAGTCGCTGCGGTTGTTGGAAGACACCGCGCCAACCGCAGCGCCCGCGAGTGCGCCGCCGGCGATGTAGGTGCCGTCGCCATTGCCGATCAGGGCGCCGGCCAGACCGCCGACGACCGCGCCAACGATGGCGTCACGGCCGGTGTTGTTATTGTCCCGGTCGCGATAGCGGCTCTGGGCCTCGGCCGGAGCGGCGGCCGCGAGCGTCAGGGCGCCGACCACAGCGGGAGAGATCAGGGCGAACTTCGAAAGCGTCTTCATGGTCTTTTCCTTTCGTCTTCGCGGCGGAGGTCCGCCGAACGTGGGATCAGGTTTAGCGGGTTGCGTCTGAACGCCCTCGGGAAGCGGTGTTCATTCAGCATTCACCTTGCCAAGCCGGTCCGGATGCGCGCCATTGGCGCATCAGGGGTTTGCGAGGCGGGCGTGGGCGATTTCGGACGACTGGCGGCGGTGGCGCTGATCGCGGCGATGACGGCCTCGTGCGCGGTCGCCCAGACGGCCCCGCGGCAGGAACCGCCGCCGGTGACCGCACCACCGCCTCCCCCTCCCCCTCCCCCTCCACCGCGCCCGGCGCCGGATGTGCGGATTTCAGCGCCGACGCCGGTGGATCCTGTTGCCGCGATCGAGGCGCGGGCGACCGACCCCGGCGACGCAGTGGTGGAGTTGATCGCTCTCGCCGGGCAGCGGCTGGACACTGGCGAGCTGGCGCCGGCGCAGGCGGCGGTCGATGCGGCCATGAAACAGGCGGAGCGGCCCGAAGCTCCACGTCTGGCCATGGCGCGGGTCTTGGCCGCTCGCGGACGGGTCCGGCACGAGGCCGGAGACTATGAGGCCGCGATGGAGGATGCGCAGGCGGCGCAGGCCCTGTTCGAGGCCGCGCCTGCGCCCGATCAGGCCGAGATCGCGACCCTGATCTACGACCGCGCCCGCGCACTCGATTCCCTGCATCGCGAGCAGGAGGCCGAGGCCGCCGCGCGCGACAGTCTGGAGCGTCGCACCGCGATCCACGGCGTGGTGCATGAGAAGGTCGCCGACAGCGCCAATCTTCTGGCCAACACCCTGACGGCGCAGGGGCGGCATGCGGAGGCGGACCCCCTCTATCGTCAGGTGCTGGGCCAGTATGAGGTCCTGTACGGACCGAACGATCCGCGCGTGGCGATCGTGCTGTCGAACCTCGGCAACTCGCTGCGCCGGAGCGGCCGCGCTCATCAGGCGGCGCCGCTGTACGCCCGTTCGGTCGCCATCGCGGAGGCGTCGAGCGATCCGATCCTGCAGGCGCAGACCCTGACCAACCAGGGCTGGTATCTGCACCAGCAGGGCGACGGCGTCGGGGCCGAGGGGCCGTTCCGCAAGGCCTATGCGCTGGCGCTCCAGATCGTCGGGCCGGACCATCCGTTCACCGGCGTAACGCTGGCCAATCTCGCCTATTCGCTCAGCGATCAGGGCCGGTGGGCCGAGGCCGAAGATCCGTTCCGGGATGGGCTGAAGACGCTGGAGGCCGGCGTCGGCGCGGACAGTCCGGACCTGCTGGAGAGCCTGTACGGCTACGCCGCCGTGCTGGACCATCTCGGGCGACCGGAGGAGGCCGAGGCCCTGTATGATCGGGCGGCGGAGATCGCCTCCCGGCGTTTGCCTCCAGCCCATGCGGACGGTCTGACCGGCACGGCGCAGTATGCCGGCTTCCTCATCGAACAGGGGCGGTCTCAGGAGGCGCTGGACGCCGTTCGGGCCAGATTGGCCGCGCTGCTGACGCAGGACGCCCGGGGTCGGGACTGGCGGATGCGGGTTCGCGGCGCCCAACCCCTGTTCGGACGCGAGGTCGAGGCGGCGTGGGCCGTGGCGGCCGCGAAGGACTGACCGCGTCGAATTTCGGCGCCCGGTTTCCTTGACGACACCCGTGCCGACGCCTACTTGCCGCTCGCGTTAGCACTCGGACGTGTCGGCTGCCAAAACGGCGGTCGCTCCCGGGTCGCGCACCGAATTTCAAGGGAGACACTACAGATGGCGTTTCGTCCGCTCGGCGACCGCGTGCTCGTGAAGCGCGTTGAAGAAGAATCCAAGACCAAGGGCGGGATCATCATCCCCGACACCGCCAAGGAAAAGCCGCAGGAAGGCGAAGTCGTCTCCGTCGGTCCCGGCGTCCGCGATGAAAGCGGCAAGGTCAACGCTCTTGAACTGAAGGCCGGCGACCGCATCCTGTTCGGCAAATGGTCGGGCACGGAAGTGAAGATCGACGGCGATGACCTGATCATCATGAAGGAATCCGACGTTCTGGGCGTGCTGTCGTAAGCACCCGCGTCTGACTTCTTCTTTCACGAAACCATAGAACCAGGAGCTGCCTCGCATGGCTGCCAAGATCGTACAATTCAACACTGACGCGCGGGACAAGATGCTGCGCGGCGTCAACGTCCTCGCCAATGCGGTGAAGGTCACGCTGGGTCCGAAGGGCCGGAATGTGGTGATCCAGAAGTCGTTCGGCGCGCCGCGCTCGACCAAGGACGGCGTTTCGGTCGCCAAGGAAATCGAGCTGGAAGACGCCTTCGAGAACATGGGCGCCCAGATGATCCGCGAAGTCGCTTCGAAGACGAACGACAAGGCGGGCGACGGCACCACCACCGCGACCGTTCTGGCGCAATCGATCGTGCAGGAAGGCCTCAAGTCCGTCGCCGCCGGCATGAACCCGATGGACCTGAAGCGCGGCATCGACAAGGCGGTCACCGCCGTCCTCGCCGACATCAAGGCCTCGGCCAAGAAGGTCGAGAACAACTCCGAAATCGCGCAGGTCGGCACCATCTCGGCCAACGGCGACTCCGAAGTCGGCGAGATGATCGCCAAGGCCATGGAAAAGGTCGGCAACGAAGGCGTCATCACGGTTGAAGAAGCCAAGACCGCCGAGACCGAGCTGGACGTCGTCGAAGGCATGCAGTTCGACCGCGGCTATCTGAGCCCCTACTTCATCACCAATGCGGACAAGATGGAGGCCCAGCTCGAGGAGCCTCTGATCCTGCTGCACGAGAAGAAGCTGTCCAGCCTGCAGGCCATGCTGCCGATCCTCGAAGCCGTCGTCCAGTCGGGCCGCCCGCTGGTGATCATCGCCGAGGACATCGAGGGCGAGGCCCTGGCCACGCTGGTGGTCAACAAGCTGCGCGGCGGCCTGCGGGTCGCGGCGGTCAAGGCTCCGGGCTTCGGCGATCGCCGCAAGGCCATGCTGGAAGACATCGCCGTCCTGACCGGCGGTCAGGTCATCTCGGAAGATCTGGGCATCAAGCTTGAGAACGTCACGCTCGACATGCTCGGCAAGTCCAAGAAGATCACCATCACCAAGGACGACACCACCATCGTCGACGGCGTCGGTGAGAAGGACGCGATCGAGGGCCGCATCGCCCAGATCAAGGCCCAGATCGAAGCCACGACCTCGGACTACGACAAGGAGAAGCTGCAGGAGCGTCTGGCCAAGCTGGCCGGCGGCGTCGCGGTCATTCGTGTGGGTGGCTCGACCGAAGTCGAGGTGAAGGAAAAGAAGGACCGCGTCGACGACGCCCTGAACGCCACGCGTGCGGCGGTCGAGGAAGGCATCGTCCCCGGCGGCGGCATCGCCCTGCTGAAGGCGACCCGCGCGCTTGAAGGCCTGACCGGCGACAACGCCGACCAGACCGCCGGCATCGCCATCATCCGTCGCGCCATCCAGGCCCCGATCCGCCAGATCGTGGAAAACGCCGGCGTCGAAGGCTCGATCGTCGTGGGCAAGGTGCTGGAAAACGCCGGCGCCACCTACGGCTTCAACGCCCAGACCGAAGAGTACGGCGATCTGGTCGCCATGGGCGTCATCGACCCCGCCAAGGTCGTCCGCACCGCCCTTCAGGACGCCGCCTCCGTGGCCGGCATCCTGATCACGACGGAAGCGGCCGTGGCCGACGCGCCGAAGAAGGCCTCGGCCGGCGGCGCCGGCGGCGGCATGCCGGGCGGCATGGGCGGCATGGGCGACATGGACTTCTGATCCTTGTCATCCCGGCCTTGAGCCGGACCACGCTCAACGTGCGTTGAAACTGAAGAGGGCGGGTCCGAAAGGGCCCGCCCTTTTTGCTGCGCCAATGCACGTGGGAGCGCAGCCGCCCCTTCCCGCGTTCAGCCGGCATGACCGACTACACCCTCTACTACTGGTCCATGCCCTTCCGGGGACAGTTCGTGCGCGCCGTGCTGGCCTTCGCCGGGCGGGGCTGGGTCGAGGTCGGTGACGACGCCATCGCCGACCTGATGTCGGGGCCGGTGCGGGACATGCCCGTGCCCTTCATGGGGCCGCCCCTGCTGGTCGACCACCGGGCCGACGTCGCCATCGCCCAGACGACCGCCATCATCCTGTATCTGGGCGAGACGCTGAACCTGCTGCCGGCCGACCCGGCCGCCCGCGCCCTGACGCTGAAGATCGTCGCCGACGCCAACGACGTGATCGACGAGCTGACGCTGGACGGCGGCCGCCAGATGTGGACCGACAAGCGCTGGGCGGAGTTCGAGCCGCGCCTGCGCAAATGGATGTCGTTCTGGGAGGAAACCGGCCGCCGCCACGGCCTGAAAAACACCTCGGGCGTCCTGCTGGGCGGCGACGCGCCGGGCGTGGCCGACGTGGTCACCGCCGTCCTGTGGACCACCATGGCCGACCGCTTCCCCGCGCTGGACGCCCTCCTGAAAGACGAGGCCCCGCTGACCGCCGCCCTGTCGCGGCGAGTGGCGGCGCGGCCGGAGCTGGCGGCCTTGGCTGACCGGGCGAAGGCGGACTACGGCGAGGCGTGGTGCGGGGGGAGGATTGAGCGGTCGTTGCGGACGGTGCTGAGGGACGTGAGCGGCAGATAGTGGACGCCCGGTTCTGACTCGTTGCGGATTCCGGAGACTTTTCCGGCATCACGCTTACCCAAACAATATCCAAGCATGGCGTTGCGCCGTCCGAGCGTTGATTGCCGACCGGCAGATACGTCATGGGCGCACGCCAAGTAACTTTACGCCGCGCGAGACGGTGCGCATGGTTAGCGTATGGTTCGATCGCAGAAGATTCTCAGCGTGTTTCTCGCATCGCCCGGAGACTTGGGTGACGAGCGCCAGTTCGCCCGCGACTGCGTGGCCGAGTGGAACTCTGTCAATGCGGAACGGACCGGTTGGCTCGTCGAGTTGCTCGGATGGGAAGACACGCTGCCGCAGGCCGGCCGCCCTCAGGAGCTGATCAATCGAGATGTTCGCCGATGCATGCTCTTCGTCGGCATGATGCACCGCCATTGGGGAAGCGAAACAGGTAACGGATATACGTCGGGCTTCCATGAGGAATTCACTCTCGCTTCGGGCCTCTACGAGAGCGAGGGCAGGCCGCGGATCGCGTTGTTCTTCAAGAACCCGGGTGCTGTCGGCGACCCCGGCGAGCAACTGAAGCAGGTGCTCGCCTTCAAGGACACGATCAAAACATCTAAAAAATACCTCTACAAAGAGCTCGAGTCCGAAGCAGCGGCTTGGCAGTCGGGGTTTAGGCGAAATCTGCACAAGACGATTTTCGAGCTAATCGATGAACTAGACGTCGGCTCCCAAGTCGGTGACGCTGCCACCGAAACCCCCGAGCCAGCGAACGCAGCCGATGATCGCAACCCGTCCGCGAGTGAGACGGGGCAAGGGCTAAGGCTTGTCGAGATCCAGTCTTTGGTTGAGCGCCTCGCGGGCATCTCGCCGGCGGACGATGTACCGGCCGAGGAGATCGCTCGGCTTCGGTTGCTGGGGGCGTCGTGGCATGTCGCAGGTCTATCGGAGACCTATCTTGGGACCCATGATGCGAACGTGATCCTGCGGGGCGTCGCGACATCGAAGCTTTCGACGCCTGAGGTCATGGGATTGATCGAAACGGGTCTCGCCAACATCGCGTCGCAAACTACGCCGCTCTGGCGCTGGGTCGCGCGTGAGGACACTGACTTTGACTACCTGAAGGCCTTGGCGATCTGGGGCGACGACGACACTTTGCGTATTGGGGCGCTGAAGGTATTGGCGTGGGGAAAGGTGCCGCTAGACTTGTCCTCGTTCCCTCCCGACCGCATGGGAGAATCAGGCACACCGCTCCGCGATGCATTCTATGAATACTTGTCGCAGCAGGATGGTGAAGACAGCCTTTCATTGTTGCAGGCGGAGTTCCAGAAAGCCGACTATAAGAACGAGGTAGCTCTTGTCGCGGCGCTCTTGCGGCGTCTATCGAGACAATCCTCGGATGCGCCCATTCGCTTCTTGGCGCTGGATAACGTCACGCCGCCCTACGGAAGACGCTCCAAGCCAGATTGGGCGAGCCTGTCGCATTTTACCGACGATGAGCTTCGGACAGCCTTTCGGCATCGGGATGCCAATGTTCGGAGAGAAGCCGCGATCCAGCTCGGGCGCCGCGATTTGCTCTCACACGACGAGAAGCTGGCCCTGCGCAATGATCCCTCGGCCTCATTGCGCGCTGCGGGCGTACAGATCGCCATAGAGGACGGCGAGGCCCTATCTCTTATGGACGCTGAACGTATCATCGTGCGCCGCGCGAAGAATGCGCTAATGCAGTCGCCTGAAGGTACTCATCAGTATGAGCAGGTGCGCAAACACCTGTTGGAAACATTCACGAATGAGAGCCTCCTCAAGGAGGCGGACGAAATCTACCAGCCCGCCGAAGATGCTTACGAAATCCTGTTGCGACGGGGATGGAAGGGGCGGGCGGACGCAGCTCGTCGTGCGGTGAGGGAAGGCTTCAAATCCCACTTCGACGACATACTCGCCCGACGTCGTGCAGTTCTCGGCGATGCCGCCGCGGCGCTGGCTCTGCCCGCGAACTTGGGCGTAATTTATGAATACCGCGCCAGCAGCATGATACGCGCGGCCCTTAACGTCATCGGGGAGAAGGGCGGCAAGATAGACCTGTCACTATTCCGGCATGCCCTAACGACACCTTATTTCCACATGGTCGAGAGCGATTTTCTGTTCTTCGGCAAGTACGGCGAGTGGTCGGATATTCCGGCGATCGCGCGCGCGAGTCGGAGCAAGGGCTCTCTGCTCAATCCGGAGTACGTGGTGCCGGTCGAGACCGTGGCGGCTACTATCGTGCGGATCGCCAAGGGCCGCGAGCGGGAACTTCTCGCCCTTGACCTGCCGGATGATGTGCGGGTCGCGTTGCTGAAACGACTGCCGAAGGCTGCATTCGCGAGACTTCCCGAGCCGCTTCTGGTGACGATGCTGAACCTGAAAGCGGATTCCGTTCGTCGCGTCGTCGCGATCCGCTGCGCCCGCGATCTCACGAAGGCGAGGTGCGAGAAGCTTCTCAGTCTCTGCTACGCAGAGGGCACCTATTTCTACAATGTCGTTCACTGGCTCGACCTTGCCGTCAGCATGGCGCGTCCGGTCGTTGAGCAAGTCACCACGTCGCTGTTGCTGGACGACTGACGGCTCAACCCTCTGCAAGCGGGGCGTCAGAAAATGGACGTCGCAGATGGTCAGGACGTCGCCCGCTCGGAGACGTGTCAACGACAGCTACTGGCTCAAAACCGCTGTTGGTGTCATGTCATGACGCCATAACCCTCTGATCCTCCTCAATAACCCTTAAGGCTGCACCCCTTCTGCGCCCCATACGTAGAGGCCCGCTTACGCTCCCGCCCCTTCGAAACGGGTTTTGGCGATGGTCATAACGGCGGGGTGCAGGCGGACGATGAGATGGGCGAGAGAGGTCGGCATGCGGGTTCCGGTCGCGTGGCGCGGTGCAACGGCTATCTGGCCGGGGGCCCCGGCGGCGTCACGCCGGGCGGCAGCGGGGCTGGCGCCGGTTGGCCGCGATCGCCCGGCAGGGACTTGATGTACCGGTAGATGGCGCGCTTGTCGTAGTCGGACATGTTGCGCACGCTCGGCCACGGCATCGGCGGCATGCTGGAGCCGGTGGTCAGCAGCTGGACCCACTGATCCTCGGTATTTTCGGCGACGGTCAGACGCAGGTTCTTGCCGTAGCTGGTGCCCCATGGCCCGGTATGAGGCTCAGGGCTGCCCTTGAGCCATTCGGCCTCGGCCGGCTGGGCGCCGCCCGTACGGGCGTAGAGGGGGGTATGGCAGTCGTTGCAGCCGCTGGTCGCGACGATGTAGCGGCCGGCCTCGATGTCAGAGGCGGCCATGACGCGCGGCGCATCGCCCGGCCGCCATTCGGGGCCTGCCGCTCCGCCCGGCTGGCATCCCGCCAGAAGGCCGCCGCACAGCAGCGCGGCGGTCGTGACGACGATCTTGAACATGTGTGAGGTCCCCATCCCTTCCGGGATGAAGCGTCAGGGGTGGCGCGCCGTCAAGCGGGTCCGGGGCGCCGGGGCCCGTGGACCGGTCGATCGCTACAGGCCGCGCGCCTTGCGGCCGCTCCAGCGGCGGCTCTTCGGAGACGATCGGCCCTGTGTCTGTGACTGCGAGGGACGGGCGAGTTTTCCGGCCTGCCGCTGTTGATAGAGCTCCCACGCAAGGGTCGCGAGCGCGAGCTTTCCGGCGTGGCGGCCGGCGAAGCGACGCCCGCCCTTCGACAGAAGCAGGCCGCCTAATGCGGTGGCGATGCGGGACAGGGCCATGTTGATCTCCGATATCTGTGCTGAACGCCCGGAGATCATGGTCAGTTCTCAGGTCTGGTGTCGCACCTGCTGTGCGGGCGGCAGCGGTTTCGGTCATCGCCATGCTGAGAGAGGGGCAGCCGACGCGGGACATGCGTACGGGCGGCCTCTCTGCATTCGGGGCCGGGCGTGCTAAGGCCCCGGTTTGGCCGCCTTTGGGGCATAGTGGCGGCGCCCCCCTCCTCCGACTGCTTTCGCCGCGCCCTGCCCGCGCCGCCCTGGACCGTTTCCGATGCCCTTCCCCGCCAGCCACCCCGCGCTCGATCGCGCCCTTTCCGAACGCGGCTACGCCGAGCCGACGCCGGTGCAGTCCGCCGTGCTGGAGGCCGAAGAGGGCCGCGACCTGCTGGTCAGCGCCCAGACAGGCTCGGGCAAGACGGTGGCGTTCGGACTGGCGCTGGCCACGACGCTGCTGGGCGAGGCCGCGCGGTTCGCGGACAATGCGGCGCCGGTGGCGCTGGTGATCGCGCCGACGCGCGAGCTGGCGCTGCAGGTGTCCAAGGAGCTGGAGTGGCTGTACGCCAACACCGGGGCGCGGATCGCGACCTGCGTCGGCGGCATGGACCCGCGGGCCGAGCGGCGGGTGCTGGACCGGGGCGCGGCCATCGTCGTGGGCACGCCGGGCCGTCTGCGCGACCATCTGGAACGCGACGCGCTGGACCTGTCGCAACTGAAGGCCGTGGTGCTGGATGAGGCCGACGAGATGCTGGACATGGGGTTCCATGAGGACCTGACCTTCATCCTCGACGCGGCGCCGGCCGAGCGTCGGACGCTGCTGTTCTCGGCCACGATCGCGCGCGAGATCGCCCAGCTGGCCAAGACCTACCAGAGCGACGCGATCCGCATCGACACGACGTCGAAGAACGTGGCGCACGGGGACATCGAATACCGGGCCATCCGCGTCGCGCCGCACGAGGTCGAGCACGGGGTGGTCAACGTCCTGCGCTATTTCGAAAGCCCGGGCGCGCTGGTGTTCGCCAATACGCGCGAGCGGGTGAAGCACCTGACGGCGTCGCTGCGGGAGCGGGGCTTCTCGGTCGTGGGCCTGTCGGGCGAGCTGACGCAGTCGCTGCGGTCGGAGGCGTTGCAGGCGCTGCGGGATGGGCACGCGCGGGTCTGCGTGGCGACCGACGTGGCGGCGCGCGGGCTGGACCTGCCGGATCTGGGGCTGGTCATCCACGCCGAGATCCCGGTCAACAAGGCGACCCTGCTGCACCGCTCGGGCCGGACCGGCCGGGCGGGCAAGAAGGGCGTGTCCGTGCTGATGGTCACCCATACGCGGCGCCGCAAGGTCGAGCTGATGCTCCAGTCGGCCTCGATCAACGCCGAATGGGCCGGGCCGCCGAGCGCCGACGACATCCGCGCCAAGGACCACGAGCGGATGATGACCGATCCGGTGCTGATGGCGCCGGCGGACGAGGACGCGATGGCGCTGGGCAAACAACTGCTGGAGCGGACCTCGCCCGAGCATGTCGCCGCCGCCCTGATCCGCCTGTATCGCGAGAAGCTGCCGCCCCCCGAGGACGTGCAGGACGACGAGCGGATGAAGCGGGCGCAGACGTCCGGCGTCAACGAGCGCGGCCAGCGCGACGGGCCGCTGGTCGACTTCGCGCGCGGCGGGGCGATGAGCTGGTTCCGGGTCAACATCGGCCGGGACAAGAACGCGGACCCGAAGTGGCTGCTGCCGCTGATCTGCCGTCTGGGGCATGTGACCAAGCGCGACGTCGGCTCGATCAAGATCTTCGACCGCGAGACCAAGTTCGAGATCACCGAGGAGTCCGCCGCCAAGTTCCGCAGCGCCATCGCCCAGGCCAACGATGAGGGCGTGACCTTCCAGGACGCGGTGGCCCCGGCGCCGGGCGAGAAGAGCCTGCGCAAATGGGACAAGCCGGGCGGCGGCGACGACCGTCCCGCGCGGTCCGACAAGCCGTTCCGCAAGTCCCGCGACGACGGCGATGCGCCCAAAAAGGCCTGGGCGCCTCGCCCCGAGGGCGGGCCCGCGAAGAAGCCGTGGACGCCGCGTCCCGATGCGGCGCCGGCCCCGGACACCGGCGACAAGCCGAAGTGGGTGAAGCGCACCAAGGACGCGCCCACGCCCGCCGGCAAGAAGCCCTGGGTCGAGAAGCCCAACGCCGGCAAGAAGCCGTGGACCCCGCGTCCCGGCGGCGCCCCGGCCGGGGACAAGCCGTGGAAGGGCAAGCCGAAGAAGCGGCCGGGCTGAACCGCCTGACTTGAACGACTCCCCCGTCTCCGCGTTCGACTCCGCGCATGCGTGCGGAGGATCAGGATCATGGCTGCAAGACCGACCTGGCAGGGGCATCTGAAGCTCAGCCTCGTGACGTGCCCGGTGGCGCTGTACACCGCGACGTCGTCGAGCGAGCGCGTCAGCTTTCACCTGATCAATCCGGACACGAACAACCGCATCCGCATGGTGGCCACCGACCCGGACACGGGGCCGGTCGAGCGGTCGGATCTGGTCAAGGGCTTCGAGGTTTCGAAGGACGAGTACGTCCTGTTCGACGACGCCGACTTCGACAAGGTGAAGCTGGAATCGACCCGCACCATCGACATCGGCCAGTTCGTCGACGAGGACGAGATCGATCGTCTGTACTGGGACGACCCCTTCTATGTTGTGCCCGAAAAGGGCGTCGGGACCGAGGCGTTCGCGGTGATACGCGAGGCCATGAAAGGCGCCGGCAAGATCGCCATCGGCTCGGTGGTGATCCGGGGCCGCGAGCGGCAGCTCGCGCTGGAAGTGCGCGGCAAGGGTCTGGTGGCCTGGTCGCTGCGGCCGCACGAGGAGGTGCGCGACGTCGACGACTATTTCGACGACATCCCGGCGGTGAAGGCCGACGCGGAGATGGTCGAGATCGCCGAACGGATCATCGGCCAGAAGGAGGCGAAATTCGATCCGTCGAAGTTCGTCGACCGCTATGACGACGCCCTGAAGGCCATGATCAAGACCAAGCAGAAGGGCGGCAAGGGCCTGGTCGAGGCGCCCGAGCCGGACGACACCAATGTCATCGACCTGATGGCGGCGCTGCGGTCCAGCCTGAAGGGCTCGGCGACGGGGGCGAAGAAGGCTCCGGCCAAAAAGGCGCCCGCGAAGAAACCGGCGGCGAAGAAGAAGGCGGCCTAGCGCTTCTTCCCGAGTTCCGCCGCGATGTCTTTCGTCAGGCGGCCGACCTTACGGTGGGCGGTGGTGATCTGGTCGGCGGTGACGCCCCAGCGTTTGGCCCAGTATTCGACCGCCTTGCGCTCGGACAGGTCCAGCCGGTCCTTGTCGATGAAGCCGCGCTTGTCTTTCAGGCCAGCCATGGTCTCTCCCTTGCCGGGAGCAGTCTAGCGCGGATCGGGACAGGCCGCGCGGATTTCCTGCCGCCGGGGCCGGGCCAGCCACAGGATCATCAGCAGGCCGGCGGCGGCGGTCCCCGCGCCGGCGAGGGCGACGGCGGGGAGGCCGAGCCCGGCGCCGATCACCGCGCCGCCCAGAGCCGCGCCCAGCGCGTTGCCGAGGTTGAAGGCGCCGATGTTCATCGCCGAGGCCAGATTGGGCGCATCTCCGGCCGCGGCCATGACACGCATCTGCAGCGGCGGGACGAGGGCGAAGCTGGCCACGCCCCAGAAGAAGATCAGCACCGCCGTCGGCCCGGCCCACGGCATGGCGAAGGCGAAGGCCACCAGCAGGGCTGCGAGCAGGCTGAGGGTGACGATCAGGGTGCGGTCGACCGAGCGGTCCGCGAACCTGCCCCCGACCCAGTTTCCGACCGTAAGGCCGAGGCCATAGGTCACCAGCATGGCGGTGACGAAGGCGACCGAGGCGCCGGTCTGCTGTTCCAGGATGGGAGCGATATAGGTGAAGACGGTGAACATGGCGCTGGAGCCCAGCACCGTCAGGGCGAGCGCGGCCAGCACGGGCGTGCGGCTCAGGACGCGCAGCTCCGCGGCGACGTTGCCGGACGCTGGGGCGGCGAGGTTGGGCAGGGTGAAGCGCAGGGCGGCCATGGCGACGAGGCCGAGCGCCGCGATGCCCCAGAAGGAGGCGCGCCAGCCGATCTGCTCACCGGCCCATGTGGCCAGCGGCACCCCGACGACATTGGCGATCGTCAGACCCATGAACATCGCGGCCACGGCGCCCGCGCGCCGGTTCTCGGGCACCAGAGACGCGGCGACGATCGAGCCGACGCCGAAGAAGGCGCCGTGGTTCAGCGAGGTGATCAGGCGCGAGACCAGCAGCATGTCGTAGCTGGTCGAGATCGCGGACAGCAGGTTGCCGAGGGTGAAGATGGCCATCAGGCCGATCAGCAGGGTCCGGCGCGGGATGCGGCCTGTGGTCAGGGTCATCAGAGGCGCGCCCAGCACAACCCCGAACGCATAGGCGCTGACCAGCAGGCCGGCGGCCGGGATGGAGACGTTCAGATCCTCGGCCATGACATTGAGCAGGCCCATGGGGGCGAACTCGGTCACGCCGATGCCGAAGGCGCCGGCCGCGAGGGCTAGAAGGGGCGGATTGATCTTCATCTCGGGTCCGTTGCCTGTTGTCGGCGGCACAGATGGACGCCCCGGGCGCGCGGGACTAGAAGCGGTTCGGGACAAACATCCTTGATCTGCAGGCACAGATGGCGCGCGAGGCAGTGGACCGGACCGGCGAGATGGAGGTCTTCACGGCCGCCATCGCCCACGGCAGTTTTTCCGGCGCGGCCCGGGCGCTGGGCCTGACGCCGTCGGCGGTCAGCCGCACGATCGGACGGATCGAGGCGCGGCTGGGGGTGCGGCTGATCCTGCGCACCACGCGGGCGCTGAGCCTGACAGCCGAGGGGCAGGCCTATCTGCACGGCGCGCGCCGGGTGCTGGCCGATCTGGACGATGTGGAGCGCGCGATCGCCGATCAGGGCTCGCCGCGCGGGCGGGTGCGGGTCTCGGCGGCGCTGGCCCATGGCCGCCTGTGCGTGACCCCGGCGCTGGGCGAGTTCGTGGCCCTCTATCCGCACATCGTTGTCGACCTGAGCCTGACCGATACCGTCGTCGATGTGGCTGCCGGACAGGCCGACGTGGCGATCCGGTTCGGGCCGCTGGCCGACAGTCCGCTGATGGCGCGGCGACTGGGCGAGACGGGCCGGACCATCGTCGCCTCGCCCGACTATCTGGCGCGGCGGGGGACGCCGGCGACGCCCGAGGCCCTGCACGACCACAACTGCCTGAACTTCAACTTCCGCCGCGCCGAACCGGTCTGGCCCTTCCGCCGGGACGGGCGCGATTATGCGCTGGCGGTGCAGGGGAACGTGGAGGCCAACAACGGCGACACCCTGGTGCAGCTGGCCTGCGAAGGGGTGGGGATCGCGCGGGTGGGCAGTTTCAACGTCGTCGACCACCTCGCCGCGGGCCGACTGATCCCGCTGCTGGAGGCGTTCAACCCGGGCGACCGGGAGGCGATCCATGCGGTGTTCGTGGGTGGTGCGAACATGCCGGCGCGGGTGCGGGTGTTGGTAGACTTTCTGGCGGAGAGGCTGGGGGATCCGGCGTAGGGGGCGGGCGCTGCCAGCTTACCGACCGCCTGGAACTTTCAGCAGGGTGTCGAAGGGCGACATTATCCGAAGGTGTCTGGATCTACTCAATGCGGCCCCAGCAGCTGGCAAGCTGATTCACAACGTTGCTGGCCCACTCGTAGTAAACCGTTCCGCCTTTGAGGGTGAGGTCGGTAGTGGAGCCATCCGAGTTCATCGTTCGGAATGATAGAGATAGCGAGTAGCCATCCTTGATTGTCGGTGGAATGGGGAGCGGATCTGGCGCAACAAGAAGCGACGGTGGTGATACCGGGATCGGTGGAAGCCCATCCATAGAACCGGCGATGACGCTCAGAACCGGACAGTCTTCGGAGGTGATGCTTTGGGAGCCGCCCTGCCAACTGCGGACGGCACGCCAGGCTATCCGATCGCGATCCGCTTGAGACCGGACGGGGCGAGCATGCGCCGGGCTGACGGTTATGACGTGAGCGGGTGTTTGATCGATGGCTCCAACATCTATGGTCACCAATGCCGCCGGATAGTGCTGAACCGTCAGCGCGGTAAGGATCAGGTGGATCATGACTCGACCTACCGACCCTTTGCCTTGAAGTCGACATGCAAAGAGTCGGATGTCGGCGGACATCGGCAGGTCAGATGGAGCTGTTTCTGAGCGAGGCGAGAATGAAATTGCTTGTTACTCTGGTGCTGGCGACCTTTTCGATCGGAACGCCCGCTTTCGCCCAGCTGCCGGTGTCCCCGCCCCGTTACGGTTCGGATGCGAGCTGGGAACACTCGCGCGGCGGCGCATTGTTGATCGGCTATGCAAGCGAGGGCAGTGGCCGCTGGATTTCAGAGTTCTATCTGATGCCCGGTCTCAGTGCAGGCGGAGAGCCTGTCGTTTTCGCGCGACGCGCGCTGGATTCCTGGGACGCGCAGGAACAGATCAGGTGGGCGGACAGCCGGACCTGTGAGGGCATGCTGAGCACTCTCCGGCTTGTGGACCAGCTCGAGATGCCGGTGGTGGTGATGCCGCTCGACGATCAAGCCCGGGCCCGGCGACGCGCACTGGGCCATTCTACGCCGCCCATGCCCGATGGGCCGGGTCCGATGGTGTTCTGGGCGCCTTCAGCCGGACCGGTCGGCGTCGAGTTCCGGCTGACCACCTATGGCGGACCATGGCCCGAGTGGGCCGGCGCGATGTCGCGAGTGCTCGCGCCATGCTGGACGGACGAGGTCCCATCGCGCGGGCGAGACTGACGCGCGTCGGTCAGAGCCCCATCTTCTTCAGCACCGGCTTCAGGCTGACCTCGCCCTTGCGGAAGTCTTTCCACGGGTCGGGCTTCTTCAGCAGGGCGGCGACGTCGTGGAGAGTGTAGGCGCGGGGGTCGAGGCCGGATTTGACCTGTGACCAGCTGAGCGGGAAGGCGACGCCGGCGCCGGGGCGGGCGCGGGGGGACCAGGGGGCGACGGCGGTGGCCATGCGGCCGTTGCGCAGATAGTCGAGGAAGATCTTTCCGCCCCGCGCCTTCTTGGCGAGGGTGGTGGTGAAGCGGTCGGGTTCGGCGGCGCGGACGCGTTCGGAGACGCCCTTGGCGAAGGCCTTGCACTGGTCCCACTCGACCCGGCTGCGGGCGTCGCCCTTGATCGGGACGACGACGTGCAGACCCTTGCCGCCAGTCGTCTTGACGAAGGGGGTCAGGCCCAGACCCTCGAGCTCGGCCTTCACCCGTTTGGCGGCGGCGATGACGTCGGCGAAGTTCAGGCCCTCGTCGGGGTCGAGATCGAAGGTGACCTGTTCCGGCGTCTCCGGATCACCGGGCTTGCAGCCCCACGGGTGCAGCTCCAGCCCGCCCGACTGGCCGATGGCGACGAGGCCGCCGACGTCGACGACGGTGACATAGGGCTGTCGCTCGTGGACGTCGATCAGCTTGAGGCGCGGGTTGGAGCCGGCCATGGCGTGGCGCTGGAAGAAGGTCTGGCCGGTGATGCCGTCGGGCGCGCGGATGATGGAGATCGGGCGGTCGGCGACGTGGGGCAGGATGCGGTCGGCGGCCATCTCGTAATAGAGGGCCAGCTCGCCCTTGGTGACGGCGCGGCGGCCGTCGGCGGCAGGCCACAGGATCTTGTCCGGATTGGAAATGGTGACGCCGGCGATGATGGTCTTGCCTTTGCCGGCCTTTGGAACGGACTCGCCGGGGACGTGGAGATCGGCGGCGATCTTGTCAGGTTTTCCTGACTTACTGACGGGTGTCGGGGGTTGCGGTTTTTCGGTCACCTCGGCGGCGGCCTTGTCGTCGCGCAGGCCCTTGAAGGCGGCCTGACGGAGCGAGCCGGACTCGGTGTAGCCGCCGTGCTCCAGCTCCGCGACGAGGACGGGCCTCAGCCAGTGGATGTCCCTGCCGCCGCGCGGGGCGGACTTGCCGGCGAAGGGGCTCTTGTCCGAAGCGGCGGATTTGAGCGCGGGCAGCAGGGTCTTCAGCAGGGGTTGGGAATATCCGGTGCCGACGCGGCCGAGATAGCGCAGGCCGCCCTCCTCTTTCACCCCCACCAGCAGGGACCGGAAGCGGCTGCCGTTCTCCGACGACCAGCCGCCGATGACGACCTCGTCCCGGCCCCGGCATTTGGACTTGAGCCAGGTCGTCGAGCGGCCGGCGGAATAGGGGGCGTCCAGTTTCTTGGAGATGACGCCTTCCAGATCCATGCGGCAGGCGCTTTCGAGGATGGCGGCGCCGGTGGTGGCGAAGTGGTCGACGTAGCGGATGCGTTTGCCGGCGGATTTCGGAATGCGGTCGAGATGGGCCTGCAGCCGGGCCTTGCGGTGGGACAGGGGCAGGGCGCGCAGGTCCTCGGCGCCCTCGGTCAGCAGGTCGAAGGCGAAGTAGATCAGCGCGCTGGTCTTCCGGTCGGCGATGGCGGCCTGCAGGGCGGAGAAGTCCGGCATGTGGTCGGCGTCCAGCGCGCAGAGCTCACCGTCAACGACGCCGTCGGGCCATGAGGCGGCGTCGGCGACGACCTCGGGGAACTTGTCCGACCAGTCGTGGCCGCGGCGGGTGTAGAGTTTCGCCTTGCCGCCGCCGGTGGCGATCTGGACGCGGTAGCCGTCGAACTTGATCTCATGCGCCCAGCCCGCGCCGCCGGGCGGATGGTCTGCGACCTTGCACAGCTGGATGGGCAGGAAGGCGGAGGGCTTTTTCAGCGTCGCCTCGCGGGCCTTGGCGACCGGTTTGGCGGGGCCCTTTTTCGCGACCGGCTTCGAGGAGGTCCATTCCGTCTTGCCCTCGGCGATCTCGGCCAGAGAGCGGCCGGTGGCGACGGAGGCGTCGATCTCCATATTGGCGTCGCCCTCGCCGGAGACGGCGTGCTCGTCCTTCTCCTTGATCAGCAGCCAGTTGTTGCGCTTCGAGGGCTTGCCGCGATCGGACTTGAGCCGGACCAGCGCCCAGCCGCCCTCCAGCCGCTCGCCGTGCAGGATCATCTTGACCGAGCCCTTGGCGAAGTCGGCCTCGAGCGTGTCCGGATGCTGCGGCTCCCACGTGCCGCGGTCCCACATCTGGACGGTGCCGGCGCCGTAGTTGCCGGACGGGATGGTCCCCTCGAAAGAGCCGTAGTCCAGCGGATGGTCCTCGACCTCTACGGCGAGGCGTTTGACCGAAGGATCGCGTGAGGGGGCCTTGGTGACAGCCCAGGACTTGAGCACGCCGTCGGCCTCGATGCGGAAGTCGTAGTGCAGGCGCGTGGCCGCGTGACGCTGGATCAGATAGCGCAGTTGCGTCGACTTGACGCGCGTCTGCTTCCCCTTGGGCTCGGGGGTGTCGGAGAAGTTCCGTTTGGCCTGATAGGTCTTGAGTTCGCCGCGCAACACCGGTCTCCGGATTGTCTGCGGCGAGTCCAACGCGCGACGGGGCAGGCTGTGCCGTAATAATTACCGGGGCTTGCCGAGCGCTGTTCCCCGGGTAAGGTCGCCGCCGCAATCAGGGGACTATCCAGCATGCGTTTCGCCACCCTCGCCGCCGCCGCCGCGCTTCTCGCCGCCGCCGCTCCCTCTCTCGTTCTTGCGGAAACCGCGCCGGTCGCGATCCAGACCACGGCGCCGCAGGCGGCCGAGCTGCGCGGCGCGCCGGTGTCGGAGCTGGTGTCGCGGGTCGATATTCCGTGGAAAAGGTTCCAGCTGGACAACGGCCTGACGGTGATCGTCAACGAGGATCGCAAGGCGCCGGTGGTGGCGGTGTCGGTCTGGTACAACGTCGGTTCGAAGGACGAGCCTGCCGGATCGACCGGCTTCGCCCACCTGTTCGAGCACCTGATGTTCGGCGGCTCGGAGAACTCGCCCACCAGCCACATCCAGACGATGAGCGCGGCGGGCGCCACGGGCCTGAACGGAACCACATGGTTCGACCGCACCAACTACTTCCAGACGGTGCCGACCCCGGCGCTGGAGTACACCCTGTATCTGGAAAGCGACCGCATGGGCTATCTGCTGGGACAGGTCGGGCAGGAGGTGCTCGATCTGCAGCGGGGCGTCGTCCAGAACGAGAAGCGTCAGGGCGACAACCAGCCCTATGGCCTGACCTACTACAACACCCTCGCCGCCCTGTTCCCCGAGGGACACCCCTATCGCCACTCGACCATCGGATCGATGGCCGATCTGGACGCCGCCAGCCTCGAGACCGTGCGCAACTGGTTCCGCGAGAACTATGGCCCGAACAACTCGGTGCTGGTGCTGTCGGGCGATATCGACGAGGCGACGGCCCGCACGCTCGTCGACCGCTATTTCGGCCGCATCCCGCGCGGTCCGGTGAACACCCCGGCCGAGGCCGATGTGCCGACGCTGGCCGCGCCGGTCGAGGAGGTGTTGCATGACCGCGTGGCCCAGACCCGCATCAGCCGCACCTGGGCGACGCCCGGTCTGCTGGATCCGGACACCATTCCGCTGAACGTCGGCGCCTCGATCCTCGGCGGCCTGTCCAGCTCGCGCCTGGACAATGCGCTGGTGCGCGGCGACCAGACCGCCTCGACCGTATCGGCGGGCAATCAGGCCTTCCAGCGCGTCAGCATGTTCAGCTATTCCGCCATGGTGAAACCGGGCGAGGACGCGCGGGCGGTGGGCGCCCGGATGGACGCCATTCTGGCGGACCTGATCGCCAACGGCCCGACGCAGGACGAGATCGACCGGGTCGTGACCCAGTACGTATCCGGCCGGATTCAGGGGCTGGAGCAGGCCAACGGCAAGGCCTCGGTTCTGGCCGAGGGCCAGCTGTATGCGGGCGATCCGAACTTCTACAAGACCCAGCTGGAGGCCTATGCGGCGGTGACGCCGGCGCAGGTTCAGGCGGCGCTGCGCAAGTGGCTGACCCGTCCGGTCTACAGCCAGATCGTCGAGGCGGGCGAGCGCGAGGCCTATGTCGAGGCCGCGGCGACGCCGGCCGGCGCGACCCCGGTTCCGGCCGAGCCGATCCAGCGCGTGGCCCGCGACGCCAAACCGACGGTGGGCGAGGTCTCCAACGTCGACTTCCCGGCCGTCGAGCGCGCCCGTCTGTCGAACGGGATCGAGGTGGTCTACGCCCGCTCGACCACCGTGCCGGTGACCCGCGTGGCGCTGGACTTCAACGCCGGCACCGCCGCCGACCGCGCCGATCGTTTGGGCGCCCACACCCTGATGATCAATCTGATGGACGAGGGCACCACGACCCGCGACTCTATCGCGCTCGCCGAGGCGCAGGAGCGTCTGGGAGCCAGCATCAACGTGACCAGCTCGACCGACCGCACGACGGCCAGCCTGTCGGCGGTGACGACCAACCTCGATCCCTCGCTGACGCTGCTGTCGGACGTGGTGCGCAATCCGGCCTTCGCCCAGCCGGAGCTGGATCGCCTGAAGGCCCAGCGTCTGGCGGCGCTGGCCAATGAGAAGACCCAGCCGAACGCCATCGCCGCCCGCGCCCTGCCGCCGCTGATCTATGGCTCCAACAGCCCCTATGGCCGTCCGTTCTCGGGCACCGGGACCGAGCCGGTGATCACCGCCCTGACCCGCGACGACATGGTCGGCGAGCACGCGGCGTGGATCCGCCCGGACAACGCCAAGCTGTTCGTGGTCTCGGACCTTCCGCTGGCCGAACTGACGCCGAAGCTGGAGGCCGCCTTCGGCGACTGGCGCGCGCCCGCCGCACCGAAGGGGACGAAGGACTTCACCGCCGCCGTGCCGGACACGACCGCGCGCATCGTCCTGATCGACCGGCCGCAGTCGCCGCAGTCGCTGATCTACGCCGGGGAGGTCCTGCCGGTGTCGGGGACCGACGACAATCTGGGCCTGACCACGGCCAACGTCGTGCTGGGCACCGACTTCCTGTCGCGCATCAATGCCGATCTGCGCGAGACCAAGGGCTGGTCCTACGGCGTGCGCGGCGCCGTCAGCACGCTGGAGCATCGCTCGCCCTACATCATCAGCGCGCCGGTTCAGGCCAATCGCACCGGCGAGTCGATCGCCGCCCTGCTGGCCCAGTACAACCGCTTCCTCGGCGCGGAGGGCGTTACGGCGGCGGAACGGGAGCGCACCGTGCTGGGCGAGACCCGGGCGCTGGCCGGCAGCTACGAGACCTCGGGCCAGATCCTCGGCGGCCTGCGGTCCAACGACCTGTACGGCCGCCCGGATGACTATCAGGAAAATCTGGCCGGCCGGATCAACGCCCTGACCGCTGAACAGCTGGACGCCGCCGCCCGCGCCAACATCAACCCCAACCGCTTCGTCTGGGTAATCGTAGGCGACGCCTCGGTGGTCCGTCCGCAGCTGGAATCCCTCGGCCTGCCCATCGAGGTCCAGCCCGCCCCCTGATCAGGCACGCCATCGACAGCCGGCCCCGGGAAACCGGGGTCGGCGCGATAACGTCAGGGTAGTATTTTCACTGTACCCATGGTCCCCGCGGCAGCGTGGAGGATCGCGATGCAGAGGAAACCGGCGTCGGGTCGCAGCGGACGCCCGCGCCTGCTGGTCGCGGACGACGATCCCATGGTGCGCGACATGGTGCTGATGCGTCTGGCCGCCGCCGGCTATGACACCCACACGGCCCGAAGCGGCGCCGAGACGCTGGAGCGGATCGTGGCGTTGAAGCCCGACGCCGTGCTGCTGGACATCAACATGCCGGGGATGGACGGGTTCGAGGTGCTTGAGGCGCTGCGGACCGGCATGCCCCATCTCGATCTGCCGGTGCTGATGCTGACGGTGCGGCAGTCGGCGGAGGATGTGCGCCGGGCGCTGGAGCTGGGCGCGCGGGATTATCTGGTGAAGGCCGCCCTGGACACCCAGTTGCTGCCCCGGGTGACGCGCATGCTGAAAAGCGCGGGCGGCGCCGCAACGGCGGCCTGAGCTAATTTCGACGGGTTCCGGGCAGGTCGTGCGTTGAGGGAGTCACGACGCGCACGACAGAGGATCCCATGCCCCCTCAGACCGACGCCCGAACCCGCGCCGCGATCGCCCTGACCCGTTTCGGTCTGGGCGCGCGGGCCGGAGAGATCGACACCGTCGCGGCCGACCCGCGCGGCTGGCTGGCCGACCAGATCCGGCCCGGCGCCGGCGCGCCCAATCCCGAGGGCGAGTTCGAGAATTCCACCGCCCGCGTACAGGCCTTCCTCGACTATCAGCGCGACAGTCAGGGCGCGCGGCAGGCGCGCCGCGAGACCCCGCCCGCGCAGGGCGCCGCGATGACGCCGGCGGCGATGCCGATGGAGGACGCGTCGCCACAGGCGCAGGCGGCCTTCGACGCCCGTCGGGAGAGCCGGCGCGAACTGACGCAGGATACGGCGCAGGAGTTTCTGGCCCGCACCGCACTGGGTGCGACGACGCAGACCGGCTTCGCCGAGCGATGGGCCCTGTTCTGGGCCAACGCCTTCACGGTCTCGGCGACGAAATTCCAGTCGGCCATCTTCATGGGCCAGTATGAGCGTGAGGCGATCCGCCCGTACGTGTTCGGCCGGTTCGAGGATCTGGCGGTCGCGGCCGAGACCCATCCGGCGATGCTGCTGTATCTCGATCAGGCCCAGTCGATCGGGCCCAACAGCCGGGCCGGAGAGCGGCGACAGGCGGGACTGAACGAGAACCTCGCACGCGAGATCATGGAGCTGCACACGGTCGGCGCCGACGGCGGCTATTCGCAGGCCGATGTGACCGAGTTCGCACGGGCGCTGACCGGCTGGTCGATCCCCACCAATCGCGATGCGGCCCAGATGACGCGCGCTTCGGCGGGCGGCGAGCCGGGCGAAAACGGCTTCCTGTTCCGGCCGATCGTCCACGAACCCGGCGCACGCACCGTTTTGGGCAAGAGTTACGCCGAGGGCGGCGCCGAACAGGGCGAGGCCATCCTGCGCGATCTGGCCAACCGGCCGGAGACGGCGCGGCGGCTGGCCCGCAACATCGCCCGCCATTTCGTTGCGGATGATCCGCCCGAGGCCGTCGTCGACCGGCTGGAGGCGGCGTGGACGACCTCGCGCGGCGATCTGGCCATGGTGGCGAAGGCGCTGGTCGAGGCGCCCGAGGCGTGGGACCCGGCCCCCGCCAAGATCAAGACCCCCTATGAGTTCATCGTGTCCAGCCATCGGGCGCTGGGCACGCGGCCGCAGCGTCCGCAGCCGCTGCAGCAGGCCCTGATCCAGATGGGCCAGCCGGCCTTCAGCGCGCCGTCGCCCGAGGGCTGGCCTGATACGGCCGCGGACTGGGCCGGGCCCGATGCGCTGGTCAAGCGGCTGAACTGGGCCAAGACCGTCGGCGATACGGCTCGCGCCCCCGACCCGAACGCCGTCGCCGCCGACGCGCTCGGCCCGCGACTGTCCGAGCGCACCCGGCTGGCCGTCGCGCGGGCCGAAAGCCGGCCCGAAGCCCTGACCCTTTTCCTCATGTCGCCGGAGTTCCAACGCCGATGACCCACGCCATGCACATCAACCGCCGCCTGTTGCTGGGCGGTTTCGGAGCCGGGATCGGCCTCGCCTACGCGGGACGGGTGGGGGCGCAGACCGCCGCCGGTCGTCACAAGCTGGTGGTGATCATCGCCCGGGGCGCGATGGACGGGCTGTCGGTGACGGTCCCGTACGCCGACGCCAACTACAAGGCGTTGCGCGGCGGACTGGCTATTCCCGGGCCGGGGCAGGCCAATGGCGCGCTGGCGCTGGGCGAGGGCTTCGGCCTGCACCCCGCGCTTACGACCCTGCACGAGCTGTATGGCGCGGGTCAGATGCGTTTCGCGCCGGCGGTCGCCATTCCGGTACGGGTTCGCTCGCATTTCGACGCGCAGGACGTGCTGGAAAACGGCGGCGAGGGTCTGCGGGCCCAGTCCGACGGCTGGCTGAACCGGGCGCTGGTCGCGGCCGGCGGCGAGGGCGGGCTTAAAGGCCTTTCGATCGGCGCGCAGACGCCGCTGATCCTGCGGGGACCGGCGGAGACCTCGAGCTGGGCGCCCGGCGGGCAGGTGAAGGGCGAGGACCGGATCGCGTCGTTGCTGCAGGATCTCTATGTCGACGACCCGATGCTGGGTCACAGTCTGGCGCGGGGTCTGGAGACCGAGGCGCTGGCCATGACCATGGGCGACGGGACGGCGCCGTTGCGCCGCAATGACGTCGCCGGTCTCGGTCAGGCTGTGGCGCGGCTGATGACGGGCCAACAGGGCGCGGACGTGGTCGCCCTGTCGGTCGACGGCTGGGACACGCACGCGCGCCAGAACGCCCAGTTGCAAACGCGGCTGGACGGGCTGGACGCCCTGATCGGCGGTTTGAAGACGGGTCTCGGCGGCGAATGGGACAACACCATGCTGGTGGTCGCCACCGAGTTTGGCCGCACCGCGCGCGCCAACGGCACGCAGGGCACCGATCACGGGACGGCGTCGTCGCTGTTGATGGCCGGCGGGGCGATGAAGGCCGGCGGGCCGATCGGCGACTGGCCTACGCTGGCCGACAATCGTCTGTTCGAGGACCGCGATCTTGCACCGACGCTGGACGTGCGGTCGGTGTTCAAGGGCGTTCTGCGCGACCACCTCGGCGTCGACCGGGCGGCGCTGGATCAGCGCGTCTTTCCGGGCAGTGCGGCCGAGGCGCCGACGCTGGACGGGCTGGCCTAGTCGTCGGCCAGCGCGCCGCCTTCCTTCTCCGCCTTCGCGGCGGCTTTCTTCTCGGCCTTGGCGGCGGCCTTTTCGGCGGCCTTTTTCGCATCGGCGCGTTCGCGCTCCTGCCGTTCGAAGCTGTAGTTGGGTTTGCGGGCCATCGGTCGCCTTTCGTTGACCCCCAAGGTGGGGCATGCGGCCGCCCGGAGCAATGCTCAGTCGACCGCGACGATTTCGACGGTCTGACCGGCCACCATGGCCTCGTCGCCGACGCCCTTGCCGATGAGGGCGCGGGCCAGGGGGGAGACGTGGCTGACCGAGCCGGCGGCGGGGTCGGCCTCGTCCTCGCCGACGATGCGCCAGACCTGTGTGCGGCCGTCCTCGCGCTCGACGGTGACCGAGCCGCCGAAGCGGACGCGGCCGTCGGGTTTTGTTTCGATCAGCTGGGCCGAGGCGCGACGGGCCGACCAGTAGCGCAGGTCGCGGGTCGCGCGAGCCATGGCGGTGCGGTCCGCCTCGATGTCGCCCTTGGTCTGGGCGGCCGTATACGCCCCGCGCGCCTCCGCCAGACTGGCGTCGATGGCGGCCAGTCCCGCAGGCGTGACAAGATTGGCGTGGGGCGAGATCGGACGGTCCGGCAGGTCCGCCGCCGTGGCTTCCAGATCTTCTTCCCGGGTGAAGGCGACGCTCATGGGGAACAAGCGTATGCCGTGCGCGCCTGTTCCGGTCTAGGAAGGACGGATGAGCGACAAATCCTCCGTCCACATCATCGGCGCCGGCCCGGCCGGGCTGATGGCCGCCGAAAAGCTGTCGGAAGCGGGGATCGCCGTGGTGGTGCACGAGGCCATGCCTTCGGTCGCGCGCAAATTCCTGATGGCCGGGCGGGGCGGGCTGAACCTGACGCATTCGGAGCCGATCGAGGGGTTCGTCACCCGCTACGGCGATGCGGCGCCGGCGGCGGCCGACTGGCTTGAGCGGTTCTCGCCGACGCGGCTGATCGGCTGGGCCGAGGGGCTGGGGCAGGAGACCTTCACCGGCTCGTCTGGGCGGGTGTTTCCGAGGGCGATGAAGGCCTCGCCCCTGCTCCGGGCGTGGCTGGCGCGGCTGGCGGCGGCGGGGGTGGAGGTGCGGACGCGGTCGCGCTGGACCGGGCGCCGCGACGGCGGCTTGGTGTTTCAGGGGCCGGCCGGGGAGATCGTCGAGCGGCCCGACGCTGTGGTGCTTGCCATGGGCGGCGCGAGTTGGCCCCGGCTGGGGTCGGACGGGGTGTGGGCGGAGCGTTTGCGCGAGGATGGCGTGGAGGTCGCGCCGTTCCGGCCGTCGAACGTCGGCTTCGACGTGGCGTGGTCGCCGGTCTTTATCGAGCGCTTCGCGGGGGAGCCGTTGAAGCCGGTGGCCCTGATGCACGGCGAGCGGACGGTTCGCGGCGAGGCGATGGTGACCCGCTACGGGCTGGAAGGCGGGGCGATCTATGCGCTGTCGGCCGGGCTGAGGGACGCCGTCGAGCGCGACGGGACGACGATGCTGACGGTGGACCTTCGGCCCGACCTGTTGATCGAGGCGCTGGCGCAGAAGCTGACCAGACCGCGGGGCAAGGACAGCGTGTCGAACTGGCTGCGCAAGGCGGGCGGGCTGTCCCCGGCGGCGGTGGGACTGCTGCGCGAGATCCCGGGGGCGATGCCTGAGGGGGCCGACAAACTGGCACGACGGATCAAGGCGGTGCGCCTGAAGCTGACCGGGGTGCAGGGGCTGGAGCGGGCGATCTCCTCGGCGGGCGGGGTAAGGCTGGATCAGGTGGATGGACGGCTGATGCTGATGGCGCTGCCCGGCGTGTTCGTGGCCGGCGAGATGCTGGACTGGGAGGCGCCGACCGGAGGCTATCTGCTGCAGGCGACGATGGCGTCGGGCGTGGTGGCGGCGGACGGGGTGCTCGCGTGGCTCGCTGAAAGATGACGAAGGTCAACGGACGGCGTTACACTCGGGAATGATCCAGCTTCGCCCCCTTCTGTTCGTCGCCCTGTTTCTGGCCTCGCCGGCCCACGCACAACAGGCGGACCCGGCCCGGCTGAACGACCACGTGCGCGTGCTGGCCTCGGATGAATTCGAAGGCCGCGGCGTGGCCACGCCGGGCGAGCAGAAGACCGTCGACTACATCGTCGGCCAGTTCCAGGCGCTGGGGCTGGAGCCCGGCGGACCGGACGGACAGTTGGTGCAGGCGGCGCAGCTGGGCCGCACACGGCAAAACGGGCCGGCGACAATCACGGTCTCGAGCGGCGGCCAGACTCGGACGCTGGAGCGGGGGCCGCAGGTGCTGGTCTCCAGCGACCGGCCGGTGGATCACATCACCATCACCAACGCGCCGGTGGTCTTCGCCGGCTATGGCGTCGATGCGCCCGAGCGGAACTGGGACGACTTCAAGGGCGCGGACCTGAAGGGCAAGGTGCTGCTGGTCCTCGTCAACGATCCGGACTTCGGCGCGGCCGAGGGGCATCCGGTCGCCGGCCGGTTCGACGGCAACGCCATGACCTTCTACGGCCGCTGGACCTACAAATTCCAGGAGGCGGCGCGGCAGGGGGCGGCGGCGGTGCTGGTGATCCACGACACGGCCGGCGCCGGCTATGGCTGGAGCGTGCTGGAGGGATCATCGACGGCGCCGAAGTTCGACATCGTCCGGGCGAACCCCGAGGCCGAACGGGTCGCCGCGCAGGGGTGGATTCAGGGGTCGGCAGCCGAGCAATTGTTCGCAGATGCGGGGCTGGACTACGCCGCCCTGCGTGAGGCGGCGCGGACGCCGGAGTTCGCGCCGATCACGCTGGACGGGGTGACGATGTCGATCGACTTCGGCCAGACCGCCGACCGGATCGAGAGCCGCAATGTGCTGGCCCGCATTCCAGGCGCTGGGCATCCGAACGAGACGGTCCTATACGGCGCCCACTGGGACGCCTATGGCCGCGCGACGCCGGTGGGGGATGACGACATCTATAACGGAGCTGTCGACAATGCGACGGGCGTGGCCGGGCTGATCGAGCTGGCCCGGCTGTTCAAGGCGGGGGCGCCGCCGGACCGGTCGGTGGTGTTCGCGGCATGGACGGCCGAGGAGGCGGGGCTGCTGGGGGCGGAATACTACGCCGCCAACCCGGTCTGGCCGCTGGAGACGACGGTCGCCAACATCAACATGGACAGCTTCCTGCCGGGAACCGAGGTCTCGCCGCAGATCGTGGTCATGGGCGCGGGCAAGAGCCAGACGGACACGTGGCTGGAGCGCCGGGCGACGGAACAGGGCCGGACCCTGATCCCCGATCCGGCGCCTCAGGCCGGCGGCTTCTACCGCTCGGACCATTTCCCGCTGGCGAAGAAGGGCGTGCCGGCCCTGTTCGGCGCGGCCGGCTTCACCGGACACAACGCGGCCAGCCGGGACTATGTGGCGAACCGCTATCACAAGCCCTCGGACGAGTGGACGAGCGACTGGGTGATGGACGCGGCCGCGATCGACGTGGACCTGCTCTATGCGGTCGGCCGCGATCTGGCGGACAGTCGGGAGTGGCCGGAGTGGAATGCCGGCGCGGAATTCGAAGCAGCGCGGCGGGCGTCGGCCGGGGTGCGTCGTTAGGTCGACGGTTCGGTCCCGGGCTCTCCCGAGGGGAGCGATGTGATGCGGAGGTTACAGATCTCCGCCGCCGAGTGCATCAGAACCAGACGGTTGCCTTCGGCTGCATCATCCCAGGTGATCAGCTTCAGAAGCAGTTGGTCATCGACCTCGAGCGGCGGGCCGTAGCGGGTCAGCAGGCCTTCGACGAGGGCCTGACACTGTCTGAACGGCACGTCCAACCGCACGAAGGCCAGACCGGTTTCATCGTAGAAGTACGACGCCTCGGCCTCGATGCCCATGAAAACGACGTCCCTGACGCTGTGTTTTCGGGCGTCGGACAGTCGAATGCCGTGTCGAACCGGTCTGAGCCCCGGGATCGCCGCGTGGGCCTCGTCGACAGACATGCCCCATCGCGCACCCTCCCAGTCGGCCGCCGCCGGCGAGGCGATGGCGGCCATGGCGAGGCATAGGGCTGCAACAACAGTTTTCACCGATCACTTCTCCCATCCCGGCTTGCCATACTGCCGGTCTCCGGGATGGATGGCGAGGGTCGCCGGGTGATGACGAACCGGCCCGTCCTCGCTAGGACCCTTCCATGACCGATCTCCCCGACATCCACGGCGTCTGCCCCGATCGCTTCGCCGCCGTGAAGGACGCTTTCGCCGCAAACTTCACCGACGCGCCCGAGGGGCTCAACGAGCAGGGGGCTCGGTTCAGCGTCTGCGTCGACGGCGCGGTGATCGTCGACCTGTGGGGCGGATGGGCCGATGCGGCGAGGACGCTGCCGTTCGGGGAGCGGACGCTGACGCCGGTGTTTTCTACCGGCAAGGCGGTGATGGCGCTGCTGATCGCGACCTGCGTGGAGCGGGGTCTGCTGGACTATGAGGCGACCGTGGCCTCGTATTGGCCGGCCTTCGGCCAGGCGGGCAAGGATCAGATCACCGTCGGCCAGATGATGAGCCATCAGGCGGGGCTGCCCGGGTTCGACACGCCCGAGGACCCGGCCATCTGGTTCGACCGCGAGGCGACGCTGGCGCGGCTGTGCGCCCAGGCGCCGATGTGGGCGCCGGGAACCGCCTCGGGCTACAGCCCCATCGTCATCGGCTATCTGGCGGGCGAGTTGTTTCGCATCGTCGACGGCCGGACCATGGGGACGGCGCTGCGCGAGGACTTCTCCGGACTGGACCTGTGGATCGGCTTGCCGGAGGCCGAGCACGGACGGGTGGCGCAGATGCGCAAGCCGGCGAAGGCCAGCGATCTGGGCGGAGTCGATCCGGTCAAGACGGCGGCCTTCCTCGATCGCGGCTCATCGCCCGGCGGACGGGGTTCGGCCGAGTGGCGGATGATCGAGATTCCATCGGCCAACATGCATGCGACGGCGCGCGATCTGGCGCGGATCATGGGGGTGATCGCGACCGGCGGGACGCTGGAGGGACGGGCAGTGCTGTCGGCCGGGACGCTGGCCGAAGCGACGCGGGAGCGGATTCACGGGCGGGACAAGGTCCTGCCGTTCGACATGGGGTGGGCAGCCGGATTTACGCGCAACGATGGACTGGACATCTTTGGCCCGAACGTCGAGGCGGTCGGCCATTGCGGCTGGGGCGGATCGACGGCCTTCGCCGATCCCGCGACCAAGGTGTCGGCGGCCTATGTGATGAACCGGCAGTCGCCGCACCTGATCGGCGACCCGCGTGCGCAGCGGCTGATCGGGGCGCTGTATCAGGTCTTCTGAGACTTCGCCGGCGCGGTCAGGCCGCCGATCACGCCGGACAGGATGGCGAGGCCCGCGCAGGTCAGGATGACCGCGCGGAATGCGGTGTGAAAGGCGTCGATGCCGTCGCGGTCCAGATCGGCGCCGGCCATGACCTCGCCCAGCAGGGCGCGGGCGTCGGGGCTGTCGGCTTGCGCCACGAAGACGGCGGACAGGATCAGGCCCAGCAGGGCGATGGCCAGCAGGCCGGCGACGCGGGCGACGGCGTTGTTGACGCCGGAGGCCACGCCGGTGTGGCCCGGCTCGACCGCGCCCATGACGGCGGCGGTCAGGGGTCCGACGGCCAAGGTCATGCCGATGGCCATGATGGTTATTCCCCCAAACGGCCCGTCCATATAGCCGGCGCCCGGTGCGGGAATGGCGAGCAGGGCGAGACCCACGCCAGCTGTGATCGGACCAACACTCAGAGAGAACCGTGCTCCAAGTTGGTCAGCCAAGCGGCCCGCCGGGCCCGAAAATACGCCCATGACAGCGGCGAAGGGCAGCATGGCCGCGCCCGCCTGTGTCGCGCTCCAGCCATGTACCCGGATCAGGTCGAAGGGCAGGAAGAACATGGCCCCGCCGAGGGCGAAATACAGCAACAGTGTCAGCAGGTTGATGCCGCTGAAAACCGGCGACCGGAACAGGCCCAGCGGCATCATTGGATGACGCTCACGCGCCTCGGCGAGAATGAAGGCGGCCAGCAGGACCACGCCGCCGATCAGGCCGGAGAGAATGTACGAGTCGGTCCAGCCGAGATCCGGAGCGGCGGTCAGGGCCCATGTCACGGCGGCGAGACCGCTCACGGCAAGCACGGCCCCGAGCCAGTCGAGACCCCGGGCGTCCGGGTCGCGGCTCTCCGGCGTGGCGGCGAGGGTGACGGCGGCGGTCAGGGCGGCCAGCGGGACGTTGATCCAGAAAATGAAGCGCCAGTCCGCCGCGTCCGCCAGCCAGCCGCCGACCAGCGGGCCGATAATGCCGAACAGGGCGCCGGCGCCGGCCCATGTGCCGAACGCCTTGCCGCGTTCTTCCGGCGGAAAGGCCGCGCCGATGACGGCGAGCGCCCCGGGAGTCAGCAGGGCCGCGCCGATCCCCTGCACCGCCCGACCGACGATCAGCAGCTGGACCGTCGGGGCCAGGGCACAGGCGATGGAGGCGAGGGCGAAGACCGCGACGCCGATCAGGAACACCAGCCGCCGGCCAAACCGGTCCCCGGCTGCTCCACCGATCAGGACCAGTGCGCCGAGCGTCAGCAGATAGGCGTTGGACACCCACTGGACCGCGGCGGGGCCCGCCTCCAGCTCTCGCTGGATGGCCGGCAGGGCGACGCCGAGGGCGGAGCCGTCGATGAAGGTCAGGCTGGACCCGAGCACCGTCGCCGCCAGCACCCAGCGCTTGCGGCTCTTCGACAGATCATGGCTGGCGGGCGCGGTCATGGGGTGAGCATCGGACGTTTTTTGACCGAGCGCCACGGGTCGCCTTCTCCCCTGGGGGGAGAAGGTGGGCGGCGAAGCCGCTCGGATGAGGGGGAAGGTTCAGCTCGTCGTGTGTCTGAAGGTGAGGATGAGGCTGTTAGCCCCCTCATCCGGCCCTGCGGGCCACCTTCTCCCCCAAGGGGCGAAGGATCATCAGACGGGTTCGGCGCTTGCCTTGAGCGCCTCGCGTTCAGCGCGGACGCGTAAGAACGCGGCCGCCGCGAACACCGCTGCCCCGCCCCAGATGAAGGCGAAGGAGGCGATGCGAAGACCGGTCAGCGCTTCGCCGGACCAGACCCCGACAGCGAACTGAAGCGTGGGAGCGAGAAACTGGATGAAGCCGATGGTCGACAGCGGCAGGCGACGTGCGGACCAGGCGAACAGCACCAACGGCAGGACCGTCGCCGGACCGTTGCTGAGCGCCCAGAGGGTGTGGACCGGATCAGAGAAGGCCGTGCCCGCGCCCGACTGCTGCAGCCACAGGACCCAGGCCAGGCCGAAGGGCACGAGCAGCAGGCATTCGACCAGCAGGCCCGCCTGTGCGTCGACCGGCACCCGCTTGCGGATCACACCATAGCTGGCGAAGGAGATCGCGAGTGCGATCGAGATCCACGGCGGCCGGCCCAGCGCCAGCGCCTGGAACAGGACGCCCACGGCCGCCAGACCGATGGCGACCCAGCCCCAGCGATCGATCCGCTCGCGGAACAGCCACATGCCCACGATCATGTTGAGCAGGGGATTGATGTAGTAGCCGAGGCTGGCTTCCAGCGTCGCGTGATGGGTCGTCGCCCAGACGTAGATGCCCCAGTTGACCGCGATCAGCAGGGTCGACAGCGCCAGCCACGCGAGCGTCTTCGGATTGCGGAACACGGCCGCGACCTGACCGCCCTGTTTCGCCAGCCAGACCAGCAGACCGGCGACCAGCACCGACCAGAGGGCGCGGTGGGCGAGGATTTCCGGCGCGTCGAACCCGACCGCGTGCTGGCCCATGAACAGCAGGGGCATCAGCCCCCACATCACATAGCAGCCGAAGGCGGACAGCAGGGCGGCGCGGCTGGCGTCGGAGCCGTTTGCGACGGGCATGGTCAACTCCTTCGCCGGGGAGCGGCGAGCGGAAGGTCAGACGGTCAGACGGTCAGGGTGCGATAGCCGGTGGACGACTTGATCGTGCCCGTCTCGTCCAGCAACTGGGCGATCTGGACGGCGTTCAGGGCCGCGCCCTTGCGCAGGTTGTCGGACACGACCCAGAAGGACAGGCCGTTCTCGACCGTCGGGTCCTTGCGGATGCGCGAGACGTAAACCGCGTGCTCACCGGCGGCGTCGACCGGGGTGATGTAGCCGTCGGCCTCCTGCTTATCGATGACCTGAACGCCCGGCGCGTCGCGCAGGATCGAACGGGCCTCGTCCGGGCTGATCGGGCGATCGAATTCGACCGTCACGGCCTCCGAGTGGCCGACGAAGACCGGCACGCGCACGCAGGTGACCGTCAGCTTGATGTTCGCGTCGAGAATCTTGTGGGTTTCGTCCCACATCTTCGCTTCTTCGTCGGTGTAGCCGTCGTCGCGGAACGATCCGATATAGGGGATGACGTTGAAGGCGATCTGCTTGGGGAATTTCTTCGGCGTGGCGTCGCCCAGGCCGTAGATGGCCTTGGTCTGGTTCCACAACTCGTCCATGCCTTCCTTCCCGGCGCCCGAGACGGACTGGTAGGTCGACACCACGACGCGCTTGATCTTCGCGGCGTCGTGCAGGGGCTTCAGCGCCACGACCAGCTGGGCGGTCGAGCAGTTGGGGTTGGCGATGATGTTCTTTTTCGACGCCAGCTTGATCGCGTCCGGGTTCACCTCGGGCACGATGACCGGCACGTCCGGGTCCATGCGGAAGGCGGAGGAGTTGTCGATGACGATGGGGCCGGCCTTGCCGATCTTCTCGGACCATTCCTTCGACACCTTGCCGCCGGCCGACATCAGGACGAGGTCGACGGTCGAGAAGTCGAACTGCTCGATGTCCTGACACTTCAGGGTCCGGTCGCCGAAAGAGACCTCCATGCCCTTCGACTTGCGCGAGGCGATGGCGTGGATTTCATCGACGGGGAATTCCAGTTCCTCGAGGATGTTCATCATCTCACGGCCGACATTGCCGGTGGCGCCTACGACGGCGAGTTTGTAGCCCATCTTGGTGGTCCTTCGGACGCGCTACCGCTCGGCTCGCGGAGCCTCACTGCTTGAGCGCTAAAATGCTGCGGATAGTGAAGCCGTGCATGTAAGCCTTCGCAGGCGCGAAGCAATCGCTTTTCAGCGCGGGCGGGGGCCGCTAAGCCCGAGAACGATGTCCTCACGCATACGCGAAGCTTATGACAGGCGGCTGGCCGACGGTCGGCTGACCCCCGATCCGTCGCAGGTTCCGGTGATCGAGGCGTTCGCGCGGCTGGAAGCGAAACTGGAAAAGCGCGGACTGTTCGGCGCCCTGCCCGAAGTGCGCGGGATCTATCTCTGGGGCCCGCCCGGACGGGGCAAGTCGATTTTGATGGACCTGTTCTGCGCCTGCGCGCCGGAAGAGCGGAAGATGCGCGCGCACTTTCACGTCTTCATGGCCCGCGTGCACGGCCTGATCCGGCAGTGGCGCGAGGGGGATGCGAAGAGCCGGAAAAAGGTGTTCGGGCAGTCAAAGGGCGACGATCCCATCCGGCCTGTAGCCGAGCTGATCGCGTCGGAGGCGCGGCTGCTGTGCTTCGACGAACTGCAGGTGACCGACATCGGGGATGCGATGATCCTCGGCCGGTTGTTCGAGGCGCTGTTCGAGAAGAAGGTCGTGCTGGTGGTCACGTCCAACCGGGCGCCGGACCAGCTGTATCTGAACGGGATCAACCGCCAGCTCTTCCTGCCCTTCATCGCCGAGATCGAACGTCGGTGCGAGGTGGTTACGGTGGCCGGGGCGCGGGACTGGCGGCTGGACCGGCTGATGGGCGACCGGGTCTGGTTCGCGCCGGACGACGCGACGAACCGGGCGGCCTTCGACGTCCTGTGGACCGACCTGAAGGGCGAGCAGGACGAGGCACCGACGACCCTGACCGTGCTGGGCCGCGAGGTGGTGATCCCGCGCACGGATGGCGGACTGGCCCGGGCCACTTTCGCCGATCTGTGCGGCCAGCCGCTGGGGCCGCAGGACTATCTGGCCATCGCGAAGCGGTTTCATACCCTGTTTCTGGAGGATGTCCCGGTGCTGGGATCGGGCAATCATCATGAGGCGCGCCGGCTCGTGACCCTGATCGACGCCCTGTACGAGGCGGGCACGCGGCTGGTGGTTCTGGCGGCCGCCGCGCCGGAACAGCTCTATGTCGAGGGCGTCGGCGCGTTCGAGTTCGAGCGGACGGTGTCGCGCCTGAACGAGATGGCCTCTGCCGACTGGCTGACGCGCGAGCGGACCGAGGCGGCCTGACGCCTTGCTTTCGCCGCGCAGGCGGGCCTAGCTGCGGTCATGAAAGCACTCGCCGCCCTGACCGCCGCCGTCGCCCTGTTCAGCTCCGCCGCCCACGCCCAGACGCCGCAGAACGGCCTGGCCGTCGCGGATGTCAGCCGGTGGATCGCCTCCAAGGGCGGGGTCGTGTCCGAGGTGCAGCGCGAAAACGGCCAGCCCTTCTTCACCGTGCAGGATGGCGGCCTGACCTGGGCGGTCTTCTTCTACGGCTGCACCAACGACGTCTGCGAGGACATCCAGTACAGCGCCGCCTTCGCCAATCCGTCGGTGACGCTGGACGGGGTCAACGCCTGGAACACCCAGCAGCGGTTCCTCAAGGCCTTCTATGCGCCCGGCGAGGCCGGCCAGAACGCCACGGCGGCGGTGCAGTTCGATGTGCTGCTGCAGCCCGGCGGTGTTGACCAGCTGACCGATCCGACCGCAGTGTGGATCGGTCTGCTGCCCGAGTTCGCGGTGAGGGTGGGCGGCATGACGGCGGCGCCGGCCCAATAGAAAAGGCCGCGGATCGCTCCGCGGCCCTTCCCGATCAGAGTGTCGTCGCGGCTCAGGCCAGCGACGGGTCGGCCGTCTTGCAGGCCTCGATCAGGCCCTGAACGGACTCGACCGACTTGGCCAGCATGGCCTTCTCGTCGTCGTTGGTGGTGAACTCGACGATCTTCTCGACGCCGGCGGCGCCGATCAGGGCCGGGACGCCGACGTAGAGGTCGGACAGGCCGTATTCGCCCGACAGCCAGACGGCGCAGGGCAGAACGCGCTTCTGGTCCAGCAGATAGGACTTGGCCATGGCGATGGCGCTTTCGGCGGGGGCGTAGAAGGCCGAGCCGGTCTTGAGCAGGGCCACGATCTCGCCGCCGCCCTTGCGGGTGCGGTCGACGATGGCGTCCAGATCAGCCTGCGACATGAAGCCGGCCGAGACGGCGTCCGGCAGGGGCAGGCCGCCGATGGTCGAGTGGCGCACCATGGGCACCATGTCGTCGCCGTGGCCGCCCAGCGTCCAGGCGTGCACGTCCTGAACCGACACGCCGGTCTTCTCGGCGAGGAAGTAGGCGAAGCGGGCCGAGTCGAGCACGCCGGCCATGCCGACGACCTTCTCCTTGGGCAGGCCCGAGAACTTCTGCAGGGCCCAGACCATGGCGTCGAGCGGGTTGGTGATGCAGATGACGAAGGCGTTCGGGGCGTGGGCCTTGATGCCCTCGCCGACGGCCTTCATGACCTTCAGATTGATGCCGATCAGGTCGTCGCGGCTCATGCCCGGCTTGCGCGGCACGCCGGCGGTGACGATGCAGACGTCGGCGCCCGCGATATCGGCGTAGTCGTTGGCGCCCTTCAGGGACACGTCCTGACCGAAGACGGCCGAGGCCTCGGCGATGTCCAGAGCCTTGCCCTGGGGCGTGCCCTCGGCGATGTCGAACAGGATCACGTCGCCCAGCGCTTCGCGCGCCGCCACGTGGGCCAGAGTGCCGCCGATCATACCGGCGCCGATGAGGGCGATCTTCGCGCGTGCCATCGCTTGAACCTGCTTTAGTCAGTGAGGGGGAGGAACCGCGGCGGTTTAGGCCGCGCGGGGCGGATCGGCAAGCCGCCCCGGCCTTATCCCCTCACGGCAGGCCTAGAACGGCAGGACGTTGCGCTGGCGGCTGTAGGCCATGGTGCCGACATTGGCGCCGGCGCGCAGGCCGACGCCGGTGCGGATCGGCGCCAGAACGATGCCGTCGGCGCGCTGGTAGTTCACGCCCAGACCGCCGACCAGATAGGCCGTGCCCTCGATACCGGGATAGCGGCGGTAGATCATGTCCGGATAGTAGAGACCGTAGACCAGGGTGAAGACCCGGCTGGCGTTGCCGCCGATGTCCCAGCCGATCGAGATGCCCTGCCAGAACACCTCCATCGAGGCGGACAGGTCCTTCATATGCAGGGCGCCACGGCCGTAACGCAGGCCGACGGCGGCGGCGCCGGCCGCTTCCTCCCCAGCAATGTAAGCGGTCGGACGGTCGCCGTAGTCGGCGAAGATGCGCTCGATGGCCGAGCCCATGGCCTCGGCGGCGATGCCGGCCTCGCGCGAGCCGGCGGCGATCAGCTCTTCCGACGAATAGGTCTTGGCGGTCTGGTCCGAGCGGATCGGATAATTGGGGTCGTTCGGTCGGGCGGTGGCGCAGGCGTTAAGGCCGGCGGCGCCGGAAACGGCCAGGCCGGACAGGATCATTTGACGACGATGCATGACGGGAGCTCCGCAGAGGACGGTTCGCCCGACTCACGCGGGCGTTGACCGCACCGTCGCCGGGCTTTGCGTCAGCCTTGCGGCGGCAAGGTTAACGAGAGATTGAGGTCTGACGGCCTCAGTGCTTGTCCGTCTTGGCCGTCAGCCAGTCCATCAGCGCCAGCAGGACGCCGGACGCGACGAAGGTCAGGTGGATGATCACGCCCCACATGGCCTCGACCTGATTGAGCTCGTAGCCGACCTTGCCGATGTTCATGAAGGTCTTGAGCAGCTGGATGCCGGAGATGGCGACGATCGAGGCGATCAGCTTCATCTTCAGGCCGGAGAAGTCGACGGTGCCCATCCACGGGGGCCGGTCGGTCTCGCCATCCAGATCCAGCTTGGAGACGAAGTTCTCATAGCCGGAGAACATGACGATCAGCAGCAGATTGCCCGCCAGCGACAGGTCCACCAGCGTCAGCACCGCGAGGATGGCGTCGTTGGAGGTCAGGCCGCCGGTCGAGAAGTTCAGGGCCTTGGGCACATAGTAGATCAGCTCCTTGGCGAAGACCGCCAGCAGCATGAACAGCGCCAGCACGAGGCCCGCGTAGAAGGGCGCCATCAGCCAGCGCGACATGAACAGGCCGCGCTCGAACGCGGTCTCCAGCCTCGGCTTCACGCCCATGATCAGCTCCTCAGGGTCGCGCCGAGTTTGCCGGCTGCGGCCACGACCTTGCCGGTCAGGGCCTCGATATCGGCGTCGGTCAGGGTGGACTCGCGGGGCTGGATCTCGACCTCCAGCGCGATCGACTTCATGCCGTCCGGCACGCCGGCGCCGCGATAGACGTCGAACACCCGCACGCCGGAGATCAGGGCCTTGTCGGCCCCGGCGACGGCGCGGGTCAGGTCGCCCACGGCTTTCGCTTCCTCGACCACAAAGGCGAAGTCGCGGGTCAGCGGCATGAGCGCGGGCAGGTCGGCGGCGGGCCGGGCCTTGGAGCCCTTGCCGCGCGGCTCCGGCACGGAGTCCAGCACGATCTCGAACGCCAGCATCGGCGCGTCGGCCCCGAGCGCCTTGAGCACGCGCGGATGCAGCGCTCCGAACTCGGCAATGACGGTCCTGGGGCCCAGCTGCAGTCGGGCCGACCGGGCGGGATGCCACCAGTCCCGGTTCTGGCCTTGAACCAGCTGAAGCGAGGCGACGGGCGCGCCCAGCTGTTCAAGCAGGGCCAGCATATCGCCTTTCAACGACATCAGCGGATGGGTCTCGACGCCGGTCCAGGAGCGCGCGGGGCGGGGCGCGATCAGGCCGGAGACGACCGTGCGCTGACCGTCGGGCTGATCCGTCAGATAGATCGGTCCGATCTCGAACAGGGCGGCGTCGGCGTGGCCGCGGGCGGCGTTGCGGGCCGCGGCCTGGATCAGGTTGGGCAGGACCGAGGGCCGCATGCAGTCCAGATCAGCCGCGATCGGATTCTCGACCAGCAGGGTCCCGTCGCCGCCGCCGAACAGGGCCGCCGTAGACTGTTTGGTGAAGGACCAGGTGACCGCCTCGGCATAGCCCATGGCGGCCAGCGCCCGGCGGGCCAGCCGCACGCGCGATTGACGAGGGTTCAGCACGCCGCGCGACGGCGCGCCGAGGCCGGGCAGCGGGGTGGACGGCAGGGCGTCGAAGCCCTCGATGCGCGCGACTTCCTCGACCAGATCGGCGGGCCCATCGACGTCGCGGCGCCACGACGGCGGCGTCACCGTCCATGGCGATCCCCGCACGACCTCGAAGCCCAGCGCGATCAGGATGTCGGCGATGCGGTCGTCGCTCAGGGTCAGGCCGGTCAGGGATGCGACGCGGGCCGGATCGAAGGCGAAGGCCGCCGGGTTCGCCGGGGCCTGACCCGACACGGTGACGTGCGAGGGCTCGCCGCCGCACAGGTCAAGGATCAGTTTCGTCGCCAGCTCCAGCCCCGGAACCACCGACGCCGGATCGACGCCGCGCGCGAACCGGTACTGGGCGTCCGACGAGATGGTCAGGGTCCGTCCGGTCTGGGCGGTGACGATGGGGTCAAACCAGGCGCTCTCGACGAAGACGTCGACGGTCTCGTCCGAACAGCCGGTGGACTCGCCGCCCATCACGCCGCCGAGACCGATAGGGCGTTCGCCGGCGGCGTCCGACACCACCGACATGGAGGCGTCCAGCGCATAGGTCTTGCCGTCCAGAGCGATCAGATGCTCCGGCTCGCCGCTGTCGGTCGCGTGCTGGCCGGGGCGGACCACGATCTCGCCGCCGACCAGTTTGGCCAGATCATAGACGTGCAGCGGCCGAGCGCGGTCGTAGGAAATCAGGTTGGTCACATCGACCAGCCGGTTGATCGAGCGCAGGCCGATGGCCGTCAGGCGGCGCTGCAGCCACTCGGGCGAAGGGCCGTTCTTCACGCCCCGGATCACGCGGCCCGCAAAGATAGGGCACTGTTCGGGGGCGACGAGACGCACCGAGACAGGGCAGTCGAAGGCGCCGGGGACGGGCTGGATGGCGGGGGTGGTTAGACGCCCCAGTCCGGCGGCGGCAAGATCGCGCGCGATGCCGGAGACGCCCAGCCAGTCAGGGCGGTTCGGGGTGACCTCAAAGTCGATGACCGGCTCCGCGCCGAAGACGCCGGCGGCGGGCGCCCCGACCTGCAGGTCGTCGGCCAGTTCGAGAATGCCGTCGCTCTCGTCCGCCAGTTCAAGCTCGGAGGCCGAGCAGAGCATGCCGTTCGACACCACGCCGCGCACCGGCTTCTCGACCAAGGTCACGCCGAGGCCGGGCACCCAGGCGCCGATGGGGGCGTAGATGGTGGTCAGACCCGCACGCGCGTTGGGGGCGCCGCAGACGATCTCCTTCATGCCGTCGACGGTCTCGACCTGACAGACCTGAAGCCGGTCGGCGTTCGGATGACGTTCGGCCGAGACAATGCGGGCGACGGTGAAGGGCGCCAGCGACGCGATCGGATCATGGACGTCCTCGACCTCCAGCCCGGCCATGGTCATGGCGTCCGCGACGGCGGAGACGTCGGCGTCGGTGTCGAGGTGTTCCTTCAGCCAGGAGAGGGTGAACTTCACGTAGTCGCTCCGCCGGTCGGGAGCTTCATCAGCTGGTCGAGGATTTCAGGGGCCCCGGTGAAGCCGAGGCCAAAGAACTCGCAGCCGATGAAGGTGCAGTCGCGCATCGGAATGGCGCCGATAACCTTGGAGCCCGCGGGCCGCAGGATCATGTTGGCCATGTCGCCCCGGCTGTCGCCGAAGTTGGTGTCCTCGAAGGTGGTGCCGCTGGCGACCAGCATGATTCCGGGGCCCTGCACGCGGCAGCCGCGGAAGGTCCGGCCCTCGACGACGCCGGGGCCGCGCTGGGCGGCGGCGAGATACAGCTCGGCCAGCGACAGGTCGACGTTCTCGAACACCGTGGCGTTCAGATCCTGGGCCGGGGTCACCGGGCGATTGATCGGCAGCGTGCTCATGTCAGGACAGTCCGGCGGCGGAATTGGGCGCCGCAAAGGGTGAGAAGCCGTAGTGCGCCAGCCAGCGCGTATCGGCGTCGAACATCGGGCGAAGGTCGGGGATGCCGTACTTCAGCATGGCGAGGCGATCGACGCCCATGCCGAACGCGAAGCCCTGATAGACGTCGGGATCGACGCCGCAGGCGCGCAGCACATTCGGATGCACCATTCCGCAGCCGAGGATCTCCATCCAGCTGTCGCCGGTATTCAGCTTCAGCTCGCCGCCCGAGCGGTCGCAGCGGATGTCCATCTCGGCGGACGGCTCGGTGAACGGGAAGTGGTGCGGGCGGAAGCGGGCGTCGACGTCGTCCACCTCGAAGAAGCGGGCGACGAAGGTCTGCAGCGTCCACTTCAGGTGGCCCATGTGGATGTCGCGGTCGATCACCAGACCCTCGACCTGATGGAACATCGGGGTGTGGGTGGCGTCGGAGTCCTTACGGAAGGTGCGGCCGGGGGCGATGATCCGGATGGGCGGCGTCTGGCTCATCATGGTGCGGACCTGCACCGGCGAGGTGTGGGTGCGCAGCACCTTCCGCTCGCCCGTTTCCGGGTCGGGCCTGAGGAAGAAGGTGTCGTGCATCTCCCGCGCGGGATGCTTGGGCGGGAAGTTCAGGGCGGTGAAGTTGTGGAAGTCGTCCTCGATATCCGGACCTTCGGCGACGGCGAAGCCCATGTCGGCGAAGATGGCGATCATCTCGTCCATCACCTGCATCGTCGGGTGGACCGAACCCCTGCGGCGCGGCTCGGGCGGCAGGCTGAGGTCGAGGTGTTCGGCTTTGAGGCGGGCGTCGAGTTCGGCGCTTTCCAGCTCGGCCTTGCGGGCGGCGAGAGCGGACTGGACGCGGTCGCGCAGGCCGTTGATCAGGGGGCCCTGCTCACGCCGCTCATCCGGGCTCATGGCGCCCATACCCTTGAGCAGGCCGGAGATCGAGCCGGACTTGCCCAGCGCCGCGACGCGCAGGTCCTCGACCGCTTGGGCGGTCTCCGCCGAGCCGATGGCGTTGATCAGATCGAGTTCGAGTTGGGCGAGGTCTGTCATCACGGGCTGCATCTAGCGGCCCGTGCGCCGTTCGTCATCCCCGGCGTAGCCTGTCAGTCCGTGGCGGGAACCGAAGTTCGGCCCTCATAGATATCACGGATCCACTGCGGCGGCTCCGGCTCCCAGCGGATCGGGCGGCCGTCGGTGAAGGTCCAGCGGTGCAGCCAGCTGACGCCGGCGGCGCGCACATAGCTATCCGCATGCTGGTAGATCGGGTCGCGAAGGGCCTCGTCCAGCGGGATGAAGCGATAGCCGCGCGCCAGATAGAGGGCGTGAATCTGCGGATACCAGTCCTGATTCAGGCTGTTGGCGTGAAGCAGCAGCACCTGCGCCGGCTCGCGCCCGCCCGTCACCTCGGCGCTGTAGGGCTCCCAGTGATCCAGCACGGCGGTCATGTGGGCCACATAGGCCTCGCCGATCCGGCGCTTCAGGGCCTCGTCGCCCGCCGCCTCGGCCTTGCGATAGACGCCGGCGAACATCCAGTCGTTGTTGTCGATGGTGACGGGGGCGATCGTATAGCCCCGCTCGGCCAGCCCGGCCGCGATAGCCGCCTTCTTCTCCGGCGTCTCACCCGCGAACAGATAGGGGTGGCGGAAGTACGTCAGTGACCTGCCCCGCCCCGCCAGCAGGGGCCGGCTGATCTCCGCGCCCCGGTCAACATCGGCGAGATAGGTCTCGACGGTGTTCTGGTGGATATTGATGTGGGTGAAGGTGTGATTGCCAAGGTCCAGCCCGGCGTCGAGCCAGACGTTCAGGATGGCCGGCAGCAGCGTCGGTCGTTGCGCCTCGCAGACCTTGCCCTCGTTGACGAAGACCGCCGCCATCGTGTCCAACGGCCGTAGCATGTCGACGAAGTTCTGCGTCAACCGCATCGCCGCGTCGGGGTCGCAGAGGACCTCGTCAGGGGCCTGATAGGGCAGGTCGTCGAAGGTGACGGCGACCTGACGGTTCTGCGCCAGCGCGGGAACGGCGCCCAGCAGCAGGACGGCGCAGGCGAGGGAGAGGACACGGCGCATCATGCCGGCAGCCTAGCCGCGCCAGGCCGCCTCAGTCGACGGGGTTGTGGACCTGAAGAAAACGAACGGTCTCGGTCAGCATGCGCTGGCGGGTCTCGGTGCGCGACAGCCAGTGATCCTCGCCGTCCAGCTCGATGAACTCGTGCGGCTTGTTCGCCCGGCGCAGGGCGGCGACCATGACCCGGCTCTGCTCGATCGGCACGACGGTGTCGTCGCGTCCATGCATCAGGAGGATCGGCGCGTCGACCTGATCCGCCAGCCGCGCCGGAGAACGATCATCCAGCGACCGGTCGCCCAGCCGCTCGGCACCCATGAAGCGGTTCCAGTAACGGACGGTGTCGTTATCGCGGCGCGCACCCTGCAAGGCTTCATGCTCGACCATGCGCCGCAGGTCCGAGACGCCCGCGACCGACACCGCACAGCGATAGACGCCGCGATCCAGCGTCGGTCCGGCGAGGGCGGCGTAACCGCCATAGCTGGCTCCCACGATGCAGACCCGCTCGGGATCGATCACGCCCTCCCCGGCGAGATGACGGACGCCGTCGGACAGGTCGGTCTGCATCTTGCGACCCCACTCGCCATAGCCCGCCTCGAGAAAGTCCCGGCCGTAGCCGGTCGAGCCGCGGAAATTGGCCTGCAGCACCGCATATCCGCGCGACGCCAGCGCCTGCGACCACCAGTCGAACTCCATCACGTCGCGGGCGGCGGGCCCGCCGTGGGCCAGCACGACGAGCGGCAGATCCTTCGCCTCGCGACCCGCCGGGACCGTGAGGTAGCCGTGAATCTCCAGCCCGTCGGCGGCCGCGTAGGAGATGGGCGTGATGGTGGCGACCTGATCGGGGGTGATCGCCTTGTAGGCGTCGCCCACGGGACGGATCGATCCGTCCTCGAGGTCAATCAGGTGGTAGGAGCCGGAATCCCTGACGCCGCTAGTGAAGACGACGGCGGTGCTCAGGTCGTCGCTCCAGGCGACCAGCCGGGGGGACTGGCCCGGAAAGGCCTGTTCGACGGCCGCCCAGAGGGTTCCCGACGCCTCCTCGAAGAAGACGTAGTGCGTGCCGTCTTCTTCCGTCCGGGAGGCCCCGATCATGCGGTGGGTCAAGGGATGGAACAGCAGGGCGCTGGGCCGGAACTCGAACCGGAGCGGACGCCAGGCGCCGGTCTCGAGATTTACGTCGAAGAAGCGGGCGTCCTCGCGGCCCTCGCGGCTCATGTCGGGCCTGTCCGCGGCGATGACCACGCTTTCGCCGTTCATGCCGAGGCCGAGCAAATAGGGGATGTCGATCGGGGCGTCGGTGCGCCAGGTCTCGCGAAACGTCTCGCCCTGACGCAGGTGCAGGCTCCACGACTTCGACCGCTGGTCATAGCGCCCGCGCGCCACCGAACGCCCGTTGGGATCCAGCACATAGTCATCGACATCGCGGCTCATGCGTTCCGACACCCGGGCGCGGCCGGTACGGGGATCGACACGATAGAGGTCCAGACCGCCGGGGTCCTCGAACGAATGCGCCCGGACCAGCACGTTGGAGGCGTCCCCCTCGATGATATGGGCCGGTCCCATGAGCACAGGGAACAGGTCGCGGTTGGGCGTCAGCATGCTGACGATCCGGGTCGTGGCCGGATCGTAGACCTGGCCGACGTAGAGCTCTTCCTTCTCGATGCCGAGGAAGGGCAGGGACTCTGTGGACGACGAGACGATCATCACCCGATCCTCGCCGATCCACCGCAGATCGCGGATCTTGGCCGCGCCCACGCCGACGTTGCCCAGCTTTGCATTGGTCGTCAGGTCCACCACAGCGAGAATGCGGGTTTCCCCCACGACGGTGATGAAGGCCATGCGCCGACCGGACGACGACAGCGCGATCATCTCGAGAGACGGCAGGGCGCCGTAGGCCGTCAGGGGCGGAGGCTCGACCGCGCGGGCGGCGCTTTCCTGCGGCAAGGCGAGAACGGGAGCCGCGAAAACCGTGGCGATGAGCAACGCGGCGGCGAGGCCGACCTTGACGACAGAACGCAATCCAGACCCCCGACCAGACTTCAGGGCGTCACCATCGCACGACCGCGCGCAATCTCAAGTCGTTTGAGGCCTGCGGCTTTTGAACAACGAAAAAGCCCCCCGGGCGTGGGCCGGAGGGCTTTTACAAACTTCGATGCCTGACGGCTTACGCCAGAGCGGCGCGGACCTTTTCGGCGATCGCCTTGAAGCCGGCCTCGTCGGCGGCCATGGCGGCGAGGACCTTGCGATCCAGCTCGATCCCGGCCTTGTCCAGACCGTGCATGAACTGCGAGTAGGTGAAGCCTTCGACGCGGGCGGCGGCGTTGATGCGCTGGATCCACAGGGCGCGGAAATTGCGCTTCTTGGTGCGGCGGTCGCGGTAGGCGTACTGGCCGGCGCGATCGACGGCGGCCTTGGCGGTGCGGATGGTGTTCTTGCGGCGGCCGTAGAAGCCCTTGGCCTGCTTCAGAACCTTCTTGTGTTTGGCGTGGGACGTTACGCCCCGGGTGACGCGAGCCATGTCGCTATCCTTCTTCTTTGTCCCCTATCGCCTCGCGCGCGGCGTTCGGCGGCTTGAGGGGACGCGATTCAAATTCGTATGCGGTGAAAGGTCAGTCCGTCTCGCGCGCCGATCAGGCGTACGGCATGTAGGATTTGATCTTCTTGGCGTCGGCGTCGGCCATGACCGAGGTGCCGCGGTTCTGGCGGATGTATTTGCTGTTGTGGCTGATCAAGCGGTGACGCTTGCCAGCTACGCCGGCCTTGACCTTGCCAGTCGCCGTGAATTTGAAGCGCTTCTTGGCGCCAGACTTCGTCTTCAGTTTGGGCATTTTCATCTCACTCTTTTGAGTGGGCTCCCGCCTGTCGGCTGCTTGAGCCCACGGATGGTTTCCCTGATTAAGAACCGCCCAGGCATGCCTGTTCGCCCGGCGGTTCGGTACGCGAAGGCGCGGCTTCTATTCGAAGCGGCGTTCAAAGGCAAGCGTGGTCTCAATTTGGCGGGTTGTGAAGTTCAAGGAATTTCAGACTCTCGACCAACATCTGTCGCCGCGTCGCCGCGAAGGTCAGATAATGGTCCTCCCCGTTGAGAGCGATCAGCTCCACGGGCTTGCCGGCCCGTCGCAGCGCGGTCGCCATGATCTCGCTCTGCTCGAACGGAACGACCGTGTCGTCCCGCCCGTGAATCAGAAGGATGGGCCCCTGCACGCGATCGGCGAGACGCGAGGGTGAAAGCTCGGCGAGAAGCGGCGCCTGGTCGTCGTCGACGCCCATGAATCGCTGCCAGTAGCGCATGGCGGGGTTGTAGCGGGCCTGACCGCCGCTCTGCCGCTCTCTCATCAGCTTCACAGGCAGGTCCGACACGCCGGCGACGGAGACCGCGCAACGATAGACGCCTGAATCGAGCGTCATTCCGGCGAGGGCGGCGTAACCGCCATAGCTGGCACCGACAATGCAGACCCGGGCGGGATCGATGACGCCGGCCGAGGCGAGGTGGCGCACCGCGTCCGACAGGTCGGTCTGCATCTTGCGGCCGTATTCGCCGTAACCGGCTTCCAGAAGCTCATGTCCAAAGCCGTCGGATCCGCGGAACTGCGGCTGGAAAACAGCATAGCCTCTGGAAGCCATGGCCTGCGCCCACCAGTCGAAGCCCGCCGAGTCACGGGAGGCGGGCCCGCCGTGCGGCATCAGGATGAGCGGCAGGTTGGTCGAACCGGTCGAGGGACGGGTCAGATAGCCGAACAGCTCCATCCCGTCGGCGGCGCGATACCGCACCACGCTGACCTGTCCGACATCGGACGGCTGAAGCGACGGATAGGCCCGACCGACCAGACTGACACTGCGCCGCGCGTCGTCGAAAACATAGGCGGCGCCCGGATCGCCGGCGCCCTCGGAGTGGAAGACCAGGACCTTGTTGTCGTCGCTGCTGTCGGACAGAGTCAGCTGTCGGCCGGGAAGGCCGGTTTCGAGGGTCTGCCAGTTGGCCTGCAGCGCCGGGTCGAAAAGACGGTAAGATCGGGTCAGGCCCTGCAGCCCGACCCCGATCATCAATCCCTCGCTGTCGCGGACGATGGTTTCGGCCGCCGCCGCATCCTCGAGCACGGTTTCGGCGCCGTCGGACAGGGCGACCTCGAACACCACCGGCCCCTCGTCGCGGTCCTCCTGAACGAGAATAGTGTCCCGGGTACGCCCGAATCCGAGCATCGCAGGCGGGTCGAGGAGGCTCCGGCGGGACAGCAGTTCGCGCCAGTTCGCTCCGTTGGCGGCCAGCAGCCGCCAGAGCCCCGTCCGGTCGTCGTAGGTCGAGCGCGCCACGACCTCGCCCGTGCGCGAGACGACATAGCCGCGCGTGTCTTCGGCGCCCGTCTGGTGCAGCCGGCCGCGGCCGTCATCGAGGTTCACGCGGTAGACGTCGTAAGTCCAGGCGCTGTTCTCCACCGTGTAGGTGCGAAGGAACATCACCGGTTCGCCTCGCCACGTCCCTATCGTCGGAGGCCCGAAGTTGGCTGTCAGGATCGCCTTGTCGGCGCTTCGCAGCGCGCGCGCCACCCGACGGGTCCGGACGTTGACGATGTCCAGTTGCTGATAGAGCTGGGCCTTGGTCGTGTAGGGAAGCTTGTCGTTGACCGTGCTGGAAATCACGACGTGGTCCGGCGACGCCCAGAATACGCCGCGCGCGACGCGGTCGCTGACGTCGATGGTGACGAGCGGCTCGCCCGTTCTTGCCTGGGCGATGACGGAAACGCCGTCGCTACCGCGCCGGAGATAGGCGAGAGAGGATCCGTCTGGTGAGACCGCGACGCTGTCGATCGCGGGCAGGGCCGCGTAGGCCTCGACAGGCGCGGTCTGGGCATGGCCCGACGCCGGGATCGCCGCCATGCAAAGGGCGATCAGTCCGATTGTGCTCGTGAACTTCCGCATCATTCCCCCGAAGTTGCGTGACAACCATAACGGTCACGCACGGGCGTTCAAGCTCCGGAGACGAGGTTCGTCGAACTCGGGGCCGCAGACTCGGCATGGACTCGCCAATCCGCCATCTCCGGGCCTAGGCTCCCTGTTCAACCGCGGGGAGGCGGGAGTGGATCGTCGGCCTTCGGCCCTGACCCGTCGCATCGCGACCGCCGGTCTTTTTGGGCTGGCGACGACAGGGCTGACCGGCGGCCAGGAGCCGGCGGCGCCTGGGCCGGAGACGGCGGTTCCCCTGCCGGAAGAGGCGCGGCTGGCGGCCAATCTGCTGACGCGGATGTCGCTGGACGTCGAACTGGACCGAAGGCGGGCGGGGGCGTTTGTGCTGGATACCGGAGCGGAGAGGACAGTCGTCTCGACGGAGCTGGCCACGTCTCTGGGACTGCCCGCAGGGCCCCGGGTCATGGTGCATGGCCTGACTGCCGCCCGGATCGCGCCCACGGTGCGGATCGGTCGGGCGATGATCGCCGGTCGAACGTTCACCGGCCTCACCGCCCCGGTCTTTCCGCGCGCCGATATCGCCGCCGACGGCCTGATCGGGCTCGATGTGCTCAGCCAGTTCCGCATCGAGGTGGAGATGGATCGCAGACGGATCAGCATGAGCGTGGCGGCCGCCAGTACGCCGTTCGCTTCGTCAGGATCCGCGGGGACGCGACTGACCAACCAGATGATCGGGGCCCGGCGCGACGTATCGGGTCAGCTGATCCTGACCTCCGCACGAGCCAACGGAACGCCTGTCGAAGCCTTCGTGGATTCCGGCGCCCAGTATTCGATCGGCAATCTGGCGCTGCGGACGCTGCTGGGCGGGCAGTGGGAGCGGCTGGACCAGACCGTCATCAAGGGCGTCACCGGCGAGATTCCGGTGGTCGCGCGCGGGCGGATAGCCGACCTGCGGCTGGGCCAGCATCGACTGGGCGGGGCCGAAGTGCTGTTCGCGGATCTTCACGCCTTCTCGACGCTGGGCCTTGCCGATCGCCCCGCCCTGCTGCTGGGCGCGGACATCCTCTATCGCTTCCGGAAGATCACCCTCGATTTCGGGCGGGGCCAGATGCAGTTCAGCGGCCTGCGCCGGGCCGCGCCCGGAGCAGGCTGACGATCAGGCCTGCATCGTCCAGTTGTCGACGCCCATGGCTGCCTGTTTGACGGCTTCCGACCGGGTCGGGTGCGGGTGGCAGATGCGGGCGATGTCCTCGGCCGCGCCGCCGAAGGCCATGGCCACGCAGGCCTCGCCGATCATCTCGCCGGCCTGCGGGCCGAGGATGTGCACGCCGAGGATTTTGTCGGTGGTCGCGTCCGCCAGCACCTTCACGAAGCCATCGGTCTCGTGATTGATCTTGGCTCGGCTGTTGGCGGTGAAGGGGAATTTGCCGGCCTTGTAGGCGACGCCGGCCTCCTTCAGCTGGTCCTCGGTCTTGCCGACCCAGGCCACTTCCGGGGCGGTGTAGACGACGCTGGGCACCAGATCGTAGTCGACGTGGCCCGCCTTGCCGGCGATCAGCTCGATGGCCGCGACGGCGTCTTCCTCGGCCTTGTGAGCCAGCATCGGGCCGTGAGTCACGTCGCCGATGACCCAGACGCCGCCGGTCCCGGCCTTGAAATGGTCGTTGGCGATGAAGCCGCGCTTGTCCGGGGTGACGCCCACGTTCTCGAGGCCAAGGCCGTCGGTGTAGGGGCGTCGGCCGATGGCGACCAGAACGACATCGCCCTTCAGGGTTTCGGCGGTCCCGCCGGCGGCCGGTTCGACGGTCAGTTCGACGCCGTCCTTGCCGGTCTTCGCGGCGGTGACCTTGGCGCCCAGCTTGAACGTCATGCCCTGTTTGGTCAGGGCGCGCTGGAAGGCGGTCGCGACATCCTTGTCCATGCCGGGCGTGATGCGGTCGAGGAATTCGACCACGGTCACCTCGGCGCCCAGACGCCGCCAGACCGAGCCGAGCTCGAGGCCGATGATGCCGGCGCCGACCACGATCAGCTTCTTCGGCACGGCGGGAAGCGAGAGGGCGCCGGTCGAGTCGACGACCTTGCCTTCGACGAAGTCCACGCCGGGCAGCGGGGTGGGCTCCGAGCCGGTGGCGATGACGATATTCTTCGCGGCGAGCGTGGATTTCGACCCGTCGGTGGCGGTCACCTCGACGGCGCCGGGGCCGGTGATGCGGCCCTTGCCCTTGATCCATTCGACCTTGTTCTTCTTGAACAGGAATTCGATGCCCTTGGTCAGGGCGCCAACGCTGTCGGCCTTCTGGGCCATCATCTGGCCGAGGTTCAGCTTCGGCGCGCCGACGTCGATGCCCAGCGTCGGAAACTCCTTCATTACGGCCTCATAGAGCTCCGACGCGTGTAGCAGGGCCTTGGACGGCATGCAGCCGACGTTCAGGCAGGTGCCGCCCAGCGTCTCGCGCATCTCGATGCACGCAGCCTTCAGGCCCAGCTGGCCGGCGCGGATCGCCGCGTTATAGCCGCCGGGCCCGCCGCCGATGATCACGACGTCATAGGATGCGGCTTCGGCCATGGCGGGTCTCTCTGAACGGGGCGCGGGGAGGCGCAGGGGTCTGGGCGATCCGGTCAACCGCCGCGCTTCATATAGGTCGGTCGGACGCGACGGGAAACCGTCAATGACCGCCGGTCGGATAGGGGGTGGTGACGCCCGAGCTGATCATGCCCGGAATGGCCTCGGACAGACCCAGCAGGATGAATTGGATGGCCAGGGCGCAGAGGATCAGGCCCAGCACCCGCACGATGATCGACATGCCCACGTCGCCCAGCACCCGGCTGATCGGGCCTGTCGCCGCGAAACAGAAGAAGGTGGCGATACAGGCCGCGCCGATGGCGATCATGCCTGCGACCTGTCCGACGTAGCCGATCTTGGACGCCTCGCCGGCCTGGATGATGATGGTGGAGATGGCGCCGGGCCCGATCATCAGCGGAATGGCGAAGGGCACGACCAGCCGCTGGAAGCGACGCCGGGCGTAGCCGCGCACGTCGGTGACGTCATGGGCGCTGTCGGAATCGGTGAAGGACTTCAGGAAGTCCTCCCGCGTCATGTCGAGACCCAGCAGCAGCAGGAGGATGCCGCCCGCGATCCGGAAGGCCGCCAGCGAGATGCCGAAGAACTGCAGCAGAGCCAAGCCGGTGAAGAAGAAAAAGGCGAGGAAGGCGGCCGCGAACAGGCAGATCAGGGCGGCCACCGACAGCCTCTGCCGGGTGCTGGCTCCGGCGGTGGCCGCGGCGAAGATCGGCACATTGCCGATCGGGTCCACCAGTGCGAACAGGGCCACGAACAGGTTGACGCCCAGATCGACCGCGTCCATCAGATGTCCTCGCCCCAAATCAGCTTGAGCGGCCATCAAGGCTGACGCCCGCGCGCGCGTCCAGCCCCGAATGCCAAAACAGGAGCGAGCCATGACCCGGACCAGCGACCCCCGACTGATCGTCGGCCTCGACCTGCCCTCGCTGGAGGCGGCGCGGGACATGGTGGAGCGGCTGGGCGAGACGGTCAGCTTCTACAAGATCGGCCTGACCTTGCTGGCTCGGCCGGGCGGCGTCGCCTTCGCCCATGCGCTGCGCGCCGAGGGCAAGCAGGTGTTTCAGGACTGGAAGTTGCACGACATCGGCGCCCAGGTCGAAGGCGCGGCCCGCGCCGTGGCCGAGGGCGGCTGCGACCTGCTGACGGTCCATGCCGAGCCGCAGGTGATGACGGGCGCGGTCAAGGGCCGGGATGCGGCCGGGTCGGAGACGAAGCTGCTGGCGGTGACGGTGCTGACCAGCCTGTCGGATCAGGACCTCACCGATCTGGGCTATGGCTACACCGCCGCCGATCTGGTCGAGCGGCGGGTGCGGCAGGCGCTCGACTGCGGCGTCGACGGCGTGGTCTCCAGCCCGCTGGAGGCCGCACGGGTCCGCGAGATTGTCTCACAGGCGGGACGGCCCGATTTCCTGATTGTCACGCCGGGCGTTCGCCCTGTGGGCGCGGACAGGGGCGACCAGCAGCGGGTGGCGACGCCGGTCGACGCGCTGAAGGCCGGGGCCAGCCATCTGGTCGTGGCCCGACCGGTAGTGGGCGCGCCTGATCCGCGTCAGGCCGCGGCGGACATCGTGGCGTCGATCGCCTGAAGCGAGACGAACGAACGGCCGGACCGCACAAGGCGATCCGGCCGCAAGCTCCCCCCGATCTTGTGGATCAGCCGCGCTCGCCGGGTTCCTGACGATAGTCATGGGCCGGCGGGGGCGCCGGACGCTCGTGACGCACCACCGGAGGCGGGGGCGGCGGAGGCGGCGGCGGCAGGTCTGGCTGCGCGTAGTACTGGTCCGGCGTCATCGGCGCCTCGTATTCCGGGGCCGGAACATAGACCGGCTCCTGCTGGATCCGGACTTCCGGCTGGCGGATGCGCACCTCCTGCTGACGGATGATGCGCGGCTCGCTCATGTGGACGCGCGGTTCGGCCAGATGAACGACCGGCGCAGGCACGTGAACGTCCGGAGCGGCGACGTGGACGTCGGCCGGTTCGACATAGACGTCCGACGGTTCGACGTAGACTTGCGAGGGCTCCACATAGACCTGCGACGGCGCGACGTAGACGGGCGGCGCCTGTACGCGAACGGGCGGGCCCTGAACATGGACCGGCGGCGCCTGCACATAGACGGGCGGGGCCTGGACGTAGACCGGCTCCGGCGCATAGCCGCAGCGGCGCTCCTGACGGCAGCCCCCGCGATACTCGTAGTCGCTCTCGCGGTAGGAACTGCGCTCTTCGTAGCGCTCCTCGCAATACCCGTAGCCGCTCTGCTCGTAGCGGTATTCCTGACGGCCGCAGCCATAGGACGGGCGCTGGCGATAGTTGCGGCCGAAGCCGGTGACGGCATAGCCGTAGGGGCCGGTGTTGCAGGTCGGACCACGGTAGGGCTCTTCCACATAGACCGGGCCGCCGCCGTATCCGCCGCCGCCATCGGCGTATCCGCCGCTGCCGACATAGCTGACGCCGCCGCCACCGCCGCCGCGATAGCTGGAGGTGTCGTACAGACGGGCGTTCAGTGAGGATCGGGCGTCCGCATAGGCGCCGCCGTAGGCCCGGGCGTTCGCATAGGACGACGAATGGCTGACCGCCGAGACGTTGTTGACGTTCACGTTGACGTTGCTGTTCCAGCCGCCGCCGGGAGGGGGACGGTGTCCGCCGCCGCAGGACCCGCAGCCGCCACCCGGACGACCGCCGTGGCCTCCGGTCGGTCCGCCTGCGAGCGCGGGCGTGACGACGACGAGGGTGAGAAGGGTCGCCCCGAGGGCGAGAGAGAACGAACGCATGGGTATGGCTCCGTATGTCGGAGCGGTTTTACGCGTAGCGCGGGTAGGTCGATCCCGGTTTCAGCCCGTGGGGGTGGGATCGCCGACGCTTTCCCCTGAGAGGCGGCAATTTAACTTTGCCTGTTCACGAACAGGCGAATCCGGGGTTCAGAAATCGACTGCGAGGCCCTTCTTCTCCCAGTCGCCGTAGCGGGTGGGCTCGGGTCCGGTCGGGCCGCCGTGCTCGGTCGCAGGCGTTTGTGTCTCCATCGCCCTGCGTCGTTCGGCGGCTTCGAGGAGAGCCTGACGCGCGGTCTCGCTGATCACGCGCTCGGGCGTGGCGTGCGGCGTGTCGGGGTTCGGGTGCGGCGTTTCGCCGGGGGTGGGATCATCGGTCACAGCGCCCGTCTCTTGAGGCGCCGCGTTCGACTCCACAAGTTGCAGCGCTCCACAAACGTTCGCGTAACCGATGAACCATCTGAAGACCTTCACCCTGCTGGCCGCCCTGACCGCCCTGTTCGGCGGGCTGGGCTACATGCTGGGCGGACCGACCGGCATGCTGATCGCGCTGGTCATCGCCGGCGGGATGAACCTGTTCAGCTACTGGAACGCCGACAAGATCGTGCTGCGCATGTATCGGGCCCAGCCGGTGGACGAGAACCATCCGAACGCCGTGGTCCGCACCTATGTGGCCGACATCGTCCAGATGGCGCGCGATGCGAGCATGCCGCGCCCGGCCATCGCCATCATCCCCAACGACCAGCCCAACGCCTTCGCCACGGGCCGGAACCCTCAGAACGCCGCCGTCTGCGCCACCACCGGCCTGCTGGACATGCTGACCCGTGAGGAGATCAGGGGCGTGATGGCGCACGAGCTGGCGCATGTGAGAAACCGCGACACCCTGACCATGACGGTCACCGCTACCATCGCGGGCGCCATCGCGGCGCTGGCCAACTTCGCCCTGTTCTTTGGCGGCGGTGACGATCGCGAGCGGCCGGGCGGCATCATCGGCACGCTGGCGCTGATGATCCTCGCGCCCATGGCCGCCGGTCTGGTGCAGATGGCCATCAGCCGCGCCCGCGAATACGAGGCCGACCGCGTGGGCGCCGAGATCGCGGGCGATCCGCAGGCGCTGGCGTCGGCCCTGCAGAAGATCGAGGCCTACTCGAAGCGGATCGTGAACATGACCGCCGAGCGCAATCCCGCCTCCGGGCAGCTGTTCATCATCAATCCACTGGCGGGGCGCGGCGCGGACAACCTGTTCTCGACCCATCCGGCCACCGGCAACCGCGTGCGCGCGCTGATGGATCTGGGCGCAAAGATGGGCTTCCGAACGCCGCCGCCGGTGTCTCCGGTCGCGTCCCCGGGGCCCGTCTCGACCAGCGTGCCGACCACGCCCTCGCGACCCGCAGGCCCCTGGGGCTGATCCCGCCCCAATCCGGCCCTTGCATCGCGGGGCGTCTGGTCCTTTAAGCGCGCGCAACAACGCCTCCCCCTGCGTTCGCCGAGGATCCAGCCATGTCGTCGTCCGTCCCCGCCCCGAAGAAAGTCGTCCTCGCCTACTCCGGCGGGCTGGACACCTCCATCATCCTCAAGTGGCTGCAGACCGAGTATAACGCCGAGGTCGTGACCTTCACGGCCGATCTGGGTCAGGGCGAGGAGCTGGGGCCGGCGCGCGAGAAGGCGCTGAAGCTGGGCATCAAGCCCGAGAACATCTTCATCGACGACCTGCGCGAGGAGTTCGTGCGCGACTTCGTCTTTCCGATGTTCCGCGCCAACACCGTCTATGAGGGCCAGTATCTGCTGGGCACATCGATCGCCCGCCCGCTGATCGCCAAACGCCAGATCGAGATCGCGAAAATGGTCGGCGCCGACGCCGTCTGTCACGGCGCGACCGGCAAGGGCAACGATCAGGTCCGCTTCGAGCTGGGCTATTATGCGCTGGACCCGGACATCCACGTGATCGCCCCGTGGCGCGAGTGGGAGTTCCGCAGCCGCGAGGCCCTGCTGGACTTCGCCGAGAAGCACCAGATCCCGATCTCGAAGGACAAGCGCGGCGAGGCTCCGTTCTCGGTCGACGCCAACCTTCTGCACTCCTCGTCAGAGGGCAAGGTGCTGGAGGACCCGGCGGTCGAGGCCCCCGAGTTCGTGCACCAGCGCACCATCTCGCCGGAAGATGCGCCGGACCAACCGACCGTCATCACCATCGGCTTCGAGAAGGGCGACGCTGTTTCGATCAACGGCGAGGCGATGAGCCCGGCGACGATCCTGACCGCGCTGAACCAGTATGGCCACGACAACGGCGTCGGCCGTCTCGACCTCGTCGAGAACCGCTTCGTCGGCATGAAGTCGCGCGGCGTCTACGAGACGCCCGGCGGGACCATCCTGCTGGCCGCCCACCGCGGCATCGAGTCGATCACGCTGGATCGGGGCGCCATGCACCTGAAGGACGAGCTGGCGATCAAATACGCGCACATGATCTACAACGGCTTCTGGTTCTCGCCCGAGCGCGAGATGCTGCAGGCCGCGATCGATCATTCGCAGGCGAAGGTGTCAGGCGTGGTTCGGGTCAAGCTCTACAAGGGCAATGTCTCGATCATCGGCCGCGAGAGCTCGCACAGTCTGTACGATCAGGACCTCGTCACCTTCGAGGAAGGCGTTCAGGCCTACGATCATCACGACGCGGAGGGCTTCATCAAGCTGAACGCCCTGCGCCTGCGGGTTCTGGGCAAGCGGAACGCGCGGGAAGGCTGAGCCCTCCCGCACTCACAGCCGCAAGAGCTCAGTTGCGGCGTTCGCCGTTATCCTCACCCGGCGGATTCTGCTGGCGGGCGCGAAACTGCGCCGCCGTCATGCGCAGGCGCACCGTGTCGCCCTCGACATAGGCTTCGCGTCCCCGGATGCGGCGCTCCATGAAGACGCCGACGTCGCTGGTGAAGAAGGAGTCTTCTGCGCCGTAGTCAGGGCGGTTGTAGATATGGGCCGTTTTCGCGACGGTGACGCCGTCGGAAGAAATAACCGCCATGCCGGTCCGCAATCCGCGAATTCCGCCCGGCGTGTCAGCAGCCGCCGGCGCAGCGGGTCGTGGGGCTTGTTGCGCGAGAGCCGGTGTCGCCAGCAGGGCGAGGGCGGCCAGAACCAGAACTTTCATGTGAAGTCTCCTGAACGACTGTCGACAGGAAAATCGACGACGTCAGCCTGGCGTCTTTCAGTGCGCGGCGGCCCGGGTTCTGAGACGAAATCAGCCCGTCCTGCGACGAAGCAAATGTCATCAGCGGGGACCCGAGCGGGGCGGCCCGAAATAGCGACACGTAAGGCCAAGCTACGGAATATCCTCGCTCACCTAACAAAAGTGGGCCAAACAGGGGGCGGCCACACCAACCTCCCCCGGAGTTCCCTTATGTCCCTTCGCCTTGTCCTCGCCGCTGCGGCGACCCTGACGCTCGCCTCGCCCGTATTCGCTCAGGACGCGACCCCCGCACCCGCCGCCCAGACCCCTGAAGCCGACGCAAACGCCGACGCCGAAGCCGCGTTTGAAGCGGTTGCTGAAGAGTTCCAGACTAAGATGGATGCGATGCAGTCCGAGATGTCGGCCGCCGCCGCCGCCGCCGGCGCGGACACCGCCAAACGCGACGCCGATCTGGACGCCATCCAGGCTAAATACCAGCCGGACGCCGACGCCTTCGCCGCCCAGCTGGACGCCTTCCTGACCAGCCAGATGTCGGCGATGCCGGAAGAGCAGCGCGCCCAGATGACCCAGATGGGGCCGATGATCATGGCCAAGGTGAAGGGCGCTCCGGCCGAGGTCCGCGCCAAGGTGATCGCGGCGCCCGCCGCCCCGGCCGCAGCCCAGTAAGCTCGCCTTACCGCGATTTCACTTGAGGCGGAGCGGCGTTCGGCGGACCTTGCGCGGGCTTTCCAAGGATCCCCGCCATGATCAAGGCCCTGTCCCTCGTCGCCGCTCTCGCGGTCCTTCCCGCCGCCCCCGCCTTCGCGCAGGACGGCGGACGGCCCACCGCGGCCTCCGTCTGCTCTGGTGAAGAGGCGTTCGAGGCGCCTGACGTCGATATCGACGACGAGGACCTTGAGGCCCTGCCGTCGGTGCAGCGTCTCGAGCAGGCGGCCGCGATCCTTGGCGAGAAGATGGAGAGCTTCGGCCCGCGCGCCGACGCCGTCTGCGATGACGAGGCCCTGACCGCCGAACAGCGTGAACAGCGAATTGCCTCGCTGTGGAGCGAGTACCAGCCACACCTCGACGCCTTCACCGCCGAGGCCGCGACGCTCGGCGCCCAGATCGCGGTCGAGGTTCTGGCCCAGATCGACATCGGCTCCATCGTCGCCGAGGCGATGACCGAGGTGAATGAGTCCGGCGCGATGGCCAACGCGATGCAGGGCGCGGCGGGCATCGCCCAGAACAGCGCCTGGACCTCCAACGATCCCGAGCATATGGCCACCATGGGTCTGGTCGCCCAGTACGCGGCCGGCGAGGCGATCGACGCCATCGACGAGGCCCGCGCCGAACAGGGCAAGCTCGCGGCCCCGAAAAGCGGCGACTGATCCCGCTTGACCTGAGCGCCCGGCGCGGCTGACAGGGCGTCATGGCCCTGCCTGTCGATCCGCATCTGTATCTGACCTTTCTTGGGGTCATGGCCGTCATGGCCGTGACGCCCGGGCCGGCGAACCTGTTTTCGGTCGCCAACGGCGTCGAACGCGGCAAGGCGGGGGCGCTGCTGGGCGTCGTCGGAATGAACGCCGCGACCCTGGTGTGGTTCGGCGCGGCGGCGTTGGGTCTGGGCGCGCTGGTCGTCGCCTTTCCGCAGGTGTTCCGGCTGATCTCGCTGGTCGGGGCGCTCTATGTCGCATGGCTGGGATATCAGGCGTGGCGCGGGGCTTTCCGCACTGCAGCTGATCCGCACGCACCGACCATTCGCTTAGGACGCAGCGCCATCGTCGACGGCTTCATGGTCCAGATCGCCAATCCCAAGGCCATCCTGTTCTTCACCGCCGTGCTGCCGCCGTTTCTGGATGTGAACCGGCCCGCCGCGCCACAGCTGGCCCTGTTCGCGGTCGCCACCATCGGCATGGACGTGATTTCGATGTCCGCCTACGGTCTGGGTGGGGCGGCGCTGGCCCGGCGGATGAGCCAGCCGCGCTTTCGACGTGGCTTCGCTGTTCTGACCGGCATCCTGTTGCTGGCCGCCGCCGTACTTATTATCTCCAGAATATAAGGGCTTGTTCGAAACCGGAACCGGACCGTTCATGCCCCGTTCACCCGCAAAGGCGCTTTCTGGAGCGTCAAGGAGAACACCGATGAAGACCCGCTTCTTCAAACCCGTGCTGATGGCGGCCACGGCGGCGCTTGCGTTGTCCGCTTGTGCGACGGCCACGCCCTATGGTCCCGCCGGCCCTGAAACCCGTTATGGCTATGCCGAACAGCGCGTCGACGCCGACCGATTCCGCGTCAGCTTCGCCGGCAACTCGGTCACCTCGCGCGAACAGGTCGAGATGAGCCTGCTGCTGCGCGCGGCCGAGCTGACGCTGGAAAGCGGCCACGACTGGTTTTCGACCGTGAACCGGGCGACCGACCGCGACGTGCGTTACGCCACCAGCCCCGACCCCTTCTATTATGACCGGTACAGCCCGTTCTGGGGTCCGTCGTGGCGCTACTATCGCCGCGGCCTGTGGAGCCCGTGGGGCCCGCGCTACGATCCGTTCGGCCGCGACTTCGACGTTCGCGAGATCGATCGCTTCGAGGCCTCGGCCGAGATCGTTCTGGGCAACGGCCGCAAGCCGTCGGAGGACCCGAACGCTTTCGACGCCCGCGAGGTGGTCCAGAACCTCGGACCCCGCGTCCCGCGCGCGATGTAATCAAAAGGCCCGTTGCTCCGGCGACGGGCCTTTTTTCTATCCGATCCGCGGCGACTTCAGACGGCGCTTGTTGCTGTGCGTCGCGGGCGCCGAGCCCAGATCCTCTGGCATTTCGCCCTTGAAGTAGAAGCGCTGCCACGCCTCCTTTGCCGCCTCGGGATCGCCCTTGGCCAGCCGCTGGTTGAAGCCGGTGCGTTCGCGGTTCCAGGCGTCGAACTGGCCCTTCATCGTCGGATTGGACTCCAGCGTCCGGATGACCGGATCGAACTGCTCGGCGCTGCGGTGCTGGATCGGGGTGATGAAGCAGAACGCCTCGCCCTTCTCGAAGTGGATGCGGCCCGGCCGCGTGAACAGCCAGTTCATCGTGAAGGGGAAGGGCAGCCAGTCGGTCTCGATCAGACCGGTCAACGGCTGGATGCCGTCCTTGATATGGTTCGGCGCGCCTGAGCACATCAAGCCCCAGCCCGGCGGGGTGCGGAACAGGTATTGCGGGTGCAGGGTCAGGACGCCGCGCGTGAAGTGCGAGGTGACGATGTGCTGCAGATTGGCCACCGGCCGGTCCGGCGTAATGACGATGTCCGCCTGGCTGGGCCCGCCGTTCCATTCGGCGGTGAAGCCGATCGGGCACAGGATCTCCCAGCCCGTGGTGTTGGCCATGTTCAACGGCAGGCAGCGATAGGGGTGACGCGAGGCGAAGACGTCCATCCAGTCCCGCGACTGGCGCCCCGGCACCATATCGCACGGCGTGTCCGACATCGGATAGCATTCCAATTCCACGGCCGCGCTCCAGCAGGTATCGAGGGACGTCTCCTCCCTAGCTGCGCCCGATGACCGAAGACAAGCCGCACACGCCCCTGTTCGACCGCGACCGTCTGCTGGCGTGGATGGTTGAGCGCGGCATCGACCAGACGACGCACGACCATCCGGCCGTCTTCCGCGTCGAGGAGGGGCTTGAGCTCAAGGCCGCGATGCCGGGCGCCCACACCAAGAACCTGTTCCTGAAGGACAAGAAGGGCCGGCTTTGGTTGATCTCCGCCCGTCAGGACACGGTGGTGGACCTGAAGCGCGCCGACAGATGGATCGGCTCGGCCCGGCTGTCCTTCGGAAACGAGACGCTGATGTACGAGACCCTGGGCGTGCGGTCGGGATCGGTGACGGCGCTGGCGTTGATCAACGATGTCGACCGTCAGGTGACCTTCGTGCTCGACAAGGCCCTGTGGGACGCGGACATCGTCAACTTCCACCCGCTGACCAACACGGCGACGACGGCGCTGGATCAGGCGGCGTTTCGCCGGTTCCTGTCGCTAGTCGGCCGCGAGCCGGTAATTCTCGATTTCAACGTCCTCACAGCCTGACAAATCGCGCCGGTCCGGTTCATTCGCGATTGGGTTGAGCGAATTTCCGTCCCCCGGACCTTCAAAGCAACGAGAATCTCGCTCTTATCTGCGGATGATCCGCGAACCGATTCTCTGCCTGCAGTCTAACCCCGAGCTCATGACCGTTCTGGCGGCGATCCGATCGTGCGCCCTGCCGCAGGGCGCCGTCTTCGCCGGCGCGGTCTACCAGACGATCTGGAACGGTCGCCTCGGGCTCGAGCCCACATACGGAGTTCGCGACTACGACGTCATGTATTTCGACGACGATCTGTCATGGGAGGCTGAGGATCGAGCTGACAAACAGCTGAAGACGTTTCTGCCACAGACACTGGCGGAAAAGGTCGAGGTCCGGAATCAAGCCCGGGTCCACCTCTGGTTTGGTCCACGGTTCGGCTACGACTATCCGGCGCTCGCGGACGCCGACGACGCCCTCAACCGGGCACTGGCGACCGTACATGCGGTGAATGTCCGATTGGGCGAAGACGACAGTTTACAGATCGCCGCGCCACTGGGATTCGACGATATAGACGCGATGATTTTCCGCGCGGGACCCGGCGGGGTCATCCCTGCCTTTGTCGAGATGAAAGCGCGCCATACGCTTGCGCGGTGGCCGCAGGCGACGTTCGACCCAAGGCCTTGGGAAGCCGCATTGCCGACTTGAGGGCGGCATTTGTCCCCTCACTATCGGTCCCCGGTTCTCTCCTTCCCCGGACAGTGCTAGAGCCCCGCGCGTCTCACCGACCTCCAGATCACGGACGCCGCCATGCCCGCCGCTCCCGACTTTCCCCCCGCGCCCGACCGCGTGGCACCAAAGCGCGCGCTGATCTCGCTGAGCGACAAGACGGGGCTGGAGGCGGCGGCCCGGGCGTTGCATGAGGCCGGGGTTGAACTGGTCTCGACCGGGGGCACCCGGGCGGCGATCGCCGGGTTCGGCCTGCCGGTGAAGGATGTGGCCGATCTGACCGGCTTCCCGGAGATGATGGACGGGCGGGTCAAGACCCTGCACCCGGTGGTGCACGGCGGCCTACTGGGCGTGCGCGACGAACCGAGCCATGCGGCGGCCATGACCGAGCACGGCATCGGCGGCATCGATATCGCCTGGATCGACCTCTATCCGTTCGAGCAGACCGTGGCGTCGGGCGGCGGTTTCGAGGCGGCGGTCGAGAACATCGATATCGGCGGCCCGGCCATGATCCGCTCGGCGTCGAAGAACCACGGCTATGTCGCCGTCTGCGTCGACAAGGACGCGGTGGATCAGGTGCTGGCGGCGCTGAAGGCCGACGGTGCGACCACTCTGGAACTGCGCAAACGCCTCGCCGCCCGCGCCTTCGCCCGCACCGCCGCCTATGACGCCGCCGTCGCGGCATGGTTCGCGGGGCAGGTCGGGGACGCCGCCCCGGCGCGCAAGACGATCAGCGGATCGCTGGCCCAGACCCTGCGCTATGGCGAGAACCCGCACCAGTCCGGAGCCTTCTACCGCACCTCCGAAGCCCGCCCGGGCGTGGCCAACGCCCGTCAGCTGCAGGGCAAGGAACTGGGCTACAACAATATCGCCGACGCCGACGCCGCCTATGAGCTGGTCGCCGAGTTCGACGGTCCGGCCTGCGTCATCGTCAAACACGCCAACCCCTGCGGCGTCGCTGTCGGAAACGATCTGGGCCAAGCCTATGCGCGGGCGCTGGAATGCGACGCCGTCTCGGCCTTCGGCGGGGTGATTGCGGTCAACCGGACGCTGACGGGCGCCGACGCGAAACTGATCACCGACATCTTCACCGAGGTCGTCATCGCGCCGGGTGCCGACGAGGAGGCCCAGGCCGTCTTCGCCGCCAAGAAGAACTTGCGCCTGTTGCTGACCGACGGCCTGCCCGATCCGCTGGCGTCGGGCGAGGTGTTCCGCTCGGTGGCCGGGGGATTCCTGGTGCAGGGCCGCGACCGCTCGCGCCTGACCGCCGCCGATCTGAAGATCGTCACGCGCCGCCAGCCGACGCCCACGGAGATCGAGGACATGCTGTTCGCCTTCACCGTGGCCAAACACGTCAAGTCCAACGCCATCGTCTACGCGAAGGACGGCCAGACCGCCGGCATCGGCGCCGGTCAGATGAATCGCCGTGACAGCGCCCGCATCGCCGCCATCCGGGCGCGGGAGGCGGGGGAAGCGAAGGGTCTGGCGCATTCGCTGGCGCAGGGTTCGGCCTGTGCATCCGAAGCGTTTTTCCCCTTCGCTGACGGCCTGCTGGAAGCGGTCGCGGCCGGCGCCACGGCAGTGATCCAGCCCGGCGGCTCGATCCGCGACGACGAGGTCATCGCCGCCGCCGACGAACAGGGCGTCGCCATGGCCTTCACCGGGGTGCGGGTGTTCCGGCACTGACCGCCGTTCCGGAAGTTTGCACGAACGGCTAAGGCTCGCTGATGGACACTCTCGCGCAGCGCTGGGCCCGGCTTGAGCCGCATACCGTCGTGGTCGGCCCCGACGACGATCGGCCCCGGCCGGCGGTGCTGCTGTTCCACGGCTGCGGCGGACTGCGGGGGCATCTGCCAAAGTATGCCGCGGCGGCGAAGGCGGCCGGGTGGCGGGCATTTATCGTCGATTCCTATGCGCCGCGCGGCTGGTCGCGCGAGTTCGCCATGATGACCGTCTGCACGGGTCTGGCTTTTCAGGGTTGGGAAAGGGCCGGCGACGTGCTGGCCACTCTGGACGGCGTGTCCCGGCGGCGGGACGTGGACGCCTCCAAGCTTGCGCTGGCGGGCTGGAGCCACGGCGGCTGGGGCATCATGGAGGCGATGAGCGCGGACCGGGCCCGGAGAGGGCTGGGCGTCGTCGATCCGGGAGGCGCATCACTGGACGGAGTGAAGGCGGTCTACCTGGCCTATCCCTACGTCGGCTTTCTGGCCCTGAACCGGATGCGGGCGTGGCGGCATTGTCCGAAGACGCTGGCGGTCGTGGCGCGCCGCGATCACCTGACCACCGTGCGCAACGCCGAGCGGATCAACGAGATGATGCGCGGCTGCGGCGCCGATGTGGAGACCTGGATCGCCGAGGGCACGCACAGTTTCGACGAACCGATGACTGCGCCGCCCATGCGCTATGACGAGACCCTGTCGACCGAGGCCATCCGCCGCTTCCGCGCCCTGCTGGAAGACACGGCGGTCGCGCCGCCGGTCTGAGACAGCTATAGCGCGGCCATGACGACACTTCTCTATGGCCGCCCTCCGGCGGTGTTCGACCCGCCCGGCGACGCTGCCCAGACCTCTCCGCTGATCCCGGGCTCGACCCCGCTTGAGAGTGTGGCCGAGGGTTCGGTCGACGCCATCATGGTCTATGCGCCGCCGGGCGTGCTGGAGCGGCGCTATACGCTGGCGCTGGCGCTGCGCGCGCTGAAGACCGGCGGCCGGCTGGACGTCATGGCGGCCAAGGACAAGGGCGGGTCCCGGCTGAACAAGGAACTTGAGGCGTTTGGCGTCGAGGTCGGCGAGAGCGCCAAGGCGCACCACCGGCGCTGCGTCGTACTGAAGCCGGCGACGACCACGGGGCTGGACGAGGCGATCGCAGCAGGCGCGCCGCGGATCGTTCCGGGGCTGGAGGCGTGGTCGCAGCCCGGCGTCTTCGCGTGGGACAGGATCGATCCGGGCTCGGCCCTTCTGGCCGCCCATCTGCCGCCGATGAAGGGCTCTGGCGCCGATCTGGGCTGCGGCTATGGCGCGCTGGCGACGGTGACCCTGCGCTCAGCACAGGTCACGGCTCTGAGATTGATCGATCTCGACCGGCGGGCCATCGAAGCGGCCAGGAAGAACGTCGCCGACGCCCGAGCCGCCTTCGAATGGGCTGATGTGCGCACGCTCGAGGCCGCGGGCGATCTTGAGTTCATCGTCACCAATCCGCCGTTCCATGACGGCGGGACCGAGGACAAGCGACTGGGGCAGGCCTTCATCCAGAAGGCGGCGGCGATGCTCAAGAAGGGCGGCGTGATGTGGCTGGTCGCCAACCGGCACCTGCCCTACGAGGCCGAGCTGAACGCCGCCTTCAGGCGGGTGCGGATGGTCGCGGACAAGGGCGGTTACAAGCTGTTCGAGGCCGTGAAATGAAGACTCCCACGGCCCGGGTCGACAAGCTTCTGGGCTCGCTGGGCTATGGCTCGCGTCAGGAAATGGCGCGGATGGGCAAGGCGGGCGGGATCGAGCTGGACGGCGTCGAGATCACCGATGTGTCGAAGCGGATCGCGGTGACGCCAAACCTGCCCGAACGCATGACGGTGGACGGCAGGCCGCTCGACCCGCCGCAGGGGATCGTCATCCTGCTGAACAAGCCGCTGGGCATGACCTGTTCACACAAGGAGGACGGGGCGCTGGTCTATGACGTGCTGCCGTCCCGCTGGCGTCGGCGGGACCCGGCGATCTCCACCATCGGCCGGCTGGACAAGGAAACGTCGGGCCTGCTGCTCATGACCGACGACGGCGATCTGCTGCACCGGGTGATCAGTCCGAAAAAGCATGTGGCCAAGGTCTATCGCGCCCGGCTGGCGCGGCCGCTGGCCGGGAATGAAGTCGCCCTGTTCGCCTCGGGCGAACTGATGCTGGAGGGCGACGACCGTCCGCTGAAACCCGCGGAACTGGAGGTCCTGTCGCCGACCGAGGCGCGGCTGTCGGTGACCGAGGGTCGCTATCACATGGTGCGTCGGATGTTCGCCGCTGTCGGCAATCACGTCGAGGCGCTGCACCGCGAGAGACTGGGCGGACTGGCTTTGCCTGCCGAATTGGCGCCGGGAGACTGGCGACTGCTGACTCCGGCGGAGATCGACCAGATCTTCGCCTGACGGAACCGCCAGCCGCCCTGTCCGCTATGGCTCCGCTTCAGGGATGGCGGCATGACGGGCGCGACGATCAAGAGAGACCTCCGGACCGGTCGTTCGCTGTGGGCCGACAGCCGGGGACTGGGCGTGCCGGTCCGTCCGCTGAAGGCTGCGGTCGCGGTTGATGTCGCCATCGTCGGCGCGGGGATCAGCGGCGCCTTCATGGCCCATGAGTTGAGCCGGGATCATTCGGTCGCGGTTCTGGATCGCCGTCCTCCGCTGATGGGCTCGACCATGGCCTCGACCGCCCTGCTGCAATGGGAGATCGACCTGCCACTGACCGCCCTGGCCGACCGGATCGGAATGGCGAAGGCGAAGCGGGCGTATCTGCGGTCGCGGGCGGCCGTGGATGCGCTGAAGCGGATCGTGGTCGATGAGGGCATCGTCTGCGGCCTGAAGGACAAGGACACCCTCTATCTCGCGGGCGATGAATATGGCCATCGCGCGCTTGAGGCGGAGGCCGAAGCCCGGGCCGCGATCGGGCTGGCGAGCATCTACGCCGGGCCCGCCGAACTGCGCGATCGCTTCGGCATCGACCGCACCGGCGCCATCGTCAGCCAAGGCTCGGCGAGCGGCGACCCCGCACGGCTGGCCGCAGGTCTGTTGCGCCGTGCGCAGACGAACGGCGCCAAGGTCTATTCCCGGGTCGAGGTGCTGGAAGCGGCGTCGGACCCGGAGGGCGTGACGCTGCTGACGGACGCCGGCCATGCGGTCCGGGCGAAGGCGGTGGTGTTCTGCTGCGGTTACGAGTTTCCGAAGGGCGTCCCGACGCCGGGGGCGAAGGTGATCTCGACCTGGGCCATGGCCTCGAAGCCGCGCCAGCGCTGTCCGGCCTGGCTGCGCGACACCCTCGTGTGGGAGGCGTCGGACCCCTACCTCTATTTCCGCATGGGCGGCGACGGGCGGTTGATTGTCGGCGGTGAGGACGAGCCGTCGCCGGACGCGCATGAGGACAAGGCGAAGCTGAAGCGCAAATGCGAGACCATCGCCGGCAAGCTGAAGCGCCTGCTGCCCGAGGTGGCGTTCGAGATCGACTACAGCTGGGCCGGCGCTTTCGGCGAGAGCGTGACGGGGCTTCCGAACATCGGCCCGGTTAAGGGCATGGACCATACATGGGCCGTCATGGGCTTCGGCGGCAACGGCATCACCTATTCTGTCATCGCCTCTCAAGTGGTTTCCGCAGCGATCCGCGGCGGCGTCGATCCGGACGCAGACCTGTACCGGCCTTGACCTGATCAGAGCGGGAGCGCAGGTCGCGGGAATGACCGAGGCCAAGATCTGCGGATTGACGACGCCGGATGCGGTGGACGCCGCCTTGGCGGGCGGGGCGGCATTCGTGGGCGCGGTGATGTTTCCGAAGAGTCCGCGTCATCTCGAGCCCATGCATGCCGCGACCCTGTTCGAACGGGCGCGCGGTCGGGCGAAGGTCGTGGCGGTGACGGTCGATGCGGACGACGCCCTGCTGACCGAGATCGCCCTGATCCTGAGGCCGGACCTCATTCAGCTGCACGGGTCCGAGACCGCGGCGCGGGCGGAGCAGGTGCGGACCCTGACCGGCGCCGGTATCATCAAGGCGCTGCCGATCCGGACCCATGAGGACTTTGCCGAGGCGGAGGCGTGGGAGCCGTTCGTCGATCACCTGATGTTCGACGCGAAGCCGCCTGCGGGGTCAGACCTGCCCGGCGGCGTCGGGGCGCGGTTCGACTGGGCCCTGCTGGCGGACCGGGCGTTCCGCAGGCCGTGGTTCGTCGCAGGCGGGCTGAACCCGGCCAACGTCGCGGAGGCGATGCGAATTTCTGGCGCACCGCTGGTCGACGTGTCCTCTGGCGTCGAAAGCGCGCCGGGTGTTAAGGAACCGGCGCTGATCGCGGCCTTTCTGAAGGCCGTGACGTCAGCGAGTCCGGCGGCCTGATTTCCGCCTCGCCTCCCCGCGAAGAGTGACACAGTGAACGCCATCCTGCCCAACAGCTACGCCTGGCCCGACGACGAGGGCCGTTTCGGTCCCTATGGCGGACGGTTCGTGGCCGAGACCCTGATGCCGCTGATCCACCAGCTGAACGACGCCTATGAGGCGGCGAAGGCGGATCCGTCGTTCCAGGCCGAACTGGACGGCTTCCTGACCGACTATGTCGGGCGCCCCAGCCCGCTTTACCTTGCGGAGCGCCTGACCGAGCACCACGGCGGGGCCGACATCTGGTTCAAGCGCGATGAGCTGAACCACACCGGCGCCCACAAGGTGAACAACTGTATGGGCCAGATCCTGCTGGCCATGCGGATGGGCAAGACCCGGATCATCGCCGAGACCGGCGCCGGCCAGCATGGCGTGGCGACGGCGACGGTCTGCGCCCGCTTCGGCCTGCCTTGTGTTGTTTACATGGGCGCCACCGACGTCGAGCGGCAGCAGCCAAACGTCTTCCGGATGAAGCTGTTGGGCGCCGAGGTCATTCCGGTGACCAGCGGCCGGGCGACTCTGAAGGACGCCATGAACGAGGCGATGCGGGACTGGGTGACCAATGTCGAGGACACCTATTACCTGATCGGCACCGCCGCCGGGCCCCACCCCTACCCCGCCATGGTGCGCGACTTTCAGTCGGTGATTGGCCGCGAGACCCGCGCCTCCATGCTGGCCCGCAAGGAAAAGCTGCCGGACGCCTGTGTGGCGGCGATCGGCGGCGGGTCGAACGCCATCGGCCTGTTCCACCCCTTCATCGAGGACGCCGGCGTACGGCTGATCGGCGTCGAGGCGGCGGGGCGTGGCCTCGACGGGCCAGACCATGCGGCCTCGATCCAGGGCGGTCGGCCCGGCGTGCTGCACGGAAACCGCACCTATCTGCTGCAGGACGACGACGGTCAGATCCTTGAAGGCCACTCAATCTCGGCCGGTCTCGATTATCCGGGCATCGGCCCCGAGCATGCGTGGCTGAAGGACATCGGCCGCGCCGAGTATCGCGCTGCGACGGACGCCGAGGCGCTGGAGGCGTTCCAGCTGTGCTCGAAACTTGAAGGCATCATCCCGGCGCTCGAACCCAGCCACGCGCTGGCCCGCGTGGGCGAGATCGCGCGTGAGGTCGGCAAGGGCGGAGACGTGGTGCTGAACATGTGCGGGCGGGGCGACAAGGACATCTTCGCCGTGGCGAAGCACCTCGGTGTGGAGATCTGATCATGGACCTTGCGATGCTTCTGGCTGTGGCCGGTCTGGCCCAGACGCCGGCGCCGGCCAAACTGCCCTTGCCGGTCGAGCTGCCCGCCGTGGCCAACGCCACCGCCGATCCGACCTGCGGGAACCGGCCTGCGCTGGCGGAGCGCGCGACCTGCGTGGTCAGCACCCAGGCCGGCGTCGAGGGCGTGCTGCAGGCCTATGAAGCGGTGTTCACGCCGCAAGGCTGGCTGGTCGCGGACGCCAGCGGCAATGTGGTGATCTATATGAAGCGCAAGCCCGAGGGCGGATGTGACGCCTTCCAGGTGCTGGCGTTCGCGGACGGCGAGATGGCGGCCCCCGCCGCCCCGGCCTATCTGGCCTTCGCCACCATTCCTCGGGATATCTGTCAGGCGGCCGATCCGAACGCGGCGGCGCCGGCCCAATGAGCACCGCCCGCATCGACGCCCGCTTCGCCGCGCTGAAGACCGAGGGTCGCGCCGGGTTCGTGACCTACGTCATGGCCGGCGATCCCACCCGCGCAGAGGCATTGGAAATCCTGCGCGGCTTGCCGGCCGCAGGGGCCGACATCATCGAGCTGGGCTTTCCCTTCTCGGACCCGATGGCCGAGGGGCCGCCGATCCAGCGCGCCGCGCTGCGGGGGCTGAAGGCCGGACTGACGCTGAAGGGCACGCTGGATCTGGTCCGTGAGTTCCGGACGGGGGATGCGGACACGCCGCTGATCCTGATGGGCTATCTCAATCCGATCGAGACCCACGGTTACGACGCCTTCGCGCGCGACGCGGCTGAAGCCGGGGTGGATGGCGTGATCGTCGTCGACTGCCCGCCGGAAGAGGCCGGGCCGCTGACGGACGCGCTGGACGCCAGCCAGCTGTCGCTGATCCGTCTGGCCACGCCGACGTCGGACGATGCGCGGCTGAAGGTCATCAGCGAGCGAACATCGGGCTTTGTCTATTACGTTTCGGTCGCGGGCGTGACCGGGGTGAAGGAGGCGCAGGCCGTCTCGGTCGCGCCCGCGGTGGAGCGCGTGCGCCTTGCCTCGGGCCTGCCGGTCGCGGTCGGCTTCGGGGTCAGGACGCCGGAGCGGGCGGCCGAGATCGCCCGGGTCGCGGACGCCGTCGTGGTCGGCTCGGCCCTCGTCGACGAGGTGGCCGCCGCGCTGGATGCGAACGAACCCGCCGCGCCGCGCGTTCTGGCCAGGGTGCGGAGCCTTGCCGATGCGGTCCGGGGTGCACGAACGAAAGAAACCGTCTAGATCGCCCCCATGGCCGACAAGAACAAACCCCAGCAGGAGAAGCGCGGCGGATGGCTGTCCCGCTTCGCCCCCGGTGTGCGCAAGATCGTCAACCGGCGCGACACGCCCGAGAATCTGTGGGTCAAGGACCCCGACACGGGCGAGATGCTGTACCGCTCCGATCTGGAGACGGCGCTCTGGGTCACGCCAGGCGGACGGCATATGCGCATCAACGCCGACCAGCGACTGCGTTACACCTTCGATGACGGCCAGTTCGAGCCGATCGAGACGCCGGACGTGCCCGAGGACCCGCTGAAGTTCTCCGACGGCAAGCCCTACAAGGACCGGCTGTCGGCGGCGCGCAAGGCGGCCGGGCGCAAGGACACCATGGCCATCGGCGTCGGCCTTGTCGGCGGGACCGAGACCGTGGTCATCGTTCAGGACTTCACCTTCATGGGCGGTTCGCTGGGTATGGCGGCGGGGGAGGCGTTCATCGCCGCCGCGCGTCAGGCCGTGGCGCGGGGTCTGCCCCTGGTCTGCTTCACCGCCGCCGGCGGCGCCCGGATGCAGGAGGGCGCGCTCAGCCTGATGCAGATGGCGCGCACGACCCTGGCCATTCAGGAGCTGAAGGCGGCCCAGCTGCCCTTCGTCGTCGTCCTGACCGATCCGACCACGGGCGGCGTCACGGCCAGCTACGCCATGCTGGGCGATGTGCATCTGGCCGAGCCGGGCGCCCTGATCGGGTTCGCCGGTCCGCGCGTCATCGAGGCGACGATCCGCGAAAAGCTGCCGCCGGGCTTCCAGCGCGCCGAGTACCTGCAGGAGAAGGGCATGGTCGATCGCGTGGTCGCCCGCGCCGAGCTGCCGGAGACCCTTGGCCGCATCCTGTCGATGCTGATGGGCGGGAAGCGCCGGGCGGCCTAGAACCGCGCCGATGGATCCGATCTCCGAACGGCTTCGCGCGCGGCACCCGCAGCGCATCGACCTTTCGCTGGGGCGGATGCGCGCGCTGTGCGCGGCGCTGGGCGATCCGCAGGACCGACTGCCGCCGGTGATCCATGTGGCCGGCACCAACGGCAAGGGCTCTACGGTGGCCTTCCTGCGCGCCATCGCCGAGGCGGCTGGGCTGAAGGTCCATGTCTACACCTCGCCCCACCTGGTGCGGTTCAATGAGCGCATCAGGCTGGCCGGGCGGCTGATCGAGGACGAGCCGCTGAACGCCATTCTGGACCGGATCGAGGCGGTTTCGGGCGAGGCCACGGTGTTTGAAAGCACAACCGCCGCCGCCTTCGTGGCCATGAGCGAGACCCCGGCCGATCTGGCGATCATCGAGGTCGGGCTGGGCGGGGTGCTGGACGCCACCAACGTGATTGCGCGGCCGCTGCTGAGCGTGATCACGCCGGTGGATCTGGATCACGCCGAATTCCTCGGCACGTCCCTGCGCGGGATTGCGGTGGAGAAGGCGGGTATCCTCAAGCCCGGCGCGCGGGGGTTGATCGCCCGACAGGCGCCAGAGGCCATGGACGCCATCGAGGCGGCGGCGACAGCGGTGGGCGCGCCGCTGACGGTCATGGGCGTCGATTTCGACGCCTGGGCCGAGCGGGGCGGTCTGGCGTATCAGGACCAGAGCCGGTTTCTGGACCTGCCGGCGCCCGCGCTGGCGGGGCCGCACCAGATCGCCAACGCCGGGCTGGCGGTCGCGGTGGCGCTGGAGCTCGATCTGCCGGAGCCCGCCATCGCCGAAGGGCTGAAGTCGGTCAGCTGGCCGGCGCGGATGCAGCGGCTGAAGGCGGGTCCCTATGCCGACACGGCGCAGGCGGCGGACGCGGAGTTGTGGCTCGACGGGGGGCACAATCCCCATGCCGCGCGCGCACTGGCCGAGGCCCTGCTGGAGCGGCAGGCGAAGGCGCCCCGGCCGCTGGCCCTGATCATCGGCATGCTGGGGAACAAGGACGCCGGGGGCTTCTTCGAGGCCCTGCGCGGGACCGGGGCGGCGGTCTTCACCGTGCCCTTCGACGGCGCCTGCGCCGAACCCGCTGCCTTGGCGGCGGTGGCGCAGGGGCACGGGCTGGGCGCGACGCCGTCAGCCTCGGTCCGGACCGCGCTGGATCAGGCCCTGAGGCTGGGCGCGGGCCGGGTGGTCATCTGCGGCTCGCTGTATCTGGCCGGCGAGGTTCTGGCCGCCGACCGGGCGACCTGGCCGGACTGAAAAACAAAACCGTCCGAAGCGTCCGATGCGTCCGGACCAGGCGGGCCGGATCAGGCCTTGATGCCGCTTTCGGCCAGCCATTCGACGATCTTGCCCTTTGGCATGGCGCCGACCTTCATCGAGGCCATCTGGCCGTCCTTGAACAGCATCAGGGTCGGAATGCCCTTCACGCCCAGTTTCGACGGGACCATGGGGCTGTCGTCGATGTTGACCTTGGCGATGGTGACCTGACCGCCCAGTTCGTCGGCGATCTGCTCGAGCGCCGGGCCAATCTGCTTGCAGGGACCGCACCACTCGGCCCAGAAGTCAACCAGCACGGGCTGGGAGGCCTTGAGCACGTCGGTTTCGAAGCTGTCGTCGGTGACCTTTACGGTGGCCATGGGTGTCTCCTTGGGGCCGGACATCGTGAACTGATTCCGCCCGTTCGGGTGAGATGTGGGGATGGTCGCCTCTCCGGTCAACGCGTGAGAAGAGCGGCGTCCATCAGGGCGTCCGGAACGGGCATCAAGGCAGGACCGTCGGTCCAGACCAGCGCCGCCTCGACCGTGCGTTCGGGGTAGGCTTGCCTCAATAGCGAGACATAGACCGCCAACTGCCGGATGTAGGCGGGATCGGCGTCCTCGACGCGTGCCGGGGCGGGCCGGTTCGTCTTGTAGTCGATGACCCGCACTTGATCGGCCGACACCACCAGACGGTCCATGCGGCCGGAGACCGAGACGCCCTGAACCTGACCGGTCACGGCGATCTCGGCGCGCGAGCCGGGGCCGAAGGCGTCGTCGAAGCGGGGGTCGTCGAGGATGAGGAAGGCGGCGGCGATCATCTCGGCGCGCTGACCGTCGTCCAGATCGCGCTCGCGGGACAGGATGCGTGCAGCCGCCTGCGCCCGGTCCGGCCCGGCGACCTCGGGCAGGCGTTCCAGCAGGCGGTGGATCAGGTCGCCGCGCCGGAACCGGCCGAGGCCTTCGGACCCGCGTGTCAGGGGCGACGGGGCGGGCATGCGATCGGCGCCGTCCGTGCGCGAGGGCGACAGGGCGCGGGCGCGGCTTTCGTCGGTCGGCGGAATCGTGAGCCATGCCGGTGATGCGACCTCGGCCGCCGCCGTCGCCTGCCGACGAGGATAGAGGGCCGGATCGGCCCCGAACCGGCGGAGCGGCCCGTGGGGGCCCTCGATCTGGCGTACGGCGTGGCCCAGCCCGGCGGCGGCCTCGGCCAGTGGACCCCACCAGGCGCGGACGCCGTCCAGCTTGCGATTGGAGGCCAGCCGTCCGCCGACGATCAGGCGATCCCGAGCGCGGGTCAGGCCGACATAGAGCAGCCTCAGCGACTCCTCCTCATTGCGCCGCTTGCGGGCCTCGCGCGCCACGGCCGAGGCGTCGCAGTCGCCCTTCGACGAGCCGCACCACAGGAAGCCGCCGTCGTCGGTCTCCAGCAGGGCGTCGCCCTTGGGCTCCTCAAAGATGGTGTCGGGCAGGATGACGATCGGCGCCTCCAGCCCCTTGGCCGAGTGGGCGGTCATGACCCGCACCTCGCCGCGCGGCTCGTCCATCTCGCGCTTCACCGTCTGGTCTAGACTGGCGACGGCATGGCAGAAGCGTTCGAGGTCGAGCACGCCGCGCCCCTCGGCGGCCAGCGCCTGATCGAGGAAGGCGTCCAGCGCGTCGGACGCCTCGGCGCCCAGCCGGGTCAGGAACCGCTGGCGCAGGGTCAGCCCGCGCGCGTCGGTCCGGTTCAGAAGCCCGGCGTACAAATCGAACGGCGGCGTCTCGCGGGCCGCGGCGCGGAAGCCGGCGATCAGCTGGACGGCGGCCGTCTCCGCCGGGCCCGTCGACGCCCTGAGCGCCCGCCACAGGGAGCCTTCGCGAGCGTGGGCGAGGGCATAGAGGTCGTCTTCGGATACGTCGCACAACGGGCTGCGCAGTACGCCCGCCAGCGTCAGATCGTCGTCCGGGAACAGGGCCGCGCGGCCCAGCGCTAGCAAGTCCATAAAGACGGGATGTTTCGACAGACGCAGCCGGTCCGCCCCGGCGACCGGCACGCCGCCCTGTTTCAGCGCGCGCAGGATCTCCTCGAACATCGGGCCGCGCTTTTTGACGAGGATCAGCACGTCGCCCCAGTCGGCGGCGCGCCACGCCCGACCGTCCTTGTCGTGCACGCCCTCGCCGCGCTCGACGAGCCCGCGCACCTCGGCGACGATCCGTTCAGCCACCCGGCGGCGGGCGCCCCGGGCGGTGTCGGCGTCCATCGGCTCGTCCCACGCGCGACGGTCCTCGGCGGGCTGTTCCTGTTCAGCGGGCCAGATGTCGATCGTGCCGGGTCCGTCGTCGCGCGCCGCCCTGTGGCTGACCACGGCGTCGATACGGTCGCCGACCAGTCCCCGGCCGGGGCTGAGGGCGCCCGCGCGGTCCGCGTCGAGGAAGACCTGATCGACGAAGGCCAGAACCTCCGGCGTCGAGCGCCATGAGCGCAGCAGTTCGACACTTTCGAACCGCCTCCGCACCCCCTCGACAACTTGCCGATAGCTCTGGCTTTCAAACAGCAGCCGTTCCGGCGCGGCGCCCTGGAACGAGAAGATCGACTGTTTCTCGTCGCCCACCACGAAGACCGTGCGCTCGACCCCGTCGCCGCGTGCGCCCTCGCCCCGGAAGAATTCGTCGGTCAGGGCGCGGACGATGCCCCACTGCTCGGGCGAGGTGTCCTGCGCCTCGTCGACCAGAATATGATCGACGCCGCCGTCCAGTTTGTAGAGCACCCAGCGCGCGCCGGCCGCCTCGTCGGTGAGCAGGCGCAGGGCGGCGCTGATCAGGTCGGCGAAGTCCAGCGTGCCGCGCCGGGTCTTGGCGGCGTCGTATTCCTCGGCGTAGGCCGAGGCGAGCGTCAGGGCGTGCAGGGTGTCCCAGGCGACGCGGCAGGCGCGGGCGCGGGCGACGGCTTCCGCCAGCCTGTCCTGCTCCTGTGACAGCCATTCCAGCGTCGCCGGTCCGACCGCTTTCGTGCCCATCCGCGCCTTGGGCGATCCGTCGCCGCCCGCGGTGAAGAAGATGGCCTTCACCGCCTGCACCGGGCGATCGCCGTTCTGGACCGCCTCGGCGACGGCCTGCAGTTTCAGGCCCAGAGGCTGGTCGGTCTTTTCGTTGCCAAGCGTCAACGCGCCTGCGGCGGCGAACCATTCGGCCGGATCCAGCGCGGGGGGCGAGACGGCGGCGGTCTCGATCGCATCCGGGTCTTCCAGCGCGTCCACGCCGGCCAGAGCCGCGACCCGCGACACCAGCGTCGACGCGCCGCCGTCTGCGGCGACCCATGCGGCGAGCGCGGCCCGGCGCTCCTCGAAGCGGACGAACATGGCCTCGAAGGCCTGGAAGTCGAGCTTGCCGGCCATGACGGCATAGGCAGTCGACAGGCCGGGATCGTCCGCCAGCGAGCGCTCGGCGACGCGGGCGCGGGCCCGGGCGCGCAGGGTTTCGGCCTCGACATCGTCGACCACGCGGAACAGGGGCGAGACGCCGGCCTCGACCGGGAAGCGGCGCAGCAACTGTTCGCAGAAGGCGTGGATGGTCTGGATTTTCAGTCCGCCGGGCGTCTCCAGCGCGCGGGCGAACAGGGCGCGGGCGCGCGACAGGGCCTCGGCGTCGTAGGTCGTCGGATTGCGCTCCTCCAGCCGGCCGAGCTCGTCGCGCAGCCAGCCGTCGTCGGCCACGGCCCATCGGCCCAGCCGCTCGTACAGTCGGCGCTGCATCTCGGCGGCGGCGGCCTTGGTGAAGGTCAGGCACAGAACGGCGTCGGGCCGCGAGCCGCCCAGCAGCAGACGAGCCACGCGAGACACCAGCGTCGTCGTCTTGCCCGCCCCGGCGTTGGCCATGACGAAGGCGTTGACCGACGGGTCGGCGGCGACGGCCTGGGGGTCGCGGGGGGCGATATCGGTCATTCGCCCTCCTCCTCGCCGGAGGTCGACCATTCGGCGACGCGGGCCAGATGATCGTAGTCGGAGACGGATCGCTGGGCGAAGGCGGGCGCGGTGCGCGAGGCATAGGCCCGCTCGAGCCGTCGGTAGTCGCGCACCCGTTCGATCAGGCCGTCCATCGCGGCGTCGGTGGTGGCGCTAGCACCCTCCTCGCCGGCGCGATCCTCGATGCGGGCGGGCGGCTCGCGTCCCGTGACCGAAACATAGAGCAGCTCATGCGGCTCGCCGGCGCCCTCAGGACCGAAACCTCCGGCGCAGGCGATGGCGGCGGTCAGCGGCAGCTGGGACGAGAAGCCGGTCTCGACCTGCTTGGCCGTCGGGGCCGAGCCGGTCTTGAAATCGATCACGGACAGGCGGCCGTCCGTGACCTCGATCCGGTCGGCCTTGGCGGTCAGGACGAAGGGTTCGCCGTCGATGTCGATGGCCAGTTCCGCCGAGCGTTCCAGCAGCACGCGGCGGCTGGTCGACCGCCGCGCGGCCTCCCACTCGACGACCCAGCGGCCGGCGTTGAGGCCCAGCACCCGCTCTCGCGCCAGCGCCGCCTGCGGCATGCCGGCGTCCAGCAGGGCGGTCATGTAGAGATCGGCGAAGCGCTCGACTCCACCAGCCGCGCCGTCGGTCTCCCACGCGTCGCCGAAGCGGTGCAAGGCGTCGTGGATGGCCGTGCCGCGGATGCGGGCGTCAACCGCCTCGTCCGGGCGCGCCATCTCGAACAGCTTGAGGATGAAGCGGGCGTAGGTGGCGTAGGGGTCGCGCACCCATTCCTCGACCCGGGTGACCGACATCCGCTTCGGCCGGGCCTCGACGGGCGGCCTGGGCGCAGGACGGCGGGCGGGACGCAGGGTCGGCGGCGGGGCGGGGTCGGCGGCGTCCAGACGGGCAGCCCATGTCGCGGCCTCAGGGCGGCCCGGCAGTTCGCGTCCGGCGCCGCGTACGAGCGTGTCCAGCCGCCACAGCCAGCGCGACTTGACCGATGGCTGGCCGCCGCGCCGCTCGGCATGCAGCAGGACGACCTCGGGCGCGCAGGCGGCCTGGGCGAAGTCATGGGCCGACAGTCCGATGCGCCGCTCGGGCGAGGGCAGACCCAGCGTCTGGCGCATGGGACGGGACAGGAAGGGATCGATCGCCCCGCCGCGCGGCCAGACGCCCTCCTCCAGTCCGGCGAGGATCATGCGATCCGCGCGGACCAGCCGGGCTTCGATGGCCCCGAGGATGCGCAGGCGGGGATGCACGTCGCCGCCCGTGCGGATCACCTCCTGATCCATCAGGCGGCGCAGCAGTTCGGCGAAGGCGGCGCCGTCCAGCGGTTCGGCGGCGGCGCCCTCCTCGATCAGGCCGGACAGCAGGCGAGACGCCGCCTCCCCCTCGGGGCCGCGCCATGCCGCCACGCCCTCGCCGGCCAGCCGCTCGATCGCCTCGGCCAGGGCGCGGGCGGCGACGTCAACGCTCCGGGGCTCGTCGCCGGAGAGCATCGGCGACAGCGCTTCTTCCAGCCGGGTCAGCAGATTTTCGGCCTCAGGCTGCGGGCGTTTGGCGCCGGTCAGCCGGCGGCGGACCGCGTCGAAATTCTCGGGACGGGGACCGCGCAGGCCGTGCTGCTCAAGCGCATCGCGGGTCGAGGCGAAGGCGGCGGGTTCGAGGTCGAGCGTCGTCGTCGGATGTTTGAGGATGGCCAGAAGGGGACTGGCGCCGAAGCCGCCCGCGAGATTGGCGACCAGCCCCATCAGCACCCCGATCGAACTGCGCGACAGGGGCTCGCCGGCAGAGGAGTCCGCCGCCAGACCCCAGCGACGCAAGCGCGCCTGCACCCGCCGCGCCAGATCCAGGTCGGGGGTGACGAGGGCGCAGGTCTGGCCGGGCGTCTCGACCGCCTCGCGCATCAGCAGGGCGGCGAGGGCGGCGGTGGCGTCTTCCGTGCGGCCGGTCAGGACGGTCAGGCCCGCGAGGCCCTCGCCGACCGGATCGTCGCCCGAGGCCTGCATGGCGTCGATGGCGCGGCGCCAGTCGGCGGTGGCGAGGGGCGGCTTCAGGGCCTCGGCGATCAACCGGCGTCGGCCGCGTCCGGCGCGGGTCTGGTCGGACGTCTCACGGATAGGCCAGAGGGCGACGTCGGCGCGGGCGACGCCGTGACGGGTCAGCAGGGCCTTGAGCGCGCCCTGCGGATGCTGGTCGCCGACCTCGCCCCAGGCCGCCTCGTCCAGATCGAGGTCGAGGCCGGGCAGGATGACGGCGCCGCGCGGGGCGCGGGCGACGGCGCCCAGCACGGCGGCGGCGGCCGGAACGGTGCCGGTGGAGCCGGCGGCGAAGACGGGGTGTTGGGGCGGCCGCTCGGTCCAGCTTTCGGCCAGACGTTTCAGCAGGGCGATACGACGCGCCTGCGGGTCGATCAGGCCGAGCTCGGTCAGACGCTGCGGCCACGCCTCTACGGCGATGGACAGGAAGTCGGCCGAGTCCTGCCAGTGCCGCGCCATGTCAGCCTCGGCCAGATCGCGGATGCGGTCGGTCCCCGTGACCTCCTCGATCTGGCAGGAGTCCAGGAAGGCGGCGAGGCTCTCGGCCATCTCCAGCGCGATCAGGGGCGAGACGGGTTCGCGGCGGTGGGCGTCGATCATGCGGGCCAGTTCGAATCGGCGGCGCAGGGGCGAGATGGCGGGCGGCAGGTCGAGGTCCAGCTCGCCGGGGGCGAACGGCGGCTCGTCCTCTTCCAGATCGCCGAGGGGCCGGATCTGGGGCAGCAGGACCGTGCGGCCCCGCGCGTGCCGGTTCAGCCCGTCGATGAACGCTCGTGCCGCGCGGCGGTTGGGCAGCAGGACGACAGCGTCGGACAGGGCCTCAGGCGGCTCGTCGCCCAGCCAGGCCAGCAGGCCCTCCGCCAGATCGTCGAGAAACGGCCGATGGGCCTCGACCGCGTACCAGCGCGGTGCGGACGTCGCGAAGGGATCGAACCCGCTCATGTCTCTCCGGTGAGGCGGGCCTCGGACTGATCCCGTGCAACGGGGTCGCCGACGTGCATCCAGTCGCCGTCCAGCACGCAGCCGAACAACCGGCCCTCGGCTGCCGACTTCCGCCACAGGGTCGCCAGCGAGAACGGGCCGTCGGGCCCATCCGCGACATAGTCCGGCCGGGTGATGTGCAGACCCATGTAGCTGTACGGCGCGCTCGGGGCGTCGCCGCGGAAGGTCAGGCGGCCGTCGCCCGCGAGGAAAAAGTCTCCGTCGCCCTCGAAGCCGATGGAGCCTTCGCGGCGGGCGAGCAGAAGGGCGGCGTCCATCCGCTCCGGGTCCCACAGGCGGGACAGGTCGCCGATGGCGTCGCCGCGGTCGATCCAGACGCTGTCGATATTGGCGACGTATACGGGGTCATCGCCCAGCAGAGGGCGGGCCTTCTTCAGCCCGCCGCCGGTCTCCAGCAATTTCTCGCGCTCGTCGGAAATGACGATGGCCGGGCGTGCCCGGCCGGCGAGATGGCCTTCGAGCCGGTCCGCGAACCAGTGGACGTTGACCACGGCCCGCTCCACGCCCGCCTCGGCCAGCCGGTCCAGCACGTGGTCGATCAGGGCCCTGCCGCCGACCTCGACCAGCGCCTTGGGCCGGTCGTCGGTCAGGGGGCGCATGCGGGTGCCGAGGCCGGCGGCGAGCACCATGGCGGTCTTCGGCATGCTCATCGGCGGTGGTCCTCCGGCACATGGCGATCGAACCAGCCGCGAACCGTCTCCAGCCCGGGCTTGGTCAGATTGGCGTTCAGATGGGCCCACATGCGAGGCATGAAGGCCCGGTAGCGGGGCTTGCCATCGCGCACGATCAGCCGGGCGAATATGCCCAGAATCCGCGCCTCGTTCAGCGCCGCCAGACCGGCGTAGTCGCGCATGAAATCGACCCGGTCGAGCCCGGGGCGGAGGGTGAAATAGTGGTCCAGCGCCTGCCGCTCCAGTTCCGGCGAAACGTCCCGGCGCGCGTCCTGCAACAGCGAGTGCAGGTCCCAGCCAGGGTGCGCCCGGACCGCGTCCTGAAAGTCGATCAGGCCGACGCTCTCGGCTCCCGACAGGCCGGTCCGGCGGATCAGGTTCTCGGCGTGATAGTCGCGGTGCGCTATGACCGAGGCCCCCGCCGCGCCGCGCGCGACGATCGGCGCCCAGGCCTCATGCCATTCCGCAACGGCTGCGTCGTCGAAGGTCAGGGCCGTATCGAGCTGCGGCATCCAGTCGACGAACAGATCGGCCCCGCCCTGCAGGGCGGTCTCGTCATAGGCCTGCAGCGCCCAGTCGCCGGCCGGGCCCGCGAGCACGTCGGGCGTCTCGGCGTCATGCAGGCGCGCCAGCACCTCGACGGCGGCGAGATAGAGGGGCGCCTCGGCCTCGCCGCGCTCGATCACGCGAGCGAACAGGTCGTCGCCGAAGTCCTCGAGCACCGCGAGCCCGGCCGGGGCGTCGAGCGCCACGATTTCGGGCGCCGACAGGCCGAGCGCGCGCAGGTGAGCGGCGACCGCGGCGAAGGCCTCGATCCGGCCGGCGGACAGGCGGGCGGTGGCGTTCCAGCCCTCGGCCTTGCGCCGTTCGGGCGACCATGAGGGATCGGCGGGCGGGCTCTCGGCGCTGGCGGGCTGGTCCATCAACATCAGGGACTGACCGCTGGAGGTCGTCAACCGCTCGTAGCGGCGCGTCGAGGCGTCGCCGGGCAGGGGCGCGCGGGCGGCGTCGGCCAGACCGGCCGACTTGAGGAATTCCAGACGCTGCTGTTCGCGGTCAGACATGAAGGTCCTTGAGCTTGTCTTCCCAGACCCCGGTCCCTGACAGGGTCGCGATCCGGCCGTCGCCGCTTTCGGTGAGGGTCACGGTCAGCCGGTCCGGCCCCAGCCAGACAGACGGATCGTCGCCCAGCCGTTCCGGCCACTCTAGGATGGCGCAGCCCTCGTCCAGCGCCTCATCCAGCCCGATCTCGGAGGCCTCTTCCGGCCGGGTCAGGCGGTAGAGATCGAAGTGGGCTACCGGCGGCGTGCTCTCGTAGAACTGGACCAGGGTGAAGGTCGGTGACGGCACGTCCTCGTCCGGCCGGGTCAGGGCGCGGATCAGGCCCCGCGCCAGTGTCGACTTGCCCATGCCCAGCGGGCCGTAAAGCAGCACGGCCTCGCCCGCTTTGAGGCGCGGCGCGATGGCGGCCCCCAGCCGGGTGGTGGCGTCGGCGTCGGACAGCTCCAGCCTCATGCGAAATCGGCGTCCGGCTGGCTGGGCAGGACCCGCTCGGTGAAGGCCTTGAGCGCATAGGTCGCCCGGGCCGCGTCGATATCCAGCCGCGATGGCGGGATCGGCTTGCCGATCTTCAGATGGAAGGGCTTGCGGCGCTTGTTCAGCAGCTCGTGGAACAGGGTGATGTCCCTGAGCTCCTGCGACACCCGGTCGAACAGGTGGAACAGGCGCGAATAGGGGCCAGACACATGGATCGGCACCACGGGCGCATTGTACTTCCGGGCCAGAGAGGCCGCCGTCGGCGCCCACTCCGGGTCTATGACCGATCCGTCCTTGCCCACCCGGGCCAGTCGGCCGGCCGGGAACATGACCACGCAGCGCTCGGCCTCGAAGGCGGCGCGGGCGGCTTCCAGCGTGGCGCGGGTCTTTTCGCGGGTGCGTTTCTCGGTGACCCATTCGACGGGGATGATGGCCTCGCCGAGCCGGGGCGAGACCCGCACGGCGTCAGCGTTGGCGAAGAAAACGGCGTCGGCCCGGCGGGCGCGGACGGCGTCGAACACGGCGATCCCGTCGGCGATGCCGGTCGGGTGGTTGGCCACGATGATGCAGCGTCCGTGAGCGGGGATCCGGTCGGGGTTCAGCACCGACACCTTCAGGTCCAGCAGGTCGCTCATATAGTCCAGCGCCTCGGCGCCCGACATCGGCTGCACCGCGTCGGCCATGCGGCGCGCGGCCCCGTAGTTCAGCAGCTTGTAGAGCACCGGACGAACCAGCGGCCAGGCGGCGGACGCCGTCAGACGCGGCGCGCGCTCGGCGATCAGCACGTCGCAGATGTGCGGCTCCGGAACGGCGGGCGAGGCGGCGGTCATCGTGGCGGTTGTCGCCGCTCGCGCGCGTCACGGCAAGCGCGATCACAGCTTGGCGGCGTCGATCCGTCCGGCCTAGGGTGTCGGGGGACAGGGAGGGCGAGATGAAGGCATCAGTCTGGACGATCACGGCAGCGGCGGCGGTTCTTGTGGCGAGCGGCGGAGCGGCTTCGGCGCAGGCGCCGGCGATGCCCGTTCCTGCTGCGGCGCCCACTGCATCGGGCGGTCTGAGCCCTGAGCTCCTCGCCATGATGGAGCGGGTGTCCGATCCCCGTCTGTCGCCGGACGGCCGGCGCGTCCTCTACAATGTCCGCAGCACCGACTGGGCCGGCAACAAGGGCGTCAGCGCCTTATGGGTGATCGAGGCCGACGGTCAGGGCCGGCGTTTGCCGATTTCCGAAGGCGGCGCGACCTCCGGCCGCTGGGCGGCGGATGGATCGATATATTTCCTGTCTTCGCGAGGCGGCTCGAGTCAGGTCTGGCGCGCGGATCGCGAGGGTCAGGCTGCGGTTCAGGTCACGACCCTGCCGGTCGACGTCACACATTTCCGCATCGCGCCGGATGGCAGGGGGCTGGTTCTGGCCGCCGCCGTCTTCGTCGATTGCGAGACGCTGGACTGCACCCGCGACCGGCTGAAGGCGACCACAGCGAAGGTCTCCAGCGTGCGGTCCTACGATCGCCTGCCCCTGCGCCCGTGGGATTCGTGGAACGACGGCCGCCGCAGCCATCTGCTGTTCCAGCCGCTGAACGGCTCGGGTCTGGCGGACGGCCAGCCGCGCGATCTGATGCAGGGCTTCGACGGCGATGCGCCGTCGCGACCGCAGGGCGGAGACGACGCCTTCGTGATCAGCCCCGACGGGCGGCAGGTGGTGTTTCAGGCGCAGGATCAGGGCCGGACGGAATCCTTCACCGACGACTCCGACCTGTTCGCCGTGCCCGTCGCGGGCGGCGCGCCGGTCAATCTGACGCCGGGCAATCCGGCGGCGGACAGCTCGCCCGCCTTCTCGCCCGACGGACGGCGGCTGGCGTGGCTGGCGGGTCGGCGCGAGGGTATTTACGGCGATCAGCCCGTAATCATGATTGGGGCGGCGGATGGGTCCGGCGCGCGGCCGCTGGCGGCGGACTGGGATCGCGGGCCCGGAGCGTTGCGCTGGAGCGCGGACGGGCGCGCGCTCTACGCCACCGCCGCCGAGAACGGCCAGCAGAAGCTGTTCCGCATCGACGCCCGCTCGGGCGCGGTCACGGCGTTGACGGACACGGGCACGGTCGGAGGCTTCGACGAGGTCGGCGGTCGACTGGTCATGGCGCGCGAGGACTTCGAAAGCCCGGGCCAGATCGTCGAGGGCGATCGCGCCCTGACGACCCACAACAGCGAGCGGCTGAACGGCGTCGACCTGCCGGACGGAGAGCTGTTCACCTTCGCCGGCTGGAACGGGGAAGCGGTGCAGGGGTGGGTGTTCAAGCCCGCGGGCTATGCCGAGGGCGAGCGCTATCCGGTGGTCTATCTGATCCACGGCGGACCCAAGTCGCCGTGGACCGACGGCTGGAGCTATCGCTGGAACCCGCAGGTCTACACCGGCGCCGGCTATGGCGTGGTCATGGTTAACTTCCATGGCTCGCCCGGCTTCGGTCAGGCCTTCACCGACGCCATCAACGACCACTGGGGCGACCGCCCGCTGGAGGACCTGCAGAAGGGCTGGGCGACCGCGCTTGCCGCGAACTCATGGATGGACGGCGACCGCGCCTGCGCGCTGGGCGCCTCCTACGGCGGATACATGGTCAATCTGATCGCGGGGCGCTGGAACGGGCCGTGGCGGTGTCTGGTCAACCATGCAGGCGTGTTCGACGTCGGCCAGCTGATGAACGCCATGGACCTCGGCAACTTCAGCTCGGAGTTCGGCGGGACGTCGTGGGAGCGGCCGGAGCTGTACCGTCAGTTCAGCCCGAACACCTATGTCGCGGACTGGTCAAAGCCCATGCTGGTGCTGCACGGCTCGCGCGACTTCCGGGTGCCGATCGAGCAGGGGCTGGGGACCTTCTCGGCGCTGCAACGGCGGGGAATCGAGAGCCGGTTCGTGCATGTGCCGGACGAGAACCACTGGGTGCTGAAGCCCCAGAACTGGGTCGAGTGGCAGGCGGAGATCCTGAACTGGACGGCGGCCCACACCGGTCCGGCGCCGGCGCCCTGATCGCATCGCCATTGACGCGGGGACGGGCGGTGCTACGCCTTCGCCGCACACAGTTCTGCCCGAGGAAGCGTCCATGACCCGCCTGTCCCGCCTTCTGTACAGCCTCAGCGTCGTCGCCCTTCTGGGGACCGCCGCGCCGGCCCTGGCCCAGACGCCCGACGCCTTCACCTACACCGACATGATCTCGGCCAACCGGCTGGGCGATCCGCAGGTGTCGCCGGACGGGCGGTGGGTTCTCTATTCTGTGACGACCACCGACGTGGCCGCCAACCGCCGCTCGGGCGCGATCTGGCTGATGGACCTTCAGGGTGAGGGCGGCGAGGGCCGCAAGCTGGCGTTGAACGAGGGCGGGGCCAACACCGCGCGCTGGGGATCGGACGGAAAGATCTATTTCCTGTCGGGCCGCTCAGGCTCCAGCCAGCTCTGGCGCGCCGAGGCCGACGGGACCGGCCCCGTGCAGGTCACCAGCCTGCCGCTGGACGTCAACGCCTATCGCCTTAGCCCGCAGGCCGATCAGGTCGCGGTATCGCTGGCCGTCTTCCCCGACTGCGCGGACCTGACCTGCACGGTCGATCGCGCCAAGGCGGTGGCCGACGATCCCTCCACGGGTCAGGTCTATGACCGCATGTTCGTACGCCACTGGGATACGTGGGCGGACGGGACGCAGAACCATCTGTTCGTCGTGCCGATCGGCGCCGACGGCCGCGCCTCGGGCGATCCGGTGTGGGTCACGAAAGGCTTCGACGGCGACACCCCCTCCAAGCCGTTCGGCGACGAGAACGAGTTCACCTTTGGTCCCGACGGCCGTTCGATCGTCTTCTCGGCACGCCACGCGGGCGAGTCCGAGCCGTGGAGCACCAACTTCGACCTGTATCAGGTCGCCGTCGACGCGCCGGGCCAGCTGACCAACCTGACCGACGACAACGACGCCTGGGACACCGGCCCGGTGTTCTCGCCGGACGGCCGGACGATGGCCTATCGCGCCATGGCCCGCCCGGGCTTCGAGGCCGACAAATACGCCGTCTTCCTGCGCGATGTCGCGACCGGTGAAACCCGCCAGATCGCGGCCAACTGGGACCGCTCCGCCGACAGCCTGCAGTGGTCGGCGAACGGCCGCAGCGTCTATGTCACCGCCGGCGACGTGGGCCAGACCCGCCTGTTCGAGATCGACGCGACCTCCGGCTCGGTCATTCCGATCACCGGTCCCGGGCATGTCTCGGCGTTCGGCCAGACGACCTCGGGCTTCGTCTTCGCACAGGACACCCTGACCCGGCCCAGCGAGTTGTTCGTCAAGACCTTCCGCGGCCGCGAGATGCCGCGCCGGATCACCAATGTGAACCCGCAGCTGGACGGCAAGGTCTTCGGCGAGGCCGAGCAGTTCAACTTCGAGGGCTGGAACGGCGAGACGGTGCACGGCTACGTCATCAAGCCGGCCGGCTATGTCGAGGGACAGAAATATCCGGTCGCCTTCCTGATCCACGGCGGACCGCAGGGTTCGTTCGGCAACAGCTGGTCCTATCGCTGGAACCCCGAGACCTACGCCGGGGCCGGCTATGCGGTGGTGATGATCGATTTCCACGGGTCGACCGGCTACGGACAGGCCTTCACCGACGCAATCAGCCAGCACTGGGGCGACCGCCCGTTCGAGGACCTGCAGAAGGGCTGGGCCCATGCCCAGCGCGAATATCCGTTCCTCGACGGCGACAAGGCGTGCGCGCTGGGCGCGTCCTACGGCGGCTATATGATCAACTGGATCGCGGGCCAGTGGCCGGGCGAGTTCAAATGTCTGGTCAACCACGACGGCGTCTTCGACATCCGCGGCATGGGCTACGCCACCGAGGAACTTTGGTTCACCGAATGGGAATACGGCGGCACCCAGTACGAAAATCCGCGCGGTTACGAGCAGTTCAACCCGGTCAATCACGTCCGCAACTGGCGCGATCCGATGCTGGTGGTGCAGGGCGACCTGGACTTCCGCATCCCGACCGCACAGGGCCTGTCGACCTTCACCGCCCTGCAGCGTCAGGGCATCGACAGCCGCCTGATCGTCTTCCCGAACGAGAACCACTGGGTGCTGAAGCCGGCCAACAGCGTGCAATGGCACAACGAGGTGTTCGGCTGGCTGGACAAGTATCTGAAGCCCGCCGACTAGGCCGGTTTCAGGACAGCAAAAAGGGCGCGCCCCGCGGGACGCGCCCTTTTCAATTCAGGCGTCGCGGCTCAGCGGGCGCGGGCCAGATCGCCCATCGACTGGGTCAGGCGGGCATGCTCGCGGGCGGTCATGCAGCGCGGCGCCGACCAGGTTTCGCCGGCGGTCTGGGCGGCCTGGGCCTGGCTGGCGGTGATGAAGACCGGCGCGGCGCCGTGTTCGCGGGCAAAGGCGCGGCGGGTGGCGGCGTCGTTCGAACACTCCATCACCACGCGCTGAGCCTGCAGGCGGGGCTTGGCGTCATGCGCCAGAACCGGCCCGGCCGCCGACAGCATGAGGCCTGCGGCGCAGGTCAGGCCGATGACAGGGGTGGTCTTGCGCATGACAGCTATCCTCCAATGGTCCTGATTTTCCCTCAGGGTTCGGAGGAATAATGCCTCGTTTTCCCGGATTGTAAAGTTATTGCGACAGTTCCGTGCACGAAGAGCGACATACGGTCCGTGACCGGAGGTCTGAGCCGATCCGCTCCCTCGTGCGTTGACTCGTCTCAATGGAGCGCCGCGTCTTGGCCAAGGCTTTGAAATCAAACTTTGATTGGTCGGCGTTCCGCACTCCGTCGCTGGCGCCCGTGGGGGTGAAAGCTCGGGAGTGGCGCGACTGGGTGCGAGAGAACGACCCCGTCTACAACGGCTTTCGTCGACCCGGCGGACCGGAAAAATGGGCCGGCGGCGTCGCCCTGATCATCGTCGCGGCCGTCGTGATCTTTCTGATCCTGTTCGACTGGAACTGGCTGCGCGGCCCGATCGGGCGCTGGGCCTCGGCGGAGTACGACCGCGAGATCCAGCTGAACGGTGATCTCGACGTGAACATTTTCAGCTGGACCCCCTCGGCCCGTATCCGCGACGTCCGCATCGGCGGTCCGGACTGGGCGAGAGAGCGCGACACGCTAAAGGTCGCGGACATCGACGCGGCCGTTCGCCTGCGCAAGCTTTTCGCCGGCCAGCTGGAGATGCCCCGCCTGATCATCACCCGCCCCGAGGCCGTGCTGATCGCCGATGAAAGCGGACGCCAGAGCTGGCAGCTGAACCCGGACAAGCCTGATGACGGGCAGGGCATAAAGCTGCCGCTGATCAACCGGCTGGTCATCAATGACGGTAAGCTCGTCTTCGACGAGCAGCGCCGCGACATGAAGCTGGAAGCAACGATCACGGCGCGCGAGGGCTCGGACGGTCAGGCCGGCTTCCATCTGGATGGAACGGGCTCGCTGAACGGCACGCCCCTGAAGCTCGAAGTGCGCGGCGGGCCCTTCATCAATATCCGCCGCAACCGGCCTTACGGCTTCCGGGCCGAGCTGTCAGGCGTCGGCTCTACCTTGACCGCCGTGGGTTCGATTACCCGCCCGTTCGATCTGGGCCAGTTCAACGCCAACCTGACGCTGCAGGGGCGAGATCTGGCGGACCTCTACCTGCTGACCGGCATCACCACGCCGAACACGCCGCCGTACCGGCTGGCCGGAAAGCTGACGCGCAATGACGCCCTGTTCACCTTCAACGATTTCAGCGGTCGTGTAGGCTCGTCAGACCTGTCAGGCGATCTGAAGGTGGACAAGGTGGGCGACCGCCGCCGCGTCGATGCGGACCTGCACTCCAACCTCCTGGACCTCGACGACCTGGCCTCGGTGCTGGGCGCGCGTCCGCAGGTGACGGAGAGCGGCAATACGGTGGTGACATCCGGGGCGCCCGGCAAGCTACTGCCCGACGCGCCCCTGAATGTAGAACGCCTGCGGGTCATGGACGGCACGCTGAAATATCGCGCCGCCCGGGTAAAGCGGAACGAACTGGACGTGCGTCAGGTCGCGCTGGGCGCCGATCTGGACAAGGGGATTCTGAACCTCGACCCCATCGCCTTCGCCTTCAACCGCGGCGAGCTGCGCGGCACGGCGAAGATCAATGCGACACGAGACACGCCTTACAGCGCCGTTGATTTCCGTCTGCGCGGCTATCCGCTGGAGTCGATCATTCCTGCCCGAAACGGCGCGCCCACGGTAACGGGCAGCGCGCTGGGCCGCGCGAAACTGGAAGGCCCGGGCGCCTCGGTGCACGACTTCGCCGCGAACTCGAAGGGCACGGTCAGCCTCGTGGTGCCGCAGGGCCAGATCCGCTCGGCCTTCGCAGAGCTGCTGGGAATCAATGTCACGGCCGGCCTCGGCAAGCTGCTGGGCGGCGACACGTCCTCGTCCGAAATCCGCTGCGCCGTCGCGGATTTCACCGTCACAAGCGGCACGGCCACGGCCCGGACCTTCGTGATCGACACCACGCCGGTGCTCGCGCGTGGCGCGGGCACCATCGATCTGGGGAACGAGACGCTGAACCTGCGTATCGACGGCGAGACCAAGGAGCCGCGCCTGATCCGCCTGTGGTCGCCTATCGTGGTCCAGGGGCCAATGACGGCGCCGGCGGTGGGCATCGACACCGGATCGGCGGTGGCGCAGGGCGGCTTCGGTCTGGCGTTGGGCGCCCTCCTGAATCCGTTGGCGGCGCTTTTGCCCTTCGTCGATCCCGGTCTGGCCGAAGACGCCAACTGCGGCGCGCTGATCGCCTCGGCGCGTTGAGGCCGAATGCCGTTTCGTGCGTATCTGGGATGATCTTCCCCGTTCCTGAGGCCGCATGACCCGCAGAGGTTTTTTCGCTCCCCTCGTCGGCGCCCTCGCCGCCGCCTGTTCTCCCCTGTCCGCGCTCAACACCTTCGGCCCCCGCGATGGCGGCGTCCGGCGGGCGGCTCGCGATGTCAGCTATGGGCCGGACGTTCGACAGAAGCTGGACATCTACGCCCCGACCGCCAAGCCGGAACGACCGTGGCCGGTGCTCGTCTTCTTCTATGGCGGGGGTTGGGATTCAGGGTCGAAGGCCGATTACGGCTGGGCTGCGCAAGCCCTTGCGGCCAAGGGGTTCGTCGTCGCCGTGCCCGACTATCGCGTCGTGCCGCAGGTCCTGTTCCCGGCCTTCATCGAAGACGCCGCCGCCGCCACGGCCGAGGTTGGACGCATCGCCGCGACTTATGGCGGCGACCCCGCGCATCTGGGCGTCATCGGCCATTCTGCGGGCGCCCATCTGGCCATGATGATCACGCTGGACCGCCGCTATATGGCGGCCGTCGGCGCGCCTGATCTGATCAGGGCGGCGGTCGGTCTGGCCGGGCCCTACGACTTCCTGCCGTTCGATGTGCCGGCCTCGATCAACGCCTTCGGAAGGGCTCCCGACCCGACCCTGACCCAGCCCGTCACCTTCGTGCGCGCGGACGCTCCACCCCTGTGGCTGGGTCACGGCACGGCGGACCGGATCGTGCACGCCGAGGACACCACCATCCTGTGCGACCGCATGCGCGCGGTGGGCGGACGGTGTGAGGCGAAGCTCTATCCCGACCTTTCGCACGAGGACCTGATCGCGACCTTTTCGCCCCTGTTCCGCAAGAAGGCGCCGGTGCTGGCCGACGCGACGGCGTTTCTGCGCAGGGAGCTGGGCCCCGGCTGAATGACCTTACGCGCGCCCGTTTTCCGGGAGCGAGTGTAAATCACAGGTTGCGTGTTTTTCCGGTTCGTGTTTTGTTCCTATTGGGTGGGAGCGGAACATGCTGGCCAGTGTCGTTACGGTGGCGTTCGAAGGGGTCGAGGCCCGGCGGGTGGACGTGCAGGTCCAGCAGCTGTCGGCCGACAACGGGATCTTCTCGATCGTCGGCCTGCCGGACAAGGCGGTGGCGGAGAGTCGGGAACGGGTCCGGGGCGCCTTCGCCGGCATCGGTCTGGCCCTGCCCAGCAAGAGGATCATCGCCAATCTGGCGCCGGCCGACCTGCCCAAGGAAGGCAGCCATTTCGACCTGCCGATCGCACTGGCCCTGCTGGCGTCGATGGGGGTGATTCCGCCCGACGCCCTGAGCAACTGGGCGGCGCTGGGCGAACTGGGGCTGGACGGACGGATCGCCCCGATCGGCGGCGCCCTGCCGGCGGCGGTGGCGGCGAATGCGATGGGACTGGGGCTGATCTGTCCGGAGGCGAACGGGCCTGAGGCGGCGTGGGCGGGCGACGCGCCGGTGCTGGCGCCCCGCTCGCTGATCGGTCTGATCAATCACTTCAAGGGTTCGCAGGTATTAAGCCGGCCCGAGCCGGGCGCCATGCGTGAAGGCAAACGCGTCCCTGACCTGCGCGAGGTCAAGGGACAGGAGAGCGCCAAGCGGGCGCTGGAGATCGCGGCGGCCGGTGGACACAACCTGCTGTTCGTGGGGCCGCCGGGCTCGGGCAAGTCGATGATGGCGGCGCGCCTGCCGGGCCTGCTGCCGCCCCTGACGCCGCGAGAACTGTTGGAGACCTCGATGATCTGGTCGGTCGCCGGCCTGATCGAGCGGGGCGGCCTGACCCGCGACCGGCCCTTCCGCAGCCCGCACCATTCCGCCTCCATGGCGGCCCTTACCGGCGGAGGTCACAGGGCCAAGCCGGGCGAGGCGTCGCTGGCGCACAACGGCGTGCTCTTCCTCGATGAACTGCCGGAATACAGCGGTATTAGGTAGCAAACACACCAGATACGGTGATGAACCGCACCGCTAGTAATGTGTATGCTGGCGGCTTTCCAACGTGCCGATCGCGGAGTTCAAACTTCGGAAGTCCGCCACGCTGTCAGACCGAAGGTCCGCTACCTGTAGCTCTAGCTCAGTCCTGAGAAGTTGGACCTCAGAGCGCAGCGTTTCGACCTCGCCCTCCAGATCGCTGATGCGGCTGTTCGCCCTTTCGGCCTCTGCATGGGCTTCATCGGCCAAGTCTGAGGCTTCCTGCGGCGACGCCGAGTTGCACCCTGCCAAGGCCACCAGAGCCGCTAGGACTATCGTTCTCATGCCAACCCCCGTTGAACGTCCAAACACCATCGCCGGACTTCAGGCTAAGCGAAAGCAGCTTGTGAAACTGAGAGCCGATCTGGAGGCGGACGTGCGCAAGGTGACGTGCGACCTCGACCATCTGGACGCGTGTATCCGGCTATTCGATCCGACCGCCGACACAGCCGCCGCGATCCAGCGCTATGCGACGAAACACAGGGCGAAGAAGGGGCAGATGCGGCGGTTTGTACTGGACCGACTGAAAGAGGCGTCTGAGCCAATTACCTCGCTGGATATCGCAGAGGCGTGGATCGCGGAGCGGGGCCTGAAAACGGACCACGGGACAAAGGTGATGATCCGGAAGCGGGTCGGAGCATGCCTGACAGTATTGACCAGAGCGGGAATAATTGTCGGGAATCAGCCAGAGTCCGAGGCCAAGAATTGGCAATTAATTCGCATAACGAATTCCTTATGAGAACCCCAAGATGTTGTGTCTCTACTCTGGGACGATAACAAACTATCTGGTTAATGGCACTCGCAGGCTTGACTGCTATCCGACCGGCGCCGTATGACCGAAATACGGCCTAAAAGCGAAAAGGCCACCGGCTGGAACCGGTGGCCTCGTAGTTCTTGGGCTTCCTGCATCCGATTGGCTCGGGGGCGCGGGAAACGCAGTAGTCGCAGCCGTGATTGCATCTCGGCTTACCGTGTTGTCAAGCCCCCGGGCCGCTTTCCAAGCGGCGCTAAGGAGGCGCTCCACACGATGACTACCCCCAAAAACCACGGCAAAGCGTGGACTGCTCCACAGGTCCAGCTACTCAAAGCTGAGATCAAACAGAACACGCCGACGCGTGTTCACGGCATCCACCAAGGTCGCACGCCCGCTGCTATCCAAGCGAAGGCCAGCGAACTGGGTCTGTCGTTGAAACCCACGAACCAGTCGCCGTACGGCACTGGCGGAAAGCGCAAAGGCTAACCGGAAGCGGGGTCGCAAGGCCCCGCTTTTTCTTTAGCGGAGACACCGATGACAGACCCCCAGCAGCAGAGCCTCGCGCTCATACCCCACACTTATCAGGGCCAGATTGTGCGGCTGAGATCGCGCGATGGCTACGTGAACGCCACAGCAATGTGCTCAGCGGCGGGCAAGCTCTTCGGCCACTACAACGAGAACGATCGGACACAGGCGTTCGTTGCCGAACTCTCCACCGAAATCGGTATTCCGATATCGGAGTTGATTCAGGCAGTTAAAGGCGGAAACCCGGCGCTGCAGGGAACTTGGGTCCACCCGCAGGTCGCCATCCATCTGGCCCAGTGGCTTTCCCCGAAGTTCGCAGTCCGCGTCACTCAGTGGGTCTACGAATGGATGTCCGGCTTGTCTCCGGAAGGCGACGCGTGGCTGATGTTTCAGGAGCGCATATCGCTGGTCTACGACAGCGTTCCGGTCGGTTACTTTTGCATTTTCAAAGAGACGGCTGACCTCTACGCGACCATGATCTCAAACGGTGCCACCATGGGTGCCAAGATGATTCTAGACATCAGTATTGGAGGGTGCTGGGGAAGCCATTGGCGAGATAATGCACTGAGCGGACGCTACGGCGATCGGCGTCTCTACCCTCACAATTATCCAATCCGTTACCCTCAATCGCTTTCTAACCCGCAGATGGCGAACTGCTATCCCGAAGAAGCGCTTCCTGAGTTCCGGCGCTGGATGCGCGAGGTTTATGTGCCGCAGAAACTACCGCCCTATCTCAAAGGGCTCGTCGCCAAGAAAAAGCTTCTGCCACAAGCGGCACAAGAAACCGTCTTGGCGATCGAGAACAGCGACCGAAACCGCACGGTTATGAAGAAAGGCTAGGCGCGACGCTGCCAATAGCCCTTCCACTGGCGCGACACCGGGGCCGCCATTGCGCCGGCGACGATCTGTGCAAACTGGCCGCCGTTCGAAACGCGACGGTTGTCCTCACGCCATGCCATCTCGGTCGCATAGGCAGCGAGATACTTGCCAGAGATGTGGTGGTGAATGCCTGCCTCCGCGCGGCGGAGGCGCGAGAAGAACGACTCCACCATGTTCGTGCAGGCACCGTTCAGCGAGTACGCCTCGCTATGATTGATGCGCTTGGTCGCGAAGCGGGCGTGCAGGTTATCCCAGTGCGAGGCCTCGTCGGCATGGACCGTCGTACCGGTCTCGACATTGGCGGCGACCAGCGCGACGCCGTCAGCCTCGCGCTTGGCGACGAAGGGGCGGGTCTCGCCGTCACGTTCACGGATGGCGACGACAACCTGACGCTTGCCGGATTGGTTCTCTGACAGGCGACGGTCGCGGCGGTTGGCCTTCTCGTTGGCGGGCTTCACGTAACCGCCGAAGTACGCGCCATCGACTTCGACCTCGCCGGTCAGTTGGTCCGCGTCGCGGGTCAGGGCGATAGCCTCGCGTAGCTTGTGAGCCATCACAAACGCGGTCTTGTACTGGACATCCAGATCGCGGCTGAGTTGGAGAGCGCTGTAGCCCTTGGCGCCGTTCACGAAGATGGCGATAGCGGCGAGGATATCGCGGACAGGCAGCTTGCGGCTGGCGAAGATCGTGCCGCTGGTGACGCTGAACTGCGACAGGCAGCCCGCGCACTTGAAGATCTGACGCGTCGTCAGGTCGTAGATGTCCACGCATCCGCACTTCGGACAAACAGGGGCGCCTTCGGTCGAAGCCCAGCGGATGGCCTTGAAGGTCTCGCGGGCCTGCGAGTCCGTCATGCGCATAACCTTCACCAGCGAGAGGGTGCGGGCGGCGGCTGAGAGGAGAAAGTGCTGAGACATCATCAAATCCGGTGTATGTGTCACCGGATATGCGGTTATCGCACATCGTTGTCAATGGGGAAAACATCGGATACGATGACAAATCGACCGGATGTGAGGATTTGACATGGCCGACGACGTTTGGACGCCTCGCGTCAAGAACCTGCTGAAGGCTGAACTCAAGCGGCGTGGCGTCAGCTACCGCGAACTGGCGGAAAAGCTGACGGCCATAGGCGTTCCGGAGAGCGAGCGGAACATCGCCAATAAGATCGCCCGAGGCGGGTTCACGGCTGCGTTCTTCGTTCAGTGTTTGGTCGCGGTAGGGGCGACGTCTGTCCGGCTGGACGATTAGCGCCCGAGCCGGATTTTCATCGCCATCTCGGACACACCAAAGCGATCCGCAAGCATCTTCGTGTCGGTGATCCCCCGGCCAATCTCTCCGTAGATCGAGTTCATAGGCATCAGGAGGTTGGCCGCGAAGCTGTTCGCTTGTCTCTCGTGCATGGGTCGGATGGCTGGGTTCGGCATGCCCGTACCCTCAGCGCGGTAGGCGCGCGTGTCACCGACACCCTGACCCAACAGGTCGCGGTGATAGATGTAGTGCCCGAGCTCGTGGGCCGCCGTGAAGCGTTGCCTGTTCGGGTGATGGTTGGCGTTCACGACGATGCGGTAGTTGCCGTCCGCCCTCATCTTGATGGCTCCCGATATGTTGTCCGGGAGGTATTCAAAGTCCGGTCCGAGGCCGAGCCCTGTAACAATCTCGAATACCGGCACCGGGACATCCCCCCAGTGCTTCTGGATCAGGGCAATCGGGTCAACATTGATGTTAGTCACCGGCTCCTTCTCCCATTCGATCTGCTGCATCTAAGTCGTTCGCATCGCCAGCGGATGCATTCAGGATAATCTCAACATTTTGGCGGACCAGCGCGGGCAACTCGTTCGCGCGCCATTCCACCATCAGTCTCTCAACGCACGCCCTGGCTTCCTTGCGGGCCTCTTCCTCAGCGTCGCGCTTCACCAGTTTCGCCCAAGCGAAACCGACGATGATTGCCGCTAAGGCTAGAACCAGTCCGCCGATGGTTAGGCCGGTTCCGACAAGCGCCAGAGAAGTTGCCAGCGCGTCCCAGTTTGGCTGCTGCTCGACTACTGGAGCTACAGCCGCCACGGGGCACGGTTTGGTTGCGGCTTCTACGAGCCGTTCGCAAACACTGACCGGAATCGGGGGAGAAGCCACTCGCCCTCCCCAGCGGTCAGCCTGAGTCGCCGAGTAGGGCAATTCGCTTAAAAAGTCCTACGTCAACGGGTGTCAATGTAGCGTTCCGCTTTTGTCCACACAAGCACCCACAGCGCGAATCCGGCGCCAACGTCACGCGCTCAAATGACGTACATCATCATATTTGGTGTGTTTGCTGCCTAATACCGGAATACAGCCCGCAGGCGCTCGACTCCCTGCGTCAGCCGCTGGAGACGGGGGAGATCGTGGTCGCCCGCGCCAATGCCCACGTCCGTTATCCGGCCCGGTTCCAGCTGGTCGCGGCGATGAACCCGTGCCGCTGTGGTCTGGGCGGGGCCGGCAAGGGGGCGTGCGGCAAGGCTCCCCGTTGCCAGCGGGACTATCAGAACCGCATCTCGGGCCCGATGTTCGATCGCATCGACCTGACCGTCGAGACGCCGCCGGTCACCGCCGCCGATATGGCCCTCCCGCCGGTCTCCGAGGGCACGGCCGAGGCGGCGGCTCGCGTCTCGTCCGCGCGGGCGATGCAGATGGATCGTCTCCGGGCGGCGGGGCTGAATCCGGAAGCGACCTGGGACCAGACAGTCAACGCCCGGGTCGACGGCGAACTGCTGGACCGGCTCGCCCGACCGGATGAAGCGGGGCAGGCCCTGATGAAGAGGGCGGGCGAGGCGGGCGGGCTGACCGCGCGCGGCTGGACGCGAACCCTGCGGCTGGCGCGGACAATCGCCGATCTGGACGGCTGCGACGGCGTGCTTCGTCGCCACATCGCCGAGGCGCTGATCTATCGCCGCACGACCCTTGGCGCGCGCGAGGATTTTGACCGTCAGGCCGCCCGCTCCGCCAGCGCGCCCGCCTTCTGAGACTTGCACGAGCCCTTAACGCTTCTGGTGCACCGTATCGATCTGGGCGCGATACGGCAGAAGGCGACGATGACCAGCGACGACGGGGCCGAAAACCAATTCCTGCGTCTCATGAGCCATGAGATGCGCACGCCGCTGAACGGCGTCATCGGCATGCTGGGTCTGCTACAGCGAACGCGACTCGACGGCGCCCAGCGCGCCTACGCCGAGGCCGCGCGCAGTTCCGCCGACCACCTGTTGGGTCTGGTCAACGACCTGCTGGACTACGCCCGTCTGGAGGCCGGCAAGCTGGAGTTCGATCCGGCCCCGGTCGATCTGGAGGCGCTGGTGCGCGGCGTCGCCGAACTGCTCAGCCCACGCGCCCACGACAAGGGGCTGGAGATCGCCTGGTCGGTGGCCTCCGACGCGCCCGACGTCATGGCGGACGAGGGCCGGCTGCGGCAGGTTCTGTTCAATCTGGCCGGCAACGCGGTCAAGTTCACCGAGACCGGCGGCGTCCGCATCGCGGTCGAACGCTGCGGCGGTCGCGGCTCACAGCCGAAACTGGCCTTCATCGTCGACGACACCGGCCCCGGCGTGCCGCCCGAGGCCCGCGAGCGGATCTTCGAGGAGTTCGGCCACGTCGACGCCTCCGACGCCAGCCGCTTCGGCGGCGCGGGCCTCGGTCTGGCAGTGGTTCGCAAGCTCGCGAAGGCCATGGGCGGGAGCGTGAAGGTCATGGATCGCCCGGACGGTCCCGGCGCCCGCTTCCGGTTCGAGGCCGCCTTCCCGGTCGCGCTCGGCGCGCCGACCCGCGAGGCCCTGCTGGTCGGCCAGTCCATCAGGGTCGCCACCCTGAATCCCTTCGTCCAGACCGCCGCCGAGGCGCAGGTCACCGCCTCGGGCGGCCAGATCAGCGACAAGGCCAGCGTGGTGCTGGTCGATCACGCCAGCCGCGAGGCCGGCCAGTCGATGGCGCGCGCGCCGCAGGGCGGGCGCGGGATCGTTCTGCTGAAGCCGTCCGAGCGCGATTTGATCGCCCGCTATCGCAGCGCCGGCTTCCACGGCTACCTGATCAAGCCCCTGCGTCGCGCCTCGCTGGCCGAGCGGGTCCTGGCGGCGCTCGGCGCCCAGCCCGGCCGTCCCGTCACGGGCGCCAGCGGCGTGGACGACGACCGCGTCACGCCCGCCCGGTTCGCGGGCACCCGCGTGCTTCTGGTCGAGGATAACCCGGTCGGCGCCCTGCTGGCCGCCACCCTGCTGAAGCGTGAGGGCTGCACGGTCGAGACCGCCGCCAGCGGGCAGGAAGCCGTCGATGCGATGAAGCGCGCCCGCTACGATCTGGTGTTCATGGACATGCGGATGCCGGGCATGGACGGGCCGACCGCGACCCGCGCCGTGCGCGCCCGCGGCGACCAGACCCCGATCATCGCCCTGACCGCCAACGCCTTCGCCGAGGACCGCAAGGCGTGCCTGGAGGCCGGGATGGACGATCACCTGACCAAGCCGCTGGAGCTGGAGGCGTTGCGGATCGCGCTGGCCCGCTGGACGAACCGCGAAGTCCGCGCCAAGGTCGCCGTCTAGTACGACGCCGAGGTTCACTTGAATTGGAGGGCGTCCCGGAGACGCCTTGATGACCAACGCCGAAACGCCCGCCAAACCTGCTCGTGGTCTGGGAGGGCTGGCGGTCTATGGTGAGCGGCGCGTGTTCGTCATGCTGCTGCTCGGCTTCTCGGCGGGCCTCCCCAACCTTCTGATCTTCGACACCCTGTCGACGTGGCTGCGCGACGCGGGATTGACGCTCGAGATCATTGGCTTCTTCGCCGTGGCTACGCTGGCCTATGCGTTGAAGTTCATTTGGGCGCCGCTGATCGATCGCACCAGCATCCCGGGTTTGACGAAGCTTCTCGGGCACCGGCGATCATGGATGCTGGTCACGCAGGCGGTCATCATTTTCGGCCTGTGGCTGATCGCGGGCTCTGATCCGACCAAGGCTCTGGGCGCCATGGCGGCGTTCGCCGTGATGGTCGGGTTTTTCGGAGCCAGTCAGGACATCGTCATCGACGCCTGGCGGATCGAGGCCGCCGATGACAGCAGACAGGGCGCCATGGCGGCGGCCTATCAATGGGGCTACCGCATAGCACTGATCGTGGCGGGCGCCGTGCCGCTGATACTGGCCGATCTGTACAACTGGAACCTCTCCTACGCTGTCATGGCGGCGCTGATGGGCCTTGGCGTTCTCGGCGTCCTTCTGGCGCCGCGAGAGCAGGCGCATACGCCGCGCCCGATTCCGGTTTCAGACATCCCGTCGCGACCTTTCGTCGAAAAGGTCGAATGGGTTGTTCGGTTGGCCCTGATCGTTCTGGCCGCCCTGATCATCGGCACCGGGCTGACAGACAAACCCGATGCGCTGCTCTGGGCCTTCGGGGGTATGCTGGGTGAGGCCGGCGCATCGACCGTCACTGCGGGGCTGGCGGACAATGACCTGTCGGGCGTCCTGCTTCAGTTCGCCTACGTGATTGGCGGGTTCGCACTGCTGGTGATCGCCTGCTGGCCGCTGCCGCGATACCGGACCCGCCCGGGAGCTTATCTCGCGGGATCTTTTGGGGCTCCGCTCAAGGACTTCTTCCGGCGCTTCGGGCATCTGGCGATGCCGATACTGGCGCTGATCTGCTGCTACCGGCTGGCGGATTTCGTGCTCAACATCATGCCGCCGTTCTACCTCGACCTAGGGTTCACCCTGACAGAGATCGCCGAGGTCCGGAAAGTCTTCGGCGTGATCATGACGTCGCTCGGCGTGTTCGCCGGAGGCTGGTCCGTCGCGCGTCTCGGGCTGATCCGTACGATGGTGATCGGCGCCTTTGCGAGCCCGCTTTCCAATCTGATCTTTGGCTGGCTGGCGACGCAGGGACACGACCTGTCCGCGCTGTTTGTCGCGATCGGAGTCGACAATCTGGCGACGGGATATGCGGGCACGGCGCTGATAGCCTACATGTCCAGCCTGACCTCGCTAGGTTTCACAGCGACGCAATACGCGCTGTTCAGCTCGCTCTACGCGTTGCCGGGCAAGATCGTCGCGACGCAGTCTGGCAAGATCGTCGAGGCGTCCGCCCGTGCCGCCGACGCAGGCGGTCCATTAGCCAGCCTCAAGCCGCTGTTCGCGAACATGACCCCGGAATCGCTTGTCGCCGGCGCCGCGAAGAGCGGCGTGACGCCGACGGGCCTTGGCGCCGGCTACATGACCTTCTTTCTCTATTCGACGGTCATCGGCGTCTTCGCCGTGCTGCTGGCCTTCTACGTCGCCCGCCGACAACCGGTCGTGATGGCCGAGCAGAAGGCGCGCGAGGCCGAGGACGCGACCGAAGCGCAGCCGTCCTGATCCGTTGACGATGTCAAAGACCCGATAGCCTAGGCGTCGATCGCCACGCCCTCTTCGTAGGCCGCGAACGTCGCGGCGGTGATGATCTCGCTGACCGAGGCGCCCAGCGGGACGATCTGGACCGACTTCTCCATGCCCACGAGGATCGGGCCGATGACGGTGGCGGCGCCGAGGGACTGGACGAGGCGGGTCGAGATGGCGGCCGAGTGGATGGCCGGCATGACGAGGACGTTGGCGTCCTTGGACAGGCGCATGAACGGGTAGTTGGTGCGGGCCTCGGGATCGAGCGCCAGCTCGGGCGGCATTTCGCCCTCGTATTCGAAGTCCACGCCCATGCCGTCGAGGATGCGGATGGCCTCGCGCACCTTCTCGCCGCGGTCGCCCGGAGGGTTGCCGAAGGTGGAATAGCTGAGGAAGGCGACGCGGGGCTCGCGGCCCAGCTTGCGCACGGTCGCGGCGGCCTTGATGGCGATCTCGGCCAGTTCGGCGGCGTCGGGCAGTTCGTGGATCGAGGTGTCGGCGACGAACAGGGTGCGGCCCTTGGCCAGCAGCACCGACAGGCCGATCATGCGGTCGGTGACGTCGAGGACGCGGCGGACCTCCTTCAGCACCATGTTGAAGTTGCGGGTGGTGCCGGTGACCATGGCGTCGGCCTGGCCGCGAGCGCACATGGTCGCGCCGAAATAGTTGCGGTCCTGATTGATCATCCGCTGCACGTCGCGGCGCAGATAACCCCGGCGCTGGAGTTTCTCGTAGAGCCAGTCGGTGTATTCGGTGTTGTGCTCGCTGACGCGGGCGTTGACGATCTCGATGCCCAGTTCGTCGAAGTTCAGGCCGGCCTCGGCGGCGTTCTGCCGGATCAGGTCCTCGCGGCCGATCAGGATGGGGATGCCCAGCTCCGCCTGTTTGAAGCCCCAGGCGGCGCGGATCACGGCGGTTTCCTCACCCTCGGCGAAGACCACGCGCTTGTTCGGCGCGGCGCGGACGGCCGAGGAAATCTGCTGCATCAGGGCGGCGGAGGGATCGACCCGCTGGCGCAGCTGGGTGCGGTAGGCGTCCATGTCCTCGATCGGCCTGCGGGCCACGCCGGTGTCCATGGCGGCCTGGGCCACGAAGGGCGGGATGTACCAGATCAGGCGCGGATCGAAGGGCGTCGGGATGATGTAGTCCGGGCCGAACTTCAGCTTGCGACCGCGATAGGCGGCGGCGACCTCATCCGGCACGTCCTCTCGGGCGAGCGCGGCGAGGGCCTGGGCGCAGGCGACCTTCATCTCGTGGTTCACCTGCCGGGCGCGCACGTCCAGCGCGCCGCGGAAGATGTAGGGGAAGCCCAGCACGTTGTTGACCTGATTGACATAGTCCGACCGCCCCGTGGCGATGATGGCGTCGGAGCGCACGGACATCACGTCTTCCGGCGTGATCTCCGGGTCCGGATTGGCCATGGCGAAGATGATCGGATTGGGCGCCATGGAGGCGACCATCTCTTTCGTGATCGCGCCCTTGGCGGCGAGGCCGAGGACGACGTCGGCGCCGACCATGGCTTCCGACAGGGTGCGGTGCGGGGTGTCGGTGGCGTGGGCGGCCTTCCACTGGTCGACGTTGTCACGGCCCTTGTAGACCACGCCATCGCGGTCGAGGATGACGGTGTTCTCGGCCTTGACGCCCACCGACTTCATCAGGGCGATGGATGACAAACCGGCGGCGCCGGCGCCGACCAGAACGACCTTCAGGTCTTCCAGCTTCTTGCCGGCGATGTGGGCGGCGTTGATCAGGCCGGCGGTCGAGATGATGGCGGTGCCGTGCTGGTCGTCGTGGAAGACCGGGATGTCCAGCAGGTCCTGCAGCTCGGATTCGATGACGAAGCATTCGGGGGACTTGATGTCCTCCAGATTGATGCCGCCCCAGGTGTCGCCGATGTTCTTGACCACGGTGACGAACTCGTCCGGGTCGGTGGTCTTCACCTCGACGTCGAAGCTGTCGACGTCGGCGAAGCGTTTGAACAGGACGGACTTGCCCTCCATCACCGGCTTGGACGCCATGTGGCCGAGGTTGCCGAGACCGAGGATGGCCGTGCCGTTCGAGATGACAGCGACCAGATTGCCCTTGGACGTATAGTCGTAGGCGCGGTCCACATCCTCGGCGATCGCCAGAACCGGCACGGCCACGCCGGGCGAATAGGCCAGCGACAGGTCGCGCTGGGTCGCCATCGGCTTGGTCGGCGCCATGGAGATCTTGCCCGGCGTCGGATCGCTGTGGAAATCGAGCGCGTCCTGGTCGGAGAAGGTCTGTTTATCGGTCAGGTCGGGCATTCGGGCGTTTCCGGCGGTGTGGCGCTCTTGGGGGTTCCCGTTCCTAGAGCGACGGGTCCGGCGGGACAACCGTTGACGCGAGGGAAGGCGGGGAGGTTTCGGCCCCGGCTGCCTGACGCGCCTGCCATGCGGCGTTCTTGGACCTGATCTGCTCACCCATTCTGACGAAGTGCTCCACCAGATCGTCGCGCATGCGCTGCAGGTTCTCGGGACTGTCGTCGCGGCCCGGAACGGGCGGGGGCGGCAGGGGGCGGGGTGGTCGGGCTCTGGGCATGAAGGGTCCTGTGCGGGCGAGCGGAAACGCCGTCCGTTTCCGGTCGGTTATGGGAGGCGTTGACGGAGCGCCGGGCCCTTGCCCGGAGCAGATGGAGATAACCGTTTCGGCAAAGACTGACGCTCCGCGCGGAGGGTTATCCGGAAGCTTGCGTCGGGTGGCCGTGTTCGGGCCTTACCGCAGCGCCTCCGGCGGGCGGGTGGTTCGGCGTGAACCATCCCCGGAACGGCCGAGTATCCCCCTCGACCCTCCTGACCCCGGCCGGGTGATGATCCGCCAGTGAGGTTGCGACCGTCCGACCGGAGCGGCGGCGCCCTCTCGGACACCTCCCGCTCCCTCCGCTCCCGACGCCGTCAGGTTCGCCGGCCGACGAGCCTCCCTTGCGACGGGACGGGGGGATTATGGGCGGGGTTCTACGTCCGGGGCGCAGGGCGCTGGAAATTCTGCACCGGCGTTGATCGGGTTGGGGAAATCCGGCTCAGGGATCACACCGAAGGGATCGCAGGGATCGGGCGAAATTCCTTCTCGCGCAAGGGGAGAAGGAAAGGCTAGACCGCCAGCATCCCCGTGCGCTCCACCTCGACCGGGCCGGTCATGAAGACGTGGTCGGTGGTGTCGTCCCAGAGGATGGAGAGGCGGCCGCCGTCGACGTCGATGGTCGCCTGACGGTCGGTGAGGTTGCGGCGGGCGGAGGCGACGAGGGCGGCGCAGGCGCCGGTTCCGCAGGCCTTCGTCAGGCCGGCGCCGCGTTCCCAGACCCGCAGGCGGATATGGTCGCGGGACAGGACGTGGGCGAAGCCGACGTTGACGCCCTCTGGGAAGCGGGGGTGGTGCTCGATCAGGGAGCCCGAGCCGCGCACGAAGCCGTCGTCGGGTGCATGGTCCATGAAGAAGACGACGTGAGGATTGCCCATTGAGACGGCGCCCGGCGTGTGCAGGACCGGGTCGTCGATGGGGCCGATCTGGAGCTCGATGCCGCGGGTGTCCATCTCCTCGTCTATCGGAATCTGGGTCCAGTCGAGACGAGGCGCGCCCATATCCACGGTGACCTGTCCGTCGTCGCCCCGGGTCGCCGTCGTTTGCCCGCCGAGGGTGTCGATGGTCACGCGGTCCTTGCCGGTCGACTGCATCAGCATCCAGCCGACGCAGCGCAGCGCGTTGCCGCAGGTCTCGACCTGACCGCCATCGGCGTTCCAGACGCGCATGAAGGCGTCCGCCGTTCCGGAAGGTTCGATGGCGATGAGCTGGTCGCAGCCCTCGCCGGTCTCGCGGTTTGCGATGGCGCGCACCTGATCGGCCGTGGGCGCGAAGGGCGTCTCGAGCGCATTGACGACGACGAAGTCGTTGCCGGCGCCGTTCATCTTGACGAAGGGACGGGTCATGCTGGGCCGGATATAGGGAAGGGCTGGACCTGAGGCGAGAGACGAGCGTTAAGCTGGGCCATGAGTCGCGCCAAGCCCGTCGTGAATACCGTCGCACCCAAAGCCGAGGGCCTGAGGCTGAGGGCGCGACTGCGCTACCTCTATCATGGCTCGGCGCCGCCGGCGGTGCGGTTCCGGCTGGCGGTCATCGTCATCGATTTCGCCATCATCGGCTTCTTTCTGGCCGCGCCGATCCTGCATGAGGCGGGGTTGGTCTTCTATGTCGTCGACTATGTGATCGCCGCTATCCTGGCGACGGATCTGGCGGCGAGGGCGTATGCGCATACGGACATCAAGGACTGGCTGAAGAAGCCGGCCACATGGATCGACCTGTTCGTGCTGGCGACCTTGCTGTTTCCCTACTGGCTGTTCAACTTCGGCTTCCTGAGGCTGCTCAGGCTGTGGACCCTGCTGAACTCGGACTTCTTCTGGCGGACGGTGGGGCACAAGTACGACGATACGCGGGTGGAGGAGATCACCCGGGCGCTGGCCTCGCTGGTGACCTTCGTGTTCGTGGTCACGGGGTTCGTCTATGCGACGTTCCGCGACAGCCATGAGGGCATCAGCGGCTACCTGGACGCGCTGTATTTCACCGTCGCGACCCTGACGACGACCGGGTTCGGGGACATCACCCTGCCCGGGAACTGGGGGCGGGTGCTGTCGATCGTGGTGATGCTGACGGGGATCACCCTGTTTCTGCGACTGGCCCAGACGATCATCAAGCCGCACAAGATCAAGCACGACTGCCCGACCTGCGGCCTGTCCAAGCACGATCCGGACGCCGTTCACTGCAAGGCCTGCGGCGTGGTGCTGTGCATTCCGGACGAGGGCGGCTGAAGACCGATCATGACAAATCGGTAAGGTCGCGCGGCTTGTGGGGCCCCGGTCGCCGGGTAAGGTGCCGGCCGACCTCAGTCGGGAAAGCCCTCCATGATCCGCACCGCCGCGCTCGCCGCGCTTTTCGCCTCCACCGCCCTTTCGAGCGCCGCCATGGCCCAGACCGTCCCCGCCCCAGCCCCCGCCGAAAGCTCGGGCGGCTTCGCCACCTCGGACGCGACCGATCCCTATCTGTGGCTCGAGGAGGTCGAGGGCGAGCGGGCGATGGAGTGGGTGCGGGCGCACAACGAGCGTTCGCTGGGCGTGCTGCGGAGCGACCCGCGCTACGAGGGCTTGCACCAGCAGGCGCTTGAGATCGTTCAGGCGCGCGACCGCATCCCGTCGCCGGGCTTCAACCACGACGGCACGATCGACAACTTCTGGCAGGACGCGACCCATGTGCGCGGCGTCTGGCGCACCACGACACTGGATAGCTATCGCACCGCCGAGCCGCAGTGGGAGACGGTGCTGGACTTCGACGCCTTGGCCGCCAGCGAGGGCCAGAACTGGGTCTACAAGGGCGCCAGCTGCCTGCCGCCGGAAGAGACCCGCTGCCTCGTCAGCCTGTCGAACGGCGGCAAGGACGCGGTGACGGTGCGCGAGTTCGACCGGTCGACGAAGACCTGGGTCGCGGACGGCTTCATCCTGCCGGAATCCAAGGGCGGGGCCAGCTGGATCGATCGCGACACCCTGCTGATCTCGCGCGACTTCGGCGAGGGGACGCTGACGGATTCGGGCTATCCGCGGGTGGTCAAGATCCTGAAGCGCGGCCAGACGATCGATCAGGCGCGGACGGTGTTCGAGGGCCAACAGACCGACGTCTCGGTGTCGGGCTATACGCTGCGTGACGCCGAGGGCGCGGTGCAAGCGACCCTGATCAATCGCGGCATCGACTTCTACAACGGCGAGACTCACCTGCTGAAGGCGGACGGCACGACGGTCCAGCTGCAGCTGCCCGCCAAGTCGAACATCAACGGTCTGGTTCAGGGCCAGCTGGTGGTCACCACCGATCAGGACTGGACCGCGCCTTCGGGGCAGGAATTCAGGACCGGCGACGTGATCGCCTGGACGCTGCAGGACTGGCTGGCCGATCCGGCGGCCCGTGCACAGCTGATCATCCGTCCGGGCGAGCGGGAGGCCGTCGAGGGCCTGTCGATGACGCGCAACAAGCTGATCGTGGCCCTGTACGAGAACGTGCGCGGCAACATCTACGCCTATACGCCCAACGCCTCGGGCGAGTGGGCGCGCACCCGTCTGGACCTGCCGGCGAACTCCACCGTCGGGATCGGCTCGGCCAGCGACGCGGACGACCGGGTCTTCGTCAGCGCGTCGAACTATCTGACGCCCTCGACCCTGTATCTGGCGGACGCCGGGTCGGGCGCGACAGACGACCTGAAGTCCCTGCCGGCCAAGTTCGATGCGAGCGGCATGACGGTCGACCAGTTCGAGGCCCGCTCGGCGGACGGGACGATGATCCCGTACTTCGTCGTGCACAAGGCGGACATGCCGCTGGACGGGTCCAATCCGACGCTGCTGTACGGCTATGGCGGCTACCAGAACTCGCTGCTGCCCGGCTATTCGGCGACGGTCGGCAAGCTGTGGCTGGAGCGGGGCGGCGTCTATGTGGTGGCCAACACCAGGGGCGGCGGCGAGTTCGGCCCGCGCTGGCACCAGGCGGCGCTGCAGCAGAACCGCCAGCGGGCGCACGAGGACTTTCAGGCCGTGGCGCTGGACCTGATCGCGCGCGACATCACCAGCCAGCCGCATCTGGGCATCATGGGCGGCTCGCAGGGCGGGCTGTTCATGGGGGCGATGCTGACCCAGCGTCCGGACCTGATCAACGGCGCGGTCATCCAGGTGCCGCTGTTCGACATGCTGCGCTTCCACAAGCTGCTGGCGGGGGCGAGCTGGATCGCCGAGTACGGCAATCCGGACATTCCGGAACAACGGGCGTGGATCGAACAGTATTCGCCCTATCAGCGCCTCGCCGCCGGCCAGCCCTATCCGGAAGTCTTCATCCACACCTCGACCAAGGACGACCGCGTCCATCCGGGCCACGCCCGCAAGGCGGCGGCGCGGCTGGAGGAGCTGGGCTATCCGGTGCTGTTCTACGAGAACACCGACGGCGGCCACGCGGCGGGGGCAAACCTGCAGGAGACGGCCCGGCGTCTGGCGCTGGAATACACCTATCTGAGCCGCCGGCTGATGGACTCGCCGGCGCAGGAGTAGGGCCGGCCGGATGCGGGGCCGGGACGACATATCCGGCGCGGACGCTCGCAGGTCCGCGCCCTGCGATGAGCGGAGTTTGTGATGATCCGGTTCCTGATGACAGGCGTGGCGGCGATAGCGATCAGCAGCGGGGCGCTGGCCCAGACCCCTCCGCACATGCCGGCGGACCTGTCTCCCGCCGGCGTGCGGGCCGCGGACGATCATCTGGCGCTGGAGGAGGTCAACGGCGCCGAGGCTATGGCCTTCGTGCGGGCCGAGAACGGGAAGAGCCTCGCGGCCCTCACCGGCGATCCGCGCTACGAGACCTTCCGGGCTGAGGCTGAGGCGATCCTGACGGCGACGGACCGCATTCCGGCGCCGGTCTTCCTCGGCGAGGGGATCGGCAATTTCTGGCAGGACGCGACCAATCCCAAGGGGGTGTGGCGGCGGACGACGCTGGACGGCTATCGCGCGGCGACCCCGCCGTGGGAAACCCTGCTGGACATCGACGCCCTGTCGCGAACCGAGGGCAAGGACTGGGTCTGGAAGGGCGCCAGCTGTCTGGCCCCGAACGAGACTCGCTGCCTGATCAGCCTGTCGGACGGCGGCAAGGATGCGGTGGTGGTGCGCGAGTTCGACACGACGACCAAGCGATTCGTCGACGACGGTTTCGTGCTGCCGGAAGGCAAGCACCGGATCAGCTGGCTGGACCGCGACACGCTTCTGGTCGCTACGGACTTCGGCGCGGGCACGCTGACGGAGTCGGGTTATCCTTACATCGTGAAATCGCTGAAGCGCGGCCAGTCGTTGGCTGACGCGACCGAGGTCTACCGCGGCGACCAGTCGGACGGCGGCTATGGCGTGTCGGCCTCATTGTATCGCGACAGTCGCGGGGCGGTGGAGGCGGTGATCATTTCGCGGCCGCTGGACACCTATCGGTCGGAGACGTGGCGGCTGGTCGACGGTCGGCCCGTCAAGCTGGCCGTGCCTGAGCGGGTGTCGATCTACGGGACGCTGGGCCAGCGGCTGGTGCTGTCGAACGACGAGGCGTGGCGCTGGGGCCCCCGGACGATCGCGCCAGGGGCGTTGCTGGCGATCTCGATGGAGGAGCTGGCCCGGGGCGCGGGCGGGTTCTACCCGGATACGGATCCGGAAACGATCTTCACGCCCACGCCGCGCCAGTCCCTGCAGGACGTGGCGGTCATGGACGATCACGTCGTGGCCGTCATCTCGGACAACGTCGTCAGCCGGGTCATGCGCTACCGGTTCGGCCAGAACAATCAGCCCATCTGGTCGGGCGCCGACATCGCCGGACCGGAGAACAGCGCCATCGGACTGGGCGACAGTTCGAAGGCGTCGGGACAGGTCTTCGTTTCCGCGCAAGGGTTCCTGACGCCGCCGACCCTGGGTCTTCTGGCGGCTGACGCGTCGGCGCCGGTCGAGCTGAAGTCGACGCCGGCCAAGTTCGACGCCTCGACCCATGTGACCGAACAGTTCGAGGCGACCTCGTCCGACGGGACGAAGATCCCCTATTTCGTCACCCGGCCGAAGAACCAGGCCGCGCCGGCGGCGACCATCCTGTTCGGCTACGGCGGCTTTCAGGTCAGCTTCCCGCCCGCCTACAAGCCCGAGATGGGCAAGCTGTGGCTCGAGAACGGCGGCGTCTTCGTGCAGGCCAACATCCGGGGCGGGGGCGAGTTCGGCCCGGCCTGGCACCAGGCGGTGCTGCGCGAGAACCGCCAGCTGGCCTTCGACGACTTCGCCGCCGTCGCCCGCGACCTGCAGCAGCGGGGCATCACCACGCCGGAGAAGCTGGGCATCTACGGCCGGTCGAACGGCGGGGTGCTGACCTCGGTGTCGATCACCCAGCATCCGGAGCTGTTCAACGCGGCGGTGATCGAGAGCCCGCTGATCGACATGCTGCGCTATCAGGACCTGCCGGCCGGCGCGTCATGGATCGGCGAATACGGCGACCCGCGCGTGCCCGCCGACGCCGCCTTCATCGCCCGCTATTCCGCCTATCAGAACCTTCGTCCGGGGGCGGAGTATCCGCGCGTCTACATCACCACCAATACCCGCGACGACCGGGTCCACCCCGGCCACGCCCGCAAGTTCGCGGCCCGGCTGGGGGACATGGGCTACGACCACCTCTATTATGAGGAGACCTCGGGCGGGCACTCCAACGACGCCGACCCGGTCGCCAACGCCCGCCGCTGGGCCCGGCACTACGTCTATCTGAGCCAGCAGTTGATGGACTGACGCTTCATGCCGCGCCCGGTCACGCGCCTGTGTCGGATACCCGACGGAACAGGCGCGCCCGCCGGACCTTCCTTCTCCTCATTCGATGGAGACGGTCATGAAGGCGCTGTGCTGGCAGGGTAAGGAAAAGATCCGTTGCGAGGAGGTCCCGGATCCCGAGATCCAGGACGGCCGCGACGCCATCATCCGCGTGACCAGCTGCGCCATCTGCGGATCCGACCTGCACCTGTACGGCGGCTTCGTGCCCGGGATGAAGCACGGCGACGTCATGGGTCACGAGACCATGGGCGAGGTCGTCGCCGTCGGTAAGGACAACAAGAAGCTGAAGGTCGGCGACCGCGTCGTCGTGCCCTTCACCATCAGCTGTGGCGACTGCGAGTTCTGCAAACGCCAGCTGTTCAGCCTGTGCGAGGTGTCCAATCCGGCGGGGGCGGAACAGGCGAAGACGACCGGTTATCCGACGGCCGGCCTGTTCGGCTACACCCACATGTACGGCGGCTTCCCCGGCGGGCAGGCGGAGTATCTGCGCGTCCCCTTCGCCGACGTGGGGCCGATCAAGGTGCCTGAGGGCCTGACCGACGATCAGGTGCTGTTCCTGTCCGACATCTTCCCGACCGGCTGGATGGCGGCCGAGAATGCGGACATCAAGCCGGGGCACACCGTCCTCGTCTTCGGCTGCGGCCCCGTGGGCCAGTTCGCCATCCGCAGCGCCTTCATGATGGGCGCCGAGCGGGTCATCGCCATCGACGAGGTCGAGGAACGGCTGGCGATGGCCGAGGCGGGCGGCGCCGAGACGATCGACTTCTCGGCCGTGAAGGGCGAGCTGCAGGACGAGATTCTGGCCCGCACCAACGGACGCGGCCCGGACTCGGTCATCGAGGCCGTCGGTCTGGAAAGCCACGGCTCGGGCAGCCTGATCGAGAAGACGCAGGAGGCTGTCGCCGGCAAGATGGAGCGGGCCTACGCCCTGAACCAGGCCATCGTCGCCTGCCGCCCGGGCGGGACCATCAGCCTGCCCGGCGTCTTCGTCGGCGGCGTGCCGGTGATGATGGGCGCCTTCGTCGGCAAGGGCCTGACCCTGAAGACCGGCCAGACGCATGTGCAGCGCTATCTCGAACCCCTGATGCGCAAGATCGAGGCGGGGGAGATCGACCCCAGCTTCCTGATCACCCACAAGATCAGGCTCGAGGACGGACCGGACATGTACAAGACGTTTCAGGAGAAGAAGGACGGCTGCGTGAAGATCGTGATCAACCCGTAGGTCGCGAACGCGCGACGGCGGGGAGACCAGAGGCCTCGGTGGCGACGCCGGGGCCTTTTCTCATCCACGGTTACGCTTCAACGGTTGGATAACCGCGCTTGACGACCGCGCACGATTCCCGCGAAGCTTGTTTATGAGCCCAAAACCGCGGAACCCAATTACCCTTCGACAGGGCCAAAACATCGGCCAACCAGCGGCTGAAGACGACGACGAATTTCTGTTTACGACATTCTTCGAGAACTATGCGTTCAAGGAAATCTCGGACCTTTCTTCGCCGAAATTCTTGCTTCTCGGAAGAACGGGGACAGGCAAAACCGCGATTATTCGGCGTCTTGAGAGGGAGCGTGATCGGACAATTCGCATCGATCCAGCCGAACTATCACTCCAGTACATTTCCAACTCGGATATTATCCGCTTTTTCGAAGCAGCGGGCGTAAAGCTCGATCTTTTCTATCAACTTCTGTGGCGCCACGTCATAGCTACCGAGCTCATCAAATATCACTTCAAGCTAGAAGATGAGCAGAGAACTCGGCAGTTTTTTGCAAAATTCTCGGACGCTTTCAATCAAAAGCGGAAACGGGCCATGGAATACATGCGCTCATTCGGGTCCGATTTCTGGCTAGAAACAGATGCTAGGATCACCCAAGTTACCCAGAAATTTGAATCGGAATTGAACGCTAGCTTGGAAGCTGCGGGGCCGATTGCGGCCAAGGCTGGTGGGCGATCATTCGCGTCTGAGGAGCACAGAAAAGACGTCGTTGCTCGAGCTCAGAAGGTCGTTGACAACGTGCACCTTCAGCAACTCAGCGAAGTCATAGATTGGTTGCATGAAGAAGTCTTCGATGACTACAAGAAGCCTCACTACGTCTTAATAGATGATCTGGATTTGAACTTTGCGACAGGCCAAACCAAGCTCTGGCTTGTCCGCGCCCTTATTGAAACCTGTAAGAAATTCAAGAAGGTATCGAACGTAAAAATCGTCATATCAATACGAACCGACCTTCTCGAGCGTGTCTTCGAGTCGACCCGGGACGAAGGGTTTCAGGAGGAAAAGTATAAAGGAAACATCCTGAATGTTGAATGGCTTCCGGGGGAACTTAAAGAGATCGTAGATCGGCGCCTAAAGGAATCCATAAAGAGGCAATACAGCAACGCGGCGGTTGGTTTTGATGAGATATTTCCTGATCGGATAAACCAGAGCGAGAGCCTTCCGTATATTGTCCAGCGAACCCTCCACCGCCCGCGCGACATAATCGCCTTCGTCAACGAATGTATCGATCAATCTGTTGGAAGCGACCGAGTCACCGTGGCGGCGGTCAGGAAGGCGGAGGAGCCTTATAGTGCTGATCGATTTAACGCCTTGCGGGATGAGTGGCTCGGCCATTACCCGCTTCTGGACCGAGCCTGTAAGCCCCTAATCGGGCGGGCTCGTCGATTCACGTTGGGATCAATCACAGATGGCCAGATCGAAGACTTGATGCTCGATCTAGCGACTTCAAAAGGCGCGGAAACAGACCGGCTTGGAGCAGCAGCATTGCAGGCGGGCTCGTATGGCGGAGGAAAAGCCCGAGAATTCAGGAACGAGTGGCTCGATGCGCTCTACAAGGTTGGGGTCTTGGGCCTCAAGACTGATGCGGGAACGCCAGTCAAATGGAATTACCGCGGACGACAGACCCTGAATGCCGCTGACGTAGGCGACGATACGATGATCTATGTGCATCCTATGCTGTGGCGACAGCTCGCGATCGCCACAAAGGACCAAGACTCAGACATCGACTCTCCGACGGTTTGATTACACCAGCGGTTAAGCCAGAGCGTTCGGGCTCGTCAGTGCACCCGCGCCTTCCCGATCTCCAGCCCGTCCGCGCCCGCCGACACCGCGATCACTGACCCGTCCTCCACCTCCCCCGCCAGCAGCTTGCGCGCGATCGGGTCGACCAGTTCCTTCTGGATCACGCGCTTGAGCGGGCGGGCGCCATAGACCGGGTCGTAACCCTTGTCGGCGAGCCAGGCGTAGGCGCCGTCGTCGAGGGACAGGGTCAGTCTGCGGTCGGCCAGCAGCTTTTCGAACCGCGACAGCTGGATGCGGACGATGCCGGACATCTGGGCGCGGCCGAGGCGGCGGAAGAGGATGATCTCGTCGATGCGGTTCAGGAATTCGGGGCGGAAGTGGGCGCGGACGGCCTCCATGACGTAGGGGCGCACGGTCTCGACGTCGTCGCCTTCGCCCTGACCGGCCAGGGCCTCGGAGCCGAGGTTGGAGGTCATGATGATCAGGGTGTTGCGGAAGTCGATGGTGCGGCCCTGACCGTCGGTCAGGCGGCCGTCGTCCAGCACCTGAAGCAGGACGTTAAAGACGTCCGGGTGGGCCTTCTCGACCTCGTCGAACAGGACGACCTGATAGGGGCGCCTGCGCACCGCCTCGGTCAGGGCGCCGCCCTCGTCATAGCCGACATAGCCGGGAGGGGCGCCGATCAGGCGGGAGACGCTGTGCTTCTCCATGTACTCGGACATGTCGAGGCGGGTGATGGCGGCCTCGTCGTCGAACAGGAACTCGGCCAGCGCCTTGGTCAGCTCGGTCTTGCCCACGCCCGTGGGGCCGAGGAAGAGGAAGGAGCCGAGCGGGCGGTGGGGGTCGTTCAGGCCGGCGCGGGCGCGGCGAACGGCGTCGGACACGGCGGCCAGCGCCTCGTCCTGACCGATCACGCGGCCGCTGAGCACGTCCTCCATCTTGAGCAGCTTCTCGCGTTCGCCCTCCAGCATCTTGTCGACGGGGACGCCGGTCCAGCGGGAGACGACGGCGGCGATCTGTTCGGCGTCGACGACCTCCGGGGTCAGGGGGCCGGACTTGTCGGCCTCGTTGGCTTCGGCCTCGGCAAGCTGCTTCTCGATGCCGGGAATCTGGCCGTAGGCGATCTCCGACGCGCGGCCGAGGTCGCCGGCGCGCTGGGCGGCGGCCAGTTCGGCGCGCAGGCGGTCGAGGGTTTCGCGCAACTGGGCGCCGGCGCCGACCTTTTCCTTTTCGGCCTTCCAGCGGGCGGTCAGGTCATCGGACTGGCCCTCAAGGTCGGCGATCTCGTCCTCGAGTTTTTCGAGGCGGGCTTTGGACGCTGAATCGGTTTCCTTCTTCAGGGCCTCGCGTTCGATCTTCAGCTGGACCAGACGGCGGTCGATCTCGTCCAGCGCCTCGGGCTTGGAGTCGACGGCCATGCGCACGCGACTGGCGGCCTCGTCGACGAGGTCGATCGCCTTGTCGGGCAGGAAACGGTCGGTGATGTAGCGGTTCGACAGGGTCGCGGCGGCGACGATGGCGCTGTCGGAAATGCGCACGCCGTGGTGGACCTCGTACTTCTCCTTCAGTCCACGGAGGATCGACACCGTGTCCTCGACCGAGGGCTCCTCGACGAAGACGGGCTGGAAGCGGCGGGCGAGAGCCGCGTCCTTTTCGACGTGCTTGCGGTACTCGTCCAGCGTGGTGGCGCCGACGCAGTGCAGCTCGCCCCGGGCCAGCGCGGGCTTGAGCAGGTTGGACGCATCCATGGCGCCGTCGCCCTTTCCGGCGCCGACCAGGGTGTGCATCTCGTCGATGAAGAGAATGATCTGGCCCTCGGCGGCGGAGACCTCGTTCAGCACGGCCTTCAGCCGCTCCTCGAACTCGCCGCGGTATTTCGCGCCGGCGATGAGGCTGCCCATGTCCAGCGCCATGACCTTCTTGTCGCGCAGGCTTTCGGGCACGTCGCCGTTGACGATGCGGAGCGCCAGACCCTCGACGATGGCGGTCTTGCCGACGCCGGGTTCGCCGATCAGGACGGGGTTGTTCTTGGTGCGGCGGGCGAGGACCTGAATGGTGCGGCGGATTTCCTCGTCGCGGCCGATGACCGGATCGATCTTGCCGTCGGCGGCGGCCAGCGTCAGGTCGCGGGCGTAGCGCTTCAGGGCGTCATAGGCGTCCTCGGCCCCGGCCGAGTCGGCGGTCTTGCCCTTGCGGATCTCGTTGATGGCCTCGTCGAGCTTGTCCGGCGTGACGCCGGCGGCGGTGAGCACGGTTTTGGCGACGCCGCCTTCTTTCGCCAGCGCGGACAGGACGCGTTCGGTGGTCACGAACTGGTCGCCGGATTTCTTTGCGGCGGCCTCTGCGGCGGCGAAGACGCGGGCGGTGTCGCCGTCGAGATAGAGCTGGCCCGAGCCGCCGGAGACCTGAGCGCGCTTCTTCAGCGCGGTCTCGACATCGGCCTCGGCGCGCTTCGCGTCGCCGCCGGCGGCGGTGATCAGATTGCGGGCGAGGCCGTCGCGCTCCTCCAGCAGCACCTTGAGCAGGTGCTCGGGTGCGAACTGCTGGTGCCGGCGGGCGAGGGCGAGAGACTGGGCCGACTGGACGGCCTGTCTGGCGCGGTCGGAGTAAAGGTCGAGGTTCACGTGTTCATCCCCTGAAAGGCGGAGTTCCGGAACCCCGTCCTCACTGCGAGCGACGCGGTCCCGGTTGCACTTCAGGTGGGCCCGGCCCCTGCGTCACACAAGGGCCGGACGGATGCGTCAGCTGCCGGTCGTGGGCGCCGAGAAGTCGAACTGCTCCGGACGGCGCTGGCCCGTGCCGAAGTTCCAGGTGAAGCCGACATAGACGGCGCGGCCGCCGAAGGTGATGCTGGTGCGGTCGGTGAAGGTCGGCGTCTCGATGGTGCTGACGGCGCCGTACTCGTCCAGCAAATCGCGGGCGGTGACGTTGAACGACCAGTCCTTGTTGATCTTCCGACGGTAGCCGAAGTTCAGCAGCGTGGTCTGTTCCCGCACGCCCTGCGCCTGCAGCTGGTCGCCGGCCCAGATGCCGGACAACTGCACGAAGTCCTCCTGCGTCGGAGACCAGTTCAGCGTCAGGCGGCCGCCCACGCCGTCGCCGCTGCGATCCACCGCGCCGGGAATGCCGGCCGCGTCGATCTCCTGACGATAGGCGTTGACGCTGGCGCTGTAGCGCAGGGTCGGGTGCAGGGCGCCGTTGGCCACCAGTTCGAGCCCGGTCGAGCGGCTGGAGCCGAGGTTCTCCGGCCGCGTCAGGAAGATGCCGGTCCCGAGATCGGTGGTCACCTCGGTGAACGCATCCTTCGTGTCGCGGTAGTAGAGGGTGGCTTGGTAGAAGTTCTGGCCCGCCCGCTTCTGGTACATGACCTCGAACGAATCCGTTTCCTGTGGCAGCAGATCCGGATTGCCCGAGCGGTAGTTCAGCGGGTCCTGATAGCTGAGGAAGGGGTTCAGCTGCTGCGGCTGCGGCCGTGCGATACGCCGGCTGTAGCTGCCGCGCACGCTCTCGCCCTCGGCCAGGGTGTAGGCCAGATGTATCGTCGGATAGGCGCGGAAGTAGTCGTTGGACGACTGGATGTTGGTCGTGACCTGATCGAGATCGAGATTGGCCTGTTCCAGACGCAGGCCGAACTGGGCCGACAGCTTCTCGCTGAACGGCTTTTCGTAGGTCGCGTAGAGGGCGTGGACCTGCTGATCGAAGTGGAATTCGTTGGACACGATCGGGTCGGGGATCAGGCCGCCGGGCGTCGGCCCACGGGCGACGGCGTTGTCGAGCTCAAGGCTGACCGCCTGCAGCTCATACCCCGCGCGCAGGCGGCCGCCGTCGGCGAAGGGCCGGACATAGGCGCTGGTGTAGCCGATCTGGTTCTGACGGTTCCGGAGCTCGACGTCCTCGAAGAAGGTCGGCGTGGCGGGGATGGTCTGGTTGACCGCCGTGTCGAAGCCGAAGGTGAAGTTGTTGCGATCGTAGCGGAGCTCGTTGGACCACTCGTGACCCTGGTCGTCGAAGCGACGCAGGACGCGCGCCGAGGCGCCCGAGAACTGGCCCTGGAACCCGCCGAACGAGTTGCGGGTGTAGGCCGAGGCCAGACCGCCGCCCACGGCGTCGGCTTCGTACAGGTCGATGGCGTCGGCGAGGTTGTCGATGTCGGTGTGGCGGATGTCGCCCGACAGCTGGGTCTTGTCGTCGAGGTTATGCTCGGCCGCCAGACGCACGAAGACGGTGTCGGAATCGCCCGAGACGGTCTGGTTCTGGCGCGCCTCAAGGAACTGGCCGGAGCCCGAATCCAGCCGCGTGCGCAGGCGTTCGACCTCCTGAACGAAGGTGTCGTGACGGATGCCGATATCGGCCGACAGCGTGGTCTTGCCCATCACGTGGGCGATGTTGCCGCCGATGTTCCAGCGGCCATTGTCGCCGACATTGGCGCGGATGGAGCCGGTGGTCGTGGCGCCGGCGCGGACCGTGTTCGGCTTGGAGATCAGGTTGATGACGCCGCCCGAGCCCTCGGGGCTGTAGGCCGCCGACGGGTTGGTCATGACCTCGATGCGGGCGTACTGGTTCGCCGGAATCTGCAGCACCATCGGGCCGCGGCTGGGGCCGTTGAACTGGGTCGAGGGTCGGCCGTCGACGAGGATGGTGACATTGGCGTCGCCGCGCAGGCTGACGTTGCCGTCGGGATCGACCTCGACCGAAGGCACGTTGCGCAGGGCCTCGGCCAGCGAACCGGTCGCGGCCTGCAGGTCGTCGGCGAGGCTGTAGCTGACTGAGTCGATCGAGGTGCGGACATCACTCTGGCGTGCGTTGACGACCACGTCCTCGACCTTGGTCGGCTCGTCGTCCTCGGGCTCGGGCGCGGGGGTCTGGGCCGGGGCGGGCGTCGCAGCGGGCGGGGTTTGGGCGGGGGTTTGCGCGGGCGGCGGAGTCGTCGGCGCCGTCTGGGCGAACGCGCTCCCCGACGTGGCGGCCAGAGCGGCGCCGGTCAGCAGCCAGAGTTTGAAAGTCGTCATGATAGCCCCCGTCACCAACGCGGTGAGATCGGCGTTATATGCGAAGGTAAAGGGTGCTTGACAGTTAAATCGCCGTCATAATGACGGCTGAAATGGGCAATTACTGAAACATTACATACCCTTCATGTTCGCTTATCGGCGTTCTCCGGCCGGCCTGAGGGCGGGACAGGCTCTGGCGTCGACCGATCCTGCGAGCTAGGTTTTGCCCGAGTTTTCAGGAGCCGCTTCATGTCCATCCGCCTGACCCGCCGCGCCGCGCTGGCCTCGTCCGTCGCCGCAACGGGCGTCGTGGTTCCCTTCGGCGCGTGGGCGCAGGAGGCGGCGGGAGACGACGCAGCGCTGGCAGCCGCGATCGACGCCTATGTGAAGCAGTGCCTGCAGGCGTGGCCGGATCAGCCGGCGGTGTCTGTGGCGGTCGTGCGCGACGGCAAGGCGGTGCTGACCCGCGGCTATGGCAAGAAGGCCATGGACCGGCCGGAGCCCGCGGACGAGCGGACCCTGTTCGCCATCGCCTCGAACACCAAGGCGATCACCTGTGCCGCGCTGGCCATCCTGGTCGACGAGGGGAAGGTGAAATGGGACGAGCCGGTGCGGACCTATCTGCCCGGCTTCACCCTGTCGAAGCCCGAGCTGAATGATCTGGTCACGGTGCGCGATCTGGTCAGCCACCGGATCGGCTTCGGCCTCGGCGCCGGCGACCTGTTGTTCTGGCCCAACAGCGACCGGACCCGCGCCGAGATCATGGCGGCGATCCCGAATGTGCCGATCGAGGACCTGTTCCGGCAGCGCTACCACTACTGCAATCTGATGTTCGTGGCGGCCGGCGAGGTCGTGGCGGCGGCCAGCGGCATGCCGTGGGAGCAGTTCGTCCAGACCCGGATCGTCGATCGTCTGGGCATGACTGACACCCTTGTGGTGATGAAGGACGCCGATCCGTCCAAATGCGCCCTGCCGCACGGCCGGGTCGGACCGCCCCTGCGCTATCAGGGGTCGATGACGCGGATCGCGGACTCGGTTCAGGAGGTCTGGAACTGGACCTCGGCGGCGGCCGCCGGCGGCTTCCTGACCAACGCCGTGGATTGGTCCAGGTGGATGGCGGTGCAGCTGTCGGGCGGCGTTCTGCCGGACGGTTCGCGGCTGTTCTCCGAGGCGCAGGGTCGTGAGATGTGGCGGCCGAACGTCATCGTCTCCAACTCGGGCGGCCCGACGCCAGACATGCCGGGGCGCGCTGTGACCGCGACCTATGCGACCGGCTGGCAGGTGATGGACTATCGCGGCGAGCGGATGATCACCCACGGCGGCGGATCGCCGGGCGGCATCTCGGGCACGGTTCTGCTGCCGGGCCGCAAGGTCGGGTTCAGCTATTTCACCAATGCGGAAGAGAGCTTCCTGCTCCGGGCCCTGCGCTCGGGCATCGCCGATGTGATCATGGGCGCGAGCCGCATGGGGCCGGCCTTCGACTGGATCGCCGATTCGAAGCGGCTGGAGCGCGAGGGGATCGACAAGTCCATCGCCGCCGCGGCGGAGATCGACGCCAAACAGGCGGCGGGCGCGAAGCCGTCGCTGCCGCTGTCGGCCTATGCCGGCACGTGGCGCGACCCTTGGTACGGCGACATCGTCATCTCGGAACGCAACGGCGGCCTGTGGCTGACCTTCAGCCGGACGCCCGCGTTGAAGGGGCCGCTGGAGCCCTATGACGGCGAAACCCTGCGCACCCGCTTCCCCGACAAGCGTGAGGAGGATGCGTTCGTGACCTTCGCTCTGGAGAACGGCCGACCGGCAAGCGCGACGGTCAAGGCGGTCAGCCCGGATGCGGACTTCAGCTACGACTATCAGGACCTGAGACTGACGAAGGCCTGACCATGAGCAAGCCCGGGACCGTCGATGCCTATATCGCCGCACAGCCCGAGCCGGCGCGGACCGCGGCGACGGCGGTGCGGGAGGCGATCCGAAAGGCCGTTCCGGATGCGGAGGAAAAGATCAGCTACGGCATCGCCGCCTTCCGACGCGACGGGCGCAACTTCCTCTATCTCGGGGCGTGGAAGACCCACATCGGCCTGTATCCCATCTATCGCGGCGACGCGGCGCTCGAGGCCGAGGTCGGGCCGTACCGGGCGAAGAGCGACACAGTGCAGCTGCCCTACAAGGACAAGCTGCCGCTGCAACTCATCGAGCGGATCGCTCGGGCGCAGGCCGGGCTGACCTAGATGACAGGCGCCGACCCCGGTTTCCCGGGGCCGGCTGTCGATGGCGTGCCTGATCAGGGCGCGGGCTGGACCTCGATGGGCAGGCCGAGGGATTCCAGCTGCGGGCGGACCACCGAGGCGTCGCCTACGATCACCCAGACGAAGCGGTTGGGGTTGATGTTGGCGCGGGCGGCGGCGTCCAGCTGTTCGGCGGTCAGGGCGTTGATCCGGCCGGCCAGATTTTCCTGATAGTCGTCCGGACGGCCGTACAGGTCGTTGGACCGTAGGCCGCCGAGGATCTGGCCCGAGGTCTCGTAGCTGCCGGCCAGCGCCCGGGTCTCGCCCAGCACCGTGCGTTCCCGTTCCGCCGCCGTGACGCCTTCCGCGCCGAGGAAGCGGTTGTACTGGGCCAGCAGGGCGGCGATCGACTCGCCGGTGCGGTTGGCCTGAACCGGCGCGCTGATGATGTAGGGCGAGCGGTGCTCCAGCGTGCTGACGGCGCCGCGCACGCCGTAGGACCAGCCCTTGGTCTCGCGCAGGTCGGCGTTGATGCGCGACAGGAAGTCGGTGCCCAGCACGACGTTGGCCGTGGTCAGGCCCAGATTGTCGTCGGTCCCCGACACCGGCAGCACCTCGCCGGCGTAGATCAGCGACTGCGGCGACTGCGGCCGGTCGATCAGGACGATGCGCGCGGTGGTGTCCGGCACGGCGGCGGTGAAGTCCTTCGTCCCCTTCGCGGCCGACGGCGCGCGCCAGTCGCCGAAGGCGGCCTCCAGCTTCGGCGTCAGTTCGGCCAGCGGAAGGTCCGAGACCACGAACAGCTTGGCGTTGTCCGGACGGATCCACGCCGCGTGCTCGCCCACCATGTCGTCGCGGGTCAGGGCCGTGATCACCGGCTCGGTCCCGGTGCCCGAGAATGGGCGGCCATAGGGGCTGTTGGAGCCATAGATCAGCGGCGGCAGGGCGCGGGCGGCGATGGCGTTCGGCTGGGTCTTCTCATTGGCCAGCGCCGCCAGACGCTGGGCTTTCAGGCGATCCAGCTCCGGCTGGGCGAAGGCCGGATTGCGCACCACGTCCGACAGCAGGGTCAGCGAGGGATCGAGGTTGGTCGTCACCGCCGACAGGCTGGCCGTCGTGCGATCCATGGACGCGCTGAACGTCATCGAGATCCCGAGTCGTTCCTGAGCGGACGCGAGGGCGATCGAGTCCCGCGTCGTGGAACCCTCCTTCAGCGCATCCAGCATCAGACCATGGGCGCCCAGTCTGTCGACCCGGTCAGCGGCGTATCCGGCGTCGAACTCCAATGCCAACCTGGTCATGGGTATAGCGGTCGAGCGGGCGTAGACGACCTCGATTCCGTTCGACAGATGCGTGCGTCCGACGGTCGGAAAATCGACCCGTGAAAAAGGCCCGATGGCCGGGGGCGCGTCGCGCACGACCCGCTGGACCGAAGCGACCGACGCAGGCTCGGCGCCGGGAGCTCCGGTCGCGACATCCACGTACGGAGCGCGCTCACCGGGCTCGACGATCTGGATGTAGGCCGGCCGAGTCAGCCACTTGCGCAGCGCCGCCTGAACCCGCGCCGGCGTCAACGCCGCATAGATTTCCAGTTCTCTTTGATAAAAGCCTGGATCTCCCGCCATAACCTGACCTTCGGCGAGAATGGCGGCCTTGCCGCTGGCCTGTTCCAGTCTCGAGAGTCGGCCTGTCACATATTGGGTGACGGCGCGGTCGATTTCGTCCTGTGTCGGGCCGTTGGCGATGAGGTCTTCCAGAACGGCGTCCATGCGTGCGCCTACGGCGCGGGCGTCCTCGCCTGGCTTCACATTCGCCGAGATGTTGAACACGCCGACACGGTGGAAGGCGGAATGGCCGTTGGTCACGCTGGATGCGATCTGGTCTTCCCGAACCAAGGCGGTGTGCAGACGCGAGCTCGACAGGCCGCTCAGGATCGATGCGCCGACAGCGAGGGGAACGGAATCCGGATGAAGCATGCCCGGCACCGCCCAGCTCCGGCTGACACGGGTCTGGCCGACACGATCCCGAAGCACCTCCTCGATCGGCGCGGGCAAGGTCGGGATGTCGGCTTCGGCGGGCCTATTGTCAGGACCTCGGGGAATGGCTCCGAAGTACCGGTTCGCGAGCGTGCGGGCTGTCGCTTCGTCGATATCGCCCGCCAGCACCAGCACCGAATTGTTCGGACCATAGTTCTCGCGGAACCAGTTGCGCACCGTTTCGAGGTCCGCGGCGTCCAGATCGGCCATCGAACCCATTGGTGAATGCCGATACGGGTGGCCATCGGGAAACAGGGCGGCGAGGGTGGCGTAGTCGGTCAGGCCGAACGGCTGGTTGTCGTTCTGGCGCTTCTCGTTCTGGACGACACCGCGCTGCAGATCGAGCGCGTCCTGCCCGACCTGACCCAGCAGATAGCCCATCCGGTCGCTCTCCAGAAACAGCGCCCTTTCGAGCGCTGGAGTCGGAACAGTTTCGAAATAGCTCGTACGATCAAATCTCGTGGTGCCGTCCACGCCGGTAGCCCCCGTAGGCGCCATGGCCTCGGCGTACTTCATCGGCGAATTCTCCGACCCGCTGAACATCAGGTGTTCGAACAGGTGGGCGAAGCCAGTCGCCCCCGGAGGCTCGTCCTTAGAACCCACATTGTACCATACCGCCACCGCAACGATCGGCGCCCTGTGATCCTCGTGGACAATGACAGTCAGGCCGTTTTCAAGATTAAATCGGGTATGGGTGATCACCAGACCCGCTATCGGCGGCCGAGCGTTCGTATCCTTCTGTGTCAATGCTCTTGGGTAATCAGCGCGGGCGCTGGGCGTCGCCAAGAGAACGCAGAGCAGCGTTGCAGCGGCGAAAGTTCCGATATGCATCAAAAAATCCACATTGACCTAGGTTTTGCTCAAGCAAAAGGGCAAAATACGCAAGTCTATATGATGATTCTGTTCGAACTTTAACGTTCGGAAGCCAATCGGTAATATACAATACTTCAGATGGATCAGCGGGTCAGTTCGAGAATTTCGAGCTTGGACTCCACACGTGGGAAGGGGATGACCAGCCGCCAGCGGTCGGCGCCGATGCGTTCGAAGACGCCGACCTGATCGCGCTCGGGCTGCTGGCCGTAGGTCGGGAAGCCGGTCTCGTCCATGCCCCAGGCCTGCGCGCCGATGAAGATGAGGCGACTGTCCGTGTCCGGATAGAGCAGGCCCCGGGTGCGTTGCGAGCCGGTGGTCTTGGTCAGGACCAGATCGCCGCCGGGAGTCAGTTCGACGGTGCAGCGGAACGGCGGATAGGCGACGTAGGCGAGACCGGACTCCGCCTTCGTGCCGAGTTTGACCGTGCGGCACCTGTAGGTTCCGGGCGCGGGCTGAAGGCGGCCGGGCTGGCCGGCGTTGGGATCGACAAGCGGACCGAGCGCCTCGACCTCGGAGGCGAAACCCTTGTCCTCGGCTTCCGCGCGGGCGAGGCGCCAGGCCTGATCGAGACGGCCGAGACTGGAGATGTCGGCGGCGCTGGCGACCTGACGCCAGTCAGAGGTCCCGCCCTGTTCGCCCGGCGCGGGGGCGCTGGAAGATGTCCCGGATGCGGGGGCGGGCGCTGGTGTTTCAGCAGCGGGAGGCGTGGCCGCAGGATCGGCGGCCGGGGCGGGGTCTCGCTCTCCACAGGCTGCGAGCAGGGCGATGAGCGAGGCGGCGGCGATCAGGGGACGCATGAGAACTCCGGTCTGGCTGAGCCGTTCAACGGCTGGCGGCCGGGACGGTTCAGCGCCGGCGCGGATCAAGCAGCAGGCCCGAGACGGTGGCGGCCAGCAGGCGCGGCGCAAAAGGCAGACGCGCGACCTTGCCGAGAATGTGGTCTCGCACCCAGGGCAGGAAGCGACCGTCAGCCTGATAGAAGGGGGTGAAGCCGAAGCTGAGCGCCTGATACAGGCGCAGATGCCAGCGGCGAACGCGGGCGTAGGCGGCGAGCGCATCGCCGAGGTCGGCGTGGGTCGCGAGGGCCTCGGTCAGGGCATGGGCGTCGAGCAGGCCCATGTTTACGCCCTGACCGAGCTGCGGACTGGTCGAGTGGGCGGCGTCGCCGATGACCGCCAGCCGGTCGGCGACCGGGCGGATCAGGGTGTGGTGGCCGTAGCTGGCGAGGGTCAGCTGGTCCGGATCGGTGAGGGCATCCAGCGCGGGCTCTATCTCGGGCCAGAGGCTGAGCGCCTCGCCCTTCCAGGCGTCGAGGCCGGCGTCGAGCCATGCCGGGTGATCGTCGGCCTTCAGGCTCCAGAAGAAGGTGGCCAGACGGTCGGGCGAGCCGGGGCGAGCGCCGACGGGCAGGACGCCGACCATCTTGTCGGCCGCGCGATAGACCTGTTCCAGCGCGGTCTCGTCGAATGGGGCGCCGGGCCAGGGGACGGTGGCCCACAGGGCGCCGAAGCGAAGCGGACGCGGGCCGGGGCCGAGCGCGGCGGCGATGCGGGAGCGGGCGCCCGAGGCGTCGATGACCAGATCGAAGGCGGGAGTCTCATGGCCCGCAGCGTCGGTCAGGCGGCCCTCTCCGGCGGCGACCATTTCGCGCGCGGTAACGATCTCGACGCCCTCGGCGACGCAGGCCTGATGCAGGACATGGAACAGGGCGGCGCGATGGACCCCCAGCGCCTGACGCGGGCGGTTCAGGTCGCTGTAGCGGATGTCGAGAACGACGCGACCGCGCCGGGCCTCGCGGCCGAAGATGTGGTTAAGCGGCTGGCCCAGGGCGGCGACGGCCGGGGTCAGTCCGAGGTCATCCAGCACTGCCAGACCTGTGGGCTGGAGCATGAAGCCGGCGCCGACCGGGCGGGCCTCGTCGAACCGCTCGAACAGGGTGACGCGCCGGCCCTGACGGGCCAGCATCAGGGCGGCGGCGAGACCGGAGGGGCCCGCGCCGACGACAGCGACGTGCTGGACCGACATGCTCAGGCCGGGACCAGCTCGATGAGGTCGAGGTTGGACTCAGCGGCCGGCCACGGGATGACCAGACGCCAGCGACGCTCGCCGATCCGCTCCAGCACGGCGATCAGGTCGCGGTCAGGGGCGGCGCCGTAGGCCGGGGCGACCGGATCGTCGGACAGGGCCATGGCGCCGAGCAGGACCATGCGGCGATCGTCCTCGGGATAGAGGTCGCCGACGGGGCGCTGGCTGCCGGTGCGCTTGACGAAGCGGAGGCCGCCGTGGGGCGTGGCCTCGAGGCGGCAGGCGAACCAGCCGTAGACCACGTACCCGAGGCCCTCGTCGCCGTCGCGCGAACCCAGTTTGACGGTGCGGCAGCGATAGTCGCCGGGCGGGGGGGCGACCGCGGGACGCTGGGCGTCAGGCACGATCAGTTCGCCGATGGCGCGCAGGTCGCCGGAGCCACGCAGGCGTCGCGCCTGATCCAGCGCCAGCGTCCAGGCGGCGTCGAGGCGGGCGTAGCGGTCGAGGTCGGCGCGGGCGGCCTGCGCCCGCCAGCCGGTCGGCGCAGGCGGCGCCTCTACGGGCGGCGGCGGGATCGGGGGCTGCGGGGGCGGAGGCGCGGTCGTGCAGGCCGGGGCGCAGGCGGCCGCGAGGGCGACGAGCGACAGGCGGGACAGAAGCGACATCCAGTTCCCCGAAACGCGAGCCACCCAAAGGCCAGTCCGGGGCGGCAACGTCAAGCCCGGGTCAGGCGGCGGAGGCGGCCCGGGCCGCGGCGACCGTGTCGGCGAGCACCTGTCCCATGCGGCCGATGTGCATGGGCTTGGCCAGCCGTGCGGCGAAGCCGGCGGCGCGGGCGCTGGCCTGATCGAGTGCGCGGCGCAGCTCGGCGGTGCGTTCGGCGACCCGGCTTTCGAGCGCGTTGTTCAATGCGCGGAGCCGCACCGACTCCTGACGCGCGCGCAAGGACAGGCGAAGTCCGGCCAGACCGGCGCACAGGCTGATCGTGGCCACGACGAGCAGAAACGCCATCACAACCTCCCCGTTTCGCGAACGAAGCAAAGCGCGAAAAGGTTGTGAACCGATGAATATTTACGCGTGAAAGTTGTTCAGGTCAGCCTTCGTCGGCCGGCGTCTCGGCCTTCCGGCGAGGGGCGCGGCGGCGCGGGGCCGGAGCCTCGGTCTCGCCGCCCTCGGGCGGGGCGTCCGGCGCGGCGGGAGCGGAGGCGCTGGAGCGGGTCAGGAAACCGGGCAGGGCCGAGGGGGCGTCGTCCGCCTCGTCGCGACGGGAGCGGCGGGCGCGGGGCGCGGGAGTTTCGGCCGGAGCGGTGGTTTCGGAGGGGGCGTCCTCACCGTCGGCTTCAGACGCCGGAGCATCGCCGTTCTGTTCGGATTCGATGCGGCGCACGCGTTCGTCGCGGCGGCGCTCCCAGCGTTCGCGGCGGCTTTCGCGACGGCTGCCGTCGCGGTTCTGGCCGTCGTCGCCGGCTTCGCCTTCGGCGCGGGGTTCACGCGGTTCACGGGGCTCGCGCGGCTCGCGCTGTTCCCGGGCCTCGCGAGGCTCGCGCTCTTCGCGGGGACGCCATTCGCCGCCGTTCTGCTCGCGCTCCTGTCGACGCTGCTCCTCGCGGGCGAGGCGCTCGGTCTCGGCCTGTGCGGCGGCGAGAATGGCGGCGGCCTGGGCGCCGGATTCGTCCTCGAAGTCGATGTCGAAGCCTTGGCCGGCCAGTTCGCGCTGGGCGATCTCGGAAACCGGACGCTGGGGCTGGAGGGCGCGCAGGACGCGGAAATAGTGCTCGGCGTGCTGGGTGTAGTTCTCGGCCAGAACGCGGTCGCCCGAGGCGCTCGCGTCACGGGCCAGCTGCATATAGCGCTCGTAGACGGTCTGGGCGTTGCCGCGGACCTTGATGTTCTCAGGGCCTTGGGAATCCCACGACCGGTTCGGGTTGGTCGCGTTCGCGTTGCTGGCGCCGCCTTGTTTGCGGTTGCGCCCGCGCTGACGCTTCATGCCCTTGAAATCTCTCATGGACGTCTTGTGCCTTGTTGGGGAGGCCGGCCGGGCGAAGATCGCCCGGGGTCCGTCCGTGTCGTTCCGCTTGCGAAGCGGGGCCCATTCCCCGCCGACGATGTGTTCGGAAATGCCTGTGTCGCCCCGTGGTCCGCCGGGCGACCGGCCCGACCCTCACTTGGCCCCGAGCGCGCGTGACTGAACCTGAAGCGGTCCGAGGCGTGCGATGGGGTGGGAGACAGAAAGGATGTAGCGCGGGCAGACAGGATTTCCAAGGGCGTTTATTCCACGCCCGCGCCGCGGCGGCGATCGGCTTACATCTTCGGGATCGGATTGGTCCTCGGGTCCGGACCGTTGGTAACGACACGGTCGCGGTCGGACAGGTCCTTGACCACGATGACGTCGGTGAAGCCTGCGGCCTCGAACAGGGCCTTGACCGCCGCGCCCTGATCCCAGCCGATCTCGACAGCGAAGATGCCTTCGGGACGCAGGATGCGGCGGATCTCGGGGGCCAGTTCACGATAGGCGGTCAGGCCGTCGGGACCGCCGTCCAGCGCCAGACGGGGATCGTGGTCGCGGACCTCGGGGTCCAGACCGTCGATATCGTCGCTGGGGATATAGGGCGGATTGGACACGACGAGGTCGAAGCTGTCGTCCGCGAAGCCGGCGGCCCATTCCGTGCGCAGGAAGGTCGCGCGGCTGTCCAGATCGAGGTTGGCGGCGTTCTCCTTGGCCACCGCCAGCGCTTCGGAGGATACATCCGTGCCGACTCCCTTTGCGCCGAACCGTTCGGCCAGCGTCGCCAGCAGGATGGCGCCCGAGCCGGTGCCCAGATCGATCATCTCGAACGCCTGATGCGGCGGGAAGTGCAGCAGGACGACATCGAGCAGGGCCTCGGTGTCCGGGCGGGGGCTGAGGACGTCGGGGGTGACGTTCAGCATGATCTTCCAGAAGCCCTTGCGGCCGAGGATGCGCGACACCGGCTCACGGCGCAGGCGGCGCTCGACGTAGCCGTCGAGCACGGACTGCTGGTCCGTGGTCACCACGCGATAGGGGTCGGTCAGGATGTCGGTGCGCGAGCAGTCCGCCGCGACCTCGAGCAGCAGGCGGGCGTCGATGGAGGGGCTGTCGATACGCCCTTCCTTCAGCCGGGCCTGTGCGGCTTTCCAGGCTGTGAGCAGGGTCGGGGTCGCGGTGTCGGTCATGCCTGTCCGCTTGACCCGGACCGCGGATGATTTCAAGCGTCAGGGCGGCGGAACGTCGCCGCGACCGGATCGTTGACGCGCGGATGCAGCATCAGAAGACGGGCAGGAAACGTGGCGGCCCCGGCCTGTGGCCGACGGTGATCGCCGTGGTCGGCGGTCTGGCCGGCGGGGCGGGGGCGGCGCACCTGCTGTACACGCGCGGGCACAAATACGGGCTGGAACTGCGCGCGCCGCGACCCGAGCCGCTGGTGAAAGGTCCGCCGACGCCCGAGGACTACGATCGCGATGAACCGGGCCGAGGCCGGCTGGCGCAGCGGCCGGAGCATATTCCCCACAAGGGCTGGGTCGATATCTTCTGGCGCATGGGCGCGGCCTATTTCGGCGACCGGGTCGGCTTCATCGCCGGCGGCGTGACCTTCTTCACCATGCTGTCGCTGTTCCCGACGCTGGCGGCCTTCGTGACCATCTATGGTCTGTTCGCCGATCCGACCGATGCGGCGGCGCGGGTGGCGTTTCTCTACGCGATGCTGCCGGCCGGCGTGGCTCAGTTTCTCTCCGGCGAGATGCAGAGACTGGCCGAGAACTCCAACACCGAGCTGACCTTCACCCTCGTCTGGACACTCGCCCTGTCGCTGTGGACGGCGAGCGGCGCGGTCAAGGTTCTGTTTTACGGCATCAACGTCGCCTACCATGAGGTCGAGCGCCGAAACATCGTACGGTACAACCTTCTCTGCATGGGGATCACGCTGGCGGGCATAATCGCCGTGCTGATCTCGGCTGCGATGGTGGTGGGCGTTCCGGTGGTGCTGGGCGTCCTCGGTCTTGCGGAAGAGTGGGAGTATCTGGCCCCGCTCCGGTGGCCGGTCCTGCTGCTGGTCTATATGGTGGTGCTGACGCTCGTTTATCGCGTCGCCCCCTGTCGGCAGAAAGCCCGTTGGCGGTGGCTGACCCCGGGAGCGATCTTCGCGGCGCTGCTGAGCCTCGGGCTGTCCCTGCTGTTCAGCTGGTATCTGCAGACCTTCGTGCGGACGGCGTCGTATGGACCGCTGGCGGCCATGATGGGCTTCCTGCTGTGGACCTGGCTGACGGTGCAGATCGTTCTGATGGGCGCTGAGCTGAACGCCGAAGTCGAGCACCAGACCGCGATGGACACCACGACCGGCGAGCCTGTTCCGATCGGCGAACGCGGCGCGGTGGTGGCCGATACGGTCGGCCCCCGGCGGGGCAATCCGGCGGCGCTGGCCTTCACCCAGAAGCACGCCGAGGCGCTGGCCGACCGGCTGCTCAGGCGCAAGATCGACAAGACGATCGAAGGCTGACTGTTCGTTCGCGCTTCGTGAACGGACGGACGAGGCCATTCGCGAACGGGCGGCGGTCGCCCGTGAAGACGGCGTGGCGGACGGCGCCGGCGACGGCCAGGGTCAGGGCATCGGAGGCCCGGTCGTCGGGCTTCCTTCCCGAGGATGACCGCCATGATCCGCTTCGCCGCTCTCGCCGCCGCCCTGACGCTGACCGCCGCTCCGGCCCTCGCCGACCCGGCCGGGTCGAGCCTGACCCTGACCTTCGACACCGCTGCGCAGACGGGCGCCGTCATGGTCGCCCTGTACGATTCAGAGACTGCGTATCAGGGCGGCCAGCCGGTGCGCACCGCCCAGGTCGACATCGCCGCCGGACAGCATGACGCCGTTTTCGCGGATCTGCCCGCCGGCGCGTACGCCGCCAAAACCTTCCACGATGTCGATGGCGACGGGGCGATGGACAAGAACCCGTTCGGCATGCCGACCGAACCCTTCGCCTTCACCAATAATGCCGTCGGCAACATGGGGCCCGCCAGCTGGGACCGCGCCCACGTCGCGGTGAACGGCGCTGTCGCCCAGACCATCCGGCTTCGCTGAACCCTCCGCCGATCGCCGCAACGCTTCAGCCCTCGAGGTCTCCGATGAACGCTTCCCGTCGTTCCTTTCTGATGGGCGCCGCCGCCCTGTCCGCCGCCGTCGTCACGCCCGAGACGGTGCGCGCCATGGCCGCCATGCAGGCTTCGGCCGACTGGGCGCTGGCCACCGCCGACCTGGAGGCGGACGTCGCCCCGCGCGCCATGCGGTTGATCCACGGCCGGGCGCCGGCGGGGCTGGAGGGCGCCCTGTTCCGCAACGGGCCGGGCAAGTTCCGGCGGCCCGGCGGCAGCGCCACCCACTGGTTCGACGGCGACGGGCTGATGCGCGCCTTCCGCATCCGGGACGGACAGGCGACCATCGAGGCGCGCTTCGCCGACACCGCCAAGCGCCGGCATGAGACCGAACTCGACGCCGTGGTCACGCCGGGCTTCGGGACGGTCGGCGACCGTCGCGCGGAGATCGGTTCGCCGGACGACGCCAACGCGGCCAACACCGCCGTGATGCCCGTGGGCGATAGTGTCTGGGCCCTGTGGGAGGGCGGCTCGCCGACCGCGATGAACGCCGCCGATCTTGGCACGCAGGGCGTGGTGACCCTGCGCGACGATCTGAAGGGCATGCCGTTCCAGGCGCATCCGCGCTTCGATCCCGACGGCACGATCTGGAACATCGGCCTGTCGGGAGACCGGATGATCGTGTGGCGGCTGAACGCCGACGGCGCCCTGCGCTCTGCCGACGTCGTCGCCCTGCCGCGCGCCAGCTATATGCACGACTTCACCGCCACCGCCCGACATCTGGTGATCGTGCTCCAGCCTTGGGTGTTCGAGCGGGACACCATGCCGTTCATGAACCGCTTTGCCTGGAAGCCCGAACTGGGCACGCAGGTGATGGTGGTCGACAAGGCGGATGTGACGAAGCGGCGGATCTTCGAGCTGCCGGCGTTCAGCTATTTCCATCTCGGCGATGCATGGGAGGATGCGTCGGGAACGATCCGGTTCGACGTGGCGGCCGGCAAGGACGTGCAGTTCGCCATCGACGGCGCCCGGGTGCTGGTCGAGCAACAGGGGACGGTTGCGGGCGATCCCGCCGCACTGTCGCTGATCACCCTGCATACGGACGGCCGGGCGGAGATGACCTCGTCGGGCGTGACGGCCGAGTTCCCCAAGGCCAATCCGCGCGTGGCCGGTCTGCCGCGCCGCTACACCTCGCATGTGGCCGGCGAGACCGGAGGGCGGCCGCTGCCCACCGGGCTGGCGGTGCACGACTGGAAGACCGGCCGGTCGGACGGCTTCGACTTCGGCGAGCGGACGATCATGGAAGAGGCGGTCTGGGTTCCGAAGCCCGGACGATCCGGCGAGGCGGACGCCTGGCTGGTCGCGCCCTCGATCAATCTGGCGGAAGGGGTGACAGAGCTGCACGCCTTCGACGCGGCCCGCGTGGCCGACGGGCCGGTGGTCAGCTGGCGCGCGGATGTCGCGCTGCCGGCCGGCTTCCATGGCGCGTGGGCCGGCTAGTACCAGCCGGCCTCTCGCAGCGCGCGGGCGTAGCGGCGGCTGACCGGGACCTGAAGACCGCCGTCGAGGGTCAGGGTGGCGCGGCCGTCGCCGCGGTCGACGCCGCGCACGGCGTCGCGGGCGACCCACCAGCTGCGGTGGGTCTGGGCGCCTTCGAGACCTTCGAGTTCGGTCAGGGCGTCGGACAGACGCATCAGGATCAGGTCGGAGCCGCGATCGGTGTGGACGCGGAGGTAGTGGTCCTCGGACTCCACGGCCCGGATCGCGGCGCCCTTCAGCTTGAGCGGCAACCGGTCGGGAAAGCGGGCGGCGGGCGCGCCGACGAGGGCGGCGTGGGTCTGGACCGGCTTTCTCTGCAGGAAGACGTTCAGAAGGCTCAGCACGCCGGTGACGACGGTGACGGGCAGGAGGAAGTCGAGGATGTGGCCCGGTTCGCGATGCAGGTTGCGATCGTACAGCCAGCCGGTCCAGGCCCAGACCACGATCGACAGGGGGCCCGACATCAGGGTGGTCAGGGCAAGAGCGCCCAGCCACGGGCGCTGATCCAGATCGATCCAGCGCTCGACGCCTCTCGAACAGACGTGGCCCCAGATCGCGCCGACGAACATCAGGGGCAGCCAGTAGGCGAACCGCTGGCCCAGCGTACCGGAGGTCATGCCGAACGCCTGGCTGAATGCGAGCACGACGCCCGCGGCGAGCGCGATGCCGATGCCCTTCAGAAGCGACCTGTCGATACTGAAGGTCAGCGGTCGTTCCGCCGTATCACTCACGTCGCGGGGCCCGATGGGCAGCAGGCCCTGAAGCCGGCGGCGGCGAAGCGGACCATGTAGTCGCTGGCGGTCTCCAGATCGCCCGAGAGGCACAGGCCGCCTGACAGTCTGTCGAGGCGGCCGGTCTCGCCCAGCGTCAGGGTCAGGGCCCCGGACAGCATGTGATAGGCCCAGTACAGGTCGACGTCGCGGGCGTCGGGCAGGACCTGCTTGATCAGCTCGATCAGTCGCCGGATGGCCGGGTCGTAATAGCGGGCCATGGTCTCGCCGCCGAAGGTCGGGTTGGCGTTGGTCTGGGCGACCAGCGCCGAATAATGCTTCCACCCGGGCCCGCCCTTCAGCGACCACTGGAACGGCGGGCGCAGGAAGGCCTCGAGCAGGCCCTCAAGCGTCATGGCCGCCCCCTGCTCGCGGGCGTAGCGGTTGATGGCGTCGACCCGTTCGTCGTTCCAGATCGCGGCCCGGCGCAGGAAGACGGCGTCGAACAGGCCCCGCTTGGCGCCGAAATAGTAGTGGACCAGCGCCGTATCGACGCCAGCCTCGCGCGCCACCTCGCGTATGGTGACGCCATAGAAGCCGTGCTTTGAGAAGAGGTCCTCGGCGGCGTCGAGGATCGACTCGCGGGTGTCGCCGGTCCCTTCCGCGCGCGTCTTGGGCGGGCGGCCCCGGCGGGCGGGGACCGGCAGGGATCCAGTGGGGGCGTCGATCTTGCTCATCCCGCCTAGCTAGGCCGCATTCGATCCCCTGTGCAACGGCGCCACAGGTTTGCGCGGAGGCGTCGGGGGCAAGCGGCGCCGTTTGACAGCCCGATGAAAACGATTACGGTCCGCGAAAATCATTGAACGCTGAATAAAATAAGCGTCCCGGGTCGAAACATCAGGAACGAGTCATGAATCGCTACGTAAAGACCGCCCTTCTCGCCGGCGCCGCCTGGAGCGCGCTGTCCACCTTCGCCATGGCGCAGGACGCCGCGTCGCAAGAACCGTCGGCGCTGGACGATGTCATCGTCACCGCGCGGCGCACGGAAGAGTCGGCGCAGCGCACGCCGCTGGCGCTGTCGGCCTTCTCGGGCGAGCAGCTGGCGCGTCAGGGCGCGCAGCAGGTCACGGACCTGCAGGGCTCGGTGCCCAACCTGAACATCGTCCAGGGTCGCGGCTCGTCGAACTCGACCAACATCTACATCCGCGGCGTGGGCCAGCCGGACGCCCTGCAGACCTTCGACCCGGCCGTCGGCGTCTATGTGGACGACGTCTATTACAGCCGTATCCGCGGCACCCAGTTCGACCTGCTGGACCTTGAGCGCGTCGAGGTCCTGCGTGGTCCGCAAGGCACCCTGTACGGCAAGAACACGATCGGCGGCGCGCTGAAGCTGATCTCGCGTCGCCCGGGTCAGGAGTTCCGCGCGCGCGGGTCGGTCGCCTACGGCGACTATGACATGATCGACGTGCAGGGCGCGGTTTCGGGCCCGATCACGGATCAGCTGGCCTTCGGTCTGTCGGCCCTTCACTCCGAGCGGGGCGGCTACGTCACCGATCCGGTCACCGGCGCCGAGTACAACGACAAGAACAGCAACGCAGTCCGCGCCTCGCTGGCGTGGGATCCGGTTTCCAACATCCGCGTCGACCTGAACGCCGACTATTCGAAAGATGACGCCGGCCTGACCGTCGGACAGGCCCAGAACACCCTGACCAACCTGTTCGGCGCGCCCCGGCTCGTCCTGCCGGCCGTCGCCCCGGAATACAATTTCCAGACCCGCACCACCCCCGGCCTGCCGAACGAGACCCGGCTCGAGACCTGGGGCTCGGCCCTGCGCGTCGCCTGGGACCTCAGCGACAACCTTACCCTGAAGTCGATCACCAGCTATCGCGAGCTGAATACCGACGACTACATCGACTTCGACGCCACCCAGCTGGAAATCGCGGACGCGCTCGTCGCCGTCGACCAGAGCCAGGTCAGCCAGGAACTCCAGGCCACCTATACCAATGGCGGGCTGACGGCTGTCGGCGGCCTCTACTATCTGAAGGAAGACGTCGCCTCCCATCAGGAGAGCTACAACGACGACCTGACCGCGAACCTGAACTTCCCGCCGCTGTTCCCGGGCAGCTACACCTTCACCCGCTTCATCGACGATCAACTCGAAACGACGTCGAAGGCGGCCTACGCCAACCTGACGTATCAGGTGACCGACGCCCTGCGCGTGTCGGGCGGCGTTCGCTACACGGAAGAGGAAAAGGACTACGCGCGGCAGACCAGCGTGACGTCGAGCTCGCCGCTGCTGGTGTCCGCCTATGGCTTCCTTCCGCCCGTCGGCAAGTACGACGACACCTCGGTGATGATCTCGGCCGACTATCAGGTCACCGACGGCGTGATGGCCTACGCTCGCTTCTCGCAGGGCTTCAAGTCGGGCGGCTACAACGGCCGCGCAAACACCCCGGCTGAGTCGACCGAGTACCGTCCGGAGACGGCCGACAGCTATGAGATCGGCGTGAAGAGCTCGGCATGGGACAACCGCTTCCGCTTCAATGTCGCGATGTTCCAGACGAAGTACGACGACTTCCAGGCGCGCGTCACAGGTCTGTCGAGCGACCCGATCACCGGCCTGCCCATCGGCGGCCTGTCCGTCATCAACGCCGGCGGTCTGGACCTGTTCGGATGGGAGGTCGAAACCGCCGTCGCCCCGATCAGCAACCTGACCTTCGACGCCCAGATCGGCTACCTCGACGCCAGCTACGACGAGTTCAACGACAGCCGCTTCACCGCCACCGGCGGCAGCCGCGCCTTCCAGGATCCGGCCTTCTCGCCGAAGTGGACGGCGCGCTACGGCGGCCAGTATGTCTTCGACCTGTCGGGCGGCGGCGACATCACCCTAGGCGCGGCGGCGAAGTTCCGCAGCCGCATGGCGCTGGCGATCGACAACACCCTGACCAACTCGCTCGTGCCGCTGGAGAGCATGTATCAGAACAGCTACTGGCTGTATGACGCCCGCGTCGTCTGGAACGACGCCTCGGGCCGCTATTCGGTCGGCGCCTACGGCCAGAACCTGTCGGACGAGGTCTACAAGACCGACGCCCAGGAATTCTCGTCGATCGGCAACATCCGCACCGCCTACTACGGCGCCCCGCGGACGTGGATGCTGAAGCTGACCGCGCGGTACTGATCGCCGGGCATACGGAAAAGAGGGCGGTGGTCTGACGGGCCGCCGCCTTTTTCTTTGCCGGACCCGCAGAGCCCGCTACCGTCGCCGTAACAACAAGACCAAGTCGAGGGAAACGCCATGACCGCCACGGACGCCGCCGTCGCCGCCAGTCCGCCTGACCGGCCGGGTTACCGCTACTATGTTCTGGCGGTTCTGATCCTCGTCTACATGCTGAACTTTCTGGACCGGCAGATCATCGGCATCCTGGCCACGCCGCTGAAGGCCCACTTCAATCTCTCCGATACCCAGTTCGGTCTGCTGGGCGGTCTGGCCTTCGCCTCGGTCTATTCGACGCTGGCCATTCCGCTGGCGTGGCTGGCGGACCGGTTCAGCCGTGTGTGGATCATGACAGGGGCGCTGGCGGTCTGGTCCGGTTTCACGGCTCTCTGTGGTGTGGCCGGCAGCTTCGGTCAGCTGTTCCTGTTCCGCATGGGCGTGGGCGTGGGCGAGGCGGGCGGCGTGGCCCCGGCCTATTCGCTGATCTCGGACTATTTCCCCAGGCATCAACGCGCGCGGGCGCTGGCGGCCTATGCGTTCGGCATTCCGCTGGGCACCGCAGCGGGTACGCTGGTCGGTGGCGTGCTGGCGGCGAAGTTCGGCTGGCAGACCGCCTTCATCGCCGTCGGCCTGCTGGGCGTGCTGGTGGCGCCGCTGCTGCGTCTGACGGTCCGGGATCCGAAGCGCGGCGGGCTGGATGCGCCGACGGTGGCGGCCGTGACCCCGCCGCCCGCACAGCCCGCGAACGTGAAGGCGCCGTCGTTCGGCTCGGTCTGCAAGACCGTGCTGCCCAAGCCGAGCTTCTGGCTGCTGGCGCTGGGCGCGGCGGCCTCGTCGGTGTGCGGATACGGCGTGGCGGGCTGGCTGCCCAGCTTCTTCATGCGCAGCTTCGACCTGACCCTGATCCAGACCAGCTGGTATTATTCCGGCATCGCCCTGATCGGCGGGATCGCGGGCATCTGGGGCGGCGGCGTGCTGGCCGACCGGCTGGGCAAGGCGTCCAAGGGCGCCTATCCGCTGGTCCCGGCGATCGCCTTCCTGATCTCCGCGCCCTGTTTCCTGCTGGCCATGAACTCAGGCTGGCTGATCGAGCAGGTCCTGCCGGGCGGCGGGGGCAACAGCGTGGGGGCCCTGACGCTGGCCTTCCTGATCTTCCTGATCCCGACCGGTCTGAACCTGACCTGGCTGGGGCCGATCACCGCGGCGGTCCAGCATCTGGTTCCCGCGCCGATGCGGACCACGGCCTCGGCCCTGTTCCTGCTGATCAACAACCTGCTGGGGATCGCGGTCGGCTTCTACTACTTCGGCTTCATGAGCGATCTGCTGGCCCCGCGCTTCGGCGAGGAAAGCCTGCGCTGGGCCATCTACACCGGCCTCGGCTTCTACGTCCTGTCGTCGATCCTGCTGATCGGCGCATCCTGGACGTTGAAGAAGGACTGGGTCGAATAACACCGTGCGTTGATTGCCAATATTCCGAACCCGATCTTATAATTAGGCGCCGTTCCGGGGGGCTCCCAGGCGGTTTTCCTGAGGCTCGCCGCCCGGGCGGCGCAGGCTGGTTTCAGCCTGATGAGAGGTCGCTTTCGATGTTCGCACACCTGTTCCTCGTCGCCGCCATCCAGGCGGCGCCCACCACCGTCATGGACGATTTCAAGACCCTGTGTCTCGCCACCAAGGGTGAACCCGCCGCAGTCACGGCCGCTGCGGCCGCACAGGGCGGCTGGGGCGAGCCGGGGCAGCAGAGCGGCATGACCGCCTGGAGCCATCCAACCGATGGCGGCGGCCAGCGTATTCTGGCGGCAGGAGAGCAGGGCGCGGCGGACGCGGTCCGGCAGGCTTGCATGGTCGTCACGCGGCCCGCGCAAGCTGATCTCGTCGGATCGCTGGCCTCCCAGCTGGGCGGCGTCACCCAGCCGATCGAAGGGAATGCGGGTCTGTTCGCCCACGCGACCAGCGCGCAGGCCTATCGTGCGGGCGACGTGACCTTCATCGGCGTGACCTCCGACGCTGACAGCACGACCCTGACCGCGATCCGCCGCAAATAACCGGCGATCCGCGACAGCGGACATGGCGGTTGCGCCTGCGAAGGCGCACCGCCTATAAGCCGCCCAATCTCCCCCAAAGGCGGCGTCCATGAACATTCACGAGTATCAGGCCAAGCAGGTTCTGAAGGGCTTCGGCGCGCCGGTCGCCGACGGCGTGGCGATCACCAGCGCGGATCAGGCTGAAGCGGCCGCGAAACAGCTGCCCGGCCCGCTCTATGTGGTGAAGTCCCAGATCCACGCGGGCGGCCGCGGCAAGGGCAAGTTCAAGGAACTGGGCCCGGACGCCAAGGGCGGCGTACGCCTGGCTTTCTCGATCGAGGACGTGGTCAGGAACGCGAAAGAGATGCTGGGCAATACCCTGGTCACCGCCCAGACGGGCGAGGCCGGCAAGCAGGTGAACCGCCTGTACATCGAGGACGGCGCCGACATCGATCGTGAGCTGTACTGCTCGCTGCTGGTCGACCGCGGCACGGGTCGCATCAGCTATGTCGTCTCGACCGAGGGCGGCATGGACATCGAGGCCGTCGCCCATGACACGCCCGAAAAGATCCAGACCATCGACATCGATCCGGAAGCCGGCGTAACCGCCGCCAACATCGCCGAGATCAACGTCGCCCTGAAGCTGGACGGCGATGCGGCGAAGGACGGCGAGACCCTGTTCCCGATCCTCTACAAGGCCTTCCTCGACACCGACATGTCGATGCTGGAGATCAACCCGCTGATCGTGATGGAGAACGGCCGCCTGCGGGTGCTGGACGCCAAGGTCAGCTTCGACGGCAACGCCCTGTTCCGCCATCCGGACATCAAGGCACTGCGCGACGAGACCGAGGAAGACGCCAAGGAGATCGAGGCGTCCGAATGGGACCTCGCCTACGTCGCGCTCGACGGCAACATCGGCTGCATGGTCAACGGCGCCGGTCTGGCCATGGCGACGATGGACATCATCAAGCTGTACGGCAAGGAGCCGGCCAACTTCTGCGACGTCGGCGGCGGCGCCTCTAAGGAAAAGGTCGCGGCGGCGTTCAAGATCATCACCGCCGACCCCAAGGTGCAGGGCATTCTGGTCAACATCTTCGGCGGCATCATGAAGTGCGACGTCATCGCCGAGGGCGTGGTCGCGGCGGTGAAGGAAGTGGGCCTGAAGGTGCCGCTGGTCGTCCGTCTGGAAGGCACCAATGTCGAGCTGGGCAAGACGATCCTGAATGAGTCGGGTCTGGCCATCACAGCGGCCGACGATCTCGACGACGCCGCCCAGAAGATCGTCGCGGCGGTCGGCTGACCCCGATGGGGCGCGCCAGAACCCTGCTGATCGGCGCCATGGCGGCGCTGGCCTGGCCGGCGACCGGATGGTCGCAGGCCCCGGCGGCGCCTGCGCGTCTGGACCTGATCGCCTCGCTCGAGACCATCTGCGTCGCGGCGGCCGGCGATCGCGCGAAGGCCGTCGAGCTGGCGACCGCGGCGGGATTCTCGCCCACCCCGGCCGAGATGATCCCCTTCATGCGCGGGGCGACGAACACGGCGGGCTATATGCGCAGCAACGAGGCCGACATGGCCTTCGTCATGCTGGGCACCCTGACCCGTCGTCTGGGGCGTCGGGACGTGACCATGGAGTTCTGCGGCGTGTCCTCGCGTCCGACGGACCATCGTGCGCTGGACCGGCGACTGCGTGAGGTCATGGGTTTCGCGCCCGTGCAAGGCGGCGGCTTCGACGCCTACGCCTGGGTTCAGACGCCGGAGGGCCGTTCGGCCGCCAGCGCCCTGACGGACCAGCATTTCGCCGCCATGGCCGAAACCGGCCAGATGCGCATGGTCGCCCTCGACCGCTCCGGCACAGGGTCCACCCTGATCTACTTCCTTCCCAGATTTGACTGAGCCTTCAGTCCCAACCTTTTCCGCTCCCGGGATATCCGCACCATGTCCATCCTCGTCGACAAGAACACCAAGGTCCTGGTTCAGGGCCTGACCGGCAAGACCGGCACCTTCCACACCGAGCAGGCGCTGGCCTACTACGGCACGCAGATGGTGGGCGGAATCCATCCGGCGAAGGGCGGCCAGAACTGGACCGGCGAGAACGGCGAGACGCTGCCGATCTTCGCCTCGGTCGCCGAGGGCATGGAAAAGACGGGCGCCAACGCGTCGGTGATCTACGTCCCGCCGGCCGGCGCCGCGGACGCCATCATCGAGGCGATCGACGCCGAAGTGCCGTTCATCACCTGCATCACCGAAGGCATTCCGGTGCTGGACATGGTGCGGGTGAAGGCGCGGCTGGACCGTTCGGACTCGCGCCTGCTGGGCCCGAACTGCCCGGGCATCCTGACGCCGGAAGAGTGCAAGATCGGCATCATGCCGGGCTCCATCTTCAAGAAGGGCAACGTCGGCATCGTGTCGCGCTCGGGCACCCTGACCTATGAGGCGGTGTTCCAGACGACCAACGAAGGTCTGGGCCAGACCACGGCCGTCGGCATCGGCGGCGACCCGGTCAAGGGCACCGAGTTCATCGACGTGCTGGAGCTGTTCCTCGCGGACCCCGAGACGCAGTCGATCATCATGATCGGCGAGATCGGCGGCGCGGCCGAGGAAGACGCCGCCCAGTTCCTGATCGACGAGGCGAAGAAGGGCCGCAAGAAGCCGATGGCCGGCTTCATCGCCGGCCGCACGGCGCCCAAGGGCCGCACCATGGGCCACGCCGGCGCCGTCGTCTCGGGCGGCAAGGGCGATGCGGAATCCAAGATCGCGGCCATGGAGGCCGCGGGCATCCGCGTGTCGCCGTCGCCGGCGCGTCTGGGCTCGACGCTAGTCGAGGTCCTCAAGGGCTGAGGATCGCCGCCTTCTCCCGCGGAAGGAGACGGGATATTCAGGCGGGATGACTCACGGTCCCCTCTCCGGCGTTCGCGTTCTCGATCTCAGCCGGGTCCTCGCCGGACCGTGGGCGACGCAGACGCTGGCCGACCTCGGCGCGGAGGTGATCAAGATCGAGCGGCCGGGGACGGGCGACGACACCCGGCTGTGGGGCCCGCCGTTCACGACCCGCACCGACGGCTCGCGCGGCGACGCGGCCTATTTCCTGTGCGCCAACCGGGGCAAGAAGTCGGTCGAGCTGGACATCGCCACCCCCGAGGGCGCTGCGGCGGTACGGGAGCTGGCGAAGACCTGCGACGTGCTGGTCGAGAACTTCAAGACCGGGGGCCTGCGCAAGTACGGCCTCGATCATCCCAGCCTGTCGGAGATCAATCCCCGGCTGGTCTACTGCTCGATCACCGGCTTCGGTCAGGATGGCCCGGACGCGCACCGCGCCGGCTATGACTACATGATCCAGGCCATGGGCGGGCTGATGTCCGTGACGGGACAGCCGGACGACGCGCCCGGGGCCGAGCCGATGAAGGTCGGGGTCGCCGTCGTCGACCTGTTCACCGGCCTGTACGCGTCGAACGCCATCATGGCCGCCCTGCTGCATGCCCGCGCGACGGGTGAAGGCCAGCACATCGACATCGCCCTGTTCGATGTTCAGGCCGCCATGCTGGCCAATCAGGCGACCAACTACTTCGTCTCCGGCAAGGCCCCGACGCGGATGGGGAATGCCCATCCCAACCTCGCGCCTTACCAGCCCTTCCCCTGCACCGACGGCATGGTGGTGATCGCGGTTGGCAACGACGCCCAGTTCCGCTCCCTGTGCGTGGCTCTGGACGTCGAGCCGTTGGGGACCGATCGGCGCTTCGCCACCAATGCCCTGCGGATCGAGCACCGCGCGGAGTTGACCCGCGAGCTCTCCGCCCTGACCGCCAGCCACTCCATGAAGGCCCTGATGGCCCTGCTGGAAGCCGCCGGGGTGCCCTGCGGCCCGGTCAACACCCTCGATCAGGTGTTCGAGGAGCCCCAGGCGAAGCATCGCGGGCTGGAGGTGGAGCAGGCGCGCGCCGATCTGTCCGCCCCCGTCCGCACCGTCGCCAACCCGATCCGGATGTCCCGGACGCCGGTCGCCTACGACCTGCCGCCGCCGGCGCTGGGTGAGCATACAGCGGACGTCCTGGAGAGGCTGGCCGCCGCTACTGACCGGTCCAGCTGAGCAGACATCCCGCCAGCGGAAAGACCACGAAGGCGAGGACGATGACGATCGTTCCCGCCCTTTTCGCCCAGCCGAGAGCACCAGTAATCTCGGTCTCGTCGAGCTCGCCGACGCGGCCCGGCACGTGATCAGCCCGCCAGTCCTCGCTCTCGTCAATGAGGTCCCCGGCCCGGACGCGTGCGATCAGACGGCGGGCCTCGTCGATCTGTTCCGAGGGCGCGACTACGCGAACGCCGCCGATGGCGATCAGCAGGTCAGGGTTCATGGTCGCCATGTCCCGGTCGGGCAGACGCGCGGCGATGCCGTGCCGGTTCAGCACAGCGACGGCAAGCTCGCCTTCGGGGATAGTGGAGAAGCGGGCGACTTCGTATTCAAGACGCACCGCCGTCTCCGTCCTACAGATCCAGCAGCGCCCGCGCCGGGTCTTCCAGCAGTTCCTTGACGCGGACGAGGAAGGTCACCGCTTCCTTGCCGTCGACGATGCGGTGATCGTAGCTGAGGGCGAGGTACATCATCGGGCGGATCTTCACTTCGCCGTTCACCGCCATCGGGCGCTGGACGATATTATGCATGCCGAGGATGCCGGACTGGGGCGCGTTCAGGATCGGCGTCGACATCAGCGAGCCGTAGGTGCCGCCGTTGGTGATGGTGAAGGTGCCGCCCTGCAGCTGGTCCAGCGTCAGGTCGCCGTCGCGGGCGGCCTTGCCCAGCGCCGCGATACCCTTCTCGATGCCCGCCAGCGACAACGTATCGGCGTCCCGCAGGACCGGCACGACCAGACCCTTGTCCGTGCCGACGGCGACGCCGATGTCGTAGTGGTTCTTGTAGATGATGTCCGTGCCGTCGATCTCGGCGTTGACGGCCGGGATCTCGTGCAGGGCCTGAACGATGGCCTTGGTGAAGAAGCTCATGAAGCCCAGTTTCACGCCGTGGCGCTTTTCGAAGACTTCCTTGTACTGGGCGCGCAGGGCCATGACGTTGGTCATGTCCACCTCATTGAAGGTGGTCAGCTGGGCGGCGGTGTTCTGGGATTCCTTCAGGCGGCGGGCGATGGTCTGACGCAGGCGCGTCATCTTCACCCGCTCCTCGCGAGGCTGGTCGGCGCGGGGCAGGGCGGGAGCGGCGGCGGGCGCAGGCGCGGCGGAGCCGATGGCGGCCAGCGCGTCGCCCTTGGTGATGTTGCCCTTCGGACCCGTGGCCGGAATGGCCTTGGGATCGAGATTGTTCTCGGCCACCACACGCTGCACGGCCGGCGACAGGTGCGGCGCGTCGCCAGAGGTGAACTGGGCCGAGCCGGTGTTGGCGGCCGGCGCCGGAGCAGCAGCGGCGGGGGCCGCAGCGGCGGGCGCGCCCGAGGCGGAGATGCTGCCGATCTGCTGGCCGGGGGTGACGGTGGCGCCGGCGTCGGCGCTGATGGTCAGGACGCCCGCGGCCGGGGCCGAGACCTCGACGGCCACCTTGTCGGTCTCGATCTCGACCAGCAGTTCGTCCTTGGCGACCGTGTCGCCGGATTTCTTGAGCCAGGTTCCCATCGAACCTTCGGCGACGCTCTCGCCCATGGTCGGCACATTGATGCTCACCGCATCGCTAGAGGCGGCGGCCGGGGCTGGCGCTGGAGCTGCGGCGGGAGCCGGTGCGGCCTCAGCCTTCGGCGCGTCGGCGGCAGGGGCGGCGGGAGCCGCTGCGGCGCCCGCACCTTCGGACACCACGCCCAGAACGGCGCCCGGGGTCACGGTCTCGCCATCCGGCGCCTTGATCTCGGACAGGACGCCATCGGCGGGCGAGACGACCTCCAGCGAGACCTTGTCGGTCTCCAGCTCGACCAGGACCTCGTCCTTCTTCACCGGATCGCCGGCCTTCTTCGTCCACTTGCCGATGGTGGCTTCGGTGACGGATTCACCGAGCGCAGGGGTCAGGATGTCGGCCATGGGAGAGGGTCCGGTTTTTCGTTCAGGTTCGATCTTGGTCTTCGCTTATCAGGCGAAGGCCTCGGTGAGGAAGGCGTCGAGTTCTTTCAGGTGGCGGCTCATCAGGCCCGCAGCCGTCGAGGCCGAGGCCGGGCGGCCGACGTAGCGGGCGCGTTTGGCCTTCACCTTCAGCTTCTCGAGCGTCAGCTCCAGCCACGGATCCACGAAGGTCCAGCCGCCCATGTTCTTGGGCTCTTCCTGACACCAGACAAGTTCGGCGTTGGGGAAGCGGCCCAGTTCAGTCAGCAGCGACTTCATCGGCCACGGATAGAACTGCTCCAGACGCATCAGATAGACGTCGTCCACCGGCTTGCCGTCCTTGAAGTCCTTCTCGCGGCGCTCCAGCAGGTCGTAATAAACCTTGCCCGAGCACAGGACGACGCGGCGGATGTCCTTGTCGGCCTTGATCTTCACGCCCGCGACGTCGGGGCGTGTCTGGGCGTCGTCGTGCAGCACGCGGTGGAAGGACGAACCCTCCGCCAGCTCGGCCATGCTGGACACGGCCTTCTTGTGACGCAGCAGCGACTTCGGCGTCATGATGATCAGCGGCTTGCGGAAGGGCCGGTGCATCTGGCGGCGCAGGATGTGGAAATAGTTGGCCGGGGTGGTGCAGTTGGCGACCTGCATATTGTCCTCGGCGCAGGCCTGCAGGAAACGCTCCAGACGCGCCGACGAGTGCTCCGGACCCTGGCCCTCATAGCCGTGGGGCAACAGCATGGTCAGGCCGCACATGCGCAGCCACTTCCGCTCGCCGGAGCTGATGAACTGGTCGATCACCACCTGGGCGCCGTTCACGAAGTCGCCGAACTGGGCTTCCCACATGACCAGCGTGTTGGGGTCCGACAGGGCGTAGCCGTATTCGAAGCCCAGCACCGCCTCTTCCGACAGGGCCGAGTCGATCACCTCGAACTGGGCCTGACCGTCGCGCAGGTTGTTCAGCGGGACGTAGCGGGCCTCTGTCGTCTGGTCGACGATGCCCGAGTGGCGCTGGGAGAAGGTGCCGCGGACCGAGTCCTGGCCCGACAGACGGACCGGGAAGCCTTCGTCCAGCAGCGAACCGAAGGCGAGGCTCTCGGCCGTGGCCCAGTCGAGGTTCTCACCGCTGCTGATCATCTCGCGGCGGCCGTCGATGACGCGCTTCAGCGTCTTGTGGATGTCGACCGAGTTGGGGATGGTCGTCAGCTTGTGGCCGATCTCATCCAGCCGGGCGCGCGGCACGGCGGTGTTTCCACGACGCTCGTCATCCTCGGCCAGACCGATGCCCTGCCACTGGCCGTCCAGCCAGTCGGCCTTTTTGGCCACGAAGCTCTTGCCGGCGTCGAACTCGGCGTCGAGGAAGGCCTCGAACCGTGCGACCTCGGCGTCGACCGCCGCCTGATCGATCACGCCCTCGGCGACAAGACGCTTGGCGTAGATTTCGCGGGTGGAGGCCAGTGCGCGGATCTTCGAGTACATCAGCGGCTGGGTGAAGGTCGGATCGTCGCCCTCGTTGTGGCCGAAGCGGCGGTAGCAGAACATGTCCACCACCACGTCCTTGTGGAATTTCTGGCGGAACTCGGTGGCCACCTTGGCGGCGAAGACCACGGCTTCCGGATCGTCCCCGTTCACGTGGAAGATCGGCGCCTGGACCATCAGGGCGACATCAGACGGATAGGGCGAGCTGCGCGAGTTGCGCGGGCTGGTGGTGAAGCCGATCTGGTTGTTTACGACGAAGTGGATCGTCCCGCCGGTGCGGTAGCCCTTCAGCCCCATCAGGGCGAAGCATTCGGCGACCACGCCCTGACCGGCGAACGCCGCGTCGCCATGGATCAGCAACGGGACGACCTTGGACCGGTCCAGCGCCCACTGCTCCTCAGGGACGCCTGCGTTGGCCTCCCGGATGTCGAAGGCCTGTTTCGCCCGCGCCTTGCCCAGCACGACCGGGTTGACGATCTCGAGGTGGGACGGGTTGGCGGTCAGCGAAAGGTGGACGGTGTTGCCGTCAAACTCGCGGTCCGACGAGGCGCCCATGTGATATTTGACGTCGCCCGAGCCCTCGATGTCCGACGGCACGGTCGAGCCGCCCTGGAACTCGTGGAAGATGGCGCGATAGGGTTTGCCCATCACGGCCGCCAGCGTGTTCAGGCGACCGCGGTGAGCCATGCCCAGCACGATTTCGTCGACGCCGAGGGCGCCGCCCCGCTTGATGATCTGCTCCAGCGCCGGGACCATGGCCTCGCCGCCGTCCAGACCGAACCGCTTGGTCCCGGGGAAGCGCTTGTGCAGGAAGCGCTCGAAGCCCTCGGCCTCGATCAGCTTGTTCAGGATCGCCAGCTTGCCTTCCCGGGTGAAGGCGTTCTGCTCGAACTTGTCCGGCCCCTCGAACCGGGCCTGTAGCCAGGTTTTCTCCTCCGGCTCGGCGATATGCATGAACTGTATGCCGATATTACCGCAGTAGGTGCGCTTCAGGATCGCCAGCACCTCGCGGATGCTGCCGGTCTGAAGACCCAGCACGCCGTCCAGATAGATCGGCCGGTCGAGGTCGGCGCCGGTGAAGCCGTAGAACTCGGGCGTCAGCTCGGGATTGTTGGTCGCCTGCTCGATGCCGAGCGGATCCAGCGTCGCCTGCAGGTGTCCGCGCACGCGATAGCTGCGGATCAGCATCAGGGCGCGGATGGAATCGTGGGCGGCGGCGCGGATGGCCTCGGCCGAGACAGCGGGCGCGGCGGCCGGAGCGGTGGCGGCGGCCGGAACGGTGGTGGGTTTGGCCGCCTTCGGATCGGGCTTGGGCGCGGGCCAGCGTCCGTCGAACACGCCGGTTTCCTCGGTGGGTTCTCCGACGGTCGGGCGACCCCAGCTTCCGGCGGCGCCGGAGGCCTTCACGACATCGGCGGCGTCGCGGATCTGCTCGAAGAAGCCGCGCCACTCCGGCGAGACCGACGAGGGGTCATTGGCCCACTGTTCGTGCAGGTTCTCGATGAAGGCGGCGTTCGAGCCGTAAAGGAAGCTGGTCTCGGCAAAGACCTGGTTCAGCCGACCGGCATCGTCCGCCATCGCGTCATATGTCCCATAACCGGGACCAATTCGCGCCCGGCTTGGGGCTCATATAAGCGCTGTTCGCCGGAAGGTCATGACCGAAACGGGGCCGTTGGGGTAAAAAACGCCCCTCGCGGGAGATGAATTCTGCCCTTCGCAAAGAAAAAGGCCCCGCTGTCGCCAGCGGGGCCTCGTTCAGTTCAGCCGGACGATTCTAGTCCCGGCGACGACGACCGCGATCACCACCCCCACGACCGCCGCCGTCGCCGTCACGCTTCGGGCGACCGCCGGTGTCTTCCGACATCGGGGCCTCGCCGCGTTCGGCGCGCTCGGCGTTGATCTTGTCGGTCAGGTCCTCGCCGGTTTCCTGATCGACGACCTTCATCGACAGCTTGGTCTTGCCGCGATCGTCCATGCCCAGGAACTTGACCTTCACTTCCTGACCTTCGGTCAGGACGTCGGCCGGATTGGCGACGCGTTCCAGAGCGATCTGGGACACGTGAACCAGACCGTCCTTGGCGCCGAAGAAGTTCACGAAGGCGCCGAAGTCGACGACCTTCACGACCTTGCCGGTATAGATCGTGCCGGGCTCGGGCTCGGACACGATCGACGAGATCCAATTCTTGGCGGCGTCGATCTTTTCCTGATCCGAGGCGGCGATCTTCACCGTGCCGTCGTCCTCGATGTTGATCTTGGCGCCGGTCTTTTCGACGATCTCGCGGATGATCTTGCCGCCGGTGCCGATGATGTCGCGGATCTTGTCGGTCGGAACCTTGATCGACTCGATCTTGGGCGCGAACTCGCCCAGCTCGGTGCGGGCGCCGTCGATGGCCTTGTCCATCTCGTCGAGGATGTGAAGGCGGCCGGCCGAAGCCTGGGCGATGGCCTTCTTCATGATCTCCTCGGTGATGCCGGCGACCTTGATGTCCATCTGCAGCGAGGTGATGCCGTCACGGGTGCCGGCGACCTTGAAGTCCATGTCGCCGAGGTGATCTTCGTCACCCAGGATGTCCGACAGGATGGCGAACTCGCCCGACGGCTCGAGGATCAGGCCCATGGCGATGCCCGAGACGGGCTTCTTCAGGGGCACGCCCGCGTCCATCAGGGCCAGCGACGAACCGCAGACCGTGGCCATCGAGGACGAGCCGTTCGACTCGGTGATCTCGGAGACCAGACGGATGGTGTAGGGGAACTCTTCCGACGTCGGCAGCATCGGACGGATCGCCCGCCACGCCAGCTTGCCGTGACCGATTTCACGACGACCCGCGCCGCCCATCCGACCGGTTTCACCGACCGAGTAGGGAGGGAAATTGTAGTGCAGCAGGAACTTCTCTTTGTACGTGCCGGTCAGGGCGTCGATGTACTGCTCGTCCTCGCCGGTGCCGAGCGTGGCGACGACGATGGCCTGGGTTTCACCGCGGGTGAACAGGGCCGAGCCGTGGGTGCGCGGGAAGACGCCGACTTCCGAAACGATCGAACGGACCTTGTCCAGCGCACGGCCGTCGACGCGGTGGCCGTTGTCGATGATGTCGCGACGCAGGACGTGGGCTTCGCATTCCTTGAAGGCCGTGCCGAACTTGGCGGAATCGACGCCGTCCGGATTTTCCTCGGTCTTCAGCAGGGCCTCGGCGGCCTTCTTCTTGGCGGCGCCGACCGCGGCGTGGCGGTCATGCTTGGCGACGTGGGTATAGGCGGCCTTGATGTCCTCGCCGACCAGCGACTGGATCGAGGTGACGACGTCGGAGTGGTCTTCGGCCTTGAAGTCGAAGGGCTCCTTGGCGGCGTGCTCGGCCAGATCGATGATCGCATCGATGACCGGCTGCATGCCGCGGTGGGCGAACATCAGGGCGTCGAGGAACTGCTCTTCCGACAGCTCCTTCGCTTCCGATTCCACCATCATCAGGGCGTCCTGCGTACCGGCGACGACCAGATCCAGAGCCGAGTCCGGCAGCTGGTCGATGGTCGGGTTCAGCACCAGCTCGCCGTCGATGAAGCCGACGCGGGCGGCGCCGATCGGACCCATGAAGGGCACGCCGGAGATGGTCAGGGCGGCCGAGGCGGCGACCATGCCGACCACGTCCGGGTCGTTTTCGAGGTCGTGCTGCAGCACGGTGATGACGACCTGGGTCTCGTTCTTGAAGCCCTTGACGAACAGCGGGCGGATCGGACGGTCGATCAGGCGGGAGACCAGCGTCTCCTTCTCGGTCGGACGGCCTTCACGCTTGAAGTAGCCGCCCGGGATGCGGCCCGCGGCGAAGGTCTTTTCCTGGTAGTTGACGGTCAGCGGGAAGAAATCCAGGCCCGGCTTGGGCGCGCGACCGTAGACGACGGTGGCCAGAACCACGGTCTCGCCGTAGGTCGCCAGCACGGCGCCGTCGGCCTGACGGGCGATGCGGCCCGTTTCGAGGGTCAGCGGGCGTCCGGCCCACTCGATCGTCTTGCGTTTGATATCGAACATTTTCGTCTTTCATGTCCCGCGGGCGGATTCCGCGCGGGGTCCCATAATCGGGTGGAGCGTCGGGCGTTCAGTCCTTCGGTCCGGGGGCCGTCCGCGCCATCGCGAAAGACCCGGGAAATGAGGACCGGTATCCAGCCCTCGCGTCAGTGCGCCAGTACATCCGGCGGCGCGCCGGTCTTACGATGCGGAAAGAGGCGCGGACATGGCCCGCGCCTCGAAATCTTCCGCGATCCCCGGCCTTAGCGGCGCAGGTTCAGCTTGGTGATCAGAGCGGTGTAGCGCTCGCGATCGACCTTGTTCAGGTGGTCAAGAAGACGACGACGCTGCGAGACCATCTTGAGCAGGCCGCGACGCGAGTGGTTGTCTTTCTTGTGAGTCTTGAAGTGCTCGGTCAGGTTGGCGATGCGTTCCGAAAGGATCGCGACCTGGACCTCGGCCGAGCCGGTATCGCCCGCGCCGCGGGCGTTGTCGTTGATGACTTCCTGCTTGCGTTCAGCAGTAATCGACATCGGTATTCTCCATGTGGAGTCCCCTGAACGGGTCAGGAGAGATTGAAAACGCGGTCGGGTTCTAACCGTCCGGCCCGCAACTGACCGAGAGCGACGAGAGTCTGTCCCTGAAAAACCGAAACGGTCCGGGCGTCGCCGTGAAGCTGACCCTTGAGCGTTTCGACCTGTCGGGGGAGCAGAATGATCGGTCGTCCCTGCCGAAGCGAGAAGGCGTCCTGATCCGTCACGGCCAGCTCCGGGATGTCGTCCAGGGCGGTCGCGACGGGAAGCAAGCCTTCCGAGGCGGCGCTCCTATGCACCAGATCGGTCAGGAAATCCAGTGACACGGCGTTTTCGGTCGAGAACGGCCCCACCTGCTCGCGTCTGAGCACTGAAACATGCCCTTCGGCGCCCAGCGCGATGGCGAGATCGCGCGCCAGCGAGCGGACATAGACGCCCTTGCCCGTGAGGATGCGGATATCGACGTGGTCGGCGTCGGGGGCGGCCGTCACCTCGGCGGAATGAATGGTCACCCGGCGGGCGGCCAATTCGACCGCGATGCCTTCGCGAGCCAGATCATAGGCGCGCTGGCCATCGACCTTGATCGCCGAGAAGGCGGGCGGGACCTGATCGATCTCGCCGACGAAGGCCGGCAGCGCGGCCTTCACCTGTTCGGCGGTCGGGCGCACATCGGAGCGGCCGATGATCTGGCCCTCGCGGTCCACGCTGTCGGTCGAGACGCCCCAGTTGATGGTGAAGCGATAGACCTTCCGCGCCTCCATCATGAAGGGCACGGTCTTGGTCGCCTCGCCCAGTGCGATGGGCAGGATGCCGGACGCCAACGGGTCCAGCGTGCCGGCGTGACCGGCCTTTTGCGCATCGAACAGGCGACGCACCTTCGACACGGCCTCGGTCGAACCCATCTCCAGCGGCTTGTCGAGACAGACCCATCCGTGGACGGGCTGGCCCTTTTTGCGACGGGCCATCAGTCTTTCCCCGTTAGAGCGTCAGCGACACAGAGCTTCGAGAAGTCCGCCCCATGATCCTGCCGCGCCGTCAGTTCGTCATCTGCGGCCTGCTGGCCTGCGCGACGCCGGTCATGGCCGCTGACGACCAACGCTTCGACTATCGTGGCCACTCCGTCGATCTGTCGGCCGTGCCCGGCGGGGAACGGGCCGGGCTGGCGGCTTACATCCGTCAGCAGATCGATCTGGTCGAAGGTCTGGCGATCCGGGAGGATATCAAGGTCTGGTTCCGCACGATCGGGATCGGCATCGACCCGACCCTGAACATGCCCGGACGTTTCCGCGAAGGCCAGCTGACGCTGGACGACAGCGTCTCGCCCCCGGACAATCCGGTGCTGCTGCACGAGCTGCTGCATGCTTACATGGCCGAGCGATTGCCGCGCACGGGCGAGCTCCGGCGGTTTTACGCCGCCGCCATGGCCAGCGGAGACTGGCCCGCGCAGGCCTATATGCTCAGCAACATCAACGAGTTTTTCGCCATGACCGCCTCGGTCGCCCTGTGGGGCCAGGCGGCGCGCGCGCCGGGAACCCGGGAGCGGCTGCGGGCGGCCATGCCGGAGTATTACGGCTGGCTGGTTCGCGAGTTCGGCCTGCAGGCCTGAGGCGATCATGCCCCTTCGTCGTCCGCGTGTTCGATATCGGCGCGCACCCGGGGATCGTCCAGCAGGCGGTTCAGGCGCTCGGCGGCCTCGAAGCTCTCGTCGTGACGGAACCGCAGGTCGGGCGTGAATTTCATATCGATGTGACGGCCCAACGCGCCGCGCAGGAACCGGGCGTGAGCGTTCAGCGCCTTGACGATCTCTCCCACGTGGCCGGCCGTGGGCGCGGCGGTGACGCCGGCGCCGAGAGGTTCGACGAAGCATGTGGCGTGCTTCAGGTCGGGCGACAGGCGGACCTCTGTGATGGTGACCGAAACGCCTTCCATGGCGGGGTCGTGGATTTCTTCCTCGCGCAGAACCTCGACGAGGGCGTGACGGATCAGCTCGCCGGCGCGGAGCTGGCGTTGCGAGGGACCCAGGGGCCCGGAGCTGTTTCGGGTGTGTTGCTTGCGGCCCATGGCGCGCTCCTTTCAGTCGCCCGCCGGGGATCGGACCCGGCCTGATAAGCGAAGGGGCGGGGTCTTAGGCCCGCACCCGGTGCAAGTCCAGCCTGCCGGCCCTCAGCGGGCGTCGGCGGCCTGACGATCGATGGCGCCGATCACCTCGGCGGAGGTGATGGAGCGGAGGGGGCGAACGGCGAGGCCTCCGGCGTTCAGCACGCCGGCCGTCCAGTGATTGCACAGATGGCCGATCCAGAAATGCTCGCGGCTGGCGAAGAAGCGGGCGTCGTCGCCGGGGCGGGCGGTGGCGATGCGGGCGCGGCCGTCGGTCAGGGCCAGAGACGCCTCGACATGGGCGGCCAGCGCCTCGAAGCCCGCAGGGGTCAGGCGAAAGTCCCGGCGTCCGTCCTCGGCATAGAGCTGCGTCGGATCCTGTTGGGCCGGATCCAGCATGACCACAGAAGGGTTCCCGGGCCGGAAGAAAGCGCGACCGCCATCGGGCAGGCGGTCGGAGATGGGGCTCTGGTCGACATAGAATTTGGCGTCGCCCCAGCCGATCAGGATCCAGTCGCCCGGGCCGAGGCTTCGGACGGCGTCCGCCAGCGGGCCGGGCCGGGCCTCCAGCGCGGCGCGAGGCACGGCGAGGTCGGTGTGGAAGCCGTTGTCGAGCAGGTGCAGCTGGACCCCGGGCGCGCCTTCGCGGGCGCGCCAGAGGGCGGCGTCGCCCGGCGCGGTCCATGTCCACAGGGCGGCGACCACAGCGAGAATGCTGACGAGCAGAAAGGGGCCGAAGCCGCCGAGGTTGATCCGGCGTCGTTTTCTCATCGGGCCTCGAAGGTCCATGTTCCGCAGAGCGATTTGGCGCCGCTGCGGAACAGCATCAGGTCGACGCGCGACCCGCGGTGAAGGAGGGCGGCCGATATCGGAGACTGCCCGCCGCACAGGGGCGAGGCGGAAGCGTCGACGATCCGGCGCAGCTCGATCTGGGCGTCCGGCGCGGCGCGGAGACGGCGGGCGAAGGTCTGGCCGTCTCCGGAGGGTTCCGAGCCGGAGGCGATGCGCAGGGGCTCTGTGCGCCAAGGCTCCTCGCTGGCGGGGCGGATCACGGCGCCGTCGAAGGCGACGCCGCTCAGGGCCTGCTCCGGGTCGACAGCGGAGAAGGCGCCGGCGAGGGGAATGTCGGCGTGGTCGGCACGCAAGGGCGGTGCGATGCCCAGCGAACTCGCGGCGTTGGACCAAAGCCGGTCCAGTTGAGGCGCGGGGATGTCGCGCGCCGCGCGCCAGGCGGCCATCGCGTGGGTCTGCTCGAATGCGAACAGAAGTTCGATGATGCACACCACCGTCAGTCCGGCCGCGAGAAGCCGCATGCCGCGTCGGGACGGCTCTCGAGGGCGTCGGGTCTGCGATGTCGGGGCGACGGCGCTCATGACGTCATTCTAGCCGGAACGGGCGACGAGGCGAGTCCGGCTCAGCTTGTGGGAGCGGTTGAGGACGGCGCGGGCGGCATGGCCCACTCGCCGCGCCATTCGTAGGACAGGCCGACACAGTGACGGAACGTGCCGTCGGTCCAGCGGCCGACCGCCTGCATGGTCAGCGGACGGCCCAGACGGACGCGGTTCGAAACCAGCCAGGCCTCATCGGCCCCGGGGCAGAGCGCGCGGGTCAGCGGACGGCCGGCGCCTTCCGGCTGGATGGAATAGACGTTGGTTTCCTCGCTGCCGGCGGGCAGGGCGCGACGAACGCCGTCGGGGCCGCCGCGACGGATCTCGGCCTCGCCGCTGTTCGAGGTCGAGATGATGCGGCGTACGCTGATGGCGCCGAACAGGCCGCGGTCGGCCTCGAGCGTGATCGCCCGGGTCATGGCCTGGGTGATGCGGTCGGAGGCGTTGTAGGAAAGATAGCGCGTCTCGGCCGCGGCGGGTCCGGCCAGGGTCGAGGCGGCGAGGGCGAGGATCAGGAGGCGACGCATACTGTTTGATTCCTGACGGAGATGGCGAAACGGCGGCGCTTGCGCGCCGCCGTCGTAACCCTAGGACCTAGTCGAGGGTCCGCTTGACCTCTTCGACGGTGAAGCACTCGATGTAGTCGCCGGCCTGAATGTCCTGGAAGCCCTGGAAGTGCATGCCGCACTCCTGACCCGACTGGACCTCGTTGACCTCGTCCTTGAAGCGCTTGAGCGTCTGCAGGGTGCCGAGTTCCAGCACCACGACATCCTCGCGGATGACCCGGACGCGGGCGCCCTTGCGGACGACGCCTTCGGTGACCCGGCAACCGGCGATCTTGCCGATCTTGGAGATGTCGAAGACCTGCAGCACCTGGGCGTTGCCCATGAAGGTTTCCCGCTGAAGCGGGGCCAGCATGCCCGAGAGCACGCCCTTCATGTCGTCCAGCAGGTCGTAGATGATCGCATAGTAGCGGATCTCCACGCCCTCGCGCTCGGCGAGGTCGCGGGCCTGTTTGGACGCACGCACGTTGAAGCCGAGGATCGGCGCACCGGCCGACTTGGCCAGTTGCACGTCGCTCTCGGTGATCCCGCCAGCGCCCGAGTAGACGGTGCGGGTGCGGACTTCGTCGGTCGCCATCTTGTCGAGCGAGCCGACGATGGCTTCGGCGGACCCCTGAACGTCGGCCTTGATGAGGACCGGCAGCTCCGAGATCTTTTTCGAGCCGAGCTTGGCCATCATGTCGACCAGCGACACCTGGTTGATGCCGCCCGTGGCCTTCTCGCGCTTCATGCGGGCGCGGTATTCGGTCAGCTCGCGGGCGCGGGCTTCGCTTTCCACCACGGCCAGCGCTTCACCGGGGCTGGGCGCCTCGTCCAGACCGAGAATCTCGACCGGGACCGACGGACCGGCTTCGGTCAGCTGGGCGTTGCGTTCGTCCAGAAGCGCGCGAACCTTGCCCCATGCGGAGCCGGCCACGACGATGTCGCCGCGCTTCAGCGTGCCGCGCTTGACCAGAACCGTGGCGACAGGGCCGCGGCCCTTGTCCAGCTTGGCCTCGACGACGACGCCTTCGGCCGAGCGTTCCGGATCGGCCTTAAGGTCCATGACCTCGGCCTGCAGCAGGATGGCGCTGATCAGGCCGTCAAGGTTGATCCGCTCCTTGGCGGAGACCTCGACGATCTGGGTGTCGCCGCCCAGGGCCTCGGAGATGACTTCGTATTGAAGCAGCTCGTTGACGACCTTCTGCGAGTTGGCGTCCGGCTTGTCGATCTTGTTGACCGCCACGATGATCGGGGCGTTGGCCGCCTTGGCGTGCTGGATGGCCTCGATCGTCTGGGGCATGACGCCGTCGTCGGCGGCCACGACCAGAACCACGATGTCGGTGACGTTGGCGCCGCGCGCCCGCATCGCCGAGAAGGCGGCGTGGCCCGGGGTGTCGAGGAAGGTGACCCGCTGGCCGTCTTCCAGACGCACCTGATAGGCGCCGATGTGCTGGGTGATGCCGCCGGCTTCGCCCGCCGCCACGTCCGTGGTGCGCAGGGCGTCGAGCAGCGATGTCTTGCCGTGGTCGACGTGGCCCATGATCGCCACGACCGGCGCGCGGGGCGTGACCGCCTCGTCGTCGATCGCGTCGGACAGGAAGCCCGTCTCGATGTCGGATTCCGACACGCGGCGAACCGTCATGCCGAACTCGTCAGCCACCAGTTCGGCCGTGTCGGTGTCGATCACGTCGTTGATCTTCATCATCAGGCCCTGCTTCATCAGGAACTTGATGATGTCGACGCCGCGCACGGCCATCCGGTTGGACAGCTCCTGAACGGTGATGACGTCGGGGATGACGACCTCGCGCGGACGGTTCGGCGCGTCGGTCGAGCCGCCGCGACGCTTTTCCTTCTCGCGTTCACGGGCCCGGCGCACCGAGGCCAGCGAGCGCATCCGCTCGGCGGCGTCCTCATCGCCACCGGCGACGGCCTGGATGGTCAGACGGCCTTCACGACGCTTGGGCTCGCCGCGAGTACGGCTGACGGCCTTGCCCGGACCGGCGTCCGAGAAACGCTTGTCGCGATCCTCCTCGGCCTTGGAACCGGCGGGACGACCGAAGCCGGCGCGGACGGGGCGCGCCACGTCCGGCGTGGCGGGCGGGGCGTTGGGCGTCGGGCGACCGCCGGGGCCGGTGCGCGGTCCGCCCGGACGGGCGGCGCCGGGGGCCGGGCGAGGGTTCAGCGCGGAATAGCGGACAGGCTCGGCCGGACGGGCCGGAGTGCGCGCGCCTTGCGGACGGTCGCCCTGCGGACGGTCGCCGCCGGGACGGTCGGTGAAGCTGCGCTCACCGCCGCCCATAGCCTGTTCGCGCGCCGAGCGGGCGCCGAAGCCCGGAGCCGGCGTGCGGCCGGGGGCCTGCGGCTTGGGTGCGCGCTGGCCGAAGTTGACGGTCGGACGGGCCGGAGCCGCGGGACGCGGCGCAGGAGCGGGCGTCGGAGCGGGAGCGGCGGCTTCCACCGGAGGCGCGACGGGCGCGGCGGGTGTGGCCGGAGCCGGCCTGGGCTTCGCCGGAGCCGGGGCGGCGGCGGCCAGCTTGGCGGCTTCCGAGCGCGCGGCTTCAGCAGCGGCTCTGGCGGCGGCGGCTTCGGCCTGCGCGGCGCTGGCGGCCTTTTCGGCGGCGGCGGCCTGCTCGCGAGCGGCGGCGTCGCGACGGGCGCGTTCCTGGGCGGCGGCGGCCTCACGTTCAGCGTTCTGGCGGGTGGCCAGTTCGATGGCGCGACGACGGGCCTCCTGCTCGGACTGCGACAGACCACCGTCGCCGGAAGACGGCGCCGGGCGCGGAGCCTGCGGCGCGGCCGGCGCGTCGGTGCGCGGACGCGCGACATCGAAGCCCTGCGGACGCTGGTGTCCGCCCGGCACGGCGCCGACGCGGCGCTTGGTCTCGACCACCACGGTCTTGGAGCGGCCGTGGCTGAAGCTCTGCTTGACGGTGCCGGCCGCAACCGCTCCCGCTTGGCGTGGCTTCAGGCTCAGCGGCGCGCGCGGCCCCGTTCCCGAAGCGGGGGAAGCCGGGGTCGTCTTGCCGTCGTTGGTCTTGTCGTTCTCGTCAGTCATCCGGTCGCTTTATTCTGGCCCGGACAGTCCGGGCCGTCGTCAAACACAAAAAGCCGTGCGGCGCTCCGCCCCGTTAGGGAGCAGAACCCCGCCCGTCTGAAATTCCATCCGGGGCCTCAGCCGCATCGCGGTCCCACTCCGGGGGCGTCAACGGTCGAAATCCCGCCAGTCGTTCGACCTCGAAGGTCCAGCGATCGGCCCGCCCGCCCTCAAGCAGGACGGCGTGTATCGCATTTTCCAGCCCAAGGGCCAAACTCAAATCGTCCGCCGTGAAGGCGGCGCAGACTTTCGGCGCCGGGGACTGGTGTTTCGCGAGGGCCAGAAGCTTGCCGCGTCCGTCAGCGGACCCGTCCGCCGCCTCGATCAGCCAGGCGGCCTTGCCGGATCGGATCGCGGCGGCCGATTTTTCGAAGCCAGAGATAAGAACGCCCTCGCGCCGGGCAAGTCCCAGCTGATCCAGAACGCGCCGGACCAGCAGGGTTTCCACCGTTTCGGCCAGATCGGCCGACGGCTTCAGCGGGGCCTTGGCCGCGCGACTGAACAGGTTCTTCTTCACCGCCGTCTCCACCGAGGCGCGGTCGGCGGCGACCCACAGGCCGCGACCGGGCAGCTTGCGCGCAAGATCGGGGGCGACCGTGCCGTCCGGGGCGGCGACGAAGCGGATCAGACGAGATTCATCCATGACCTGGTGCGTGACCAGGTCGCGGCGTTCCCTGTCAATCGTCGCGTCGCGCAACCCCATGGACGGCAAGGTCTCCCATCACGCGTTCTGGGGTTCGTCGGCGGCTTCTTCCGAAGCCTCCGCGTCGCCCTCGGCGGGTTGGTCGGTCTCGTCACCGGTCTGTTCGGCAAAGACGGCTCCGGGGTCGTATTCGCCCTCGGCGTACTCTTCCTCGTATTCCGGCTCAGGCTGCGGCAGCTCCGAGGCGTCGATCCAGCCGGCGGCCACGCGGGCCTGCAGGATCAGCATCTCAGCGTCTTCCTGGGCGAGGTTGAAGCTCTCCAGAACGCCCGGAACCTTCACGCGCTCGCCGTTGCGGACTTCGTAGCCGCCGCGGATTTCGTCGGTGGCCAGGTCGGCGAGGTCCTCGACGGTCTTCACGCCGCCCTCGCCCAGCGCAACGGCCATGGCCAGGGTCACGCCCGGAACCTCGATCACGCCGTCCTCGACGCCCAGTTCCACGCGTTTGGCGTCCAGCTCGGCCGACTTGCGGTCGAGGAAGTCGCGGGCGCGGGCCTGAAGTTCCTCGGCGGTTTCCTCGTCGAAGCCTTCGATGTCGGAGATTTCGTACGGCTCGACATAGGCCAGGTCTTCCACCGTGGCGAAGCCTTCGGTGACCAGCAGCTGGGCGATGACCTCGTCCACGTCCAGGGCTTCCTGGAACAGGGCGGTGCGCTCGGTGAACTCGCGCTGGCGACGCTCGGAGTCCTGCGACTCGGTGATGATGTCGATCTGCCAGCCGGTCAGTTGCGAGGCGAGGCGGACGTTCTGGCCGCGGCGGCCGATGGCCAGCGACAGCTGCTCGTCCGGCACCACCACTTCGACGCGGTCGGCTTCTTCGTCGAGCACCACCTTGGAGACTTCGGCGGGGGCCAGCGCGTTCACGATGAACGTCGGCTCGTCGTTGTTCCACTGGATGATGTCGATCTTCTCGCCCTGCAGTTCGGCGACGACCGCCTGAACGCGCGAGCCGCGCATGCCGACGCAGGCGCCGACCGGGTCGATGGAGGAATCGTTCGACAGCACGGCCATCTTGGCGCGCGAGCCGGCGTCGCGGGCGGCGGCGCGGATCTCGATAACGCCGTCATACACCTCTGGCACTTCCTGCGCGAACAGCTTGGCCATGAAGCCGGGGTGCGAGCGCGACAGCATGACCTGCGGGCCCTTCGCTTCCGGGCGCACGTCGTAGATGTAGGTGCGGATCCGGTCGCCGATGTTGAACACCTCGCGCGGGATCGAGTCGTTGCGGCGCATGATGCCCTCGCCGCGACCCAGATCGACGACAGTGTTGCCGTATTCGACGCGCTTGACGGTGCCGTTGACGATCTCGCCGACGCGGTCCTTGAACTCTTCGTACTGGTTGGCGCGTTCGGCCTCGCGGACTTTTCCGGTCACGACCTGACGGGCCATCTGGGTCTGCACGCGGCCGAACTCGAACGGCGGCAGCTCCTCGATGTACTCCTTGCCGACCACGGCTTCCGGATCGCGCTTCAGGGCGTCCTTCAGGCGCACCATGGCGCTGTCGTTGAACTCTTCCAGCTCGTCTTCCGGCTGCCAGTCGTCCTCGACGATGGTGACGTGACGGGTCAGGGCCAGTTCGCCGGTCTTGATGTCGATCTTGGCGCGGATGTCGTGATGGGCGCCGTAGCGCGACTTGGCGCCCTTCTGGATCGCCTCCTCGATCGCCTCGACGACGATTTCCTTGTCGATGTTCTTCTCACGCGCAACCGCATCGGCGATCTGCAGCAGTTCGAGACGGTTAGCGGAAACTCCGGCAGCCATATTCAGTCCTCGGCCTCAGTCAGGTTGTCATTACGGGCGGCGCGCTTCTCGGCGCCCGCCTTCATCAGTTCGTCGGTCAGCACCAGCTTGGCGTCGGAAAGCCAGGCGAAGGGGATCAGGGCGGTGTCGTCCTCGCCTTCCAGATCGATGGCGATGTTGTCGCCCTCGGTTCCGGCCAGCGCGCCCTTGAAACGTTTGCGGCCCTCGATCATCCGGTCCGTCTCCAGCCGCGCCTCATAGCCTTCGAACAGGTCGAAGTCGGTCAGACGGGTGAGGGGACGGTCGATGCCGGGGGACGAGACCTCAAGCAGGTATTCGCCGGCGATGGGGTCGGCGGCGTCCAGCACCTCGGACACCGCGCGGCTCAGGCGGGCGCATTCCTCGACCGCGATGTCATGGTCGGCGGGGCGTTCGGCCATGATCTGCAGGCGACGACGCAGGGTTCCACCCATCAGCCGCACGCGCACGATGTCGAGGCCCAGGCTCTCGGCCACGGGTTCGATCAGCTCAAGCAGAGCGCGGTCTTCGGCGGTCTTGGCCTTCAAGGGCGGGTCCCGGACAAAACAAAAGCGGCTGGCCATCCGGGCCGCCGCTTCAATCGGCGCCGTCGGACGCCGGTCTAACGATGTGGGGCGGCATATAGACCCCCGAACAGCCTTTGTCAGCCCCAAAGAGGAAGGCCGTTGCGCGAACCGGGCCAGGCGGGGATAGAGCGGGCATGGCGCGCCTCTGGATTTCCATTCCCCTGTTCGCCCTGCTGACGGCGCTGTGCGCGCAGATCAGTGTGCCGATGACGCCGGTGCCGATGACCCTGCAGAGTTTTGCGGTCGTCCTCTCCGGACTGGTGCTGGGCGCGCGAGGCGGGGCGGCGGCCATGGGGCTCTACTTGCTGCTGGGCGCGGTCGGTCTGCCGGTGTTTTCCGACGGCGGGTCAGGCGTGGACGCGCTGACCGGAGAGACGGCGGGCTATCTCGTCGCGTTTCCGCTGGCGGCCGGTTTGGCGGGAACCCTGTCGCGCAGACCGGCGCTGTCAGGCTTCATCGGCATGAGCGGGCTGGCGATCGGGGCGCACCTGCTGATCCTCGCGCTGGGCGCGACATGGTTGGCGACCGGTATCGGGGTCGAGGAAGCGCTGGCGGTCGGGTTTGCACCGTTTCTGATCGGCGCGATCGCGAAGTCCCTCGCGGCGGCGGGCGCGGCCTTGGCGCTCAGGCCTTTTTTGCGGCCCGCCTAGGCTGACGTAAACCCGGGCCGCCGCCGGTCCCGACAGCAGCAGGGACGCGATCAGCCAGACGCTGCCGGGCGTCCCCCGGTTCAGTTCGCTGTCCGTGGGCGTGGCGAACAACAGGCTGACCCAATGCGCAATGAAGACCGGCAAGCCCCGGTCGATAGCCCACAGGCCGAAGCTGATCGCCATATAGAGTGCGACGGCCGCCAGCCCACCAAACAGATTGGCTCGCATCGAGGGATCGGGTCGCTCGAACGCCTTGCGGGTCGCGGCCAGCACCGCTCCGCCGCACATGAAGGCCGGGATCGCGCCCCAGACCGTGCACAGGGCGATCATGTAGACGTAGGACAGCAACGCCATCGCCACGGACGCTGGCGTGATCTGGGCGGTCGCTATCAGAACGCCGGCGAGGCCGAGATGGAAAAGGGTGACGGCCACGGCGGGGGCGGCCAGCGAGGCTGCGATCAGCGGGCCCAATGCGATGTGACCGACCCGCCCGCGCATGCCTCAAACCTTCCGGAACTCAAGGAATATCGGCGGGGTGTCGCCCAGCTTCTTTTCCTCATAGCGGGTTACGACGTGATCGTCGGGCGCCGTGCGCCAGTCGTCGGCGGCCTCGGCCAGCCATTCCAGACCCGGAGTGCGCTCGAACCGCTCCAGCGCCCAGTCGGCGTAGTCCTTCCAGTCGGTGACGAAGCGAACCCGGCCGGCCGGCTTCAGCAGGCGGACGATCTCGGCCGCCGTCTCATCCTGCACCAGACGGCGCTTGGTGTGGCGCGCCTTGGGCCAGGGGTCGGGGAACAGGATCATGACCCGGTCCAGCGCACCGTCGGGCAGTGCCTTCATCACATCGCGCGCATCGCCGGCGTGTAGCCGTACGTTCTTCAGCCGGCCTTCCTCGACGTGGCGCAGGGCCGAGCCGACGCCGTTCAGGAAGGGCTCGCAGCCGATCATCAGGGCGTCGGGATGCCGTGCGGCCTGTGCGGCCAGATGCTCGCCGCCGCCGAAGCCGATCTCGAGCCAGACCTCTTTCGCGCCGGGCATGAGCGCCTGCGGGTCAAGCGGGCCAGCCAGCGGGTCGGGCAGGGCGACGGTCGGCAGCAGGGTGTCGAACAACGCGGCCTGCCGCGGCTTCAGCGTGCGCGACTTGATGCGGCCGAACGAACGGAGCGGACCCCAGGTGGGCGGAGGAGAGGCGTCGGACATGGCGGCGTCCTAACGCGTCTCCCTCAGGGGGTGAAGGCGATTCAGACGAGCGCCTTCAGCTTGTCGACGAGATCGGTCTTCTCCCACGAGAAGCCGCCGTCAGCGTCCGGCTGGCGGCCGAAGTGGCCGTAGGCGGCGGTGCGGGCGTAGATCGGCTTGTTGAGGCCCAGATGTTCGCGGATCGAGCGGGGGGTCGCGCCGCCGATCAGGGCGGGCAGTTCGCGTTCCAGAACCTCGGCGTCGATCTTGCCGGTGCCGTGCAGGTCGACGTGGACCGACTGGGGCTGGGCCACGCCGATGGCGTAGGACAGCTGGATGGTGCAGCGATCGGCGAGGCCGGCGGCGACCACGTTCTTGGCCAGATAGCGGGCGGCGTAGGCGGCCGAGCGGTCGACCTTGGTCGGATCCTTGCCCGAGAAGGCGCCGCCGCCGTGCGGAGCCGCGCCGCCGTAGGTGTCGACGATGATCTTGCGGCCGGTCAGGCCGGTGTCGCCGTCCGGGCCGCCGATCTCGAACACGCCGGTCGGGTTGATGTGCCAGACGGTCTCGTCAGTGATGAAGCTCTCGGGCAGAACCGAGCGGACAACGGGCTCGACGACCTTGCGCACGTCGGCTTGGGTCAGGCCCTTGCCGTGCTGGGTCGAGACCACGATCGAGGAGGCGCGCACCGGGCGGCCGTTCTCGTAGAAGAGCGAAACCTGGCTCTTGGCGTCGGGCTCCAGCGTCTTCTCGCCGGCATGACGCAGCTCGGCGAGCTTCTTCAGGATGGTGTGGCTGTAGGCGAGAGTGGCCGGCATGAACTCGGGCGTCTCGTTTGAGGCATAGCCGAACATGATGCCCTGATCGCCCGCGCCCTCGTCCTTGTTCCCGGCGGCGTCGACGCCCACGGCGATGTCGGCCGATTGGGGGTGCAGGTGGTTCTGGAAGGCGAAGGTGTTCCAGTGGAAGCCGGTCTGTTCGTAGCCGATGTCCCTGACCGCGGCGCGCACTGCGGCCTCGATCTCATCCTTCACGCCGGGCGCCCATTCGCCGTTGGTGTCCATGATGCCCTTGCCGCGGATCTCGCCGGCGATGACCACCAGATCGGTCGTCGTCAGCGTCTCGCAGGCCACCCGCGCTTCGGGGTCCTTGGCGAGGAACAGGTCGACGATGGTGTCGGAGATGCGGTCCGCGACCTTGTCGGGGTGTCCCTCGGAGACGCTTTCCGAGGTGAAGTAGAACGACGAACGGGACAAGGTGGACTCCTGCGGCTTCGAGCGGCCGCAGACATATAAAGATATGTTTATATGTTCAAGGGAGCTGCGCGTCAGGCGCGCGGAAAAGACGCGCGCCGATGGCGCGAGGCTGATTCTGACGGGTTGAAAGAATGGTGCCGCTTAGGTGACTCGAACACCTGACCCCCGCATTACGAATGCGATGCTCTACCAGCTGAGCTAAAGCGGCCTTGGCGCCTCGGGCCGGGGCCCGCGCGAGAGCGGCTCTTTATACGTCGGGCCCCGGCTTGCCAAGCGCCTCCAGCAGGGCGGCTTCCGTTGGACGGGAAGCGACCCTTGGGATGGTCAGGGACAGCATCGGAAAGGCGACGGCGTCCGACAGGGCGAAGACGGCGGGAGTGGGCCGGTCGCGACGCCAGAGACGGGCGAGCGCTCTGGCGGATCGGGCCGAGTGCAGCAGGACAGAGTCGATGTCGTCCGGCGCGTCGACGCCGGTTTCGGAGGCGGCGTAGACAGTCAGCGTCCGGACGTGGACCGTGGGAACCATGCCCGCCAGATCGCCGGCAGGCTCTCTGGCCACGGCAGCGAGAACCGTGCCGCCAATATCGCTCGTTTCAAGCAGGCGGGCGAGGGCGGTCAGGTCGCCGTCAGCGGACCGGACCTCGGCGAACCCCGCATCTCGCGCCGCGCTTGCAGTGACTTCGCCGACCGTGAAGACCGGGAGGTCGCGGTCGGGGGTCAGGGCGGCGAAGGCGGCGACGCCGTTGACGCTGGTGAAGGCGAGAGCCGCGACGGACGACAGGTCCGGGGCGGGCTGGTCGAGGGTCGTGATGGCGATGAGCGGGCGGACGACCGGTTCGAAGCCCAGAGTCTTCAGGCGCGCCGCGGTGCGTCCGGCCCCGGGCTCGGAGCGAGTGACCCAGACCCGGCGGGGGACGCTCAGAGCTCGATCCTCTGGTCGCCGGCCTGCGCATGCACCTCGGCTCCCAGGGTAAGGCCGAGGGCGCGGGCCTGATCGGCCGCGTCGGCGGCGTGCACGTCGCCGATCTCGCCTGATCGCCGCCAGCGGGCGGAGCCGTTGGGGGCCAGCATTTCGACCGTCAGGCGAAGATGGCCTTCGGCGATGGCGGCGTGGGCGCCGATGGCCGTGCGGCAGGAGCCTTCCAGAGCCGTCATGGCGCCGCGCTCGGCCTCGACGGCCAGTGCGGTCATCGGATCGTTCAGCGCATCGACCCATGTCGCCTCGCGGTCATCGGCACGGGTCTGCAGGGCCAGCGCGCCCTGACCCGGCGCGGGCAGGAAGTCGTGCAGCGACAGCCGCTCGCGGATCGCGCTCTCGAAGCCCAGCCTGTTCAGGCCGGCCGTCGCCAGCAGGATCGCTTCGAACTCGCCGTCGGCCAGTTTGCGCAGGCGGGTGTCGACGTTGCCTCGAAGCATCTCGATCTGGAGGTCCGGCCGCAACGCCAGCGCCTGCGCCTGCCTGCGCAGGGAGGCGGTGCCCAGCCGGGCCCCGACCGGCAGGTCGTCGAAAGTCGCGAACTGCTCGCTGCAGAAGGCGTCGCGGGCGTCCTCGCGCTCGGGCACGGCGGCGATGCACAGGCCGTGCGGCTGCTCGGCCGGGACATCCTTCATCGAGTGCACGGCCACGTCGACGCGGCCCTCCAGCAAGGCTTCCTCGATCTCTTTCGTGAACAGCGCCTTGCCGCCGATCTCCAGCAGGCGACGGTCCTGCACCCGGTCGCCGGTGGTGACGATCTCGACCAGAGGCACGGCCTCGGCCAGGTCGGCGTCGGCGACGCCCAGCGCCCGGCCGATGGCGCGCTGCATCATGCCCGACTGGGTCAGCGCCAGTTTCGAACGGCGGGTGCCGATGCGGACGAGAGGGGCCATGAGACGTTGCGCGGGTCCAGTGGGGTCGCTACCTCGACCCGATGACGATTGGCGCGGACTATAGCAGGCAGGGGGAGCGGGCAACCGGACCCCTGACCGTGCTCGGCCTCGAGACCAGCTGCGACGAGACCGCCGCGTCGGTGGTGCGCCTCACGCCGGACGGCGAGGCGACCGTCCTGTCCTCGGTGGTGCACAGCCAGATCGACGACCATGCGGCCTATGGCGGCGTCGTGCCCGAGATCGCGGCCCGTAGCCATGTGGAGATGATCGGCGAGGTGACCCGTCGCGCCATGGCCGAGGCCGGTCTGGCCTATCACGGTCTGGACGGCGTCGCCGCCACCGCCGGGCCGGGGCTTGTCGGCGGGGTGATGGTGGGGCTGAGCTTCGGCAAGGCGGTGGCGCTGGCGCGGGACCTGCCCCTGATCGCGGTCAACCATCTGGAGGGCCATGCGGTTTCGGCGCGGCTGGGCGAGAAGGTCGACTATCCTTTCCTTCTGCTGCTGGTCTCGGGCGGTCACTGCCAGCTGCTGGAGGTGCGCGGCATTGGCGATATGAGCCGGCTGGGCACGACCATCGACGATGCGGCGGGCGAGGCCTTCGACAAGATCGCCAAGGCGCTGGGGCTCGGCTACCCGGGGGGTCCGGCGCTGGAGAAGTTGGCGGCGACTGGCGACGGATCGCGCTTCGATCTGCCGCGCGCCCTGCTGGGCCGCAAGGACTGCGACTTTTCCTTCTCTGGCCTCAAGACCGCCGCCTCGCGTCTGGCCCAGACCTGCGAGACCGACCAGCAGAAGGCCGATCTGGCGGATGCGGTGCAGTCCGCCATCGCCCGCCAGCTGGGCGAGCGGTCGGACCGGGCGATGAAGGCCTATGCGGAAGACCATGATCACAGGCTGTTCGTGGTGGCGGGCGGCGTGGCGGCCAACAGGACGGTGCGATCGACGCTGGAGGCGGTTGCGTCAAAGAACGGCTTTGCCTTTCTGGCTCCGCCCATGGCCTATTGTACGGATAATGCGGCGATGATCGCGCTGGCGGGAGCGGAACGGTTGCAACAGGGTCTGACCTCCGACATCGACGTCGCCGCCCGGCCGCGCTGGCCGCTGGACGAGGCGCGCGCCCTGTCCGATCCGGCGCACAAGCCGGGCCGCAAGGGAGCCAAGGCCTGATGGCGCGATTCCGCAGCGCAGGCGTCATCGGCGCGGGGGCCTGGGGCACGGCGCTGGCGCAGGTCGCCGGCTGGGCAGGGCTGGATGTGTGCCTTCAGGCGCGCGAGACGGACGTCGTCGACAGCATCCGCGACCACCGCGTCAACGAGGCCTTCCTGCCGGGCGTGACGCTTGACGACCATATCCGGGTCACGCCCGACCTGGCCGATCTGGCGGGTTGCGACCTCATCCTCGCGGTGCCGCCGGCGCAGCACATGCGCTCGACCCTGATTGCCTTCGCGCCGTTCCATCGGGCGGGCGTTCCCGTGATCCTGTGCTCCAAGGGCGTCGAGCGCGGCTCGCTGAAGCTGATGACGGACGTGCTGGCCGAGACCCTGCCGGACGCGCCGGCCGCCGTGTTGTCGGGGCCCAGCTTCGCGGGCGAGGTCGCGCGCGGCCTGCCTTGCGCGGTCACGCTCGCCTGTGCCGACGCGGCGCTGGGCGAGGATTTGATGGAGGCGTTGTCCGCGCCGATGTTCCGGCCCTATCTCGCCACCGACCTTATCGGGGCGGAGGTCGGCGGGGCGATCAAGAATGTGCTGGCCATCGCCTGCGGCATTTCCGAGGGCCGCGGTCTGGGTCGTAGCGCCCACGCCGCCCTGATCACGCGCGGCTTCGCCGAGATGACCCGTCTGGGCGTGGCGCTGGGCGGTGAAGCTGAGACGGTGGCGGGCCTCTGCGGCTTGGGCGATCTGGTCCTGACCTGCTCCAGCCCCCAGTCGCGCAACATGAGCCTTGGTCTTGCGCTGGGGCAGGGCCAGACGATCGAACAGGCGCTGGCGGGCAAACGCTCGGTCGCCGAGGGCTATGAGAGCGCGCCGGCCGTAAGGGAGCTGTCGGAGCGGATGGGCGTCGACATGCCGATCTCGCTGGCGGTCGCCGCCGTTCTTGACGGGCGGATGGATGTGCAGGGCATGATCGACAGCCTGCTGTCCCGCCCGCTGAAGGTCGAGCGTGACTGACGCGGCCCCGGCCGAGCGCAAGCGCGTCTGGTCCACCCCCGCAGGCGTCGCCCTCTGCGCCGAGACCGATATCGCCGATCCGGGCTCGCGCGCCTTCGTGTTGCAGATCGGCGAGGCCTTCTTTCATGGCTTCGTGGTGCACAAGGCCGGGCAGTTCGCCGGCTTCGTCGATCGCTGCCCGCATCAGGGCTTTCCGCTCGCCATGGAGCTGGATCAGTATCTGACGCCGGACGGGTCGCTGATCCTGTGCGGATGGCACGGCGCGGTGTTCGAGCCGCTGACCGGCCAGTGCGTGGGGGGACCCTGCGCAGGCGGGCGGCTCACTCCGTGGCCGGTTCAGGCCACCAATGGGATCGTCCGGACGGCCTAGAGGAAGGAATAGGGATCGACGTCAACGCTCAGGCGGACCGATCCCGGAATCTTCACCCGCGACAGCCAGGCGCGCAGGAAGCCCTGCAGGTCCACATCGCGATCTGCCCGGACCAGCAGCCGCTTGCGACGACGACCCCGGACCAGCGCCAGAGGCGCGTCGGCGGGACCATAGACCTCCAGCCGTTCGGCATTGGGGATGGCGGCGGCCAGTTCGGCGGCGACCTTCTCGACGGCGGCGGGGTTCTCGCTGGACAGGATCAGGGCCGCCAGTCGGCCGTGCGGGGGCAGGGAGGCGGCCTCGCGCTCGGCCATTTCCGCCTCGACGAAGGCGTCGCGGTCTCCGGCGGCCAGCGCCTGGAGCACCGGATGCTCCGGCGTCCAAGTCTGCAGCAAGGCGCGGCCCGGACGATCGGCGCGGCCCGCCCGGCCCGTCGCCTGTGTCAGAAGCTGGAAGGTCCGCTCTGCCGCGCGCAGGTCGCCGCCGCGCAGGCCGAGGTCGGCGTCGACCACGCCGACGAGGGTCAGGCGCGGGAAGTTGTGGCCCTTGGCCGCCGCCTGGGTGGCGACGAGGATGTCGATCTCGCCCTCGGCCATCCGCTGGATGAGGGCGCGGGCGGACTGGCCGTCCGGGACGGTGTCGGAGCTGAACACGGCCGTGCGCGCGTCGGGGAACAGCTGGCGCACCTCCTCCTCGACCCGTTCGACGCCCGGGCCGACGGAGACGAGGCTGTCCTCCGCTCCGCACGAGGGACACAGGCGCGGACGGACCATGGAGAAGCCGGTGAGGTGGCAGACCAGACGGCCGGTGTAGCGATGCTCGACCAGCCAGCTGTCGGTATCGGGCGCCGTCAGCCGGTGGCCGCAAACCCGGCACAGGACGACGGGGGCGTAGCCGCGCCGGTTCAGGAACAGCAGGCTCTGTTCGCCCTTCGCCAGCGTCTCGCCGACGGCCTCGCGCAGGGGCTGGGACAGCCATGTCTGGGGGTCGGGCGGCGACTGACGCAGGTCCAGCAGCTGGATGTCAGGAAGCACCGCCGCGCCGTGCCGCGCTTCGAGCTTCAGCCAGCCGTAGCGACCGTTGTGGGCGTTCCACAGCGTTTCGAGCGAGGGCGTCGCGGACGCCAGCACCACCGTCGCCCCCTCGATCCGGGCCCGGGCCACCGCGAGATCGCGGCCGTGATAGACCAACCCCTCTTCCTGCTTGAACGAGCCGTCGTGCTCCTCGTCGACGACGATCAGGCGCAGGTTGGGGTAGGGCAGGAACAGGGCAGAGCGGGCACCGACGACGATGTTGCAGCGGCCCGCGATCACGGCCTCCCAGACCTGACGGCGGCGCGGCGGCGAGACGCCCGAGTGCCATTCGGCCGGGGCGGCACCGAACCGGGCGGTGATGCGCTCGATCACGGCCTGCGTCAGGGCGATTTCGGGCAGAAGGATCAGGATCTGGGCGGATGGGTCGGCGCGCAGGGCCCGCGCCACGGCTTCCAGATAGGCTTCGGTCTTGCCGGAGCCGGTGACCCCGTCCAGCAGGAAGGCGGAAAAGCCGCCCTTGTCGCCAGCCTCGGCGATGGCGTTCGCCGCCGCCGCCTGATCCGGGTTCAGGGTCGCAGGGGCGTGGTCGGGATCGGGCGCGTCGAAGGCGGCGACGGCTTCAATCTCGATGACCTCAAGCACGTCCTCATCCAGCAGGCCCTTCACAACGCCGGAAGATACGCCGGCGGCGCGCGCGAGATCGGGCCCGGGCATGGACCGGTCGCCGAGGGCCTCCAGCACCGCCGTCCGCGCCGGCGTCGGGCGTTGGGGGGCGCTGTCTCCGACGCGACGGACCCGGCGCTCGGGTCGGGGCCGCGGGGCGCGCAGGCCTTTCAGCGCGGTCGCGGCCATCTCGCCGGGCGCGCTCAACGTCCATCGGGCGGCCCATTCGACGAAGTCCACGGTCCGTTCGGGCAGGCGCGGGTCGTCCAGCACATGGTCGATCGCCTTCAGCCGCCGGTTCGAACCGGTGGTCTCGCGCGCCTCCGATACGATGCCGCGCATGAGCCGGGGCCCCAGTGGCACGGCGACCTGATCGCCCCGGGCGACATCGAGCCCCTCGGGCACCTCGTAGTCGAAGGCCTCGGGCACCGGTAGCGGAATGAGGACGCTGGCGACTTTCACCGCGCGGCTCGCTCGGGTAGAAGCCCGCCCATGAAACTCTTCCTCGACACCGCCGACGTCGCCGTCATCAAGGACATGCTGCCCACCGGGATGGTGGACGGCGTCACCACCAATCCGTCGCTGATCGCCAAGTCGGGTCGGAACATCGCCGAGGTCATCGCTGAAATCTGCGCCCTGGTCGAGGGGCCGATCTCGGCCGAGGCCGTGGCGACCGATTTCGAGACCATGGTCAAGGAAGGCGACAAGCTCGCCGCCATCGCCCCGAACGTTGTCGTGAAGCTGCCGCTGACGTGGGACGGACTGCGCGCGGCGCGGGCGTTCTCGGACAAGGGCATCAAGACCAATGTGACACTTTGCTTCTCGGCGGCGCAGGCCATGCTGGCGGCCAAGGCCGGCGCGACCTTCATCTCGCCGTTCGTTGGGCGTCTGGAAGACCACGGGGCGGACGGAATCGCCCTGCTGGAAGAAATCCGGGTGCTTTACGACACCCACGGATTCGAGACGGAAATCCTCGCCGCCTCCCTGCGAAACCCCGGCCACGTCTCGGCCGCGGCCATCGCCGGAGCCGATGCGGCGACCCTGCCGGCCGACACTTTCAAGGCGCTGGTCAAACACCCGTTAACCGACAAGGGGCTTGATGCTTTCCTGGCGGACTGGGGCAAGACAGGCCAATCCATCCTGTAGGTCCCGGGCGACCGCCATCGAATCTGCGCCTCGGGAGAGGTTCGTGAGCGTATCGCCTGATCTGTCCTCCAAGTCCTCCGAGCCGCACTGGCCGGAAATCCGCGCGTGGCTGCAGGCCAACCCGCAGCTGCTGGCGGACGACCGCGCCCTGCTGGAAGAGATCGGGCTGAAGCCGCACGGCCGCAACGTCATCGAATTCGGCCGCGCCGCCCTGACCCGGCTGGAAGAGGCCGTGGAGCGGGAAGCCGACGAGCGAAAGCGGATCGAGGGCATCGCCCGCGCCAACTTCGCCGCCCAGACCGCGACCCACGTCGCCGCGCTTGATCTGATGGAGGCGCGCAGCTCGACCGACCTGTCCCGCCGCCTCGACGCCGTCGCGCAGGGCCGCTTCGGTCTGGCCGGCGCCAGCATCGCGCTGGAGAAGCCGGGTTCGGTGCCGTTCGGCTGGAAATCGCTGGAGGCGGGCGGGGTCGACAGCCTGCTGGGCGAGCACGGCCTGACATGGCTGGGTCCGAACTTCGAAGGACTGAACCTGTTCGGCGCGCTGGAGGCTGAGGTGAAGTCGGTCGCCCTGATCCGGATGGCGCCTCAGTTTCCGGGGGCCGAAGAGCCGGTTCGACACGCCGTCTGCGCCTTCGGATCGACCGAGGACGAGGGTTTCACCCCCAATATGGGCTGCGAACTGGTGGCCTTCATCGCCCGGGTCGTCGAACGCACGGCCGAACGATGGCCGATCCTGAACTGAACCCCCGCGGCCTGACCTCTCACGAGGCCCTGACCGACTGGCTGGCGCATCTGACGCACGAGCGCCGTCTGTCGCCACGCACGCTGGAAGCCTATGGCCACATCGGGCGGCTGTATCTCGCCTTCATCGAACGGCATCGCGGCGAGCCCCAGTCCACGGCCGACCTCGGTACGATTTCGGCGGCCGAGGTGCGGGCGCATCTGGCCGAGCGGCGGAGCGGCGACCGGCCGTTGAACGCGCGCTCCGTCAACCAGACCCTGTCTGCGATCCGTAGCTTCCACGACTGGCTGGACCGACGATGCGGCGTGCCGACGCCGCAACTGGCGCTGGTGCGCGGCCCCAAGGCCAGGGCGTCCCTGCCCCGGCCGGTCAGCGAGGATCAGGCGCGCGGACTGCTGCAGGAGCCCGAGGCGGACCCGGATGCCCGGCCATGGGAGGCCGCGCGTGATCGGGCGGTGCTGACCCTGCTCTACGGTTGCGGCCTGCGGATATCGGAGGGGCTCTCGCTCACGCGGGCGGATGCGCCGCTGCCGGACGCGCTGCGGATCACGGGGAAGGGCGGCAAGACCCGACTGGCGCCGGTGGTGCCGAGGGTGCGCGAGGCGGTGGACGCCTATCTTGAACTCGTCCCGTTTCCACTGGAGCCGGGCGGCGCCCTGTTCCGCGCCCGTCGGGGCGGTCCGCTGAGCCCGCGTCATGTGCAAGCCACGGTGCAGCGTCTGCGCGGGCGGCTGGGGTTGCCGGCCTCGGCTACGCCCCACGCCCTGCGCCACAGCTTCGCGACCCATCTGCTGGGCGCAGGCGCCGATCTGCGGTCGATTCAGGAACTGCTGGGCCACGCCAGCCTGTCGACGACCCAGAAATACACCGCCGTCGACGCCGCCCGCCTGATGGACGCCTATGCGGCGGCGCACCCCCGCGGCTGAGGCCTGCTGGTCGATTCCTCGTCGCAGGAGACGATCGAACGCCGTCGCCCGGTCCTATGCAAAGGGAAACCCGTCTGTTCGAGGCTTCCCATGATCCGCCGCGCCCTCGCCGCTTCGACCCTCGCCCTGCTGGCAGCCTGCAGCGAGGGCGATCCGTCCGCCAAGGCTCCTGCGAAGCCGAAGGTGGATCCCGCCATGGTGATCAGCGGCGTCGTGGATGGGCCTGAGGGGCAAAGCCTCGACGGCGCCATCGTCATGGCCTGCCTGACCCCGCGAGAGACCTGCGCGCAGGAAGCGTCCGGACCGGTCACGGTCTCGAACGGCGTGGGCGGCTATGCACTGACCGTGCCGGTCGCCGGCCAGTATCATCTGACGGTCTGGAAGGACGTAAACGGCAACCAGACGCCCGACGCGGGCGACCTGCTGGCCTTCGCCAACAATATGGAGGCGGTGTCGGCCGGGCAGCGACTGAGCCCCATGACCGCATTTGTCCGGCCGGAAGGGGAAGCGCCCGCAAACCCCGGCGGCAATCCCATGGGCACGCAGGCGGATCTGACAGCGGCCGCGCAGATGGTTCAGGCCGCGGGCATCGCCGGCAGCTGGTCGCAGAGTTCCTCCGGCAGCGAGCTGGTCTGGGGACCCGAGATCAAATTCCAGGCGTCGAGCGCGACGACCGGGTTCGGCACCAATTTCGGCGGGACGTTCGGCGCGGGGTCCCCGACCAACACCACCATCGTCTATTCCTACAAGCCCGTTCAGGTGAAGCGGACCATGTCGCTGGACGTCCGCCCGGACGGAACCTTTCACTGGACCGCCGTGCAGGAGCGACGGCAGGGCAAGTGCAAATCGGTCCGGCAGGAGAAGTTCGGCCGCATCCGCATCGAGGGCGACAAGCTGACCTTCGTCGTCGCCGACGCCCGCCAGACCTGCGGCGGCGCGCCTGAGGCGCTGGAGGTCAAGGACGAGACCTACACGATCGACCGCTCCGGCGGCGGCTTCCGCCTGACCGGCGAGCGCGGAATCAACTGGGCTTTCGCCCGGGGCTAGACCCCGGGCTCGGCCGTCTCGGCCTTGTTCAGTTCGGCCTGACGGGCCTCGGCGGCGGCGATGCGTCGTTTGTCCGCCGACCGCCCCAGCATGTTCAGACCCTCGATCAGGGCCGAGAAGGCCATGGCGGCGTAGATGTAGCCCTTGGGCACGTGGACGCCGAAACCGTCCGCGATCAGCACTGTGCCGATCATCAGCAGGAAGCCCAGCGCCAGCATGACGACGGTCGGGTTCTTCTCGATGAAGTTGGCCAGCGGATCGGCGGCAAGCAGCATGCAGAGCACGGCGAACACGACGGCGACCATCATGATTGGCACGTGATCCGTCATGCCGACGGCGGTCAGGATCGAGTCGATCGAGAAGACGAGGTCCAGCAGGATGATCTGGAAGATCGCCGAGCCGACGTTGTTGATGACGAGGTCCTTCTTGTTCTTCTCCAGCAGCTCGGTCGACGGCGTGGTGTCGACAGTGTGGTGGATTTCCTTCGTCGCCTTCCAGACCAGGAACAGACCGCCGGCGATGAGGATCAGGTCGCGCCAGCTGAACGAGGTTTCCCAGCCGGCGCCGGACAGGCCGAGGTCGAAGACCGGCACGGTCAGGCCGATGATCCAGCCGATGGTGGCCAGCAGGCCGAGGCGCATGATCAGCGCCAGACCGATGCCGATGCGGCGCGTGCGCTGGCGATGCTCGGGCGGGAGCTTGTTCGACAGGATCGAGATGAAGATCAGATTGTCGATGCCCAGCACCACCTCCATGACCACGAGCGTGATCAGGGCCGCCCAGGCGGCGGGGTCGGTGAGCAGGGGGGCTATGCCTTCGAACATCGTATCCTCTGAAATGGCGAACCCCGGTCAGTAGCGGTCGCACCCTGCGCCAACAAGGCGGCGGCGCTGGACGAAGCGTCGCGGGGGCCTGTAGGTTGCCTGCGACCGGGCGCCGCAGGGGCCGGGTCCCGGAGGACGCCGATGCTCGAGATTTTCACCGCCGAGGCCCTGACCAGCCTTCTGGCCCTGACCTTCCTCGAGATCGTGCTGGGCATCGACAACATCGTCTTTCTGGCGGTGTCGGTGGCGCGTCTGCCCGCGGATCAGCAGGGGCGAGCCCGGCAGATCGGCCTGTGGATGGCGATGGTGATGCGGATCATCATGCTGTTCGGTCTGGCGCTGCTGACCCACATGGAAGCCTCGCTGTTTCGGGCGTTCGGCCATGACTTCACCATCGAAAGTCTGGTGCTGATCGCCGGGGGGCTGTTCCTGTTGGCCAAGGGAACGATGGAGGTTCACCACTCCGTTGAGGGCGATCACGACGAGAACCAGGTCGTCGGCAAGGCGACCTCGATGGGCGCGGTGCTGGCCCAGATCGCCGTCATCAACGTCGTCTTCTCGCTGGACAGCGTCATCACGGCGGTGGGCATGACCCAGATCGTCTGGGTGATGATCGCGGCGGTGGTGCTGTCGACCTTCGTCATGCTGTTCGCCGCCAAGCCGGTGGCCGATTTCATCGAGAAGGCCCCGACGACCAAGATCCTGGCGCTCAGCTTCATCCTGCTGGTCGGCGTGGCGCTGGTCGCCGACGGCTTCGGCTTCCACATCCCGCGCGGCTATCTCTACTTCGCCATCGCCTTCTCGCTGGGCGTCGAGCTGCTGAACCAGGCCTATCACCGCAACCGGGCTAAGGCGGTGAAGCACTAGGGGATCGGCGTCACATCCACGACGACCGGGAAATGGTCCGAGATGACCTGCCCCCCGAACGAGTCGGTCAGCACGCCGAACCGCTGGACCGACAGGCCTTCGCCGATGAAGACGTGATCGATGGCGACGCCGTCATTGTCCTTTGCAATGTCGAAGGCGTTGAAGGTGCCTTCGGGGCCGAACACGATGGGACTGACGTTGCGGGCGTCCCGAAGGCCGGACGCGATGAGGCGACGGTAGGGCTCGGTCCCCGGGCCGGTGTTGAAGTCGCCCATCAGCACGACCTCGGCCCCCTCGACGGGCGGCAGGGCGGCGATCAGGTCCGCGCAGCGCGCTCTGGCCTCGACGCCGACGTGGTCGAAGTGCGTGTTTCGGATGTCCCAGAGGCGGCCATCGCCGCGGTCGCGCAGGACAACCCGGGTGACGGTGCGCGGATAATCGGCGTCCCAGCCCTTCGACGGCGTGTCCGGCGTCGGCGAGCACCAGAAAGTCTGGCGACTAACCGGCTCGAACCGGTCGCGTCGCCAGAACAGTGTGGCGCTCTCGCCCTGCCCGGCCCCGTCGTCACGCCCCAGACCGTAGCGGTCCCATGCCGGCATCTGGTCGCCCAGCCACGCGACCATGGCCGGCGTGGCCTCCTGCACGCCCAGGAGATCAGGGTCGGTGAAGATGATCTGGGCGGCCATATGCGGTCGGCGCTGCGTCCAGTTCGGCTGATCCGACGCCACATCGACCCGGATGTTGTAGCTCATCACGCGAACCGGCTCGGCGGCCCGTGTGGTGGATGCAAGCGCGAGAACGGTGGCGGCGGCGAGGGAAACGGCGCGGATCATGGAAAGGCCTCCGGCGAGAACTCCGATCATTGTGCGCCGTGACCGGACGCCGGGTCGAGGCCGGGTGCGGCGTTTCTGGCCTGCGGCTTCGGTTGCGGTTTGGGGGCTTGGGTGCTATCAGGCGCCCGGCTGAGCCGGAGGGCGCGTCGCATGGCGCGTCCCCGGTGTGCTTTCTTCAAGCATTTCAGGCCTTTGACTGGCGCGATGTCGCCGCCGGTCGTTCAACCGAACGCTAACCCGCGCGGACTTTAGAGTGGCTGACGAATTCAGGACGACGGAAGTCGGTGAGCGCTACGCCCAGGCGCTGTTCGACCTTGCCGATGAAACGGGTGCTCTGGCGGCGGTTCGCGCCGACCTAAAGAGCCTGCGCGCCGCGTGGCTGGAGAGCGCTGACCTGCGCCGACTGTCCACCTCGCCGGTCATCGCCTCGGAAGATCAGCAAAAGGGTCTGGTCGCCATCGCCGACAAGGCGAAGTTCCACGCTACGACGCGGAACTTCCTCGGCCTGCTGGGCCAGAACGGCCGCGCCCGCGACCTGCCGGGCGTGATCGCCGGCTTTGAGGTCCTCTACGCGAAGAAGACCGGCGTCGTCGCCGCCGAGGTGGTGTCGGCCCAGACGCTGACCGCCGCCCAGCTGAAATCGATCCAGACCACGCTGCGCACCTCGCTCGGCAAGGACCCGGAACTGACCACCCGCGTGGATCCCGCGATCCTCGGCGGCCTGAAGGTCAAGGTCGGCTCGAAGCTGTTCGACGCCTCGCTGAAGACCAAGCTCGACCAGATGAAGTTCGCCCTCAAGCGCGCGTAAGCGCGACCGACAACAAGAATGCAGCGTGCCTGCGGGCCCGCCCTGAAGACGAAGACAGAGAGATCCAAATGGACATCCGCGCCGCCGAGATTTCGGCCATCCTCAAGTCGCAGATCGCCAACTTCGGCGTCGAAGCTGACGTTTCGGACGTCGGCCAGGTGCTGTCGGTCGGCGACGGCATCGCCCGCATCCACGGTCTGGACAACGTCCAGGCTGGCGAGATGATCGAGTTCCCGAAGGCCGGCGTGAAGGGCATGGCCCTGAACCTCGAGCGCGACAACGTCGGCGCGGTCATCTTCGGCGCGGACACCGCCATTGCTGAAGGCGATGAAGTCCGCCGTCTGGGCGAGATCGTGGACGTACCGGTCGGCAAGGGCCTGCTGGGCCGCGTCGTGAACCCGCTGGGCGAGCCGATCGACGGCAAGGGCCCGATCCAGTTCACCGAGCGTCGCCGCGTGGACGTGAAGGCTCCGGGCATCATCCCGCGCAAGTCGGTGCACGAGCCGATGCAGACCGGCCTGAAGGCCATCGACACCCTGATCCCCGTCGGCCGCGGCCAGCGCGAGCTGATCATTGGCGACCGTCAGGTCGGCAAGACCGCCGTCGCCATCGACACCATCCTGAACCAGAAGTCGGTCAACGCCACGGACGACGAGTCCGCCAAGCTGTACTGCATCTATGTCGCCATCGGTCAGAAGCGCTCGACCGTCGCCCAGATCGTGAAGACCCTCGAGGAGTCCGGCGCGCTGGACTACACCATCGTGGTCGCCGCGACCGCTTCGGAGCCGGCCCCGCTGCAGTTCCTCGCGCCGTTCGCCGGCACCGCCATGGGCGAGTTCTTCCGCGACAATGGCATGCACGGCCTGATCGTCTATGACGACCTGTCCAAACAGGCCGTCGCCTATCGCCAGATGTCCCTGCTGCTGCGCCGTCCGCCGGGCCGCGAAGCGTATCCGGGCGACGTCTTCTACCTGCACAGCCGCCTGCTGGAGCGTTCGGCCAAGCTGAACGCCGACTACGGCTCGGGCTCGCTGACCGCCCTGCCGCTGATCGAGACCCAGGCCAACGACGTTTCGGCCTATATCCCGACCAACGTGATCTCGATCACCGACGGCCAGATCTTCCTCGAATCCGACCTGTTCTACCAGGGCATCCGCCCGGCCGTGAACGTCGGCATCTCGGTGTCGCGCGTGGGCTCTTCGGCCCAGACCAAGGCGATGAAGAAGGTCGCCGGCACCATCAAGGGCGAGCTGGCCCAGTATCGTGAAATGGCCGCCTTCGCGAAGTTCGGTTCGGACCTCGACGCCTCGACCCAGAAGCTGCTGGCCCGCGGCGCCCGCCTGACCGAGCTGCTGAAGCAGCCGCAGTACAGCCCGCTGACCATGGAAGAGCAGGTCGTGTCGGTTTACGCTGGCACCCGCGGCTATCTCGATGGCATCGCTGTCGGCGATATCGGCCGCTTCGAGAGCGAGCTTCTGGCCCGCGTGAAGTCGTCGAACCCGGGCCTGCTGGACGGCATCCGCACGAAGAAGGACCTCACCGCCGAGCTCGAAACCGAGCTGAAGTCGGTGCTGGAAGCCTTCACCAAGACGTTCGCCTGAGACCCTGACCGGATAGCGAGAGAGTAGCGCCGGATGGCCAGCCTCAAGGAAATGCGCAATCGGATCGACAGCGTGAAGTCCACGCAGAAGATCACGAAAGCCCTGAACATGGTCGCCGCGGCCAAGCTGAAGCGCGCCCAGGATCAGGCCGAGAGCGCCCGTCCCTATGCGAAGAAGATGGCCGCGGTCATCGCCAACCTCGCCGCCGGCGTGTCCGGCGACGGCGCGCCCAAGTTGCTGGCCGGTACGGGCAAGGACCAGAAGCACCTGATCGTCGTCGCCACCGGCGACAAGGGTCTGGCCGGCGGGTTCAACACCAACGTCATCCGGGCCGCGCGCGAGCGCATCAAGAGCCTGATCGCCGAAGGCAAGGACGTCCGCATCGTCGCTGTGGGCCGCAAGGTTCGCGACGGCCTGTCGCGTCTGTATGGCGACAAGCTGATCCGCACCTTCGAGATGTCGGACCACAAGGTCGTGGGCCTGCCCGCGGCCGACCCGATCGCCGCCCTGATCGCGGAAGAGTTCGAGGCCGGCAACGCCGACGTCGTGACCCTGTTCTACAGCCGCTTCCAGTCGGTCATCTCGCAGGTGCCGACGCCGAAACAGCTGATCCCGGCGGTCGTCGACGGCGACGCCGAGCCAATCAACCTGAACGGCGCCGTTTATGAGTACGAACCGTCCGAGGAAGAGATCCTCGACGTCGTTTTGCCGCGCAACATCACCACCCAGGTGCTGGCCGCCCTGTACGAGAACCAGGCCAGCTTCTTCGGGGCCCAGATGGGCGCCATGGACAACGCCACCCGCAACGCGGGCGACCTCATCAATGCCTTGACGCTGCAGTACAACCGCAAGCGTCAGGCCCAGATCACCACCGAACTGATCGAGATCATCGCCGGCGCTGAAGCGCTCTGATCCGATACCCGCACAGACAAGACCTTCCGAACGGAACGAACCGATGACCGACACCGCCGCCCCCAAGAAACCCGCCGCCAAGAAGCCCGCCGCTCCGAAGGCCCCCAAGGCCGCTGCTGCGACTTCGACCGTCAAGCCGACCGCCGCGGTCGCCACGGGCCGTATCGCCCAGGTCATCGGCGCCGTCGTCGACGTTGAGTTCGACGGCCACCTGCCGGCGATCCTGAACGCCCTCGAGACCCAGAACATCGACCAGAAGACGGGCGAGCCCTTCACCCTGGTTCTGGAAGTCGCCCAGCACCTCGGCGAGAACATGGTCCGCACCATCGCCATGGACACCTCGGAAGGCCTGACGCGCGGTCAGCCGGTGACCGACACGGGCTCCTCGATCCTGGCGCCGGTCGGCCCGGGTACGCTGGGCCGCATCATGAACGTCGTCGGCGCGCCGATCGACGAGCAGGGCCCGATCAAGACCACCATGTTCCGCCCGATCCACCGCGAGGCGCCTTCGTTCGAAGAGCAGTCGACCTCGTCGGAAATCCTGGTCACGGGCATCAAGGTCATCGACCTGATGTGCCCCTACACCAAGGGCGGCAAGACCGGCCTGTTCGGCGGCGCCGGCGTCGGCAAGACCGTGACGATGCAGGAACTGATCAACAACATCGCCAAGGCTTACGGCGGTTATTCGGTTCTGGCCGGCGTGGGTGAACGCACCCGCGAAGGCAACGACCTGTACCACGAGATGATCGAGTCCAACGTGAACGTGGACCCGACCAAGAACAACGGCTCGACCGAAGGCTCCAAGTGCGCCCTCGTGTACGGCCAGATGAACGAGCCTCCCGGCGCCCGCGCCCGCGTCGCCCTGACGGGTCTGGCGCAGGCCGAGTACTTCCGCGACGAGGAAGGCAAGGACGTGCTGCTGTTCGTCGACAACATCTTCCGCTTCACGCAGGCCGGTTCGGAAATGTCCGCCCTGCTGGGCCGTATCCCGTCGGCCGTGGGCTATCAGCCGACGCTGGCCACCGAGATGGGCAACCTGCAGGAGCGGATTACGTCGACCAAGAAGGGCTCGATCACCTCGATCCAGGCCATCTACGTTCCCGCCGACGACCTGACCGACCCGGCGCCCGCCGCCTCGTTCGCCCACCTGGACGCCAAGACCGTTCTGTCGCGCGACATCGCCGCCCAGGCCATCTTCCCGGCCGTGGACCCGCTGGACTCGACCTCGCGGATCATGGACCCGCTGGTCATCGGCGAGGAGCACTACCGCGTCGCCCGTTCGGTTCAGGAGGTGCTGCAGCAGTACAAGGCCCTGAAGGACATCATCGCCATTCTGGGCATGGACGAGCTGTCGGAAGAGGACAAGCTGGTCGTCTCGCGCGCTCGCAAGATCAGCCGCTTCCTGTCGCAGCCGTTCTTCGTGGCCGAGCAGTTCACCAACTCGCCCGGCAAGTTCGTCTCGCTGGAAGACACGATCCGCTCGTTCAAGGGCATCGTCGCCGGTGAATACGACCACCTGCCGGAAGCGGCCTTCTACATGGTCGGCGCCATCGAGGAAGCCGTCGAGAAGGCCCAGAAGCTGGCCGCGGACGCTGCCTGATCATGGCCGGCAAGCTGAGCTTTTCGCTGGTGTCGCCTGAACGCGAGGTCTTCTCGGGCCTCGTGGATCAGGTTGACGCGCCGGGCGTCGAGGGCGACTTCGGCGTCCTGGCCGACCACGCGCCCTTCATGACCGCCCTGCGCGAAGGTGTGGTCACGGTCATCGACGGCGGTTCGCGTCGCCAGTTCGAGGTCCACGGCGGTTTCGCCGACGTGACCCCGGCCGGCCTGACCATCCTGGCCGAGCAGGCCTCGGAAGTGGCCGCGGCCTGATCGGCCGATACCTGATCTGAATATCCGGCGGCGGCTCAGGCTTCCGCCGGATTTTTCATGCCCGCTTCTCACCCTTGACCCCCCGACCGGGCGCCCTAGATAGGCCTGCAAGACGAGGCCACGTCCTCGCCCCGTGTTCGCGGGACAAGCCCGGGACGGCCCGGCCCTTTGCAAGGAGGGCCGTAGACCATGGCCTGGATCGCACTTCTCATCGCCGGTCTGTTCGAGATCGTCTGGGCCTATTTCATGAAACAGTCGGACGGCTTCACCCGTCTCTGGCCCAGCGTCGCCACGATCGGCTTCATGATCATCAGCTTCGCCCTGCTGTCCTATTCGATGAAAACCCTGCCGATGGGGACGGCCTACGTCATGTGGACCGGCATCGGGGCTGTCGGCGCCTTCGTCGTGGGCGTGGTCGTTCTCGGCGAGCACCTCAGCCCGATGCGCATCCTCGCCGCCGTGCTGGTTGTGTCGGGGCTTGTCCTGTTCCGTCTCGCTCCCGGGGCCGCCCACTAGGGCCCGGCTTGCGATCGCAGCCGTCGCCGGTCACCCTCGAACCATGACGGCCCGTCCCATTCCTGTCCTTCTCGCCGCCGTCCTGGCGCTGCCGGGCTGCGCCCATGTCAGCGAAGGCTCCGATCCATAGGCCATGCTGGAGCGTGTCGTGCGCGACGCCTGTCTGCCGTTTGTGATGGACGGAGCAACCACCGATCAGGTCGGCCAGACGCTGGGCGGCTGGTGGGGCCGGGAATGGCCGGATCCGTTCAGCCCTGTTCCGGGCACCGATTTCAAGCGCGGCGGCGTCACCCTGACCGTCGACGACGGTCGCGGTGCGCGGCAGATGAACGGCGCCCTGTATCCGGATCCCGTACGGTCCTGCTACGTCTGGACGCCCCGTCAGGACCCGGAGACGCTGGTCGCCACCGTGCGCGCGGCGATCGCCCATAGACCGGAGCTGGTCCCGATCCCGTCCGAACCTCATCCCACGGTCAGGACGGTGGCGTGCGGACGACCAGGACCGCATGTGCTTGCGGTTCAGGTGCGCGCCGTCGCCGATGACCGCTCGGGCGTGATCATCAGGGAATCGCGGACGCCCGTGCCGGGCTGCGCCTAGACAATCAGTCCGGCGAACGCCGCGACGACCTGTTCATAGGCGGCGCGCTTGAAGGGAACGATCAGGTCCGGAGCTTCCGACAGCGCGCCCCAGCGCCAGGCGTCGAACTCGACCTCATGAGCGGCCAGATCGATCTCGGACTCATCGCCGGTGAAGCGGAAGGCGAACCACCGCTGCTTCTGGCCCAGCCAGCCGCGCGCCTGCTTTGACCCCCCGTAGTTGTCGGGGAAGGCGTAGGCGACCCATTCCTCGGTCCGCGCCAGCAGTTCGATGGAGGTGACGCCGGTCTCTTCGGCCAGCTCGCGTCGGGCGGCGGTTTCGAGGTCTTCGCCGTCATCGACGCCGCCTTGCGGGAACTGCCAGTTGTACGGCCCCGGCGTGCCGGCGCGGCGGCCGTACCAGACGCGGCCGTCCGGATGGAACAGGACCACGCCGACATTGGGGCGGTAGCGGGAGAGATCGGGGGAGGACATGAGCTGTTCTTAGTCCCGCCCACCCCATGCCGTCATCCTCAGGCTTGACCCGAGGATCAGAGGTGGAAGCAGTCTGGTTGCGGCCGGATGGCCCTCAAGGACATGGCGGCCGAAGTCCTACGGAGCACCGGAAAGGCTGATCCTCGGCTCGAGCCCGAGGATGACGGCGACCGGGATTATCGTCCCGGTCGTTGGCTCATGGCGCTGGCGGGGGCGAGCTGCAGGCCGCGGGCGTCGAGGCCGGCGGTCCAGCGGGCGACCGCCTCGACCGTGACCGGGTAGCTGAAGCCCGAGCCGAGGGCGCCGCCCCGGGCCTTGGCGAGCGCTTCCAGCGCATTGAGCTGGCCGACGATGGCGGCGGGCGTCTGTTCCTCGTCGATCACGCGGTTGGCGCTGGCGCGAGCCCAGGCGCCGGGGCGGCGGTTCATGGAGCCGTCGTCGACGAAGGCCACGCCGCGCTGGCGCAGCACGCCCATGAAGGTCGACATGCCGACATCGGAGGTCGCGAAGCGGTCGCCGAGGTAGTTGGTGACGGCGAAATAGCCGGTCGCGCGGCCCAGCAGCCAGTTCATCTTGGCCGTTACGTCGTCGGCGCTGGCGTTCTGGAGCAGGGTGTAGGGGCCGGGATCGGTCTGCGGATAGCCGGTCGGCTCCATCGGGATCTCGATCATCACCTCGTGGCCCTGCGCGCGGGCGAGGTCGATCCAGCCCTGCAGGCCTTCGGCATAGGGCACGAAGCTGAGGGTGACCTCGGCGGGAAGGCGTTCGATGGCGGCGCGGGTCGTGGTGGCGTTCAGGCCGAGGCCGCCGACGACGATCGACACGCGCGGCTTGCCGTTCGAGACGAAGGGACGGGCGTAAACCTGGGCAGGGACGCGGCCGTCGGTCGCGATGCGGGGCAGGGCGCCGTCGGGACCCGGCTGCGTCAGTCCGGCGACCGGCGCGACAGGCAGGGGGCTGGCGGCGACGCGGGGCGCGGTGATCGGCGCGCCTGAGCCGGACACCGTCGCGCCGTCGGGCAGGGTGATCACGGCCTCGCCCATCAGCGCCGGGTCGCCCGACTGGGTCAGGTCCTGGTAGCCGCTCATGGAGAAGGCGTCGAAGCCGCTGGGCGCAGGCGCCGCGACCGGCGCCTGACGGCTCAGCGCGACGCGGGCGGAGGGCGTGCCGGCGCGGGGGTCGCCCAGAACGGCGATGAACAGCAGGGCGGCGCCGAGCAGCAGGACGCCTGCTCCTGCCACAGCGACCGGCGGCTTCTTCAGCACGCGCACGGCCGGGGCCGTCATTTCGGCGAACGACTTGCGGACCGGAGGCGCTCCGGCGGCGGCGGCGAGGGCGGACTGGCGCTTGGCGAACATGGGCGGACTGAGCGTTCGAAGGCGGAGTCCGGACGGACCCCTTCGACGCTCACCTTGCCGCCTGCCGGTTAAGAAAGCCTAACGCCCGTTAGGCATGATCCGCGTCTAGTTGGCGGGATCCTCGGCGGGTTCGGATGCGGCCATTTGCTGGCCCGGCTCGGTGACGACGACGCCTTCCGGGGCCGCCGTCAGCTGGGCCAGCTGACCGCCGGCGCGCAGGACATCCAGCGCACGCTGGAGCTGGTAGTCCTTCTCCTTGTCGTAGGTCTCGCCCGGCGCCTCGTGCGGCGTGTGCGGACCCTTGCGTTCGAAGCCGATGGAGGCGTCCAGCGCCGTCGCATAGGCGGCCTCGGTGTAGTTGAAGTTCGATCGCGAGACGATGCGCGCCTCGGCCTCGGAGCGGGCCACTTCGAGGTCCGGCTCGATGCCGATCTTCTGGATCGAGGCGCCCGACGGCGTGTAGTAGCGCGCCGTCGTGATCGACAGGGCGCCGTCCTGACCGCCGCGCAGCGGAATCACGGTCTGGACCGATCCCTTGCCGAAGCTGGTCAGGCCAACGATCGTCGCACGCTGATGGTCCTTCAGCGCGCCGGCCACGATCTCGGACGCCGAGGCCGAGCCGTAGTTGATCAGGACGACGACCGGCAGGCCGCCGCTCAGATCGCCCGGGCGGGCCGAGTAGCGCTGGATCTGATCGACCTTGCGGCCGCGCTGGCTGACGATCTCGCCACGGTCCAGGAAGGTGTCGGACACGGCGATGGCCGCGTCGAGCAGACCGCCGCCGTTGTTGCGCAGGTCCAGCACATAGCCCTTGATGTTCGGGTTCTCGGACTTCAGCCGCGTCACGGTCTCGGTCAGCTCGCGCCCGGTGTTCTCGTTGAACATCGAGATGCGCAGATAGCCGAAGTCGCCTTCCAGACGGCCGCTGACGGAGTCGATCTTGATCGTCTCGCGGGTCAGGACGACGTCGTTCGGATCCTCGCCATCCCGCAGGAAGGTGACCTTGACCGAGGTGCCGATGGCGCCGCGCAGCTTCTCCGACACCTGACTGACGGTCAGGCCCGAGGCGCTGAGGCCGTCGATGGAGGAGATGACGTCGCCGGCCTGAACGCCCGCGCGGGCGGCCGGGCCGCCGTCCATGGGCGAGATGATCTTGATCAGGCCGCCCTCGGCCGAAATGGTCAGGCCGACGCCGGAATACTGGCCCTCGGTGCGTTCGCGCAGGCGGCCGTAGCCGTCCGGAGCCAGATAGCTGGAGTGGGGGTCCAGCGCGGTCATCATGCCCTGCAGCGCCGCTTCGATCAGCTTCTTGTCATCGACCGGAACAACGTACGCCTGCTCCACGATGCCCAGCACGTCGCCGAACAGGCCGACCATGCGGAAGGCCTCGTTGCGCGGGGTCTGGGCTGCGGTGGCCGCGGCCCCGAGGCCGACGAGGGTGACGGCGGCGGCGCCGATCATCAGAAACTTGCGCATGGTCTCGGTCCACGGGGCGGAATGAGGCCCCAACTCACGGATTTAGGCGTCGCGCGGCGTTCAAAACATGGCCGGGCGATAACCTTGGGATAAAATCAGCGTCATCGGGCCAGCGAAAGTGAATTCGCGTCAACGCAGGAAGGGGCCGGGGTCGATCGGGCGCTCGTCGCGGCGAAGCTCGAAGTAGATCTCGCCGTCCGACGCCGCGCGGCCGAGCGCCTGACGGTCGCCGACCCGCGCGCCGGTCTGAACCGAGGTTTCATCCAGCCCCGCCACCACCGCTCGCCAGCCGGGGCCCAGATCGAGGATGACGACCTTCCCCCAGCCCGACAGGTCCCCGACATAGGCCACCGTCCCGGCCGCCGGAGCTAGCGCCTCGGCCCCATCGGCGCGCCAGCGCCAGCCGCTTGAGCCCTTGCCGAACCGCACCGACGGCGCGCCGTCGACGGGCGTGCTGAGGCGGCTGCGGCCCGCGGGCAGGCGCGCGACGCCCGAGCCGGTCTCGGCGTCCAGCGCGGCGGGCACCGCGGCGCCCAAGGCCCGAAGGCGGGCTTCCAGAGACGCGGCGGCGCGCTCGGCGGACTGGGCCTCGGCGCGCAGGACGGTCTGCAGCGCGGCCTTGCGGACGGTGAGGGACTCGATCTCGGCGCGCCGGTCGCCCTGCGCGCTTTCGACGATGAACAGTCGCTCGCTGTTCAGGGCGGCGAGGCGGCGGATGCGCTGGAGTTCGGCCTGCCGATCGGTCAGCCCCTTCGCCCGGGCCCGCAGCTCGGGTCCGATGGCGCGCATCAGGATGGAGGCGCGCACGGTGCCCACCGCCTCATCGGCCGGCACCAGCAGAGGCGGCGGCGGGCGGCGGCTCATCATCTGCAGCGCCGACAGTAGCCGGGCCTGATGGCTGCGCGTGCGGGCGAGCTGGGCGGTCAGCACGGTCTCGCGGGCTCCCAGTTCGTTAAGTCGCGAGCGCTGGGCCCGGATCAGGGTGTCGTCGGCGGTGACCGCCGTGCGCAGCGACGCCAGTTCGCGCTCCAGCCGGACGATCTCGGCGGCTGCGTCGGCGGCCTCGGCGCGCAGGCGGCGGGCGCGGGTCTGCTCGTCGCGGAACTCGGCCTGCAGACGCGAGACATCGCCGCTCTCCTGCGGCGCGGCGGCGGCCACGGGCAGGGCGACGAGGCTGAACAGCAAAAGGGCGGCGACGGGCTTCATCAGTCGCGATGATAGGGCGATCCGGCCAGAATGGTCACAGCGCGATAGAGCTGTTCGGCCAGCATGGCGCGGGCCAGCGCGTGCGGCCAGGTCTGCGGCCCGAAGGCCAGTGTCGAACCGGCGGCGGCCCGCACGCTTTCGTCCAGCCCGTCCGCCCCGCCGATGGCGAAGACCAGCCGCCGCTCGCCCCGGTCCCGCAGCATGGCGATATGGTCGGCGAAGGCGCGGCTGGAAAAGGTCCTGCCGCGCTCGTCGCAGGCGATCAGATGCGCGCCCTCGGCGGCTTTCAGGATCAGCTCGGCCTCAGGCGCCTTGCCCGGTTTGCGCGGCTCCAGATCGACAAGCTCGAGGGGACCGAGACCCAGCGCGCGTCCGGCCAGCGTCGCGCGCTCGGCGTAGTCTGCGGCGAGTAAGGCTTCAGGGCCGCGGCCCGGCTTACCAATGGCGATGACGCCCAGCTTCACGGATGCGGATCAGGCGCGGGTGTCGACGCGGTGAGCGCTGTCGACCGACCAGATCTTCTCGATGTTGTAGAAGGTGCGCACTTCCGGCCGGAACAGGTGGATGATCACATCCCCGGCGTCGAGCAGGACCCAGTCGCAGTGCGGCAGGCCGGAGACCTTCACCCGCCCCAGACCCTGTTCCTTCAGCAGCCGCTGCAGGTGGTCGGCCAGCGCGCCGACGTGACGGTGCGACCGGCCGGACGCCACGATCATGGCGTCGGACATCGGGCTTTTGCCGCGCAGGTCGATCAGGACGATGTCCTGGGCCTTGTCCTCGTCCAGCTTGGAAAGGATGGCGTTTTCGAGTTCGGTGGAGCCGACGGGAAGGGGAGTCTGGCCGTCTTCAGAGCGGATCGGATCGATCGCGTCCATCTCGTGCGCCGTGTTCGATACGGCGTCGTCTTGCGCGTCATACGCGGTCGAGGGGGTCAGCGGAGGGCTCCAGGTGCGACTACTAAAGCGGCTCTCTAGCACAGAAGGGGCTGCGCGTCATGTCTTGCGGGCGGCGCGCAGCGCGGTGGACGAACGCGGGTTGAGCGGCGCGCGCAGATAGATCCATGCCGGAGCCAGCATATCGGGCAGCAACCGGGCCTCGCGCGACGACACCCGCGACGATGCGAAACGGCGTGCAGCGGGCGCCGAGCGACTTTCCAGCATCGAGCCGGGACGGGCCACGACGGCGACCGGCATCATCCGCATGATGTCGGTCCAGCCTCTCCAGCGGTGGAAGCTGGCGAGGTTGTCGGACCCCATCAGCCAGACGAACTTCACGCCCGGATGGCGGGCGACGAGCGCGCGCAGCGTGTCGATCGTCCACTGCGTGCCCATGCGGGTCTCGACGTCCGAGACGATCATCGACGGGCCGGCGATCGAGGCCGCTCGACGGGCGGACGCCATCCGCTCGGCCAGCGGCGCGCTGTCGGCGGCGCTCTTCAGCGGGTTCTGCGGCGAGACGAGCCAAACGACGCGGTCGAGGCCGAGGCGGCGCATGGCGGTCTCGGCGACGTGGGCATGGCCGTCGTGGGCGGGATTGAACGAGCCGCCGAAAAGCCCGACCGCCATGCCGGGTTGAAGATCCAGCCCGTCACGCAGCGCGCCCTTTCGGGGCCCTGAGGATCGCGGCGCGGGACCGGCGTGGAAGAAGGACAAGGCGGGCTCGCGCGGACTTATGCTCAGGAGTGACCTAACACGGTGTTCGCGCGGTCGCTACGGCGCCCAGCCGCCGGGGGTTTCGATCTCGACTTCCTCGTCGTCTACGACGGCGATGTCCCCACGGGTCTTGCGGACCTCGATCCAGGCGGCGCGCAGGACGTCGGTGACGCCCTCGCCCGACACGCCGGAGACCAACAGGGGGCGGCGACCGGCGACGGCCTCAAGCTCGGCGGCCTTCTCCTGACGCATCTCGGGCGTCATGGCGTCGATCTTGTTGAGGGCGAGAATCTCGGTCTTTTCGGCGAGGCCTTCGCCATAGGCTTCCAGTTCGTGGCGGATGATGCGGTAGGCCTTGCCGACATCTTCCTGCGTGCCATCGATCAGGTGGATCAGGCTGGCGGTGCGCTCGACGTGGCCGAGGAAGCGGGTGCCGATCCCGGCGCCTTCATGAGCGCCCTCGATCAGACCGGGGATGTCGGCGATGACGAACCGTTCCGACGGGCTCAGGTCGACGACCCCGAGGTTTGGGGCCAAGGTGGTGAAGGGATAATCCGCGATCTTGGGTCGCGCCGCCGACGAGGCCGCGAGGAAGGTCGACTTGCCGGCGTTGGGCAGACCCGCCAGACCGATGTCGGCGATCAGCTTCAGGCGCAGCCAGACCCAGCGCTCCTGACCTTCCTGACCGGGGTTGGCGTATTTCGGCGCCTGGTTGGACGGGCCCTTGAAGCGGACGTTGCCCCAGCCCCCGTTGCCCCCGCGCAGCAGCATCTCGGTCTTGCCGACATGGTCCATGTCCAGCAGCACCGTCTCCTTGTCCTCGTCCAGCACCTGGGTGCCGACCGGGACCTTCAGGATCACGTCCTCGCCCTTGCCGCCATGCATCTGGCGACCCTGTCCGTGGTGGCCGGTCTGGGCCTTGAAATGCTGCTGATAGCGGAAGTCGATCAGGGTGTTCAGACCCTCGGTCGCGACGATCCAGACGTCCCCGCCCTTGCCGCCGTCGCCGCCGTCGGGGCCGCCGTTGGGGATGAATTTCTCGCGCCGGAACGACACGGCTCCGCCGCCGCCGTTGCCGGAACGGATGTAGATCTTGGCCTGGTCGAGAAACTTCATTCGGCGAGCATTCTGAGTGTGGCTACCGCTCGCGACGCGGTCGCTCGCTGCTTGAGCCGCGCTTATGCCGCAGATGGACGGCGATTTACAGGCGGCCTCCGCGGAGACCGCCTGCGGAACGCTTACGCCTTGGCCCAGACGCCGTAGGGATCGCTCCAGCCGAGGCCCATCGCCTCGGCGACGGCGGGATAGGTGATCTCGCCCTTCAGCACGTTCAGGCCACGCGCGAGGTGCGGGTTGTCCTTCAGCGCGTCCAGACCCTTGTTCGCCAACGCCAGACCGAAGGGCAGGGTGGCGTTGTTCAGGGCTTCCGACGAGGTGCGCGGGGCGGCGCCCGGCATGTTGGCGACGCAATAGTGGACGACGCCGTCGACCGTGTAGGTCGGGTCCTCGTGAGTAGTGGCGTGGCTGGTCTCGAAACAGCCGCCCTGGTCGATGGCGACGTCGACCAGCACCGAGCCGGGCTTCATCCTCTTGAGCATATCTTTCTTGATCAGCTTGGGCGCCTCGGCGCCCGGGACCAGCACGGCGCCGATGACCACGTCGGCCTTCAGCGCCTCTTCCTCGATCGCGCCGATCGAGGAGTAGCGGGTGATGACCCGGCCGCCGGTGACTTCGTCGATATAGGCCATGCGCGGGATGGAGCGTTCCAGCACCACCACCTCGGCGCCCAGCCCCATGGCCATACGCGCCGAGTTCAGGCCGACGACGCCGCCGCCCAGAACCAGCACCCGAGCCGGGGCCACGCCCGGGACGCCGCAGAACAGCAGGCCCATGCCGCCGTTGTGCTTCAGCAGGGTCTCGGCGGCGGAGAAGACGGCGATCCGGCCGGCGACTTCCGACATCGGCGCCAGCAGCGGCAGGCCGCCCTGGGCATTGGTCACGGTCTCATAGGCCACGGCCGCGCATTTCGAGGCGATCAGACCCCTGGTCTGCTCGGGATCGGGCGCGAGGTGCAGGTAGGTGAACAGGATCTGGTCCTCGCGGAGCATTTCCCACTCGACCTTCTGGGGCTCCTTCACCTTCACGATCATGTCGTTGTCGGCGAAGATCGTCTTCGCATCGGCCACGATCTTCGCGCCCGCCTTGGTGTAATCGGCGTCGGTGAAGCCCGCGCCCAGACCGGCGCCGGTCTCGATCGAGACGGTGTGGCCATGGGCGACGTATTCGCGCACCGCGGTCGGCGTCAGGCCGATGCGGTGTTCGTTCTTCTTGATCTCCTTGGGGACGCCGACGCGCATGGGCCTGTTTCCTCTGCCGATGGGGTGACGGGCTCACTCTGCGGCGGCCGCGTTTCGCGCGCAATCTAGCGATGAGGCGCGCGCAGGTTCCTGTTCTTTTCGGCGAGTGAATGCCGTACAGTCGCAGAATCTGCGAACGAGGCCGCCATTGAAGACGATTTCCGCCGTTACTCTGGATGACACCGATCGTCGAATGATCCGCGCCCTGCAGGGTGACGGCCGTATGACCAATGCCGATCTGGCCCGGACCGTGAACCTGTCCGAGAGCGCCTGCCTTCGCCGCCTTCGGGCGCTGGAAGCCGAGGGCGTCATCAGCCGCTACGCCGCCATCATCAACGAGCGGGCCGTGGGCCTGCCGATCAGCGTCTTCGTGACGGTGACCCTGTCCTCGCAGGCCGAGGCCTCGCTGACCGCCTTCGAGACCGCGATCGCGACGGTGCCGGAGGTGGTCGAGTGTTATCTGATGACCGGCGGCTCCGACTATCTGTTGCGGCTGGTCGTGCGCGACGTCGACGATCTGGAACGGGTCCATTCGCGCGAATTGACGCGCATACCGGGCGTGACCCGGGTGTCGTCCAGCGTGGCGATGCGGACAGTGGTCAAGCGCGGGGCGCTGCCCGTCTGATTTGCATCCCACCCTTAAAGCCCCACTTCCATGGCGGAGCTACCACAGGGACGGACCATGGGGCGGACGGTGCGCTGGAGCGGGATTTTTCTGCTCGGGATCTTTTGGCTGGTCGTAGCGGTCACAAGAGGCGGTGGGATCTTGCTGCCCGTCGTGGTCGTCGTGTTCGCGGGCGCGGCGCTGGTGGACCGCCGGGTCGCTGATCGCATCACCGGCTGGTTCGTTGATGCCTTCTCCGGCTCGGCCCTGCGCAGCGCGATCATTGTCGCCGGGGCTCTGCTGATGATCCAGTTGCTGCCTGTGGAACTGGCCCTGCTCGCGGCCGGAGACATCCTCGCCTATGTCGAAGCCGCCGCCGCCGTCAGCCTGATCGCCGCCAACACCCGGCTCAGACCGCTGGTCAGGGCCACCGGCGCGCGGGTCGGGACCGTGGTCTCGCGGCTGCGCCCTTTGGCTTCGGGTCGTCAGGCCCGGGTTCGTCTGACGGTCCGACGTAAGGCGCCGCCGCCAGCCGACAGCGAGGGCCCAAGTTGGGCCTTCACCTGAGGCTCAGACGTAAAATCCTTCGCGCAGATTGATACCGTGCTCGACCCAGACCTTCAGGGCCGCAAGCATCTGTGACCAGCCCTGACAGTTGCCGAAGGCGGCCTTGAGGCCCGTCGGGGTCTCGCGCCAGCCGCCTTCTTCGATCGTCACCAGCGTCCGGCCGTCGTCCAGCGGTTCGAAGGTGAAGACGACGGTGGTCATATAGGCGGCGCCGACGACCGGCTGTCCGTCGTCGGGCGGGCCGTCGTTGGCTTCCCAGCTGAGGACGATGCGGCGGTTCTTCTCGACCTCGATCACCTCGACCGGGAAGGCGCCGGGGAAGTCGGCGAACTCCCACTGAACGGTCTTGCCGGTTTCCAGCCGTCCGACGGCGCCGCCGGTGGTGAAATAGTTCGACAGCTTCGCCGGGTCCGCGACGGCCTCGAAGACCTCCTCGACGGGGCGGGCGATGCGGCCGGACACCTTGAACTTCAGATCCATCGGTCTCGCTCCTTGTTCGGCCGGCATAATGTTATATTCTTATAACATGTCAAGCGAGGCGAATCAGGACGCGGTTTTCAAGGCGCTGTCGGCCGGCGTGCGGCGGGCGATGCTGGATGCCCTGAAGGACGCGCCGCAGACGACGGGGGCGCTTTGCGAGCGCTTCAGCCCGCTGGACCGCTGCACGGTGATGCAGCATCTGAAGGTGCTGGAGGGCGCAGATCTGATCATCGTCCAGCGCAAGGGGCGGGAGCGGTGGAACCACCTCAACCCGCTGCCGATCAAGCAGGTGCACGATCGCTGGATCGGCCCGCACGCCGCTCGCGCCGTGGACGTGCTGGATCGCCTGAAGACCGATCTGGAACGGGCGGACTGACGCCTATTTCAGCGCCAGCGTGACCTGCTTGATGTCCACATATTCCTCGATGCCGTGGGTCGAGCCCTCGCGGCCGTAGCCGGACTGCTTGACTCCGCCGAAGGGGGCGACGGCGGTGGAGATCAGGCCGGTGTTGATGCCGATCATGCCCGCCTCGATCCGGCGCCCGATGCGCATGGCGCGGTCGAGGTCGCGGGTGAACAGGTAGGAGGCGAGGCCGAACTCGCTGTCGTTGGCCTTCTCCAGAATCTCTTGCTCGCTGTCGAAGGGAAAGACGGGGATCAGGGGGCCGAAGGTCTCTTCCTCGCGGAACAGCTTGTCGTCGCCGCCGAGGGTGACGGTGGGCTGGAAGAAGCGGCCGCCGAGCTCGTGGCGAGCGCCCCCGGTCAGGACCTTGCCGCCCGAGGCCTGCACCCGTTTCAGGTGATCCTCGACCTTGGCGATCGCCTTGTTCTCGATCAGCGGACCGACCTTCACACCGTCCTCGAAGGCGGCGCCCACCGGGATCTTCGCCACCTCCGCCGCGAGTTTGTGAGCGTAGGCTTCCGCGACCGAGGCCTCGACATAGACGCGGTTCGGGCAGACGCAGGTCTGGCCCGAGTTGCGGAACTTGCCCCTGATGGTCTCGGCCACGGCCTGATCCAGATCGGCGTCAGCGAAGACGATCAGGGGTGCGGCGCCGCCAAGCTCCATCGAGACCCGTTTCAGCGTCGGGGCGCATTGCTCGGCCAGTTTGCGGCCAACCGGGGTCGAGCCGGTGAAGCTGAGCTTGCGGATCAGAGGCGAGGCGGTCAGCACGCCGCCGATCGTGGCGGCGTCGCCGGTGACGACGCTGAGCGCGCCCTTCGGCAGGCCGGCGGCATAGGCCAGTTCGGCCAGGGCGATGGCGGTGAATGGCGTCTGGCTCGCGGGCTTGACCACGGCGGTGCAGCCGGCGGCGAAGGCGGGGCCCAGCTTGCGGGTCAGCATGGCGGCGGGGAAGTTCCACGGCGTAATCAGGGCGCAGGGGCCGACCGCCTCGCGGAAAGTCAGGATGACATGGCCCAGCGGGCTGTCCTGCGTTTCGCCGAGGATGCGTTCGGCCTCTCCGGCGAACCATTTGATGAAACCGTTGGCGTAGGCGACCTCGCCCTTGGCCTCCTCGAACGGCTTGCCGTTCTCTAGCGCCATCAGGGCGCCAAGGCCTTCGGTGTTTTCGTCGATCAGCCGGGCCCATTCGCGCAGGAAGGCCGCGCGCTTGTGCGGGTCGGACCGGGACCAGCCGGGGAAGGCGTCATGAGCGGCCTGAATGGCGCGCTCCGTCTCCGCGACGCCGAGGTCGGGGATGCGGCCGATAATCTCGCCGGTGGCAGGATCGTCGACGGCGATCCCCTCGCCGGAAACCCCGATCGCTTCGCCGGCGATTAGGGCGTGTTCGCGCAGGAGCTTCAATCCGGCGTCGCGGGCCTTGGTGTTCATGTCTGTCGTCCGTGGGAGGCTGCCGACAGATAACGCGTCAGTCGGCCATCGTGTCCAGATCACGTCCCTTCGTTTCCGGCAGCCAGATCAGGGTGACCAGCACGGCGATGACGGTGAAGGCCACCGAGTACCAGAGCCCGAAGTAGATGTTCCCCGACGCCGCGACGAGCGCGAAGCTGGCAGCGGGCAGCAGGCCGCCGACCCAGCCGGTGCCGATGTTGTAGGGCAGGCTCATCGCCGTATAGCGCACCCGGGTCGGGAACAGTTCGACCAGCGCCGCCGCCTGTGGGCCGTACAGAGCGGTCGCGGCGACCATGAACAGCATCAGGATGGCGAAGGTCAGCGGCCAGTTCAGCCGCGCCGGGTCCGCCTTCGTTGGATAGCCGGCTTCGGTCAGGGCCGTCTTGATGCGGGTTTCCACGTCCGAGCGGGCCTCCTTGAGGCCAGCGGGGTCAAGCGCGCCGCCTTCGACCGACGCAACCTCGGCGCCGCCCACCCGGACCGCCGCGACCGACCCGGCCGGGGCCGCGACGTTGCGGTACGAGACGCCGGCGTTGGACAGCACGCTCTTGGCGATATCGCAGGAGCTGGAGAAGGCGGCCTTGCCGATGGGGTCGAACTGAAGCGCGCACGCGGCGGGGTCGGCGACAACGGTCACCGGCGCCGCGGCCTGGGCCTCTGCCAGAGCGGGATTGGCGGCGCGCGTCAGGGCGTGGAAGCCGGGGAAGAAGGAGACGAGCGCCAGGATCATGCCGAACAGCATGACCGGCTTGCGACCCAGCCGGTCTGACAGCCAGCCGAAGAAGACGTAGAGCCCGGCGGAGGCGATGGTGACGGCCAGCACCAGCTGGTCGACGGTGTTCGTATCCACCTTCAGCACCCGCTCCATGAAGAAGCGCGTGTAGAAATATCCGCAGTACCAGACTGCACCCTGGGCGATCATGATCCCGAACAGGGCGATCAGGACGAAGCGACCGTTCTTCCAGGTCAGGAAGGCCTCGCGATAAGGCGTGCGCCGCGCGCCGCCTTCCTCCTCCATCCGCTTGTAGGCCGGGCTTTCGTTCAGCTTCAGCCGGATCCAGAGCGACACGATCAGCAGCAGGGCCGACAGCAGGAAGGGAATGCGCCAGCCCCATTCATCGAACGCCTCGACGCCCAGGATCGCGCGCGTGATGATGATGACGGCCAGCGCGCCGATCAGGCCCATGGCGGCGGTGGTCTGGATCCAGCCGGTCAGGCCGCCGCGGCGTTCACGCGGCGAGTGCTCGGCTACATAGATGGCCGCCCCGCCATACTCGCCCCCAAGGGCGAAGCCCTGCAACACGCGCATCAGCAACAGCAGGATCGGCGCAGCCAGACCGATCTGGCCATAGTCGGGAAGCAAGCCGATCGCGACGGTGGCCAGACCCATCATTGTGATGGTCACGAGGAAGGTGGTCTTGCGGCCGGTCTTGTCGCCGAACCAGCCGAAGACCAGCGCGCCCAGGGGCCGGACCACGAACCCGAGCCCGAAGGTCAGCAGGGCCATGATGTAGCTGACCGTCTCGCCCGCATCGGCGAAGAAGTGACGGGCGATGATGGTGGTCAGCGAGCCGAAGACGAAGAAGTCATACCACTCGAACGCCGTGCCGGCGGCGGACGCAGTCACCACGGTTCGGAGTCCTGGGCCCTTTTCCGGACGCGCGGCTTCGGTCGTATCGGTCATGTTCGCTCCCCGCGGCGTCATCTGGCGGACGCCTGCCCGCTGATGCTAGCGGCGTCAGGCGGGGGGACGCAATCGTCAGGTTCCGGACAGGCGAAGGCCCGCCGGCGGGGGAGCCGGCGGGCCTTTTTCAACCGCACCACGTCTCGGGGAAAACGTGGCCGGGAACCGCTTAGTTCTTGGCTTCTTCCGCGGCGCCGGTGACGGCGCTGCCGGCGGCCGACGTGTCACGGCCCACGCCGGCGACGGTGTTGCACGCGGCGGTCGTCAAAGCGGCTGCGGCGGCGAAAAGGACGAATATCTTGCGCATTTCGCAATCTCCTGCTGGCCGGGGAGGTGGCCTCGGCAGAACAACGTCACCGCGCAGCTGTGGTTCCAAGGTCTGACGGGTCTGTCGGCACAACGGCTTCCGGCGTGGCGAATGTCATGCGTGCGATCGCGCCTCCGGTAGGGGAGGGGACCATCTCGGCCGACCCTCGGAGCTGTTTGGCGAAGGCGCCCATCAGGGTGCTGCCGACCCCCGTCTGCAGGGTCTCCGCAACGCCCGGTCCGTCGTCCTCGACCTCCAGCACGCTGGTGTCGCCGTTGACCTTGAACCGGACTTTCAGGGCGCCGCCCCGTCCGGCGAACGCGTGCTTCTGGGCGTTGGTCACCGCCTCGACCAGCCACAAGGCCAACGGGGCCAGCTTGTCGGGGTCGACGATCAGGGAGTCCGCCTCCACCGACGAAGTGACCAGCGGCCCCTTCATCGCTTCCGCCGCTACCAGTTGACCGACCAGCTCGGTCAGGAAGATGCGGGCGTCGGCGTAGCGCAGGTCATCGCTCTGGTAGAGGGTGCGATAGATAAGCGCGAGCGCCGCGATCCGCTGGCGGGTGTCGCCCACGGCGGCCTTGGCCGGGGCGTCGGTCAGGCTGCGTTGCTGCATCGACAGCAGGGACGAGATGATCTGCAGGTTGTTCTTCACCCGGTGATGGATCTCGCGCATCAGCGCGTCCTTGTCGCTGAGCGAAGCGGTCAGGGCGGCGTCACGGGTGGTGATGTTTTCGGCCAGTTCGTCCAGCGTACGGGCCAGCGTCCGGATCTCGGCCGGCGCGTTCATGGCCTGCACCGGACGGACATTGAAGCGGCCGCGGGCGTAGATGGCGGCGACGCGTTCCAGATACAGCAGCCAGCGGACCACGATCCGCTCCGACACCCACATCACCGCGACGAAGGCCAGCACCCAGGCGAGCAGCGGCATCAGCAGGGCGCTGACCGGGTTCAGCCGCGCCCATGAGAGAATGCCGGGCGCGGGGGCGGACAGGAGGGCGTAGACGTCGCGGCCCGCCAGCGCCGCGCCGGCATAGACGCGGTGCCGGCCGCGCGCGTCGTCGGCTTCGAAGATGGCCGAGGCGTCGGCGCGGGCGCGTCCGACCCACCCCTCGATCGTCCTGCCGTCCTCAAGGGTGAAGGCGTGCAGGTCGGTGGCGGTCAGGATACGACCGTCCGCGTCGGTCAGCGCGGTCTCGGCGCCGACCGGAAGGGCCGGGTCGTCGACATCCGGCTGCAGACTGGCCAGCGGGATCAGGGCCAGCATGACGCCGTCGAAGGCGCCGAGGGGACGTTCGAGACGGATGGCGACGATCAGGCTGGGGGGCTGGCCGTTCTGTGGCGGAGCGCGAGCCAGCACGGTGTCCTCGCCTGCGCGCAGGCGCTGGAACCACGGGCTGTTGCGGGCTCCGGTGAGCCACGGCGGCTGGTTCGCGCCAAGTCCGCGGGAGGCGCAGACGGTGGCGCCTGTGGTGGTCAACCTCGCCAGGCCGTCCAGATCATCAAGGCGCTGCACCAGACCCGTCAGGCGAGGCTCGCAGAACAGCTCCAGCGCCTCAGGTCGAAGCGCCTGAAGCATGATGGTCGTGCTGTCGAGCCGCGCCTTGGCGTTGGCGGCCGAGCGATCCGCGGCGAGTTGCAGGTCGGATCGCCGTTCGGCGTCCTGGACATGGAAACGGGACTGGGTCTGCCATGCCCCGATCGCGAGGATCGGCAGCAGGGCGATGGCCAGTGCGACGCCCAGCCGGAAGCGGATGCCCTGAAACTTTGGCGGGGCGAGGCCCCGACCGAGCACGCGTCCCAGCCGGACCACGCGCTCAGCCCTGCCGGACGCCGCTCAGACGATCCGCCGCGGCCAGAATCGACCGCATGGCGTCGCCAGCGGCCCTGCCGTCACGGGCGTACCCGCCGCGTTCCAGCGTGGCCTGCAAGGCCTTTCGCGCCCGGGAGACGCGGCTTTTCACCGTGCCCACGGCGCAGTTGCAGATGTCGGCCGCTTCCTCGTAGGCGAAGCCTCCGGCGCCGACGAGGATCAGCGCCTCGCGCTGCTCCTCGGGCAGGGTGGCGAGCGCCAGGCGAAGCTCGTCCAGGGCGACCGGAGACTCCGGATCGTCGACGGCGACCAGCGTCCGCTCGGCGGCTTCCTGGTCAAGCTGCGACTGACGCCATGAGCGGCGCTTTTCCGAATAGAACTGGTTGCGCAGGATCATGAAGGTCCAGGCCTTCATGTTGGTGCCCATCTGATAGCTGGCGCGGGCGTCCCACGCCTTCATCATGGCGTCCTGGGCCAGATCGTCAGCAGCGGTCGGATCGCCGGTCAGCGTCCGCGCGAAAGCGCGCAGATGCGGGATCAGGGTCACCAGCTCTGTCTTGAAGGCCTTGTCGTCGGCCGAGGGCGGCTTGGGGGGCGCGCTGGAGGTCATGCGCCCTCCCCGCCCGACGAACGCTCGTCGGCACGGCGCAGGATGTCCAGGAACTCGTCGGGAACGGGCTCGTTCACGACTTCATCGAACATGTGACGCAGCTTCACGCCGATGGCCTGCTGGCGCAGTCTCGCCTCTTCGAGGCCGGCCCCCCGGACCGGCTTCCCGGGGGGATTTGAATTGTCTGTCATCGAAAAAATGCCGCCACCCTGACGCTGCTCTGATCGCCCCAAACGCCAGCGTCTGGCCGCGGTTCCCATATTACAACAGATTAATGCTCAAGCTTGCCGATCTCCGAGGGAACCCGGATGCTGGCGAGACGTTTGTGGAGATTGTCGCGGCCCAGCTTGGCCGTTCTAAGTCGGGGACTTTTCATATGAGCCTGCTGGCCCGTCTTGCGCCGCACCTGCCCTACGTCCGTCGTTACGCCCGTGCGCTGACCGGCGACCAGATTACCGGAGACAATTACGTTCGTGTCGCCCTAGAGGCGCTGGCCGCCGGAGAGCGCCAGCTGCCCGCGGACATGACGCCCCGCGTCGCCCTGTATCATGTGTTCCACGCCATCTGGGCCTCGACCGGCGCCCAGCTGGAAGACAAGAGCGGACTGGACGCGCGCGACGACGCTTCGCAGCGCCTGATGCGCATCGCACCCAAATCGCGGCAGGCATTCCTGCTGACGGCGCTGGAAGGCTTCACGCCCTCCGAAGCCGCCCAGATCCTTGACGCCGACGCTTTCGACGTCGAGCGCCTGATCGCTGAAGCCCAGTCCGACATCGACGCCGAACTGGCGACCGACGTTCTGATCATCGAGGACGAGGCCATCATCTCGGCCGACATTGAGAGCCTGGTGAAAGAACTGGGTCACCGCGTGACCGGCACCGCCACCACGCACGACGAAGCTGTGGACGCGGTGTCCCGCCACCGTCCGGGTCTGGTGCTGGCCGACATCCAGCTGGCCGACGGCTCGTCGGGCATCGACGCGGTCAAGGACATCCTGAAGCGGATCGACGTGCCGGTGATCTTCATCACCGCCTTCCCCGAACGTCTGCTGACCGGCGAACGGCCCGAGCCGACCTTCCTGATCACCAAGCCCTTCCAGCCGGAGACGGTGAAGGCGGCGATCAGCCAGGCGCTGTTCTTCCATCCATCGCGTCAGAAGGAAGCCGCCTGATCCCGGGCATCCGCACAAGCAAAAGGCCCGGTCTCGCGACCGGGCCTTTTTTCTGTGAGTCGCCTTACTGCGCGGGTCGCGTCTGAACGGCGTTGACGTTGGCGTCAGCGGCTGAAGGCGCGGTGGCCTGGCCGGTCGCCGTTGTGGGGGCGTCCGGAACGGGCGCGGCCTCTTCGGAGAAGGCTGCCGCGTCCTCGGCCTGACCCGTGACGTTGTCGTTGGTCGAGGCGAAGCCGCCATTGCTGAGGAACCACATTCCCAGCAGCAGGATCGCCACCGCCGCCAGCGAAATGCCCAGCAGGGTCAGGATGCGCACGCCTCCGCGGCCCTGACGGACGTACTGCGCCTCAATCGGCCGGCCCTCATGCACAGCGTCTGCGACTTTGTCGTGGGGGGATTCATGGGTCATGGCGCGGCTCCCGTGAGCTGTGAAACGTTCTGGCAGTCAAACGCCGCGTCCAGCTGAGCCGTTCCGGATGTATGCGGATTCCCGGCTCAGGTGAAAAAAGCGCACAGCCGTGGAACCGCTCTTGAGGGGCCTCGTTATCGGTCTGCGGAGGCGACGACGCCCCCCCGACTTGAGCCGGCCACATGCCGGCTTGTCGCCTCCGCGCCTCATTCTCGATGATGCCACTTAAGGCGGACCTCAGCGGTCCGCCTTTTTCTTAACAGTCAGGCGCCGAGACACTGCTTCTGGAGGGCGGCGAGGTTCAGCGCATCATACTCTCCCTTGAGGCGCGACAGTTCCGACGCCTTGTCACCGCGCGCGAGCAATAGCAGAGCCGGCCAGAACACCACCACGCCCAGACCGACGGTCCATTTGTCCTCTGATGCCCGTTGGCGCTGCTGACCGGACAGCTCATCGACGCGATTTCCGATGCGAACGAGGTCAGCGTGAATTTGGTCACAGCTGTAGTCGCGATAGACCATCGGAGAGATGAGTTGGCCCTCGATCCGGTCGGGCGACGACGCGCAGGCGGACAGTATCAGAGCCGCCATGATGGCGGCTGTGGTGATCGTCTTCATTCAGGTGTTCCGGTATCCATGACGCCCCCGCGTCCTCGACCTTCGGTAACACGCAGGTGAAACGCCGCCAGATGGCCGCGTCGGCCCTGATCGTCGAATAGGCGGGCTTTGTCGCAAAAATCGATCGCGGGTCGGTCCAGGCGATCGCATTTCCACGGTGCGTTCGACTGGACAGCGCCGGATCAGACGCCACTATGGGTCTTGAAAGAAAACCCGGAGATCTTCCTATGGCCCGTCTCAATCGTCAGTGGGTGCTGCGCCAGCGACCGCGCGGAGATGTTCAGGACGGCGATCTGGAACTGGTCGAGGCTCCCGTCCCCGAATTGGCGGAGGGTCAGGTGCTGGTCCGCACCATCTATCTGTCGCTCGATCCGACGAACCGGACCTGGATGAACGACGTCGAGGGCTATCTCCCGCCGGTGCCGTTGGGCGGTGTGATGCGCGGTCTGACGCTGGGTGTGGTTGAGGAGAGCCGTTCCGAGCGCTTTAAACCCGGCGACATCGTGACGACCGCCGCCGGGGGCTGGGCCGACTATGCCGTGGTGGGCGACCGCGAGGCGTCGCGGGCGCATCGTTTCCCGGGACTGGCCCTGACGGCCAACATGTCGGTGCTCGGCATGACGGGCCTGACCGCCTGGGCCGGGGTGACGGATGTGCTGAAGGCCCAAGCCGGCGAAACGCTCGTTATTTCGGCGGCCGCAGGCGCGGTGGGGTCCATCGCCGGCCAGATCGCCCGGGCGCGGGGAACACGCGTGATCGGCATTGCAGGCGGTCCGGAGAAATGCCGCTGGCTGACCGAAGACCTCGGGTTCGACGCCGCCATCGACTACAAGGGCGAGGACGTCGGCGAAGCTCTGGATCGGCTGGCCCCCGACGGTTTCGAGATGAATTTCGAGAACGTCGGCGGCGACATCATGATCGCCGTCTTCAACCGTCTGAAGACTCACGGCCGGATGGCGGTCTGCGGCCTGATCTCGTCCTACAACGCCACGCGCATGCCGCCCGCGCCGAACTTCGGCCGGATCATCACCCATCGCCTGAACGTGCAGGGCTTCCTCGTCCTCGACTACGCCGCCCGGGCCCGGGAGATGGTCGCCGAGGTCGGGCCGATGCTCGCTGACGGCCGGGTGAAATGGAAGGTCCACGTCGACGACGGGCTGGAAGGCGCCATCGGATCGTTGAATCGCTTGTTCACCGGCGATCACGACGGCAAGCTGCTGGTGCGCGTGTCGGAAGAGCCCGCGGCCTGAGGAGCCTGTCCATGAGCGAGCCGCTGCACGTCCATTTCGAGGATCTGGGCGTTGGCGAGGTCGTCGCCCTGGGGGCCTGCGCTGTGGACGCCGCCGCTCTGGACCTGTTCGTCGAACGATTCTCGCCGGGTTGGGACGTCGCCTATGGCGCTCCTGACGCAATGGTCTACGCGCTGTGGAGCCGGCTGTTTTCCGACAAGGCGGCCGGCTGGGCCCAGTCCAAGGTCCTGGCGGTCGACGGCCTGCGCTTCGCCCGCAACCCGCCCGCGGGCGAACTGATGCGGGGCCGGATGACGGTGATGGGCAAGGATCCGGTCGGGGACGAGAAGGGAATCGTCATCGCCCAGCACGACCTGCTGGATGAGGCAGGCCGATTGATCTTCTCATGCCTGACCCGCGCGGTGTTCGTACGCAGATAAGAAAAAGGCCCCTCCGGCGAACCGAAGGGGCCTGATGTCTTGAGGGCGCTGCGTCCTAGTTGACGTTGGCCGGCGCGACCAATGTGGCGTTGCGCTCGAAGGTCATGGCGATCAGGCGATCCCAGCCCAGCAGCGACACCAGATGGGCGTAGATCTGGCCCAGGGCGCCGTTGTCGCGCAGCTCGGCCAGCTTCTCGATCGGCAGGGCCTTCAGCTTGTCTTCGGAGATGGCGAAGAAGTCCGCGATCTTCTGCGTCGGGCCGGCGGTGCCGTCCGGATTGCGCGGCGTGAAGTTGGCGTCGCGGGTCTCGAACAGGTCGAGGTCGGTCAGCATCTTCACGAACGCCTCGGTACGCTGGCGCTCGGTCTCGAAGTTGTTGCAGAAGTCCATCGCCTGCTGGGTGTAGGGCGAGGGCTGGCCGTCGACGAACAGCGGGGTCGCGCCGCCTTCCTTGATGAAGGGCGCGGCGCGGTCGACGCACAGGATCAGACGCTGCTGCTGGTCATCGTTGGCGAAGACGAACGGATAGCGACGGACATAGGCGGGGATGTAAGCGTCGGGGCGGAACTCGCCCGCCTCGCTGACGAACAGGTTCTCTTCCGCGCGCAGGCCCATGACGCCGACGGGCTGTTTGGTGTCGCCGACGAAGATCACCGGATACGACAGGGCCGCCGGAGCGAACTCGGTCACCATCAGCGGCACGATGTGGCTCTTGGCCACGAAGCCGTAGGGCTTGTCGACCGGGTCGACGCCCAGCTTGCCATGCACTTCCGGGGCCAGCGGCTCCGGCTGGGTGTAGTACAGAACGTTGCCGGTCAGCGGCGAGGAGTTGGTGTCGGTCATGAACGCAGAGGCTCTGGAGGAACTGGGAAGGCGCGCCTTCTAGCCCAGACAGGGCCCTGCGGCAAACGGCGCCGTGACCGGGCCGGAATCAGAACCGGTAGCTGATCCCGACCCGCAGGTTCCGGCCGGGCAGGGGCGCGATGTCCTTCAGGAAGCTGACATGTTCGCGGGCCTCTGCATCCGTCAGGTTGCGCGCTTCGGCGAACACTGTGACGCCCTTGTCGGCGAACGGTCGCCACGCTCCGGACAGGTTGACCAGGGTGTAGGAGTCAGTGCCCAGTTCGAAGTCGGCCAGCCGGTCCTGCTCGCCCACATGGCGGACTTCCAGCGTGGCGTCGAAGGGGCGCGAGCCCCACACCAGACGGGCGCTGGCGCTCCACGGCGGAATGCGCGCCGCGGGGCCGAGGTCGGTGTCTGCCCGCACATAGTCGGCCGCCGCCTCGATCCCCAGCGACCGGTCGCCGTCCGACCAGAATTCGTAGCCGCCCTCGGTTTCGAAGCCGACGAAGTCGGCGTTCGTCTGCAGGAACTGGAAGATCGGGAATTCCTCGCCGTCGTCGACGAAGGTCGCGCCGGTCGGGCGTTCGTCGATGAAACCATCGTAGCGCGCGGCGTAGACGTGAACGTCGCCGTGGAAGCGGCCGCCCTCGTAGTGGACGGTGCCTTCCAGCGTCGTGACCTTCTCCTTGTCCAGCGTCGGGTCGCCGGTCTCGTAGGCGGCGGTGGCGACGTGCAGGCCGTCGGCGAACAGCTCGACCTCGCTGGGCGCGCGCTCGTTGTGAGCGAGGCTGAGGCCGAGGAACAGGTCGGGACGCGGCCGCAGGAAGGCGCCGACGGAGCCGGAGATATTGTCGAATTCGCGATCGACCTCGCCGCCTCCTGACAGCGGCGTCGCGGTCACCGAGCGGCGGTCGTAACGCAGGCCGCCCTCCAGACCCCAGCCCGGCCGGTCGAGGCGCTGGACGGTATAGACGCCGAACTCATCGACGACGCTTGCCGGCACATAGGCCTCGTCGCCGACGGCCTCGAAGTCTCGGGACAGGGCCTGCACGCCGATCGCGCCGTTCCAGCCGTCGCGGGCGCGCTGGACCAGGTCGAACCGGGCTTCCTGACCGTCGGAGGTGAAGACGGTGCCGGGCTCGCCGGGGGCCTCGAACTCGGTGTGAGTGTAATCGGCGTGGCCGTAGGCGCCGGTGAGTTTCTGGAAGGGACCGTCGTCAAACCGCAGCTCGCCGCGCACGTCCTCGCGCGTCTGGTCCAGCTGGATGAAGACCTCATCCTCGGCGACGACGCCATAGGTGGACGACAGATCCTTGTAGGATGCGCCGATAAAGCCCCGGTCGCCGATCAGCGAGGCCCCGATGCCCCTGCTGTCCAGTTCGGAGAAGCTGTTCGCCTGCTTCCCGCCCGGGCCGCGGTCGATCCCTTCCGCCTCGGCCAGACGGCGCGAGAGGGCGGGCGAGGGGATGTCGTAGTCGTCCGACTGTTTGCTGACGCCGTCGATGTTCACGGCCACGGGGCCGAAGGCGACGGTCGCGCGGCCGGCGACGGACCAGCCGTCGTCGACGCTGGAGGCCTGGGTTGAAACCTGGCCGTCGATTCCGTCGGGCAGCTCGGTCGGGATGCGGCCGTCCAGCACATTGACCACCCCGCCGATCGCCGCGCCGCCATAGGCGAGGGTCGCGGGGCCGCGGACGATCTCGATGCGGTTGGCCTCGGCGGGATCGGTCGCGACCTGGTGGTCCGGCGAGACGGAGCTGGCGTCGATCAGGCCGATGCCGTTGGTCAGCACCTGAACGCGCGGCCCGCTCAGCCCCCGGATCACCGGCCGGCTGGCGCCCGGCGCGAAGTCGGTCGAGCGCACGCCGGGCAGGCCGTTGACCAGATCGCCCAGCGAGGTGGCCGGCGCCACGGACAGCATCTCCTCGTCCACCACTGTGGTGGCGATCGTCGTCGCGCGGGCGCTGATGCCGAAGGGCGCGCCGGTCACGATGACCTCGTCCAGCTCGGTGACCGGCTCGGGCCGCGATTGGGGCGCGGTCTGCGCCACGGCGGTTCCCGACAGGGCGGCGGCGAGGACGGTCAGCAGGGCGGTGGTCGACATAAGCGGGCGGGACATGAGGCGATCCGGAAAGCGAGACAGGGATCAAGTGTTATGAGATAACATCACATCTCGTCAAGTGCGGTTGCGACGCGAGGGGTCAGGGACTAGCTGTTGGGCCATGGGCGACGCCTGCCATCATCATCATAACGACGCGCCGCTGACGGTGGGCGAGGTCGCGCGCGCTGTCGCAGAGGCGGACGCCCGCGTGACGGCCGAGGGCGAGCGGATGACGGCGGCGCGCAGCCGCGTGCTCGAGCTCCTGCTGGCGGCCGGCGAGCCGGTGAAGGCCTATGACCTGATCGCCCGCTTCGGCGAGGACGGTCAGCCGGCCAAGCCGCCGACCGTCTATCGCGCGCTCGACTTTCTGGAGCGCAAGGGACTGGCGCACCGCATCGCCTCGATCAGCGCCTACGTGGCCTGCGCCTCGGGCCACCGCGACCACGCCGCCGCCTTCCTGATCTGCGATTGCTGCGGAGCCACGGCCGAGGTCTCGACCCCCGTCGCCGAGGGGCTGGAGCAGGCGGCGAAAACCGCCGGCTATGTGATCGAGCGGACGACTGTCGAGGCCCACGGCCGCTGCCCGGCCTGCGCCTAGTCCGTTTCTCTGGAAAACCCTCTCGAACGGGCCTATCTCCAGTCCATGGACGCCATTCGGCTGACCCCACCCCGTCGCCTCAGCGTGCCGATCTCAAATCGATGGGGATTGGGCGAGATGAGCGTGCTGGATTTTGGCGATCCGGACCGGCCCGTGGACCTGATCTTCGTCCACGCCAACGGCTTCAACGCCATGACCTGCCGCAGCCTGCTGGCGCCGTTGTCCAGCAGTTTGCGGATCTGGGCGCCTGACCTGCGCGGACATGGGCGCACGACCCTGCCGGCGAATCCGGCAGGTCGACGAGGGTGGACGGATCACCGCGACGATTTGATCAGCCTGCTGGAGCAGGTCGAGGGGCCGCCGGTTATCTTGTCCGGCCACTCCATGGGCGGGACGGCGTCCCTTCTGGCCGCCGCCGAGCGGCCGGGTCGGGTCGCGGGGCTGGTTCTGCTGGACCCGGTGATCTGGACGCGGCTGGCGGTGCTGGCGTTCCAGCTGCCGGTGCTGGACCGGATGGCCGAGCGTATTCCGCTGGTGAAGAACGCCCGCAAGCGCCGGTTCGGGTTCGACAGTCGGGAACAGGCTCTGGCGGCCTACAAGGGACGCGGCGCCTTCAAGGGCTGGCCCGAGATGATGCTGTCCGACTATCTCGCCGACGGTCTGGTCGAGACGGCCGAGGGCGGCTTCCGCCTGACCTGCGATCCGCAGTGGGAGGCCTCGAATTACGCCGCCCAGAGCCATGACCCCTGGCGGGCCCTGCGCCGGGTCGGGCGTCCGGTGCATATCCTGAAGGCCGAGATCGCCTCGACCTGCAGCTTGGCCCCGTCCTCGCGCCTGTCGGGCGTGAAGGTCGAGGTCGTGCCGGGCGGCACCCACTTCTTCCCGATGCATAAACCCGACATCGCCCGCGACGCCCTGTTCGAGGCCGCCGTCTGAGGCAATCCGCGTCTGGCCCTGCGCGTGACGAGCGCGTAAGACGCCGCCCACAAGAACAAGCCTTTGAGTTCAGGGAAACGCTTACGCCATGCGCGAGATCAACCATTTCATCGACGGCGCGTCCTTCACTGGCGCCTCGGGCCGCTTCTCCGACGTGTTCAACCCGAATACCGGCGAGGTTCAGGCCCGCGTGCAGCTGGCCTCGGTCGCCGAGATGGATCGCGCGGTGCAGGCCGCCCAGAACGCCTTCGACGGCTGGTCCTCGACCAATCCCCAGCGCCGCGCGCGAGTGATGTTCGAGTTCAAGCGGCTGGTCGAGGCGAACATGAACGAGCTGGCCGAGCTGCTCAGCTCGGAGCATGGCAAGGTCATTGCGGACTCCAAGGGCGACATCCAGCGCGGTCTGGAAGTCATCGAGTTCGCCTGCGGCATCCCGCATGCGCTGAAGGGTGAATACACCTGGGGCGCGGGTCCGGGCATCGACGTCTATTCGATGCGCCAGCCGCTGGGCGTGGTCTCGGGCATCACCCCGTTCAACTTCCCGGCCATGATCCCGATGTGGATGTTCGGCGTGGCCATCGCCGTCGGCAACACCTTCATCCTCAAGCCCTCCGAGCGGGACCCGTCGGTGCCGGTGCGTCTGGCCGAGCTGATGATGGAGGCGGGCGCCCCCGCCGGCGTGCTGAACGTCGTGCATGGCGACAAGGCGGCGGTCGACGCCATCCTGACCCATCCGCTGATCCACGCCGTCAGCTTCGTCGGCTCGTCCGACATCGCCCACTATGTCTACCAGACCGGCGCCGCCAACCATAAGCGGGTGCAGGCCATGGGCGGGGCCAAGAACCACGGCATCGTCCTGCCCGACGCGGACATGGATCAGGTGATCAAGGACCTGTCGGGCGCCGCCTACGGCTCGGCCGGCGAGCGCTGCATGGCCCTGCCGGTCGTTGTCCCCGTTGGCAAGAAGACCGCCGATGAACTGCGCGAGCGCATGGTCGCCGAGATCCCGACCATGCGCGTCGGCGTCTCGACCGACGCCGGCGCCCACTACGGTCCCGTCGTCACGGCCCAGCACAAGGCGCGGGTCGAAGGCTGGATCGACCAGGGCGTCAAGGACGGCGCCGAACTGGTCGTCGACGGCCGCGGCTTTAAGCTGCAGGGGCACGAGAACGGCTATTTCGTCGGCCCGTCGCTGTTCGACCACGTCACGCCGGAGATGGAGTCGTACAAGGAAGAAATCTTCGGCCCCGTGCTGCAGATCGTCCGCGCCGCCAGCTTCGAGGAAGCGTTGTCGCTGCCGTCGAAGCACCAGTACGGCAACGGCGTCGCCATCTTCACCCAGAACGGCCGCGCAGCGCGCGACTTCGCCGCCCGCGTCAACGTCGGCATGGTCGGCATCAACGTCCCGATCCCCGTGCCGGTCGCCTATCACACCTTCGGCGGCTGGAAGCGCTCGGCCTTCGGCGACACCAACCAGCACGGCATGGAAGGCGTGAAGTTCTGGACCAAGGTCAAGACCATCACCGCCCGCTGGCCGGACAGCGATCTGGAACACGCCGACAGCTCGTTCGTCATCCCGACGATGGGCTGAGGTTCGCCTCAGGCGGGTCCGCTGGACTCAAGGCTGACGATTGACGCTATGCTCCGGTGACATTCTCGCCGGAGCCGTCCCTGTCGCATGCGTCGTTTTCTGATCTGGTCGGCCGTCGCGGCCCTCGTGGGCCTGATGCTGGCGGGCGCCGGCGTGTGGGCCTACTGGACCTTGTTCGGGCGGTACCAGCCGGTGACGGTCACGCGTGATCAGGCCGAGATCCAGAGGCTGCTGGACGAGTCGTCCTGGGTATCCGCGGGTCATGCGGGCGCGCCGGTCTATGTGATCGGCTATCGCGACAGCGCCGCCTTCCAGCGCTGGAGCAAGGAACAGGCGCCCCGGCTGGAAGCCGCCGGGGCGGACTTGCGCTACCTCGTCTTCGCGCGTCGCGATCGGGACGGCCTCAGGCAGTCCACGGCGGCCGAGCGCGCGACGGTGGCCGAGCTTTGGCTGACACGGAACTGGCCCCTGTACCAGCGCTGGACCGCGACGCCGGCGCGCAACTGGACGGCGGCGGGCATGCCCTCGGCCGACGGAGATCTGGCGCGCGGGGCGGTGGTCGAGGCGACGCGGGATTTCGTCGATGAGCTGACCGGGCGGCTGCGCGGCTCGGGACTCAAGCCGGACTACCCGCTGATCCTCTGGCGCGACCGTGAGGGTTTCCTGAAAGCCTGCGCCTGCGCCGAGGCGCGGTCATGGAGCGTCATCGGCGACGATCTGGGCGCCGCGGTTCACGCGGAGGCGGCCCCGGTTGAGCCGCCGCAGGAGGAGCCGGGGGTTGTCGTTCCGTCCGGACCGCAGCCTCTGCCCTATCCCGATCTGGGGTCGCCGGAAACGGGGCCTGCGTCGCCGGCCATCGAGGCCGCCCCTGAACCCACGCGGTCCCCGAACCTTATCGAGCGCATTCTTCCGCCAGCTCCCGGACCGGCGTCGCCTCCGCAGAGCGATCGCCCTGCGACGCGACCGACCCCCGCCAGACCGGCCGCGACACCGCCTGCGCGCCAACAACCGGCCAGACCGCCCGCCAACCGCCGCCCCCCGGAGGCCCAGCGGCAGGAAGACAGCACCTTCTTCTGACGGTCAGAGGGCTTGCGCGCAGGCCTTGATGAGCCGCTCGACGTCGTCCGCATCCTGATAAAGGCCAAAGCCGAAGCGGACCACGTCGTCGCGTACGTCGGTGACGATGTCGGCCTTCATCAGGCGCGCCTTCCAGTCGGCGGCGTCCGGGTGTCGGAAGGCGAGGAAACGGGCGCGCGCCGGATCGCCGTTGAAGGGGTTCAGCAACACCGCTTCGGCCAATCGACCTGCGAGGCCATCGCCCACCGCCTGCTGGAACGTCTGCATCAGTCCGTGAGCGTGAGCGGAGACGTCCGCCGTCGTCAGCTCCGCCTCAGCCAGCATGCGGCGTACGCCGTTGAACCGGTACAAGGCCGTGAAGTCCGAGGTCGCGCCCCAGAAGCGTCCGCCGTCGGCGCGGTACTGAACCCCTCCGGGCGGTCCTGACAGGTCGCCGAACTCGGCGAACCAGCCGGTGACGACCGGACGCGGACAGAAGCCGGGCGGCGCATGCAGGAAGCCTGCGCCCTCGCCCGACATCGCGTACTTGTACCCGCCAGCGAGATAGAAGACCCGGTCCGCGACGTCGGACAGGTCGGTCGGCTGGGCCATGAAGCCGTGATAGCCGTCGATCACCACCCACGGACCCTCGGGCCGCGCCAGCGCCGCCAGTTCGGCCATCCGGTCGAAGGTGCGGCCGGTGCGGAAGAAGACCTGGCTGATCAGGATGATATCGTGGTCGCCGGCCTTGGCCGCCGCGATGAAGCGATCGGCGAAGTCGCCGAAGGGCTTGGCAGCGATCCGCTGGATGACCGCCTGACCCGCCTCTTCCCACCGCTCGCCCTGCCGGCGGAACGAGTGGAATTCGCCATCCGTCGACAGGATGCGGACCGGTCGCCGCTCGACGCCCGAGTGCAGCCGGATCAGGAAGTCATGGGTGTTCGGAGAGAAGACGACGCTGTCGGGCGAGGGGAGGTTCAGCTCCTTCGCCACCTCCGCCTGCGCAGTCGGGACGACCTCACCGAAGATCAGGTCCCATTTGCGGTCGGCGTGTTCGTTCGCCTCCAGCCACGCCCGCTCATGCGCATCGAACGAGGCGTCGGGCCACAGATGGTGGCTGTGCGCGGCGAAATGCAGTCGCTTGGGGGCGAGGCCCAGCGCGCGGGAGAAGAGGGGCTTGAAGCTCATCCCCCGTCTTCCCGCGAAACGCCTCCGCGCTCAAGCAGCGAGGGACCGCGTCCCTCGCGTTGTCGCACTTAAACCAGCGCCCCGTGGCAGTGCTTGAACTTGCGGCCCGAGCCGCAGGGGCAGTTGGAGTTGCGCGGCGTGCGCTCCCAGCCGACCGGCAGCAGGTCGACCGGCAGGCGTGAACGGTCCTCGCCCTGAAGCTGGCCCTCCGGATTCTGGGCCGACGGATTGGTCATCTCGTTTTCGCCGGTGCCCGGATTCAGGTGGATTTCCTGGAACTCCGGCATGTCCATCGGCGGCGGCTCCTGGAAGCGGTATTCCACCGTCATCAGCCAGCGCGTCACATTGTGCCGCAGGTCGTGCAGCAGGGTCTCGAACAGGTTGAAGGCCTCGGTCTTGTACTCGTTCAGCGGATCGCGCTGGCCGTAGCCCCGCAGGCCGATGACGCCGCGCAGGTGGTCCAGATGGACCAGATGCTCGCGCCAGTTCATGTCGACCATCTGCAGCAGGAATTGACGTTCCAGACCGCGCGCCTGATCGGAACCCAGCTGGGTCTCGCGTTCGGCGGCGCGGGCGTTGGCGGCCTCGATAATGCGCTCCTCGACCTCTTCGTTGGACACGCCTTCCTCGGCGGCCCACTCCTTGAGCGGCAGCTCGAGGCCCAGCTTGTTGCGGACCTCGGCGTCCAGGCCGTCCATGTCCCACTGCTCGGCGTAGGCCTTGGGCGGCATGTAGCGTTCGACCAGATCGGTGATCACGTCGGTGCGGAACTCGCCGACCAGTTCCGACAGGTCGGTGGCGTCCATGAATTCCTGACGCTGTTCGAACACCGCCTTGCGCTGGTCGTTCACGACGTCGTCGTATTTCAGCAGGTTCTTGCGGATGTCGTAGTTGCGCGCCTCGACCCGCTTCTGGGCGGTCTCGACGGACTTGTTCAGCCAAGGGTGGCTGATCGCCTCGCCTTCCTGAACGCCGAAGGTCTTCATGATCGCGTCCAGACGATCGCCGGCGAAGATGCGCAGCAGGTCGTCCTCGCAGGACAGGAAGAATTTCGACACGCCCGGGTCGCCCTGACGGCCTGTACGACCCCGCAACTGGTTGTCGATACGGCGGCTTTCGTGCCGCTCGGTGCCCAGAACGAACAGGCCGCCGGCGGCCAGCGAGATCTTCTTCTGGACCTCGATCTCGGCCTTGAACTCGGCTTCCTTGGCCGCTTCGTCTTCAGGCGTGACCGGAATGGCGAGGTTGCGCTGGTCCTGACGCCACTTCTGCAGCTTCATTTCCAGATTGCCGCCCAGCTGGATGTCGGTTCCGCGGCCGGCCATGTTGGTGGCGATGGTGACCACGCCGGGCAGGCCGGCGTCGGCGACGATATAGGCTTCCTGCTCGTGCTGGCGGGCGTTCAGCACGCTGTGCGGAATGCCCTTGCCGGACTTGATCTCGATGTCGAAATCCTCGTCCTTCAGCGCCTGATAAGCCTTGCGGGCGGCGGTGCGGACCTTCTGGTCGTCGCTGGCGACCTCGGCCAGCAGGTGCTGGTGCTGGGGCTTCAGGGTCTTGAGCTTGACCTCATATTTGAAGGTCTTCAGCAGCTCGGACAGGGTCTCGGACTTCTCGATCGACACCGTGCCGACGAGGATCGGCTGACCCTTGACGTGGCATTCGGCGATCAGCTGGGCGATGGCGACGTTCTTCTCGGCCTCGGTGCGGAAGATTTCGTCGTCATGGTCGATGCGCTGGATCGGGCGGTGCGTCGGCACCTCGAGCACGTCCATCTTGTAGATGTCCATGAACTCCTGGGCCTCGGTCGCGGCCGTGCCGGTCATGCCGGACAGCTTTTCGTAGAGGCGGAAGTAATTCTGGATCGTCACCGAGGCCAGCGTCTGGTTCTCCGGCTGGATCTTGACGCCTTCCTTGGCCTCGATGGCCTGGTGGAGCCCCTCGGAGAGGCGGCGGCCCTGCATCATCCGCCCGGTGAACTCGTCGATGAGCATGATCTCATCGGCCTTGATGATGTAGTCCTTGTCGCGCTGGTAAAGCGTGTTTGCGCGCAGCGCCTGATTGATGTGGTGGACCAGCGTGATGTTGGCCGCGTCGTACAGGCCTGTGGTGTCGTCGGCGAACAGGCCGCGCTCTTCCATGATCTGTTCGATCTTTTCCGAGCCTTCCTCGGTCAGCAGGGCCTGCCGCTGCTTCTCGTCGAGGTCGAAGGTCGTCTTGTCGACGATCAGTTCCTTGATGATGGCGTCGATGGTCACATACAGGTCCGACCGGTCCTCGGTCGGGCCCGAGATGATCAAGGGCGTCCGGGCCTCGTCGATCAGGATGGAGTCCACCTCGTCGACGATGGCGAAGTGGTGCGGACGCTGCACCATCTCGTTGCGGTCATAAACGAGGTTGTCGCGCAGATAGTCGAAGCCGAACTCGTTATTGGTGCCGTAGGTGATGTCGGCGTTGTAGGCCTGCTTGCGCTGGCCCTGCGACAGGCCGTTGACGATCACGCCGACCTCAAGACCGAGGAAGCGATAGACGCGACCCATCCATTCGGCGTCGCGGCGGGCGAGGTAGTCGTTGACGGTGATGACGTGCACGCCCTTGCCGGACAGGGCGTTCAGATAGGCCGGTGCGATGGCGACAAGGGTCTTGCCCTCGCCGGTCCGCATCTCGGCGATGCCGCCTTCGTTCAGGATCATGCCGCCGGCCAGCTGCACATCATACTGGCGCTGGCCCAGAACCCGGCGGGACGCCTCGCGCGCCACGGCGAAGGCCTCGTTCAGGATCTTGTCCTTGGTCTCGCCGCCCGCCATCCGGTCACGGAAGTGATCGGTCATCATCCGCAGCTCATCGTCGCTGAGCGCCTGATATTTGGCCTCCAGCGCGTTGATCTTCTGAACCTGGCTCATGAAGTCCTTGACCTTGCGGTCATTGGAAGAGCCGAAAATCTTCTTGGCGAAGCCGAGCATGGTGATCCGAATGCGTCGAGCGGGGGCGCTCTGGTGCGATGGCCCTGAAAACGGGGGCGGGTCTCACGCCGATGGACGGGCCTCGGCGAAGGCGGCCCATGCGCCTGAAATCAGGCATGCGCGGGGCCGCGCGAACGATCGAAAACCCCTCGACTTGGGCGCAGGCGGGACTTAAGCACCGCCCTTACCCCTGTCAACGCGAGGGCTATTCCAGCCCGTGACGGAGCGCGCCCGCATGAGGCTTTTCAGCCCCACCTCCGCCCTGCTGTTCGCCTGCGCCCTGAGCCTGTCCGCCTGCGGTCGCGGCGATACGGAACGCCCGCCCGAGGCTGGAGACCGGGCTGTCGCTGAAGTGAAGAACCAGACCATCTGGGCCTCCGACGTCAAGCGCGAGGCCGTGGCGCAGGGTCTGGTGGGCGAAGGCGAACCGCTGGACGTGTCGTCGGATCTGTTCCGGCGGGTGCTGGACGAGGTGATCGACCAGAAACTCCTGGCCGGCGAGGCCGAGCGGCGCGGACTGGACAACTCGGCGCTGGCCCAGCGGCGTCTGGAAGCCACGCGGGAACGCATTCTCGGCGACATGCTGGTCGAGAGCGTGGTCAATCGCACCATCTCGGACGAGGCGATCGAGACCATCTATCGCGAACAGGTCCGGCAGGCCGAGACCAAGGACGAGATCCGCAGCCGTCTGATCCTGTCCCGCACGCGGCCCGAGGCGGACGCCGTCGTCGGCCTGCTGGCCCAGGGCGCGCCTTTCGAGGCCGTGGCCAAGGAACGGTCGATCGACGAGGCGACGCGTTTCTCGGGCGGCGACCTGGGCTATGCGACGCTGGATGTCCTGCCGCAGGCCTATGCGACGGCGCTGGGCGACCAGCCGGCGGGGTCGACCGTCGGTCCCTTCCAGACCGAGGGCGGCTGGGCCGTCATGCGGATCGAGGACCGGCGAAAGGAAACGCCGCCCACGCTGGAACAGGCCCGTCCGCAGATCGTCCGCTACCTGACGTATGAAGGCGTGCGCCAGCTGCTTGAACAGCTGCGCGGCAAGGCCGACGTCGAGATCCGCCTGGAAGAGCCTCGCGCGCCCGCCGCCCCTGTACCCGCCCAACCCGCCAGCAAGACGGCCCCATGACGAAAACACCGAACGGGCGGCGCGGAACCGGCCAGAAGATCGAACAGGCGCTGGAAAAGGCGCTCGACCCGCTCGCCACGGCCCTGAAGCGCGCGACCGCGCCTGCGCCGAAGGCCGCACCGGCGTCGCCGGGCAAGCCGGGATTGCAGATTTCACCGCTGGCCGTGCCCTTCCCGACGATCCCGCCGATCGGGGGCGTCGAGATCGCGACTGCCCGTGCCGGGTTCTATAAACACGAGCGCGACGATCTGGTGGTGTTCAGCTTCGCCCGCGGCACGACCTGCGCCGGGGTGTTCACGCGGCACAAGGTGGGTTCGGCCCCCGTCGACTGGTGCAAACGCCACCTCGACGCGGAGGGCGGAGGGGGTGATGTCCGCGCGCTGGTCGTCAACGCCGGTTGCGCCAACGCCTTTACCGGCAAGGCCGGAGCCGACGCCGCCCGCCGCACCGCCTCGGAAGTCGCCAAACGGTTCAGCTGTCGTCAGCGCGATGTCATGCTGGCCTCGACCGGAGTGATCGGCGTGGTGCTGGACGATCGCAAGATCGCCGCCCGGATGCAGGACGTCGAGGCCGGGCTCGACGCGGACAACTGGGCGAAGGCCGGTCTGGGCATCATGACGACAGACACCTTCCCGAAGGGCTCATACGCCGAGTGCGACATCGAGGGGCACAAGGTTCGCATCGCGGGGATCGCCAAGGGCTCGGGCATGATCGCCCCCGACATGGCGACGATGCTGGCCTTTATCGTCACCGACGCCGACATCCATCAGAACGTACTGCGCGCGATGCTGGGCCTGCACGTCCGCACGACATTCAACAGCGTGACCGTGGACGGCGACACCTCGACCAACGACACCTGCCTGCTGTTCGCCACGGGCGCCTCGGGCGCGCCGCGTATCGGTCGGGTCGGGGACCGCCGGCTGAAGGATTTCAGCCGGGCTCTCGATCAGGTGATGCTTGACCTCGCTCACCAGTTGGTCCGCGACGGCGAGGGCGCGACCAAGTTCGTCAAGGTGACGGTGGACGGCGCCGCCAGTCCGGCCTCGGCCCGCAAGCTGGCCAAGTCGATCGCCGACAGTCCGCTGGTCAAGACCGCCATCGCTGGCGAGGACGCCAATTGGGGTCGGGTCGTGATGGCCGTCGGCAAGACAGAAGAGCCCGTCGATCGCGACCATCTCGCTATCAAATTCGGCCCGCATCAGGCGGCCATAGAGGGCGCACCGTCCCCGCACTACGACGAGGCGAAGATGAGCGCCTATATGAAGAACGCCGAGATCGACATCACGGTCGACGTCGGTGCGGGCCGGGCGTCGGCGACCGTCTGGACCTGCGATCTGACCAAACGGTACATCGAGATCAACGGCGACTATCGTTCGTGAGCGATCCTCTGAAGACCGTCCTTGTCGTCGCGGTCGCCCTGATTGACACCGATGGCCGCGTCCTGATCGCCCGGCGCCCCGAGGGCAAGCAGCTGGCGGGCCTGTGGGAGTTTCCGGGCGGCAAGGTCGAGCCCGGCGAACGCCCCGAGGCGGCGCTGATCCGCGAACTGCGTGAGGAACTGGGGATCGAGGTCAGCGAAAGCTGTCTCGCGCCGTTCGTGTTTACCAGTCACGCTTACGAAAGCTTTCACCTGTTGATGCCACTGTATCTGTGCCGCCGCTGGTCAGGGGTGGTTCAGGCGCGCGAACATTCGGCCCTGAAATGGGTGCGGCCGGCGCAGTTGGCTGACTATCCCATGCCCCCGGCCGACGAACCCCTGGTCGCCTGGCTGCGCGACCTGCTCTAGCCCGGGAGGGCGTGATGGATCGTTTCCTCGCCCGCTTCCTGAGGGATGAGAATGGCGCCACGGCCATTGAGTATGGGCTGATCGCGGCTCTAGTGTTTGTTGTGTCCCTCGCCGCCATGCAGGCAATGGGGACCGCGTTCAACGAAATGTTCAACGGAGCCATGGCCAAGCTCAATGCGGCGATAAACGGGTCCTAGTCGTCCCCTGTGTGCTCCGTCACGCCCAACGCATCAGCTAGCCGCATCTTCGCCGAGCCCCGCGCCAGAGGCTTCTGCTGGCTCTCATGTGGCGCCCAGCCGGCGAGATTGACGATCTCGAAGGTAGCGCGGATTCGGCCATCCGGATCCGAGTGTCGTTCGGTGTAGAGCGCCGCCGCGCGCGCAGCGATCTCGCGCGTCAGCGGGCGCAAGGGGCCGGCCAGCACATTCGTCTCGCCCATCGCTCGAAGATCCCGGATCAGGGCGAACATGTTCGCATACCGCACCGTCAGCCGGTCCACGTCGGACACCGGCAGGGCGAAGCCGGCGCGCTGGAGCAATGCCGCGCCGTCGAAACCATCTGCGAACGGCGACACCCGGGCCTGCGCGCCGCCGCGCACCTCCAGCTCGGCTGCCGTCAGGACCTCGCGGAGTTCCTTCAGCGTTCCCGCGCCGAACAGCGTGCCGACGAACAGCCCGTCGGGCTTGAGCGCGCGTCGGATCTGGCTGAGCGCGCCGGGCAGGTCGTTGGCCCAGTGCAGGCCCAGGAGATTGACGATCAGATCCTGCGATTGATCGGGGAGGTTGAGCGCCGTCGCGCCCGGATCGGATCGCGTATCGGCAGCGCCCGACGTCCGCACCGGACCAACCCGCTCCCGCGCCGGGCTGTCGGCCAGCGCGCGGGCGAACGGGCCGGGCAGGGGGGACAGGTCCGCCGCATCTGGCCACTCGCGCAGCAAAGCCTCGAGGCTGTGCACGGCGTTCTCGGCGGCGCGGGCATGCAGGAAGTCCGCGCCTGCGAACTGACTTTCAGCGCGCGCAAGCCTTGCAGTACGGCGGCGACTGTCGAAGATGACGGGGGGACCGGAGGAACTCATGGCCTTTCAGGATGGGGGTTGGCGCGCGCCTTGGAAAGCCGTTGTGGCCTTGCGCGCCGTCGCACGGAGCGCGACCGACCTGATCCTGCCGCCTCTGGCTCATGACAGCCCGGAAGCGACGGCGTCCGCGGGGCTGACCCCGGACGCCTGGAGTCGGGTCGTCTTTCTGGAAGATCCGGTGTGCGACGGCTGCGGAGCGGGCTTCGAGGCTGATGGCGGCGCCTTCGCCCAAACACGCTGCGCCGCCTGCCTCGGACAGCCCTACGCCTTTCAGCGCGCCCGGGCGGCGTGCGTCTATGACGAAGCGTCGCGGGGCCTGATCCTGAAATTCAAGCACGGCGACCATCAGCCGTTCGCGCCCCTGTTCGCCCGATGGATCAGTCGGGCCGCCGCGCCGCTGTTGGCCGAGGCGGATGTGGTCCTGCCCACGCCCCTGCACCCCCTCCGCCTTCTGTCGCGCCGCTTCAATCAGGCGGCCGAGATCGCACGGCCGCTCGCCCGCAACGCCGGGCTCGACTATCTGCCGGACGCCCTGACCCGCCAGACGCATACCGGCTCGCAGGGCGGCAAGTCCGCGCGGGGGCGACGTCTGAACGTGAAGACGGCCTTCGCGGTGACCGAGGCCGGTCGTCGCCGGGTCAAGGGTCGCCGCATCCTTCTGGTCGACGACGTGTTGACCACGGGCGCGACGGCCGAGGCCTGCGCGCGCGTGCTGCTGGAAGCCGGAGCGCGCGCCGTGGATCTGGCGGTCGTCGCACGGGTGCGCACCGCGCGCGAACTGACTACATAGACCTTCAGACTTCAGGAGACCGCCTTGGCCGAGATCATCATCTATTCCAAACCGGGTTGCCCATACTGCCATGCAGCCATGGACCTGCTGGACCGCAAGGGCGTCGAATACACCGACATCGTCGCGTCCAACGATCCGGCGAAGAAGCAGGAGATGATCCAGCGCTCCGGCGGCCGGATGACCTTCCCGCAGATCTTCGTCGACGGGAAGCACATCGGCGGGTCGGACGATCTGCATGCGCTCGACGCCCGGGGCGGCCTCGACCCGCTGCTCGCCGCTGAATGACCGCACTGCCGGTCGCCCTGATCCAGACGCGGACGCCCGCCACGCAAGCGGCATCCGTCGGCCATCTGGAGCCGTTGGTGCGCGAGGCGGCGAGCGGGGGGGCGAAATTCATCGTCACGCCGGAAGCGTCCAACTTTCTGCAGAAGGATCGCGCCGCTCGTGAAGACCGGCTCGCGGATCAGGACGCCGATGGCCTGGTCACCGCCGCTCGCGGATGGGCGCAGGAGCTGTGCGTCTGGTTGCTGGTCGGCTCGGCCATCGTCCGGTCCGGCCAGGAAGGCGACGACCGCGCCGCCAACCGGTCCATCCTGATCGACGACGGCGGACGGATCGCTGCGACCTACGACAAGCTGCACGTCTATGACGTCGACCTGCCGACCGGCGAGCGCTGGCGCGAAAGCGCGGCGGTCCGGCCGGGCGATGCGGCGACGCTTGTGGATGCGCCATGGGCCAGGCTCGGGCTGACCGTCTGCTACGACCTGCGTTTTCCCCAGCTGTTCCGCGCACTGGCCAAGGCCGGAGCGCAGATCATCACCGTGCCCTCCGCCTTCACCGTCCCGACGGGGCAGGCGCACTGGGAAGTGCTGTTGCGGGCGCGGGCCATCGAGACCGGCTGCTTTATCCTCGCCGCGGCGCAGGGCGGACGGCACAAGGACGGACGCGAAACCTGGGGCCGGTCGATGGTGATCGATCCATGGGGCGAGGTGATCGCCCGACTGGACAATGACGAGCCCGGCGTGCTTTTCGCCGAGCTGGACCTGTCGGCTGTCGAGCGCGCCCGTCAGGCCGTGCCCCAGCTGACCCACGACCGCGATTTCACCCTGCCCGCATGATCCGCTACGCCCTCGCCTGCGACCACGACCACGCCTTCGAGGCTTGGTTCGGCTCATCGTCCGACTATGACGATCAGGCCGCGCGCGGGCTGGTCGAGTGCCCCTTCTGCGCCAGCCGTGCGATCAGCAAACAGGTCATGGCCCCCGCCGTCGCGGGTACGAAGAAGAGCTCCGCGCCAGACGCAACGGCGAAGATGCAGACCATGATGATGGAGGCCGCCCGCGAGGTGCGCGCCCACGTCGAGCAGAACTTCGACTATGTCGGCGACGCCTTCGCCCGCGAGGCCCGTGATATCCACGAAGGCCGGTCCGAGAAGCGCGAAATCTACGGCGAGGCTACGCCTGCCGAGGTGAAGAAGCTCAGGGATGACGGCGTCCCGTGTGCGCCTCTGCCGTCTCTTCCGCCCGATCCGTCGAAGGTTAACTGACAATGCCGGGGGGCGCGGAGGAGTGGTATGCGGAGTATCCGCCGCCGGCTTCCCTCCGCCCGTGGGTCCGAACGATCTGGACCTACGCCGCGCCCGATCCCAGCCGCGTCCTGCAACGTATCGCGCCGGACGGTTGCCCCGAGCTGATCCTCGATATTGGCCAGCCCTATGAGGAGCGGGGCGAGGACGGCGTGTTCCGCCTGCAGCCTCCGCGCATCTTCGCCGGCCAGATGACCCGGCCCATGGCGATCCGTCCGGTCGGGCCTGTGGAACTGGTGGCCATCCGTTTCGAGCCGGACGGCGCGCGCGATTGGCTGGGCGCGCCCTTGGCGGAGGCGACCGATCGGCGACTGGATGTGGTGGACCGGCTGAGCGGCGTCAGCGCGCCCGCTGGCGATCCCGAGGGACAGGTTCAGGCCATGACCGACTGGCTGGAGGGGCAACGTCGCGCCGGACGCTGGACAATCGATCCGGTGGTGCGCGCAGAGATCGATATCCTGCAGACGGATCGCGCCCCGCCTGAGCGGACGCCATCCGAACAGCGCGCGCTGCAACGCTTTTTTTTGGATCGGGTCGGCGTCTCGCCCCGCATGCTGCGCTCGGTCTTCCGCTTCCGCCGCGTCTTCGATCACATCGCCGAGGGCGGCCCGGAAGCCGTTGGCTGGCTTGAGGCGGGACTGGGCGCCGGCTATTTCGATCAGCCGCAGATGGCGCGGGACTTCCGCCGCTTCCTTGGCTGCACCGCCACGGAATGGGCGCGGGATCAGGTGGAGCTGGCGCGCCGGATCGCGTCGCAAACTTACAAGCCGGGGCCATTGTCGCCGCATTAGGGTCCGTCTCTCGATCCGAGGGGAGTTCACCGATGCTGACCGTCTTCGCCGCCGCCCTGCTGCAGACCGCGCCCACCGCCGACACCGGCTGGATGGCCGGCTACTGGCTCGACTGTTCAAACGGGCGCGAGGCCTCCGAGACGTGGAGTGATCCTCGCGCGGGCCTGATGGTCGGTCATGCCGTGACGGTCCGATCCGGTCGGCCGTCGTTTGAGGTTTCGCATATCGTCCAGACGCCGGAAGGGTTCGCCTATGTCGCCCAGCCGGACGGCGCGCCGCCGACCGTCTTCGTGCTGAGCGAGAGCGGACAGAACCGGGCCGTCTTTTCGAACGCCGCGAACGACTTCCCGACGCGGGTGATCTATGAGCGCACCGGCGACCGGCTGAACGCCCGTATCGAGGGCGAGATCGACGGTCAGGCGCGGAGCATGGAATGGGCCTTCGAGGCGAAACCGCTGAACACCCGCTGCCCGGCCTGAGCTGGCGGCCGATGACGTCGGCCGATCTGGACGGCGTGGTCCGGGTCGCCGCGCTCGGCTTTCCGGACCATTTCGAGGACCGCGCCTGTTTCGAGAACCGGCTGACGCTCAACCCGTCCGGCTGCTCGGTGCTGGCGGGAAAGGCCGGAGTCGTCGGCTATCTGATCGCCTACCCGTGGCGAGACGGCGAAATCCCGCCGCTGAACACGTGGATCGAGGCCCTGCCGAGCGACGCCGACCGGCTTTATCTGCACGATCTGGCGCTGGACCCGGCAATCCGGGGCGGGGGGCATGCCGCGACGGCCATTGAACGGCTGGTCGGTCAGGCCCGCAAGGATGGCTGGCCCGCGATCAGTCTGGTCGCGGTCAACGACGCCGCCCCGTTCTGGGCCCGGCATCGTTTCGAGGTGGTCGAGAGTCCGGCCCTTGCGGCCAGGCTGGCCAGCTATGGGCCGGACGCCCGCTATATGGTTCGCCCGCTCTAGCCGCGGGTCCAGCCTCGCGTGGCCATGCAGGTTTCGAACGCCTTGCTGGCCTGATTGCGGCCGGCGTGCTCGCGGCAGGCGTCGCGCGACGCGTCGAACGGCTGGGCGTTCTCGCCGGTCCAGTTGATGTGCTCGTTGTCGCCGGCGTCGATCACGGTGACGCAGGCCGAGGTCATCAGGGCGGCCGCGGCGAGGGCGGAGAGGGTCAGAAGGCGTTTCATGTCAGGGCTCCGTTTCGGGGATGACCGTGATCGCCGAAACAGCCAAGCCTGTCGCGTTACAAGCGGGAAAGGTTGATGAATTCGCCGTAACGCCGGTCAGTCGCGGGTGGCGATCATCATATAGTTGATGTCCGCGTCGCTGCTTTCCGACCAGCGATCGGCCAGCGGGTCATAGACCAGCCCATAGGGACCGCTGACCGCCAGCGGCTCCTGCGACAGCATCAGACGGATCTCGTCGGGCTTCAGGAACTGGCGCCAGTCGTGGGTCCCGGCCGGCACCCAGCGCAGCACATACTCTGCCGCGACCTTGCCCAGCGCCAGCGACTTCAGGGTGCGGTTCAGGGTGGCGACGATCATCATGCCGCCGGGTTTCACCAGCCGCGAGCAGCAGCGGATGAAGGCCTCGGGATCGGCGACGTGCTCGATCACCTCCATGGTCAGGACCACGTCGAACGGTCCGGCGCCCTCGGCCTCGAGCTGCTCCACTGTCGCGGCGCGATAGGCGATGTCGAGGCCCGACTGTTCCGCATGCGCGCGCGCGGTCCCGATGTTCTCGCTGGAGGCGTCAACGGCGGTGACCTGAAAGCCCATCCGCCGCATCGGCTCGGCGATCAGGCCGCCGCCGCAGCCGATGTCCAGCAGGGTCAGGCCGGCGAAGGGCTCGCGCGTCTTTGGATCGCGGGCGAACCGCTCGGCGGCGCGATCACGCACGAAGGCCAGCCGCGCCGGATTGAACCGGTGCAGGGGCGCGAACGGCCCGCGCGCGTCCCACCACTCGGCCGCCTGGACCGAGAAGCGGGCGACGTCCGCCGGATCGATCGACGGGCCGGCCGCCTGATCGTTGAATTCCTTGGCCTCGCGGGGTTCCCGCACCGATACGGTGTCGCTAGAAGCGGTCATGGCCGACAGCGATGGACCGGCCGGCCCTTTCACGCAAGACGGAGCGATGCGCCCACGATGACGCGGCCTGCCTCTGAGCGACTGGTGATGAAGTTCGGCGGCACCTCGATGGGCGACCTCGAGCGCATCCGCCGCGCCGCCCGCATCGTCGCGGCCGAGGCCGCCTCGGGCAAGAAGGTCGCTGTCGTGGTCTCGGCCATGGCCGGCAAGACCAATGAGCTGGTGGCGTGGACCGACGGCGCGGGCAGGCCCGGCGCCGGCGTCGCGCTGTCGGACGACGAATACGATGTGGTCGTGGCCTCGGGCGAGCAGGTGACCTCGGGCCTTCTGGCGCTGACCTTGCGCAATATGGGCCTGAACGCGCGTAGCTGGATGGGCTGGCAGATCCCGATCCTGACCGACGACGCCCACGGCCGCGCGCGCATCGAGGATGTGCCGGGCGAGGTGCTGGGCGCCGCCATGGACCGGGGCGAGATCGCCGTGGTGCCGGGCTTCCAGGGCGTGACCCGCGACGGCCGCATCACCACGCTGGGGCGCGGCGGCTCGGACACCTCGGCGGTGGCGGTGGCCGCGGCGCTGGAGTGCGCCTGCGATATCTATACGGACGTCGACGGCGTCTACACGACCGACCCGCGCATCGAGTCCCGCGCCCGCCGCCTCGAAAAGGTCTCCTACGAGGAGATGCTGGAAATGGCCTCGCTGGGCGCCAAGGTGCTGCAGACCCGCTCGGTCGAACTGGCCATGGCGAAACAGGTGCCCGTGCGGGTCCTGTCCAGCTTCATTGAACCGGACGCCGATGGCGTCATGCCCGACAAGGGCGGAACCCTGATCTGCGACGAGGAGGAGATCGTGGAGAAACGCATCGTGTCCGGCGTGACCATGAGCCGCGACGAGGCCCGCATCACCCTTCTGGGGCTGGGCGACCGGGTCGACGCCCCCGCCGATGTCTTCACACGGCTGGCGGACGCCAACGTGAACGTGGACATGATCGTCCAGAGCCAGTCGCGCACGGCCGGGACGGTCAATCTGACCTTCACCACTGGCCGCCGCGACGCCCAGCGCGCCGCCGAGCTGATGCGCGCCGCACAGGGCGAGATCGGCTTCGAGGAAATCCGCGTCGACGAGGACGTGGCCAAGGTCTCGGTCGTCGGCGTCGGCATGCGCAGTCATGCGGGCGTCGCGCAAACCATGTTCAAGGCGCTGGCCGACAAGGGCGTGAAGTTCCAGGCCATCTCGACGTCCGAGATCAAGATCAGCGTTCTGATCGACGCCGCCTATGCGGAACTGGCCGTTCGCGCGCTACATTCGGCCTACGGACTGGAAAACGTCTAGATTTTCACCGGTCATCGCCCATCTTGGAGCGACGATCACAGGAGGGGCCATGCCGGTTGGCGGATTGACGACGAGGGGGCCGAGAAACCTCCTTCGCCAGATCCGCGAGGCTATGGCGGGGGCCGCGCCCGCGCAGGAGCGGCTCGACACCGTTGTCAAAATCATCGCCCAGTCGATGGTCGCCGAAGTCTGCTCCATCTATCTGCGCCGCGCGTCGGGCGAGCTGGAGCTGTTCGCCACCCAAGGCCTGAAGCCCGAAGCCGTTCACAGCACCCGCCTGCGCCCCGGTGAAGGCCTTGTGGGCGAGGTGGCCCGATCGGCCGAACCGATCAGCCTGTCGGACGCGCCCTCGCATCCCAGCTTCTCCTACCGTCCGGAAACGGGCGAGGACCCGTATCACGCCTTCCTCGGCGCGCCCCTGCTGCGCGGCGGCCGGGCCATCGGCGTGCTGGTCGTCCAGAACCGGTCCGAGCGCCGCTACGACGAGGACGAGGTCGAGGACATCCAGACCATCGCCATGGTGCTGGCCGAAACCGTCGCCTCGGGCGAGCTGCTGGCGCAGGACGAGCTACGCGACATCGAGGTGGCGCCCCACCGCCCCGAACGCCTCAAGGGTCAGCGCTTCGCCGAGGGTCTGGCCTATGGCCATGTCATCCTGCACGAGGCGCCGGTTCCGCCGGAAAACCTGTTGGCCGAGAACCAGCAGGTCGAGGAAATCCGCCTGCGTGAAGCCCTGATCGGGCTCAAGGCCAACATCGATTCCATCCTTGAGGGCGGGCAGGGCAAGCTGGCCGGCCAGTCGTTCGAGGTGCTGGAAACCTATCGCATGTTCGCCGACGACCGGGGCTGGAACCGGTCGCTGGAGGAGGCGGTGCGCACCGGTCTGACCGCAGAAGCCGCGGTCGACCGCGTCCGCAACGAACACCGCGCCCGCTTCGCCAAGGCCCGCGATCCCTACATCAAGGAACGGCTGCACGACTTCGAGGATCTGGCCAACCGCCTGCTGCGCGTTCTGGCGGGCGACCAGCCGGGCCAGCGCGATTTGCCGGACGACGCTATTCTGGTCGCGCGTAACCTCGGCCCCGCCGATCTGCTGGAATACCCCCGCCACAAGCTGAAAGGCCTGTTGCTGGAAGAGGGTTCGGCCGCCAGCCATGCGGCCATCGTGGCCCGGGCGCTGCAGATACCGTGCGTTGGCCGCCTGATGGGCGTGCGCGACCGCCTGTCCGAAGGCGATCTGGTCATCGTCGATGGGGAAACTGGCGAGGCCTATCTGCGCCCCCGGCCGGACATGCTGTCCGCCGTCCAGTCGCGCATGGAGGTCCGCCACCAGCGGCAGGCCGAGTTCGCCAAGCTGCGCGATGTGGACGCCGTCACGGTCGACGGCCAGCGCGTCACCCTGCTGACCAACGCCGGCCTCGCTGTGGATCTGGAGAATCTGGACGCCACCGGCGCCGAGGGCATCGGCCTGTTCCGCACCGAGTTCCAGTTCATGGTCTCGGAAGAGCTGCCGCGCCTGAACAGCCAGACGGCCCTCTACAAGCTCGTGCTGGACACCGCCGGCGACCGGCCGGTGACCTTCCGCACGCTCGACATCGGCGGCGACAAGGTGCTGCCCTATCTGGAGACCGAGCGGGAAGAGAACCCGGCCCTCGGCCGCCGCGCCATTCGCCTCGGACTGGACCGCCCCAGCCTGCTGCGCATGCAGCTTCGCGCCCTGCTTGGAGCCGCTGCGGGGCGGGAGTTGCGGGTCATGTTCCCGATGATCGCCACGGTGGACGAATTCCGTCAGGCGCGCGAGCTGATGGACAAGGAGTGCGACTGGGCCCGCCGCCGTGGTCGGACCCTGCCTCGCATGCTGCGCGTGGGCGCCATGATCGAGTGCCCGTCGCTGCTGTGGCACCTCGACGCCCTGCTGCCCCTGACCGACTTCGTTTCGGTGGGGACCAACGACCTGCTGCAATACATGTTCGCCGCAGACCGGACCAATCCGCTGGTGGCCGAGCGGTACGATCCGCTGTCGCCCCCGGCGCTGCGGGCGCTGGCGGAGATCCAGCGTAAATGCGCCGATACCGGCACGCCCGTCTCGGTGTGTGGCGAGCTGGCGGGCCGCCCGCTGGAAGCCTTCGCCCTGCTGACCCTCGGCTACACCCGCCTGTCAGCGCCGGCCGGCGGCGTGGGACCCGTGAAGCGTATGATCCTGTCGACCGATCTGGCCGCCGCACGGCGCGCCCTGCCGACCCTGCTTGGGTCTTCGGCCGGGTCCGTGCGGGGCGAGTTCGAGTCGTTGGCCAGAAAGCTGAACGTGGCCATCTGACCGCGCATCCCGCGTTGAACGCAGGCGCCCCTGTGCTACACGCGGGAAGTCGAGGCGGCGACCGTGGGCCGCGCCGCCGACGAGCGTGGATGAGCCTGTATGGCGTCTGAGCGGGGACCCGTCCCTGATGAGTTTGAAGCGCGCCGCGCGGCGCCGGGATCGGCCGGTTCCTTCGCCGAGGCGGCGACGCTGGGCGAGGGTCTGCGCGCCGCGCGCGAGACCTCGGGCCGGTCGCTGGCCGAGCTGTCGACCGCCACCCGGGTGCCCGTCCGCTACCTGACCGCGCTGGAGCAGAATGACTTTTCGGTCCTGCCGAACCGGGTCTTCTCCATCGGCTATGTGCGCGCCTATGCGACCGCGCTGGGCGTGGACGAGCAGGAGGCGGTCGAGGCCTTCAAGCGCGAAAGCCCCGATCCCTCGGTGCCGCTTCAGGCGCCGGTGGGCATCGCCTTCGAGGACGTGCGGCGCAACTCCCCCCGCATTCTGGCGGGGCTGGCGGTCGTCGTGCTGGCGGTGGTCGGCTGGAACGTGTTCCAGCGCGTGAATCTGGCCAAGGCCCCTCAGCCGTCCGACATCACCGTGGTGCCTGCGACCTGGGCGAAGGAGCCGGTCGAGACGACGATCCGCCTGACCCCGGCCCAGCCCGCACCGCCGGATCAGACCACGCCCAAACTCTATGTCACCCCCGGCCTCGAGGCCGCTCTCACCGGTGTCGATCCCGCGACGATGGGCGGCGCGCAGATTGCGCCGGAAGGACCGGTGCGCCGCGCCTTCAATCCTCGCGGCGCCCTGTACGGCGCGCCCGCCAGCGCGTCGCAGGTCGTGATACAGGCCCGCAAGCCCGCCTCGCTGGTCGTCCGTATGGGCAATGGTCAGGTGTTGTTCGCCCGCCAGCTGGCCGAGGGCGACGCATGGCGCGCGCCCATGGACGCGCCGGCGACGATCGACGTATCCGATCCGACGGCCTTCGACGTCTATCTGAACGGCGAGCACTCCGACGATCTGGCGGGGCTGCTGACGCCGCTGGCCAGCCTGAACGCCCGCGCCGGCGCGCAGGCTCGCGCCGCCGCCGAACAGGCGGACATCGCCCGCCGCGCTGAAGAGGCCCGAGGCGCGGCCGCAGCAGCTGCTTCAGCGCCTGCCCCGACACCTGCTCCGCCGGCCGTGTGACACCCCTGTCGTGGCCATGCCGCAATCGTGAGCCTATGTTGCAGCCGCAATGAGCGCCGATCACACCCACGTCCGCCCCTGGCGTCACATCGAACGCCGCAAATCCCGCCAGATCATGGTGGGGAATGTCGCCGTGGGCGGCGATGCGCCGATCAGCGTCCAGTCGATGACCAATACCCCGACGTCCGACGCCGGGGCCACAATCGACCAGATCCGTCAGCTGGAAGAGGCCGGCGCCGACATCGTCCGCGTCTCCTGCCCTGACGAGGAGTCGACCGCCGCCTTCCGCGAGATCGCCCGCGCGTCCAAGGTGCCGCTGGTCGCCGACATCCACTTCCACTATCGCCGAGGCATCGAGGCCGCGCAGGCCGGGGCCGCCTGCCTGCGTATCAATCCGGGCAACATCGGCTCTCCTGATCGTGTGCGCGAGGTCATTCAGGCCGCCAAGGACCATGGCTGCTCCATGCGCATCGGCGTCAACGCCGGCTCGCTGGAGCGGGAGCTGCTTGAGAAGTACGGCGAGCCCTGCCCCGACGCCATGGTCGAGAGCGCGCTGAACCACGCCCGCATCCTGCAGGACCACGACTTCCACGAATTCAAGATCTCGGTGAAGGCGTCCGACCCCTTCCTGACCGTCGCGGCCTACCAGCAGCTGGCCGAAGCCATCGACTGTCCGCTGCACCTCGGCGTCACCGAGGCCGGCCCCTTGCGCACGGGCACGATCAAGTCGGCCATCGGCATGGGCTCCATGCTCTGGGCGGGGATCGGCGACACCATCCGCGTGTCGCTGGCCGCCGATCCGGTGGAAGAGATCAAGGTCGGCTTCGATATCCTGAAGTCGCTCGGCCTGCGGCACCGGGGCGTCAACATCATCGCTTGCCCGTCCTGCGCGCGTCAGGGCTTCAATGTGATCGAGACCGTCGGCCTGCTGGAAGAGCGGCTGGCCCATGTGACCACGCCGATGTCGCTGTCGATCATCGGCTGCGTGGTCAACGGCCCGGGTGAGGCCCTCTATACCGATGTCGGCTTCACCGGCGGCGGCAAGGGCGCGGGCATGGTCTATCTGAATGGCAAGATCGCTCACAAACAGGCCAACGAGGGAATGATCGAGGAGATCGTGGCCCGCGTGGAAGAAAAGGCCGCGGAGCTGGAAGCCGCCCGCGCCGCCGAGAAGGTCGCCGCCGAGTGAAGCTTTACGTGACCGCCCCATCGCCGTTCGCGCGCAAATGCCGGATCATTGCGCGTGAGAAGGGGCTGATCGACCGAGTCGAGGAAATCTTCGTCGACCCCTATGCCAACACGCCCGAACTGGTGGCCGCCAACCCGATCGCGCAGGCGCCATGTCTGATCGCCGAGGACGGCGAGCCGATCATCAACAGCCCGCTGATCTGCGAATATCTGGACGAGATCGGGTCGGGGGCGCGGCTCGTTCCCGACAATGCAACGGATCGGCTGCGTGTTCGCCGGCTGGACGCCCTCGCCAATGCGGCGCTCGAAATGGGCGTGAAGCTGGTGCTGGAGAAGCGCCGCCCCGAGGCGGAACGGTCGCCGTCGTGGACCCGCCGCTGGACGGAGAACATGGCACGGGCGCTGGACGCGCTTGAGATCGCCCTGCCCGAAGGCGACGACCTCGACATGGGCGTCATCACTGCGAGCGTCGCCGCCACATGGATCGGCTTCCGTCACCCGGACTTCGACTGGCGAACGGGCAGACCGCGTCTCGTTGCGCTGAGGGACCGTCTGGAAGCCCGACCCAGCTTCGTCGAGACCTTTCCGGCCTAGGCCAGCACGCCCGCCAGCTGCAGGCCCTGGAAGGCGGCGAGGAACAGAAGCAGGCAACCGACCGCGTAGGTCAGTGCGCGGCGGGGCACCTTCTTGGTGATCAGCCCGGCGAAGGGCGCGGCGATCAGGCCGCCCACGATCAGGCCCGCGACCGCCGATGCATGGTTCTCCAGCGCGCCGGCCTCTTCCCAGTGTCCGGTGACCAGCGACCACACGAAGGTGGCGCTGATGGCCACGGTCAGAAAGAACTCGGCCGTATTGACCGTACCGATCGCTCGCCGGGGTTCCTCGCCCGCCGCGACCATGGTGGACGATACGGTAGGACCCCAGCCGCCCCCGCCGATGGCGTCGAAGAAGCCGCCGACCAGACCGATCGGCGAGACGATCCACGCCGGGCGGATCTTGCGCGGCTTGATGTCATGCCCTGCACGCCAGAGAATGTAGCAGCCGATGATGGCCAGATAGGCGACGATGAACGGCTTGATAATGTTCCCGTCGATCCCTGCGAGGACATAGGCCCCCAGACAGCCGCCGATCACTCCGGCGATGGCCAGCGGAATGAACAGCCGCCACTCCACGTTCTTGTGCATCACGTGGCTGGTCGCCGAAGCGGCCGTTGTGAAGACCTCGGCGCCGTGAACGGAAGCAGACGCCGTCGCCGGCGGCACGCCAAAGGCCAGCAGGACCGACGAAGAGATCACGCCATAGGCCATGCCCAGCGCGCCATCGACCGACTGGGCCAGCGCCCCCACGAAGAAGAACAGCAGAAACGTTTCCATGAAGCCCCTTCACGCCTGTCGTTCCAGCAATGATCGGCGACGGCCAAGGTTGCAGATACGACCGCCGCTGCGGCGTCAGGCCGTGATCCGGCCCAGCGCCGCCAGCACCTCGCGCCCGGTGTAGGGCTTGCTGACCAGCGCCTCGGCCAGATCCGCATGTCGCGCCGCCGCCGTGACGTCGCCGGACAGGAAGATCGACGGCACGCCCCAACGATCCTTAAGCGACCGGGCCAGATCGATACCCGACGAGTCGTCGGCGAGGTTGATGTCCAGCAAGGCCACATCGACCGGATGCAGGGCGGCGGCGACCTCGGCGGCGGCCACGTTCTGGAACGGACCGACGGCGCGATGCCCCGCCTCGCTCAGCACGGCGATCAGATCGGCGGCGGTGTCCGCATCATCCTCGACGATCAGCAAGGTCAGCACCTCCGATGGCTCGACGTCCGAGGGATCGGCCGTCGGCTGGCGGGTGACCACGGCGCGCACATTCTTCCAGACCAAGGCGGGCTCACCGGTCGCATCCAGATCGAAGATCCGCGCGAGCGCGCCCAGTTCTTCCAGCGCTGCGGCCGGCACCGCTCCGCCGTCCAGCAACGGATCATACAGGCGGCACAGGTCGGCGACGCTGTCGACGGGCGAGGGCGTGGGATCGGTCATAGGGTCTCCTGAACAGCTCAGCTGACAGCTAGGCGCCGCCGCCGACGGCCGAAACCCGCGTGACGGGCTTGTTATCGCGGATCACATTCGCTCCAGCCCGGCGTGACGGGCTCCATCGACACGGGCGAACGGGGCGGGTAAGCCTCCGCCCCACTCCAGACAGGACCGATCTTTTGAGACTTCCGCAGGCCCGGCTTGATCAGGTGCTCGACCGCTTCCATCAGGTGGAGGCGCGCATGGGCGCGGCCAGTGACGGCGCCGAGATCGTCCGCCTGTCGAAGGAGCACGCCGAGCTCAAGCCGGTCGCCGACGCCGTCCAGGGGCTGGCCCGGGCGCGTGCCGAGATGGCCGATCTGGAGGTTATGGCGTCCGACCCCGAGATGGCCGAGATGGCCGCCGAGGAACTGCAGGCGCTGAAGGACCGGATGCCGGACCTCGAGCGCGACGTGGCCCTGCTGCTGGCCCCGCGCGACGCCGATGAGAACGCCTCGGCCGTGCTGGAAGTCCGCGCCGGGACCGGCGGCGATGAAGCCGCCCTGTTCGCCGGCGACCTGTTCCGCATGTACTCGCGCTACGCCCAAGGGCGCGGGTGGCGGGTCGAGATCGACAGCCTCTCTGAGGGCGAGGCCGGCGGCTACAAGGAAGTCGTCGCCACGGTCACCGGCGACGGCGTGTTCGGTCGGCTGAAGTTCGAGAGCGGCGTTCACCGGGTGCAGCGGGTGCCGGCTACCGAAGCGGGCGGCCGCATCCACACCTCCGCCGCCACCGTCGCTGTCTTGCCGGAAGTCGAGGACGTCGAGATCGAGATCCACGACAAGGACATCCGCATCGACACCTTCAGGGCGTCTGGATCAGGCGGCCAGCACGTCAACAAGACCGACTCGGCTGTACGCATCACCCACCTGCCCACCGGCATCGTGGCGACGTCATCGGAGAAGTCGCAGCACGTGAACCGCGACAAGGCGATGAAGAACCTGCGTGTCCGCCTGTACGACCTCCAGCGCACCGCCAAGGATCAGGCCCGGTCGGACGCGCGGAAGTCTCAGGTCGGCTCGGGCGACCGCTCGGAACGCATCCGCACTTACAACTTCCCGCAAGGCCGGGTCACCGACCACCGCATCGGCCTGACCCTGCACAGCTTGCCGCAAATCCTCGAGGGCGACCTCGATCCGATGCTGAACGCCCTGATCGCCGAGGATCAGGCCGCGCGTCTAGCGGACCTCGAGGCCGAGTTCGGCTAGGCCGACGCCTGACCGCGCTTCAGCGCGCGCCCCGCATTGATCGCCATGATCGCAGCCGGGACCGTCAGCGCCGCTCCGACCAGGAACGGCCAGTCGTGTCCGAAGGCGGAGAACATGGCGCCGGCCGCGATCGGGCCAAAGATGCGCGCGATCGAGCCAGAGGCCATGTTCAGGCCCAGCATCGCGCCCTGACGATCCGGCGGCGTGGCCCGACTGATCATCGCGGAGATGTTCGGCATGGCCAGCGACATGCCGCAGGCCCCGAAGGCCATGATGACCGGAATGATCCAGCCCTGAACGATCGGCAGGGTCAGGGCGCCCAGCGACAACTCGGTCGCCGGAAACCACTGCACCGGCGCCAACACCTGCAACACCAGCGACGCGCCGAACAACAGCATGCCGGTCGCCAGCACGCGCGTCTCGCCGAACCGCCGCGCCAGCCGGCCGGTGAAGAAGCCCTGATTGAGAGAAGACACGATCCCCACGATCATGAAGCTGAGCCCCACCTCGCGGGCGCCCCATGCATAGCGGCTCTCGGCCCACAGGCCGAACACGCTCTCCATCGCCGAGAAGCCGGCCATGTAGATCAGGGTCACCAGCAGAACCCGCGACACCACAGGATTGACCCGGGCGTCGTGCAGGCCCGACAGGAAGGCCGGACGCGGAACAGCCGGATCGGCTTTCGCGCGGCTTTCACGCAGGAAGATCACGACCCCGACGGCCGCCAGCGCCGCCAGTCCTGCGGCCGTGAAGATCGGCAGCTGATATCCGAGACGCCCCAGTTGAGGCTGGGTCAGCAAGCCGCCCAGTCCCGGCCCGACGATGAAGCCGAGACCGAAGGCCGCGCCGATCATCCCCATCCGCCCGGCGCGCTGCTCGGGCGGCGTCACGTCCGCAACATAGCCTTGAACCGTAGAGATGTTGCCGGCGCCCAGACCGGTGAACAGCCTGACCGCGATCGCCAGCCAGACATTGGGCACGAAGGCCAGCGCCAGATAGCCGAGCGCATTGGCCACCAGCGTCATCAGCAGCACAGGCTTGCGCCCTATCCGGTCGGATAGCCGCCCCCAGAACGGCTCGGCGAAGAACTGGCCCAGCGAATAGGCCGAGAACATCAGGGTGATCTGCCAGGGCTCCGCCTTCAGGCTCTGGGCGAAGAACGGCAGCAGCGGCACCACCAGCCCGAACCCGACCAGATTGATGAAGACCGTCGCGAACAGCACCGCCAATGCGGGAGCCTTGGCGGCGGGAGGGGGTGCGACAGTCTGGCTCATCCGGCAGGCTTAGCCGAGTCTGTCCGGATACAGAAACGCCCCGGCCGGGGGCCGGGGCGTCGCTGTTTCGGGATCGATCCGCCGCCTATTTTGGCGCCAGGATCATGATCATCTGCCGGCCTTCCATACGCGGGGCGTATTCGACCTTGGCGATCTCGTCGAAGTCGGCCTGAACCTTGTTCAGCAGTTTCATGCCCAGCTCGGGGTGGGCCATCTCGCGTCCGCGGAAGCGCAGGGTGATCTTCACCTTGTCGCCCTCGTCGAAGAAGCGATGCATCGCCTTGGCCTTCACCTCATAATCGTGGGTGTCGATGTTCGGGCGGAGCTTGATCTCCTTGAGCTCGACCACCTTCTGGCGCTTGCGGGCCTCGGCCTTCTTCTTCTGCTCCTGGAAGCGGTGCTTGCCGTAGTCCAGAATTTTACAGACGGGCGGATCCGACGTCGCGACGATCTGAACCAGATCCAGCCCGGCCTCCTCGGCGGCTTCCAGCGCGGCGGAGGTCGGCATGACCCCCTGCTTCTCTCCATGCTGATCGATCAGCAGGACGCGCGGCGCGCGGATATCGTGGTTCATGGGCGGCCCGTCCTTGACGGGCGGCTGGTTCATCGGACGGCGAATGGGCGTCGGTTCCTTATGTGGACGAAACGGTCTGGTGTTCTGACGAGACGAAGCGCGCGACGTATCGCGGCATCCCCTCTCGGGCCCCTATATGCGCCCGAAAGCCCGTTTCTTCAAGGTTTCCCGGCGCCCGGCGCGGCATAGGCGTCGTGCAGGGCCACGACCGCGTCGAACACATGGTCGACCGTCAAATCCTCGATCGGCGCGAACTGGCCGCGGGTCTCGTTGGAGGCCGCTGTCCGGGTGCGCGGCCCCCACGGTCCGTACAGCCACCACTCCGTCGGCCCGAACAGGCCCAGCGTCGGCCGCCCAAGCGCGGCCGAGACGTGCATCAGTCCAGAATCGTTGCCGACGAACAGGGCCGCCCGGTCAATCGCGGCCGCCGAGGCCAGAATGTCGCCCTTGCCGACGAAGTCCATGCCGCGCGGACCGGCCGCTTCCAGCGCGGGCGTCGCGGGCGGCCGGTCGCCGGGTCCGCCCACCGGCATGAAACGCCATCCGTCAAAGCGGGGCTCGGCCTTCAACCGCTCGACCAGCGCCCCCCAGCGATCCGCGGGCCAGCTCTTGCCCGGCTGGTGGGCGATCGGGGCCAGCGCAAGAATAGGGCCGCGGCCTGCGCCGCCAGCCAACTGGGGGTCGATCACCGCCGCCGCCTCGGCGCGCGCCCGGTCGTCGACGAAGATTTCCGGATCCAGCGGCCGGTCGGCGCCCATAAGCCGCGACACCATCTCGACCTTGCGCAGGCCGGTCTCCCACTTGCGGCTGTAGACGACCCGTCGGCGCGCCGGCAGCAGCCAGGCCAACGCTGACCCCCGGATATCGATCACCAGATCCCAGCGCGTGCCGACTGTCTGGCCCCACAGCCCGAACCAGTGTCCGGCCAGCTTCTTCTTGTCGAGAATGATGATGCGGTCGACGCCGGGCGCAGAGCGGAAGAAGGGCGCGGGTGGGCGGCCGCAGGCGACTGTGATCCGCGCGCCGGGCAACTGACGTCCGATCTCGCGGATGACGCCCGAGGAGATGACGCAGTCGCCGATCCGGTTGGAGCTGACGAAAAGGACTTTCGGGGTCGACACTTTGGCCCTTCGCTTCGATTGCTTCCGCTGGCTATCAGTGTCCGCCCGAATGCGCGAGAGAAAGCCATGGACGATATCGAACGCCTGACCCGCCCGGACGGCGAGACCCTGGCCTTCCGCCGCGTACAGGGCGCCGGTCCGACCGTGCTGTGGGTCGGGGGCTTCCGCTCCGACATGGACGGGACCAAGGCGCTGGCGCTGGACGCAGCAGCACGGGAGCGTGGCTGGAGCTACGTCCGCTACGATCACTTCGCCCACGGCCAAAGCTCTGGCGACTGGCGGCGGGCCACGATCGGACGTTGGCGGGAAGACGCGATAGCCCTGGTCGACAGTCTCGAAGGGCCCATCCTTCCGGTCGGTTCTTCAATGGGCGGCTGGGTGGCGCTGCTGCTCGCACTGGCCCGCCCTGAGCAGATGGCGGGACTCGTGCTGGTCAATCCTGCGCAGGACTTCACCGAGCGATTGATGTGGCCCGGTCTGGCCGACCACGAGCGTCAGGCCATCCTGCGCGAGGGCGAGACACTGGTCGTCGAGGAGGGGCTGGGCAGCTATGTCCTGACCGCCCGGATGTTCGAGGAGGCCCGGCAGTGGTTGCTGCTGGACGGCGCCGTGTCGATCTCGGCGCCGATCCATATCCTTCAGGGGCAGGCGGACGACGTCGTCCCATGGCGACACGCGATGGCGCTGGTCGACCGGCTGACGGGCGGCGACGTGCTGCTGGAGCGGCTCGAGGGCGGGGATCATCGCCTTTCATCGACCGGCGATCTGGACAGGCTGGTCCGGACCGTTGATCTAATGCGGCACAGGGGCGTTTAAGCGTACATACAAAAGGATACCGACCATGCGGGCCATCACATCCATCGCCGCCGTGACGCTTCTGGGCTGTCTGGGCGCGTGCGCCTCGATGAACGGACCCTCGACCGACGACGCCACCGAGCGTCTCGCCGCCGACTGCAAGGCGCGGGGCGGCATCCTGCTGCCCATCCGTCAGCCGACGGGGCGCCCGGAAATTGAATCCGCCTGCAATATTCCGGACGGCGCCTCGAACATCCGCCGCGAGTAGGGGGTCAGAGCAGGCTTGAGATCGCCGCCCGGGCGGCGTCTCCGAGATCGGCCCGTTTCAGCGCCAGCGCGACGTTGGCCTTCAGCAGGCCGATCTTGTCCCCGCAGTCGTGAGTGACGCCTTCATATTCGACCGCCGTGAACGACTGGGTCGTCATCAGGCGTGCCATTCCGTCGGTCAGCTGGATTTCTCCGCCCGCACCGCGCGGCTGGTTTTCTAGAATGGCGAAGATTTCGGGCTGCAGGATGTAGCGGCCGGAGATCGAGAGGTTCGACGGCGCCTCGCCCCGGGGCGGCTTCTCCACCATCCCCTTCATGCGGATATGGCGACCGTCGCGGCCTTCGGGCTCGACAATGCCGTACTTATGGGTCTCGCTTTCGGGCACCTGTTCGACGCCGATCACGTTGCCGCCGACCTCGGCGTAGACCTCGGCCAGTTGCTTCAGCGCACCCGGCTGACCGTCCACGATCACATCCGGCAGGATCACCGCGAAGGGCTCATCGCCGATGATGTCGCGCGCGCACCAGACGGCGTGACCCAGACCCTTCGGCTGCATCTGCCGCGTGAAGCTCATCTCGCCGGCCTGCGCCAGTTCGCCGTTCATCATCTCGAGGATTTCGGTCTTGCCCTTGGCCAGCAACTGGGCCTCGAGCTCGATCTGGTGGTCGAAATAGTCCTCGATCGCGCCCTTCGACCGGCCGGTGACGAAGACGATGTGCTCGATACCCGCCTCGCGCGCTTCCTCGACGATGTAGCTCAGGATAGGCCGGTCGACGACGTTCAGCAGTTCCTTCGGCGTCGTCTTGGTGCCGGGCAGCACGCGGGTGCCGAGGCCAGCCACGGGCAGGACGGCCTTGCGAAGGCGGCGGGGAGAAGCGGTCATGCGAAATCCTGAACAGCGAGGGCGCGCACCCTAACGCATCGGCGCCCGAAAGCGATCACTCGACGGTGACGGACTTGGCCAGATTGCGGGGCTGGTCGACGTCGGTGCCCTTCTGCACGGCGGTATAGTAGGCCAGCAGCTGCACCGGCACGGCGTAGACGAGCGGCGCGATCAGCGGATGACACTCGGGCGCATCCACGCGACGGATGCCGGCGCCGTGGGGGTCAGGCGCGCTCTTCGGAGCGATCATGATGACCGGCCCGCCGCGCGCGGCGACCTCCTGCAGGTTCGAGGCGGTCTTTTCGTAGACGTCGTCGAGCGGCGCCAGCGCGACGGTCGGCGTGTCCTCGTCGATCAGCGCGATCGGTCCGTGCTTCAGTTCGCCGGCGGCGTAACCCTCGGCGTGGATATAGCTGATCTCCTTCAGCTTCAGCGCGCCTTCCATGGCCAGCGGGAACATGGCGCCCCGGCCGAGGAACAGGACGTCCGTCGCCTTGGCCAGATCGTGGGCGACCTCGCGCAGGGCTCCGTCCATCTTCATCGCCTCGGCGATCAGGCGCGGGGCCTCGAACAGCGCTTTGACCAGTTCGGCTTCGGTCGCCGGATCGATGCGGCCGCGCTGCACGCCGGCCGACACGGCCAGAGCCAGCAGGGCGGCGACCTGCGCGGTGAAGGCCTTGGTCGAGGCGACGCCGATTTCGGGACCCGCATGGGTCGGCCACAGAACGCCGGCCTCGCGCGCCATCGACGACGAATGCACGTTCACCAGCGCGGCCGTCTTGAGGCCCTGCGCCTTGCACCAGGTCAGGCTGGCCAGAGTGTCGGCGGTTTCGCCCGACTGACTGACGGCGACCGCCAGTGTGCCCTTGGTCAGGGCCGGGTTGCGATAGCGGAACTCGGACGCGATCTCGACGTCGCACGGCAAGCCGGCGAGCTTCTCGAACGCATAACGGCCGATCTGGCCGGCGTAGAAGGCGGTGCCGCAGGCGACGATCTGGATGCGCTCGACGTTGGCGAAGTCCGCCTCGTTCGGATTGGCGCGACCGTTCACGAAGTCGAGGTAGTGGCTCAGGGTGTGCTGGACGCTGTCGGGCTGCTCATGGATTTCCTTCTCCATGAAGTGCCGATACTCGCCCTTCTCGACGAGGGCGGAAGACGCCGAGACCTGCACGATCGGATGCTCGACCGGCTCGCCGGCGACATTGAACATCCGGGCGCCGGCCCGGGTCACGGCGACATAGTCGCCCTCTTCCAGATAGCTGATCTTCTGGGTGAACGGCCCGACCGCCAGCGCGTCAGAGCCCAGATACATCTCGCCTTCGCCCCAGCCGACGACCAGCGGGCTTCCGCGCCGGGCGCCGAGGATCAGGTCATCCTCGCCCTCGATCAAAACGGCCAGCGCATAGGCGCCGGTCAGCCGGTCCAGCACGCGCTTGAAGGCCACCAGCGGGTCGTTGACCTTCGAGAGTTCGCTGTCGATCGCATGGGCGACGACTTCGGTATCAGTCTGGCTCTCGAACGTATGGCCCTGCGCGATCAGCTCGGCCTTCAGCTCGGCGAAATTTTCGATGATGCCGTTGTGGACCAGCGTGACCCGGCCTGCCTTGTGCGGGTGGGCGTTGGCTGTGGTCGGGGCGCCGTGGGTGGCCCAGCGGGTGTGGCCGATGCCGACGGTCGATTCCAGCGGCTCGGCCGCCAGCACGCCTTCCAGCTCGCGGATCTTGCCCTTGGCCCTGCGGCGTTCGATGCGCCCGTCGACCAGCGCGGCGACGCCGGCGGAGTCATAGCCCCGGTATTCCAGCCGCTTCAGGCTGTCGATCAGACGGGGAACGGCCGGGCCGGTCCCGGTCACGCCAATGATGCCGCACATGCAGAAAGGTCCTCGAACTGGTCCCCGGTTCGCTTTGCACGCGAGCTCCGGACGGTCTAAGGCGACCGTGACGATCTGGCGCCGGTTTAGGCGACAGCCGTCGGCAATTGCACCTGAAAAGCGGTTTCGCAAGGTTACGTGCGGCCGCGGAGGAAGACGACGCTTGGCTGACAGACGCTATTTCGGCACCGACGGCATCCGGGGCCAGGCCAATACTCACCCGATGACGCCGGAAGTGGCGCTGCGCGTGGGTCTGGCCGCCGGCCGCATGTTCATGTCATCGGACGACCGGCGACATCTGGTCGTGATCGGCAAGGACACCCGGCTGTCGGGCTACATGATCGAACCGGCGCTGGTCGCGGGCTTCGCCTCGGCCGGAATGGATGTGCTGACCTTCGGCCCGCTGCCGACGCCGGGCGTGGCCATGATGACCCGGTCGATGCGGGCGGACATCGGCGTGATGATCTCGGCCTCGCACAACGCCTATCTGGACAACGGCATCAAGCTGTTCGGCCCGGATGGCTACAAGCTGTCAGACCAGGTCGAGCTCACCATCGAATCCATGATGGACGAGGATCTCGGCGCCGGCCTCGCCCCTGCTGACAAGCTGGGCCGGGTCAAACGGATCGATGACAGTCAGGCCCGCTATATCGAGATCGCCAAGGCCAGCTTCCCCAAGGGCCTGAGCCTTCAAGGCCTGCGCATCGCCATCGATTGCGCCAACGGCGCCGGCTACAAGGTGGCCCCGACCACCCTGTACGAACTGGGCGCCGAGGTGTTTTGCGTGGGCGTCGAGCCCAACGGGCTCAACATCAACGACAACTGCGGCTCGACCCATCCGCAGACGCTGGTGGAAGCGGTCCACCGTCACGGCGCCCATATCGGCATCGCCCTGGACGGCGACGCCGACCGGGTCATCATCTGCGACGAGAAGGGCCAGATCGTCGACGGCGACCAGATCATGGCTCTGGTGGCGCTCGACTGGTCGCGGCGTGGGCTGCTGACGGGTGGCGGCCTCGTCGCCACGGTCATGTCCAACCTTGGTCTGGAACGCGCGCTGCTGGCCGAGGGCCTGACGCTGGAGCGCACGAATGTCGGCGACCGTTATGTGATGGAGAAGATGCGCTCGGGCGGCTTCAATGTCGGCGGCGAACAGTCCGGTCACATCATCCTGCACGACTACGCCACCACCGGCGACGGCCTGATGAGCGCCCTTCAGGTGCTGGCCGTCATGGTCGAGAGCGGCCGCCCGATGAGCGAACTGGCCCGCCAGTTCGAGCCGGTGCCCCAGCTGCTCGAAAACGTCCGCTACGCCGCCGGCAAACCGATGGAAGCCGCCTCGGTCAAGGCCGCCATCGCCGACGCCGAGGCCCGCCTCAGCGGTCAGGGCCGTCTTCTGGTCCGTAAGTCCGGCACCGAAAAACTCATCCGCGTCATGGCCGAGGGCGACGATGAGGCGCTGGTGAAGACAGTGGTCGGCGACGTCGTCGCGGCGGTTAAGGCGGCGGGTTAGACCGTCATCGGGCCATATCGGTTCGGCCCCAGCCTTCCAGGCAGTGCGAGCATGACGATCAGGATCACGAGCGTGACATTGTAGATCATGCCGCTGACGAGGCCGGCCCCGAACAGGGCGAAGTTCGGCGTCGGGCTTGTTATCATGTCCTGCATCGCCATCGGGTACAGGCATATGCAAACGCCCAGAAAGGCTGCGGGGACCAGACCCCACCACGCAGCCCGTCCGGTGTCGTGCAGACGGCGGGACACTGCGGCCGCGAGCAGTATGATCGCCAGCACTACACCGCCGGTGACAACGGCGAACAGCAGCTTAAACTCCGGAATGCCGGGCGCGCCCGCGTACCCCGGGTCGACCTGCATCGAATACTCTCGCGATGACGATTGAATCGTCACTGCATCGGGATTGGCGACGGCAAAACTCTGCGTGTCGCCGAACATCCGCGTTATGACGAACGTCATTCCGATGCTGATGACCGCAAAGACAAGAATGAAGACGATCGCGGCGTGGGGCCAGAAGAGGCCGCGACGGTCTCGACCGGAAAAGCGCGTCAGATTCCGGAAGCCATGGGTCAAGGGGTTGCTCATCACGCCCTCCCTGCTTGCCGCACCGGCTCCACCGTCAGCACCACCGGATCCGGCGTTCCCACGTCCCCGCCCGGACAGGCCCGCGCCTTGAACTGCAGGTCGTGACAGATGCGCACCTCGCGCAGCCGGTTGCCGGAACTGACGGCGATATAGACGCCCTCGCGCGGCAGGCCCGGATTGGCTCGAGCAAAGGCGTCGCGCAGTTGACCCGCAGTCGGACCACGCTCGCCGGGCGCGAGTGTTGTCGGATCCGGTCGGATGAGAGCGTCGTAGAGCGCGGCTGACTGTTCGAAATAGGCCTCCGGCGTGTCCCAACCGCATGTGCCGTGTGCTGCCCACTCGTGCTGAACCAGATCGACCGACGGCGTCCGGCACAGCTCGGAGCGGATGGTCTCGGCCCGGACCTGTTCGGCGGGGCGGCAGTAGCGTGGGTAGGGGCGGCCGTCCGAGTTCGGCCACAGGCCATGCAAGGTCCAGCCAAAGCGGTTCTCGCCTCCGCAGGCCAGATCACCCTGACCGTCGCCTCCGGCCCTGCAGGTCTCCGGCATCCAGGTGACGGCCAGCATATGGAACAGGATCGGCCGGTCGGCGACCACCTCGTCCGGCCGCACATGCTCCATTTCCGGCGCCGGAATGCGGTCGGGCAGGGTGCAGGTTTGAGCGACCGCCACAGGGGCCGCGGCCGGTGGAAAGGCCACCCTCACATCGCAGCCGGTCAGGGCCAGCAGGCCGATCAGAGCCCATCGCCGCATCATGTCGTCTCCGTCAGCGCGCCCGCCACATCCTCGATCCGCTTGCGGATGTCTGGCACGGCGATGGTTTCCCAGAAGGCCGCTCGCGCCGGAGGGCCCAGGACGAACAGTTTCGAATCGGCCACGCCGTCCGCGCTCAACACCCGTCCCTGCGGATCCAGATCCAGTCCCAGTCTCAGCGCATCCAGCCGCGCCCGGCCCGAGGCGATGAGCGGCCCGGTCAGAGCGTCCTTCGCCGGATCGTGCCCCGGCCCGGTGCAGTCGATCAGCCAGCGGGCGGTCAGCGGCGGCGCCTCCGGCCCGGTGCGCGGCCGGAAGGTCAGCGCGACGCCATCCTCGGTTTCCTTGATCGTCCGCACCCGTCCGGCGGTAACCGTCAGACGCCCGGCGGCCTGCAGCGCGGCGATGGCGGCGGCGATGCTGTCGGCGATCCGGTGCCGGTGCACGTCCCACCACGGCCGCAGATGTCGCACCAGCCGCGCCCGCGTTGGCGCGTCCGCCTCCTGCCACAGCCGGGCCGTGATCGGCCGCAAGCCTTCCATCACGCCCCGCCAGCCGGCATCGCCCGCCAGCCGCCGCGCCTCATGCAGTCGCGCCGACGGCGCCGCGTGCAGCAGATCGTCCGTGGGCGGAACAGCTGCATCCGGCTGCGCCTCATGCCCGCGCGGCAGCAGCCCGCGTCGCGACAGAGCCTTCGCCCGCCCGCGCCAGCCACGGGCCTCAAGCCACAGCACCATGTCCACCATGGTGAGGCCGGTGCCGACGACGATGACGTCGTCCTCTGCCCCGACCCGATCCAGCGCCCCCGTCGCCCACGGATCACCAATGACCCATCCTCCGCCCTCGCCCGGCAAGGCGGTCTTCGGCGCCGGATTCCCCGTGGCCAGCACGACGGCTTGAGCTTCGACCTTTCGCCCGTCGGAAAGGCTGACGCCCGTTTCGTCAACTGACGTCGCTTCGCCCGTGACCCGTTCGATCAGCCCCGGGTACGCTTCCTCTACCCCCGCGAGGCGATCCTTCACGTACAGCCCATACAGCCGGCGCGGCGCGAATCCTTCGGGGTCGGCCCGGTCGGGATGGTTCGCCGTCAGCCAATCCACGAAATCATTCGGGCGCCCCTCGACGGCGCTCATCCGGTTGGAGCGGACGTTCAGCAGGTGCCCGTCGAACGGCGTCGAATAGGCGACGCCCAGCCCGAACGCGCGGCCCCTGTCGATCAGCGTCGAGGCGACGCCCTTTTCCGCCAGCCGCGCAGCCAGCATCGCTCCGGAGAAGCCTCCGCCGATGATCGCGATGCGTCTGGTCTGGGTCACGCCGCCTCCCCGCGCCGCAAGTCCGGCTCAGATTTCCTGATTGTAGGCGCCGATCTCGGGATAGTTCGCCAGTCGGGGCTTTACCTCGTCGTGGAACAGGGCGCGCATGTCGTCTTCCGACCGCATGCTCTCGACCACCACCACCAGCTCGGGCTTGTTCGACGAGGCGCGCACCAGCACCCACGAGCCGTCCTCCAGATGCACCCGTACCCCGTTGACGGTGATCGCCTCGACGATCTTCCGGCCAAGGATCGAACCGCCGCTGTCGGCCAGCGCCTGATACTCGGCCACGATCCGCTCCAGCACCTCGTACTTCAGCTCGTCGTCGCAGTGAGGCGACATGGTCAGGCTGGTCCAGGCGTCGGGCAGGGCGGCCTTCAGTTCGCTGAGCTTCTTCCCCGGATTTCGATCCAACATGGCCAGGACGGCGCCGGCCGCGACGATGCCGTCGTCATAGCCATGGCCCAGCGGGGCGTTCAAGAAGAAGTGGCCCGACTTTTCGAAGCCCGCCAGCGCGCCCAGCTCCGCGGTCTTGCGCTTGATGTAGCTGTGGCCCGTCTTCCAGTAGACGGTATTCGCCCCGTTCGCCTTCAGCACCTCGTCGGTCTTGTAGAGACCTGTCGATTTCACATCGACGACGAAGGTGGCGTTGGGGTGCAGGGCGCTGAGGTCGCGCCCCAGCATCAAACCGATCTTGTCGGCGAATATCTCCTCGCCCGTGTCGTCCACCACCCCGCAGCGGTCGCCGTCGCCGTCGAAACCGAGCGCCAGATCGGCGCCGGTCTCGCGCACCCGCTGCGCCATCTGCATCAGCATGGCGTGATCTTCCGGGTTCGGATTGTATTTCGGGAAGGTGTAGTCGAGCTCGGTATCCATCTCGATCACCTCGGCCCCCATCCGGCGCAGGGCCTCGGGAGCGAAAGCGCCGGCGGTGCCGTTGCCGCAGGCGGCTACGACCTTGATCGGCCGGGTCAGCTTCACCTTGGAAACAATGTCAGCGATGTATTTCTCGCGGAAGCCGTCGATGCGGGTCAGGGTCCCGCCGGCGCGGCCGACGCCCTGATTTTCGAGCACGATGTCTTTCAGGCGTCCGATCTCGTCGGGGCCGAAGGTCAGCGGCGGATTGGCGCCCATCTTCACGCCCGTCCAGCCGTTCTCGTTGTGGCTGGCGGTGACCATGGCCACGCAGGGGGCGCCGAGTTCGAACTGGGCGAAATAGGCCATCGGCGACAGGGCCAGACCGATGTCCAGCACCTCCATGCCGCCTTCCAGAAGACCCAGCGTCAGGGCCTGTTTCACGCTCAGCGAATAGGAACGGAAGTCGTGGCCCACAACGATCTTCGGCCGCTGGCCGATCTCGTGGACATAGGTCGCGAGGCCCAGACCCAGCGCCTGAATGCCCAGCAGGTTGATCTCCTTCTCCAGCACCCAGCGCGCGTCGTACTCGCGAAACCCCGTCGGCTTGACCAGCGGCGTGGTCTCATAGTCGGCCGTGTTGGGACGGAGGTCCTGGCGGGGCTTCAGCATGGGGGGCCTTTCGGAATCCGGATCGACCGTGGCTATAGGCCAGCGGACCGGGTGGGGACAACAACGCCGGTCGTGCGTTCCGGCTGCATTCCGTCGCCTTGACCGACGCCGCGCCCGGTCCTACCCCGACAACTCTATCGGAGACGCCCATGCCCCGCCTGATCCTGCTGCGCCACGGCCAGAGCCAGTGGAACCTTGAGAACCGCTTCACCGGCTGGGTCGACGTCGACCTGACCGCCGAGGGCGAGGCGCAGGCGCGGCGGGGTGGAGAACTGATCGCCGAGGCCGGGTTCAGGCCAGCGGTCATGTTCACCTCGGTCCTGACCCGGGCGAAGCGGACGGGCGCGCTGGCGCTGGACGCCGCAGGCCTGAAGGCCGTGCCCGTGGTCGAAGACTGGCGGCTGAACGAGCGCCACTACGGCGGCCTGACGGGGCTCGACAAGGCCGAGACGGCGGCGAAGCATGGCGAGGATCAGGTGAAGATCTGGCGGCGCAGCTACGACATCCCCCCGCCGCCGCTGGCGCCGGGTGGGGAGTGGGACTTCAACGCGGACCCTCGCTACGCCGGCAAGGCTATTCCGGATACCGAAAGCCTGAAGACCACACTGGACCGGGTCCTGCCCTACTGGAATGACGCCATCGCCCCGCGCCTGAAGGCCGGTGAGGATGTGCTGATCGCGGCCCACGGCAACTCGCTGCGCGCCATCGTCAAACACCTGTTCTCCGTGCCTGACGATCAGATCGTCGGCGTCGAGATCCCGACCGGCAATCCGCTTGAGATCGAACTGGACGCCGGACTGAAGCCGACCGCCGCCCGCTATCTGGACGCGGATCGCGCGACCCCCCTGCCGGGAATTCCGGGGTGAGCGCCGCCGACGACGCGCGCTGGATGCAGCGGGCCATCGATCTGGCCAAGGCGCGCATGGGCGAGACCTGGCCCAATCCGTCGGTCGGCTGCGTGATCGTTAAGGACGGCGAGGTCGTCGCCGAGGAGGCCACCGCGCCCGGCGGCCGCCCCCACGCCGAAGAACAGGCCGTGCCTGAAGCGGGCGACAGGGCGCAGGGCGCAACCGCCTATGTGACGCTGGAGCCCTGCGGCGCCCGGTCCTCCGGCCGTAAATCCTGCTCGCACTTCCTGACCGAGGCCGGTGTAGCGCGCGTGGTCGTGGCCGCGGTTGATCCGTCGCCTTTCGCCGCCGGACGTGGCGTGGAGCGCTTGCGCAAGGCGGGGCTTGAGGTCGAGACCGGCCTGCTCTCGGACGAGGCGGCGGTCCTGTACGAAGGCTATCTTCATCGCGTCGAGACCGGCCGCCCCATGGTCCGCATCAGCGAGACCGGCGAGGGTTTCGACGCCCGCTTCGCCGCCTCGGCCAAGGCCGACCTGACCACCGAGCTGAACCGTCTCGGCGAGGCCGGCTACACCCGCGTCTGGGTCGGCCCGGGAGAGCTTGCGGACGCATTGGCCGAGCAGGGGCTCTTGACCGTCTGACGTCGACGCAGCGGCAGGATGGTGAACACGCTTCCTTAACAGCCGACGTGCCAGAATGGGACTATGTCGGCCAATACCGCCCAGCCCGTCGCCAGAAGGCGCATCGACCAGCACGAACTGGACGCCATCTGCGCCCGGCACGACCGCCTCTGGCAGGCGCGCCCCGGGGGCGCCCGCGCCGTTTTCGCCTGGATGGATCTGTCGGGTCTTAGCCTTAAGGGCCGCAATCTCGCCGATGCGGATTTCGCCGCCGCCAGCATGATCGGGTGCGACCTGTCCGGCGCGCGTCTGGACAACGCCACCTTCTTCGGCGCCGACATGCAGGACGTGATCCTGATCGACGCCAGTATGCGCCGGGCTGACCTGCGCGGCGCCTGCCTGCGCGGCGCCGACCTGACCGGGGCCGATCTGTTCGAGGCCGACCTGCGCGAAGGGGCGATCGCCGCCGCCGACGCCAAGCTGGGGTTCAAGATCGTCGAGGCCAAGTCGCGCAACGACACCGAGGCCCAGGGCGCCTGTCTGGTCGGGGCCAATCTGGAACGGTCCAAGCTGACCGGCATCGTTGCCGTGGCGGCCGACTTCTCCGACGCCATCATGAAGGATTGCAAGCTGGTTCGCGCCAATCTGAAGCAGGCCAGCTTCAAGGGCGCCGATCTGGCCGGGGCCGATCTTTCGGGCGCGGACCTTTCCGGCGCTGACCTGCGCGACGCCATCCTCGTAGGGGTGAAATCGGCCATGTGGCGCACGGACGGCGCGGACATGTCCGGCGCGCTGACCGACAACCGTCCGGCTGGCGAGCCCGTCGATCGCATGCCCGCCGCGAGCATGTTGTCCGAGCACGCCCTCTGGTGTGAAACGGGCGGCGCGGAGGGGCAGCCCTCCGTGTTCAACGGCGTCGACCTGCGCGCCCTGCGTTCGATCAAGGGCTATAATCTGACCGCCCTGTCCGCCAAGGACGCCGTCTTCTACGGTCTCGACATGGAAGGCGTTCAGCTTCAGGGCGCGCACCTTGAAGGCGCTGACCTGCGCTCGGTGAACCTCAAGGGGGCTGACTTGCGCGGCGCCCGATTGCTGGGCGCCCGGCTGAACGGTGCGGACCTGCGCGAGGCTCAACTCGGGCCGTTGATGATCGCGGCGGATCGCCTGCTGCCCGCCGATCTGACCGGGGCCTGCCTGCGCGGCGCCGACCTGACTGGCGCGGACCTGAAACGCGCCATCCTCACCGACGCCGACCTGACCCGTACAAATCTGCACGGCGCCTGTTTGCGTCAGGCGGAACTCACCAATGCCGTCACCGTCGGGGCGCGCGGCATGGATACGGCGGTCGCGGTCGCGTGAGCGCCCTGCAACGCCGCGCCCTCAGCCAGGGCGAGCTCGACGTCATGATGGCGGCGCACGAGCGCCTGCTCGAAGGCCGCCCCGGCGGTCGCCGCCTGATGCTAAAGTTCGCGGATCTGAACGGGCTCGATCTCGTCGGCCGTAATCTGTCGGAAGCGGACTTCACCGGCGCTTCGCTGGAGCGCGCCCGCGTCGTCGGAGCCCGGCTGAAGGACGCGGTTTTTTTCTGCGCGGACCTGATCGGTGCGGATTTCACCGGCGCGGACCTGACACGCGCCGACCTGCGCGGCGCCTGTCTGCGCGGCGCGACCCTGATCGACGCCGATCTGACAAAGGCGGACTTCCGCGAAGGCGTCATCGCCGTGCCGCACGCCACCCGGGGGCTGGCCGAGGCGCGTGAAGAGCTACGTCGCGGCGTCGCCGACGGGGCCGTCTTCTCCGGCGCGGTGCTGGACCACTCCCGCTTCGACGGCGTCACGGCGGTCAAGGCGGACTTTACCGACTGCTCGATGCGCGGGGCTTGCCTGAACGGCGCGAACATGCGGGACGCCAACCTGTCCGGCGCCCTGCTGGAAGACGCGGCGGTCGAGGGGACCAACCTGTCCGGGGCCCAGCTACGCGGCGCGGTGCTGACGGGCGTCGCCACCGACAGGGCGACCATGGACCGGGCCGACCTCACCGGCGTGCTGCGGGCGCCCTCGGCCGATGCGGCGGCCAAGGCTGAAAAGCTTCTGGAAAAAGCGCTGGACGCCAACGCCTGGGCTGAAAGCGGCGGCGTGTTCGGCGATCCCGCCGTGTTCGACAACGAGGACCTGCGGCCCCTCGCGGGTCGCCTCCAGAATCTCAAGATGCCGGGGCTGACGGCGAAGGGCGCCTGTCTGGTCGGCATGGATCTCCGCAAGATCGGCCTGCAGGGGGCCTGTCTGGACGACGCCGACCTGCGCGGCTGTGACCTCCGCGACGCCGACCTGCGCGGCGCCCGGCTGAGCCGCGCCTTGCTGCACAAGGCCGATTTGCGAGGGGCCCTGATCTCTGGCCTGCCACTGGGCAAGCAGCGCACCCTGCCGACGGTCCTGACCGACGCCGGTCTGCGCTACGCCCGGCTTGAGCGCGCCCAACTGGAGGGCGCCCATCTCGGCGGGGCGGATCTGACCGGCGCACGGCTGGACGCCAATGCGCTCAGCGACGAGCAGCGCGCTTCTCTGGCTCCGTCGGGCTCCCGCGCCGCATAGAAAAAGGGCGGCGCTTTCGCACCGCCCTTTCAAGGTCAGGTTCGACGAGGCTTACGCCGCCGCCTTGCCCTTCTTGCCTTCGATCAGCTTCGAACCGCCGATCTCGATACGACGCGGCTTCAACGCCTCCGGCAGCTCGCGCTGGAGTTCGATCGACAGCAGGCCGTTGTTCAGGTCCGCCGTCTTAACGACCACATAGTCGGCCAGCTGGAAGCGGCGCTCGAAATCGCGCTCGGCCAATCCGCGATGCAGGAAGTTTCGCTCGGCTGAGGCGTCATCGTTGGCGGTCTTGCGGCCGGTGACGGTGAGCAGGTTTTCCTTCACCTCGATGTTCAGCTCGTCGGGCTTGAAGCCGGCGACGGCGATCTCGATGCGATAGGCGTTCTCGCCCGTGGTCTCGATATTGTAGGGCGGCCAGCCGTTTTCCTGGCTGGTGCGCGCGGCGCTTTCCAGCAGATTGGCCAGACGGTCGAAACCGACGGCGGAACGGTAAAGCGGCGAGAAATCATAGGTACGCATGGGGCATCCTCCTGAGGATCAGCAAGGTTGGCCGGTCCCGCGGTTTGTGCCCGGACCGGCGATGGGAGTTCGGCTCGTGCGGCCCGTGATCGGCCCCGCGCGCTCCGGAGGCCCCGGGATCGGCGGCCTCGACCGGTGAGATGGGAAGGCCTGTCCAGGCGTCAAGGGGAGGGCTTCAAGGGGAGGGCGTTTCCCGCGTGAAAGCGCCGCGCCGTTCACGCCGCGCTTGCCCGGCGCGACGCATGCGGTCAGGGTCGCCCGCAAATCCCGAACCCCGGAGACTGTCCATGCGCCTGAGCGCCCTTGTCCTCGCCGCCTTCGTCCTGCCGACCGCGGCCGCCGCCCAGACCTTGCCAACCCTGCCGACGCTCGACGAGACCCCGGCCCAGCGCACCGCCCGCCGCGCCGCAATGACGCCGCCGGAGCTGCAGGAGGATACGGCGCTTCAGGCCGCCATTGGCTCGGATACGCGCCCCGCCGCCGACACCGCCCGCGACGCCTTCCGCCATCCGTTCGAAACCCTGACCTTCTGGGGCCTGACCCCCGGCTCGACCGTCGTCGAGATCGAGCCCGGTCGCGCAGGCTGGTGGCGCAATATTCTGGAGCCCTACGCCGGCGCCACCGGCGGCCGCTACGTGCCGGTCAACCGCCCGCTCGAGGGCATGGGCGTCGAGGACGGCTCTGCGGACCTGATCGTGGTCGCCCGCGCCTTCCACAACTGGCACCGCGCCGGCCGCACCGCTCCCTATATGCAGGCCTTCTTCAAGGCGCTGAAGCCCGGTGGAATTCTGGCTGTGGAACAGCATCGCGGCGCCGAGGGCCTGAATGCCGACGCCACCGCGCCGACCGGCTATGTCTCCGAGAGCTATGTCATTCACGCCGCCCAGGCCGCCGGCTTCGTGCTGGACGCCCGCAGCGAATTGAACGCCAATCCCAAGGACGATCACGACCATCCCTATGGCGTCTGGACCCTGCCTCCGGTGCGGGTCAGCGCACCGCGCGACGGCGTCGCGACCGACCGCCCGACGCCCCTGACCGAGGCCGAACGCGCCGCCTTCGACGCCATCGGCGAGAGCGATCGTATGACCCTGCGTTTCCGCAAGCCCGCCTGATCGGCGACAATGTCGCGAAGCGTTTTGACCGGGCCGGGGAACAGCGTTAAGCCCGACGGATCAGGGCCGACAGGGGTAAGCATGGCTGAGACGGAAGACGGCAAGTCCGGCACGCCATCGCGCCGGGTGCTGCTCTCCGGCGCGGCCTGCGCGGGTCTCGTCACGCTTGCAGGCTGCGGGCGCAAGGAAAAGACCGCAGAGCCTCCGCCCCAGCCGAACGGTCCCGCGCAAGGCTCGCTGCAATGGGCGATCGAGGGACCGTGGCGCCCTGTGGCGGACCGCGCGCGCGACGCCTTCCGGCATCCGGCCGAGACCCTGCGCTTCTTCGGTCTTCAGCCGCGCATGACCGTGGTCGAATTCTGGCCCGGCAGCGGCTGGTACACCGAGATCGTCGCCCCTTACCTCGCGGAAGGACAGGGCAAGTACGTCGCCGCAGGCTTCCAGACGGGCCCCGGAACGGATCCGGCCCAGACCCAGCTGATGGCCAACTTCCAGCAGCGTTTCGGGACCGATCGCAAACTGTACGGCGAGATCGAGTTCTCAGCCTTCGGTCCCACCTCGGGTCCGGTGACCGAGGCGGGCACGGCCGATCTGGTCATGTTCATGCGCAATATCCACGCCTGGATGGCCGCAGGCATCGCCGAGAAGGCGTTCGCCGACGCTTGGGCCGCCCTTCGTCCCGGCGGCATCCTCGGCGTAGAGCAGCACCGTCTCGCCCCGGATGAGGATCAGGATCCTGCCGCCGCCAACGGCTATGTGCAGGAGGCCTTCGTCCGGCAGCTGGCCGCCGAGGCCGGCTTCGCCTTCGTCGCGGCGTCCGAGATCAACGCCAACGCCGAGGACACCAAGGACCATCCCTTCGGCGTCGACACCCTGCCGCCCATGCGCCTGACGGCGCCGCGCGGCGAGCCGGCCAATCCCTCTTTCGACCGCAGCGCGTATGACGCCATCGGCGAGAGCGACCGCATGACCCTGAAGTTCAGGAAGCCCGAGTGACCAGAGTCGACGCAGATACCGCACAGGCGCCCCTGATGGGGGTTCCGGGCGCCACGCCTCCTCCGGGCGGCGTGGGCGAATGGTTCCGCGGCGCGGGCGGCCTGCGCCTGCGCGCCGCCCTGTGGACCCCCTCGACCGGCGTGGTCGCCCAGCCGCTTGGTACTGTGGTGCTCAGCCCCGGCCGGACCGAGCCGATCGAAAAATACTACGAGCTGATCGGCAACTTTCTCGCCCGCGGATGGTCCGTGCTGGCCCACGACTGGCGCGGTCAGGGCCTGTCGGCCCGACTGCTCCCCGACCGCCTGAAGGGCCATGCCCGGGCGGCCGAGGAATTCCTCGACGACTACGCCCGCCTGCTAGACGCCTTCGAGGCCCGCGCGCCCAAACCCTGGCTCATGGTCGGCCATTCAATGGGCGCCGCGCTGAACCTGATGACGCTGGAAAGCGGCGAGAAGCGCTTCTCCGGCGCGGTCCTGTCCAGCCCCATGCTGCGCATCAAGACCGGCAAGCGCTCGATGTGGTCGGTCAAGCTGGCGGTGCGCTGGAACCTGCGCAACGGCCACGGCGGAGAATACATTCTCGGCGATCCGGACGATCCGTTCGACCACACCTTCGAGGAAGACGCCCTGACCTCGGATCAGCCGCGTTACGAGCAGTGGCGTCAACAGCTCTACGCCTGCCCGCATCTGGCCATCGGCGGCCCGACCTGGGGCTGGCTGTCCTTCGCGCTGGACGTCGGCGAGCGGGCGCTGAAGCCTCGGGCGCTCAAGTCGGTGAAGACCCCGGTCGTCATCGTCGAGGCGGGGGACGACCGCATCGTCTGGAAACAGACCGGCAAATGGGCCGCCCAACGCCTCCCGCGCGGCCGCTACGTCGAGTCGCCGGAGTCGAAGCACGAGATCATCATGGAGCGGGACGAACTGCGCGCCCTGTTCCTGGAGGAGTTCGACGTGATGGCCGCTCTGGCGACGGACGCGCCAGCGTCCGCCTAAAGCGCCGCGCGTCTCAGGGTCACCAGCGCCTGTTCGCGGATGCGGGCGTCGCCCACGGCCAGAATCTGGCCCGTGTCGTCCGGCGCCTCGCCTCGCCAGTTGGTGACCTCGCCGCCGGCCGCGTCGATCACCGGAACCAGCGCGGTCCAGTCCCAGGGCTTCAGCGCGCTTTCGGCGACCAGATCGATCCGCCCGGCCGCCAGCATGGCGTAGGCGTAGGCGTCGCAGCCCAGCCGGGCCAGCCGCGCCGCCGCGCGCACCTGCGTCCACGCGCCCAGCTCGGCCCCGGTGAAGATGTCGGGATCGGTGGTGGCGATGACGGCGTCGTTCAGGGAGGCGATGGGGCGTGTGCGGATCGGCGTCGTCCCGCCTCGCGCCCTCATCACGGCGCCGGACGGTCCGCCCAGAAACAGCTCGCCGACATAGGGCTGTGAGATCGCGCCGATGACCGGCTTGCCGGCGTGTCTCAGCCCGATCAGCGTTGTCCACAACGGCAGGCCGGCGATGAAGGCGCGGGTGCCGTCGATGGGGTCCAGCACCCAGACGAACTCGGCGTCCGGTCGGTCCTCGCCGTATTCCTCGCCGATCACGCCGTGGTCGGGCCAGCGTTCGGCGATCAGCTTGCGGATGGCGGCCTCGGCCTCCTTGTCGGCCTGGGTTACGGGGTCGAACGCCCCGGGGCCGCCCTTGTCCGCCTCGTCATACTGGCCCCGGAAGAAGGGCAGGGTCACATCGGCGGCGGCGCGCGCCAGATCGACGACGAAGGACTCGAGTTCGGTCATGCGGGCGGCATAGCCGCCCGGCATGATCAAGTCATCAGGCCGCTTCGTCCGCGTGCAGCGACTTGGCCAGATCCAGCAGGCGCCGCCGGGGCTTTTCGTCCAGCTGATAGTAGGCCTGGATCAGGTCGATCGTTTCCTTGCGCGAGAACATCTCGCCGCCGGTCGACGGAGGCGAGCTCTTGCTCTCCAGCGCCTCGGCCAGACCGTCGTAGAAATAGCTGACCGGCGATTCCAGAGCTTCAGCCAGCTGCCACAGGCGGGCGGCCGAGATGCGATTGGCGCCGCATTCGTACTTCTGGATCTGCTGGAAGCGGATGCCGACCTGATTGGCCAGCTGCTGCTGGGTCAGGCCCAGCAGGCGGCGGCGACGGCGAAGGCGACGGCCCAGATGAAGGTCGATGTCGGTGGCCATGGAGAAACCCCTTCTGACGCTGTCCCGAAGCGGGACGGTTCGCCTCGGAAGCGGCAAGGGGCGTGCCGCGCTCGCCCGGAAGGCGACTGTTCGTTCCGGACATACGCAACCGTTAGCCCGGCAACGCATTTACCCGCCGAGCTTGGCTTTAATGGAAGGGCATACATCATGGGCTTGGGTATCATTGGCTGGATTGTCATCGGCATTATCGCCGGCTGGCTGGCTGAACAGGTCATGGGTCGTAATCACGGCCTGCTGACCAATCTGATCGTTGGCGTCGTCGGCGCCCTGCTGGGCGGTTTCATCGCCGGCAATCTTCTGGGAATCCCGGTGGGAGGGTTCAACCTCATCACCCTGCTGGTCGCCTTCCTCGGCGCCTGTCTGCTGCTGTTCCTGGTTGGACTGGTGAAGCGCCGCGCCTGATATCTGCGTTGCGTATGAAAAGGGGCGGCTCCGCGAGGAGCCGCCCTTTCTCTTTGCCTGAAGTCGGGATCAGGCGCCCGGTTGGTCCGGGGTCGTCGTCGGCGTTTCTTCACCCGGGGTCGAAGGCTGTTCGCCCGCGGGCGGAGAGGCCGGGTCGGTCGGCTCGGGCTGGGTGGTCGGCTCTGCCGAGGGCGCGGTCATGCTCGGCGACGCCGCAGCAGGGGTCGCGCCGATCGCCGGGGCGGACTGATACTGAGAGCTGGACCAGGCGACGGCGATATCCGCGCCGCTCTGGGTCAGGCCGGCGACAGGCACGCCGCGCAGCTGGCCGTCCGACCCGCGCACGGTGATTTCTTGGCCTGACGGGCCTTGGCGGGCGCCTTCGAGCGTGCCGAGGGTCGAGCCATCGGAGCCCTTTACGGTCGCACCGGGCTGGAGCGAGACCGTGGCGGACTGTGCCGGGGCGGGGGTCGCTGTAGGCGGAGTTTGCGTGGCCGTGTCCTGTGCGAGGGCCGCCGGAGCGGTCATGAGGAACAGGCCGGCGACGGAAGTCAGGATCGCGGTCTTGCGCATGATATTGGCCTTGATGACGCGAGCGATATGGCTCGCCACAAGGTCGAAACACGGCGCATTGCGGATTGTTTCACCCGCCCCGAAATGACCTTCGGCTTGCCTCGTTTGGCCGATTCCGGGTCTATCTGCGCCATGAACCGCGCTGCCGGACACAAGTTGGGACGTTGGGGCCGCCTCGCCGCGCTGGTCTATGAGGTTTCGCCCCAGATCTTCGCGGCGCTGGGCTTTCTCGCTGGCGGCGTGATGATCGCCTCGTCAGTGACGCCGGCTTTTCCGGGGCGGCTGGCGTGGGTAAGCGAGGCGCTGCCACCGGTCTTCATCGACCTGTCCCATTTCGCGGCGAGCGTCGTCGGCTTCCTGATGCTGCTGCTGGCCGCGGGCCTGTGGCGTCGGCGACAGGGCGCATGGCTCGCCGCGATCGTTCTGCTGATCGTCGGCGCCGGACTGTCGCTGCTGAAGGGGCTGGACTGGGAGGAGGCGGCCGAGCTCCTGCTTCTGGCCGCCGTTCTTTGGCCCTGCCGACGGGCGTTCGACCGGCGGTCGCGTCTGTTCGAAGCGCTCTCGCCGTCCTGGCTCTTGCTCCTGCTGGCGACGGTCGCCGGCATGCTCTGGCTGGGCTTCTTCACCTATCGGGACGTCGCCTATACCGACGATCTGTGGTGGACGCTGGTGACGGATCAGGAGGTGTCGGGCTTCCTGCGCGCCGCAGCCGTGATCGCCCTGATGGCTGTGGTTCTCGCCGGTCGCGCTCTCCTTTCGGCGCCCGGAGCCAAAAGTCACCGCGCGCCGACGCCGGAAGAGGCCGCCCGCGCCCTGGCCATTCTGCAGGCCGGCGAGGGCGTGACGCCGGACGCCTGGCTGGCGAGCCTCGGCGACAAGGCGCTTCTGTTCAGCCCCTCCGGAAGGGCCTTTCTCGCCTACGCCGTGCGCGGCCGTCGCTGGATCGCCATAGGCGAACCCGCCGGCCCGTCCGGAGACCGGCTGCCCCTGCTCTGGGCCTTCGCGGAACTGGCCGACAGCTATGGCGGCGCGCCGGTCTTCTATGCGGTCGGCGAGGATCTGCTGTCGGATCTGGCCACCCTCGGCATGGCGCTGCGCAAGGTGGGCGAGACAGCGGTGGTGCGCACGGACGCCTTCTCGTTGGAAGGCAAGTCGAAGCAGAACCTGCGCACCGCGGTGAACAGGCTGGAACGCGAGGGCGCGGCCGTCGAGGTCATTCGCCCCGGCGAGCCGGGACTGGACATGGCGGAGCTGCGGGCTTTGTCGGACGCCTGGCTGACGCACCACAAGGGCACGGAGAAGCGCTTCTCGCTCGGCCGCTTCAACCCGGACTACCTGTCGCAGACACCACTTGCTGTTGTTCGCATCGATGGCCGCGTGGTCGCTTTCGCCAACCTGATGCCCGGCTCCGACGGCGTGGCGGTCGACCTCATGCGGCACCTGCCAGACGCCCCGACCGGCGTGATGGACTATCTCTTCGTCCGCGCCATCCAGTGGGCCCGCATCGAGGGCCTGACGGATTTCAGCCTCGGCATGGCGCCGCTGGCCGGGCTCGAGAACCGCCGCCTCGCCCCGGTCTTCGCCCGCGTCGGCGCGCTCGTCTTCGAGGAAGGCGGCGCCCTCTACGGCTTTCAGGGCCTGCGCGCCTACAAGTCCAAGTTCGACCCGGACTGGCGCCCGCTCTTTATCGCCGCCCCGGCGTCGACGCCTCTGCCGCTGGCCCTGCTGGACGTCGCCCTGCTGACCAGCGGGGGCTGGCTCGGGATGCTGGGTCTGAAGCGGTAGCGGTTCTCCCTCCCCGGGACGGGGAGGGTGGTCGCAGAGCGACCGGGTGGGGACGGCCTTCGCCACACAAGCAAAAGGCGGCGGGCCAATCGCCGCGCCGCCCCCACCCGACTTCGCCCTGCGGGCTCAGCCGCCCTCCCCTGAAGGGGAGGGAGAGTCACTCCTAGTCCTCGCGGACGCGCTTCTTGCGGAACGAGGGGTTCAGCACCGCCTTGCGCAGGCGGATCGACTTCGGCGTCACCTCGACCAGTTCGTCGCTCTCGATATAGGCGATGGCCTGTTCCAGCGACGGCCGGCGCGGCGGGGTCAGGCGCACGGCCTCATCCTTGCCCGAGGCGCGGACGTTGGTCAGTTGCTTGCCCTTGATCGGGTTGACGTCGAGGTCGTCCGACCGCGAGTTCTCGCCGATGATCATGCCCTGATAGGTCTTCTCGCCGGCGCCGACGAACATCACGCCGCGATCCTCGAGGTTCCACAGGGCGAAGGCCGCCGTGTCGCCGTCCGAGTTCGAGACCAGCACGCCCTTCAGACGGCCCTCGATCGCGCCCTTGTGCGGCTCGTAGTGGCTGAACACCCGGTTCAGCACGCCCGAACCGCGCGTGTCGGTCAGGAACTCGCCCTGATAGCCGATCAGCGAGCGCGACGGGCACATCAGCTGGATGCGGGTCTTGCCCGCGCCCGACGGACCCATGTCCTTCAGCTCGGCCTTGCGGGTCGCCAGCTTCTCGATGACCACGCCGGTGTATTCGTCGTCGACGTCGATCATGACGTCCTCGATCGGCTCCAGCCGTTCGCCGTTCTCGCCGGTCTGATAGACCACGCGCGGACGCGAGATCGAGACCTCGAAGCCCTCGCGGCGCATGTTCTCGATCAGCACGCCCAGCTGCAGTTCGCCGCGACCGGCGACTTCATAGGCGTCGGCGCCCGGGGTCTGGGTGATGCGGATGGCGACGTTGGCTTCGGCTTCCTTCAGCAGGCGGTCACGGATGACGCGCGACTGGACCTTGTCGCCTTCGCGGCCGGCCAGCGGGCTGTCGTTGACCGAGACGGTCATCGAGATGGTGGGCGGATCGATCGGCTGGGCCGGCAGGGCTTCAGTGACGTCCAGCGCGCAGAGGGTGTCGGCCACGGTGGCCTTCGACATGCCCGCGATGGCGACGATGTCGCCGGCTTCCGAGCCTTCGTCCAGCGCCTGACGCTTCAGGCCGCGGAAGGCCAGCACCTTGGTGATGCGGCCCTGTTCGATCGTCTTGCCGTCGCGGTCCAGCGCCTTGATGGCCATGCCGGGAACGGCCTTGCCGCTCTCGATACGCCCGGTGAGGATGCGGCCCAGGAACGGATCGGACTCGATCAGCACGTTGAGGATCTGGAACGGCTTGTCCCGGTTGGCCTGAACGGCCGGCGCCGGCACGTGCTCGACGATCAGGTCAAACAGTGGGGCCAGGGTGTCCGACTTCTCGTTCAGGTCCAGCGTCGCCCAGCCGTTCCGGCCCGAGGCGTAGATGTGCGGGAAGTCCAGCTGCTCCGGCGTCGCGCCGATGGCCTCGAACAGTTCGATGGTCTCAAGGTGCACGCGATCCGGGTCAGCGTGCGCGCGGTCGACCTTGTTGATGCAGAGGATGGGACGCAGGCCCATCTTCAGCGCCTTGGTCAGCACGAATTTGGTCTGCGGCATGACGCCCTCTTCCGCGTCCACCAGAATGACGCAGCCGTCCACCATGCCCAGGATGCGCTCGACCTCGCCGCCGAAGTCGGCGTGGCCGGGGGTGTCGATGATGTTGATGCGGGTCTCGCCCGCCTTGCCGTTCCACAGGACCGAGGTGGCCTTGGCCAGAATGGTGATCCCGCGCTCTTTTTCCTGGTCGTTGGAGTCCATGGCGCGCTCGGTCGTCGCCTCGTTCGCTCGGAAGACGCCGGACTGGGCCAGAAGCTGGTCGACCAGCGTGGTCTTGCCGTGGTCGACGTGGGCGATGATGGCGACGTTGCGCAGGTTCATTTGAGTATCGCGAATAGGCGGCCGGAAGGGTCGGGCCGCTGGACAGGGGCGTAATTGCGGGAAGGCGCGCGCCTCATACAGGGGCGAACGCGGAAACGCCAGTGCGCGGCGAACACGCACTGGCGTAACGGCGGCCTCTATCCCCGACGAAAACGGCGGGGTGAGGGCAGGATCAGACCTTGGCCGAGCGGCTGCGGACCCAGCCGTACAGCATCACGGTCAGGACGATGAAGGCCACGATCCCCGCCAGCATGGACGGGAAGGTCGAGCCCTCGGGCAGCATGGCGAACGGCGCATCGTTGCCGGTGGCCACGATCACGCCGGCGGTCATCACCAGGAACAGGCTCTCGCCGACGATCAGGCCTGACGCCAGAAGCACGCCCATGCGGCGGCCGACATCGGCGAACCGGGTGGTCTTGATCGCCTTATCGTAGAACCAGCCGCAGACCGCGCCGATGACCAGCATCGTGGTCACCGCGGCCGGCAGGTAGAAGCCGATGCCGACAGCCAACGGCGGCAGTTTCATTTTGCCCTTGGTCGCGCCGCTCAGGACCATGTCCAGCACGATGATGATCACGCCGATCACGGCGCCGAGGCCGATCAGGTCCCAGCGCAGGTCGCCGCCGATGACGCCCCGGGCGAGCGCCGAGATCAGGGTCGCTTGCGGGGCCGCCAGTGGCTCATCGGCGATGCCGGTAGGCCCGCCTTCGAAACCGAACGCCTTGTTCAGCAGGTTGAGGATCAGCGGGATCACGATCGCGCCCGCGCCTACGCCCACGATCAGGGCGGTCTGCTGACGCCACGGCGTCGCCGCGACAAGCTGACCGGTCTTCAGGTCCTGAAGGTTGTCGTTGGCGATGACGGCCACGGCGAACACCACCGCCGTCACGATCAGGGCGAAGGCCACCACCGACGGGTCGGCGGGCAGGCCGGCCAGCGCGAGCACGCCCAGCATCAGCACCGAGGCGATGACGATCGCGAGGATGCCGACGCCGGAGACCGGGCTGTTCGACGATCCGATCAGGCCGGCCATGTAACCGCAGATCGCGGCCACGGCGAAGCCGATCAGGACGACATAGACCAGCCCGCCGACCACCAGCACGGCCGTCGATCCGGCCAGGGTCGGATTGCTCTGGGCGAACATGGCCAGCAGGAAGCCAATGCCGATCAGGCAGGCGACCGACAGGCCGGCGACGATGTTGATCGGAATGTCCTGCTCGGTCCGGTCCAGAACCTCCCCACCGGCACGACGACGGTTGGCGGCCAGCGCCGAGGTCAGCCCGCCGATCAGCGGACCGGCCAGCTTGATCAGGGTCCAGATGGCGGCGACGCCGATGACGCCGGCGCCCATGAAGCGGACTTCACGGCTCCACACCGTTCCGGCCAGCTCCTCGGCGCCTGCGCCAGCGGGCAGGGTCGTCGCGATCGACGGAATGTTGTGGGCCGTCAGCCACGCGATGGTGTCCGGGCTGGTCAGGATCGGCACCGCGATGCCCCAGGCCAGGATCAGGCCGAACAGCTGAGCCAGACCGACGCTCAACCCGATCAGGTGGCCGGCGCCCAGCAGGGCGAACTGCATGCCGAAGCCCATGCCCGTGGCTCCGCCGCCCAGCGACGCGGGCAGCTTGATGAACTTGGCGGCCTCGCCGGCGAAGACACGGCCTGCGACCAGCAGGGCGTAGCCCGCCGAAACGATCGCGCCGGTGATCACGACCCAGAGGCCGGCGGCGTTCTCGCGCACGGCGCTGTCGGTCTGCTCGGCGCCGCGCGACCCGACGGTCAGCACTTCCGCCGCCGCCACGCCTTCGGGATAGGGCAGATTGGCCTCGACCACGAGCGCCCGACGCAGCGGGATCGAGAAGGTCACGCCCAGAACGCCGCCGAACACGCAGATCAGCACCGATTCCCAGAACGGGAACTCCAGCCACCAGCCGACCATCACCAGACCGGGCAGCACGAAGATGATCGAGCTCATCGCCCCGCCGACCGAAGCGACGGTCTGCACCGTCATATTCTCCCAGATGGTCGAGGTCTTGAACATGCGAAGGATGGCCATCGAGATGACCGCCGCCGGAATGGCGGACGCGAAGGTCAGCCCGACCTTCAGGCCCAGGTAGGTGTTCGCGGCCGTGAAGACGACGGCCAGAAGGCAGCCCAGCACAAGGGCGCGGAGCGTCAGCTCGATACGCTTGCCGCCCGATACGGGCGCGCTCGCGGGTGTGTCAGTCATGTTAAGGATCCTCTCCCGATCGGTGGACCTAAGCCGAAGACCGGGGACGGAGCAAGAATCCTTCTCCCACGGGGGGAGACGGGCTATCCGTTATCCATGCCCGAGCTTCCCGAGGTCGAGACCGTCCGGCGTGGCCTTGAGCCCGTTCTCGGCGGCGCGACCCTGTCCCGCGTCCGTCAGAACCGGCCCGACCTGCGCTTCCCCTTTCCCGACGACTTTCCCGCCCGTCTGAATGGCGCGACAGTCCAGCGCATCGATCGGCGCGCCAAATATCTGCTGATGCCGCTGTCGACGGGCGAGACCTGGGTCACCCACCTCGGCATGACCGGCCGCTTCACCCTCGACGGCCGTCAGCTGGGCGAGTTCGAGGAGCCCGCGCCCATCGCCGGCAAGCATGAGCACGTCAGCTTCTGCGCCACGAAGGGAAAGGCGACCCATCGCATCGGTTTCGCGGACGCCCGCCGCTTCGGCTTCATGGGTCTGATTCCGACCGACACGGTCGAGGCTCATGCATGGTTCAGGGATCTGGGCCCCGAGCCGCTCGGCAACGGCTTCTCCGGCGCGCACCTCGCCGAGGCGTTCGCCGGGAAGAAACAGAACATCAAGGTCAGCCTGCTGGACCAGCGCATCGTCGCGGGTCTGGGCAACATCTATGTCTGCGAGGCCCTGTATCGCGCCCGCATCTCGCCGCTGGTCGCCGCCGGCAAGGTGTCGAAATCCCGGCTGGAGACGCTGGCCTCGGTCGTGCGCGACGTCCTTAATGACGCCATCGCCGCCGGCGGCTCCACCCTGCGCGACTTCGCCAACGCCGATGGCGGGCAGGGCTATTTCCAGCACCGGTTCGACGTCTACGGCCGCGAGGGCGAGCCCTGCCTCGGCCCAGACTCCAAAGAGGGGGGATGCACCGGCGTGGTCAGGCGCATCGTGCAGGGCGGCCGCTCCACCTTTTACTGCCCGTCCTGCCAGAAGCGCTGACGATGACCCATCGCATCATCCTGTTCCGCGGCATGAACACCGGCGGGGTTCGCGCCCCTGTCCGCGAGCAGCGGGTCATGGCCGAGTCCATGGGGCTGAAGAACCCGCGTACGCTTCAGGCCAGCGGGAATCTTGTTGTCGAAAGCGGAAAGGCCACGGCCGCGCTGGAAGCCGACATCGAGGCCGCGATGGAGAAGACCTTCGGCCTGAAGGTCGCCGCCATGGTCCGCACGCCGGACCAGTGGTCGAAGCTGATCGCCGCCAATCCCTTTCCGAAGGAAGCGGCCGCCCACCCGGCCAAGGTCGTCGCCATGGTGATGAAGGACGGGATCAAGCCGGGCGCGCTGGAGGCCTGTCGCGAATTGGCCGCGGGCGGCGAGGCGGTCGAGGCCGTGGACGATGTCCTCTATTTCTGGTTCCCGAACGGGCAGGGCGAGTCCGGCATCTTCAAAAAGGCCACGCCGCGCATGCTGGGCATGGGCACGGGCCGTAACTGGAACACGGTGTTGAAACTGGCCGACATGGCCGGAGCGGAGGTTTGATGCGCAAGGTCCATCTCTGGATCAGCCTGATCGTCGGCGTCCTCGTCTGGAGCGTCTATTTCGGCCATGTGGTCCAGACCTTCCGGCGCGGCGACGCAGGCAATCTGGCGCTCTGGTTCCTCGCCGCCCTCGCCCTGATCATCGTCGCCGAGACGATCGCCACCAGTCTGATCGCCTGGCTGTTCCGACGCCGCACGCGCGAACTCGACGAGGGGCCGACCCTTCAGGCCGCGCTCAAGGCCAGCCATGTGGCCCTGATGATCCTGATCGTTCTGGCCTTGGCCGTCGCAGCCGGGCTCGCGGTCGCCAGCCTCTTCGGCTGGTCCCTCGGCCTGTCCGCCCCGCGCGCCCAGGTCCTGGCCGCCAACGCCCTGCTGGCCATGGTCGTCGTCGCCGAACTGTCCCGCGCGGCCCTGACACTGGCGCTTCTTCCCCGACGCTGAACGTCCACGACCGTTTCTGACGCAGGCCGGGTGTAGGCTTCATCCTGTGGGTATGGAGGAGGCGCCTTGCAGACGGACGATCCGGACGCATCGGACGCTTCGGACTGTGTTTTTCGACCGAGCCGCCCGCTTCCGCCGCCCGCCCGGTCTTGGTAAGCCCGCGCGATACGAGGAGAACTCCATGGCCGACAGCTACGCCAACCTTCTGATCGAGCGCCACGCCGACGGCTATGCGGTGGTGACCCTGAACCGGCCCGAGGCGCTGAATGCGCTGAACTCGGCCCTGTTCAGGGATCTGGCCGACTTCCTTGACGCGGTCGAGCATGACGACACCGTGCGCTGCCTGATCCTGACCGGCTCGGGCGAGAAGGCCTTCGCCGCCGGGGCCGACATCAAGGAGATGGCCGACCAGACCTACGCCCAGATGTACACCGGCAACTACTTCGCCCTCGGCCACGACCGGATCACCCGCTTCCGCAAGCCGATCATCGCCGCGGTCAACGGCTTTGCGCTGGGCGGCGGCTGCGAGCTGGCCATGCTGTGCGACTTCATCGTCGCGTCCGAGAAGGCCCGGTTCGGTCAGCCCGAGATCAATCTCGGCGTTGCCCCCGGCATCGGCGGCTCCCAGCGCCTGACCCGTCTGGTCGGCAAGTCCAAGGCCATGGACATGGTCCTGACCGCCCGCATGATGGACGCCGCCGAGGCCGAACGCGCCGGGCTGGCTTCGCGCGTCTTCCCGCACGACCAGCTGCTGGACGAGACCCGCAAGATCGCCGCGAAGATCGCCTCGCAAAGCCCGCTCGCCGTCATGGCCAACAAGGAAATGGTCAACGCCGCCCTCGAAACGACCCTGACCCAGGGCGTCCAGTTCGAACGCCGCCTGTTCCACTCACTGTTCGCGTTCGAGGATCAGAAGGAGGGAATGAGCGCCTTCGTCGAGAAGCGGACGCCGAACTTCACCGGCCGGTAGGCGTTGCGTCGGTCTGGAGGACCGCACATGGGCAAGATCATCGCTTTCATCCTGATCCTGGCGATCGGCTTCGGCGCCGGCTGGATCGGCCGTAGCTACAAGAACGCCTCGGATTGCCGGGCCGCCGGGGGCGTGCTGGACACCAACCGCGGCATCTGCGCGGGCGCGGTTTCGATGTCAGCGACTCCGCGTTGACCCTCCGGGGGCTTTCCGCTATAGCCGCGCGCTCTTGAGATTTCCGCGCCGTGGGACGGTGTTCCGCGGCGTTTTCCGTTCGATAGGTTTTTGACTGATGGCCAATAACGCCGGCGCCAAGAAGGCGATCCGCAAGATCGCCGCCCGCACCGAAGTGAACAAGGCGCGCCGTACGCGCGTTCGCACCTTCCTGCGCAAGTTTCAGGAAGCCGTGACCGGTGGTGACGCCACTGCCGCGAAGACCGCCTTCGTAGAAGCCCAGTCCGAGCTGATGCGCGCCGTGTCCAAGGGCGTGGTTCACAAGAACACCGGCTCGCGCAAGGTCTCGCGCCTGGCCGCCCAGCTGAAGAAGCTGTCGGCCGCCTGACACGGCCTTGTGTCCGGCTTCGGACACTCATTTGTGCGGGTTCGCCTGAGAGGCGTACGGATCGACCTTCGTTATACGGTCATCCAATAGTCGAATGAATTCAACGGCGAGGCGGCTTCGGCTACCTCGCCGTTTGCACGTTCGGGCCTAAGCTTGACCAGCGGAATTAGGCCCTTCCGCAGACCTGAAACGACTATTTCTCAAGCCCGCAACAGCACTTGGCGGAGTCAAACAATTTAAGTGCCGAAAGTGATTCGAATCTGCGTTGACGGTGACCCCGCCGGGCGTAAGTTTGAAGCCGTTACGCACTTCCATCCCATCACGGATGAAGACGGCGCGGGGCCTGAAAATCCCCGTCGACGCGGAATGTCTGAGTGAGAGAACGACCCCGTCCCGGGCGACCCTTGTCGCACCGGTCAGGAGAAGTCGTCCCTGGCTCCAGGCAGTCCGGAAGGGCGCAGCGGGGGTGATGGACTTCTAGCGGCGGGTGGCTGACCGATGATGGGGGGCGTGAGGATGACTGCGGGTATGACGGATCCGGATCACATCTGGACCGAGGCGGCGGGACGCCTGCGTACGGAGATCGGCGAGGGGGCGTTCAGCTCCTACATCGCGCCGTCGGCCGTGCGTCTGGACGGCTCCGGCCAACTGGTTCTGGTGACCCCGACCGCCTATGCCCGCGACTGGGTGCGCAAGAACGCGCTCCGCCGCATGAACGAGCTCTGGCTGGGTCTCGACGGCCTGAGCCGTCGCCTCGACGTCCGCTGCCGCGCCGAGATGGGCTCGGTGCCCCCGGCCTCGGCCATGGCCGCCGGGCGCGGAGAGGCCAATGTCGTTCCGATGCCGATGGCCACCGTGGCTCCGGTCGCCGACGGCGCCCGCGCGGTCCGCGCCGCGGGCCTGCAGGAGCGGCTGACCTTCTCCAGCTTCGTCGAGGGGCAGGGCAACGCCTTCGCCCTCGCCATCGCCAAACAGGCCGCCGCCTGGGCCGACGGCCACTTCAACCCGATTTTCTTCTGCGGCCCCTACGGTTACGGCAAGACCCACCTGCTGAACGCCATCGCCTGGGAGGCCCAGCGCCTGCGTCCGGACGCCAAGGTGGTTTACCTGACCGCAGAGCGCTTCCTGTCGACCTTCGTGCGCGCCATGCAGGACCGCTCCACCGCCGCCTTCAAGGACAGCCTGCGCACCGCCGACATGCTGCTGATCGACGACGTCCAGTTCGTGGGCGGCAAGGCCTCGACCCAGGAAGAGCTGCTGTCGACGCTAACCGCCCTGATCGAGGACGGCAAGAAGATCGTCCTGTCGGCCGATCGTCCGCCGATGGCCCTGACCGAGATCGAACCGCGCCTGCGCAGCCATCTGGCCTCCGGCCTGACCTGCCCGGTCGAGCCCGCGGATCGTGCGCTGAAGCTGGCTGTGGCCCGCAACCGCATCGAGGCCCTCGCCAAACTCGGCGTCGTCTCCGGCGAGGCCCAGCCCGAGGTGCTCGAGCATCTGGTGGATCGCACCCCCGGCTCGATGCGCGAGCTGGAAGGCGCCGTGAACACGCTAGCCGCCGTCGCCGCCAGCCGCCTGTCGGCCCTGACCGTTGACGAAACGCAAGGCCTGCTCGGCTCTGCCCTGCGCGGCGGCCCGGAGCGCCGCATCACCGTCGACGAGATCCAGAAGACCGTCGCCGAGCACTTCAGCCTGAAGCAGGCCGACCTGCTCAGCGAGCGCCGCACCCGCGCTGTCGCCCGTCCCCGACAGATCGCCATGTGGCTGTGCAAGCAGCATACGACGCGGTCCTACCCGGATATCGGTCGACGTTTCGGCGGTCGCGACCACACCACGGTCCTGCACGGCGTACGCAAGATCGAGGAACTGATGCCCCAGGACGACCAGATCGCCCGGGACGTCGAGACCCTGACCCGCAAGCTCCGGGGCTGACTGTGGACATCGGGGGCCGTTCGCAAGGCCCCCGTTGCCCCATCGCGCCAATCCGCTAGTGTCCTTGACCCAAGTAGTGCAGGCGACCGCTGAGTCGCCAAAAGGCGAGTCCCGGGGCGAGACGACATGCAGCTGACCATCGAACGATCCGCGCTTCTGAAGGCCCTCGGGCACGTCCAGAGCGTGGTCGAACGGCGCAACACCATTCCGATCCTGTCCAACGTCCTGCTGTCGGCGGGCCGCGACAAGCTCAGCTTCGCCGCCACCGATCTGGACATGGAGATGGTGGATGAGGCCGAGGCGACGGTGAACGTCGAGGGCCAGATCACCGCCCCGGCTCACACCCTCTATGAAATCGTGCGCAAGCTGCCCGACGGCGCCGAGGTCTCGCTCAGCTACAGCGGCGACGACCCCCGTCTGGTGGTTCAGGCCGGCCGCTCCAAGTTCAACCTGCCGGTCCTGCCGGCGGGCGACTTCCCGGTCATGTCCACCGACACCTCGGGCGCCCGCTTCGCCATGGCCAAGGAGGATCTGGCCCGGCTGATCGACAAGACCCGCTTCGCCGTCTCGACGGAGGAGACCCGCTACTATCTGAACGGCCTTTACCTCCACACCGTGGCCGAGGCCGGCGTGCCTCTCCTGCGCGCCGTCGCCACAGACGGTCACCGTCTGGCTCTCGCCGAGACCCCGGCGCCCGAGGGCGCCGCCGGCGGTCCCGGCGTCATCGTGCCCCGCAAGACGATCGATCAGGTCCGCCGTCTCCTCGACGACGGCTCGGGCCCGGTCGAGGTCATGGTCAGCCCGCAGAAGATTCGCTTCGAGTTCGGCCAGGCGTCCCTGACGTCCAAGGTCATCGACGGCGCCTTCCCCGACTACATGCGCGTCATCCCCAAGGGGAATGACAAGCAGGCCGACATCGACAACGCCGTCTTCGCCTCGGCCGTCGACCGCGTCGCCACCATTTCGGCCGAGAAGAGCCGTTCGGTGAAGCTGGCCTTCGAACTGGATCGCGTCACCCTGACCGTCCGCAACATGGAAGCCGGACAGGGCGTCGAGGAGGTCGAGATCGGCTATTCCGAAGAGCCCTTCGAGATCGGCTTCAACGCCCGCTATCTGCTGGACGTCGCCGGCCAGATCACCGGCGAAACCGCCCACTTCAAGTTCGCCGACCCGGCCAGCCCGACGCTGGTGCTCGATCCGGGCGATCCGGGCGTGCAGTATGTGCTGATGCCGCTGCGGGTGTGATCGTCCGCGCATTGGCCTAGAGAGCGGATCGGATGATCCGTTCACTCACCCTCACCGACTTCCGCTCGTATGCGAGCGCGACCTTGCCCGTATCGGCGGGGTCGGTGGTGCTGCATGGGCCGAATGGCGCGGGCAAGACCAATCTGCTGGAGGCGCTGAGCCTTTTCACGCCGGGCAAGGGCTTGCGCGGAGCGACCGCGCCCGAGATGGGCCGTCGCGAGCCGGGGGAGGCGACCGGCCGGGCGTGGGCCGTGGCGGCTGTGATGGCTGACGGCGAGGATGAGACGAAGCTGGGCACGGGCGTACAGAACGCCGGCGCCGCCCGCCGCATCGTGCGCATCGATGGCGAGACCGCCCAACCCGGCCGTCTGCTCGACCACCTGCGCCCCGTGTGGGCCACGCCCGAGCAGGACCGCCTCTTTTCCGACGCCCGCGCCGACCGGCTGCGCTTCTTCGACCGTCTGGTCTTCGCGGCTGACCCCGGCCATGCCGCCTCGGTCTCCGCCTATGAGAAATCCTTGCGCGAGCGGCTGCGTCTGCTGGTCGATGGCGCCGAGGGGCAGCCGGCGGATCCACTGTGGCTGGATGCGCTGGAGGTTCGTCTTGGAGCGGCCGGAGCCGCCGCGGCGATGGCCCGCGCCTCTGCGCTGGAGACGCTTCAGGCCGCCATCGACGCCCGCGCTGATCGCCCCTTTCCGCAGGCCGATCTCGGCCTGTCGGGCGAGGCCGAGACCCTAGCGGGCGATGCGGCGGACGCGGAAGCCATTGCCGGTCGTATTCGCGAAGGTCTGAAGGCCTCCCGCGCTCGCGACGCCGCCGCCGGCCGCTCTCTATACGGCCCCCATCGGTCGGATCTGACGGCGCTCCATCGCGAGAAGAACCGCCCCGCCGCCGAAGGCTCGTCCGGTGAGCAGAAGGCGCTGGTCCTGAACCTGATCCTCGCCCAGCTGAGCCGTCTGTCCGATCAGCCCGCGTCGCCGATCCTGCTGCTGGACGAAGCCCCCGCCCATCTCGACACGGCCCGCCGCGCCGCTCTGTTCGACGAGATCGAGGCCTTGGGCCTGCAGGCCTTCATGACGGGCACCGAGGCCGAGCTCTTCGCCCCATTACGTGGCCGCGCCCAGTTCGTGCGGGTCGAGGGCGGGATGCTGGATTCCGAATAGACGAAAGGCCGGAGCATTCCTGCTCCGGCCCTCGCTGTCGTCACTTGTCGCGACCTACCAGATGCGAACCCGGTCCGCCGGCGCGAGGTAGTATTTCGAGCCCGGCTGGACGTCGAAGGCATCGTACCAAGCGTCGACGTTGCGCACCGGGCCGATGACGCGGAACTCGGCGGGGCTGTGCGGATCGGTGGCGATCTGCTGCTTCAGGGCGTCTTCGCGGTACTTCGACTGCCAGACCTGCGCCCAGCCGTAGAAGAAGCGCTGATCGCCGGTCGTGCCGTCGATCACCGGCGCGGGCTGGCCGTTCAGCGACAGATGATAGGCCTCGAGACCCACGGCATTGCCGGCGGCGTCGCCGATGTTCTCGCCCATGGTCAGGCCGCCCTGGACGTGGAAGCCCGGGATTGGCTCGAACTGGTCGTACTGCTCGCCCAGACGCCTGGTCAGGCCGTCGAAGTTGGCGCGGTCCTCGGCGGTCCACCAGCTGCGCAGCACGCCGTCGCCGTCGGACTTGGAGCCCTGATCGTCGAAGCCGTGACCGATCTCGTGGCCGATTACGCCGCCGATACCACCGTAATTGACCGCCGGATCGCCGTTCGGATCGAAGAAGGGCGGCTGCAGGATGGCGGCCGGGAAGACGATCTCGTTGTTGGTCGAGTTGTAGTAGGCGTTCACGGTCTGCGGGGTCATGCCCCATTCATCCTTGTCGACAGGCTCGTTCAGGCGGCTGAGTTGATAGTTCCAGCGGAACAGTCCCGCACGCTCGCCATTGCCGAACAGGTCGTCCGGGCGCACTTCCAGACCGGAATAGTCGCGCCACTTGTTCGGGTAACCGATCTTGACCGTGAACTTGTTCAGCTTGTCCTCGGCCTGCGCCTGCGTTTCCGGGCTCATCCAGTCGTAGGTGCGGATGCGGTTGCCCAGCGCCGTGCGCAGGTTGGCGACCAGCTGCTCCATCTGCGCCTTGGACTCGGGCGGGAAGTATTCGGCCACGTACTGACGGCCGACGGCTTCGCCCAGCATGCCTTCCGCGAAGCTGATGCCGCGCTTGTCGCGCGACCGCTGCATCGGCTGGCCCTGCAGGTCGCGCGAGCGGAACTCCCACTGCGCGTCCGAAAAGCGCTTGGACAGGCGGCTGGCGGATTGGTCCACCGTCTGGAACGCCTGCCACGCCTGGATCGTGGCGATAGGGGTCTCGGCGTAGATGGCCGCCAGCTTGGGCATGGCGGTATCCTGACGCACGATCAGGCGAGGCACGTCGCCCACGCCCACCGCGGTGTAGTAGTCCTGCCACGCGAAGCCGGGGGCTTCTGAAGCGAGCTGGGCGATGGTGTATTCGTTGTAGGTCTCGTCGCGGTTGCGGTTCTGGATCGGGGTCCAGTGGGCCTCGGCGATCTTGTCCTCGAAGGCGAGGATGGCGTCGGCGCTGGCGGACGGATTGTCCCAGCCGATCATGGTCAGCATGCGCTCGACATAGGCGCGGTATAGCACCTTCTTGTCCGCCCAGCGCTGCTCCAGATAGTAGTCGCGGTTCGGCAGGCCGAGGCCCGACTGACCGGTCGAGACGACGTAGCGGGTCGGCGCCTTCTGATCGGTGGTGATGCCCGTGCCGAATATCGAGCCGCCGACGCGACCCACCGTCTGGCCCATGTAGACGGCCATCTTCTCATGGGTGTCCGCCGCGCGGATCGCGGTCAGGTACGGCTGGATCGGCTGGGCGTCCAGCTGTTCGATCCGGGCCTCGTCCATATAGGCCCGGTAGGCGTCCGCGATCTTCTGTTCGTCCGAGCCTTGGGTCAGATCGGTGCGCGCCACCAGCCCGTCGATCATTTCCTTGACCCGGTTGTCGGACAGCTCCCGCAGCAGGTTGAACGAGCCGTAGCTGGTCCGGTCGGACGGGATCTGCAGCCGGTCCAGCGCCGCCCCGTTTGCGTAGCGGAAGAAGTTGTCGCCCGGGTTCACCGAGGTATCGCGGCCGTTCAAATCAAAGCCCCACGTCCCGTACTTCGGCGCGGCGGTGCCCTGATAGCCAAGGACCACGTCGCCGCCCGGCGCCGGCGTCTGGAACAGCTCGACGACCGTACAGGCCTCGTCAATACAGGCGTGGTCGTCGGCGTCGGTCCAGGACTGGGCCTGGGCGGTTGCGGGCAGGATAAGGGCCGCAGCAGCGGCGCCGATCAGAAGCTTCTTCATTGAGGCGTTTCCGGACTTTTCTTTACCTGACGGAGGGGTCGGCGGCGACCCTAAACACCGCTCTTCGACTGTCGCCTGAATTTTTTGTCATGAAGCGACGGAGCTGATGCGACCGACCGTTCAGCCTTTCAGGCTGTTCTGCCGCGGTCAGTCGGTTTCGCCGCCGGGGCGAAGTTCATTGAACAGTCCCTGCGCATCCGTGCGGACGATCCAGACGACATCCCGGCGCTCGAACCGGGCGCGGTAGCTTCTGCGGAACCCATCCCCGTCCGTGGCTTCCGACAACAGATCCAGACCCTGAAGGGGACCGACGGCTGTCAGCAGCGCGCGCCCGAAGTTGGACAGGAAATCGTGCGACCCGCCGCCCGTGGTCGTGAACGCGGCCTTGTCGAGGCGACCATCTCCGGCGGTGGCGAGTGCCTTTGCGACCGACGCCGTTAACGCCGGCCGTTCGTCAATCAGGGTTGGGCGCGGTTCAATGGGAGCCAGTTCGGTATCCGCGATCGACTGGGCCAGCAGGGGGAAGAACTGCCTCTGGTTCGCCAGTGCGATGATCGTGAGCCGCTCGGACGGGACATGCAGTATGTCCGCCAGAGCCGGTCCTCCGCTGTGCCCATACACCTGTTGGCCGCGATACTGGTCCGCTGTCCAGCCGATGGCGAACCCACCGGGCCGTCCGTCACTCAGCGGCGCGGCTGTGGTCAGGGCCCTGAAGCTTTCGGCTGACAGATACTGTCCGCCGTCGATCGCCGTGAACAGCGTCGCGAGGTCCCGGACGGAGCTGTACAGCCCGCCGGCCGAATAGCCGTACGGCATATAGACGAACGTGTCGTCGTCCTGCTCCGCGCCGTTCCAGCTGTAGAGCGAGGCCCGACGCTGCACCTGCGACGGCGCGAGCGGTGCGCCGCGGGTCTCGAAACTGAAGCCGGTGTTTGTCAGGCCCAGCGGCGTCGTGATCTCGCGCTGGACGATGTCTGCGAAGCTCAACCTCGTCGCCTTCTCAAGCGCGGCGGTAAGGACGATATAGTCGGTGAAGCCATAGCGGCTCTCGCTGCCCGGCGTGTAAGCCAGCGGGCGGGTCATGGCGGCGGCGGCGAAGTCCTGCGGGCTGGCCGTATCCGGAAGGCCCAGACGTTCAGGCATGCCCGACATGTGGCTGGCCAGCTGTCGCAGGGTCACCTGTTTCCACGTCTCCGGCGCCTCCGGGAAATAGCGGGTCAGTGGATCGTCGAGCCCGACCACGCCCTGCTCCGACAGCCGCATCAGGATAACGCCGGTGAAGATCTTCGTTGCCGAAGCCAGTTGGAACGGCGTGTCGGGTGTGACTTCCCCCCGCCACTCCAGATTGGCAAACCCGTAGCCCTTCATCTTCTCCACCACGCCGTCATCGACGATGGCGACCGCAGCCCCCGGGATGTGGCTGACCTCCATGTACTGGCGGATCAGCTCATCGACCGGATCCGCGGCGGCCGGCGTTGTGGTAAGCAGGATCAGGCTGGTGGACAGGGCGCGGGCGAGCATGGATCGTCTCTGCTTGTTGACGTCGCCAGCTTGGTCGTATCCCGACAAGACCGCCAGTGCATGGCGGCGGCCTGCGACCAGCTTGCGACGAAGTGCTCCTGAAGGCGTCGCAGCCGCGAAGGAAATATCTGACAGAACCGGTTCAGCCTGTAGGCTGACAGCGCGGAGGGCGAATGACAGGGCACGGCGGGGCAGGCGGCGAGTACAAGGATCTTGTGGTCTTTCTGGCCGCGGCGGGGGTGGTTGTACCCCTGTTCAACCGGTTGAAGATCAGCCCTGTACTCGGCTTCCTGACGGCCGGTGTGCTACTGGGGCCTTCCGGTCTTGCGCGGTTCTCCGAGACGGCGCCGTGGCTCGCCTGGTTGACGATCTCGGACGCCAGTCAGATCCGCTCGCTGTCGGAGCTGGGCGTCGCCTTCCTCCTTTTCATGATCGGGCTGGAGCTGTCGTGGGAGCGGCTGAAGTCCATGCGCAGGCTGGTCTTCGGCCTTGGCCTGACGCAGGTCGCGGCCTGCGCCGTCGGCCTCGCCGCCGTCTTCATGCTGATGGGTCAGTCGCTGGTGTCGGCGGCGGTGCTGGGCATGGGTCTGGCGCTGTCATCGACCGCCGTCGTCATGCCGGTGATGGCCGAGCGCGGACGAATGGGCGGGGCGACCGGGCGAGCGACTTTTGCGACTCTCCTGGCGCAGGATCTGGCCGTAGCGCCTATCCTCACTACGGTCACTGTCATGGCCGCCATGGCTACCGACGGGGCCACCCCGGCGGGAGAGTTTGATCCGTCGGTGCTGGGCCCCGCCCTTTTCACCCTTGTGCCGGCCGCCATCGGACTGGCGCTGATCGTCGTGCTGGGCCGACTGGTGCTGCGGCCGATGTTCCGCTCGGTCGCGCGCGCACGTTCGAAGGGACAGGGGCAGGAGCTGTTTCTGGCGGCGAGCCTGCTGGTCGTCGTGGCCTCGGGTCTGGCTGCGCAGGCGGCGGGTCTGTCGATGAGCCTTGGCGCGCTCGTCGCCGGCCTGCTGCTGGCTGAGACGGAGTTCCGGCGCGAGGTCGAGATTTCGATCGAGCCGTTCAAGGGCCTGCTGCTCGGAGTCTTTTTCGTCGGCGTCGGCATCGGACTGGACCTCAACGCCGTAGCGGCCGCGCCCTTCACCGTCTTCGGTCTTGCGATAGGTCTGACCTTGTTCAAGGCCGTGCTGATCTACGGCGCCTGTCGCCTTTGGGGCGTGAAGAACCGCAACGCGATCGAGACCGCGATGGTGCTGGGCCCCGCGGGGGAGTTCGCTTTCGTCATTCTGGGTGCGGGTTTGGTCGAGGGCATCGCCTCGCCGGAGTTCACCCGGACCATCATCCTTGCGGCCACGATCAGCATGTTCACCGTGCCGCTTATGGCGTTGCTCGCAGACCGTCTGATCCGCAAGGTGGAGCCGGCCCAGCCCGAGCTCGAGCCCGAGGCGATGGCGCCAGAGGTTGCAGAGAACCAGGTTCTGATCGTCGGTTTCGGCCGCGTGGGCAGGCTGGTCGGCGAGCTGCTGACCGAGCACGGGCAGGCGTTCATGGCGGTGGACGCCAACGCTTCAACTGTCGCCAAGGGGCGGGCGGAGGGATCAAACGTCTTCTATGGCGACGCGGGTCGTCCCGAAATGCTGGCGCGCTGCGGTATCGAGACCGCTCGCGCCGTCGTGGTGACCATGGATGCGCCCACCAAGGTGGACGAGGTGGTGACCGCCGCCCGGTCGCTGCGGCCCGATCTGATCCTGATCGCCCGGGCTCGCGACGCCCGACACGCTGAGCGGCTGTACAGGCTGGGCGTCACGGACGCGGTGCCGGAGACGACAGAGGCCAGTCTTCAGCTCGCGGAAAATACCCTGGTCGATCTCGGGGTGCCGATGGGACTGGTGCTCGCGTCGATCCACGAGCGTCGGGATCAATTCCGCAAGGTCTTTCAGGCGGCTATGGCCGAAAACGATGCGCGACCAGCACGCGCGCTGCGATCGACGCGACGGAATTAAGCACGGATCTGCTTTAAACTTCGCAATACCCGTGTAATCCGCACACCCCATTTTGGTCATCGTTGCATGTTGACTGGCCACGGCTCGCCCAACGGCAGTATGCCGAACCCAAGCGTGTCTGGGCCATCACCAAGCTTCGGCTTCTCATTGATTGGCGGATAGTACCCGCCGCAGTACGAGTGCACCTTTTCCATGCAAGACAACGCCCAGCTCGCCCCCGTCGCTCATGACGGCGAGGCTCCTCGTCTCAACCGCCGCCAGGCCGCCAAGGTCCGCACCCGCCAGAAGGTTCTGGACGCCGCCCGCGGTCTGTTCGCCGAGCGCGGCTATGAGGCCGCCACCATCCGCGACATCGCCAAGGCCGCCGGCATGTCGACCGGCGCCGTCTTCGCCAACTTCCAGGACAAGGCCGAGCTGTTCGAGGCCGTGCTGTCGCAGGACCTCGGCGCGATGCTGACCGACTTCCAGAACGGCGCCGGCAAGGACGGCGGTGTGCGCGAACGCCTCGCCAGCGCCCTGACCGCCGGCTACCACCGCGCGCTGGACATCCTGCCGCTGATGCAGGCGGTGATCGCTCGCTCGTGGTTCCAGCCCGAGGCCGACGACCAACGTCAGCGCCAGCTGATCCGTCCGCTGGTCGAGGTTCTGGTCGCCGTGCTGCAGGACGGCATCCGCGCCGGCGAGGTCAAGCAGGACGTCGACACGCCGCTGCTGGGCCGCATGATCTGGGACGTCTACATCTCGAACTACCGCTACGCCGCCTATGACGGCTGGGGTATCGAGGAAATGACTCCGCACGTGCGCAAGCAGATCGACCTGATCCTGTCGAGCCAGCTGGCCCGTCAATAAGGGTCAGGGCCCAGGCGGGTCGCGTGGCGGCCCGCTCTAGCTCTTCCACTTCAGGACAGCCGGTTTGACCGGGTTTGAGAAGCCGCGTCCCTCGACGCGGCTTTTCGTCCATTCGCGCTTCAGCTGCTGGTACCACTTGGCCTGTTTGTCGGCGTCGTCGATCCAGATCAGCGCGGGGTCGTAGCGCAGGCCCTCGTTCTGCAGGTTCACCATGCCGCCGTCCTGCTTGAGGAAGGCGACGACGCCCATGCGCAGGAAGGGCTTGGCGAGACCGAACACCCAATGGTCGGACCAGAAGATCTGAGTGATGCGCGTCTTCGTGTCGGTGATCGGCGTCAGACAGGTCAGGGCCAGCACCTGCTTCTCGCCCACCTGAATATGCTCCCAGCGATAGCCGGGCAGGCGGAAGGTGATCTCGGTCGCCGGCGCGCCGCCAAGGATCCTGTATGCACGGCTGTTGGACGACGGCGCGTGACGCACCATGGCAAAGCCGTGCTCGCGGGGTTCGAAAGCCTTGGCCTTCTCATGCATCGAATGCTCCGACCGCCACCACCACTGCTGGTGAACATAGGGGCCATGGGCCGGGTCCATCAGGCCGACGACGGCGTGATCGATGTGGCTGTCGAAATCCATCCACTCGACCAGCCTGGCCTCTCCGCCGACGACGCCGGGGAACTGCGGCGGCTCATGGTCGGGCTCGCCGGCGCCGCGGGGGTCAGAGCTCATCCAGACGAAGATCAGGCCCTGACTTTCGCGGACGGGATAGGACCGCACGCGGATGCGGTCGGTCTCGAAGTCCTGCTCCTCGACCAAGGACGGGATGGCGGCGCACACTCCGTCCGTCCGGAAGCGCCAGCCGTGATACGGGCATTCCACCGTCTCGCTTTCGCCGTCCTTGTTGACGATGCGTCCTGCCGAAAGCGGCGCAGCGCGGTGGGGGCAGATGTCGCGCATGGCGAAGACCTGACCGCCTTGCGTCCGGCCGATCAGGACGGGATCGTTCAGCAGCTCATGTCGCTTGAGCGAGCCGGGCTTCACGTCGCGGGCGAGCGCGACGAAGTACCAGGCGTCCAGCACGAAGCCCTTGCCGAAGGCGGCGGGCGGGGCCTTCGCTTCAGGTGAAGCGGGGGGCGGAGAAGCGCTGTCAGCGGGCGTCATTGGCGCAGTCTAGCCTCGCCTTTCGATGAAGTCTTGACCGGCCGCATCGGATCGCGCCCTCTGCGCTGACAAACCACGAAGCGGGCTGGCCTCGCAAACCGGGAAACGACCATGAAGACGATCACCGCCGCCGCCGCCGTTCTGGCTGCGCTGTCCTTCGCCGCCGCGGCCCCGGCCATGGCGCAGGAGCACGAGCATCACGCCGGCGCCGCGCATGCCGATCATCACGCCGAGTTTGAGTCGGGGCGCTTCCACGTCCGCCTCTCGGGCCGCGAGGGTGCGCCGGACCTGATCCTGATCCCGGGCCTCAGCTCGTCGCCGCACGTGTTCGACCAGCTGACCCAGCAGTTGGGCGACCGCTATCGGATCCACGCCCTGCACGTTCAGGGCTTCGCCGGCGCGCCCGCCGAGGACAACGCGGAGGGTCCGGTCGCCGCGCCCGTGGCGGAAGACCTCGCCCGCTACATCTCCGAGAAGGGTTTGAACAAGCCGGCCGTCATCGGTCACTCGATGGGCGGTACGATCGCCATGATGCTGGCGGCGCGTCATCCTGACAGCGTCGGCAAGCTGATGGTCATCGACATGGTGCCTTTCATGGGCGCGATGTTCGCTGCGCCCGGCACGAACCCGACAGCGGAATCGGTCACGCCCGTCGCCGACCAGATCTCCGCCGGCATGGCCGGCAGCCCGCGCGAGGCTTACGTCGCCCAGGCGACAGCTTCGATCAACGGCATGATCAATACGGTCGGGAAGCGCGAGCCTGCGTTGGCCGATATGCGTGCGACGGATCAGCAGGTGGCGGCCCACGCCTTTCGCGAACTGATCGTCACCGACCTGCGTCCAGAACTGCCGAAGATCACCGCCCCGACGACGGTGCTGTATGTGAAGTTCAACGACGCGCGCATGACCAACGAGATCACTGACGCCATCTACCGCGCCTCGTTCGCGACCCTGCCGTCCGCCGGGCTGAAGCGGATCGACGACAGCGCCCACTTCATCATGTACGACCAGCCCGACCGTTTCCTCGCCGAGGTGAACGCGTTTTTAGAATAGGCGTCGAAACCGTCATGGTTTGGGCGGATTGCGTGATCACGCTGGCGTGAGCGATACGAGGGCGTGTCCGCGTTGAGGCGGATCGGTCAGGACCGATCGGTCGGATGAGGTTTCGATGGCGAACACCCAGGATTACGGGCGCGAAACGGGGCGCGGTGGTGCAAAGCCGCCGCGGTCGGGCTGGAAGCGGTTCTTCTACTGGCTGACCGTACTGGGCGTCTGGGGGCTGATCTTCCTGGTCGCCCTGTTCGCCTTCTTCGCCCGTGACCTGCCGGATACCTCGGCGCTCTACAACGTCGATCGCCAGCCCACGATCACCTATCTGGATCGCAGCGGCGCCATGATCGCCACGCGCGGCTCCCAACAGGCCCCGCCCGTCGATCTGAAGGCTCTACCGGACTATGTGCCCGCGGCCTTCATCGCCATCGAGGACCGGCGCTTCTATCACCACCCCGGCTTCGACCCGGTCGGCATGAGCCGGGCCATGGTCTCGAACGTGCGCGCGGGCCGCGTCGTGCAGGGCGGTTCGACCCTGACCCAGCAACTGGCCAAGAACCTGTTCCTGAGCCCCGACCAGAACATGAAGCGCAAGGTCCAGGAGCTGATGCTGGCCGTGTGGCTGGAGATGAAGTTCTCGAAGGACGAGATCCTCGCCCTGTATCTGAACCGGGTTTATTTCGGCGCCGGGGCCTATGGCATCGAGGCGGCGTCGCAGCGCTATTTCGACAAACCCGCCAGCCAGCTGACCATCGGCGAAGCCGCGCTTCTGGCCGGCTTGCTGAAGGCCCCGTCGCGCTACTCGCCCCTGTCCGAGGGCGAACGCGCAGGCGCGCGAGCGACTGTGGTGCTGAACGAAATGGTCGAGTCCGGCGTGATCACGGCGGCCCAGCGCGATCAGGCGGCGGCGACGCCGGTGCGGGTGTCGCGCACCCTCGCCAGCCAGCACGCCCAGTATTTCATCGACTGGCTGGACAAGCAGGTCCGGGAGATGGCCGGCGACACGACCTCGGATCTGGTGGTCGAGACCACGCTGGACCTGACCCTGCAGACCTCGGCCGAACGCGCCGTCCGCCGCATCCTTGACCGCGACGAGGGCAAGGGCGTGCAGCAGGCCGCGCTGGTCGCGCTGGACGGCGAGGGCCGGGTGCGCGCCATGATCGGCGGCGCCAGCTATGCCGACAGCCAGTTCAACCGCGCCGTCGACGCGCGGCGTCAGGCGGGCTCTGCCTTCAAGCCGTTCGTCTATCTGACGGCGCTGGAGAGCGGTTACACGCCCGAGACCCGGGTGGTCGACCAGCCGATTACGATCGGCAACTGGTCGCCCCGCAACTACTCAGGGACCTTCATCGGCGAGACGACGCTGGCTAACGCGGTCGCCCAGTCGACCAATACAGTCGCTGCAGGCATCGCCGACCAGATCGGTCGCGACAACGTCGCCCGCACCGCCCGCCGTCTGGGCATCACCAGCGAGATCGGCCTGCAGCCTTCAATGGCGCTGGGCGCGGTCGAGGTCAGCCCCCTGGAAATGGCCCAGGCCTATGACGCCTTCGCCAACGGCGGAAAGCGGGTCCGCGCCTATGGCATCAGCCGCATCCGCACGCCGCAGGGTCGGGTCGTCTATCAGCATGCGGCCCGGGATGAGGGGCCGATCCAGACGATCTCGAACCCCTTCCTCTACTACCAGAACCAGCTTCTGCGGGGCGTCATCACCTCGGGCTCGGGGCGGTCGGCGGCGATCGCCGGGCGTGATCTGGCAGGCAAGACGGGCACGACCTCGGACTACAAGGACGCCTGGTTCGTCGGCTACACGGGCGGCTTCGTCACTGCCGTCTGGGTGGGCAAGGACGACAACACGGCCATGCGCGGCGTCACCGGCGGGTCGTCGCCGGCCGCCATCTGGCGCGGCTTCATGGAGGCGGCCCTGCCGCGTCTCGACGCTCCGGCCATCCCTGACGGCCCGCCCATGCCCGAGGGCTGGCAGCCGCCGAGCCCCATTCAAGATCTGATGGGCGAGGTCGAGGACCCCTACGCCGAAAGCCCGACGGCACAGCCCTATGTCGAGGACGACGGTCAGGGCGGCTATCCGCCTGCGGAGTCGCAGTCGCGGACCTATTCCTCAGGCGGCCCAGCCGTGGTCCGCCCGACCGCGCCCCAGCCCGGCCAGCGTCAGCCGGAAAAGCCGGGCATGGCCCCGCAGCCGGAGCGCCGGCCGGAGTCGCAGTTCTTCTAACGCCCGACAGCGTGCAGGGCAGGGCCGTGGTCCCGCAGCCATTTGCGGAACGGCCGGTGGTCGCCGACCAGTCGCTGGACCACGGACCAGTAGGCCGGGCTGTGATCCGCATGGACCAGATGCGCCACCTCGTGGGCCGCGAGGTAGTCGATCACCTCTGGCGGAGCCATGACGACACGCCAGCTGTAGCGGATGGTCCGGTTGTGCGGGCTGCAGGAACCCCAGCGCGATTTCGGATCGGCGATGGACATCTTCACCGGCCGCTGGCCGAGCGTACGAAGATGGAAATCGGTCCGCGCCTGCAGTGTTTCTCTCGCAACCCGTTTGAACAGGTTCTCCACCCGCCGGGCGAAGGCCTCGCCCTCGCCGCCGGAGGTGATGCTCCGTCCATCATCGCTCAGTCGCGCCGCGCCTGCGCCTCCGGTCCCGACAAGGGCGACCGGTTTGCCGAACAGGGAGACCGTTCCGCCGGGCTCCAGAGGCGTGCCCTCGACGCGCGCTTCCAGCCGCTCGCGCATCCAGTCGGCCTTGGTGCGGGCGAAGGCGACGACGTCGGCCAGCTTGCGCTCGGACGGGGCGACCAGAACGGCCTCACCCGCACGACCGTCGATGCGGATCGACAGCCGCCGGGCGCGCGGATTGACCGACAGTCTCGCGGCGACCCCGAGGGCCTCAGGCGGCAGCCGCTGGCCGTTCCGGTACTGCACTCAGGGACTCGTTTTTGGCGATGAAATCGCGGACGCGCGGATAGATTTCGTCGCGGAACCGCCGGCCGTTGAAGACGCCATAGTGGCCGACGTCCGGCTGGACGTAGAGCACGCGGCGCTTCTTCGGGATGTTGGTGCACAGGTCATGCGCCGCCTGCGTCTGGCCGACACCCGAAATGTCGTCCTTCTCGCCCTCGACGGTCATCAGGCCGATGTCCGTAATCTTCGTCAGATCGACCTTGCGTCCCCGATGCTCAAGAAGGCCGCGGGGCAACAGGTGCTGCTGGAAGACGATGTCGATCGTCTGAAGATAGAACTCTTCGGTCAGGTCCAGCACCGACAGGTATTCGTCATAGAATTCCTCGTGCTTCTGGGCCCCGTCGCCGTCTCCCGAAACCAGATCCTGGAAATACTTCCAGTGGGCGTCGGTGTGCTTCTCCTCGTTCATCGACATGAAGCTGTAGAGCTGCACGAAGCCCGGATAGACCCGCCGTCCGAAGCCCGGATAGGGCCAGGGCACGGTGTGGATCATGTTCGACTGGAACCAGGTGAACGGCTTTTCCTCGGCCAGCTCGTTGGTGACCGTCGGCGACAGGCGCGCGTCGATGGGCGAGCCCATGAAGGTCATGGAGGCGGGGCGGTTCGGATCCTCGTCCTCGGCCATCAGCGCACACGCGGCGAGCACGGGCGGACCGGGCTGACAGACGCCGACGACGTGGGCGCGCGGACCGATCTGGGCCAGCATGGTGCGAACGTGGTCGATGTAGTCGAAGAAGTCGAAACGGCCTTCCAGCATCGGCACCTGACGGGCGTTCACCCAGTCGGTCACGTAGACGTCGTGGTCCTGCAGGAAACCCTCGACGGTGCCGCGCAGCAGGCTGGCGTAGTGGCCGGAGAGCGGCGCGACGATAAGCACGGATGGCGCGGCCGCCGGTTTGCCCGCCCGCTTCAGGTCGCCGATGTGACGCGCGAACCGGACAAGCCGGCACCACGGCGAGGACCAGACGACCTGCTCGGTCGTGCGGACAGGCTTGCCGGCGATGGTGACGACGTCCAGACCCCAGTCAGGCTTGCCGTACCGGCGTGTGACGCTCTCGAACAATTCCGCCGACGCGAAAGCCGTACGGCCGATCGCCGTGTCCGCCGCGGGATTGAATGGAGAGCTCCAGAACTGACGCGCCATCTGGGCGCCGACCCGGAAAGGAGCCGCCGACGCGTAGGCGAGCTCGTGAAGCGAATAGAGCATGCGTGTCCTGATACGGCCCCCGCCGAAGAGACGGGAGGGCAACATAGAATGCGCCGGACTGCAAAAAGATTAGCGGCGATCACTCAAATCGTGACCGGACGGCGCGATCTCAACCCCGTGCGATGGTTCGGCGGATAATTTCGGCGGTCCGATCCGGCCCCAGATCATGCTGCAGCGCACTGCGGAACTTGCCGTCCGGGCCCATCAGATAAACGAGCGTCGAATGGTTCATCGTGTAGTCGTCGCCGTCGCCGACCTTCTGGTAGATCACCCGATAGGCGTCCGCTGCGGTCTTCACCTGCGCCGGCGTGCCCGTCAGGCCGATTACCCCCTTCGGATAGCCGTCAAGCGACAGATAGGTCTTCATCGCCGCCGGCGTGTCGCGCTCGGGATCGATGGACACGAACAGGATCTGCAGATCCTTCGCCTCGTCGCCCAGTCGCGCCTGCGTCGCTGCCAGACCGTTCAGCGTGGTGGGGCAGTAGTCAGGGCAGTAGGTGAAGCCGAAGAAGACGAGGCTCCACTTGCCATCGAGAATGGACTGGTCGACCGCGCGGCCGTCCTGATCGACCAGTTCGAACGGCCCGCCAATCTGCGCCTCGCCGATCGAGACCACCTCGCCCTGCGCGGGCGCATTCGAGGGGCGGCTGACCATCATGAAGGTGAAGAGGCCGACAGCCGCCGCGATGACGATGCAGGCTCCGGCCAACAGCAGAATGGAACGACGCGGCATGGGGTCTCGCTCGAAAACGCGCCAAGGAAGCGCAGCCGGTCTATAGAAGGCCCGTGACCACGGCCCAAGACCCATCATCGCCGCAATTCGATCCGCCCGAAAGCCGGTTCGCCGGCTGGCGCAACCTGCCGCGCCGCAGCCGGGGGCTGAGCCTGCGCACGCTGGTCATCCTGCGCTGGATGGCGATCTTCGGGCAGAGCGTCACGGTCGCCACCGCCACCCTGTATTTTCACTTCGACCTGCCGCTGTGGGGATGCCTGACCGCCATTCTGGCCAGCGTGGCCATGAACCTGAACGCCATGGCGCGGCTGAAGCGGACCGACGGATCGCAGCCGGACGGCGTGATGACGGCGGCGCATCTGGGTTTCGACATCCTGCAACTGTCGATCCTGCTGGGTCTGACCGGCGGGCTGCAGAACCCTTTCTGCCTGCTGCTGGTCGCACCGGTGACCGTGGCGGCGGCGTCGCTGCCGGGACGGCAGGCGGTCCTGATGGGGCTGTTGGTGCTGTGCGCCACCATCGCCCTGTTCTTCTACTCCCTGCCGCTGCCTTGGCAGGCGGGGACCCATCTGGTGGTGCCGGCGCTCTACAAGGTGGGAATCGGCATGGCCCTGATCACCGGGGTGGTCTTCACGGCCGCCTATGCGTGGAGGGTGGCGGCGGACGCCGAGAAGCTGGAGCTGGCGCTGGCGACGACGCAGGATGTGCTGCAGCGCGAACAGAGGCTGGCGGCGCTGGGCGGTCTGGCGGCGGCAGCGGCGCATGAACTGGGCACGCCATTGGCGACCATTCAGGTGGTGGCCAAGGAGCTGCTGCGCGCCTCGCCCAACGATGGGGCCGCTGCGGAAGACGCAGCGCTGATCCTGAGCCAGGCCGAACGGTGCCGCGAGATCCTGAAACGCCTCTCCCAGCAGCCGGAAGAGGACGGCACTTTCGCCGAGGTAGGGCTGAAGGCGCTGCTGGAGGAGGTTGCGGATCCGCATCGGGGCTTCGATCTGGCCTTCGACGTCGGGGTGCGTACGGCGTCGGGAGAACCCGAGCCTCGCGTGCGTCGCCTGCCGGAGGTGATCCATGGTCTGTCGACGCTGGTCGAGAACGCCGCCGATTTCGCCAACGGCCATGTGCGCGTACGGGCTCTGGTCGACGCCGGCTTTATCGAGATCGAGATCGTCGATGATGGTCCCGGTTTCCCGGCCGACATCCTGCCCCGGCTGGGTGAGCCCTATGTGACTAGCCGACCGCAGGGCAAGGCGCGACGGGCGCTTGCCGCCCAGATCGCCGAAGCCGCCGCCTCGGCCGCCGCCGCCACCGCCGCGGCGGCCACCACACCCCGCCGCAAGGGTCGCAAGGCCGCTCCGCCCCCGCCCGAGCCGATCGCCCCCAGTCAGGGCGGAATGGGTCTGGGCTTCTTCATCGCGCGAACCCTGCTGGAGCGCACCGGCGGCAAGGTCAGCGTTGGGGTGGGCGAGGGCGGCAAGGGTCAGCCGAGAGGTGCGCGCGTCGCCGTTCGCTGGCCCCGCCCGGCGCTGGAGGTGGCGTCGTGACCACTGGATGCGTTGTCGCACCCCTGTGTCTGAACCTTGACCTCAGCTTCGCCGTTACCGACTTGAGCGCGCAGGAGATTTGACATGACCGACCTCGAAGACCGCGTGGCCGCGCTTCAGGACAAGACCCTTCTGCTGCTGGACGACGACAACGCCCTGCGCACCCGGCTGGGCCGCGCACTCGAAAGCCGTGGGTTCGAAGTGACCACGGCCGCCTCAATCGCCGAGGCCTCGGAAGCTCTGAAAACGTCTCTGCCTGCCTTCGCTGTGCTGGACATGCGGCTGGAGGACGGCAACGGCCTGAAGGTCGTCGAGGCGATCCGAGAGCGCCGCGAGGACAGCCGCATCGTCATGCTGACCGGCTACGGCGCCATCGCCACCGCCGTTGCGGCGGTGAAGGCCGGCGCGGTCGACTATCTGCAGAAGCCCGCCGATGCGGACGATGTGGTGAAAGCGCTTCTGGCCACCGGCGAAGCGCCGGAGCCGCCGGTCAATCCGATGAGCGCCGACCGGGTTCGCTGGGAGCATATCCAGCGGGTCTATGAGCTGTGCGACCACAATGTCTCGGAGACGGCGCGCCGTCTGGGCATGCACCGCCGCACGCTACAGCGCATCCTCGCCAAGCGGGCGCCCCGCTAGGCCCTAGAGCCCCGGATCCCAGACGCCGGCGTCGCGCATGCGGCATTCGCGGGCTTCCTCGGCCCGGCCGCCCATGTCCCTGGCCATGGATTTGATCTCGTCCGAGACCGTCGTCTTGCAGACGCCCGGCACGACGCCGTGGAGCATCGCCGTCGCCGACAGGCGTGCGAGCTTGAAGCCGAAGCCCATCGCGTGGGCCATGTGCTGGAAATAGCCTTCGCCGACCTCGCGGGGGTGATCGGCGAACAGGTGCTTGAACGTGCGGATCATGAGCCCCTGCATATCGCGACGCGGGCCCTGCCTCTACCCGCGGTCGTCATTCTGTCCTAAACCGCGCGGCAGAACAGGGGGCCGATCGTCACGCTTGCTCACGATCGCATGAGACCCCCGCAACGCTTGGGACAGACGACCATGGCCGACGGCGCCTCCGCTCCGCAAAAGACCTTCCGTTGGGACGATCCTCTGGATCTGGACGGCCGGCTGACCGAGGACGAGCGCGCCATTCAGGAGGCCGCGCGCGCCTACGCCCGCGAAAAGCTGCTGCCCCGCATCGTGGCCGCCTTCCGGGATGAGACCTTCGACCGCGCCATCATGACCGAGATGGGCGAGATGGGCTTTCTCGGCGCAACCCTGCCCGAACAGTACGGCGGCGCGGGCGTCAGCCACGTCGCCTACGGGCTGATCGCGCGTGAAATCGAGGCGGTCGACAGCGGCTATCGCTCGGCCATGTCGGTGCAGTCGTCACTGGCCATGTATCCGATCTACGCCTTCGGCTCGGAGGAGCAGCGAATGCGGTTCCTGCCGCGCATGGCGGCGGGCGAACTGGTCGGCTGTTTCGGCCTGACCGAGGCGGACGGCGGCTCCGATCCTGCGTCGATGAAGACCAGGGCGGTCGCGGTCGAGGGCGGCTATCGCCTGAACGGCGCCAAATACTGGATCACCAACTCGCCGATCTCTGATCTGGCGGTGGTCTGGGCCAAGCTGGACGACACGATCCGCGGCTTCATCGTCGAGCGCGGCATGGAGGGCTTCACCACCGACAAGATCGGCGACAAACTGAGCCTGCGCGCCTCGATCACCGGCGACATCGGCCTGAATGACGTCTTCGTGCCGGAGGAGAACATCCTGCCGGGCGTGAAGGGCCTGCGCGGCCCGTTCTCCTGTCTGAACAAGGCGCGCTACGGAATCTCTTGGGGCGCGATGGGCGCGGCCGAGGCCTGTTTCCACCTGACCCGCGACTATGTCGGCGAGCGCATGCTGTTCGGCCGCCCGCTGTCGTCGCGCCAGCTGGTGCAGAAGAAGCTGGCGGACATGCAGACCGAGATCTTCCTCGGCTTTGAAGGGGCGCTCGCGCTGGGTCGTCGTCTGGACGCCGGCGACTGGGTTCCGGAAGCCATCTCGATGATGAAGCGCAACAACTGCGGCAAGGCGCTGGCCATCGCCCGCGAGGCCCGTGACATGCACGGCGGCGCGGGCATCACCGGCGAGATGCACGTCATGCGCCACGCCATGAACCTCGAGACCGTCAACACCTACGAAGGCGCGCATGACGTGCACGCCCTGATCCTTGGCCGCGCCATCACCGGCGAAAGCGCCTTCTGATGAGTGAGCCGCAAGGCCGGCTGGTCGGCCGCGTCATCGCCATGCCGGCGGACACCAACCCCGAGGGCGACATCTTCGGCGGCTGGTTGCTGGCGCACATGGACCTCGCCGGGGCGACCCCCGCGTTCGAGATCGCTCAAGGCCGCTGCGTGACCATCGCACTGGACGCCATGGTGTTTCACCAGCCGGTCTCGGTCGGCGATGAGGTGTCGCTGCACGCCACGGTGCTGAAGACGGGCCGGACTTCGATCCGGGTTCTGGTCGAGGCGTGGAAGCGATCGCGAAACGAGGCGCACGCCGAGGCGGTGCGGGTGACCGAAGGCGTCTTCACCTATGTCGCGATCGGTCCGGACAAGACGCCGAGGCCACTGCCCGAACAGCCGGCATAACCCAGCCCGCCGCTCGGAAATCTTGACCTTTGGACGCCCGAAGACTACCTCGCGGGCATGGCTATCCGACGCATCCTGACCATCGACAACGCCGCCGATCTGGCGATCCTGAAGCAGGTCTCGACCCCGGTCGAAGGGCCGGTGACCGACGAACTGCGCGGTCTGATGGATGACATGCTGGAGACGATGTACGACGCCCCGGGCATCGGTCTGGCCGCCGTGCAGATCGGCGACACGCGTCGGGTCATCGTCATGGATCTCGGCGATAAGGACGGCGCGGCCTGCGACGTCGATCCCGCCGAGATGAGCGACGAGGATCGGGCGAAGTGGGAAGCGGATCGCAAGAACCCGCGCTTCTTCGTCAATCCGGAGATTCTCTGGACCTCGGACGAGACGGTCCCCTACGAGGAAGGCTGTCTGTCGATCCCGGAATATTTCGACTCGGTCGAACGCCCGGCGCGGGCCCGCATCCGCTACATCGACTACACGGGCAAGACGGTCGAGGAAGAATGCGACGGCCTCTACGCCGTCTGCATCCAGCATGAGATGGATCACCTGAACGGCGTGCTGTTCATCGACCATCTGTCGCGCCTGAAGCGCGAACGGGCCGTCGCCAAGGTCAAGAAGAACGCAAGGCTGGCCGCCTGATGGCCCGCCTCAAGCGCAACCGCGACCGCATCGTCGACCCGTCGGGCCGCCGTCGGCTGACCCGCAACGAAAAGGTCGGCGTGGCCTCGCTGGCGACCCTGATCGGCGTGGCCGCTCTGGGCGTCATCGCCGGCGTGGTGCTGGATCGCCTTCTCGATTTCGACGACGCGCTGGACGCCGGGGGCGAGTGGGACGAGGGCGGCGGCGTCTCCACGCGCTGGCAGTAAGCGCCGCCGGTCGCTAAAGGCGTCCCATGCGCCTCGCCTTCATGGGTACTCCTGACTTCGCCGTGCCGTCGCTGGCCGAACTCATCGCCTCCGGCCATGAGATCGTCGCTGTCTATTCGCAGCCGCCCCGGCCGAAGGGGCGGGGGCAGAAACTGACGCCGTCGCCGGTGCACGCCTTCGCGGAGACCATGGGCCTTCCGGTGTTCACCCCGGAATCGATGAAGTCCGCCGAGGCCATCGAGACCTTCCGCAGTCTGGAGGTCGATGCCGCCTGTGTCGTCGCCTACGGCCAAATTCTGAAACGCGAGGTGCTGGAGGCGCCGACGTTGGGCTGCTTCAACCTGCATGGCTCGCTGCTGCCCCGCTGGCGGGGCGCCGCGCCGATCCAGCGCGCGATCATGGCGGGCGACCGCCAGACCGGCGTCCAGATCATGCGCATGTCCGAAGGTCTCGACGAAGGCGCGATCCTGCTGAGCGAAGTCATGGACATCCGTTCCGACGATACGTCTGCGACTCTTGGCGAGCGCATGTCGCACACGGGCGCCAGCCTGTGGCCCAGGGCGCTGGCGGCGATCGAGCGCGGCGGGGTCGAAGGGACCGAACAGGTCGGCGAACCGACCTATGCGAAGAAGATCACCGCCGCTGAGGCGCGCATCGACTGGAGCCGTCCCGCGGCCGAGGTGGACGTCCATATCCGAGGCCTTTCGCCCTTCCCGGGCGCATGGTTCGAGGTCGCGGGAGAGGATGGGCCCGTGCGGATCAAGGCGCTGCTGTCGCGGCCGTCGCTGAAGGGAACGGGCGCGCCCGGCGAAGTGCTGGACGGCGATCTGCGCATTGCCTGTGGCGAAGGCGCTGTACGCCTGCTGCGCGTTCAGCGCGCGGGCAAGGCGGTACAGACGCCGGACGAGATGCTGCGCGGCTTTCCGTTGCCGCCCGGGACGGTGCTGGCCTGATGCCGCGCTATCGGCTGACGATCGAATACGATGGCTCCGGCTACAACGGCTTTCAGGCGCAGGCCGGCCAGCCGACGGTGCAGGGCGCGATCGAGACCGCCCTCAAGGCCTTCTGCGGCGAGAGCATCCGTATCGCCGCCGCCGGCCGGACGGATACCGGCGTGCACGCCACCGGTCAGGTGGTCAGCTTCGACCTCGAGAAGGCCTGGCCCGAGCGGACGGTGATGAATGCGCTGAACGCCCATATGGTCGAGGAGGAGGTGGCGGTGCTCGACTGCGCCGAGGTCGATCCGGACTGGCATGCGCGGTTCTCGGCGACTGGCCGACGCTATCTCTATCGCATCCTGAACCGCCCCGGACGGCCGGCGCTGGATCTCGGCCGGGTCTGGCACGTGAAGAAGCCGCTGGACGCCGAGGCGATGCAGGCGGCGGCGCAGACGCTGGTCGGCCTGCACGACTTCACCACCTTCCGGGACGTGAATTGCCAGTCGAAATCGCCGGAAAAGACGCTGGATGTCGCGCGCGTCAGCCGCGTTGGCGAAGAAGTGCATCTGGTGTTCGAGGCGCGCAGCTTCCTGCATCGGCAGGTGCGATCGATGACCGGCACCCTCGCCGAGGTCGGGCAGGGGCGCTGGAACATTGACGACGTCGCCGATGCGTTGGCGGCGCGCGATCGCAGCCGCTGCGGGCCGGTCGCGCCTTCGGACGGTCTCTATCTGACCGGGGTGGTCTACTAGCGGTTCAGGAAGCCGCCGATCATGTCGCCGAGACCGCCGGGCAGCTTGTCCAGCAGATCATCGGCGCCAGTGGCTTCTCCGCCCGGCGTCAGGCGATCGACGGCCTCGGGCAGGAGACCCGCCAGCGTTTCGCTGGCCTGTTCCGGAGAGATGCCCAGTTTGGCGGCGAAGTCGGCGATCGGGCCGTGGCCGAGAACCTGATTGATCTGCTCGGGCGAAATGTTGAGGTTCTGGCCCTTGCCGAGCCACGAGGCTGCGACATCGCCCATGCCGCTGGAGCCCAGCTTCTCAACCAGACCGCCGACGCCGCCCTGACCCTTGAGCAGGTCGGCTATGCCGCCGCCCGCGTCCTTGCCGAGGCGGCCCATCACGTCATCCAGAATGCCCATGGTCACTCTCCCTGAGGTCGCAGAACCGCGATCGGCTCAAGCTAGGCCACGGATGTAACGTGCAGACAACGAAAAGCCCCGCCGGCGGACCGGCGGGGTTGATCTGTCGAACCGGAGCCGACCCTTAGCGGCGGGCTTCGTTCGAGGCGCCAGTGACGGCGTCGCCGGCGGCCGAGACGTCGCGGCCGACGCCCGAAATGGTGTTGCAGGCCGACACGGCGAGCGCGGCGGCGACCAGCGACAGGGTGATCAGTTTCTTCATGGGTCTATCCCCTTTGTTGGCGTTGAACCTTGGCCGTAAACGCAAGCTCGACCATACGGTTGCATGGCCAAAACCGGACCCGTCTGCTAACCGCGCCGGTATGTCCCAGCCGCCACATACCGCCGCCCGCCGCCTTGTCGAAACCCTGATCGTCAACGGCATCGACACCGTCTTCTGCGTGCCGGGCGAGAGCTATCTGGCCGTGCTGGATGCGCTGGCGGACGTCGAGGACAAGATCCGCGTCATTACCTGCCGGCATGAGGCCGGAGCCGCCAACATGGCCGAGGCCTACGGCAAGCTGACCGGCAAGCCGGGCGTCTGCATGGTCACTCGTGGGCCGGGCGCGACCCATGCGGCGATCGGCGTGCATACGGCGCATCAGGACTCCACCCCGATGATCCTGTTCGTCGGCCAGATCGCCCTGACCGACCGCGGCCGCGGCGCCTTTCAGGAGGTCGACTACCGAGAGGTCTTCGGCGGGCTGGCCAAATGGGCGACCGAGCTGGAAACCCCCGAGCGCACGGTCGAGGTCGTCGAGCGCGCCTTCGCCACGGCCCTGCAGGGCCGGCAGGGGCCGGTCGTCATCGCTCTGCCCGAGGACATTCTGCATGCCGACGGCGGTCCGGCTCCGGTGCGCCCGGTGGTCCCCGCCCGGGCTGCACTTGACCCAGCCTTCCTCGCTCAGGTCCGTGACCGGCTGGGCAAGGCCGAGCGGCCCATGCTGATCCTCGGTGGATCCGGCTGGAGCGATGACGCGACGACCGCCATCGGCGACTGGGCCGAGCGGCTGGGCCTGCCCGTCGCCCTGTCGTTCCGGCGCAAGGATCTAATCTCCAACAACCGGTCGAACTATGCCGGCGATCTGGGTCTCGGGCCCAATCCGAAGCTGGTCGAGCGGGTCAAGGCGGCGGACCTGTTGCTGGTCGTCGGCGCACGGATGGGCGAGAACCCGACCCAGGGCTACACCCTGCTGGACCGGACAAAGACGGCGGACAGCCTGATCCACATCCACCCCGGCCCGGAGGAACTGGGGCGCGTGTGGACTCCGTCGCTGGCCGCTGCTGCTGATAGTTCGCTGGCCGCGCTCGCCCTGTCGACGATCGACCCCGGACGAAACTGGTACGATCAAGCCGAAGCGACGCATGCGGATTACGAAGCCTTCACGACGCCGATCACCGTCGGCGGCGCCGTAAACATGAGCGAGTGCATGGCGCACCTCGCCGACGTGCTGCCGGCGGACACAGCGATCACCAACGGCGCAGGCAACTTCGCCGCCTGGCTGCACCGCTTCTATCGCCACCGGGCGCGCCGGACCCAGATCGCGCCGACCTCGGGCGCCATGGGCTACGGCTATCCGGCCGCGCTGACGGCCAAGGTCGTGCATCCGGATCGCGAGGCGGTCTGCGTCGCGGGCGACGGCGACTACATGATGACGGGTCAGGAATTGGCCACCGCGGTTCAGTACGGCATCAACGCGCTCGTCATCGTCGTCGACAACGGCACGCTTGGCACCATCCGCATGCATCAGGAACGGGACTATCCGCGCCGGATCGTCGGCACGGACCTGAAAAACCCGGACTTCGTCAAATACGCCGAGGCCTTCGGCGCCTTCGCCATACGTTGCGACCGCACGGAAGATTTCCCGGTTGCCCTGGCTGCCGCCCGCGCTGCGACGCAGGGGAACGACGGCCGCCCGGCGCTCGTTCATCTGATCACCTCGGCCGAGGACATCGCCCCCGGTCGCACCATCACCGGTCTGCGCTCCCAGTAGGAGTTCCCATGCGCGCCCTGATCGTCGCTTCCGCCCTCTCGCTGGCCGCTTGCGGCACGACCGCCGCTCCGGGGGTCGGGGACGAGCCGACACAGACCGCGGACGGCAACGACTGTGCGGTGATCGCGGCGGTGGCGAAGGAACACTACCAGTTCGGCCCGAACAACGTTCCGCCGCCGCTCTGGCTGGATGGCGAGGGTTCGGGCTGGAAGCCGGACTGCGACTGGGCTCGTTACGGCCTGAACTTCCCCTCGACCTACGATCCCAACGCCAGCCATCAGCCGGGCGCCCGCATTCAGTGGGTTTCGTTCAAACGCCCCCGCTATGACGGCAATGGCGCGACGATCGAGGCGGGTATTCTGCACGGTCCGCTGGCGGGCATGGGCGTGGAGTGCCGCGTGGTCTCAGGCATCGCGGGCTGGACGCTGAACGGCCAGTGCCGGAGCAACTGGATATCCTGACAACGGCCCGGTGACGGGCGCGCGTCGCCCGCCTATGTTCCGGCCATGACCGAAGCGCCCAAAGACACCGCCGACCGCCCTCTGACGCAGGACGGCCCCGCGCTGCGGCTGTGGATGATCGACGCCTCGGCCTACATCTTCCGCGCCTATCACGCCCTGCCGCCTCTGACGCGCAAGTCCGACGGCCTGCCGGTGGGCGCGGTGCAGGGCTACTGCAACATGCTGTGGAAGCTGATCCGCGACATGAAGGGCGCGGACGGGCCGACCCACCTCTTGGCCATTTTCGACCATTCCGAGAAGACGTTTCGCAACGATCTGTACGACCAGTACAAGGCCAACCGCTCGGCCCCACCCGAGGACCTGATCCCGCAGTTTCCGCTGGTGCGAGAGGCGACGCGGGCGTTTGGCGTGCACTGTGTCGAGCTACCCGGCTATGAGGCTGACGACCTGATTGCGACCTATGCCTGCCGGGCGCGGGATGCGGGCGGCGAAGCCGTCATCGTCTCATCCGACAAGGACCTGATGCAACTGATCGGCGGCGGCGTGGTCATGTGGGATCCGATGAAGGATCGCCGTCTGGCCGAGCCCGAGGTGTTCGAGAAGTTCGGGGTCGGGCCGGAAAAGATGATCGACCTGCAGGCCCTGATCGGGGACAGCGTCGACAACGTTCCCGGCGCCCCCGGCATCGGCCCCAAGACCGCGGCCCAGTTGTTGGATGAATACGGCGACCTCGACACACTGCTGGCCCGGGCGGGCGAGATCAAACAGCCCAAGCGCCGCGAGACCCTGATCAACTTCGCCGATCAGATCCGCCTCAGCCGCGAGCTGGTGAAGCTGACCTGCGACGCCCCGGCGCCCGAGCCGATCGACGACTTCATCGTCAAGGATCCCGACCCCGAAATCCTCGCCGCCTTCCTCGACGAGATGGAATTCCGCTCGCTGCGCAACCGCGTCGGCGACGGCAAGGCCCCCGCCCGCGACGGCACAGCCTTCGTCGCCCGGCCCAAGCCCATGACCGCGCCGGTGATAACGCCTCGCTATGCTCCGACCGCGCCGACGGCGCCCGTCGAGGGGCAGGGCTTCGATCACGACGCCTACCACTGCATCCGCGATCTGGAGGCGCTGGACGCCTTCATCGCGCGCGCGACCGAGGCGGGCATGGTCGGGTTCGACACCGAGACGGATGCGCTGTCGGCGACCCACGCGGGGCTGTGCGGCGTGTCGCTGGCGATCGGGCCGAACGACGCCTGCTATGTGCCGGTGAAGCATGAGCATCCGCCGCTGGAGGGTGCGGGGGGGCTGGATTTCGGGGGGGAGGGGGATCAGCGGGAGCCGCTGAACCAGCTGGACAAGCCCACGGTGCTGCAAAGGCTGAAGGCGCTGCTGGAGAATCCGGCGGTGCTGAAGGTCATGCAGAACGGAAAGTACGACATCGCGGTGATGGCGCAGAGGGGGATCACCGTCGCGCCGTACGACGACACCATGCTGATCAGCTATGTGCTTGAGGGCGGGCTGCACGGGCACGGGATGGATGAGCTGGCGCGGCTGCATCTGGGCCACGACCCGATCCCGTTCAAACAGGTGGCCGGGACCGGCAAGGCGCAGAAATCGTTCAAGCATGTCGAGCTGAAGCCGGCCACCTGCTACGCGGCCGAGGATGCGGACGTGACCCTGCGCCTGTGGCGTATCCTCAAGCCCCGGCTGGCGGAGCAGGGGCTGGTCACCGTCTATGAGACGCTGGAACGCGGCATGCCCGCGGTGCTGTCGGGGATGGAGCGTGCCGGCATCCGCGTCGACCCGACCCGCCTGAAATCCCTGTCCAGCGAGTTCGGCATGCGCATGGCCGAGCTCGAGGCCCGCGCGCACGAACTGGCCGGCCGCCCGTTCAACGTCGGCTCCCCCCGCCAGATCGGCGACATCCTGTTCGGCGAGCTGAACCTGCCCGGCGCCAAGAAGACCGCGTCCGGCCAGTTCGAGACCGGCGCCGCCACCCTGGAAACCTTGGCCGAAACCCACGAACTGCCCCGCGTCCTGCTGGACTGGCGACAGCTGTCCAAGCTCAAGGGCACCTACACCGACGCCCTGATCGAGGCCGCCGACAAGACCACCGACCGCGTCCACACCAGCTACCAGCTGGCCGCCGCCACCACCGGCCGCCTCGCCAGCTCGGACCCCAACCTGCAGAACATCCCGATCCGCACCGAGACCGGCCGCCAGATCCGTCAGGCCTTCATCGCCGGCCCGGGCAACGTCCTGATCAGCGCCGACTACAGCCAGATCGAGCTGCGCCTGCTGGCCCACATCGGCGACATCCCCGAGCTGAAACGCGCCTTCAAGGCGGGCATCGACATCCACACCGCCACGGCCAGCGAGATGTTCGGCGTCCCCGTCGACCAGATGGACCCCGAGACCCGCAGACGCGCAAAGGCCATCAACTTCGGCATCGTCTACGGCATCTCGGCCTTCGGTCTGGCCGCCCAGCTGAACATCGACCAGGGCGAGGCCGGCGCCTACATCAAGACCTATTTCGAGCGCTTCCCCGGCATCCGCACCTATATGGACGCCACCCGGGCCGAGGTGCGCGAGCGCGGATACGTCTCGACCGTCTTCGGGCGCAAGATCCACATCCCGGCCATCCACTCAAAGTCGGGCGCCGAGCGCCAGTTCGGCGAACGCGCCGCCATCAACGCCCCCATCCAGGGCGCCGCCGCCGACATCATCCGCAGGGCCATGATGCGCATGCCCGCGGCCCTGACCGACGCGGGTCTGGAAACCCGCATGCTGCTGCAGGTCCACGACGAACTGGTCTTCGAAGCCCCCGAAGCCGAGGCCGACGCCGCCATCGCCGTGATCAAGCGGGTGATGGAGGGCGCGGCGGAACCGGCCGTGGCGCTGACCGTGCCGCTGGTGGTGGACGCGCGGGCGGCGGGGAACTGGGACGAGGCGCACTGAAGACGCTAGGGGCGTCTTCAGATTCTTTTTGGCGCTAGCGCTCGCGACGCGGTCGCTCGCTACTTGAGCGCGGCGCGCCGGGCGCGCGGACGCGTCAGAGAGGATGCGGGCTATGCATCGCCTGCCGTGCGCCAGTGGGGGTAGGTGACATAGGCGGTGGTCGCGCCCTCGGGATGGGCGCGGATGGTCACCGTCTCGCCTCTCGGCATGTAGACGATCTCGCCCGGCCCCGCCGTGACCTCGCTGTTGTCGGTCGAGACCGACAGCCGACCCTCCAGCACGATCATCACGTCATCGACGGCCATGGTCTCGGTCAGGCTCTGGTCGGGGCCCCAGCAGCCATAGCCGATCGTCACCGGTCCGCCGTGCCGCTCGTCCACGAGATTGCCGGTGAAGATGTCAGCCGCCTGCCCGGGCGACCGCTCCATCACGGCGTCGTCGATGGTGAGTTTGCGCATCTTCATGGGCGGGCTCCGTCTGTGCGGAGGGAAGGCGGGGAAGGGATGGGTGGTTCCGTGGGAAGCTGCAGGTCCACGACGAGCTGGTCTTCGAGGCTCCCGAAGCCGAGGCCGACGTCGCCATCGCCGTGATCAAACGGGTGATGGAGGGCGCGGCGGAACGGCTGGGGCGCTGACGGTGCCGCTGGTGGTGGATGCGCGGGCGGCGGGGAACTGGGACGAGGCGCACTGACGTAAGTCAGTCATCTCGGAGGAATGCGGCGTAGTCCCAGCCATCTTCAACGAATGCAAAGGGCGGAATTCCCGCCTCCTTTCTGAGCGCCTCGGCTAGTCGCCACGCTGTTCTTCCCAAGCGGGCTGCGGTGTCGCCAAACACCTTTTTGGCCTGTTCCCGAGAAGGATTTTCCGTCGCTGGATCGTAATCACCCGCCCGCCCGACCGCGAAACCTTTGACTAGAGGGATGGTGTTTTGAAAATCTCGCAACTCCGCCGCTCGGAGTGCGCCAACGGCCTGCCAGTCGATGTCATTGGGGAATTTGAGGTCTGGGATCTGAGTGACACCCGCTGATGGGTCGTCGTGATTAGACCCCACCATTGCGCACTCTTTGGCGTAACGCTCGAGCACTCTGGAGAACCTGTGGGCTACAAAGGCTTTGCGCTCGGTGGCTTCCAATAGTCTTGCCGCCTCGGTCCGAGCATCGTCGTCAAGGCGATCTTGCCGTTGTTTTTCGTATATTCTTTCCGCTTGTTGGGTCTGCATCCGGCCACCGAGCCAAACTCCCCCCAACGCTCCGACTAACGTGAGCATTGGTGCTAGTGCGGTGAGGATCGCGCCGGCATTCGCGATGAACGGAACTATGGCTTCCTGAGATGGCGGTACAACCATTTCGAAGTGTTCCCTCTGACGCTGCAGGGTGATTCAGAAGGTAGATCTCTTCCCAACCGTTGGTGGCGGAGGAGCCGATGGTGCGGACGCCAGTCCTCTCGGCGGTGGTGGCATCTTGGAAGGCGGGGGAGGCGGAGGCGGCGGTGCAGGTAGCGTGTCGAGACCGCCGAGGAGTCCGACCCCGAACGGTCGTTGATAAGTTCGCAATGCATTGGGCGTCGCGAGCTGGTCAGCTTCTAACTGCTGCAACACTCGGGCGATCATTTCGGCCGAAGGCGGCGGCACCCGGGCGGGCAGCCGGTCAGAGATGTCCGAGAGAGCGGACGCAATCTGAGTCAACTGGACCGATAGATCGGCGGTGGTCGGAGAGGATCGTTCTTTTTTTACGCCTTTCCAGAGGTCGGGGTTGTTGATGCCACCCTCGAATCTCTCCCACCAAACTGGGAAAGCGGTGTCGATGTGTGACTCCTGCAGGCCCAGCTCAAGCAACTCGTTGAGGCGGTGGCACAATGCCTGAATATCCACATGCGACGTGCTAAGCGCCTGAAGCTGAGCTAGAGGGGTGTTGGCCAGTTCACCCGTCGAAACACCGCACAGCAACGGTATCGCAGCTGATCGTCCGACACGTTTCGCAATCGCGCCCGCTTCAAAGTGAAGCCACGGCCGAGTCAGATTTTGCGGCGTAACGACGATAACTCCGACGTCACAAGCGTCTAGCTGAGCGGCAATTTCCGTAAACCAGACATCGCCAGCTTTCAGATCTTTGCTCGCGACGAACAGCTGTGGCGATGCCAAAACGAAGCCGAATAGCTGTTTTAAGTTTTCCGCGATGGTCCGAGACTCGTCGCCGGACCAGCTAATGAACCCGCTCTTTGGCATACTGCACTCCCGAGAACGTATATCTCAGTCACCCAACCCAAACTGGGCTTTGTCGACGTCGGCCACTTGGTCACCAGAAGCCCCTTACTTCAGAGACACATTTATCGCGGTGACTAATCGAGCGAGATTGTCCCGCTCTTCCGACGACAGATCATCCGCTGTGTGACTGCGAGTCCATCGGATGAACGCCTTCGCCAACTTGTACTTAGAGAAATTTTCCTTACCGACAACGCGGTTGAATACGTCGACGACCGGCTGGGTTGGGTCCTTTGCCAGTTCGGCCGAAATATCCCAGCTAAACTCCGCCTTGGCGATTGCGACGAGGGTGCCACGGAGCAAATCTTCAATCTCCGCCTTAGGCACGCTAGGCTGCATAAAATCCTTCGTTCGAAGGATGCGCTTGTTGCCCAAGCGATGGACAAGAACCTCTTGGGTCGCCGCGCGATCACCGGCGGAATCGGAGTCAAGAAGGGCCGCGACCTTCAGGCCTTGAGCGTGAAGAATCGTCGCAAAATAGACCACCTTGCTGGCTGTATTCGAAGGAATAAGAGCAATGCGAGCGTCCAACTCAGATAGGCCCGCGGCGGTGAGTAGGTCAGCCGAGGCCTCGAGGTAGAAAAGATCGGTCAGACCCTCAAGTATGAGGTTGCGTTGCTGCATGAATAGGCTTTGGGCCATGTCATATCCCAGCGCCTCTTGAAGGGGCAGTAAGGCGGCTGGATCGCTCGACGTAATGCTCGTGTGGACTTTGGTCCCTACGTTCCGATCGGTGAGCTCAACCACCCGAACAAGATCGAGTTCGTCCGGACCGACCATGAACGGCGAGTGTGTGGTGAAGATGGTCTGGTTATCATCAGCTAGCCGCGAGAGAGTCAGACGGAACTCACGCTGTTTGAGGGCGTGAAGGCTCACGCCGGGCTCATCGAGCAGCAATATTGTGTTGTGATGTTGGTCCCCGCGCTCTGCGAAAAAGACAACGAAAAACGATACTAACCATTGGAACCCTTCGGACCGTTGATCCAGCTCGATGCTGACCCCGATGCCATCCTCGACGACGACTTTCAGATACTGCCCATTGGCGGTGACCTTCAGCCGACTCGCTTCCCCCTTACCTTCATCGGGATTCCAGACTTTCGTGATCTCCCGGCTAAGCGCCAAACTTGCGGCGTCGAGTTGGTAGCCTCGCTTATCGAGCTGGGCTCGATAAGCTTCCCATTCCGCTGTTTTTCCCGCACTTGGCTCGGCGGTGCTACCAAGCTTGGAAAGTTCGCGTGCTTTAAAGCCAAGCAGCTTCAACAGGCACGAGTTTCCGTAGTCATACTGGTCGTCGTCCAGCACGCCCGTTTCTAGCCGATCGGCCAAGTGGCCTAAATGAAGATTGGGCCTGACCCGGAAGTAGTTACTGAAGAGCACGAAAACCGGAAGCCAATCATACAACTTGTTCGCGGCTGCAGTGTACTCGACGACGTCATTTAGACGCGTCGACAGGTTCTTGTGGCGCTCAATCTCCTTCTCATTCTCTTCGTCGACAACGGCTAGGTTTTTGAGAAGCCAAGCTCGAAGCTGCTCGGTATCTGCCCCGTGCATGGGCTTCCCGACAACCCAGTCCTTCACCAGCGCCTCTAGCTCGGTCGCATATTTTCTGGCTTCAGTGTCGCCTCGGTCAAGGTGCGCCGCGAGCCGCATAAGATCAGCTTGCAGATCGCCGTAGTTCGGAATGACTGGCGCGCCCGTGATCAGATGGGTGTGAGTGTTGTCTAACCGGCGCGTGATAATGTAGCGGCAGTCGCTGCTTCGCCACTTCTCTGGAATTACATCCAAGTCATCTTCATCGAGAACGAATGTTCCTGTGACCACTGGGACATTGCCGGGCAGGACGCGTTTGGTTGTGATGTCATTGTATAGCGCCCTTGGATAGTCCCGAAGCGCGTCGAATTTTTTCACGCCTTTCGGTGGGCAGAGCTGTTGAAGAGCTTGCAGGATTGCCGATTTTCCAGCCTCGTTCGGGCCGACCATGATGGTTTTCAGCTTCTCAACCGCGAACTCTCCAGTGTCGCGGATGCTCCGGTAATTTTGAACCCTAGCTTTCTCGAGGCGCATAGCATTCCCCCTGCAAACCTACCGTCTGCTTGCGTGGAGAACACCGGTGGACGTCGCAAGAGTCAACCGTAAGTAACGTGGTTGGAACGGAGCCTCTCGGTTGTTCCGACCCGGACGCCGTAGGTCCATCCATTGAGACTCGGCGGATGCTGCTGTCCCCTCCACCACTTCGTGGTCCCGTCGTCGTCGCGCGATGCGCGCCTCCTCCACCCCCAAAGGGGGAGGAATGGAGGAGTGCGCAGCGCAGCGTCCCCTCGATCCCTGAGCCCCCTCAGGCGTCATGACCTTTCCAGACGCTGCGGGCCTTTGCGCCCCGTGCGAGCGTCCCAGCGCCCCATACGTGGCGGCGGGGATAGACTCCGCGCATGGGGAAGCACTTCAACTCGAAACATGAGGACGGGACGTGGCGGGCGCTGTTCGGGCGTTGGCATGCGGGGGAGGACGCGCGCGCGCTGAGGCGCGAGGCGGGGGTGTCGGGGGACACCTGGCAGGCGAATGCGAAGCGGCTGGGGATGCGGATCCGGGACCTGCCGGACGGGCATCCGGCGAAGCGGGGGGCGCCGCCGCATGCCGAGCGGGCGGACGACTGGAAGCATCCCAAAAGTCTGTTGAATGAGGGGGAATGGCGGGCGCTGTTCGCCCTGAGGGCCGAGGGGGTTCCGGATACGGCGCTGTGCGCGCGGTTCGGGGTGGCGGCGGCGACGATCTGTTCGCAGGCCAAGGTGAGGGGGATCAGGCGGGAGGATATCCGCGAGGTCGTGAAGCGGGCGGAATCGCCTGCGGCGCCGGCGGTGGAGACGGCGGCGGTTCCGCTGTCGGGGGTCGAGATCGTGATGGGCGATCCGGGGCGGACGATGGCCGCGTTCGACGGGGCGATCGCCGAGGCGGGGAGGCGGGCGGACTATGTGACGGTGACGACGGCGTGTCGGGCGAAGCTGTCGGTGCGAAGAGCGATGTTCGGGGAGGGCGGAGGTGTTGCGTCGAGCCGTCCCCACCCGGTCGCCCCCGATCAGGTCGGGGACGACCACCCTCCCCGGGGCGGGGAGGGAGAGCCGGCGGATTGGGCCGATCCGGTGTTGCGGGGCTCGCAGACGCCGCCGGAGGGGGACTGGACGACGTGGCTGTTTCTGGGCGGGCGCGGGGCGGGCAAGACGCTGGCGGGGGCGATGTGGCTGAGCGATCAGGCCGAGGCGCTGGGGCCGGGCGGGCGACTGGCGCTGATCGGGCCGACGCTGCACGACGTGCGCGAGGTGATGATCGAGGGGGCGTCGGGGGGCTGATGGCGGACGTGGCGGTAGCCAGCAGCGCCGCGCTGGCCTAGATCGAAGGCAAGGGAGACACGTGATGACGCGAGCCAACGCGCCTCAGTACATGCCGGGTTTCGGCAACCATTTCTCGACCGAGGCGGCGGCGGGAGCCCTGCCCGAGGGTCGGAACTCGCCGCAGCGAACGCCGATGGGGCTGTACGCCGAACAGCTGTCAGGGACGGCCTTCACCGCGCCGCGGACGGAGAACCGACGTTCGTGGCTGTATCGTCTGAGGCCCTCGGCCCAGCATCCCGCCTATCGGGCCTTCCCGCAGGGCAAGGTCCGTTCCGGGCCGTTCCATGAGGCGCCGCCGTCGCCAAACCGGATGCGGTGGGATCCGCTGCCGATGCCGGATGAGGCCACCGACTGGGTCGAGGGTCTCGTCACCTATGGCGGGAACGGCGACGCCGAGGCCGGAACAGGCACGGGCATCCATCTGTACGCCGCAAACCGGTCGATGATCGACCGGGTCTTCTATGACGCCGACGGCGAACTGCTGATCGTGCCGCAAACGGGCGATCAGGTCTTCGTCACGGAGATGGGCCGCATTGACGCGAAGCCCGGTGAGATCGTGGTCATTCCGCGCGGCGTGCGGTTCCGGGTCGAGTGTGCGGGACCGATCCGGGGCTATGTCTGCGAGAACTACGGCGCGGCGTTCCGCCTGCCGGATCTGGGACCGATCGGATCGAACGGTCTGGCCAATCCGCGAGATTTCCAGACGCCGGTCGCAGCGTTCGAGGACGTGGATCGGCCCACCGAGTGCGTGCAGAAGTTCGGCGGGCGGCTGTACGTCACGACCTTCGACCACAGCCCGCTGGACGTCGTCGCGTGGCATGGCAACAACGCGCCGTACAAGTACGACACGGCCCGGTTCAACACGATCGGGACGATCAGCTTCGATCACCCGGACCCGTCGATCTTCACCGTCCTGACCTCGCCCAGCGACACGCCGGGGACGGCCAACTGTGACTTCGTGATCTTCCCGCCGCGCTGGATGGTGGCCGAGGACACGTTCCGGCCGCCGTGGTTCCATCGGAATGTGATGAGCGAGTTCATGGGGCTGGTGCTCGGCGAATATGACGCCAAGGAAGGCGGCTTCGCTCCGGGCGGTGCGTCGCTGCACAACTGCATGAGCGGGCATGGGCCCGATCAGGCCAGCTACGACAAGGCGGTGAAGGCGGACCTGAAGCCGGTGAAGATCGCCGACACCCTGGCCTTCATGTTCGAGACGCGGATGCCGATCCGCACCACGGAATGGGCGCAAACCAGCCCCACGATGCAACTGGACTACGACGACGTCTGGACCGGATTCGACAAGGGTAACCTCACATGAAGCGCCTGATCATCGCCGCCTTCCTGTTCACAGCCGCCTGTCAGGCGGCCCCGCAGGAGGTGATCGTGGATCATCCGGACATGCCGACCCCGGCGGTTCAGGTTCCGGAAAATGCGACGCCGCAGGAATGCGCCGCGCGGGGCGGGACGATGAAGCCGGTCGGCCGGGCGCAGACGATGCAGTGCGTCGTCGCCTATGCCGACGCGGGCAAGCGTTGCACTACCGGCTCGGACTGTCAGGGCGATTGCCGCATCGAGAGCACGCCGTTCCCGAACGCGGGGGCTAGCGCAGTTGGACAGTGTCAGGCGGACAGCCAGCCTTTCGGTTGTCACGCCCGGGTCGAGAACGGCAAGGCGACGCCCGCGATCTGCATCGACTGACGCTGGCGCATCCGAAAGCGGAGCGGTAGCGTTCCTGCGATATGAGCCTGACCGAGATCGCCGTCCTGCTGGGGTTGAACCTGGCCCTGATACTTGGGGTAATGCTGGCGCTGTGGGCGCTGGCGTTGCGCCTGAAGGACGTCAGCTTCATCGATGCGGTCTGGCCGCTGGGCATGCTTCTGCTCGCGCTGGCGACGCTGCCGCGCACCGATGGCGACCCGATACGCAGAGGGTTGCTGGTGTGGCTCTGCGCGGTCTGGGCCTTGCGGCTGGGATGGCACCTCTTCCGCCGCTGGCGCGCATCGGGCGCCGACGGCCGCTACGTTGAGCTGGTGGAGCGGCAGGAGCGCGAAAAGGGCTGGAGCTTCGGAAAGACGGCGCTGCTGTTCGTCTTCCTCCCTCAGGCGGCGTTCCTGTGGCTGACCTGCCTGCCCGTGCAGCTGGGGCAGGTCGCCTTTGCCCCGACGGTCGGTTGGCTGGGCTGGACCGGGGCGGTGCTGGCGGTGGTCGGAATCGGCTTCGAAAGCATCGGCGACGCCCAGCTTTCGGCGTTCAAGAAGGACCCGGCCAACAAGGGCAAGGTGCTGGACACGGGGCTGTGGCGCTACACCCGTCACCCCAACTATTTCGGCGACGCCTGCGTGTGGTGGGGTCTGTATCTTATCGCGGCCGAGACGGGGCCGGGCGTCTGGGCGATCGTCGGGCCGGCGTTCCTGACCTTCACCCTGACGAAGTGGTCGGGGATCGGACTGACCGAGAAGGCGACGCACAAGAGCCGGCCGGGGTATGCGGAGTATGTGCGGCGGACCAGCGCCTTCGTGCCCTGGCCGCCGAAACCGGCTGAACCCGCCCGGGCGGTTGCGGAGGACGCGCCCAAGCCCGCGAAGGCGCGGTCCGCGACCCCAAAAGCTGCACCCGACACCGCCGCCAGGACGGCTCCACGCAAACGGCCCGCCACGAAATCCGGAGCGAATCCGCCAAAGAAAAAGCCCCGCCGTCGAAACGGCGGGGGCTGATCTTCAGTCCGAACCCGATTTACTGGGCAGGAGCCGGGGCCGGAGCCATGGCGCCTTCGGTCGAGGGCGAGGTGTTCGGCGTGTTCGAGGTGGTCATGCCACCGTCGGCATTGCCGGCTTGTTGCTCGATCATGTCGGCCTTTTCGTTCAGGGCCTTTTCTTCGGCCTCGTTCGGGGTCGCGGCGGCTTGGGCCTCGAGGGCGTCAGCCTGGGTTTCCGCGGCCTTGTCGGCGCTGCTTTCGCCGCAGGCGGCGACGCCGGCGAGGGCGAGAGTGGCGACCGAGGCGATGATGAGTTTACGCATGTTGGTTTTCCTTCCCTGTGGGAGACCAGAGAATGCTCTGGCTCAAGGAAGGTTCACGCCACCGTGAGAGTCTCGTGACGCAGGCCTATTCCGCGTCGGCGAACGCCACTCGCGCGGCGCCCAGCAGGGCGGCGTGCTTGTGCAGGATCACGTTGGTCGGAATGGCGGCCATATAGTCCTGGAACCGGCCCTTGCGCTCGAACCGCTCGCGGAACGGGCTGGCCTGCAGGAACGGCAGGATGCGGGGCGCGATGCCGCCGGCGATATAGACGCCGGACCGGGCGCCGGTGGTCAAGGCGATGTCGCCGGCCACGGCGCCGAGGATGGCGCAGAAGCGGGCGAGGGTGGCGCCGCAGTGGCTGCGCGGGTCCTCCAGCGCCTCTTTCGTGATCTGGGCGGGATCGTCGATATGGGTCTCGCGGCCGTCGATCTCGGCCAGCGCGCGGTGCATGTTGAGCAGGCCGGGGCCGCAGATCAGGCGCTCGATCGAGACGCGGTCGTAGCGACGGCGCAGGATGCGCAGGATTTCGTCCTCTACCGGATCGCCGGGGGCGAAGCAGGCGTGGCCGCCCTCGGACGGCATGGCGATCTCATGGCCGTGGATGTCGCGGGCGAGGGCGGAGACGCCGAAGCCGGTGCCCGGTCCGAGCACGGCGATGGCGGTGTGTTCCTCGCCGTCCTCGGGGCCGCCCAGCGAGGCCAGCTGATCCCTCGGGACGACGGGGGCGCCCCAGGCGAGGGCCTCGAAATCGTTGATCAGGCGGACGGGGTTGAGGCCAAGGGTCTGGAGCTCGGCTTCGGACACGCGCCACGGGGAGTTGGTCAGGTCGATCTCGCCGTCGGTGACGGGACCGGCCACGGCGATGACGCCGGAGGTCGGCTTGACGTCGCAGCCGTCGACGAAGGCCTTCACGCCCTCGAGGAAGGTCGGATAGGTCTCGGCCGGGAAGCTCTCATGGTGTTCGAGCACGGGCCTGCCCTCGACCATATGGGCGATGGCGAAGCGGGCGTTGGTGCCCCCGACGTCGCCGACGAGGAGGGTCTTGTCCCACTGAACAGTCATGTTGTTTTCGCCCTATCGCTCGCGACGCGGTCGCTCGCTGCTTGAGGGCGCTCCCTTCCTGTTTCTATGCGTCCACCGCTCGGTCGACCACGTTCGGGTCTGGCGGGGTGTCCTTGTGATCGATTGCGCCCGGCGTCGGCTGGAAGCAGACGGAGGCGCCCTCCTCGGCGGTCGAGACGACGTGGCGGAAGGCGCCGAACAGCTCGCGGCCATAGCCCCATGACGACCCCTCGGCGTGGGCGTCGGAGCGCACGGCGGCCGGGCGGCCGGTCAGGTCGGCGATGCCGACGGTGGTCAGGGTTCCGGCCTCGGCGTCGAGTCGGATGATGTCGCCGTCACGGACGTGGGCGATGGGACCGCCGGCCAGCGCCTCGGGGCTGACGTGGATGGCGGCGGGGGTCTTGCCCGAGGCGCCGGACATGCGGCCGTCGGTGACGAAGGCGACCTTGAAGCCCTTGTCCTGCAGGACAGATAGAGCCGGCGACAGGCTGTGGAGTTCGGGCATTCCGTTGGCCCTAGGGCCCTGAAAGCGCAGGACGACGACCACGTCGCGGTTCAGATGTCCGTCCTTGAAAGCCTGAAGCGCGTCTTCCTGCGTCTCGAAGACGGCGGCGGGGGCCTCGACGATGCGGTTCTCGGGCTTGACCGCCGAGACCTTGATGACGGCGCGGCCGAGGTCGCCCTGCACGAGGCGCAGCCCGCCTTCGCGGTCAAACGGATTCGACGCGGGGCGGAGGATGTCCGTGTCCAGACTTTCCGACACGCCGTCGCGCCAGACCAGCTCGCCGTCGACCATGGACGGCTCCTGGAAATAGGCCTCGATGCCCTGACCCATGATGGTCGTGACGTCGGAGTGGATATTGCCGGCCTGCGCCAGCTCGCGGGCCACGAACGCGACGCCGCCGGCGGCCTGGAAGGCGTTCACGTCGGCTGAGCCGTTGGGATAGACGCGGGCCAGCAGCGGGGTGACGGACGACAGCTGGTCCATGTCGGTCCAGTCGATCAGCACGCCCGCCGAGCGGGCCATGGCGACCAGATGGATGGCGTGGTTGGTAGACCCGCCGGTGGCCAGCAAGGCCACGATCATGTTGACGATCGACTTCTCGGAGATGACGTCGGCCATGCGGCTTTCGCCTGTACGGGCCAGTTCCACCGCACGCTTGGCGGCGGCGGCGGTCAGGGCGTCGCGCAGGCCGGTCTCCGGATGGACGAAGGCGGTCGAGGGCATGTGCAGGCCGCCCAGCTCCATCATCATCTGGTTGGAGTTGGCGGTGCCGTAGAAGGTGCAGGTGCCGGGCGAGTGGTAGCTGCCGATCTCGCTCTCCAGCAGGGTCTGACGATCGACCTGGTTCTGGGCGTAGAGGGCGCGGACGCGGGCCTTCTCGGCGTTCGGGATGCCCGAGGGCATGGGGCCGGCGGGGGCGAAGACGACGGGCAGGTGGCCGAAGGCCAGGGCGCCCATGAACAGTCCGGGGACGATCTTGTCGCAGACGCCCAGCATCAGGCCGGCGTCGAAGGCGTCGTGGGTCAGGGCGACGCCGGTGGACATGGCGATGACGTCGCGGCTGAACAGCGACAGCTCCATCCCGGGGCGGCCCTGGGTGACGCCGTCGCACATGGCGGGCGTGCCACCGGCGACCTGTGCGGTAGCGTCCATCTCGCGGGCGGCCTGACGGACGATGTCGGGGAAGCGCTCGAACGGCTGGTGGGCCGAGAGCATGTCGTTATAGGCGGTGACGATGCCGATGTTCGGCTGTTTGCCGCCCATGGCTGTGAGCTTGTCGCGGATCGGCGAGCCGGCGAAGGCGTGGGCCCAGTTGGCGCAGCTCAGCTTGGCGCGGCCCACGCCGCCCTCGTTCGCGGCGTCCATGCGGCGCAGGTAGTCGGCGCGGGTCCTGCGGCTCTTCTCGCGGATGCGGTCTGTGACCTCGGCGACGACGGGGTTCAGGCGAGCCATCAGGCTTTCTCCGTCCACAGAACGTCCAGTGCGACGTCGGCGGCGACCAGGGCGGCGATAGGGTGGACGCGCGGGTCGGCGGCGGCCTCGCGCTCGAAGACGGCGCGCTTCTGCTTGCCGGTGATGGCGAGGACGACGCGGCGGGCGGTCATCAGCCAGGGCAGGTTGATGGTCAGGCGCTCCATGGAGGGCGCCATGCCGTCGCGGCCCTGGGGCACGCCATAGACGGCGGGCTTCAAGGTCGGGGTGAGCAGGGTCTTCAGGGTCGGACTTTCAGGGAACATGGAACAGATATGGCCATCCTCCCCCATGCCGAGAAGGACGGCGTCGAGGCGATCGCCTTTTGAAGCCAGATCGTGACTGGCGATGGCGGCCGCCCGGTCGACCGTGACCGACGGGTGATAGAGGGGGACGAAGCTCGCGGCGGATGCCTTGCCGGTCAGCAGGGTCGTCTTCAGCAGGGCGGCGTTGGAGTCGGGCGAGGACTCCGGAACGTAGCGCTCGTCGATCAGGGTGACGGCGACCCTGGACCAGTCGAGGTCGGCGGAGGCCATCTCGCGGTAGATGGGGGCGGGAGTGGAGCCGCCCGAGCCGGCGAAGATGGCCAGCCCGGTTTCGACGACGGCGGCGGACAGGGCGTCGATCAGAAGGTTCGCGCAGGCGTCGGCCCATGCGTCGCCGTCGGCGTATTCCTTGATGGCGGGAACCTCACCCATGTGTCGTGTTCCACGCGCGGCCGGTGCGTTCGAGCAGATAGTCGGCTTCCTGCGGGCCCCAGGTTCCGGCCTTGTATTCGATCGGCTTCACATGGCCGTCGGTCCAGGCTTCGGAGACCTCGTCGACCCATTTCCACGCCTGTTCGGCCTCGTCGCGGCGGACGAACAGGGTGGAGTCGCCGTGCAGGGCGTCGAGCAGAAGACGCTCGTAGGCGATACGGCGGCGAGGCGGCTTGGCGGACTTGTCGTTCTGTCCCCACGACAGGGACATGCGGATCGGCTGAAGCTGCATGCGCTGATCGAGGCCGGGCCGCTTGTTCATTACCGTCAGCGAAATATCTTCCTGCGGCTGCAGCTCGATGATCAGTCGGTTCGCCTCGACCTGTCCGCGGTCGTTGTCGAAGATCGAGTGGGGCAGGGCCTTGAACTGGATGACGATCTCGGTCCGCTTCTCGGGCAGGCGCTTGCCGGTGCGCATGAAGAAGGGGACGCCGGCCCAGCGCCAGTTGTCGATGTCGGCGCGGATGGCGACGAAGGTCTCGGTGTCGGAGTCCGCGCCCCGCTCGTCGTCATAGCCCTTGACCGTTTCGCCCTCGCTCTCGCCGGCGACGTACTGGCCGCGAACGGTGACGCGGTCGGCCTCGTCGTGGCTTATGCGGCGCAGGGACCGCAGCACCTTGACCTTCTCGTTGCGGACCGAGTCCGGATCGAGATCGGAGGGCGGCTCCATCGCCACGAGGCAGAGCAGCTGGAGCATGTGGTTCTGCAGCATGTCCCGCAGGGCGCCGTACTCGTCGTAATAGGGCCAGCGGTCGCCGACGCCGACGGTTTCGCCGACGGTGATCTGGACGTGGTCGATCGACAGATTGTTCCAGAGCGGCTCGAAGATGGTGTTTCCGAAGCGGAGCGCGATCAGGTTCTGAACCGTCTCCTTTCCGAGGTAGTGGTCGATGCGGAACACCTGATGCTCGGCGAACGCGTCGGAGACGGCGTCGTCGATCTCGCGGAAGCTCTCGAGGTCGCGCCCGACCGGCTTCTCCAGCACGACCCGGTCGTCGGCTTCTGCCAGGCCGGCGGCGCGCATTGCGGTGACGATGCGGGCGTAGAGGGAGGGCGAGACGGCGAGGAAGCTGGTGCACTCGCCGGAGCCGACCTTGTCCTTCAGTGGCTTGAGGGACTCGGCCGAGGTGGCGTCGACGGCGATATAGTCGAGCCGGGCTTCCAGTTTCGCCCAGGCCTCGTCGGACCATGCGTCATCGGCCTTGGCCTTGCTCTCGACGGATTGGCGGACCTTGGCGACGTATTCGGCGCGGCTCTCTTCCGAGCGGGCGGCGCCGATGATCTTCAGGTCGTCGGCCAGCAGGCCGTCATGCTCGAGAAAATAGAGCGAGGGCAGAAGCATCCGCATGGCGAGGTCGCCGCCGCCGCCGAACAGCACCAGGGCCGCCATCAGTGCTCCTTCATTTCTACCGCCTAGCTCGACGGTGGTTTGGCCGCTCCCGCCCGTTCCGCCAACACGTCCAGCACGTCCTGAAACACCATGTGACGCGCCCGGAGCAGGACCATCAGATGATAGACCAAATCCGCGGCCTCGGCGGCGAGTTCCGCATCATCTCCCGCAACGCCGGCGAGAGCGGTCTCAACACCCTCCTCCCCAACCTTCTGGGCGACGCGTTTGGGACCTTCGGCGAGCAGGCGGGCGGTCCAGCTTTCGGCAGGGTCGGCCGCGGCGCGGGCGGCGATGGTCTGCTCCAGCCGGGCCAGACGGCCGACGCCGGGCGCGTCCTCGTCGCCGAAGCAGCTGATGCGGTTCAGGTGGCAGGCGTTGCCGACAGGGCGGACCTTGAGAACGATGGCGTCGTTGTCGCAATCGGGGGTGATGGAGACGACATGCAGCCGGTCGCCTGAGGTTTCACCCTTGCGCCAGCGGCCGCCGCGCGAACGGGAGAAGAAGGTCGCCTCGCCGGACCGGATCGTTTCGTCGAGGGCGGCCGGGTCCATGTAGGCGACCGTCAGCACCTGCAAGGTGGCGGCGTCCTGAACGACGACCGGGATGAGGCCGTCGCCCTTGGCGAAGTCGAGGCTTGCCGGGTCCAGTTCCTCCCCTATCGGCGAGGAACGCTCGTCTTCACTCATTGTCTTACCTCGATGCCGTTTTGAGCCAGCTCGGCTTTCAGCGCCGGAATCTCCACCGTCCCCGTGTGGAACACGCTCGCCGCGAGCGCGCCCGACACCTTCGCCTCCTCGAACACCTGCCGGAAATGGTCCGCCGAGCCGGCGCCGCCGGAGGCGACCAGCGGGATGGTCAGGCGGGCGCGGGCGGCCTGCAGCTGGGTGATGTCATAGCCGCGACGGACGCCGTCCTCGTCCATGCAGTTGAGGACGATCTCGCCAGCGCCGAGGGTCTGGGCCTCGTCCAGCCAGTCGAGGGTGCGGCGGCCGGAGGCGCGGCTGGCGTCGGGGTCGCCGGTGTACTGGTGGACGACCCAGTCGTCGCCGGCGCGACGGGAATCGACGCCGACCACCACGCATTGGGAGCCGAGACGTTGCGCCATCTCGCCGATCAGCTCCGGGCGTTCGAGAGCGGGGGAGTTGATGGAGACCTTGTCCGCGCCGTGGTCGAGACAGCGGGCGGCCTGATCGACCGAGCGGATACCGCCCGCGACGCAGAACGGGATGTCCAGCAGGCGGGCGATGTCAGCGACCCAGCCGTAGTCGAGGGTGCGGCCCTCCGGGCTGGCGGTGATGTCGTAGAAGACCAGTTCGTCGGCGCCCGCGTCGCGGTAGCGGGCGGCGAGTTCGGCGGCGTCGCCCATGTCGACGTGGCCCTCGAACCGCACGCCCTTGACCACCCGGCCGTCGCGGACGTCGAGACAGGGAATGATCCGGCGGGCGGTCATGCGTGGGCGGTCTTCAGGGCGTCTTCGAGGGTGAAGCGGCCTTCGTAGAGGGCGCGGCCGATGATGGCCCCGGATGCGCCGACGGACCGGGCCCCGATCAGGTCCTCCAGTGCGGCGACGCCGCCCGAGGCCTGAAGCCAGAGGTCGGGCCGACGCAGGTGCAGTTCAGCCAGCAGGTCGAGGTTGGGCCCGGTCAGGGCGCCGTCGCGACCGACGTCGGTGACCAGCAGATGTTTCGCGGTTCCGGCGGGATAGCGGTCCAGCGCGGCCCACAGGTCGACATCGGCGGCCTGGGTCCAGCCCTTCAGCGCGGGGACGTAGCGGTCGCCCTCGGCGCGGACGTCGAGCGCGAGGGTCAGCCGGTCGGGGCCGAAGCGATCGAGCCAGCCGAGGACCGCGTCGGGATCGGTGACGGCGAGCGAGCCGACGACGACGCGGGAAACGCCGGCCTCCAGAAGCCGCTCGACATCATCGGCCGAGCGGACTCCGCCGCCGGACTGGATGTGAATGTCGATGGCGGCGGCCAGGGCGCCGATGAGTTCGTGCTGCATGGCGCGGCCGGCCTCGGCGCCGTCGAGGTCGACGATGTGGGCCCAGGTCGCGCCGGCCGCAGCAAAGGTCGCCAGCCGGGCGGCGGGCTGGTCGTCGTAGCGGGTTTCGGCGTCGAAGCGGCCGTGCAGCAGACGCACGCAGACGCCCTTCCGCAGATCGATGGCGGGATAGACGATCACGCGGGAAGCTCCAGAAAGTTGCGGAGGATGCGGGCGCCGGTCGCGGCCGAGCGCTCGGGGTGGAACTGGCAACCCCAGCGATTCGCGGCGCGAACGACGGCGGGGATGCGGTCGCCGTAGTCGGCGTGGGCCAGGGTCGCCGGTCCATCGGGGCAGGCGTAGCCGTGGACGAAGTAGGCGTACTCGCCGTCGGTTACCCCCTCGAGCAGGGGATCATCCCGGTCGCGGGACAGGCGCGACCAGCCCATGTGCGGGACCGGGCGGTCGAGGGCCGGCTCGATCCGGCGGACGCGGCCGGGAATGAGGCCGAGCAGCGGCGCAGCGTCTTCATCGCTGTCGGTGAAGAGCAGCTGTTGACCAAGGCAGACGCCGAGGAGCGGGCGGGGGAAGGCGCGGATGGCGTCGGTCAGGTTGAGGTCCCGTAGCCGGGACATGGCATAGCCCGCGGCGCCGACGCCGGGCAGGATCAGGCGGTCGGCGTCGGCGACGGCGTCCGGCGTGTCGACGATCTGCACCGTTGCGCCCAGCCGCTCCAGCGCGAACCGGACGGAGGCGACGTTGCCGGCGCCGTAAGAGAGGATGGAGACGGTCATGACCGTCTCTGTGACCAGCGAGGGAGGATCGTCACAGCACCCCCTTCGTCGAGGGGACCGCTTCACCCTCCACGCGGATCGCCTGACGGAGGGCGCGGCCGAAGGCCTTGTAGGCGGCCTCGGTCTTGTGGTGGTCGTCGTCACCCTTGACCGAGACGTGAATCGCCGCGCCGAGGTGTTCGGCCAGCGACCGGAAGACGTGGGCGGTCAGGTCCGTGCGGTAGTCGCCGATGAAAGGCGTGTCGAACGTCCCCTCAAAGACCGGATAGGGCCGGCCGGACAGATCGATGGAGACCTGCGCCTCGGCTTCATCCATCGGCAGGACGAAGCCGTAGCGGGCGATGCCGCGGCGCTCGCCCAGCGCCTGCTTGAGGGCCTGACCCAGGGCGATGGCCGAGTCTTCGATGGTGTGGTGCGGGTCCGTGTGCAGGTCGCCCTCGCACGACAGGCGCAGGGCGAAGCCGCCGTGAGCGGAGATCTGCTCCAGCATATGATCGAAGAAGCCGACGCCGGTGGAGATCGAGGTCGGGCCGGTCGCGTCGAGATCGACGGCGCAGACGATGCGGGTCTCCTTCGTGTCGCGGACGCTCTGGCCGGTCCGGTTCGGGCGGGTTCGGGCCGGGGCGAGATCGAGGGCGGCGAGCAGGCGATCGTTGGCCTCTGTGCGGGCCGAGACGGGCAGGCGCAGACGGTCCCCGGCGCGCTCGCCGACGACGCCATAGCGGGCGAGGTCAGCGAGGACGGCGTCCGGATCGGACGGGCGCGCCATCAGGACGGGCCCGACGCCGGGTTCGACCACCATTTCGCGCGACAGGGCTTTCGACAGGCGCTCACGCTCGCGGCGGACGACGGCGATGCGCTCGCGAGTCTCGATCAGGCGGGACGGGTCGAGCGCCTGCAGGGCGAGGCGGACGGAGACTTCCGGCAGGGCGTAGGGCTCGATGACCGAGGCGAGTCGGGCGAGCGTTTCGGGTCGGGCCAGCGCGGCGCCGACGCGGGCGCCGGCGAGGCCGTATGCGAGCGACAGGCTGCGCAGGACGACGAGATTGGGGGCGTCGTCGAGAACGGTCAGGGCGGAGGGCGCGTCGGCGTATTCGGCCATGCCCTCGTCGACGACCATCAGGGCCGGGGCGACGCGGGCGGCCATGTCCGCCACGGCCTCGGGCGAACCGAGAGCGCGCAGGATGACGGCGCCGCGCGCGGCCGTTGCAAGGGCCGGCGGGTAGAGGGCGGCGAGTGCGCGGTACGGCTCGGCGTCCGGCGCCTCGACGGTCAGGCCTTCGCGAGCGCAGAGGCGGAAGACCAGCTCGAGCCCGTGGGTCAGACCGCGCACCGGAAGCGCGCGATCGGCCGTGACGCCGTAGATCTCGCCCATGCGGACGGCCAGCGCGCGGGGCTCGGCCGGATAGCGGTCGAGGCCGTCGCCGCCGGAGACGAGGGGAGCGAACGGGGCAGGGAGATTCTTCATCGGCCGCCCCGCAGGTCGGCCGCCCGGGCGTGGGCCTCAAGACCCTCCAGCCGGGCAAGACGGGCGGCGACGGGGGCGAGTTCGGCGGCGCCGGCGGCGGTGACGGACTGGATCGACATCGAGGTCATGAAGCCGGCCGTGGCGACGCCGCCCATGACCCGGGCGGCGCCGTCCGTGGGCAGGACGTGGCTCGGGCCGGCGGCGTAGTCGCCCAGCGTCTCGGCCGCGAAGGCGCCTACGAAGACGGCTCCGGCTGCGGAGATGCGGGCGACGAGGGCGTCGGGGTCGTTGGTCTGGATCGCGAGGTGTTCGGGGGCGTAGGCGTTGGCGACCGCGCAGGCCTCGGCAAGATCGGGGACGCGGATGGCGCGGCCTTCGGACAGGGCGGCGCGCGCGATGTCGGCGCGGGGCAGGGTCTGCAGTTGCTTTTCGACCTCGGCGAGGGCGGCGTCGATCAGACCCCGGCTGTCGGAGACCAGCATCACCTGGGCGTCCGGGTCGTGCTCGGCCTGGCTGAGCAGATCGGCGGCGACGATTTCAGGGTCCGCGTCGCGGTCGGCGATGATCAGCAGTTCGGACGGGCCCGCGGGCATGTCGACGGCTGGACCGCCGGGCAGGGCGGAGGCCTGCTTCTTGGCCTCGGCGACCCAGGCGTTGCCGGGGCCGAACAGCTTGGCGACCGGCTCGATCTCGCCGTCGTCCAGCACCGCGCCGAAGGTCAGGGCGGCGATGGCCTGCGCCCCGCCGATCAGCCACAGGGCGTCCAGCCCGGCCTCTGCGGCGGCGAGGATCATGGCGGGATGCGGCTCGCCGTCCCTGGAGGGCGGGGTCACCGCGACGCGGCGACCGACGCCGGCGACCTGCGCAGGAATGGCCAGCATCAGCAGGGACGAGAACAGCGGCGCCGTGCCGCCGGGAACGTAGAGGCCGGCCGAGGCGAGGGGCCGCCACCCGATGCGCGAGCGGACGCCGGGGGTGGTCTCGATCCATTTCGTGTCTTCCGGCTTCGTCGCCTGATGGAAGACGCGGACGTTGTCGGCGGCGATGCGCAGGGCGCGGGCGGCGGCGGGAGGCAGGGCGGCGCGGGCGGCGGCTTCCGCCTCGGGCGTGATGGCGATGCGGCGGGGCGGGGCGCCGTCGAGCTTGCGGCTCCAGTCGGCGACGGCGACCCCGCCGCGCGCGCGGACGTCGTCGAGGATGGCGCGCACGCCGTCGGTGACCGCGCTTTCTGTGCGACGCGCGGGGCGGGCCAGCGCGTCGCGGCGGCCGTCGGCGTCGAGGGTGGTCCAGTCGAGGCGGCGCATCACATCATCTTCTCGATGGGGAGAACCAGAATGGCGGAGGCGCCCTCGGCCTTCAGCTTCTCCAGCGTCTCCCAGAACACCGCCTCCTGACAGACGGCGTGAACGGCGACGGCGTCGTCGCGGCCGGACAGGGGCATGACGGTGGGCGCGCCGGCGCCGGGGAGCAGGGCGGTGATCCGGTCGAGGTGCGAGCGCGGGGCGTTCAGCATTACGTATTTCGCCCCCTGCGAGGCGACGACGCCGGACATGCGCTCGACGATGCTTTCCAGCAGTTCGGCCAGCGCGGGCTCGGGCGCCAGCGGCGAGCGGATCAGGACGGCCTGGGATTCCAGCACGGTCTCGCGCGCTTCAAGGCCGTTGGCCTCCAGCGTCGCACCGGTGGAGACGAGGTCGCAGATGGCGTGGGCCAGCTTTAGCCGGGGGGAGACCTCGACCGCGCCGCGCATGGTGACGATGTCGGCGTCCACGCCCTCTGCGTCGAGCCAGCGGCGCAGCACGCGGGGGTAGCTGGTGGCGACCCGCAGGCCCTGAAGCGACTGCGGGCCAGCGTAGTCGAGAGTCGGGGGCACGGCGATCTTGAGCGTGCAGCGGCCGAAGCCGAGCGGCATGACCACCTCGGCGACGGGGCCTCCATTACGGCCTTCCTCCAGCACATTCTCGCCGACGATGCCGAGGTCGCAGACGCCGTCGGCGACGAAGGTGGGGATGTCGTCGTCCCGGACGCGCAGCAGATCGATGGGGTAGTTCTCGACCCGATACAGAAGGTCGTTGGTCCCCTTGACCACGCGCAGACCCGCATCGCGAACGAGGTCGAGACTGCGTTCGGACAGACGGCCGGATTTCTGGACGGCGATGCGAAGCCGGCCCTGGACGGTGCTCATGACGGGGGTACTCAGACTTTCAATCTGTCCAGCACCAGGCGGTAGCCCTGATGCGGCATTTCCTTGAGGAAGCGGGCGACCCGCACGACCGTGGTCGGGCTGGCGTGCGCCTCGGCGGCGATCTCGCGATAGGACTTTCCGCCCCCATCGAGCAGGCGCGCGACCTCCCAACGCTCGGCGAAGGCGCGCAGTTCGGACGGCGTGCACAGGTCGGTCAGAAAGGCGTCGACCTCAGCCCGCGTCTTGAGGGACAGCAGGGCGTCGTAGAGGGCGTCGCGGGCGGGCGGCTTCGTCATGCGTGTTCCACTATGCTGTAACATTGGAACGGTCAAGCGCGGATATGGCGCCCGGGCCCGCTTCGCTCTATCTGCGGCGACATGACAAAGGTTCTCATCATCGGCGCGGGCCATGCGGGCGGATCGGCGGCGGCGTTCCTGAGGCAGTACGGGCATGAAGGCCCGATCGTGCTGGCGGGCGAGGAACCGGCGGCGCCGTATCAGCGGCCGCCGCTGTCCAAGGCGTGGCTGAAGGGCGAGGCCGGGCTGGAGGATCTGCTGCTGCGGCCCGAGAGCTTCTATGGCGAGCAGAATATCGAGTTGCGTACCGGGGTGACCGCGACGGCGATCGACCGGGAGGCGAAGACGGTCACGTTCGCGGACGGGACGGTTGAGAGCTATGACGCGCTGATCCTGGCGACGGGATCGACGGCCCGGAGGTTGACGATACCGGGCGCGGACAGGCCGGACCTGCTGGAGCTGCGCACGCTGGCGCACGCCGAGGCGCTGAAGGCGGCGCTTGGGCCGGGCCGGCGGCTGGCCATCGTCGGCGGCGGCTATGTGGGGCTGGAGGCCGCGGCCTCGGCGCGGGCGCTCGGCGCGGACGCTGTGGTGATCGAGCGGACGGACCGGGTGCTGGCGCGGGTGGCGTCGAAGACCCTGTCGGACTTCTTCACCGCGTATCACCGCAAGCACGGGGTCGAGATCCTGACCTCGGCGGAAGTCACCGGGTTCGAGGACGACGGCGTGCGTCTGGCGGGCGGGCGGCTGGTCGAGGCGGACGCGGTGCTGGTCGGCGTTGGGGCTCTGGCCTGCGATGCGCTGGCCCGGGCGGCGGGTTTGTCCTGCGACAACGGCGTGGTGGTGGACGAGTCCGCGCGGACATCCGACCCGGCGATCTATGCGATCGGGGACATGACCCATCGGCCGATCCCGGTTCACGACGGGCGCATGCACCGGCTGGAGAGCGTGCCCAATGCGCTGGAACAGGCCAGGCAGGCGGCGGCGGCTATCGTCGGCCGGGCCGCGCCGACGCCGGAGGTGCCGTGGTTCTGGTCGGATCAGTACGACCTCAAGCTCCAGATCGCCGGCCTGCCCGACGGCGCCGACCGTCAGGTGGTGCGGGGAGATGTCGAAGCGGCGAGTTTCGCGGTCTTCCATCTGGCCGGGGATCGCATTGTGTGCGTCGAGGCGGTGAATGCACCGGCCGAGTTCATGGGCGGGCGATTGCTGATCGGGAAGAAGGCGGCGGTCGATCCGGAAAGACTGGTTGACCCGGCGGTGCCGATGAAGGCTGTCACGGCCTGACGACACCGCCAGAATAATTCTGAGAATGTGTCGCAAAAACATTTGCGGCCCACGGCAGAGGTGCTAATGCGAGCCGCTCGCAAGTCACCTCCTCCGGATTTTCAGATCATGACAACCCGCGCCGACACCCTCCGCGCCCTGCTGTTCGCCTCCAGCGCCGCCGGCATGTTGATGGCCCAACCGGCGCTGGCCGGGGACCCGGCCGTCGTTGCGGAGCCGCAGGGCGGCGGCGCCGATGCGCAGGACCCGACAGACCTCGGCACCGTCAACGTCGACGGCAAGCGCGCCGAGCGGAAGCCGCAATCGCCGGAGTTCACGGCGCCGCTCGTCAACACGCCTCGCGCCGTGACGATCATCCCGCAGCAGATCATCGAACAGACCAACGCCATGTCGCTGCAGGACATCCTGCAGAACTCGCCGGGCATCAGCTTCGGCGCCGGTGAGGGGGGACAGCCGCTGGCGGACCGCCCGTTCATCCGCGGGCAGTCGTCGGGCAACAACATCTTTCTGGACGGCGTGCGCGACACGGGCGGCCAGCAGCGCGAGGTCTTCAACCTCGAACAGGTAGAGGTCGTGAAGGGGCCGGACTCGGTCTACTCGGGCCGCGGTTCGGGCGGGGGGTCGATCAATCTGGCCTCCAAGTCGCCACGCCTGCAGGACTTCACCAACTTCGGTCTGGGCGTCGGCACGGACGGCTACCTGCGCGGCGTGGTCGACCAGAACTGGGCGCTGGGCGACAACGCCGGCCTGCGTCTGAATCTGATGGGCGCGCAGGGCGATGTGCCCGGCCGCGACAGCGTCGACTACAGCAAATGGGGTCTGGGCCTGTCGATCGGCGCGGGCCTCGGTCAGGATACGTCCGGGACGTTCAGCTACTATCATCTGACGTCCGACCAGATGCCCGACTACGGCATCCCGCTGTACACCAAGCTGGGTGGCGCGACCGCGCCGCGGCCGGACCCGAGCGGCATTCTGGATGTGCCGTACGACAGCTTCTACGGCCTTGAGGCGCGCGACTATCTGACGAATGAGGTCGACGCCTTCACCTTCGATTTCCGTCACGCCTTCAACGACAATCTGCGCATCCGCAACGTCAGCCGCTACGCCGTCACCCTGAACGACTATGTGGTGACGAACCCGGGCGATGGCGGCAGCGCGGTCAACATCGGGGGCGTCTGGTGGATGAAGCGGGGTCTGAAGAACCGCTGGAACCCGGCGGAGACCTGGGCGAACGTCACGGACCTGACCGGCAGCTTCGCCGGCGCGGGCATGCGGCACGACTTCAACGTCGGGCTGGAACTGGGACGCGAGCGGAACCGCAACGCCTCCTACACCGTCACGACACTGTCCGGTTCAGCCTGCCCCGCGCCGCTGACCGGCTTTGACTGCACGCCCGTCTACGATCCCAACCCGGAGGACCCGTGGACCGGAACGATCGTTCGCGGAGTCGCATCGTCGAACGTGACCGAAACCGTCGGCCTGTATGCGCTGGACTCGATCTCGCTGGGCGAGCGCTTCATCATCAATCTGGGCGTCCGGCACGACATCTACGCCGTCGACGGTCTGAACCCCGCCGCCGCTGTTCCGGCGGACCGCGTCATTCCTCGCCGCGAGTGGGAGTTCACCAACTATCAGGCGGGTCTGGTGTTCAAGCCGACGGCCAGCTCCAGCATCTATGCCTCGTACGCCACCTCCTCGACGCCGCCGACGTTGGCGGCAGGCGACCAGAACGCCGCCGGCGGCACAGGCACTGTGAACGGCGCGACCAATGTCGTGCTGGACCCCGAGGACACTGAAAGCTTCGAGGTCGGCGCCAAGGTCAATCTGTTCGGCGACCGCCTGGCCCTGTCGGCGGCGGCCTACCAGCTGAGCCGCAAGAACGCGGTCATCCGCACCGGCACCGGCGCCAACGACTTCCAGCAGGCCGGCGAGGTCGAGGTGAAGGGCGTCGAGCTGGGCGTGTCCGGCAACATCACCCCGAACTGGACCGTCTTCGGCGGCTACAGCTGGACGGATTCCGAACTGGTCCGCGGGGCCTGCACGGTGACCGGCACGCCGCCCGTCTGCGTCCCCAGCCTGTTCGAAGGCGATCCGCTGGCCAATACGCCCGAGCATTCGGCCAGCCTGTTCACAACCTACCGGGTCACGCCGCGTCTCGCACTCGGCGGCGGCGTCTACTACGTCGGCGAGACATTCGGCGGGAATCAGGGCGGCGCGGGCGGCGGCGGCAACCGGATCTACATGCCGGAGTGGACGCGTCTGGACCTGTTCGCCTCCTACGACGTCAACGAGCGGTCCAGCCTGCAGCTGAACGTCAAGAACGCTACGGACGAAGAGTACATCATGCGGACCAACGGCGTGCACCACGCCGACGTCGCGCCGGGAGCCCAGGCCATCCTGACCCTGAACCTGCGCTACTAGGTTCCATCCCCGGACCGGTAGCGACGGCTGTCCGGGGTCCAGATCTGCTCTGGGCCCGGACGATCGTCCGGACTTGGCGACCGGCGCATAAGCGGCCAAGGATGACGCCATGCTGCTGCACATACCCGGCGTGTTCACCAGGGACGAGGTCGCGAGCCTGAGGGCGCGGCTGGACGCCGGGCCGTGGGCCGACGGCAATGCGACGTCCGGCCACCAGTCTGCGACGGCCAAGGTCAACCGCCAGCTTCCCGAGGAGTCCGTCGAGGCGCGCGAGATCGGCGGGCTGGTGCTGCAGGCGCTGAACGCCAATCCGATGTTCGTATCGGCGGCCCTGCCCCACACGATCTTTCCACCGCTGTTCAACCGCTATGAGGGCGGCGAACATTTCGGGGTGCACGTGGACAACGCCATCCGCCAGCGGGGCGCGGTGCGTATACGCAGCGACCTGTCCGCGACCCTGTTTCTGGCGGAGCCCGAAGACTACGACGGCGGCGAACTGATCGTGGAAGAGATGTACGGTCCGCAGTCGGTCAAGCTGCCGGCGGGCGATCTGGTCCTCTATCCGTCCAAGAGCCTGCACCGGGTGACGCCGGTGACGCGGGGCGTACGGACGGCCAGCTTCTTCTGGATCCAGAGCCTTATCCGCGACGACGCGGACCGCGAAACCCTGTTCCGGCTCGACGTCGCGATCCAGAGGGTCAGCGCGGACAAGGGGCCGAAGGATCAGGCGGTGCTGGAACTGACCGCCGTCTATCATAACCTTCTGCGACGCTGGGCGGAGGCCTAGCTACCCTCGTCCAGCATGGCTGCGAAGGCGGGCGAGACTGTTTCCACCAGTCCGTCCTGCCTGCGGACGACGATGGCGGCGGCGAGGTGGGTCGCGGTCGCGAATTCCAGACCCTCTTCCGGGCCCATGACGGTCAGGGCAGTGGCCAGCGCATCGGCCTGCAGGGCCGTATCGGCCAGCACCGTGACGCAGGCGACGCCGTTGTCGATGGGCGCGCCGGTGCGGCCGTCGATCGTGTGGCTGTAGGTCCGGTCATAGACCGCATAGTTGCGGACCCAGTCGCCGGAGGTGGCGACGGCCATTTCGAACAGTGCCGCCAGCGTCCGGGGGGCAGGCGAACCGGGCGCCTGCTGCAGCTCGGTCCACCACGGGCGGGCGTCGGGTTTGACGCCCCGGCCGCGCAGCTCGCCGCCGATCTCGACCAGATGGCTGGTCGCGCCAAGTTCGAAGAGGCGGTCGGAGACGCAGTCGACGGCATGGCCCTTGGCGATGCCCGACAGGTCCAGCTTCAGCCCGCCCAGTTGCAGGACCGACCGGTTGGCGCGGTCGAGGCGCAGACGGCTCCATCCGCTGATGGCGCGGGCGGCCGCAATCTCTTCGGCGAAGGGCTCGGTGGGACCGTTCCCGAAGCTGTTCAGGGGACGCGCGCCCGGCGGGCCGAAACCCCACAGGTCGACCAGCGCGCCCAGCGTCGGATCGACGGCGCCGTTGGTGTCGTCGGCGATGTCCATGGCCGCGTTGAGCACGGTCCAGAACTCTTCGGACACCGGACGGAAACCCGGTTCGGCGGCGTTGAAGCGGCTGAGCTCGGATGTAGGGTCCCAGTGGCTGAACAGGGTGATCAGGCCGGCGAGTTCGTCCTCAATGGCGGCCTGATAGAGGTCCCGCTCCTGTCCCGGAACCGGGACGAGGCGCACGGACCATGTCGTGCCCATAGTCTCGCCGGCGAAGTCCCAAACATGGGACGACGGCGGCCGCTCGGGTGTGCGGCCGTGAGTCGGGATCAGGACGCGGTTGCGCTCAGCCGGCCCGGGCGGCTCGCCGCCCACCACAACGGGGGGCGGCGCGGCGCGGCTGGCGCGGGATCCGCCCGTGGTCAGGGCAGGACTTCCACAGCGCCGTTGTACTGGGCGCTGGAGGCCAACTGGGTACCCTCGGCCGGGGTTCGGACCGAGGCGTTGACCCAGTACATGCCCGGTTCCGGCCAGGTGACGGTGAAGGCGCCGTCGGCGCCGGTCTTGACCGTCATCTCTTCCGGATTGTCGCGGTAGCGGGTGCCGCCGCGGGCGATGGTGACGTCGAGGTTCGCGGCCGGCTGGCCGTCACGGACCAGCTTGAAGGTCGCGGCCTCACCGGCGACTAGATCGTTCGGGTGGGTCACCGGGACCAGCTCGATGCCCTGACCGGTCGGGGCCAGCGCGGTGGTCGAGGGCTCGCCGAGGGTGACGAAGGTTTCGATGCGGCTGTTCGAGCGGGTGGCGGAAACGTCGGTCGCGTCGGCCGGAATGTTGGCGGCCATGTCGGCCTCGGCGCCGCGCCAGCGCTTCTGTTCGCCGGCCTGCTTGTAGCTGACCATGACGCCGCTCATGACGTTGGCGACGCGGTACGTCCCCTGCTGCGTCAGGTGCAGGTCGAAGGACGAGCGGTAGCGGGCCTGATTGCGGTTCTCGGCCTCGACGGTCGAGCCGTCGGGTGCGGTGATGGTCAGGCCGTCCAGACGCATGGCGGCGTGGTCCGGGATGAAGACGCCGTTCGACATGCCGGCGTCGAAGCCGACCCAGGCGTCGGTCCCGCTCAGTACGGTCGCGGTGGGGGCCAGCCAGGCGCGGTGGGCCTGGGCCGACATCGGCAGGGCGAGAGTGGCGACGGCGACTCCAAGAGCGAAAGTGCGGGCGATCGACTTTTTCATCTGTGGTTCCTTAGCGGGTGACGGCGACGCTGACGGCGCCCAGTTCGGTGGAGCCCGTGGCGCGGGCGGTGTTGGGCGCTCCCCAACGGAAGGGAACGCGAACGACCTCACGACCGCCCAGCTCGCGGGCCGCCTCGACGACCATCACATAGTCGCCGGCGGCGAGGCCGGACAGACGGGCCCCGGAGACGCGGACCTGATGGGCGCCGGGCGCCTTGGTGGCGCTGGAGACGCCATCGGCCGGCAGGGTCATGCCCCGGCCCCCGCGCCGCCACCAGGTGCGCATGTCCTTGAGCCAGTCCTTGCCGTCGCCCTCATTGTTGGCGGTCTGCTGATACCAGACGGCAAGGGTCCGTACGGCGACGTTGTCGGGCCGCTCGATCCAGACGGCGACATAGGGACGGTGATAGCTCGCTGTGTTCAGGCGGGGCACCGTCACAGAAACCGTCAGATCGGCCGCCAGCGCGGGCGTGGCGACGGCGACGAGGCCGGCGCTGGCGAGGGCGATGTGGGACTTGCGCATGGGCGTTCCGGTTGAGGTCAGTGGATGAAGAACAGGGCGATGACGACCGGGATCAGCACGCCCAGACCCAGCATCGGCCAGGTCAGGGGGCGCCGCCACGCGTGCAGCCAGGTGAGAGCGAAACCGGTGACCGCGAAGACGACGCAGGCCAGGGCGAAGATGTCGATGAACCAGTACCAGACCGGACCGGTGTTGCGGCCCTTGTGCAGGTCGTTGAGATAGGCGACCCAGCCGCGCGTCGTGCGCTCGTGCACCGCCTCGCCCGTGGCGCGGTCGATGGTCAGCCAGCCGTCGCCGCCCGGTTCGGGCAGGGAGACGTAGAGTTCGTCAGCTGTGGTCTCGGTGGGCCGGCCGGCGATCCTGATCTTGAGCGACTCCGAAGCCCAGCGGGCGATGGCGTCGGGCGCGGGATCGGTCGTCTCGTCCGGGAAGGCCGACAGGCGTTCCAGCAATGGCGCGGGCAGTTGCGCCGTCTGTTCGCGCACAACCGGCTCGGCCGGGATCTGCGAGGCGTGGTTCAGGGTGATGCCGGTGATGGCGAACAGCATCAGGCCGATCAGGCTGACGGCGGCCGAGATCCAGTGCCAGGTCTGCATCTGGCGCAGCCAGAAGGCCTTGGCCGGAACGGGGGGCTTCTTCTTCGGCTTGGGTTTGGCGGGAGCGGCGGCATCGGTCACGGTCGGCTTGTGCCGAACTTGCGAACGATTTTCAATAGTGAGTCTGAGAAGATCAGCGCGACAGTCTGACGCCGACGCTGACGGTTCGCGGCGGACCGAAGCCGGTGACGCCGGTTCCGGTCTCCGAAACCTCGATGTCCTCGTCGAGCAGATTGTCCGCGGCGACCCAGACGGCGGCGGTGTCGGTCAGCCGCCAGTCGGCGCGAAGATCGACGGTCAGGCCGGCGTCGAGCACGCGCCTGTTCAGATCATCCTCGAAGCGACGGCTTTCCCAGCGGAGGTCGGTCGCGAGCGAAAGGCGGTCGGTCGTGCGCCACTCCACGCCCGCAGTGGCGCTCCAGATCGGAGCCTGGGCGGGGCGCAGGCCGGTCAGCTGGGCCGCGGACGATCCGCCGTCTACGCGGGCGTCGGTGCCGGACAGGGCGGCGCGCAGGGACAGGGCGTCGGTCAGGTCGAGGCGGCCGTCGATCTCCAGCCCCGTCGCCTCGATGGTCCCGGCGTTCTGGCGCTGGCGCAGCACGCCGCCCGCGGGGACGAAGCCGGCGCGGGGGAAGTTCGCGGGGCCTTCGCCGATCGTGACGTTGACGATGGCGTCCTCGATGCGGGTCCGGAATGCGGTGGCTGTCAGGCTGCCCCGGGCGCCGGTCCACGCCCAGCCGGCTTCGAGGCCTGACAGGACTTCCGGCTCCAGCGCGGCGTTGGCCTCGGTCAGATCGTTGCCGACGCGGAAGGGACGGTGGAGCTCGTTCAGGGTGGCGGGGCGAAAGCCGGTGTAGGCGCCGGCGCGCAAGGACTGGCCGGCGCCGATGTCGCGACGGGCGGCGACACGGGCGCTGACGACCTCGCCGGACCGGTCAGGGTCGGTCTCGTCCAGCGTCGGCAGACCGGTCGCCAGATCGCGTTCAAGGCGACGGCCGTTCTCGTTGCGCCACTGGTCAAGACGCAGGCCGCCGGCGATCAGCCATGGGCCGCCGGTCCATGAGCCCTCGGCATAAAGTCCCGCAACGGACGTCTCGCCGCCCGCCACACGGTCACGGGTGAAGGCGCCGGCCATGTAGCGGAACAGCTCGCGCGTCTCTCCTTCATTGAAGCGGGCGTCGGCGCCGACCTCGCCCTCGATGCGGCCGTCGCCCAGCGGGCGGCTGGCTCGCAGAGCGGCGTTGACGCCCCAGCCGACGGCGGGGGTCTCGAACTGGTCGTTGGCGGGGGTGGTCGTGGCGCGGTCAGCGGCGACGGCGACCGAGGTGTTGGCCAGATCGCTTTCGCGCCGCCAGACCTGTAGCCGCCAGCCGGGGCTCTCGTTTACAGGACGGGCGGCCACGGTGGCGGACAGGGCGTTGCCGCTGGCGGTCACCCGGGCGCCGGACAGGCCGGAGCCCCGCTCTTCCTCGAAGGCTGAAGCGCGGAGAGAGACGACGGCGGTCGAAACCGGGATATCCGCACGAAGGGCGGCGCTGCGGACCTCGAGGTCGAGCGGCGTGTCGGCCGCGCCCTGCGCCGCGCCGCGGACGGGGACGTAGCCGTCGCTGGTTTCATAGAGCGCCGAGCCGACCAGCCGCGCCGGGCCGAGATCGAACCCGCCGGAGGCCGAGGCGCGGGCGCCGCCGCGTTCGGCGATCGAGGCGTCGACGGCGTAACCCGTATCCCGCTCGCGTAGCTGGATCACGCCGGTCAGCGCGCCCGCGCCGTAGGGCCCGGCGCCCGAGCCGCGAACGATGTCGAGGCCGTCGAGGCTTTCGGTAGGGACCTGCGACCAGATCACCCAGCCGCCGAACGGATCGTTCAGGGGCACGCCGTCCAGAGTGACAAGCGTCCGGCCCGCACCCGACGGCGCGATGGCGCGCAGGGATATGCCCTGCGTTGTCGGATTGGCCGACAGGCTGGAGGTGCGCCGGAACAGGGAGACGGCGGGCACGGTGGCCAGCGCCTCGTCGAGTCGCTGCTGTGGACCCAGATCGTCGCGATCCAGCCGGATGACGGAGAAGGCCGCCTCGCCGGCGGCGGGGGGCAGGCGTGCGCCCGTGACCACCACCTCTGACAACTGGACGGGTTCGGGCGGCGGAGGCGTCTGGAACATCGAGCGCTACAATACGCAGGCCCCGGGGCGGTTGCCTATGCGGCCTCGGACAGACCGTCGCGGGCCATGACAAGGCGGATGGCGTTCAGCAGGGCGTCGGGCTGGATCGGCTTCTGGGCGACGCCGTCCATGCCGGCGGCGAGATATTCCACCTCATCGCGCGGATCGGCATTGGCGGTGAGCGCGAGAATCGGGACCGCCGCGACCGGCGTCGGCAGGGCGCGGATGGCGCGGGCGGCGGTCACGCCGTCCATGACCGGCATCTTGATGTCCATCAGCACCAGATCGAAGCCGCCCGCCTGAACCCGCTCGACCGCCTCCTGTCCGTTCTCGGCCGTTTCGGAGGTGCAGCCGAACAGGGTCAGGACCTGTGTGGCGACGAAGCGGTTGGTCGCGTTGTCGTCGACCACCAGCACGTGAAGGGTGTCATGGGACGTCGGCTCCGCGATGGCGGGGGCGGGTGCGCGCTGGTCCGCCGGCGCCTCCGGCAGGGCGAGAGCGAAGCGGAAGCGTGCGCCGCCCTGTGGCGAGCGGCCGACCTGAATGCGGCCATCCATGCGTTCGACGATCTGGCGGCAGATCGACAGGCCCAGACCGGCGCCGGCGCCCTCGCGGCCGGCCTGACCGGTGTTGAAGGGATCGAAGATGGTGCGGGCCGCTTCGTCGCTGACGCCGGGGCCGCTGTCGTCGACGGTGCCGACCAGGGCGATGGCGCCGTCCCGACGTCCGGCGGCTACGTGCACCACGACCTCGCCGGCGCGAGTGAACTTCAGCGCGTTGCCGATCAGATTGTTGAGCAGCTGTTTCAGGCGCATCTCGTCGCCCATCACCCAGTCGGCCTCGTCCGAGGTCTCGCAATCAATGCGCAGCGACAGGGACTTCTCCTGCGCGCGCGGCCCCCACAGGGCGTTCAGGTCGGCGGCGAGGGCGGTCAGATCAACGGGCGCGGTCTCGAAGCTCATCAGCCCGGCCTCGGCGCGCGACATGTCCAGCGCGTCGGTCAGCAGGCGGAGCAGGCTCTGGCCGCTGTCGAGGATGGCGCGGACATAGGGACGCATGCCGTCCTGCGTCAGCTCGCGTTCCATCAAGGCGGCAACGCCCAGTACTCCGTTGAGAGGGGTGCGGATCTCGTGGCTCATCACCGCGAGGAACTCGGACTTGGCGCGGCTGGAGGCTCGGGCCTCCTGCTCGGCGCGGGCCAGTTCGCGGGCGAGGGTGCTCATCGCCTCGGCGCGACGGCGGTGGATGGCGCTGCCCGCCTGAAGGACGTTCACCCCGGCCCCCACGCCCGCATAGCGCCCGCCCGAGGTGACGACGAAGCCGTTCAGCAGGCCGCTGAGGTTCGTGGCGTCCAGATCCTGAAACAGGCTCTCGGCGTCCGTGTCCGCGTCCAGCACGCGGGGTGCGGCGTCCATGAAGCTGGACGCGGGGCGGCGGGCGTAGAGGGCGCGCCCGAACTCGGCCGCCATCTTCAGGGTGAAGGCGTTGCGCTCGATGACGCCGATGGGGCGCCGCCCGGAGTCGATGACCGCGATCGCCAGAGTGTCCGGCTCCACCTGAAAGCGGTCGACAATCACGGCGCCCGGGGTGTCGGGCGACACGGGGGTGATCAAGCTTACGAAGTCGCCGATTCTGGCCATACGCGCTCCACGGAACGCAGGCCTGTTAGTCTCCGGCGCTTAACGCCAGCTTTGCCGTTTGTGAAATTTTTGCGAGCAGTTTCCGAAACTTGCTCCGTTGGCGGACTAGAGTTCGCTGAGCAGTCCGGCGGCGAAGGTGGACAGGGTGTCGTCGCGGGCGCCCATGATGATTATGCGGTCGCCGGGGCGGGCCAGTTCGATCAGGCGGGCGCCGCAAGCCTCGCGCGTCGGCAAGGCCTCGGCCCTGCGACCGGCGGCGCGGATGCCCGAGGCGATGTCTTCCGAACCCACCGAGCGGTCGGTGGTGCCACCGTAATAGACGGGCTCCGGCATCAGCAGGACGTCGTCCTCACGCATCAGGCCGGCGAAGCCGTCTATGAACTCGTCACGCATCAGCTTCAGCGGGCCGAACCCGTGCGGCTGGAACAGGATCAGCAGACGACCGTCGAAGGCGTGCAGGGTCTTGAGCGTGGCGGCGATCTTGTCCGGGTTGTGGGCGAAGTCGTCGATGACGGTGACGCCGTTGGCCGTGCCGACGACCTCCATCCGGCGACGGATGCCGGAGAAGGTTTCGAGGGCTTCGACGGCCTGATCGAGAGGGACGCCGATCGCATGTACCGCGCCAAGAGCGGCAAGGGCGTTCGCGACATTATGGGCGCCCGGTACGCTTAGCGTGACTGAATGATCCCTCCCCCGTTTCGGGGGAAGGTGGGCGGCGGAGCCGCTCGGATGGGGGCTGTCTAAGGGGGTATCGCTTTCAAACGATGAGATGCGGAACGAGCCCCCATCCGTCTCGCTCCGCGAGCCACCTTCCCCCGAGGTGGGGGAAGGGTTGTTGATTAGACGGAACTTGATGCCCGTCGGCAGCGGCTCGAGGTCATGAGCCGAAAGGGTCGCGGCCTCCTCGCCGAGGCCGAAGCTGACCACGCGGTCCGCCGGGAGGGTTTGCGCCAGCGCCGCCGTCTCGGGGTTGTCGAGGTTCAGGACCGCCGTCCGCGCCCGGCCGGTGAAGCCGCCGAACAGGTCGCGGAGTTCTTCCATCGACTTGTGGTCCAGCGAGATGTTGGAAACGACCGCCACGGTTGGCTCGTAGCGGGCGATGGAGCCGTCGCTCTCGTCGACCTCGGACACGAACAGGTCAGGGCCCCCGATCAGGGCGCTGGCGAAGGGATGGTCGGCGTCGACGAAATTCTTCATCACCGCGCCATTCATGACGGTGGGGGCGCGGCCGGTCTGGTGAAGGATCCAGGCGATCATACCGGTGATGGTCGACTTGCCCGAGGTGCCGGCCACGCCGATCGAGGTCGGGGCGGCGTTGAAGATCTGGCTGAGCAATTCGGGGCGGGTGACGATGCGGGCGCCGACAGCCTTGGCCGCGCCGATGTCCGGGACCGTGTCCTCGACGGCGCCGGTGGCGACGACGATCTGGTCGGGCGAGGTGACGCCCGATCCATCCTGGGGATGCAGGGTCACGTCATGCGCTTCGAGCCAGGCGAACTTCTCGGGCGTTCGGCCCTGATCGCGGGACCGGTCCGAGCCCTGGATGCGGTTGCCTCGCGCCTGCACGATCATCGCCAGCGGCAGCATGCCCGAGCCGCCGACGCCGCAGAAGAAGTAGTCTTTCGCCATGACCGGCTGAGTAGAGGCAGCCGACGCCGAGGGGAAGGCTTGGTTCACGCGGGCGGCGCAGACTATGAAGGCGGGTGAAGTTCGGGGAACGCCTGTGAAGATCGGCATCGTCAACGCCAGTTCGCGCTTCAGCCCCGAGCGGGGCGAGGCGGTGGAGGCCTGGTTCGCGGCCAACATCCCGGGCGGCGAGGTCAAGATCGTCTTCCACCCGGCGACCTACGGAAAGCACGGCCACTTCGGCGGCGATGACGCCAGCCGCGCCAACGCTTTCGTCGAGTTCGCCAACGATCCGCGGCTGGACGCGATCTGGTTCGCGCGTGGCGGCTACGGCGCGTGTCGGGTGGCGGATGCGATCCTGCCGCGGCTGAACGCGACGGCGCGCAAGAAGCGGTATCTGGGCTATTCGGACGCGGGCAGCCTGCTGGCCATGCTTTACAAGGCCGGCTTTCCGCATGTGGCGCACGGGCCGATGGCGTCGGACGCAGTGCGGCATGACGAGACGGCGTGGCGGGCGATCAACTGGCTGAAGTCCGGAGACGCCGCTTCGCTCGAGCCCTCGCTACGCGATGATCCGCGTCCTGCGGTCGCGTTCAATCTGGCCATCCTCGACGCCCTGATGGGGACGCATCTGGAGCCGGACCTGACCGGCCATGTGGTGATGATCGAGGAAGTGTCGGAGCCGCTGTACCGCTTCGATCGGATGATGTTTCACCTGACCGCCCAGCCCGGCATGAAGCGCATCGCAGGGCTGCGGCTGGGGCGAGTGTCGGAGATCGTCGAGAACGATCCGGACTTCGGCCAGACGCCGGAGGAGATCGTCCGCAACTGGTGCGCGCGGTCGGGCATTCCCTATCTGGGCGCGGCCGACATCGGACACGACCGGGACAACAAGGTGGTGCCGTTCGGTCCGCGCTGACCGCGACGGCATGGCGCTGGCGCACGGGACCGGCAGCGGCCATGTTCGAGGCGTGAACCGTCGCAACCTCCTGATCCGGGCCGGAACCCTTGTCGCCGTCGTGGGCGGCGCGTGGTGGGCGCGCGAGCATCTTCTGTGGCCCGATCCGAAGCTGGCGTTCGCGGACGGCAAGGCGTCGGCGTGGATGCCCTACGCCCGCCGCGCCAATGTGCCGACGATCAGGGCCCGCATCGGAGGTCGGGACGTTGTCGCGCTGGTCGACACGGGCGCGCAGTATTCCGTCATCGACCGCCGGCTTGTGGCCGCCCTGCCCGCGAACGACCGCAAGATGTTCGAGATGCCGCTGGTCGCCTACGGCGTGGGCGGCGGGACGCAGATGGGCCGGGGCACGACGCTGGTGATCGAACTGGCCGGTCTGGCGATCTCGGGCCTGCGCGCCGCCATTCTGGATCTCGGCCCTCTGGCCACGGCGGAGGGGCTGGATGCGCCGCTGATCATAGGCCGCGATGTGCTGGGGCAGGCGGTGCTGGCGATCGATCCGGGCCGGAAGCATGTGCGGCTGATCGAACGGGCGTCCTTCGTTCCGCCGCCGGATCTGGCGACGACGGCGGTGCGTCGGGACGGCAGCGCGCTGGTCGCGGAAATCTCGGTCGAGGGCGCCGTGCTGGAGGCGGTGATCGACACCGGCGCCTCGTCCATGCTGGCGCTGGATATGGCTTCGGCCCGGGCCGCCGGCCTGATGGACGGTCGCCCGAGCGTGACCGGATCGAGTCTGGTGCTGGGCGGAGCCATGGATGCGGAGGTCGTGACGGCGCGGACCGTCACCTTCGCCGAACAACTGTACGAGCGGGTCCGGGTGGGGGTTTTCGACCAGTCGTCGCTGCCGACCTTTCCGGCCGCCCTGATCGGCATGGAGGCGTTCGTCGGACGTCGGGTCGCCTTCGACATCGGCCAGGGCGCGCTGCACGTCTCGCGCCGACTGGATCTGACGATCGGCGGGCCGGCGGAGCCCTAGGGGCGGGTCTGGCCCGTGCCGCGTACGACGTATTTGTAGCTCGTCAGCTGCTCGGCCCCGACGGGCCCGCGCGCGTGCAGGCGGGAGGTCGAGATGCCGATCTCTCCGCCGAAACCGAACTCGCCGCCGTCGGCGAACTGGGTCGAGGCGTTCCACATGACGATGGCGCTGTCGACGGCGTTGAGGAAGGCCGCGGCCGCCTTGGCGTCTTCGGTGACGATCGCCTCGGTGTGGCCGGAGCCGTAGCGGCGGATGTGATCGACGGCCTCGTCAACGCCGTCGACGATCCGGACGGCGAGGATGGGGGCCAGATATTCGGTGGTCCAGTCGGCGTCGTCGGCGGCCTCGATCGACGGGACGAGGGCCCGGCTGGCGGCGTCTCCACGCAGGGTGCAGCCGGCGGCCTGAAGCGCGTCGGCGACACGGGGCAGCAGCGTCGGGGCGATGGAGCGGTCGACCAGAAGGGTTTCTGTCGCCCCACAGACGGAGACGCGGCGCATCTTGGCGTTCAGAACGATCGCTTCCGCCATGCCCGGATCGGCCGAGGCGTGGAGGTAGGTGTGGCAGAGGCCTTCAAGATGTCCCAGAACCGGGACCCTCGCCTCCGCCTGCACCCGCGCCACCAGACTCTTGCCGCCGCGCGGCACCAGCAGATCGATGGTTCCGTTCAGTCCGGTGAGCAGCGCGCCCACGGCGGCCCGATCCGGCGTGTCGACCAGCTGGACCGCGTCGGCGGAAAGGCCCGCCTCGGTCAGGCCCTCCATCATGGCGGCGTGGATCGCCAGCGAGGAGGACAGGCAGTCCGAGCCGCATCTCAGCACTGCGACATTGCCGGATCGCAGGCACAGGGCGGCGGCGTCGGCCGTCACGTTCGGCCGGCTCTCGTAGATGATGGCCAGTACGCCGATGGGGGTGGAGACACGGGCGATGTCCAGACCGTTAGGTCGCGACGAGCGCGCCAGCTCCCGGTCGAGCGGATCGGGCAAAGCGGCCACCTCGGCCACGGCGGCGGCGATGGCCTCGACGCGCGCGGGGGTCAGGGACAGGCGGTCGATCAGGGCCTCGGACAGGCCGTTGGCGCGGGCCCGGGCGATGTCCTCGGCATTGGCGGCGAGGATGGCGCCGGCATGGGTCCGCAGCGAAAGGGCGCAGGCGTCCAGCGCAGCGGTGCGGGTTTCGGGCACGGCGGTGCGCAGGCCTTCGGCGGCGACGCGGGCGCGGCGGCCCATCTCCAGCATGCGGGCGTCCAGCCCGGTCATCGGTCGTCCTCGAGCACGAGGTCGTCGCGGTGAACGGCGGCCTGCGGTCCCCGATAGCCTACCAGCCCCTCGATCTCGGAGGTCTGCCGACCCTGTATCCGTGTCATCTCGTCGGCGGCGTAGGCGGCCAGACCGATGGCGGCGCGGCGGCCGTCGGGCGTGGAGACGATCACGCTGTCGCCCTTGTCGAAACGACCCTCTACGGCGCGCACGCCGGATGGCAGCAGGCTCTTGCCGGCCCTGAGCGCGGCGACCGCGCCCTCATCGATGATCAGACGGCCGGCGGGTTCGACGCTGCCGGCGATCCACGCCTTCCACGCGGCTATTGGTCCGCCCGGCGCGGTGATCACCGTCGCCCGCGCCCCTTCGGCCACGGCGCTGAGCGGTCGCTCGACGAGGCCGGAGGCGATGACGGTGACGCAGCCGGCCGAGCGGGCGATGCGGGCGGCCTCCAGCTTGGTGCGCATGCCGCCGGTGCCCAAAGCAGTCTCGGCGTTGGCGTCTCCGGCCATGGCCACGATCTGTGGCGTCAGGCTGTCCACGACCGGGATGTGCCGGGCGTTGGCGACCTGTCGGGGGTCGGCGTCGTAAAGGCCATCGACATCCGACAGCAGGATCAGCAGATCCGCCCGGGCCAGTTGCGCCGTGCGGGCAGCCAGCCGGTCGTTGTCGCCGTAGCGGATCTCTTCCGTGGCGACGGTGTCGTTCTCGTTGACCACCGGCACCGCGCCGAACCGCAACAGAGCCTCCAGCGTTGAGCGGGCGTTCAGCCAGCGGCGGCGGCGTTCGGTGTCCTCGCGGGTCAGCAGCACCTGGGCCGGATGCAGGCCGTGCGGTTCGAGCGCGCCCTCCCACGCCTGCATCAGGGAGGACTGGCCAGCGGCGGCGGCGGCCTGGGTTTCATCCAGTCGGACCGACTTCGGCAGGCCGAGCCGGCCGCGGCCCAGCGCGACAGCGCCGGAGGAGACGACGATCACCTCGACGCCCCGCGCCTTCATCTCGGCGATATCAACGGCGAGCGCCGACAGCCAGGCGGCGTTCGGCCGGCCGTCCCGAACGATCAGGGCGGAGCCGATCTTGACGACCACCCGGCGGGCGGCGGCGAGGGCTGTGGCGGCGGACTGGGTCACGTCGTCACCCTGCCAGCCGGTTTGCGGTGCAACAAGCCGTCGCGGCGGGGACTCAGAGCGACTGGAAGGTGTCGCAGACGGCGGGATCGCCGCTCTGGTATCCGCGCTTGAGCCACTCCATGCGCTGTGCCGAGGTGCCGTGGGTGAAGCCCTCGGGCACGACGCGGCCTTGCGAGCGGCGTTGCAGGGTGTCGTCGCCGATGGCGTTGGCGGTCTGCATGCCCTGCTCCAGATCGCCGGACTGCAGACTGACCGCGCCGTTGGAGACGCCCGCCGCATTGGCGGCCCAGACGCCGGCGTAGCAGTCGGCCTGCAGCTCCAGCGCCACCGAATAGCGGTTGGCTTCAGCCTCGCCGGCGGCGCGCTGCTGGGCCTGACGCACCTGCTGCGAGGCGCCGGTCAGGGTCTGGACGTGATGGCCGAACTCGTGGGCGATGACATAGGCCTTGGCGAAGTCGGCGTCCGATCCTCCCAGCTGGCGCATCTGGTCCCAGAAGCTGAGGTCGAGGTACACGCGCTGGTCGCTGGGACAGTAGAACGGCCCCATGGCCGCCTGACCCATGCCGCAGCCGGTGCCGGTGCCCTGTTCGTACAGGACCACGCGGGGCGGGGTGTAGCCGGAGAGCTTGGTCTTCCAGACGTCGTCGATATTGGCGCCGATCACATCGACGAACTGGCCGGCGTCATCCTGTGGAGAGCCGACCTGCCCGGCCTGCTGTTCGCCGCCGACGCCGCCGAGCTGGCTGGTGATCTGCTGCGTCGTCTGGGGATCGATGCCGAAGACGAAATAGAGGACCGCGCCTACGACCAACGCGCCGATGCCGCCGCCGGCCATGCCCACCGGGCCCATTCCGCGCCGGTCCTCGATATTGCCGCCCCGCCGTCCGCCACGCCATTCCATCGCACGTCCCTCCGTCCGGATCGCCCCAAGCCAGGCCGTAACGCCGTGGCACGGTAAGGGATGCAGGGAAATCAGGGAACAGGGTTCGGGCGGCGATCCAGCCAGCCGTCGATCTCCCCCACCCCGGCCGCTGTCGATTGCCGTCGGGCGGTGGCCGCCTCACGGCGAATGCGCTCCTGCTCGGGCGTGTCCAGGGTGCGGGGCGCGGAGACGAAGGGCGCGGGCTGGCGGGCGGCCTCGATCTTCAGCCGGTTGAGGCGGGTTTCGGTGTCGAGTTGACGCGCCATGGCCTCCCGCTGGTCGGCCTGATTGCGAAGCTGCTGCATGGCCTGACGGTGCTGGTCGGCCTGGTAGCGATGCGGATCCACCGACTGTCCGGGGGCGGGCGTCCATGCCTGCGCACCCGCAACAGTTGGCAGGGTGGAGAGGATCAGGGCGAGGGACAGAACCTTGCGCATGTCCGGAACATGGTCCCGATCCGTCCGTTTCCCAAGCGTAGCCGCGCCCCGAAGACCTTTAGCGCGACTACAGCGCCCACACCGCCGCGCGCTTGATCTCCTGATCCTCCAGCTCGCGTGTTGTCGGCACGCGATACTCCGCGAGAAACGTCAGGCCCTCGCGCGGAAAGTAGGTTCGTCCGGGATCGCCGATCAAAACTCTTGTCCCGTGCGCCTTCGCCGCCTGAAGCCAGGCAAGGACACGCTCGGTCATGGGCTTTTCGTAACAGACGTCACCGGCGCAGATGACGTCCACGTCCGGCGGCGGCGTGTCGAGCAGGTTCAGGCCGGTGAAGGTCAGGTCGACGGCGTTGGCCCCTGCGTTCAGGGTCACCGCCGCCTCACAGAATGGATCGATGTCCGCGCACAGGGCCGACGCTGCGCCCGCCTTCATCGCCGCCACCCCGACCAGACCCGAGCCGGTGGCGAAGTCGAGCACGCGCTGACCGGCGACCTCGCCCGGGTTGTCCAGCAGCCACCGCGCCAGCGCCTGTCCGCCCGCCCAGGCGAAAGCCCAGAACGGCGGCGGAAGGCCAAGCTCGCCCAGCTCCTCCTCGGTCAGCCGCCAGATCGGGGTGATCTCGTCGGCCAGCCATAGCGAAATTTCCGGCGCGTGCGGCACGGGCTGGAGACGGGTGTTGTCCCGGATGAAGGCGGGGGCGTCCGGGATCACGCGCGCGACGATGCCGTCCTGAGCACCTCGACATAGCCGCCGGCGACTTCCATCCGCTCGCCCTGCGGCCGGGCATGGACCGCCCTGTGCAGGCCCGGCAGCTTCCAGCAGGGCACGTGCATGAACAGATGATGCTCGGCGTGGAAGTTGACCCAGTAGGGGGCGATGAAGGCGCGCTCCCACCAGCTCGCGCGTGTAGTCCGGGCGGCGCGAAACGGGTCGGCGGCCGACCCCTCGACGCAGGCGTGTTCGGCGATGTTGCGCAGGCGGGTCACCATCGCGAACCACGTCGCCATCGGCAGAAGCCAGAGGGCGAAGAAGGCCCACCAGACGCCCGCGACCGTGAAGCCGGCGAGCAAGGCCAGATTGACCAGCACGAACGGCAGGACAGACCGGCCGGTGACGATGGCCTCGTAGTCGTGGTCCTCGGTCGGGCGGGCCGCCGTCCGGCCGCGCAGGGCGGCGAGCGGCAGCAGGATGCGCTGCTTGAAAAAGGTCTGGCCGGTCAGGTCGCGCACGATCTTGCGGCGCAGGGAGGCGCGGCTGACCGGGAAGGGCGCGGACAGAACCAGGTCGGGGTCCTCGGCCTGCTGGGCGAACTTGTGATGGGACAGGTGATAGGGACGGTAGGCGTTCAGCGACGCGCCGATCGGCACGGCGCATAACCAGTGGCCGAGGGCGTCGTTCGCCCGCCCGTTCGGCGACAGGCCGCCGTGCGCCGCCTCATGCATCAGGATGGCGAGACCAAGCTGGCGCGTGCCGATGATGGCCACGCAGACCGGGATAAGGATGGGCCAGAGGACGCCGGCGGCGACCGCCAGCGCGATGACCACCCAGCAATGACCGACCAGCATCGGGCCGATCCAGCGAGAGCGCGTCTGGAAAGGCGCCCATTCGTCGGGCGTGAACAGCTCTGAAGGTCTGACACGCGGCGCGACGGGCATGAGGGCAGAATAGGCTGACGCCGTGCCCGGGCAAAGCGCAGAGGTGAAGTCGTGCGCGCCTGACAAAAAGTCAGGTTGACATGACATGAGGGCGATGTAAGGTAGGCCTTACACCAAGAGGAGCTTCCGCCATGCTTTCGATCTGGGGCAAGAGTCCGGCGTCCGCCCACAAACGCTATGTCGTCCGCACCATGGCGTTCATGGGCGGCTATGTGGCGGTGCAGATCGCCACCATCACCCGCGCGTTCGACGGCATTCAGGGGACGCCGACCGCGTGGGTGCTCGCGGCGGTCGTGACAGCACCGGTGATTGGCCAACTGTGGGCGACGCTGGCGCTGATGAACGACTCCGACGAGTTCATGCGCGCACTGACCGCCAAACAGTTCATCCTGGCCACCTTCTTCACCATGGCGATCGCCACCCTGTGGGGCTTCGGCGAGAGCTTCGCCGGTGCGCCGCACATTCCGCTCTGGGTCATTTATCCGCTGTTCTGGGCCTGTTTCGGCGTGGTGGCGCCCTTTGTCCGGAGTACGAAATGAAGAACCGGCTGAAGCTGCTGCGCGTCGAGCGCGGCTGGACGCAGGAACAGCTGGGTCAGGCGCTGGGCGTCTCGCGACAGGCGGTGAATGCGCTCGAGACCGAGAAACACGATCCGTCGCTGGATCTGGCCTACCGTATCGCCGCGTTGTTCGCGCGACCTGTCGAAGACGTGTTCGAGAACCCTCACGCCTGACCGATGTCAGGATAAGCTGACAAGGAAAACCGAGATGATGCACTCCCGCCTTTCCCGGCGCTCGCCCCTGCGCGCCCTGATGTTCGCCTCCGCGATCGGCCTGACGATGGGCTGCGGCCTGATGGCCGGCCGGGCGTTCGCGCAGCCGGTCGCGGAGGCCGCCGCGCCCTTCGTATCCGATCGTCTGTCGGTCGAGATTGTCGGGCAGGGGCCCGACCTGATCCTGATCCCCGGCTTCGGCTGTTCCCGCGAGGTCTGGCGGGCCGAGGCGGAGCGGCTGATGGCGACGCATCGGGTGCATCTGGTTCAGCTGGCGGGCTTTGCGGGTGAGCCGTGGACGCATGGCGATGGGCCGTTCTTGCAGCCGGTGGTCGATGAGTTGGCGAGATATGTTCGCGAGCAAGGGCTGGAGCGGCCGGCGGTGGTCGGCCATTCGATGGGTGGGCTAAGCGCCGTTCTTCTGGCGCAGCAGCATCCGGAGCTGGTCGGGCGCGCGATGACGGTCGACAGCCTGCCCTTCTTCAGCGCCATGTTCGGGCCGACCGCGACGGTGGAGAGCGCCAGGCCGTTCGCCGATCAGGCGGCGGCGGGAATCCTGAACGCCAGCGACGCCGACTTCCGCGCCGGGCAGGTGGCGACGGCGGTCGGGCTTTCGCGCGATACGACGACGCAGGCGGCCATGGTCGAATGGACCACGGCGGGCGATCGTCACGCGTTGGCGGCGGCGATCCGGGACGTGATGACCACCGACGCCCGGCCGGGGCTGACGGCCATGACCACGCCAGTCTGGGCGCCCTACGCCTCTGACGCCGACGGCGGTGCGCCCGCGGCGATGGCCGACGCCCTGTGGACCCGCGAGTACGCCGCCCTGCCGAACGTCCGCCTGATCCGTGTCGACGGCAGCCGCCACTTCATCATGAGCGATCAGCCGGCGAAGTTCGCCGGGATCATGGACGCCTTTCTGGCCGATTGAGGTCAGCGGGTCGGCGTGATGTCGCCCGTCTTGACCGGCAGGCCCGCGAACTCCGGCGCATAGGCGGGGGCCAGCAACTGGCGGAAGATGCTGAGGGGGATGGCGATCTCATAGGCGCCCTCGGCGTAGGGGCCGATCTGGTAAGGCCCGACGAGGAAGGTCAGCCCCCCCGCCTTGCCCGGCGTGTTGCCCGGCGTCAGCACGAACGGCGTGTCGGTGACGCGCGGGCAGGACCAGTCGGACCCCGTCAGGGTGACGGAGGCGGAATCGGGCGAGCGCACCTTCTTGGCGGTGTTCAGCGCGCTGCAGAGCGCCTGATCCAGCACCGTCAGATCAGCGCCTTTGGCGAACAGGTCGGCGCCGGTCAGGCGGCGTTTGGTTGTCTTGTCCCAGAGGATGCCCGAGGTCAGCGTGTTGGGGTGGGCGCCGCCGGAATAGTCGAAGTCGACGCGCTTGAGGCTGAGCAGGGTCCCGGTCTCGGCCGCGCCGGTCAGGGTGATCTCCTTGGCGTAGGGCGGCATGTCCTCGGGCCCGCCGGCCTCGGTGCGCTCGCCCTGGGCGCCCTCCATGAACTGGCGAAGGGTGCGCATCTCTTCGGCGTAAAGCTGGGAGTGCAGATCCGGCTGGGTTTTCAGCACAGCCGGCATGGCCAGCTTGACCTCGGCCCACGGGGTCTTGGACTCATAGGCTGTGGGCGTCGTCGATGCTGGTTGCGCGGCGGGCGCGGGCGTCCCGGCTTTTGGAGCCGCGGGCTCGCGATCGCGGTTGCAGGCGGCGAGCAGGGCGGTCGCGGCGACGGCGACGGTCAGCAGGCGGGCGGTGGTCATGCGGAACTCCTTCAGACGAACGGAACCGAGCCGAGGATGATGGCGGAAAGCAGGATTAGTCCGGCTTCGCGGTTGGACTTGAACAGGGTGAGGGCGGCCGCGCCGTCGTCGGTACGCAGGCGGACGACCTGCCAGACCAGATGGGCGGCGCAGGCGGCGAGGCCGACCCAGAACAGGAGTCCGAGGCTGGCGGTCAGGCCTGCGAGTGCGGCGAAAATGACGGCGACCCCGTAAAAGACCGCGACGCCGCGACGGACGCCCGCGCCCAGCCGACGGGCGGACGACTTCACCCCGATCATGGCGTCATCCTCGATGTCCTGCAGGGCGTAAATCGTGTCGTAGCCGAGCGTCCAGAAAACCCCGCCGAGGTAGAGCAGGAAGGCGCTGATATCGGGCCAGCCGACGAGAAACGCTCCAATGATCAAGTCCGGCGGCACGCTGCCGCTGGCGATCTCGAAGAGGCGTGGAGCGCCGAGCGCCGCGACAAAGCCCATCAGCGCGCCCCAGTTGAAGGTCAGGCCCAACCACGCCTGCGGCCACCAGGTGATGCGCTTCATGAAGGGATAGGCGGCCACGAGCGCGAGCGAGCCGACGCCGAGCAGGATGGCGGTCAGGTTCAGGGTCAGCAGGATCAGCAGGCTAAGCAGGCTGCACAAAACTACAAAGGCCCACGCCTGTTTGACGCTGATCCGGCCGGACGGGATGGGCCGCATCGCGGTGCGGGCGACGCGGGCGTCGAAATCGCGGTCGACGATGTCGTTGAAGGCGCAACCGGCGGCGCGCATCAGACAGGCGCCGAGCGCGAACCCGATGACCAGCCAGAGCTCATAGAGGCCGGGCGCGCGCCGGAACTGGCCCAGCGCCAGCGCGATCCCCTGCCAGCCGGGAAGCAGCAGCAGCCAGATGCCGATCGGCCGGTCGAACCGCCCGAGCTTCAGCCATGGCTTCAGCCCCTCCGGCGCATGCCGGTCCACCCAGTTCGATCCGGCGTCGGGAAGCGGGGCGGAGCTCATGGGGCTCTTCTAGCGCGTTCCGGCGAAAGGGCGAGGGCGGCGACGCCCGGATCACGCCGCGTTGGCGGCCTTGCCGGAGGCTTTCAGCTTTTCCTGATGGGCGCGCATGCCGTTGGCGATGAGCTCGGCGGCCTCGCCGGCGTCGCCCCAGCCCTTGACCGTGACCGACTTGCCCTTTTCCAGATCCTTGTAGCGGGTGAAGAAGTGCTCGATCTGCTCGACCAGAATGGCCGGCAGCTGACGGTAGCTGGCGATGTCGGTGTAGTAGGGATTCAGCTTGTCGACCGGGACGGCGAGGATCTTTTCGTCGCCGCCGGCCTCATCGACCATCTTCAGCACGCCGATCGGGCGCGAGCGGATGATGCAGCCGGGCACGACCGGGGTCGGGTTCAGCACGATCACGTCGCAGGGGTCGCCGTCATCCGACAGGGTGTGCGGGATAAAGCCGTAGTTGCCCGGATAGTACATGGCCGTGTGCAGGAAGCGGTCGACGAACAGGGCGCCGGAGGCCTTGTCCATCTCGTACTTCACCGGCAGACCGCCTTGCGGGATCTCGATGACGACGTTGACGTCCCAGGGCGGGTTCGGGCCGACGGGGATGGCGTCGAGGTTCATGGCCAAGCTCTATTGTGCGATGCAATACGGAGAGGTCGGGCGTCATAGTCCCGTGACGGGGCCGAAGCAAGGCGGGCTTGCCCCACGGGACCGAACGCGTCACCACTTCACACGGCTCCAGACGAGGCGGAAATGACCCTGTTCGACTATCTGGCCCTCGGCCTGTTTCTGGTGTGCTGGCTGGGCTACGGGCCGCTGCTTGGCGTGCTGGCTAAGAAGAGCGGAACGCTGAACGACGACATGGCGGTGATCCGACGGGTCTGGATGACGGCGATGACGCATCGGGAAATCCGGCTGGTCGACAGCCAGCTTCTGGGCCATTCGATCAACTCCGCCAGTTTCTTCGCCTCGACCAACCTGCTGTTGATCGCGGCGGTGGCGGGGGTGCTGTTTGGTGGGGGCGACGCGCTGAGAGGCGTGGCTGCACTCGGCGCCGAGGCGGAGCCGACACCGTTGCTGGAGGCCAAGCTGGCGCTCGTGGTCCTGTGTCTGGCCCGCGGGTTTCTGGATTTCATCTGGTCGATCCGTCAGCTCAACTATTCGCTGGCGTTGATCGGGGCGGCGCCGGAGATCCATACGGAGTCGGACCGGGTTGCCTTGGGCGACGCGGCGACCAATCTGCTGAACCCGGCGCTGAACGCCTTCAGCCAAGGGGTGCGGGGATACTATTTCGCGCTGGCGTCGGCGGCCTGGCTGTTCGGACCTTTGTGGCTGGCGATCGGGGTGACCCTGTCATTCTGTCTGCTGGTCTGGCGTCAGGCGGGCTCGCCGGCGGCGCGCGCCTTGCGGTCCGCGCGGCGTTTGCTGGAATCCTGAACCCATGGGGCCGCCTTAAGGCCTCGCTTGTTCGCATATGCGCACGGTTGGGGAAAAATTATTCTACGGTAACCGGTGTCTACGTGCCTCAAAGCGGCCTGTATTCGGTTACATTGCGTGAACGCAGGTGCGAAATAACCGGTTGACGGTTTGTGCACCGCACACTAGCTTGATTTTCGACGCCTCGCGGCGTCATGCCCTTCCTGGGCGTTTCCTCCCTATAGACTTTTCATGCCGCGCCTTCGGGCGCGGCTTTTTTTTTGCCTCAGGCCGGGGCGGCGAGCAGGTCGGCGATGACGCGCTCGACGCCCCTGAGGCAGCGGGACCAGCCCGGACCCGGAACGCGGGCGGACTCATCGAAATAGAGCGCCCGGCTCAGTTCAATCTGGATGGCGTGAAAGCCCTCGTCCGGTCGGCCCCAGCGCTCGGTCGTCCAGCCGCCGGCGTAGGGCTGGTTCAGCGCGACCCGCCAGCCCAGAAATTCAAACAGTGTTCGCAGTCGCCTGACGATCCGGGCGTCGCACGCACCGCCATGCCTGTCGCCCAGAACCACATCGACGCCCCGCGCCCCGCCGGCGGCTTGCGATGGCATGGAATGCCAGTCGACCAGCACGGCCCGGCCATGGAGCCGGCGAGCGTCCTGCAGGCGTTCGGCCAGCGCCGCGTGATACGGCGCATGCACGGTCTCGATCCTTCGCCGAGCCTCGGCCTGATCCATCCGGCGGGCGTAGAGGGCGCGGCCGTCGCCGGACAGCCGTGGAATGACGCCATAGCCGGCCTGGGCCCGGGCGCTCGCTGGCGTGTCCAGCCCCCCTATCAGGGAGGGGTCGAGGTCTGCGGGGCCGCGGTTGAGATCCAGATAGGCGCGGCCGACCCGGCCAATCACCAGCGGCGCGCCAAGGTCGGGTCCGGACGCGATCAGCCGGTCGACCAGCGCATCCTCGGCGCTGCGCAGGCTGGCAGTGGGCAGGTCGGGGTCGGCGTCCATGTCCGCGGGGTAAAGGTCGCCCGAGTGAGGCGAGGCGAAAACAAAGGGACCGGGCGTGCTCGCCGGCACGACCGCAAAGGTCGCCTCGTCGTTTTCCGTTTCGTCCCCGGCCATCATCAGCCCCGCATAGCGGGTTTCCGCCTTCCGTCCACAGGTCCTTGGGTCAGAAGGTCAGGGAGCCGACGCGTTTTCATCGCGAATTCACCATTGGACGCCTAGATTCCCTGCGACACCGGGGCGGATTCCAAAGAGACTCATGGCGCGTATCCTTCTTGCCGAAGACGATCACTCCCTGCGCGGCTTCCTGACACGGGCGCTGGAGCGGGCCGGCCACTCGGTGGTCGAGTGCGAGAATGGCGACGACGCGATCGACGCCCTGGATCTCGGCCCGTGGGATCTGCTGCTGACCGACATCGTCATGCCGGGCGCCGACGGGATCGAGGTGGCCCGCGTCGCCGCCGCCCGTCAGCCGGGCATCCGCATCATGTTCATTACCGGTTTCGCCGCAGTCGCGCTGTCCGCCGCGCAGGCCAGCCCGCAGGCCAAGGTGCTGGCCAAGCCCATCCACCTGCGCGACCTCGTCGGCGAGGTGGAGCGGATGGTGGCGGCTTGATCGCTTTGGGCGCCAACGCACGCGACGCGGTCGCTCGCTGCTTGAGCGCAGCGGGTGAGCCGTCTTCACCAGCGACCTGAGCGTATTCCCTCTTGCGGCGGCGGACCCTACAGGGTTATAGACCGCGCCTTCCCGCCCGGGGGCTTTCGTTTCCGGGCCGTCAAGGCGGACGCGTAGCTCAGCGGGAGAGCACTACGTTGACATCGTAGGGGTCACAGGTTCAATCCCTGTCGCGTCCACCATCTTCCCTGACATATCCAGTGTTTATCGGTCGCCCGGGCGGACTCGACCACGGGCGCGATCCTGCGAAGACGGAATCCAAATCGCCGCCTTGGATGCGATCGCGCATAAAAGCTCTCTGCTCTCGTCGTATGACCGCACCGTCAAACACGCCCGTGTGAGCCGGAGCACCTTGACCGGAACCCCTTAAACCGTCAGTGCGCTGAACGATTGTTACGATCGGACGGATGACGATGCTGAACGGGTTTCAGTCGCTGCTGCCCAAGGACGATGGCGTCTTCAAGCTGTTCGATCCGCACGCCGCCATCCTGATCAACCGGACACGGAGGCGGTCGCTGCCGGTCGTCGGCTTTTGCGCCTGACATGACCGTCAAACGTTCCGGTCGCTCGGCCAATCGTCAGGTCGCCGCCCTGCCGTGGCGACTGCAGGACGGCGAGCGTCGCATTCTTCTGATTACCTCGCGCGAGACTCGTCGCTGGGTGATTCCCAAGGGCGGCCGGATGGCGGGTCGCACCGATCCTGAAGCGGCGGCCGAAGAGGCGGTGGAGGAGGCCGGGGTTCAGGGCGCCATCTCACAGCGGCCGATAGGCTCCTTCCGTTACGCCAAACGGTTCGTCGACAAGGTCGATCAGCTCTGTGTAGTGGCGGTGTATCCGCTGCTGGTGTTCGTCCAGCTGGGCGCCTGGCGAGAGATGAACCAGCGCGAGCGCCGCTGGATGACGCCGGAAGAGGCGGCCCGGTCGGTGGATGAACAGGATCTCGCCGATCTGATCCGGGCGTTCGGACGGTCGCCGGTCGGCGATTGAATGGACCACGGTCGAAGGTCGAACAAAGTTCACAGAGCGACAACCATAGGGGTGTAGGCTGCGGGCATGAGGCTGCTGCTCGCCTTTCTCGCCGCCGTACTGCTGGCCGTAACCGCCGCGCCGGGCGCCGCACGGGCGCAGTTGCAGGTCAGCCGGTCGCCCGCCACAGCGCCCACGCTGGGGACCACGATCCGGGGCTCCAGCGCGACGACCTTTTCCATCTCGACAGCCGGGGCGGTGACGCGTGTGTCCGGAAACGCAATCCGGTTGTCGAACGCCGGGGTCACCACGCCGACGGTGACAGTGAGCTGTGGCCTGCTGAATATTTCGGGACTCTGCGCCCTGCGGCACGTCAGGATAACCATCACGCCGGTTACCGGGGCGGGGCCAGCCAGCATCACGCGGTTCCGGATGGGGACGCTATCGGGCGCGAGTTACCGCAGCGGTTCGGCGCCGGCGGATGCGTCGTCCATCAGCTTCGACCTCCAGCCGCTTGGCCTGTTTGGAACCGCAACCTTTCATCTTGGAATGGATGTGCTGATGGCCGCCAATGCCTCCAGCGGGGTGTATGGCTTCGACTATCTCGTGACGGCGGAATTCGTTCTCTGAAACCCTGATGCCGGGCAGTACATTGCGCCGCTGGCGTCTTCGTCGCGCAAATGGCTGGTTTCGCCGGCGCCGGGAGAGCTTGTCGCAGGGACAAACCTCTCCGTCTCAGGGCGGCTGATGTCGTACGCGGGTGATGCTCTTCTGAAATCCAGGGGAAATGATTTCGACCGGTTTTCGTCGGGTTCGAAACGTCCCGCGGGGATGAGGATCATGTTCGATACCTTTCAGACGAAGACCTGTTCGCCGGCCGTGAAAGCCTCCGGCCGGGACGTCGGCGAGGTCGCCGGAACCACGCTTTTCATCGGCGCGGGCGCGGGCGACCGTCGTCTGGAAGCCGTGGTCCGGACCGCCGGTTTCGATGTCCGGCGGGCGGTCAGTCTGGCCGAGGCCGATCTGAACCCTGATCGCGACGACATCGATCTGATCATCATGGAAACCCTGCCGGGCGGCCATGTGGATTTCACCGCCTGTCATCAACTGGCGGCGCTTCGCATGGCCCCGATCCTCGTGATGGCCGAGCGGGACGACGAGACGGACCGTATCCTCGCCCTGGAACTGGGGGCGGACGACTGGGCCTCGCCGGTCTGCGGCGAGCGCGAGCTGTTGGCCAAGGTGCGGGCCCTGACCCGGCGGCGGGCTCGGGTCTCCCGCACGGCCCCGAACCCCAACACCGTCCGGTTCGCGAACTGGCAGCTCGATCGCATCACGCGGGAGCTGCGGCGCGAGGACGGCGTTCGCACGGTCCTGTCGACGGCGGAGTTCGACCTGCTGAACCTGTTCATGCGCAATCTCGGGCGGGTGCTCACCCGGGACGAGATCCTGTCGTCCTCGTCGCACAACCGGGCGCGGAACGAGCGCAGCGTGCTGGTCAGCGTCTTCCGTCTGCGACGAAAGCTGGGCTCGGACGGCGCGGGGTTCGACATTATCCGGACGGTGCGGTCGGTCGGCTATATCATGGACACGCCGGTCACCGAGGGCTGAGCAACCCCGGTTCTGCGACCAATGTCGTCAGTTCGTCGACGAACAAGGACGCGTGGCGGTCTGATGAGCCTTATGACAGGTTCTCAACGCGCGACCCTGGTGACTGCCGATGCGGCTTTTCAAGGCTCTTTGTGAGCCTGACACACGTCAGACCTGCCTGATGGCCGCCGCAGTGTGGGCGCTGACGACCCCCGTGGCGCTCGCTCCGGCAATCGGTGCGCCTGAGCCGTTGCCGTGGTGGGACTATGCCGGGGTCGTCCTGGTGGCGCTCGCGGGCTTCCTTCTGACGCCGATTTCCGTGGTGGCCTCGCGGCTAAGCGAGAAGATCGGCAACCGCGCTTTGCGTGTGCTTTTGCTGTGCGCTGCGGTCCTGCTGGTGGGCCTGCTCAACGCTGCCTTCGACGTCGCTCTGTACGAAAAAATCCGCGTGACATTCGATCCGGAAGCCCCGGGCATTATGTTCATGGGCGACAACGGGGAGCTGATCCGACCGCCGTATATCTACTTGTTGATGCACGCGCTCGTGTACCTGATCTGGATTCATGCTGGCGTCATGGCGCTGGTGACGATGAACCGGCTCAACTGGCGTATGCGGCGTTTGGAGCTGAACAAGTCCGAGGCGCTTGCGGCGGCCAAGCAGGCGCGGCTGGAAACCATCCGCCTGCAGCTGAGCCCGCACTTTCTGTTCAATAGCCTGAACGCCATTTCCAGCCTTGTGCTGACCAACCGGAATGCGGAAGCCGAGCGGATGGTGAACCGGCTGTCCGATTTCCTGCGCGCATCCTTGGGCGCTAGTCAGGAAGAGCGGGTCACGCTGACCGAGGAACTTCGGGCGGTCGGGGCCTATCTGGACATCGAGAGTCAGCGGTTTGACGGGAGGCTAAAAGCCGAGATCGTGTGCGCCGACACCCTTCGGGAAGCGATCGTGCCGACCTTCCTGCTTCAGCCGCTCGCGGAACAGGCCGTGGAACATGCGATGTCGCCGCCTGTCCGCCCTGTCGTGGTGCGCATTAGCGTGGTCGCCGAGAAAGACGATATGATCAAGCTGTCGGTCGAGACCCGCTCGGAAGGCGAAGAGCCCGCCGGTCCGCCGCGCCCCGAGCTGTCGCAGGCGCGGTCAAGGCTCAAGGCGGTCTATGGCGAGGCGGCGGCCGTACAGAACACATCGAACCGGAACGAATATGGCGCGGCGGCCCGTCTGCCGCTCAGCCGACCGCCTGGGGCGGAAGGGAGGCGCGGGGAATGACATTGCGAGTTCTTCTGGTGGACGACGAACCGCTGGCGCTGACGCGCCTTGAGGTCGGGTTTCGCGAAATCCCTGACACGATCATCGTCGGCACCGCGCAGGACGGTGATGAAGCCGTCGAAAGGATCGCGGAGCTACGGCCGGATCTGGTCATCCTCGACGTCAAGATGCCGGCGCGGGACGGCATCGAGGTGGCGCGCAGCCTGACCGACGAGGGCGCGCCCGAGGTCGTCTTCGTCACCGCCTACGACAAATATGCGCCCAGTGCTTTCGACATCGATGCGGCGGACTATCTGCTCAAGCCGATCCGGTTCGATCGCTTGCGGCTGGCCGTGGATCGAGCGCGCAAGCGGCGCGAGGCGCGCGAGGCCGGCGCGCGGATCGAGGAGCTGGAGACCGTCGTCCATGCCCTGAGGAACGACGGCCGTCCGGACCCGGAGACGCCCAAACGGTACGAGAGCGAGCTGTGGGTGCCGGGCGCGCGGGGCGCGACGCGGGTGCCGGTAGCGTCGCTGATCTGGGTCGAGGCCGCGCGTGACTACGTCATGCTGCATACCGCCGCGCGCAGCCTGATCCTGCGCGAGACGATGGGGCGGCTGGAGGCGCGACTGGATCCCCGGCATGCGATCCGCGTGCACCGGTCGGCCTTCGTCAATCCGGCGGCGGTGACCGAGATCCAGAGGCTGGGCAAGGGTCTGATCGCCGTGCTGCTTCAGAACGGGCACATGATCGCGGTGGGGCCGAACTACACCCGGCGGGTGCTGGCGGCGCTGAAGGGCGATCCGGAGCTGTCCTGAAGCAGTCGGCGGCTGGTTAGTCGCGCTTCGGACTGTCGAGACCACGCTGGACCGCAGGGCGGGCGAGACCGCGTTCAAGCCAGGCCGCGACGTGCGGAAAGTCCTTGAAGCCGACGATGTCCCCGGCCTCGTAGAAGCCGACCAGATTCCGCACCCAGCCGAGGCTGGCGATGTCAGCGATCGAATAGTCGCCCCGGCCCGGCCCAACCAGCCAGTCGCGCTCGGCCAAGCGGTCGTTCAGCACGCCCAGCAGGCGGCGGGACTCGGCCGCATATCGGTCGCGCGGACGCTTGTCCTCGTATTCCCGGCCCGCGAATTTATGGAAGAAGCCCAGCTGGCCGAACATCGGGCCGATCGCCGCCATCTGGAAGAAGACCCACTGCAGGGTCTCGTACCGCAGGGCCGGATCGGTCGACAGGAAACGGCCGGTCTTGTCGGCGAGATAGACGAGAATGGCGCCGGATTCCCACAGGGCCAGAGGCTGGCCGCCGGGACCATCGGGATCGATGATGGCGGGGATTTTTCCGTTCGGATTCAGTGACAGATATTCCGGTCCCCAGGTCTCGTTCTTCGTGATGTCGATCAGGTGAGGCTCATAGGGCAGGCCCAGTTCCTCCAGCATGATCGACACCTTCACGCCGTTGGGAGTCGGCAGGGAGTAGAGCTGCAGCCGGTCCGGATGCTGCGCAGGCCAGCGGCGGGTGATCGGGAAGGCGGAGAGGTCGGCCATCGGAGGGCTCCTGAGCTTGCGATGGAGCGGATGTCGGAAGCGGCTTCGCCATTCGCAACCCCGACGGTGACGAAACCACCGACCTCTGGACCGATGCACGCGGGCGGGGCATGGGAAGCGCATGTCCGAGACCTTTCCCACGCCTTCGCCCGCAGACTGGCGAGCGCTCGCCGAGAAGGCGCTGAAAGACCGTCCGCTGGAGAGTCTGGTCCATCTGGATGCGGACGGTCTGGCGGTGCGGCCACTGTACGCCGCCGCCACAGGCGTCGAGCCCCTGTTCGCGCCGCGGCCTTCGGAGGCGGAAGGCCGGGCGTGGGATTTGCGGGCGACTATCGAGGGCGACAGCCCGGCGGTCGTCAATGCGGAGGTCCTGACCGAACTGGAAGGCGGCGCGGCTTCGGTTGTCCTGAGGGGCGCGATCCTGAAGGACAGCGAACCGCTGGCCCAAGCTCTGGAAGGCGTGGCGCTGGAACTGGCGGCCGTGGCGCTGGACGCCGGGCTGGAGGGACCGGACGCGGCCAATGCGCTGGCGGTGGCGGCGAAAGGGTCGCCGCGCGCGAAGCTGCTGTTCCACATGGACCCCGTGTCGGCCTTCGCAGCGTCAGGCGCGGCGCCCCGGTCGATGGAAGAGCACCTGATGCTGGCGGCCAACACGGCGGCGCGGCATGCGGGAGCCTATCCGGACGCAAGATTCTTTCTCGCCTCGGGCCGGGTCGCGCACGAAGCCGGCGGGTCGATCGGACAGGAGCTGGCCTTCGCGGCGGCCAACGCCGTCGCCCTGATCAAGGCGGCCGTGGGGGCCGGGATGAGCGTCGAGCAGGCCCTGCGCGGCACGGTGTTGGGCGTGGCGGTGGATCAGGAATATTTCGACGGGCTGGCCAAGGTCCGGGCGCTGCGGCTGATGTGGCGATCGATCTCGCGGGCGTTCGGGGTCGGGGTCCCGGCGGTGATCGAGGCCCGATCGTCGCGGCGGATGCTGGCGGCGCGCGACCCGTGGCCGAACCTGCTGAGGCTGACGGCGGCCGGGTTCGCAGGCGCCGTCGGGGGCGCGGACGCGGTGGTGCTGGAGGGCTTTACCCGGGCCGAGGGCACGCCGGACGCCTTCGCCCGACGGCAGGCGCGCAACACCCAGCTGGTGCTGATGGAAGAGGCCAGTCTGGGCCGGGTCGACGATCCGGCGGCGGGCAGCTGGTATCTGGATCAGCGGACGCGCGAACTGGCCGAGGCCGGCTGGGAGGAGTTTCGCATCATCGAGGCCGAGGGCGGGATACTGGACGCCCTGCGCGGCGGCCTGATCCAGCCCCGCATCGGCCGGGCGCGTCAGGCGCGCGAGCATGCGCTGGCGGCGGGGACTGTACATCTGGTCGGGGTGACCAAATTCGTCGATCCCGAACCCCGATCTACCCACACCGACGTGGAGGTGGAGACGGTGACCGCCGGGGGCGGAGACGTCTGCGAGCCGCTGACGCCCATTCGCTGGGCCGCGGATTTTGAAGCGGGAGAGGCATGATGGGCTTTCCCGACTTCTCGAAGATCGCCCCCGACTTCGGCTCGACCGGCACAGGGCCGATGCGCGAGCCGTGGCTGACGCCCGAAGGTCTGACGGTGCAGACCGCCTATGACGCCTCGGCGCTGGACGGGTTGGACTTCATCAACGGCCTGCCGGGCATCGCGCCGTTCCACCGCGGCCCCTATCCGACGATGTACGCCGGCAATCCGTGGACGATCCGCCAGTACGCGGGCTTCTCTACGGCCGAAGAGTCCAACGCCTTCTATCGGCGAAATCTAGCGGCGGGTCAGAAGGGCCTGTCGATCGCCTTCGATCTGGCGACGCACCGGGGGTACGACAGCGACCACCCGCGGGTGAAGGGCGACGTCGGTATGGCCGGCGTGGCCATCGACAGCATCTACGACATGCGGACCCTGTTCGACGGCATTCCGCTGAACCAGATGTCGGTGTCGATGACGATGAATGGCGCGGTGCTGCCGATCCTGGCGCTCTACGTCGTCGCAGCCGAGGAGCAGGGCGTCCCGCACGCAGCCCTGACCGGGACCATCCAGAACGACATCCTCAAGGAGTTCATGGTCCGCAACACCTACATCTATCCGCCCGGGCCCTCGATGCGGATCATCGCGGACATCTTCGCCTGGACAGCGCAGGAGGCGCCGAAGTTCAACTCCATCTCCATCTCCGGCTATCACATGCAGGAGGCGGGGGCGTCGGCGGACATCGAGCTGGCCTACACGCTGGCGGACGGGATCGAATACCTGCGTGCGGGCAAGGCGGCGGGGATGTCGATCGACCGGTTCGCGCCGCGCCTGAGCTTCTTCTGGGCCATCGGCATGAACTACTTCATGGAGGTGGCCAAGATGCGCGCCGGCCGCCTGCTGTGGGCCGAGGCCGTGCGACGTGAGGGTGGCGTCGATCCCAAGTCGCTGAGCCTGCGGGCGCACTGTCAGACCTCGGGCTGGTCGCTGGCGGCGCAGGATGTGTTCAACAACGTGTCGCGGACGATGGTCGAGGCCATGGCGGCGGCGGGCGGGCAGACGCAGAGCCTGCACACCAATGCCCTGGATGAGGCGCTGGCCCTGCCGACCGACTTCTCGGCCCGGATCGCGCGCAACACCCAGATCCTGCTGCAGCAGGAGACCGGCCTGACCCGGGTCATCGATCCGTGGGGCGGCAGCTACTACGTCGAGCGACTTACCCACGAACTGGCCGAACGCGCACGCGCCCACATGGTGGAAGTGGAGACACTCGGCGGGATGGCGAAGGCCATCGAGGCCGGCATTCCCAAGCTGAGAATCGAGGAGTCGGCGGCGAAGACCCAGGCGCGGATCGACACCGGCCAGCAGACTGTAGTCGGCGTGAACAGCTATCCCAATCCCGTCGTCGACGACATTCCGATGCTGAAGGTCGACAACGCCGAGGTTCGCGCCCGGCAGATCGAGAAGTTGCAGCGGCTGCGGGCCGAGCGGGATCAGGCGGCGACCGATGCGGCGCTGGAGGCCCTGACCAACGGCGCGCGCGGGAACGCCAACCTGCTGGAGCTGGCGGTGCAGGCCGCGCGGGCCAAGGCGACCGTGGGCGAGATCTCGGACGCGCTGGAAGCGGCGTTCGGCCGACACGTGGCCACGGTCAAGACCGTGTCCGGCGTCTATGCGAAGGAGGCCGGCAAGGACGCCCGTTTCGCCCGCGCCCGCGACATGGTGGCGACCTTCATCGAGAACGACGGCGGGCCGCCGCGCGTGCTGATCGCCAAACTGGGTCAGGACGGGCACGACCGGGGCCAGAAGGTCGTGGCCACCGGCTATGGCGATCTGGGGTTCGACGTCACGGCGGGCAGCCTGTTCCAGACGCCGGCCGAGGCGGCGCGGGATGCGGTCGACAAGGGCATGCACGTGGTCGGAGCCTCATCTCTTGCGGCGGGCCATCTGACGCTCGTCCCCGAATTGAAGGCCGAGCTGGAGCGGCTGGGACGGCCGGATATCATGATCGTCGTCGGCGGGGTGATCCCGCCGTCAGACATCCAGCCGCTGCTCGAAATGGGCGCGGCCGCGGTCTATCCGCCCGGTTCGACGATCGCCGACACGGCCGTGGACATGATCGAGAAGCTGAACCAGCGGCTCGGCTACGCCCAGAAGGGTTAGGGTCTCTCGCGAGACGGCAGGGCCGCGATTTCCTCGGCCGTCAGCTTCTTCTCGATGCGGGCGCGGCAGACGTTGGGCACGTCCGGGCGGCCCGGCACAGCGATCCGCGCCCAGTCGCCGGTGCACAGGCGGCTGCCGCCCACAGCGCCGATGTCTGGCGTGATGGCCAGGCTGTTGGCGTAATCCAGATCGAAGCAGCCGCCGCTGGCGTTCAGCTGAAACACGTCGTCCCGGCCTGCGCGGACGTAGACGATGCTCGGCGGCGACTGGCGGAAGTTGCGGATGAAGTCGACGTTGAAGCACTGACGCTCCGACGCGGCGGTCTGGACGGCGGGAGTGTCGGCGGTCGGCGCACAGCCGGCGGCGAGGCTGGCGATGGCGGCTGTGGCGAGAGTCATGGTGCGCATGGTGGTCTCCTGACGCCCCCGTCCTGCACAGCTTCAGCCAACTTCCGGTTCGGCGCAAGACTGGAAACGAGCAGGATCGACTAGCGCGGCCTGTGCAGCGGTGATGGGCGACGGCGCAACCGCCACGAGCGCGGCCACATGCTCGGCCAGCAAGGGGGCGGCGCAGAAGCCCCGCGAGCCCAGACCGCCAAGGATGAACAGGCCCGGATGGCCGGGGATTGCCCCGGCGAGCGGAAGACGGTCGCGGGTCGTGGCGCGGACGGCTGCGCGGGACTGGACGGGCAGGTCCGCGATCGTCTCGGCGAGGGCCGGCAGGGCGGCGGCCAGCGTCGCGCGATTGCGGGCGGTGTCGTCAGCGCGGGCCTCGGTCGAGACATCATCCCGGTCGTGGGTGGCGCCGAACAGGAAGCCCTCCCCGGTAGGAACCGCATAGCCGCCCCAGGCGACGGGAGCGACGGTTGCACCTTCCACCCAGTCCGCCTGCCCGCGGACAGCGCCGAGCTGCGCGTCACACAACGCCGTCGAACCGTGGCCGGCGGCGAGGATAACGGCGTCGGCCTCAAGGATCATCTCGCCGCTCGGGTCGACGAGCCGGAAGCGGTCATCAACCCGGTCGATCCTGGCCACGTGAGCGCGGAGGCGTGCGCTGCCGTCGAGCCAGACGTTGAGAACGGCCTCCGGGCGGATCGCCAGCGCGGTGTTCATCATCAGGCCCGCGCGACGGACCGGCTCACCGAGCCGGGCGGAGGCTTCTCCAGCGGAAACGGCCGTCATCGCACTTTCGGGCCAGAGATCCTGTTCGGCGAGACGGGGGAAGCGGGCGCCGTCACGCGCTGAGTGTTCGAGCTGGAGAACGCCCTGATGAACAACCGCGTCGGGCGTGGCCGCGTAGAGCGATCCGGCGCGTTCGAGCGCGGCGGCGAACAGGCCGGCGATATCCGCATCGCCGAGATCGAACCGCGGTGTGACGAGGGCGGCGGGAAAGCCGGACGCGCCCGCACCCGGGCCATCGGCCTCAATCACCGTCACACCCACGCCGAGCCGGGTGAAGGCCCGGGCGAGAGCGGCGCCGGCTATGCCCGCGCCGATGACAGCGACCAAGGGTCGGACTTCGGGCGCGGGCTCGGTCGGCAGCCGGGCCTCGAGCCGCTCGCGCTTGCGGCCGTGGCCCGGGCGTTTCTCGATGTTGAACCCTTGGGCGGCCAGACCGCGCCGGACAGCGCCCGCGACGGTGAAGGTGGCGACCCGTGCTCCGGGTGCGCTGAGGGCCGCGATCCGCTGGAAGACCGTCTCCGACCACATGCCGGGGTTGGTCGACGGGGCGAAGCCGTCGAGGAACCAGGCGTCGGCGCGTCCGGACCACTGGCCCAGCGCCCACTCGACGTCCCCGATGGCGAGATCGAGCGTCGCGTCGAAGCCGGGTAGGTCGAGCCGATGGAAGCCCGGGGCGGCGGGCGGCCATGCGTCGAGCAGGGCCTTGGCCGCGTCAGCCAGCTCTGGCCAGGCGGACAGGGCGCGGGCGGCGTCCTCGCGGGACAGCGGAAAGCCCTCGATCGAGAAAACATGCAGACGTCCGCCGCGCGGTCGGGTGCGTCGCCAGAGGTCCAGCAGGGCGGCGATGTTCAGGCCGGTGCCGAACCCCAGCTCTGCGACGACGAAGCGGGAGCGGCCGGCCCATGCTTCCGGGAGACCGCAACCCTCGAGAAAGACGGCTCGCGTTTCCGCCAGCCCGTCCTCCCTGGAGAAATAGACGTCATCGAAGCGGCCCGAGCGAGGCGCGCCGTCGTCGGCCCAGAGCAGCCGGGGGGATCTGTCGTCGGTCAGTGGGCGGGCGCCGCAGGCGGAGCGGCAGGCGCAGAGGGCACGGCCTGCGCATCGGCAGCCTCAGCAACCGGCGCTTCCGGCTGGGCTTCCGTGGACTGGACCGCTGCGGCCGCTGCGGCCGCGTCGGCGGCGGCTTGATCCATGGTCACCGTGGCTTCGTTGGGATCAGCGACGGCGCTGGCGGCGACTTCCTCGCCATGCGGCTCCTCGGCGTGTTCAGCGGGCTTGTTGCAGCCGATGAGCGCCAGAACGGCGGTGGTGGACAGCACGAGGGCGAGACGGCGCATGGGTATCTCCGTGATGTGACTTCGGTTCGAGTACCGGCCGGACAGGCGGACCGGCAAGTGAAATCGGGATACGAAAAAAGGGCCGCCCTTTCGGACGGCCCTTTCCGGAACGGTCAGGGACCGTTCGATGTCGAGATCGCTTAGTGAGCGGCCTTCTCTTCGGCGGCCGGAGCCGGAGCCATGGCGGCGCCTTCGGCCGGAGCCGGGGTCGCGGCGGCGGCGGCCGTGGCGTCGCCGGCAGCGGCGGTCGCGTCGCCAGCGGCGGTCGCGGCCGTAGCGGCGGCGTCCTGGGCGGTGTCGGCGGCGGCGGTGGCTTCACCGGCGGCTTCAGCAGCCTTGTCTTCAGCAGCGGGTTGGCAGGCGGCGAGGGCCAGAGCGGCGGCCGAGGCGGCGATCAGAGCAACGATGCGCATGAGTATTTCCTTCCCAAGGATATGTTGCGGGGTCTTACGCCCCACACGGGGAGGTAACGCCCGCGTGAAAGGAAGCGCAAGTGAATTCCTCACGCGTTCGTGAAGCCATGTGTGCAGCCTCATGCCGCGTCCGTGACCCCTATTTCTTGGCCTGCACGGCCGGGTTGGTCGGCGAATAGGCGTAGGGCGCGGGCTGCCCCGGGTTGGCGGAGCCCGCCGCAGCGGCGGTTTCACGCGTGTTGCGCGAGGGCGCGTCGGCGGGAATGTCGCTGTTGACCGTCGGCGCGCTGCTCATCGACGAACCGGCGGACGCCGAGCCGGCGCCGGACATGGATTCGCCTGAGGCTGTCGAACCGGAGTTGCTGCTTTCGCCTGCGGCCATTGCGCCGGAAGCGGCAGGCGCAGAGCCTGTCGTCGGCTCAGCCGAGGATGCGGCGTCGACCGCGTCTTCCGACATCGGAGTCGTTGGCTCTTCAGCCGGACGGTTGCAGGCGGCGAGGGTCAAGGCGGCGACGCTTGCTGTCGCAATAGCCAGAATGCGTGGGGTCACTTCAGTCCTCCATAGCGTGACCGCGGGGCGGTCGGTGGAGGGCTAACCCCTGATAAAGATCAACGTTCCGGGAGTCAGGCCTCGGTCGGCGCAGCCGACAGGGCTTCTTCCATCTCGGTAAAGGACGGCTGGGCGCTGGTGGGGATGTCGCCGCGTCCGATCTCGACCGAGATCTGGGCTGCGTTGCCGTGCAGGTGGGCGACCAGCACCGACTGGATGATCTTGTAATAGGCGCCGTCGCTTTCGATGATGTCCTTCAGGCGCGTGGCGAACGGGCCGATCATGCCATAGGCGAGGAACACGCCGAGGAAGGTGCCGACGAGGGCCCCGCCGATCATGCCGCCCAGAACTTCCGGCGGCTCTGTGATCGAGCCCATGGTCTTGATCACGCCCAGCACGGCGATGACGATGCCGAGCGCGGGAAGGGCGTCGGCGAGGTTCTGCAGCGCATGGGCGCCGGCCTGGGCCTCGTGGTGGTGCTTCTCCAGCTGCTTTTCCATGGCGTCCTCGATCTGGTGAGGATCCTCGAGGTTCATGGTCATCATGCGCAGGGTGTCGCAGATGAAATCGACGGCGAAGTGGTCCTTCAGCACCTTCGGGTACTTCTGGAAGATGGTGCTCTCGGCCGGCTTCTCGATGTGGCTTTCCAGCGCGATCACGCCCTTGGATTTCATCGTCTTGGTCAGCAGGAACAGCAGCGACAGCAGGTCCTTGTAGTCTTGCTTCTTCCACTTGTTGCCGCCGAAGATGCGGCCGAACCCGCCCAGGGTGGCCTTTATGGTTCCCATAGAGTTGGCGATGATGAAGGCTGCAATACCCGAGCCGCCGATGCCCATCAGCTCGAACGGCAAGGAGTGCAGGATGACCGCCATCTTGCCGCCCGCCAGCAGATAGCTGCCGAACACCATGCCGAACAGCAGGACGATGCCGATGATCTGGAACATGGAATGCGGTTCGCCTGCGTCGGGATGAGACGCCGGTTATCGCCGTTAATCATTAAGGGGCGGTTGCGAAATCGCCGCTCTCAGAGCCGCGTTTCACCGCTGAGAATGGCTTCGCGCGCCGCTTCGCTGAGCTTGGTGTAGCCGCTCTTGCCGCCCCGAACGTACAGCGGACCGTCGACCTTGTCGGGATCGAAGCCGTCGGCGACCAGATCGACCTTGCGGTATTTGAACGTCCCGGTGGTTTCAGCGGATTTGATCAGACGGACGAAGGCGGGGCGGGCGTAGGAGGGCAGCTCCTGCTCGACCCATTCGGCGAAGGCCTTTGCCGAGAACCGGCCGTCGATCACCAGGGCGACCATGCCGGCCTTGCCCTCGTGTCCCGGCACTGGGACGCCATAGGCGATGACTTCCTTCACGCCCGGCGCATCGGCCAGCCGTTGTTCGACCTCGGCGGTGGAGACGTTCTCGCCCTTCCAGCGGTAGGTGTCGCCGATCCGGTCGATGAAATAGATATAGCCCTCGCTGTCCTGCTTCATCAGATCACCGGTCCGGAACCAGCGGTCGCCGCGTACGAAGACGTCACGAAGGATTTTCTTCTCCGATGCGGCCTTGTCGGCGTAGCCCGAGAAGGCGTGTCGGGTGTCGTCGCCGATCTGCCCGATGGCCTCCCCGACCTCGCCTGCCTTGGCCGGCTGGCACAGTCCGTCGGAGCCGCGCACCGGCAGTTCCGTGTCGATGTCGAAGCGCACTAGGCGGAAGTTGACCTGCTTCTTCAGGAAGGCCGGCACGCGGCCGATGGCGCCCGGTTTGCCGTCGAAGTTGAAGACCGAGACGTTGCCCTCGGTGGAGCCGTAGAACTCAAGGATGTTGGGGATGCGGAAGCGCTGCTGGAAGTCGGTCCAGACGTCGGGCCGCAAGCCGTTGCCAAAGGCGAGACGCAGCTTGTGCGCGCGCTCGTCGGCATGCTCGGGGCAGTTGACCAGATAGCGGCACAGCTCGCCGATGTAGACAAACAGGGTCGCGCCCGAACTCTTCACGTCGCCCCAGAAGGTCGAGGCCGAGAAGCGCTTTCTCAGCACCAGCTTGCCGCCGTTCAGCAGCGCCGGACCGATGCCGACGAGGCCGCCGGTCGAGTGGTAGAGCGGCAGGACGTTGAAGGTCACATCCTTGTCAGTCGCCGCCGTCATGCCGGCGAAAGCGCGCATATAGGTGCGGGCCCGGGCGTGGGTGATCTTCGCCGCCTTGGGAAGGCCGGTGGTGCCCGAGGTGTAGATGTAGAGGGCGGTGTCGCGGTTGGTCAGGCCCATGCGGGCGGATCGCGCGGGACGAACCGAAGACCCGCTGCGCATCGGCTTGTCCAATCCCCGCCGGTCGTCGGCCTCGTCGGCGTCGGCCAGCCCCAGAACCCACAGCATCAGATTGCGCGTCACCAGCGGCCGGGCGTCCTCGACCTTGCGCCAGCAGTCCTCGTCCACCACGACCTGCGAGGCGTTCGAGATGGTCAGGGAGTGGGCCAGCGCGTGGCCGGTCAGGTTGGTGTTGATCAGGGCCGCAGCCACGCCGACCTTGGAGAAGCCCAGCCAGGCGGCGAGATATTCGGCGCGGTTCAGCATGACCAAGGCGACGGTGTCGCCGCGTTTCAGCCGACGGCTCTGGGCCCAGTGGCCGAACCGGTTGGCCATGGCGTCGAGCTCGCGATAGGTCAGCGGGCGCCGGTCGTCCTCGATGGCGATGTGATCGGCGAAGCGGTCGGCGGCCTCTTCCCAGTCGTCACAGACCAGCACGGGGCTGTCCATGTCGATCGGCTTGATGCGCTTGAGCAGGCGACGCAGGCTGCCGGCGAACCGCAGGTCCCGTCGGATGTTGGCGATCAGGCCCATGATCGTCTCGTCTCCGTTTGCCGCCTCCCAAGAGTTCGGTGATGAACAAGGCCCTGCGCCGGGTCAACCGGACGTAAAGACCCGGGACGATTTTTAGGGGCCCGTTCGGCGTTTGCGTGGAGGCGTGGCGCCGAAGCGGCGGTGACGCGACGTCACTTTCCATCAGGCCAGACGGCTCTTGCGGTCAGACGGGCAGGCGCGCTTTATTCCCGAACGGTGGTTGGCGACGTGGGGTTCGCTGACGCCGAAGGGGCCAAACCATGAAGACCATTCTCGCCGTCGCCAGCGCGCTGGCGCTCGCCGCCATCGCCGCGCCCGCCGCGGCCCAGGACATCAGCGCCGAGCCGAACTACGGCTCGATCGACCTGTCGCCGGGTTTTCAGCCTGATCCGCATCTGGTCAGCCTGCGAGCCGGCGGCGACATCAACGCCTCGAACATCAGCGGGGCCAGCTGCTCGGGCTACATCACCAACCCGCCGGACTTCCGCCTGAACTGGGGCGGCAAAGGCTCGCTGGATCTGAAGTTGTCGGTGGTTTCGAACAGCGACACAACGCTGGTGGTCAACGGACCGAATGGCGAGTGGTACTGCGACGACGATTCCGGCGACGAAACCAACCCGGCCCTGACCCTGCGCTCAGCGTCCGGTCAGTACGACATCTGGATCGGCACCTACTCCAGCGGCGACACCAAGCCGGCGGTGCTGTCGATCTCGGAACTGACTACCTTCTGAGGTTAGCCGAAGTCTTTCCGCCGAAGCGCCACAGTTATGGCCGCAAAGGTGTTTCTTCGCGGCATTCGGGTTTCCCGTGGAACCGCTGTTTCACGGGCGGGTTTGCTCTCCACTGATTTGGAGGAGCTGACAGATGTCCGTGACCTATACTGAAGACCGGGTAGAACCGGTTGCTGAAGAAACCTTTGTTCCCGTCTATGCCCGCCGTGGCCGTACCGCCTCGAAGAAGAAGGGCGGCGTGAAGACGTGGATGATTCTCGCCCCGATCGGTGCCGTCGTCGTGCTGGGCGGCGCCGCCGCCATGCTGATGGGCGGCGGTGACGAGGTCGCCGAGCCCGCCCTGGTCGAACCGGCCGCCACCGCGCCGGTCCTGCCGGCCACGCCTGCCCCGACCGACTTGGCCTCCGCACCCCTCACCTCGGCGGCCACCCCGGCCCCGGTCGAGGCTGCACCGCAGCCGAGCCCCGCTCCTGCGCCCGTCGCCCGGACCAGCGAGCCGGTTCGCCGCGCCACGCCGGCCCCGGCCCGTCGCGCGGCTCCGACCCCGGCGCCAGCCCCGGCCGCCCGCGTCGAAACTCCGGCGGCCCCGACCGGTCCACAGCCTTATGTCGCCCCGGCGTCGCCCACGGCGTCATCGCTGAACACCGCGCCGACGACCGCCCCGGCCGCCGCGCCGCGCACCCCTACCATTCAGGTTCAGCCGCTGAACTGATTTGGCCGAGCCCAAAGACAAAGCCCCGGCGGAGCGATCCGCCGGGGCTTTCGCTTTATCAGAATGCTGGAAACTCAAGGCGGGTGGGATCGTATCCAAGCGACCGAACGCGGCCGATCAGGGCTTCGCGCTCTCTCGCGGAAGGCACCTCGCGAGCGTAAATCCACAGTTTTTCGAACGTCGGATCGGCGGAGATGAACCAGCTGTAGTCGTCGGCGTGGTCCAGCACCCAGTAATCCCAGACAACGAAGCCCCAGAAGTAGCGGACGCGCATCTTGGCGTTTGTTCCGGGGTCCATGATCTCGCCGCGTCCACTGATCGCTTTCTCCCGGCCGTCCGGCGTACCGACCTGACAGGTGTCGCGGACGTCGACGCGGGTGGGGGCGGTCAGGGTGTAGGCGCTGGCGCCGGCGACGCAGCCGTCGGTCATGCTCATGGGCAGCCGCGCGATCTCAAGCCAGCGCCCGGTATAGAATCGATCGAGGTCGACGGCCTTGGCCGGCTGCGGCGCTCTAATCTGATCGGGGGAAGGGCCAGTGGCGCAGGCGGCCATCGAAAGCGCGAGCGAGGCGGCGAGAAGGGTGCGGATCATGGCGGTCTCCGGTGCTGCAATACCGTAGCTACGCCAGCGGTTCCGTCCGGATGCCGATCAGGCCAGAGGCTTGAGCTCGCGCGGGGGCCGGATGCGGCGGAAACGCCCCTCGATGAAGGAGAAGGTCCCGAACGCGATGAAGCCGAGCGCGGCGATGGACAGGATCCATGGACCCGCCGGCTGACGCTCGACCGTCTCCAGCGCAGCGCCGAAGCTGGTGACGTCGGACGGCTCTGCGTGCCACCCGGCCAGGACGACCAGAATCGCCAGCGGCAGATAGGCGAAGCCGCGCGCCATGTATCCGGCGCGGGCAAGCGGCGCGACGCGGCGGCAAAGGTTTTCTGAGCAGGCGAGGAAGGCGGTGAAGTCCTCGCGCCAGGCCCTGACGATGTTGGCGATCCCGACGCCGAGGATGCACAGGCCGACGCCGGTCAGCAGCCAGTTTCCGGCGGGCAGGTTCAGAAGTCGCGACGCGTTTTCGTGACTGGCGGCGATCTCGGTGGCCTCGGGGTCCGCCGGTGTGTGGACCAGCAGGCTGAAGGCGCTGAAGGCGAGAAAGGCGTAGCCCAGACCGCTGAAGAACTGGGACGCGCGGGTGCTGATCCCGTCCCAGGTCCGACCTTCGTGATCGGCGTCGAACACCGCCTGCAGCATCCGCCACTGGACGAAGGCGAGCAGGCCAAGCCCGAGCAGGAACAACCAGACCCGCCCCAGGGGCTGCTGCGCAAGCCATGCGATGGCGCCGGTAGGCCCGACGGCGTCGCCGGCGAGATTGGCGGCGGCCAGAAGTGTGAGCACGCCAACGGACAGGTAGACGAACCCTCTCGCGCCATAGCCGACGCGCGCCGCCACCTCGACCAGCCGCGCCCACAACGGCGCGCGGCGATGAAGGGACGGCAGGTTCCGGAGGCGGCTGCGCAGGAAAGCGAAGGCGTTGGTCACCCGGCGACAAACACCTGAGCCGAATTATGGCTCCGCTTCGTCGCGCCGGGGTTGAGGTGCGACGCCCGGCCGCATATCTGCTCGACCGAACGGGAGTTCTGCGCATGCGGCCGGTGATCGAGATCAAGGGTCTGTCGAAGACCTACAAGTCCGGGCTGCAGGCCCTGAAGACCGTGGATCTCGAGATCGGCAAGGGCGAGATCTTCGCCCTGCTGGGCCCGAACGGGGCGGGCAAGACGACGCTGATCTCTATCGTCTGCGGCATCGTCACGCCGTCGACCGGCACGGTTCTGGCGGACGGGTTCGACATCCGGAAGGACTACCGCAAGGCGCGCACGGCCATCGGTCTGGTGCCGCAGGAACTGACGACCGACGCCTTCGAGACGGTCTGGGCGACGGTGACCCTGAGCCGCGGCCTGTTCGGCAAGGCGCCCAATCCGGCGCACATCGAGAAGGTGCTGCGCGAGCTGAGCCTGTGGGACAAGAAGGACGCCAAGATCATGACCCTGTCCGGCGGGATGAAGCGCCGGGTGATGATCGCCAAGGCCCTGTCGCATGAGCCGGACATCCTGTTCCTCGACGAGCCGACGGCGGGCGTGGACGTCGAGCTGCGTCGCGACATGTGGGAGCTGGTTCGTCGGCTGCGCGAGAGCGGCGTGACCATCATCCTGACCACCCACTACATCGAGGAGGCCGAGGAGATGGCCGACCGGGTGGGCGTGATCCTGAAGGGCGAGCTGATCCTGGTCGAGGAAAAGACCGCCCTGATGAAGAAGCTGGGCAAGAAGACCCTGACGCTTCAGCTGCAGGACGTGCTGACGACCGTGCCGCCGGAACTGGCTGACTGGAAGGTCGAGCTGAAGGGCGAGGGACACGAACTGGAGTACGTCTTCGACGCAAATGCCGAGGACACCGGCGTGCCGGGCCTGCTGCGGCGGCTGGAGGCGACCGGGATCGGGTTCAAGGACCTGTCGACGCGGCAAAGCTCGCTGGAAGACATCTTCGTGGGCCTGGTCCACACATCCAAGGCGGAGGCGGCCTGATGACGTTCAACGGTCATGGCGTCTGGGCCATCTACAAGTTCGAAATGGCCCGCGCCCTGCGCACGGTCTGGCAGTCGATCGTTACGCCGGTGATCACCACGGCGCTGTATTTCGTCGTCTTCGGCTCGGCCATCGGCAGCCGGATGACCGAGATCGACGGCGTCCCCTACGGCGCCTTCATCGTGCCCGGCCTGATCATGCTGAGCCTGTTCACCCAGTCGATCTTCAACGCCTCGTTCGGCATCTATTTTCCCAAGTTCACCGGCACGATCTATGAGCTGCTGTCGGCGCCCGTGTCGCCGCTGGAGATCGTGATCGCCTACGTCGGGGCGGCGGCGACCAAGTCGGCGGTGCTGGGGCTCATCATCCTCGCGACGGCGGCCTTCTTCGTGCCGCTCCAGATCCTGCATCCGGTCGAGATGTTGCTGTTCCTGATCCTGATCTCGACGACCTTCAGCCTGTTCGGCTTCATCATCGGCATCTGGGCGCAGAGTTTCGAACAGCTGCAGTTCATCCCCATGCTGGTGGTGACGCCGCTGACCTTCCTCGGCGGATCCTTCTACTCGATCCACATGCTGCCCGAGCCGTGGCGGACGATCACCCACTTCAACCCGGTGGTCTATCTGATCTCGGGTTTCCGCTGGGCCTTCTACGGGACGTCGGACGTGGGGATCGGGACCAGTCTGGCGGCCACGCTGGGCTTCTTCGCCGTTTGTCTGGCGGTCGTATTCCGGATGTTCCAGACCGGCTATCGGCTGAAGAACTAGACCGTCACGAAAAGGGCCGGTTCGGTCCGCAGGGTGATGGATCGCTCCGAGAGTTCCCGAGTTCGCAGGCCCGATGACCGACACCGACCGCAAGATCAACGGACAGCCCGAGCCCTGGCGTCGCCAGGTCGTCTGGGGTCGTCCGCCGCAGCAGACCTTCCGCGCCGGGCCTTTGCCGAAGGGCGAACGGCTGCCGCCTCTGCCGGAACCGCCGCGCGAGGCCCCGCTGACCACCCGGCCCGCCAGCAGCATCTTCAGCGGCTCGATGATTCCGCAAGCGCCCTCGCAGCCTGCGCCCCAGCCCCTTGCCGATGAGGTTTCGGTGCTCGACGATGTGATCATCGAAGCGCCCCGGACGAAGCGGAAGAGTCGTAAGGCGGCCGCCGCTCCTGTGACTGAACCGGCGCTGGAAACCCCGGTCGAAGCGCCCGTCGAACCCGAAGTGGTCGCGGCGCCCGGCTTGACCCAGGTTGAGCCCGAACCGGCTGCGCCGATGGTCAGCCCCACACTGGTCGCAGCGTCGGCCCGTCGCCGGGCGCCCAACCGGTTGCCGCTCTATGTCGGCGGTGCGGTGGCTGTTGTGGCCCTGATGGCGGTCGGCGGCTTCATGCTGTCGCGCTCGACGCCGCCTGCCGCCGATAGTCCCGCCATCGCACCGGCAAGCGATCCGGTCGCCATCGTTGATGCGCCGGCGGCGGCGGCTCCGGTCGTTGAAGTTACCGCTCCCACGGCTGCCGCACCCGCAGCGGCGGCGCCGGCGGTTACGCCCGCGCCGTCCCGGCCGACGCCGCCCGTCGCCCGGCCGACAGCGGCTTCGTCACGGCCCCGGACGACTTCGCCCGCTCCCGCAGCCGCCAGCGCACCTCCGCCAGCCCCGGCCATCGTAACGGTCCCGCTGGTCGAGACGCCTGCGCAGACCACGCCCTCAGGTCCGCCGCCAACTGCGGCCGAACGCCCGAGCGTGGACCCGGACGCGCCGGTCACAACCCGCCCTCAGCCGCTGAACTAGACCCCCTCTCCCGCGAAGGTAGACGGAAAAGTCAGGTCGACTTCAAGGTGACGTAGCCGCGCTCGATCATCCGGCGCAGGCCTTCGTAGGCTTCGGCCAGTTCCTCGTACGCCGCCCGCGACGCCGTCAGTCTCGCGATCTGGTCGGGTGTGGACGGCGAGCCGGATTCCGACAGGCGCAGGGCCTCGGCCACCCATTTGCCGCGCGCCGTCGCCGTCAGGATGGCCAGCCGCTGAAAGTGCTGGGGCTCGAGCCCCGGCAGCATCTGGCCCAGCACCTCGCGGTTCGCGCCGAACGCCGAATAGTCGATCTGCTCCAGCAGGCCGCGCAGGCGGCGCTGCTCCTGCGGGTCCAGATCCTGCGGCTCGAAGTGGTCGCGCGAGCGCCGGTAGGTGTTGGTCTGGATGGTCGACATGGCGTCACTCCCAACGCTTTTCCCCGAGGGTGCGCCGCATCGCTTAACGAGGGCTTGCCAAGACGGCGGACGAACGCCTTTCTGACGTCATAGCGATGGGAGCGATGAATGGCTGGCAAGGTGCGTGTCTCGAGCTATGCGGTCTCGGCCGATGGTTTCGGCGCGGGTCCGGACCAAAGTCTGGAAACGCCGCTGGGTGTCGGCGGAGAGGGCATGCATCGCTGGTTCTTCCCGACCGCCACCTTCCAGTCGATGTACGGGGCGGGGCAGGGCGAGACCGGCGTCGATGACGATTTCGCCAGGCGCGGCATGGCCGGGCTGGGCGCATGGATTCTCGGGCGCAACATGTTCGCGCACTCTCGCGGCCCGTGGCCTGAGGATGACAAGTGGAAGGGCTGGTGGGGCGAGGAGCCGCCCTATCGCTGCCCCGTCTTCATCCTGACCCACCATGCGCGGCCGTCGTTCGAGATGAAGGGCGGGACAGTCTTTCACTTCGTCACGGAGGGGATCGAGGCCGCCCTTGAGCGCGCGCGGGCGGCGGCGGGCGATCTCGATATCCGCATCGGCGGCGGCGCGGAGACGATCCGGCAGTATCTGACGGCCGGCCTGATCGACGAGATGCATATCGCCGTGTCGCCGGTGCTGCTGGGGCGTGGAGAACCGCTCTGGGCCGGGCTGGATCTGCTCGCCCTGGGCTATGATATCCGTGAGAGCATGGCCGGCGAGCGGGCGACCCATCTGGTCATTGGTCGGAAGGAGACCGTCTGATGTCCCTGATCCTGTGGTCGCATCCCTATTCCGGCTATGGCCAGAAGGCGGCGACGGCCCTCTATGAACTGGGCCTGCCGTTCGAGCTGAAGCTGGTGGACGGCGACGCGGAGCGGATGGCCGGGTTCGCGGAGGTGTCGCCCTTCGCCAAGATGCCGGTGCTGATCGACACGGACGCGGGCCGGACGATCATCGAGTCCAGCATCGTCATCGAATATCTGGACCGGCTGGCTGGCGGCGGGCGGCTGATACCGAACGATCCGGATGAGGCGCTGGAGGCGCGGTTCATGGATCGGGTGCTGGACACCTATGTCGGCGGCAACATGAACCGGATCGTCTTCAACCGGCTTGGCCGGGCGGGAACGCCGAACCCGACGGCGATCGAGCTCGACGAGAAGGAGCTGGAAACGGCCTGGGACATGATCGAGGCGCGTCTGGCCGATGGCCGGACGTGGGGGGCGGGCGAGACCTTCACGCTCGCCGACTGCTGCGCTGCGCCGCTGGTGACCTATGCGCGGCGGCTGGTCCCGTTCGGCGACCGGCCGAGACTGAGGGCGTGGCACGGGCGGCTGCTGGCGCGACCGTCGTTCGTCCGGGCGCTGGAGGATGCGGCGCCGTTTGGGGATCTGATGCCCGCGGATCCGCCGCAGGATTAGGCAAGAAAAAGGGCCCGGTCGGATCGACCGGGCCCTCCGTCTTTTCACCGTGCGGCGGGTGTCCAGCCGGCGGTGCTCTGGGCGGGGCGGGCGACGTTGCCGTCTTCCTTGCCGCCGTCCGTCAGCGTCGGTCCCGGGTGGTTGTTCGGGTCGTTCACCCCGTTGGACCACTTCGAGATGAAGAAGCTGGCGATGATGAACGCCACGCCGATGCCGACGCCCCACCAGCCGATCTGGTTGAAAGTCTGCAGCGAGTTGTTCAGCGCCGCGCCCGGATCGGTGACCTGACCGCCCACCGTTTCCGTGCCTGCGAGACCGGCGATCATGCCGCCCAGATAGTGGGCGATGGCCGAGGCCATGAACCACACCGCCATCATGAAGCTGACGATGGCCGGGACGGACAGTTTGGTGATCTCCGAAAGACCGACCGGGGACAGGAACAGCTCGCCCGTGGTGTGCAGGAAGTAGAGCACGGCCAGCAGGAACAGCGGCGTACGGAACGCCTCGTCCACCATGCCGGAGTTCACGCCCCAGACGATGACGAGGAAGCCGAGGCCGACCTGCATGATGCCCAGGCCGAACTTTACGACCGGGTTCGGATCCATCTTGCGACGGGCCAGCCAGACCCACAGCGCCGCGAAGATCGGCGCGCAGATCAGGATGAAGCCGGCGTTGAACGACTGGGTCTGCGACGCCGTCAGCGAGGTGTCGATCCAGGTCCACCAGTTCCCCGTGGACATCCCGGCGGCGGCCAACTGGGCCGGCGTACCGTAGGGAATGCCGAGGAAGGTGCCGGCGCCGCTGGTCAGCGACAAGTCCACGTTGCGCTCGGCGAACAGGTTCAGCGAGGAGCCGGCCTGTTCGAACAGGGTGAAGAAGACCGCCGAACCGAACACCAGCACCATGGCCAGCATCATCCGCTCACGCGAAACCTTGTCGCATTTGAAGACGATGAACCAGGTCACATAGGCCAGCGCCACCACCACGGAGATGGACAGGCCGATGCCGACGAGGCCGTGGTTGGGAACGATGAAGCACAGCAGGCCCACGCCGACGAAGGCGAGGATGTAGATCAGCCATTCGCGGTTGATCGGACCGAGGATCGGCTTCTTGATCAGCTCCGGATAGGGGCTCTCGCCCTTTCCCTGAAGCAATGGCTTGCCCAGCACGAAGACGATCAGGCCAGCCAGCATGCCGACGCCTGCGAGGCCAAAGCCGGCCCACCAGCCGACGGTCTGACCCAGCAGGCCGCAGAGCACGGCGGCCCAGAACGAGCCCATGTTGATGCCGAAATAATAGAGGGTGAACCCGGCGTCCCGACGCGGGTCGCCCTGGGCGTACTGCTGCCCGACGAGGGTCGAGATGTTCGGCTTCAGGAAGCCCACGCCCATGATGATCAGCGACAGGGCGAGGTAGAAGACGTTGACGCCGTTCTGGTCGCGGACGACGCCATTGGCGAACTCGCCCGGCGCCACGACGGCGGGAACGGTCGACGTCGGCGGCAGGCCCTCGATGGTCAGGCCCTGCTCGCCCTCGGAGAAGGCATAGGGCGTGCCGTCGATGACGACGTTGGTCTGGCGGGTGTCGCCGCGGCCCTCGACCTGCACGGCGTAGGTCTCGCCGCCGAAGGTGAGGGACTGGGTCGCCGGCCGGCCCTCGAAGGCCATCAGGCCGTGGCCCATGACCAGCAGGATGGCGCCGAACATGACCGCCTTGCGGGTGCCGATGTAGCGGTCGGCCACCAGGCCGCCGATCAGGGGCAACAGGTAAACCAGTGAACCGTAGGTGCCGTACTGGCCGGTCGCGAAGCCGTCGTCGAACAGGAAATGCTGGGTCAGATAGAAGATCAGCAGGCCGCGCATGCCGTAGAAGCTGAACCGCTCCCACATCTCGGCGAAGAAGCAGGTGATCAGACCCTTTGGATGGTTCTTGAGGATCTGAAGCAGCACGGGAATGCCCGTGGCGAGGGTGACGACCACCCCCAGCAAGATGACGAGATTCATGCGAACCCTTTGACTGCCGTGCGCTTTTCGCGCCCGATTTGACTATGTTTCGGGCCGCCTTCGCCGCCCCCGCCTCCCCTGGCGTTGGCCGCAATAGGCCACCAAGGGTCAGGGTTTACAAGGTGTAACCCGGCGTGATGTCGCCGATGTCGCGCAGGCGGGGCCTTGAGTCGAGGTCGCGACTGGTCGACGGTGGGGCATGAACAGGACCGCTTTCGTCTCCGCCCTCGCCGCCCTTTCGGGGCTCGCGACGCCCGCTTTCGCGCAGGAGGCGCCGCGGTGGTCGTTCGCCATTCACGGCGGGGCGGGCGTCATCGAACGCGCCAGTCTGACGCCCGATCAGGACGCCGCCTATCGCGTCGCACTAACCCGGGCGCTGGAGGCGGGCGCGGCCGTTTTGAGAAACGGGGGCGGGGCGTTGGATGCGGTGCAGGCGGCGATCGAGGTGATGGAGGACGACCCGCTGTTCAACGCCGGACGGGGCGCGGTCTTCACCGCCGCCGGTCGCAACGAACTGGACGCCGCGGTGATGGACGGGACCGATCTGACGGCCGGCGCGGTGGCTGGTCTGACCCGCACACGCCATCCGATCGCGGCGGCGCGGGCGGTGATGGAGCGGTCGCCGCACGTCATGCTGATCGGCGAGGGGGCAGACGCCTTTGCGGCTTCCGTCGGGCTGGAACAGGTAGACCTGTCTTGGTTCTTCACCGAGCGTCGCTGGCAGGGACTTGAGCGGACCCTGCGCGAGCGGGGCGACCCGATACCGGAGCGGCCGCAGGGCGCGCCGGCGCCAGGCGCGATGGCCGGGCTTCCGGCGCCGCCGCTGAACGAGCGGAAGTTCGGAACGGTCGGCGCGGTGGCGCTGGACGCGGAAGGTCGCCTGGCGGCCGGGACTTCAACGGGCGGCACCACCGGCAAGCGCTGGGGTCGCGTCGGGGATGTGCCGGTGATCGGCGCGGGCACCTACGCCTCCAACCGCGACGGCTGTGCCGTGTCGGCGACGGGCGACGGCGAATATTACATCCGCGCCTCTGTCGCGCGGGACATCTGCGCCCGCATCGCCGCCGGCGCGACGGCGCAGGACGCGGGTCAGGCCGAGGTCGATGACGCTAAGTCGTTAGGCGGCTTCGGCGGGGTGATCGTCATGGATCGCGACGGCCGCCCGGCTTTCGCGATGACGACCTCAGGCATGTATCGCGGCGCCGTGTCTTCGAACGCCGACGCAGAGGTCGCCATCTACGCGGACGAGGCCCGATGAGCGCCGAAAACGAACTGTCCGAAATGGCCAATGAAGAGCTGGACGCCGCCTGCGCCATGCCCTGGCCGGAGATCAAGGCCATCACGCCGTGGGGCGACAGCTTCACCGGGTTTGCACCGTCCGGCCGTGAGGTCGAGGTCGAGCGTCGCTATCTCTGGGCCCACGAGCCGGAGGGCGCCGTGGCGGTCGAGGTCGAGGTGCGGGATCCGGCCTCGCGCACCGGCGCCGAGGCGAAGGCGTTGATCAGGCCCCCGGAAAAAGCCTAAGCCTAGAGGCATGAAACTCGCCTCTCTCAAGCATGGCCGCGACGGCCGCCTCGTGGTCGTCTCGGAAGACCTGAACTGGTTCACCGACGCCTTCCTGATCGCGCCGACGCTGCAGGCGGCGCTGGACGACTGGGACCGGGTGGAGCCCGATCTGCGGGCGCTGGCGGAAAGCCTCGAACACGGCGGCGTGCCGCGCGGGCGGTTCCATGAGCGCGAGGCGGCCTCGCCTCTGCCGCGCGCCTATCAGTGGGCCGACGGCTCGGCCTATGTGAACCACGTCGCGCTGGTGAGACAGGCGCGCGGGGCGGAGATGCCCGAGAGCTTCTGGACCGATCCGCTGATGTATCAGGGCGGTTCCGACGGCTTCCTGGCGCCGCGTGACGAGATCCCGCTGAAGGACGAGGCCTGGGGTTGCGACCTCGAGGCCGAGGTGATCGTGGTCACCGGCGACGTGCCGCTGGGCGCGACGCGAGACGAGGCGCTGGCGGCGATCCGTCTGGTCGGTCTGGTCAACGACGTTTCCCTGCGCAACCTCATCCCCGGCGAACTGGCCAAGGGGTTCGGCTTCGTCCAGTCCAAGCCGGCCAGCGCCCTGTCGCCCGTTCTGGTGACGCCCGACGCGCTGGGCGACCGCTGGAAGGACGGCAAGCTGCATGGCGAACTGTCGGTGCAACTGAACGGTCAGGACTTCGGCAAGGCCGACGCCGGAACGGACATGACCTTCGACTTCGGAACCCTGATCGCGCATCTGGCCAGGACCCGGGCCTTGGTCGCGGGCACGATCATCGGCTCCGGCACCGTCTCGAACCGCGACGCCGACGGCGGCCCCGGCAAGCCGGTGGCCGAGGGCGGGCTTGGCTATTCCTGCATCGCCGAGGTCCGCACGGTCGAGACCATCCTGCGCGGCAAGGCCGAGACGCCCTTCCTCAAACATGGGGATACCGTCCGTATCGAGATGATGGACGACAGGCACCACACCATCTTCGGCGCCATCGAACAGACCGTCGCCGCCGTCTGACGCCGCTTTACGGATGCGCCGACCGGGCTAATGTCCGAACCGGCGCGGTCTTGGGGACGCGCGCGAAACTATGGGGGAGGGGCGCATGGGCCCTCAGGAATATGGACCGCTGATCGGGGTGGCCGTGGCGCTGCCGCTGATCCTGCTGCGCAACCGTCGGCCGCGAACCCTGCGTCCGCAGTGGATGTGGGTCGTGCCGTTGATCATCGTCGCCCTGATGGGCTTCGCGATCTGGGGGACCAGCATGCAGCCCGGCGCCACGCACACGCCGTTCAACGCTGCGTCGTGGGCCGTGATCGTCGCAGGCCTGATCCTGGGCGGGGTCGCCGGCTGGTGGCGTGGGCGGATGACGACGATCGAGAAGCACGCCGACGGCACGCTGAAGGCGCAGGCCTCGCCCATCGGCCTTATCCTGATCGTCGCCTTGCTGCTCGGTCGTCGCGCGCTGAGCGCATGGCTGGAGCCGCACGCGGCGTCGCTGGGTCTCGACGCCATCGCCGTGGCCGACGCCTTCCTCGTCTTCGTCGTCGGCATGATCGTGATGCAGCGGATCGAGATGTTCATCCGCGCGAAGCGGGTGGAGGCGGGTCGACCAGACGACCACGTCGAAGCCGCGGCCTGACTCGTCTCAAGCCCGGTTGACCGGCGAACCGCCATCGCTAGATTGCGCGCCCCAAGCCTGTGCGGGCGTGGTGGAATTGGTAGACGCGCCGGACTCAAAATCCGGTTCCGCAAGGAGTGTCGGTTCGAGCCCGACCGCCCGCACCATCACTCGGCAGGGCCGGGCGGGGATTGCAGCAGCGGCATCTCTATGACGGCCAGATAGCCTCCGTCTTCGGGGCCCGCCGTGACCGAGGCGTCGGCGCCGAAGCGCAAGTCCAGCCTCTGACGAACGGCGCTGAGCCCGACCCCATGCCCGCCAGTGGGGCGCACCGCGCCCGGACGCAGCACGGCGCCGCTGTCGCGGACCTCCAGCCTCAGCCGGCCCTCGTGAACACCGGCGCTGATCGCCACCGTAACAGGCGCGAGGGACGGCTCCACGCCGTACTTGACGGCGTTCTCAACCAGCGGCTGGAGCAGCAGGTTCGGCACACGGGCGTTCTCGACGGCGGGATCACAGTCGATCTGTGCGTCCAGACGGGCGCCGAACCGGACGATCTCCACCGCCAGATAGGCGTCAAGAACGGACAGCTCGTCCGCCAGCGAGACGTCGGTCAGGGTGTCTACTTCCATGGCGGCGCGCAGGAAGTCCGACAGGCGATCCAGCATCTCGGCGGCCTGGGTGTCGCGGCGGGTCAGGATCAGGGTCGAGAGCGCAGAGAGCGCATTGAACATGAAGTGCGGGTTCAGTTGCATGCGCAGGGCGCGCAGTTCGGCCCGCAGGGCCCCGGCCTCCCGCTCGGCGATCACCTGCCGCTGCTCGTGGATCCGGCGGTTGGTGAAGGTGACCCAGAACAGGGCGGCATTGGTCGCGTAGATGCTGACGTAAACCAGCGCCACCTTGGTTCTGGCCGTCCATGAGAAGTCCGGCATAAGCATGCCGTCAAACAGCGTGTTCATGATGGGCTGACCGGCGTAATCCAGCCACATCTGCAGCCAGCCGGCCGCGATGACAGCCGGCGGCAACACGATGATCGCCAGCCATACCGGCCGGCGGGCCAGCCGACGGAAAACCAGAAACAGGAGACCCGCGACGCCGACGGCGCTCACGGCTCCCCACAGGAGGGTCAGATACTCGCCCAGCACATGAACGTAGCCGGCAAGGATGTTGAAGATGGAGGTGATGAATATCACAAAGGCCCAGAGGGCGGTCGACAGGCCGAACGCCTGACGACCATCGGGCGAGATGTCGAACGGACGAGCCAGCCAGCCGGAAGCCGCATTCCTTCGGCCTTGTTCCAACACTTCACTTGCCTGCACGGGGCGCCCCTTGTTCCAGATCCTGCTCGCCCGCAGTTTTTCCGTCGCAAGGGCCGGCGACGACCGGCGCTGTCGCAGGATCGTCCGGCTTGGTCGCACGATGGGCCGATTTCATCCGCCCGGCGTGGGCTCCGGACGCCGAACCGTGTCCTGCAGCCCTCACCCGCGGCTTTTCACATTTCAGAGGTTGCGGCGGCTGGCAGGGCTGCGCATCTGCGCCCGATGACTGAAACCCGCCCTGCAGAACCCGCCGCGACCAAGGGGCCGGGGTTTCCCGAGTTCGTTTGTCTGATCGCCTGCATGATGGCGCTGAACGCGCTCGCCATCGACTCCATGCTGCCGGCACTGCCAATGATCGGAGACGCGCTGGGCGTGGTGCGTGAGAACGATCGGCAGTGGATCGTCACCGCCTACCTGCTGGGCTTCGGCATCGCCCAGATCGTCTACGGGCCGCTGGCTGACCGGTTCGGGCGCAAGCCGATCCTGATGGTCGGGGTGGGCCTGTATGTCCTGTTCAGCGCGCTCGCCGCCTTCGCCCCGACGTTTGAAATGCTGATCCTCGCGCGGGTGGGGACCGGACTGGGCGCGGCGTCGCTGCGAGTGCTGGCGGTGTCGATCGTGCGCGACCGCTACACCGGCCGCACCATGGCGCGGGTGATGTCGCTGAGCTTCCTCGTCTTCCTCGGCGTGCCGATCATCGCGCCGTCGCTGGGCGCCGCCATCCTGCATGTCGCGCCCTGGCCGTGGATCTTCGGCGTGCTGGCTCTGGCCGGTTCGGCGGTGATGGTCTGGGCGGCCCTGCGCCTGCCCGAGACCCTGCACCCCGAAGACCGGATGCCGATCAACGCGCGCCGGATCGGAGGGGCCTTCCGGGAAGCGGTCACCAATCGCCAGTCGCTGGGCTACACCCTGGCGATGACGGCGATCACCGGGGCCCTGTTCGGCTTCATCAACTCGTCGCAGCAGATCTTCCATCACGTGTTCGACGCGGCCGATCTGTTCCCGATCGCCTTCGCCGCCATCGCGGGCGGCATAGCGGCAGCCAGCCTGCTGAACGCGGCGCTGGTCGAGCGGCTGGGCAGCCGGCTGATCTCGCATACGGCCCTGATCGGCTTCATCACCATGGCCGGCATCCACACACTCGTATCGGTGACGGGCCACGAGACGATCTGGACCTTCGGCGTGCTGCAGGCCCTGACCATGTTCTGCTTCGGCTTCATCGCCGGGAACTTCGGCTCGATGGCCATGGAGCCGATGGGCCATATCGCCGGCACGGCCAGTTCGGCGCAGGGGTTTATCTCCACGACCTTCGGCTCGCTGGCCGGCTTCGCGATCGGACAGCAGTTCACCGACAGCGCGACGCCGATGACGCTGGGCTTCATGGTGCTGGGCATGATCGCGCTAGGCTTCGTGCTGTTCGCCGAACGCGGAAGCCTGTTCAAGGCGCGGCATCTGAAGCCCGTGGCGCCCGCCGCCTCTTGATCTTTGCCTCCGGACGGGGCGTTGTCCGGGGCAAGAACAGTACAGAGGAACGCCCCATGATCCGCACGTTCGGCCTCGTTTCGGCCCTCGCCCTCGCCACGGTCGTCGCCGGCTGCAACCGTCAGGCCGCCGAGGCGCAGTCCGACATGCCGCCGCTGCCCGCCTCGGCCACCGCGCCGGTGCAGTATGTGCAGGATGTGCACTCCTATGCGCAGCCGGACATCGCCCGCGTGCGTCACGTCGCGCTGGACCTGACCGCTGACTTCACAGCCAAGACCCTGTCAGGCACGGCGACGCTGGACGTCACCGGGCGGACCGGCGCGACCGAGGTTATTCTCGACGTCCGGAACATGGACATCCGCTCCGTAGCCGACGGGGCTGGCCAGCCGCTGCAGTTCCAGCTGGGCGCCGACGATCCGATCAAGGGCCAGCCGCTGACCGTGCGCTTCCCCGCCCTGGCCGAGGGCGCGACGCAGAAGGTGGTCGTGACCTACGCCACACGCCCTGACGCCGCCGCCCTGCAGTGGCTGTCGCCGGCCCAGACAGCGGGCGGCCAGAAGCCGTTCCTGTTCAGTCAGGGGCAGGCGATCCTGACCCGCACATGGGTGCCGACGCAGGACAGCCCCGGCATCCGCCAGACCTATGAGGCGCGCATCACCGCGCCCGAAGGCCTGACCGCGATCATGAGCGCCCAGCATCTGAACAGCGAGGGCGAACCGGCCGGCGAGGGCAAGCGGGCGTGGCGCTTCCGCATGACCAACCCGATCCCGCCGTATCTGATCGCGCTGGCGATCGGCGACCAGAGCTTCGCCGCCTTCGACGGCCGCTCGGGCGTGTGGACGGAGCCGTCGCGACTGGAGGCCGCCCGCGCCGAGCTGGAGCCGACCGCTCGCATGGTCGACGTCGCCGAGCAGTTGTACGGCCCCTACCGCTGGGGCCGGTATGACGTGCTGGTCCTGCCGCCGTCCTTCCCGTTCGGCGGAATGGAGAACCCGCGCCTGACCTTCGCCACCCCGACCATCATCGCCGGCGACCAGTCGCTGGTCAGTCTGGTGGCGCACGAGCTGGCGCACAGCTGGTCCGGAAATCTGGTGACCAACGCCACCTGGGCCGACTTCTGGCTGAACGAGGGTTTCACCGTCTATTTCGAGAACCGGATCATGGAACAGCTGTACGGCAAGGACCGTGCGCTGATGCTTCAGGCTCTGGGCTGGGGCGACCTGCAGACCACGCTGGCGGAACTGCCGGCGGCGGACACTCGGCTGAAGCTGGACCTGAACGGGCGCGACCCGGACGAGGGTCTGACCGACATCGCCTACGAAAAGGGTGCGGCCTTCCTGCGGACCATCGAGCGGATCGTTGGGCGGGAGCGGTTCGATCCGTGGCTGCGTGGCTACTTCGAGCGCAACGCCTTCCGGCCGATGACGACCGAAATGTTCTTGCAGGACATCCGGGCCAATCTGATCAAGGGTGACGCCAGTCTTGAGCAGCAGCTGATGATGGATGCATGGATCTATCAGCCGGGCATGCCCTCGAACTGGCAGCCGCCGGTCTCGACCGCGTTCCAGCCGGTGGATGCGGCGGCCAAGGCCTTCTTCGCGGATCGCGGGCCGGCCTCGGCAATTCCGTGGTCGGGTTGGTCGACGCAGGAGCGTCAGCGCTTCCTCGCCTGGCGTCCGGCGGGCGGAACCCTGCGGCTGACCCCGGCGCAACTGGCCGATCTGGAGACCACGCTGAACCTGCGCAATGAGGGCAACTCGGAAGTGCTGTTCAGCTGGCTGCAGATCGCGGTGGCCAACCGCTATCAGCCGGCCGTGCCGACGCTGGAGAAGTTCCTGACCAGCCAGGGCCGTCGCAAGTTCGTGGCGCCGCTGTTCACCAGTCTGTGGGCGCAGGGCGACTGGGGCCGACCGATCGCGACCCGCATCTACGCACAGGCGCGCCCGGGCTATCACACGGTCACGACCAGCACGGTTGACGGCATCGTCGGCCGCCCGGGCTGAGGCTCGGCGAGCTCCGGACATAAAGACGGGCGGCGCGAGGGCCACGCCGCCCGTTCAGTGAGCTTGGGGCTCGCGAATGCCTTCTTCAGAAGGTCTTTCTTATCTGGAGGAACAGCCAGGGGCTCATCTTCGTCCGGCGCGACTCGCGATAGGCGAGGGGCGCGACGTCGCGGGGACCGGTGTAGATGTTGCGGTCGTAGCCGATGGCGCGGTCGGTCGCATTGCCGATGTCCGCGCGGATTGTCAGGTCCGCCTTCGGCTTCCACTGGCCCCAGACGGTGACGAAGGGCTCCGCGATCAGGTCGCGGACCTCGCGGACGCGGAAGAGCTGGCCCCGGTCGACGTTGCAGCCGTGGTCGAAGCCGTAGGACCACTTGCCGCCTTGCAGGTCCTGATTGAAGGACACGCCGCAGCCGAAATTCTGGTTGCCCTGGAAGCGCCGGTCCTCGCCGGTGACCGGGTCGGTCACGCTTGAGGCCGCCCAGCTGCCGCGGGCCTGAAGACGGGCGTTGGGCATGCCCAGCTTGTCCATCGGCAGGGTGACCCGTAGCTGGAAATAGTCCTGCTTGCCGTCGCCGATATTGCCCACGCCGTCGAAGCCGCCGGTCAGGGGGATGATGTCGACCACGTCCTCGAAGTCGGCATGCTGATAGGTGGCGTCGAACACGCCCTCACCCCAGAAGCGGCGTTCGTAGACCAGCTCAAGCACGTTGGCCTTGAAGGGTTCGAGGTCGGGGTTGCCCCCCTCCACCTGACCGATGTCGATGTCGGCCGAGGCGGCGAAGTCGCCGAAGTCGAGCTGGCCGACCTCGCGCTCCAGCCGCAGCCGGAACTGGTGGCCGGTCCATGGCGTCCACGTCGCCTGCACGCGGGGCTTGGGATAGACGAAGGACTTGGACTGTTCGCTGTCGCCGGACTGGCGGATCTCCGACACCTCGACGCGCACGCCGGCCTCCAGCGTGAACTTCGGCGAGGGACGCCAGGTGGCCTGACCGAAGACCTCGCCACGCAGCTCCTCGACCTTGACGGTGGCCGACGGCAGCGGGATTGCGACGCCGTTTTCCTCATAGGTGTTGGCGGTGTCGAGGAAGTTGTAGGCGGCTTCGCCCCCGGCCTCGACGGCCCATTTGTCATCCGGACGATAGCGCAGCACGGCGCGGCCGATGGTTTCGCCCGAGCTGGCGTCGACGGTGAAGGTCGAACTGTCGCCGCCCGCGGTGGAGACGCCGGTGTAGTCCTCGGTGACGTAGTTCTGCAGCGCCACCAGTTCGAGGCCGAGTTTCGACGACAGGTCCCGCGTCCAGTTGGCGCCGGCCTCGAACCGGGTCGACTCGGATTCCTCGTCATTGAAACTGTCGACGCCGGGACCCGAGCGGATGAGCAGGTCCTGCGTATTCTCGCTGGCGTACCATCCGGCGAGACCGTTCAGCTTCAGCTTGCCGCCGCCGACCAGACCCTGCCAGCCCACGGTGCCGCGGGCGTTCTGGAATCGATCCCAGAGGACGAGGTCTGCGTCCTGTATCAGGGCGCCGGAGGCGTCGTAGCGACGACGGAAGCCGTCGCCGGTGCCGTCGGTGCGGTCGGTGGTGGCGCTGAGCGAGGCCTCGAACTGGTTGTCGCTTTCACGGCGCGAATATTGGCCGGAGAGGATCGGACCGACGTAGCCGTCCGGATAGATGTAGGCGTTGGCCTCCAGCACGCGCTCGATCGTCACGGTGCGCTTCAGCACGACGTTGGCGATGACCGAGCGGCCCTGCATGTCGATGCCGGGCGCGCCGCCGCGGATCAGCTCGATCCGTTCCACGCTGTCGGCCGAGATACGGCGCAGCACGGCGTCCAGACCATCGCTCTTTGATGATGGCCGGTCGCCGTCGATCAGCACATTACCCGCCGCACCGGCGAACCCGCGCGTGCTGTTGTCGCCTGTGTCGAGACCGAAGCCCGGCAGACGAAAGATCATATCCAGCGCCGTATTCGGGCTGGAACCGGCGAAGAAGGCCGGCTCGAACACCAGAACGCCGCGTTGTGTCGTGTCGACCTCGGGCGCGGTGGTGGCCGGGCCGGTCGGGACCGGCGCCTGGGCGGCGCTCTCGGGCGTCGGGCTCTGCGCCGGCGTGGTTTGTGCGAGGGCCGGGGCCGCCAGCATGCTGACGGCGACCGTGGTCAGAAGGATGGTTTTTGTCACGGCGGCCCCTCCCCGGAGCGACGGATCAGAAGGTCTTGCGAAGCGACAGGCGGTAGAAGGTGCGCGGGTCGATATCGCGGGTTTCGGTGTAGGCGATCGGCCGTCCGTTCCCCCGGTCGGCGAAGGCCGTGCGGTAGGTCTGGAAGTCGTCCCAGATGTTCATCTGCGCGGTCAGCGTCAGGGTGGGCGTCGGCTTGTAGGATGCGACCAGCTCGAAATAGTCCGTGCCGCGGAAGCCGGTGGTCTGGTCCGGGTCGTAGCTGGCGACGCCGAGGCGCGGGATCCATGCGGCGCTCCAGTTGATCTTCCAGGTAGTGATGTCCTGGCTGAGGCTGATCACCGCCTGGCTGGGGCGGACATTGGAGATGCGACGGGTCTCGCCGCTTGTGGGGTCGGTGACCTCGGTATGGTTCCAGGTGTTGCGGAAGCCGAACTTGCCGCCCGAGAAGCCGAACCGGTCCATCGGAATGGTCATGTTGACGGCCAGCTGGTCCAGCGTCGCGTCGCCGATGTTGCCCACGGCGGACAGGCCGTCCTCGAGCGGGATGACGTCAATGGCGTCGATGATCTGGTCGTGGCGGTAGCCGACCGAGACGATGCCGTCCTTCCAGAAGCGGCGCTCATAAATGACTTCGCTGATCCAGCGCTGCTCGGGCTTCAGGTCGATGTTGCCGCCCAGCACGTTTTCATCGTCGAGGTCGGCAGAGGCCGCGAAGTCGCTGAAGTCCAGTTGACCCAGCTCACGCTCGAAGCGGACGCGGATCTGGTTGTTCTCCATGGGCGTCCACGTCATCAGCAGGCGGGGCTTGGCGAAGAAGAAGCTCTCTTCCTGCGCGGCGTCGCCGGACTGGCTGATGGTCGAGGCCTCAAGTCGCAGGCCGCCTTCGACGCTCAGGTTCGGATCGATGCGCCACGTCGCCTTGCCAAAGGCTTCGCCGCGGGTTTCCTCGACCTTCACCGAGGCCGAAGGCAGCGGCACGGCGACCCCGCCGATGCTGAACGCCTGATCGGTTTCCAGCATGTTGTAGGCGATTTCGGCGCCGGTCTCGAAAGTCAGGGCCTCGGACTTTTCGAAGCGCAGCAGGCTGCGGAGGATGGTCTCGGACGAGTCTCCCGCCGAGTCGAAGAGCTGCTCGGGGCTGATGACGCCGTCCAGCGTGCTGTTGGACGCGGAGGTGGATTCAAAGTGATTGAACTGGTGGATGAAGCGCGTCTCGAGCTTCAGCCGGTCGCCGAGCGGGCGGGTGTAGACCGCGCCGAACTCGCCGCCGTTTCCGTCATTGACGAAGCTGTTGCGGCGAAAGGTGGTCGGGGTCGTGAGGTCGGAATAGCCCTGATAGTCGTTGACCCCGTAGCGGGCCGTCAGATCGATCTTGCCGCCGAAGAAGGGCGCGGCGTAGTTGACCCGGGCCGACTGACCGCCGCCGTACTGATCATTGTAGAAGGCCTCGTCGCGCAGCACGACGCCTGCGGGGGTTGTGCGAACGGAGCGTCCGGCGCCGTTGGAGTCGCTCATCGACAGGCCGTCGCTGAGGGTGACGCCCCAGGTGCGCTCGCCCTCGGTCGAGGTGAACTGATAGGAGCCGTTGGCCATGTCGCGGCCGCCCTCGAACAGGGTGGCGCCGGCGGTGATGATCTGCTGGCGGCTGCTCTGGGTCTTGAGAATGACGTTCACGACGACCGAATAGCCCTGCATGTCGATGCCGGGGGCGCCGCCGCGGATCAGCTCGATGCGCTCGACCTGGGTGGCCACGGTGCGGCTGAGGACGTTGGAGCCAGTGTCGTTCTTGGAGGCCGGGCGGGCGTTGTTGATCAGGACGTTGCCGACCGCGCCTTCGAAACCCCGGCTGCCGGCGCCGTCGTTGATGCCGAAGCCGGGCACCCGGTTGACCATGTCCAGCGCCGTATTGGGTCGGTACTCGGTGAAGAAGTCGGGCGTGAAGACCAGAACGCCTCGCTGGGCTGCGTCTACCGCCTCGCCTTGCGTTCCGGTGGGCGCCGGAGCCTGTGCGGCCTGCGGCTCGCGGCCGTCCGAAGACGTCTGGGCCGAGGCCGCGCCGGCGCTCAACAGAATGGCCGTAGTCGCCAGCAGCAGGGTCTTGGACATTGCGATACTCCCCTCGTCGTGTGACGAAAGGTGTGCCGAGCCAGCCTGTTCATCTCCAGTTACAAGACAGACAGGTGGATTAAATCGGAGACAGCATTACAGCGCTGTCATGTTGTTGTTCTGATCAGGGCCAATCAATACTGGAGCATGACAAGTGAAACGCACCATCCGGACTAAATCCGTCGCGCTCGCGTGCGCATTCATAGTGGCGGGTCTTGCCGCCCCTGTCGTGGCTCAGGACGCCGAGGCCACGCAGGTCGAGGACGTCATCGTGACCGCCCGTCGGTCGGGTGCGCCCATCTGGGAAGTGACGCGCGGCGACCACACCGTGATTCTGGTCGGCGAGATCAGCGGCGTGCCCGAGGCGACCCCGTGGAGCGCGGCCGCGCTGGAGGCGGCGACCGCGCGGTCGCAGCGTGTGATGTCGGGCATCGGCGTGCGCGGATCCTTCAGCGACGTATTCCGCCTGATCTGGCGCGCGCGCACCCTGACGCGCCTGCCCGGGCAGACCACCTCGGCCGACTATCTGGAGCCGGCGTGGCAGGCGCGGCTGGATGCGATCGAGGCCCGGGTCGGCGAGGACTACAGCCGCAAGAGCTTCCTGCTGACGCCCGGCGACCTGCTGCGCGACGGGGCCGGATACGGCGAGGATACGACGGATGACGCCGGCGAGGTGGTCCGACGGGCTGCGCGGAAGGCGCGGACGCCGGTGCGCCCGGTCGAGGCGGCGACGCGGGGCGATCAGCTGGTGGAGGATTTGCTCTCGGCCCCGCCCGCGACCCGGCTGGTCTGCATGCACGCGGCGATCGCGGCGGCCGAGGCGGGACCGGAGGCGGTGCTCGCGCGCGGTCAGGCCTGGACCCGACTGAGGATAACAGAGGTGATGTCCTCGCCTATCCAGCAGGCGCTGGAGCAGTGTTGGCCGTGGGGCGATCCGACGCTGGGGCCGCAGCTCAAGACGGCATGGGTGACGTCCATCGAAACGGCCCTGAACGAGCCCGGCGTCACCATGGCGGTTGCGCCGCTGGGCCTGCTGGCCGAGGCGGGCGGGGTGCTGGACCGGCTGGAGGCGCAGGGCGCGACGATTGAAGGGCCGCTCTGGAAGCCGGAGCCCTAGACCGCCGTGCCGCCCACGGTCAGGCCGCCGATCTTCAGGCTGGGCTGGCCGATGCCGACCGGCACGCCCTGACCCGCCTTGCCGCAGACGCCGACGCCGGGATCAAAGGCGAAGTCGTCGCCGATCATCATCACCTGCGTCAGGGCGGTGGCGCCGTCGCCGATCAGGGTCGCGCCGCGCACCGGCGCGGTGATCCTGCCGTCCTCGATCAGATAGGCCTCGGTGCATTGGAACACGAACTTGCCGTTGGTGATGTCCACCTGCCCGCCGCCGAAGTTGGCGGCATAGAGGCCGCGTTTCGTCGAGGCGATCATGTCCGCCTTCGAATCCTTGCCGCCTTCCATGAAGGTATTGGTCATGCGCGGCATGGGCATGTGGGCGAAGGACTGGCGACGGCCGTTGCCGGTCGCGCTGACGCCCATCTGACGCGCCGACAGCCGGTCGTGCATCAGCCCGACCATGATTCCGTCCTCGATCAGGACATTGCGCTGGGTGGGCGTGCCCTCGTCGTCCATGCTCAGCGAACCGCGACGCCCTGAGATGGATCCGTCGTCCACGACCGTGACGCCGGGCGCGGCGACCCGCTTGCCCATCATGCCGGTGAAAACTGAAGACCCCTTGCGGTGGAAGTCGCCCTCGAACCCGTGGCCGATGGCTTCGTGCAACAGCACGCCGGGCCAGCCGGCGCCCAGCACCACATCCATCTCGCCCGCCGGGCAATCGACGGCGTCCAGATTGATCAGGGCCTGACGTAGCGCTTCGTCGATCTGGCCCTGCCAGCGATCCGGCGCGATCCAGGTCTCGAAACCGGCCCGGCCGCCGGCGCCGGCCGAGGCGCTCTCACGACGGCCGTCCTTCTCTACGGTGACGGAGACGTTGAGGCGGACCAGCGGACGAACATCTTTCATCAGCCTGCCGTCGCCGCGCAGTATCTCGATCTGGCGACGTTCGCCGATGAGCGAGGCGGAGACCTGCACCACCCGCGGATCGCGGGCGCGGGCCCAGGCGTCGATCTCGCTCAGCAGGGCGATCTTGTCGGAGAAGGCGGGGGAGGCGAGGGGATCGACCTCGTCATAGAGCTTCTGGTTGGTGGCGCGCGGCGCCTCGGCGGAGACGCCGGCGTGGCCCGATTTCGCAAGAGCCGCGCTGTCGGCGGCGCGGCGCAGGGCGGGGCCGCTGATCTCGTTGGCGTGGGCGTAGCCGGCGGTCTCTCCGGCGACGACCCGCAGGCCAAAGCCCTCGGTGGCGTCGTAGGCCGCTGATTTCAGGCGACCGTCGTCGAAGACCAGCGATTCGCTCTCGGAGCGTTCGAGGAACAGTTCGCCGTCGTCTGCGCCGGCGAGGGCCCCCTGAAGGATCGACAGCGCCTCGTCGGAGCCGACGTCGGCGCTGTCGAGGATGGCGGGCGGTGAAACGAGGACGGTCATGGGGAGGTAGATAGGGCGCAGGCCGCTCCATGTCACCGGCGCTCTCCCTCCCCCGCCGGGGGAGGGTGTCGGCGCGAAGCGACGATGGGTGGGGGCGACCCAAACAGCCGCTCCCACCCGGTCGCTTCGCGACCCCCCTCCCCGGGACGGGGAGGGAGATTTACGCTAGCTCTCTTCTACGTCGCCCGAGCCGCTCAGTTCCTGACGGAGCTGGGCAGGGCGGCGGGTCAGGTCGATGTCGCCGGAGCCGGAGATGTCGACCTTGACGTCACCCGTAGGGCCAAAGCGAACGTCGCCCGAGCCTGAGATGTCGACGACGGCGTCGGTGACATCCAGCCGGTCGGCGTCGGTGTCGCCCGAACCGGTGATCTCGGCCGTGAAGGTCCGGGTCACGCCCTCGATCTCGACATCGCCGGAGCCGGAGATGTTGAGGTTGAGCGCCGGCTGGTCGTAGCCCCGGATCGACAGGTCGGACGAGCCGACGATCTCGAAGCGGCTGACCGAAGGCGCGGTGACCGTGACCTTCAGGCGGTCGTCGTCGCTCCAGGCGTGGATGCCGCCGCGGCTCCAGCGGATGTAGCCGCGCTCCTGATTGTCGCCGTCGTCGTCCATGACGACCCGGCCGTTGCTGACGCGAACGCGGTTCACGGCTGACTCGGGACCAGTGACGGTGACGCCGGCCTGCGCGCCCTGCACGTAGACGACGTCCGCGGGCAGATCGAGCATCAGGCGGTCCTCCCCGTCCCAGGCGAGGGTGCGGGTGACGTCCGGTGGGACCGTCCCGCCGCGCTGGAAGCGGACGCCGTCGTTATGGCCGTCTTCGGAGACGACCCAGGTGAAATCGTGTCGGGCCAGGTCGCTGCCGCCGACGGCGAAGGCGCCGCCGATGCCGACAAGGGCCAGAACCAGACCGGTGACGGTGATGATGACGAGATTGCGGATCATGTCAGGTCCCTCCCTCAGGCCCGATAAACGGATTGCGGTTGCTGGGGCTCAAGCGCGGGCTTGAGGACGCGGTAGTGCAGGCGGGCGTACCAGACGGTGGCGTCGATCAGCCACTTGGTCAGCAGGGCCATCAGGCCCGTCATGAAGACGCCCAGACCCATCACGCCGATGCCCAGAAGGATGGCGGCCAGCGCGCCGCCCGGCATGCCGGTGAACGGTCCCACCGCCAGCACGAAGCCGCCGGCGAAGAAAACGAAGACGCCCGTGACCAGCATGGCCAGCACGGTGCCGAAGATCGGCAGCACCAGCGGCAGAAGGATCAGGATGTCGATTGCGCCGAGACCCAGGATGCCGAAGACCGCGGCCGCGGCCGATGACGGGCTCTGTTCCTGGCCCCAGCGACGGGCGCTGGATTCGGCCTTCAGTTCGCGAGCGAGACGATCGGGATCGCCCAACGCGTCCGCGACCTGTTCCTCGGTGCGGCCGGCGGCCATGCCGTCCTCGAAGTGGGCGTGATAGTCCGAGACGATGTCGGCGGCCGTATTGGTCGGCAGTCCCACAAGGCCTTGCTTCAGCCGGGCCATGAATTCGGCGCGGGTCATTGTTCAGCTCCCTCTGTCAGGGCGTCGGCCGGTGCGGCGACGTCCAGTATGGCGTTGACCGCGCGGGCGAAGACTCGCCACTCGGCGGCTTGGGCGTCGAGCGCCCGGCGGCCTGCGTCGGTCAGACGATAGTATTTGCGCGACGGTCCGGACGGCGATTCGACCAGATAGGTCTCGACCTGTCCTTCGGACTGCATCCGCCGCATCAGCGGATAGATGGTCCCCTCTCCCATGCCGATCGCATCCGAAAGGGTGGAGGCGATCTCGTAGGAATAGCTGTCACGTCGGTTCAGCAGGGCGAGGACGCAAAGCGTCAGCACCCCTTTTTTCAGTTGTATGTCGATGGTTTCCGGCACCTCAGAGCCTCCTGTGATGAAGCAAGGGGTATCGCAAGGTATCTGTCACCGCAAGGTAGCGGGCGGTACATGACAGCGATTTAATCCGGGGCTCGATCGTCGCGGGTCGCTCCTATCGCTTGGCAAGTGCGGGAGGGGGCGATATGGACCGGCGCAAGAACCGCCGTGGGCCACATAGCCCCGGCGCCTGTTTGCGATTCACTCGCAAGCGTTTGCGACGAAACGGTTTTACGAGGATGTCTTCCATGGGGATGGGCGCACGGGCCCGGGGTCTGATCGGCGGCGCCGCCGGTATCAGCCTGGCCGTTTTCTCAGCCGGCGCGGCATGGGCGCAGGACAAGATGGGTCAGCCGACGGACGGCGCCCTCGGTCTGCAACCTGCTGCGTCACCGCTGAAGGTCGAGGCTCACCACTTCCATGACCTGATCCTGCTGCCGATCATCGTAGCGATCTCGCTGCTGGTGCTCGGCCTGCTGATCTGGATCGTGATCCGCTACAACAAGAAGTCCAACCCGGTTCCCGCCAAGTGGAGCCACAACACCCTGATCGAGATCATCTGGACGGTCGTGCCGGTCCTGATCCTGGTGTTCATCTCGCTGTTCTCGTTCAAGCTGCTGTTCAACTATCACGACGATCCGCCCGCGGACGTGACGGTCAAGGTCACCGGCAACCAGTGGAACTGGCAGTACGAGTACCCGGACCAGTCGATCGACGCCTACTACTCCAACATGCTGCCGGAAGATCAGCTGGCCGCGCGTGGCCTGCCCCACAGCCTGTACCGTCTGGCCGCCGATGAGCCGATGGTCGTGCCGGTCAACAAGAACGTCGAACTGCTGGTCACCGGCGCGGACGTGATCCACGCCGTCGCCCTGCCGGCCTTCGGTCTGAAGACCGACGCCGTTCCGGGCCGGATCAACAAGACCTGGTTCCGCGCCACCCGCACCGGCACCTTCTACGGCCAGTGCTCGGAGCTGTGCGGCGTCGACCACGCCTTCATGCCCATCGAAATCCGCGTCGTGACGCAGGCCGAGTTCGAAGCCTGGGTCGCCTCCAAGGGCGGATCGATGACGCCGCCGGCCCCTGAAGGCGCTGTCGTCGCTGCGGCTCCGGCCGCCGCGCCAGCCGCCGCCGGCGACGTGGTTCCGGCTGCAGGCGTCGCCGCCTCGCCCGCCGCTCCGACCGCGCCGGGGGCCGCTCCGGCCGCCGCCTCGACCCCCGCCCCCGCTTCGCCGGCTCCGGCCGCGCCGGCCGCCCAGTAACGATCCGCGAGCCCGATACAGACATGGCCACCGCAATCACCGCCGACCATCACGACGATCACGACCACAAGCCGGGATTCTTCACCCGCTGGTTCCTGTCGACCAACCACAAGGACATCGGGACGCTCTACCTGATCTTCGCCATCATGGCGGGGATCGTGGGCGGCGCCCTGTCGGGCCTGATCCGCTGGGAACTGGCCGAGCCGGGCATCCAGATCTTCAAGGACGGCTCTCTGGTCAACCTGTTCGGCCTCGTTGAGCAGTCCAAGCACGGCTACAACGTCGTCGTCACCGGCCACGCCCTGATCATGATCTTCTTCATGGTCATGCCCGCCATGATCGGCGGCTTCGGCAACTGGTTCGTCCCGATCATGATCGGCGCGCCGGACATGGCCTTCCCGCGTATGAACAACATCTCCTTCTGGCTGCTGGTCGCGGCCTGGGTGCTGCTCTGCCTGTCGATGTTCGTCGACGGCGGCCCGGGCAAGGGCTTCGGCGGCGGCTGGACGATCTATCCGCCGCTCTCGACCACGGGCCACACCGGTCCGGCGATGGATCTGGCGATCTTCTCGCTGCACGTCGCGGGCGCCAGCTCGATCCTGGGCGCGATCAACTTCATCACCACCATCTTCAACATGCGCGCGCCGGGCATGACCCTGCACCGGATGCCGCTGTTCGCCTGGTCGGTGCTGATCACCGCCTTCCTGCTGCTGCTGTCGCTGCCGGTTCTGGCGGGCGCTATCACCATGCTGCTGGCCGACCGCAACTTCGGCACCAGCTTCTTCAACCCGGCCGGCGGCGGCGACCCCGTCATGTTCCAGCACCTGTTCTGGTTCTTCGGCCACCCCGAGGTGTACATCCTGATCCTGCCGGGCTTCGGCATCATCAGCCACATCGTCTCGACCTTCTCGAAGAAGCCCGTATTCGGCTACCTCGCCATGGCCTACGCCATGGTCGCCATCGGCTTCATCGGCTTCATCGTGTGGGCGCACCACATGTACACGGTCGGCATGAGCGTGAACCTGCGCGCCTACTTCGTGGCCGCGACCATGATCATCGCCGTGCCCACGGGCGTGAAGATCTTCAGCTGGATCGCCACGATGTGGGGCGGTTCGATCAGCTTCAAGACGCCCATGCTCTGGGCAATGGGCTTCATCTTCCTGTTCACTGTCGGCGGCGTGACCGGCGTGGTGCTGTCGAACGCGGGCATCGATTACAGCCTGCACGACACCTACTATGTCGTGGCGCACTTCCACTACGTGCTGTCGCTGGGCGCCGTGTTCGCCATCTTCGCGGGCTTCTACTACTGGTTCGAGAAGATGTTCGGCGTGAAGTACAACGAGTTCCTCGGCGCCGCGCACTTCTGGATCATGTTCGTGGGCGTGAACCTCGTGTTCTTCCCGCAGCACTTCCTCGGCCTGCAGGGGATGCCGCGCCGGTACGTGGACTATCCGGACGGCTTCAGCCTGTGGAACCACGTCTCGTCGATCGGCTATGTGATCACGATCGTCGGCGTCGGCGTCTTCCTGATCATGCTGCTGGAATCCGCCATCCGTCGCCGCAAGGGCGTCGACAATCCGTGGGGCGAAGGCGCCACGACCCTGGAGTGGACCCTGTCCTCGCCCCCGCCGCACCACCAGTTCAACGAACTGCCGGTGGTGAAGTCGGACGAGCACTAAGGGCGCCGGCGCAGGCCGGACCGACTGATCGAGGGCCGTTCCTTCAGCGAGGAGCGGCCCTCAAGCGTTGAAAGACTCATGAGCGAAGCGACGCCACAGCCCGCGATCTCGACCGCCCAGCCGGAGGATTTCTTCCAGCTGCTGAAGCCGCGCGTGATGTCGCTGGTGATCTTCACCGCCGTGACCGGGCTGGTGGTCGCGCGCGGCGCGCTGGACTGGATATCCTCGGCCATAGCCATCCTTTGCATCGCCGTGGGCGCCGGCGCCGCCGGGGCGCTGAACATGGCGCTTGAGGGCGAGACCGACGCCCTGATGCGCCGCACGCGCGGTCGGCCGGTGGCGGCGGGACGCGTCAACAAGAATGATGCGATGACCTTCGGCGTCATCCTGTCGATCTTCTCGGTCATGCTGCTGGGCATGACGACCAACTGGCTGGCGGGCGGGCTGCTGCTGCTGACCATCCTGTACTACGCCGTTTTCTACACCCTGCTGCTCAAGCGCCGGACGCCCCAGAACATCGTCATCGGCGGTGCGGCGGGCGCCTTTCCGCCGGTGATCGGCTGGGCGGCGGCGACGGGACAGGCGCCGTGGCAGGCCTGGCTGCTGTTCCTGATCATCTTCCTGTGGACCCCGCCGCACAGCTGGGCGCTGGCGCTGTATTCGGCCGGCGACTACGCCAAGGCGGGGATTCCCATGATGCCGGTGGCGCGAGGGGCGAAGAGCACCCGCTTGCAGATCCTGCTGTACTCGCTGGTCTTCGTGCCTGTGGCGATCGCGCCCGGCCTGACAGGGCTGGGCGGGATCATCTATCTGGTCGTCAGCATCGCGGGCGGCCTGGGCTTCCTCGGTCTCGCCTGGCGCCTGTGGCGCTCGCGGGCGGGCGATCAGCCCGACAAGGCCGAGGCCGTGGGGCGAGAGGCCGCATTGTACGACGTCCGCGCCGAGGCCAAACCGGCCCGGAACCTGTTCGCCTTCTCGATCCTGTACCTGATGGCGTTGTTCGCCGCCCTTCTGGTTGAAAGCTTCACCCGCGTTCCGAGCCTGTAACCTCATGCGCCGCCTGACCCCCGAAGAACTCTCCGCCCGCAAGAAGCGCAATCTGGCCATCGCCGGCGCGCTGGTGGTCTTCATCATTCTGGTGTTCGGCGTGACGGTGCTGAACCTGAAGCGGAACCTCGACGCCCGCGCCGAGGCCATCGCGGCCGGCGAACCGGTGGGATACGCCCAGTGAAGTGGTCGCGGAACGCTATCGCCATCGCCTGCGTCTTCGGCGTTATGGGCATGACCGGCGCGGCGTTCGCGGCGGTGCCGCTCTATCGCATGTTCTGTCAGGTCACCGGTTTCGACGGCACGACCCAGAAGGCCGACAAGGCCCCGGACGCCAGCGAGATCCTCGACAAGACCGTGCTGGTCCGCTTCGACACCAACGTCAGCGGCCTGCCCATGACCTTCAAGCCGGAGCAGCGCAGCCAGCGGGTGCGAATCGGCGAGACCGGCGTCGCCTATTTCGACGTGACCAACACCTCGGACCGCGATCTGCAGGCGCGCGCCATGTACAACGTCGTGCCTGAAAGCACCGGGGCCTATTTCCAGAAGCTGCAATGCTTCTGTTTCGACGACCAGATCATCAAGGCCGGCGAGACCAAGAAATTCCCCATGCTGTATTTCGTGTCCCCGGAAATGGCCGAGGATCGCGAGACGCGCGGCGTGCAGGAACTGACGCTCAGCTACACCTTCTATCCCTCGCAGGGCGCTCCGGCCGCTCAAGCCTCTGGCGCGGCCGGATAGCGGGCGCTATAGCCCCACACATACGACTCTCGACCGTTTCAAGAGACCCTGATGGCCGACGCTCACGCCGCTCCGCACCACGACTACCACCTGGTCAATCCCAGCCCGTGGCCGCTCGTTTCCTCGATCGCCGTCACGATCATGATGATCGGCGCGGTTGTCTGGATGAAGGGGCTCGCCAGCGCTGACGCGGGCCCTGTCGCCGGCGCGCTGCTGGCCAAGGGCGACAAGGCCCTGTTCTTCGCCGGTCTGGCCGGCGTGCTGGTCTCGATGTTCGGCTGGTGGTCGGACGTCATCAAGGAAAGCCGTCAGGGTGATCACACCCCGGTCGTCCAGATCGGCCTGCGCTACGGCATGATGCTGTTCATCGCGTCGGAAGTGATGTTCTTCGCCGCCTTCTTCTGGATGTTCTTCGAGATGGCGGTCTTCAACGAAGCCCGCGCCCATATTCCGGAAGTCGGCGCCTGGGCCGATACGGCCAAGGCATGGACGACCTCGACCGGCGGTACGATCTGGCCGCCTAAGGGCGTCGAGACGCTGGACGCGTGGCAGTTGCCGCTGCTGAACACCGTGATCCTGCTGCTGTCCGGCACGACCGTGACCTGGGCCCACCACGCGATCGCCCAAGGCGACCGCAAGGCCACCAAGATCGGTCTGGCCATCACCATCGCGCTGGGCGTGCTGTTCACCGTGGTGCAGGTCTATGAGTACAGCCACATCATCCACGAGAACCTGTTCTTCAACGAAGAGGCCGCGAACTCGGGCCTTTACGGCTCGATCTTCTTCATGGCGACGGGCTTCCACGGTTTCCACGTCCTGATCGGCACCATCTTCCTGACCGTCTGCCTGCTGCGTCTGCTGGCCGGCCAGTTCACCCCGCAGAAGCATTTCGGCTTCGAGGCGGCGGCCTGGTACTGGCACTTCGTGGACGTGGTCTGGCTGTTCCTGTTCGCCTTCGTCTACGTCACCTTCGGGTGACGGACGGCCCCACAGGGCATGATCTTCAGCCGGCGCGGATCGATCCGATCCGCGCCGGTCTGCTTTGTCGCTGTCCGAATTGCGGGAAGGGCGCGCTGTTTGGCGGTTTCCTGAAAGTCGTGGACCGCTGCGAGGCCTGTGGCTTCGACTTCACCCGACTGAACACCGGCGACGGCGCCGCCATCTTCATCATGCAGATCGCCGGCGGGATCGTGGTGTTCGGGGCGCTGTTCGTGATGATCGCCTACAATCCGCCGATATGGCTGCTGCTGCTGGTGACCCTGCCGCTGGTGGCGGGGCTGTCGATCGGGCTTATGCGGCCGGGCAAGGGCGTGATGATCGCCCTGCAGATGCGCAACGGGGTGGGGCGTGGCTAGAGAGGCGAAGTTTCCGGTCGGGCTGACCATCGCCTGCGCGATCGCCTTCGCCCTGCTGTGCGCATTGGGCGTGTGGCAGGTGCAGCGGCTGCAGTGGAAGGAAGGCCTGATCGCACAGGCGGATCGCGCCGCGACCATTCCCGCCGCGCCGTTCGCCGAAGTCGAGGCGGAAGGTTTGCCCGAGTTCCGCAAGGTGCGGTTGACCTGCCCGGGGCTGGCGACCGCCCCCTATGTCGAACTCCAGTCGATTGATCCGGAAGGCCAGCCGGGCGTGCGCCTGATTTCAGCGTGTCGGCCCGCAGGCGGGCGGACGTGGCTGGTCGATCGCGGCTTCGTCGCCGACATGATCTCGGCCCGTCCCGCAGAGACTGCTGACACCACGCCGGTGGAGATTCTCGCGGAGATTCGCAGGGCGCCGTCGGCCGGCGCCATGTCGGTGCCGTCGGAAGGTCGCCGGTTCTACGCCCGCGACACCCGGGCCATGGCCGAGACCCTGCGGGTCCGGGGACCGGTCGAGCCGCAGACGCTGTTCGCCCTGACCTCGTCCAATCCTGAATGGGCTGCCCTGAAACCGTCCGCGCCGCCCGCCGCCTTTTCCAACAACCACCTCGGCTACGCCCTGACATGGTTCGGGCTGGCGCTGGCGCTCGTGGGTTTCTACATCGCCGTGCTCCGGCGGAGACGATCCGCCACGAACGCGCCGAAGGACATCTCCTGACCACTCGCCTGCATACCCTCTCCAACGGCGTCCGCGTCGTTTGCGACCCCATGCCGGGCCTGCGCACCCTCGCCCTCACCGTCGCGGTCCGGGGTGGAGCCAAATGGGAAACCGAAGCCACCTCCGGCTGGTCCCATTGTCTCGAACATCTGGTGTTCAAGGGCGCGGGCGACATGGGCGCGCGCGATATCGTCGAGCGGATCGAGGCCGAAGGCGGGTCGATCAACGCCGCCACCGGCTATGAGCGGACCAGTTTCGACGTGCGTGCGCTCGACGGGTCGCTGCCGCTGGCGATGCAGGTGGTCTCCGACCTCGTCTTCCGTCCGACGCTGGATGCGGCCGAGATCGAGCGCGAGAAGGACGTGGTGGCCCAAGAGATCGCCGAGGCCTTCGACACGCCCGACGACCATGTGTTCGAGATGGCCCAGACCCGCGCCTTCGAGGGCCAGCCGCTGGGACGACCGATCCTGGGCTCTGTCGCCAGCCTCAAGCCCATCACCCGGGCGACGATCTCGGAGTGGCGCGCGCGGCTGTACTCGCCGGAACGGATGGTCGTCTCGGTCTCTGGCGCTGTGGATGAGGACGAGCTGCTGGCGCTGTCCGAGCGCTGGTTCGGCGGCGCGGCCTCGATCGAAGCCGAAGCGCCGGATGTTCCGCGCTTCACCGGCGGGGACGCCGCCCTGACGCGGCGTATCGAGCAGGCCAACATCGTCTTCCAGCTGCCGGCCCCGTCGGCGAAGGATGCGGCCTATCCGGCGGCGCGGCTGATGACCGAGATCCTCGGCGGGGGCATGGCGTCGCGCCTGTTCCAGAGCGCGCGGGAGGAGCGGGGACTGGCCTACGCCATCGACGCCTATCACGAGCCTTACGAGGACGCGGGCATCCTCGGCATCTACGCCGGCGCCTCCGCCGACCGGGCGGAAGAGCTGGCGCGGGTCTGCGCGCAGGAGCTTCGGACGCTGGCCGAGCAGGGACCGACGGAGGGCGAGCTGTCGCGGGCCAAGGCCGTGCTCAACGCCGGCCTGTGGATGTCGGACGAAAGCCCGGCGGCGCGTGCAGGGCGGGCCGCGGCGCAGGTGCTGGTGTTCGGCGCCCTGCAGCCGTCGGCGCTCATCGCCCAACGGGTTCTGGCGCAAACGGCCGGGGACGTCCGCCGGGTCGCGGCCGATTCGCTGGCGGCGGGGCTTACCGCAACCGCCGTGCTTGGCCCCAAGGCGGCGGGCGGCGCCGGTCGCATCTTCCGCGAGACCCTGTTCGACGCAGCCTAGGCCAGCGCGCGAGCGGCCTCGAGGTCGCCGGGGTTGTCGACCGACAGCGGAGCCTCGTCGATGACGGCGGCCCAGATCTGCAGACCCATTTCCAGCGCCCTCAGCTGCTCCAGCTTCTCGCGACGCTCAAGCGGCGACGGCGGGGCCGCGCAAAATCGCTCCAGCGCCTCGCGGCGATAGCCATACAGGCCGATGTGCCGCCACACCGGCGCGTCGCCGTACAGGGTCGAGCGTGTGAAGTAGAGGGCCCGGCCATGACGTTCGCCCTCGGTGAGAGCGACGACCGCCTTGACGACGTCGGGATTGGCGCGATCGTCCGACGAGGCTTCGCGCGCAACAAGGGTGGCGATGTCGCACTCGGGCTGACCGTGCAGCAGGGCGGCGCAGGCCGTGGCCAGTCCCGGATCGGCGAAGGGCATGTCGCCCTGAAGATTGATCACCGCATCATGTACGCCGTCCGGATCGATCGCCTGCAACGCCGCGCGGATGCGATCCGAGCCTGAAGGCAGGTCCGGATCGGTCAGAACCGCCTTGCCGCCCGCCTCGTGAATGGCGTCGACGATCGCCTGATCCCCCGCCGCCACGGCCACCGGAAGACCCGACAGAACGGCCTGTTCGTAGGCCCGCACGATCATCGGCTTGCCTCCGATATCGGCCAGCGGCTTGTCCGGCAGACGGGTGGCGGCCATGCGAGCGGGAATCAATATCAAGGGGTTCATCGGCCACGCCTTTCGGGCTGCGACGCCGGGACCGTCGAAAGCGGTTCCGGCCCGGTTGCGAAGGCCGCGCTAGCGTGTAAGAGACGCCCTCGCAAGACTCCGCCCGACGACCAAGCGTCAGGGCCTCACTATACGGGATGCGACGACGCGATGAGCGGCGATCTGACAGGCAACAAGATTCTCGGCGCTGTTCTGGCGACCGCCTTTGTGATCATCGGCGTGAAGGAAGGAACCAACATCCTCTTCGCGACCCATGCGCCGGAGAAGATGGGCTATTTCGTCGACGCGCCTGAAGAGGCCGCGGGCGGACCGGCCGAGGTCGTCCTGCCGCCGGATTGGGGCACCGTCCTGCCGACCGCCGATCTGGCCAAGGGCGAAGCCGCCTTCGCCGCGTGCAAGGCCTGTCACAACGCGACCCAGGGCGGCGCGGACGGCACCGGCCCGAATCTTTATGGCGTGGTCGGCGGACCGGTCATGCACCGCCCGGGCTTCGCCTATTCCGACGCAATGGGCGCCCACAAGGCCGAGGCGCCGACCTGGGGTTATGATCAGCTGGATCAATTCCTGACTGCCCCGGGCCGCTATGTGCCGGGCACCAAGATGTCCTTCGCCGGCATTCGCAATCAGGAGACCCGCGTCAACCTGATCGCCTGGCTGCGGTCGCAGGGTTCGACCGGTTTCGCCATCCCGGCCCCGGATCCCTCGCGTCAGCCCGGCGCCGCTCCGGCCCCCGCCGCTGAAGGCGCTGCTCCCGCAGAGGGCGCCGCTCCCGTCGCCGGCGCCGAGACCGCCGGTTCGGCCGGTGGCCCCGCAGGCGCCGCGCCTGCCGCCGGCGCCGCCGGTCAGCCCGCCACCGCCGCCACGCCCGCAGCCCCGCCTGCTGCGACGAGCGCCGCGCCGGGCCATTAAGGGCTCACGAGCTTCGAACATGGAAAGGGCGTCCGCCGGTGCGGACGCCCTTTTTCTTTGCCCTTACTGGTGAATGGTCTCGCCGTGCTGGGTGTAGTCCAGCCCTTCGATCTCCTCCTCCTTCGTGACCCGCAGTCCGACGGTGAACTTGCAGATCATCAGGATGACGAAGGTGCCGACGCCGCTCCAGACGATCACGGCCAGCAGGCCCAGCGCCTGTTTGACGATGTCCGCGCCTTCGCCGACGGGATTGATGGCGGCCGAGGCGAAGACGCCGGTCAGCAGGGCGCCGACGATGCCGCCCACGCCGTGCACGCCGAAGGCGTCGAGGCTGTCGTCGTACTTCAGGGCCCGCTTCAGCCAGACCGCGCCTGCGTAACAGGCCGGGCCGGACAGGATGCCGATGAAGAAGGCGCCCTTCGGATCGACCAGACCGGCGGCCGGAGTGATGCCCACCAGACCCGCCACAATGCCGGAAAGCAGGCCCAGCAGGGTCGGGCGTTTGTGGTCGATCCATTCCACGGCGGTCCAGCCGATCGCGGCGGCCGCGGCGGCGAGGATGGTGTTCAGCGCAGCGACGGCGGCGATGGAATCCGCGGCCCATGCCGATCCGGCGTTGAACCCCAGCCAGCCCACGAAGAGCAGGCCCGTGCCGATGGCGGTGAAGGCGAGGTTGTGCGGGGCCATATTGTCCCGGCCGAAGCCGTGGCGCGGCCCCAGAACAAGCGCGGCGACCAGACCCGCGACGCCCGCATTGACGTGCACCACGGCACCGCCCGCGAAGTCCAGCACGCCCCACGACCCTAGCCAGCCGCCGCCCCAGACCTGATGGCAGATCGGCACATAGACGAGCAGGTGCCACAGGAAGAAGAACAGGATGGAGGCCGAAAACTTGATCCGCTCGGCGAAGGCGCCCGCGATCAGGGCCGGGGTGATGATGGCGAAGGTCAGCTGATAGGCGACCCACAGGAACTCAGGCAGGCCCGGCGACAGGCTGTGGGCCGTCGTGGGCATCACGCCGTCGAGGAAGGCTGCCTGCAGGCCGCCGATGAAGCCGTTGACCGGCTCGGGCCCGACGCCGAACGACAGGCTGTAGCCGACCGCGAACCACAACACGGTGACGATGGCGAGGGCGGCGGTGGAATGGGCGATGGCGGCGATGACGTTCTTCTTGCGCACCATGCCGCCGTAGAAGAGCGCCAGACCCGGCAGGGTCATCAGCAGGACCAGCGCCGTCGAGGTCAGGATCCACGCCGAGGAGGCCTCGTTCAGCTCCAGCGTCGTCTGGTGCGCCAGAAGGCCGCCGGGCGCCGCCAGCGCGGGCGACGCGATCAGACAGACGGGCAGGGCGAGGAAGGCGGCGAGGCGGCGTGCGGTCATGGCAAGGTCCGGAATCCGAAGGGATCGGCCCGAACCCGCGTTCGACGCCGCGGATATGAACAAGAACCTATCGCAGCGCGGCAGGCAATTCATTTCGTGTGCGGCGCAATAAGATGTGTACGCCTGCACGTATCAGGCGTGTCGCCTCGCCCTGCGCAAACCCTTGCCGGTTGCGTTCGCAGGCGCGAAGTCAGCCCATGCCCACATCAGGCGGCGGCGCGTCGCCCGGCTCGGGCGCCACGTCGAGCAGACGCAGACGGAAGATCAGCACGCTGTTGGGCGGGATTTCGCCCTTGTCCTGGTCGCCGTATCCACGCTCGGGCGGGACATAGACGATCCACTCGTCGCCCGGATGCATGTGAGACAGGGCGTCGCCCCAGCCCGGAATAACCTGATCGATGCGGAAGGCGGCCGGGATGCCCCGCTCGAACGAGCTGTCGAAGATCGTGCCGTCGACCAGCGAGCCTTCGTAGTCGACGCGGACCAGATCGTTGCGGTCCGGGCTGACGCCGCTGGTCGGGCCGGAGGTGACGATCTTGTACTGCACGCCCTGCGGCAGGGACTGGACGCCTTCGGCCTTCGCATTCGTGGCCATGAAGGCGTGGGCGGCCTGCAGCGCCTCGGCGTCGGCCGCGGCGCTTGCGCCATCGCTGGCGGGGCGATTGCAGGCGGCGACCGCCAGAACCGCGCAGACCAGCGCCGCCCTAGCCCATCCGTAACGCATAACCCGCATCCTGAAGCCCCTGTCTGATCTCGTCGGCATGGTCGGCGCCGCGCGTCTCGACCATGATGTCGAACTCAGCGCCCTTGGCCGGTACGTCAAGGGCCAACCGGTTGTGGACGACGTCGATGATGTTGCCGCCCGCGCCGCCGATGACTGCGCTCATCTTGGACAGCATGCCGGGGCGGTCGTCGCCGAGGATTCGATAGACGACCATCTTCTTCTCACGAACGAGTTCGCGGTTCAGCACCACGGCCAGCATGCGGGCGTCGATATTGCCGCCGGTCAGGACGATGCCGACCCGCTGGCCCCGGAAGCGCTCGGGGTAGGCGAGCAGGGCCGCTAGGCCGCCTGCGCCCGCGCCCTCGACCACCGTCTTCTCCAGCGTGGCGAGGAAGGCGACGCCCTTTTCGAAATCGGCGTCGTCGACGACCAGCAGGTCCTCGACCAGCGGATCGGCCAGGGCGAAGGGGATTTCGCCCACGGCCTTGATGGCGATGCCCTCGGCGATGGTCTGGCCGCCGCACCGGGGCGGCTGGCCGTTACGGCGGGCGGTAAAGGACGGATACATCTCGGCCTCGACGCCGAAGACCCGGAGGGAGGGCTTCATGCCCTTGGCCGCGATGGCCGAGCCGGCGATCAGCCCGCCGCCGCCGACGGGAATGATGAGGACGTCCAGCTCGGGTGCGTCCTCCATGATCTCGAGCCCGCACACGCCCTGACCGGCCACGATGCCCATGTCGTCGAAGGCGGAGACGAAGACATAGCCGTGCTCGTCCCGCAGTCGGTGAGCCTCTTCGGTCGAGCCGGTGAAATCCAGCCCCTTGATGACCACGGTCGCGCCATGGGCCCGGGTGCCGTCCGCCTTAACGAAAGGCGTGCCTTCGGGCATGACGATGGTGACGGGCACGCCCAGCCGGCCGCCGTGATAGGCCAAGGCCTGGGCGTGATTGCCGGCCGAGGCCGCGACGACGCCGCGCTTGCGCTCTTCGGGCGTCAGCTGGAGCAGGCGGTTCAGCGCCCCGCGCTCCTTGAAGCTGCCGGTGAAATGCAGGTTGTCGAACTTCACCCAGACCTCGGCGCCGGTCAGCTGCGACAGGCGGCGCGAATGGCGGGTAGGGGTGCGATCGACCTGGCCGGCGATGCGGTCGCGCGCGGTCAGGATGTCGTCGAACGTGACTGTCATCAAAGGTCCCTATACCCGGTCTGACGCCGGGCTTCCGCCCGCTTTTGAACCAGCGAAGGTCGCGCCGCAACCTTGACCCGTCCCGGGCGGGAGCGTTGGATGTCAGGCGTCGTCGAGCATCAATACCGGAGTTTCCTCATGCGCCGCCGTCCCCTCGCTCTCGCCCGCGCCGCCGTCGTCGTCGCTGTCCTCGGCGTCTCGGTCGCGGCCTGCGAGACCACCGGCCGGCCGGACTACGGTCCGCCGCCCTCGACCGCCTTCAACCCGGGCGATTTCGCCTGGTCGACACAGCCGGGCCGAGGCGCGATCGACGGCTCGATCGGCTATCGCCAGCAGGGACAGGTTCTCAGCTGCACCGGCTCCGTCGCCCTGACGCCGGACACCCCCTACACCCGCAGCCGGTTCCAGACCCTGTACGGCTCGACCGAGCGGGCCGCGATTCCGGAGGCCATCGTCCGCGCGCGGACCGTGCCGGACCCCAACGCCGACTATCGCGCCTTCGTGAGATCGGCGACGTGTCAGAATAACCGGTTCACCTTCGACGGCCTGCCGGACGGATCGTGGTTCGCCATCGCCCCGGTCAGCGCCGGAGCGGAGCGGACAGTGCTGATGCAGCGGGTGATGATCCGCGGCGGACGCGTCAACGTCACCATGTGATCAAGTCGAAGACCGTCGTTCGTCCGATCACGGATTGGTGGGAAACCGGCGTTCGCCATTGTTTGGCCTTTCCGTGCCCGCTTCCCTGATCGCGTCCCATGCGGGGGACGAGCAGGCGGATGGCATTGATGTCCCAGCACAATATTTCCGGGTCAGAAGTGTTCGGCGAACGGCCGTTCGTGGTCGTGCGCGGGGTCAAGACCGGCGCTTTCCGACGCAAGAAAGCCGCCCGCGCCTGGGTCGCCTTCATCGCCGGCGCCGTGGTCACCGTGGCCATTGGCGCGGTCGCGGTGGCGGCGATCGTCGGTCCGGACGCCCTGACCGGCCTCTAGGCCAGCCAGACCATCCGGCGCGTATCGGTTTCCGCGCCCCGCGCCCGGCTGAAGCCGCGCCGCACTTCGCCCGTATAGAGGAAGCCCGCCTTCTCCAGCACGCGACCCGACGCCGGGTTGTCCGCGAAGTGGCCGGCGACGAGGGCCCGCCGCCTCCAGCCCCGCGAGGCCCAGACCGTCGCCGCCTCCAGCGCCTCCGTGGCGTAGCCGCGACCCCAGAACGGCCGGCCGATCCAGTAGCCGACCTCCGGCGCGACATCGCCGTCCTGAAACAGGCCGATGACGCCCACGGGACCGTGGTCCTCGTGTTCGATCAGGAAGGTCCGCGCCGTCGCCGGATCCTGCCCGGCCACGTTCAGCACAAAGGTCTCCGCATCCCGCGTCGAGAACGGGTGCGGCATGCGCAGGGTCATACGGGCGATGTCGGCGTCATTGGCAAGCGCGGCCAGACGGGCGACGTCCTGGGCCTGCGGGCTGCGCAGGGCCAGACGCCGCGTCTCGACGACGGGAGAGGGTTCGATCACGCACATGGCTTCGCCTCACTCAGGTCGTCGCCTCCTTTGACAGGGCTCGGGCGACGTTCGAGGCGGGGAACGAAAACGGGGAGCCTGGCGATCCAGACTCCCCGCGGAATATTTCCCTTGGTCCGGATCGGTGGCTTTCAGAGCCCGCGCGATCCGGAGAGTTTCGGCTTCGCGCTTACTCTGCGGCGGCGGCTTCCATAGCCGGCTGAATCGACACGTAACAACGGCCGCCAGCTTTCTTGGTGAATTTCACGGCGCCGTTCACGAGGGCGAACAGGGTGTGGTCACGGCCCATGCCGACCTGGTCGCCCGGGTGGAAGGTCGTGCCGCGTTGACGCACCAGGATGTTGCCGGCCAGCACGCGCTCGCCGCCGAACTTCTTCACGCCAAGGCGTTTCGACTCGGAGTCGCGACCGTTACGCGACGAACCACCGGATTTCTTGTGAGCCATGGGTTGCTCCTCTTTCTTGCGCTACCGGCCGTCGGCCTGGTCGAACGCGATAACTGTCTTACGCTTCGTCGGTCTTGGCGGCCTTGGCCTTGGCGGGGGCCTTTTTGGCCGCCGGAGCCTTGGCTTCGGTCTTCGGAGTTTCAGTCGCGGCTTCAGCCTTCGGGGCCGCAGCCTTCGGAGCCTTGGCCGGCTTGGCTTCGGTCTCGGCGACGCGCGGGGCCAGGCCACGGGCGCGGGCGTTCATTTCGGCCTTGGTCAGAACCTGGGCGGTGCCTTCCCACTTGGCGGTCTCGCCGGCGCCGGCGATGCCGGTGATGCGCAGGACCGATTCCATCTGGCGGTGACCGCGCGTACGGCGATAGCCCTGACGACGGATCTTCTTGAAGATCTTGATCTTCTCGCCCTGACGGGTCTCGACCAGCGTCGCAGCGACCGAAGCGCCGTCGATCAGCGGCGCGCCGAGGGTCACGCCCTTGTCGCCGCCCAGCATCAGCACGCTGTCGAACTTGATGTCGGCGCCGGCGTCGCCGTCGAGCTTCTCGACAACGATCACATCGCCCGGTTGAACCCGGTACTGCTTGCCGCCGGTCTTGATCACCGCGTACATGTTGAAGCCTCAGCGAAAACGCAAAAAGAATAAGCCCGACGGGGGACCCCCTCGGGCGAAGAGCGGCGACATATACGGAAGGGGTCCTCCGAGTCAACGCGGAGGCCCGAAAAATCCGCGCCGCGCCGGGCATTGCGACGCTTGCCAGACGGCCTCGCCGAGCGCCAAGTGCGCGCCGAAACGGAGCCCTGAAGCCGATGTCCCGTCGCCTGATCGCCGCGCTGGCCTTCATACTCGCCCTGACCGGCTTCGTCGCGCCCGTCGCGGCCGGAGAACCGGTGTTCGCCGCCAGGGCCTGCCCGGCCGACTGGCCGACAGATGTCCGGCAAACGGTCTGCGGCACGCTGACGGTGGATGAAGCGCGGGACGGGTCCAGCAATCGCCGCATCGACATCGCGGTGGTGATTCTGAAGGCCAGCCAGCCGTATCGCGACGCCTCCGGTCAGGCGCTGCCGCCGGTCGTGATGTTTCACGGCGGACCGGGCGGCGCGCTCACGCCGGGCGTGGGCGGGACGCTGGCTGCGCTGGCCCGGATGCCGGACCTGCTGGCGGTGGATCAGGATGTCATCTTCTTCGACCAGCGCGGCGGCGGAGCGGACACGCCGTCCATGGACTGTCCGGGCGTGGAACTGACCGACGCCGGCCCGCCGTCGGATGCTGACCGGGACGGGCTGATCGCCTGTCTGAAGGGCTATGAGGCGCAGGGCGTCGATCTGAACCAGTACAACGCCCGCGTCATCGCCGACGACGTCGGCGACATGGCCAAGGCGCTGAACCTGCCGAAGATCGATCTGCGCGGCGGCTCGTACGGTCCCCGGATCGAGGCGGCCGTGATCACGCACCAGCCGCAGATCGTGCGCGCCGCCGTGATGGACTCGCCGTGGCCGCCGGAGGGCAACTGGGCCGTCGGCACCCCGGAGCAGGTGTCGGCGGCCGTTCGGCTGATCCTGTCCAAATGCGCGGCTCAGGCGGACTGCGCCGCCCGGCACCCGAACCTGCAGACCCGGTTCGAGGCCAACGCCCGGCTGTGGCTGGCCGGGCCGCAGACGGGCAAGGACGGCAAGACCTTCAACGTCGACGACCTGTCCGCATTCCTGATGGACACCACCTACGACCGGACCGGAGTGCGGCGCCTGCCGGCCGATCTGGAGAAGGTCATCGCCGGCGACCTGACCCCGGTGGCCGAGATCGCGGCCGACCGGACCTATTATTTCGAAGGCCAGCACATGGCGCACCTCTGCAAGGAGGAGCTGCCGTTCGAATCGAAGGCGCGACTGGCGGCCGGCGCCGCGGGCGATCCGGTGGCCGAAGTGCTCGTTCCCTCCCTGTCGCGCCTGTTCGACGTCTGTGCGGCGGTGGACATCGCAGGCGCGGATCCGGTCGAGAACGCGCCCGTGGTGACCGACATCCCGACACTGTTCGTCGCCGCCGAGATCGATCCCGGCTGCCCGCCGCCCCTGACCGAGGCGGCCGCGCGGACGTATTCGAACAGTCAGGTGGTCATCGTCACCAACGCGACCCACGGCGTGATCAACTCCAGCCCATGCACTGTGGCGATGGCGCGGGACTTTTTGCGTGACCCCTCGAAGCCGGTGGACCGCAGTTGCCTGCCCGCCACGGACACGCCGCTGGCGTTCATTGAAGACGCGTCGGCGAGCTAGAGCACGAAAATAACTCGACTGTTATAAAGTAACAGGCTACAGGGGCCGCGATGTCGCCGCCTGATCTCGCCCCGCCGCTGATGCTGTCCCTGCTGGGCGGAGCCTTCGTCACGGCCTTCCTGCACGCGGCCTTGCCGACCCACTGGCTGCCCTTCGTGCTCGTCGGCCGCGCCCAGCGTTGGCGACTGTCGCAAGTTCTGGGTGCAGTCGCCGCGGCCGGTCTGGCGCACATCGTGGTCACCGCACTGGTGGGCGGCCTGATCGTCATGGCCGGGCTGGCGCTCGACCGTTGGGTCGCGGGGCTGCTGCCGCATCTGGCGGCGGTGCTGCTGTTTCTGTTCGGGGCCTTCTATCTGGCGCGCGCGACCCTGCTTCGGGTCCAGACGGCGGGCGGCCCTTCAATGGATACACCGGAGCCAAGGGTGTCGGACGCCGCCGCCTTCTGGGGGCTGGTGGCCATGCTGGCGGTGTCGCCGGGCGAGGTGCTGCTGCCGCTCTATCTGGCGCAGGCGACGGAGGGGCTGATCGTGCTGGCGCTGATGACGCTGGCCTTCCTGCTGGGCACGATCGCGGGGATGTCGGCCTTCACCCTGCTGGCCAACGCCGGCTATTCCGCCCTGCGGCTGGAGCGGTGGGCACGATACGAGAGCATGGTGCTGGGCGTCGCCCTGATCGGCATCGGCCTGCTGGTCGCCTCGCACAGCCATGCGGAAGCGCGCGTCGGGCACGCAGACCCGCCGCCCGCCGTCTCGGCGCTTCCCCACGCGGGTCACGACCACTAGGCTCGTTCCATGGCGCACGCCCACGGCCACGATCACGACCACCACGCCCATGACCACCATGGTCATGACCACGGCCATTCGCACGGCGTGGGCGGTCATCACCATGGGCCGGTGGACACCGGCGACTGGCGCTATGCGGTCGGGCTGATCATCAACCTGCTGTTCGTTGGGATCGAGTTCGGGGCCGGGGTCTGGTCGAACTCGACCGCCCTGATGGCCGACGCCGGCCATAACCTGTCCGACGTGCTGGGCCTCGCCATGGCGGGCGGTGCGGCATGGCTGGCGCGGCGCGCGGCGTCGCAGAGCAAGACCTACGGCTATGGCAAGGCGACCGTTCTGGCGGCGCTGGGCAACGCCCTGCTGCTGATCTTCGCCTGCGGAGCCATCGCCTTCGAGGCCGTCCGGCGACTGGCCGAGCCCGCGCCGGTGGAGTCCGGCCTGATCATGATCGTTGCCGGCATCGGCTTCGTCATCAATCTGGGCACGGCCCTGCTGTTCATGCGCGACCAGCATTCAGACCTGAACGCCAAGGGCGCCTATCTGCACATGATGGCCGACGCGGCCGTGTCGATCGGGGTGGTGATCGCGGGCGGCCTGATCTGGCTGACGGGATGGTCGCTCATCGACCCGGTGGTCAGCCTCGGCATCGTCGTGGTGATCCTCGTCGGGACGTGGGGGCTGCTGAAGGACTCGGTCAATCTCGCGCTGGACGCCGCGCCGCGTGGCGTGAACGTGGCCGCGGTGCGCGACGCCTTTCTCGCCCTGCCCGGCGTGACCGCGGTGCATGACCTCCACGTCTGGGGCCTGTCGACCACCGAGACCGCGCTGACCGCCCACATCGTGCATCAACGGCCGGATGCGGGGGCCTTGCTGATCGAGGCACAGCTGCTGGCGCGCCAGACCTTCAGCATCGGTCACACGACCCTGCAGCTCGAGAGCGGCGTTCTGCCGGACTGTCCGGACTGCTAGGCCCTTCCCAAGCGGCGCATCGCCCTCCATCTAGCGGCCATGTCAGATAAAACCCCTGTCACCGTCCTCACCGGCTACCTCGGCGCCGGCAAGACCACCCTGCTGAACCGCATCCTCACCGAGGACCACGGCAAGCGCTACGCCGTCATCGTCAACGAGTTCGGCGAGATCGGCATCGACAACGATCTGGTGGTCGGCGCCGACGAGGACGTGTTCGAAATGAACAACGGCTGTGTCTGCTGCACGGTGCGCGGCGACCTGATCCGGGTGGTCAACGGCCTGATGAAGCGTCAACGCCCGGGCAAGCCCGCGTTCGACGCCATTATCGTCGAGACGACGGGTCTGGCCGATCCCGGCCCGGTGGCCCAGACCTTCTTCGTCGACGACGAGGTCAAGGCGAAGACCTTCCTCGACAGCGTCACCGCCCTTGTCGACGCCAAGCACGTGATGGCGCGGCTGGACGACTCGAAGGAGGCGCGCGAGCAGGTCGCCTTCGCCGACCGCATCATCCTCAACAAGACCGATCTGGTGTCGGAAGACGATCTGGCGGCCGTCGAGACGCGCCTGCGCGGGCTGAACCCGCTGGCCCCCATCGTGCGCGCCGAGCGGGCCAACGTGCCGCTGGATCAGGTGCTGGGCCAGCACGGCTTCGATCTGGACCGGATCACCGAGGTTCGCCCGGACTTCATCAACCCCCCGCATGGCGCCGAGGGCCACGTCCACGACGACCACTGCGGCCATGACCATCATCATGACCACGACCACGACCATGATCACGGGCACGACCACCATCACGGACCTCGCGGTCACGACCACGGCGACGACATCCGGGGCATAGCCCTGTCGCTGGATCGCCCGCTGGATGGTCAGCGGTTCACCCAGTGGCTGGACAAGCTGCTGGGCGAGCAGGGCCAGAACATTCTGCGCGCCAAGGGCATCATCGACGTTCAGGGCGAGGACCGCCGGCTGGTCTTCCAGGCCGTGCACATGATCCTCGAGGGCGACCTGCAGAAGCCGTGGGGCGACAAGGAGCGGCGCTGGTCGCGCGCGGTCTTCATCGGCCGTGATCTGGACGAGGCCGCGCTGAAGGCAGGCTTCGAGGCCTGCGCGGCCTAGCCTCGCGCCCCCGGATCGGCCAAAGAGCGGCCCATGCAAAAGACCTTCGACGCCCAGGTGACCGCGGCCCTGTTCGACAAGACGGGCGCCGTCTTTGCGCTGGGCGACGGCTCGGTGCGCTTCGCCTCAGGCGAATATAACGAGGCGCACGACGGCGCGGTGCTGTGCGCGGTGGTTCACCCGTCCGGCGACGGCGTGGTCACCGGCGGCGACGATGGTCAGGTGATCTGGCACCGCCGGGGCGAGGCGGGGCTGCTGGCCCGGTCGGCCAAGGGGGCATGGGTCGACGCCATCGACGCCTCTGCTGAAAGCGGGCTGATCGCCTTCTCCGCCGGCCGCACCCTGTCGGTGATCGACGCAAAAGACGCCGCCTTCCGCCGCGATTTCCAGCACGAGCGGACGGTGTCGGGCGTGGCGTTCGATCCCAAAGGCCGGCGTATCGCCTGTTCGACATACGGCGGCGCGGCCCTTTGGTTTGCGCGGATCGCGGAGCAAAAGCCGGCGATGCTGAAGTGGGCGGGGTCGCACATCGCCGTGACCTTCTCGCCGGACGGCGCCTTCGTCGTCACCGCCATGCAGGACAACCAGCTGCACGGCTGGCGCATCAAGGATCAGAAGAACATGCGCATGGGCGGCTATCCGTCCAAGGTGAGGGCCATGAGCTTCCTGTCGAACGGCCAGCTTCTGGCGACGGCCGGCGCGCAGGGCGCGGTGCTGTGGCCTTTCGCCGGCGCCAACGGCCCGATGGGGCGCGAGGCGATCGAGATCGGCTATGACGAGGGCAGCACGATCACGCTGGTGGCCAGCCGGGCGAAACACGGCCTGCTGGCGTCGGGCCTGAGCGATGGGCGTGTCTGGGTCGCCGATCCGGCGGGGCAGGGGCTGCGGTTCCTGAAGTCCGACCGCGGCCCGGCGATCACCGCCCTGGCCATGAGCCCTGATGCGGACGCCGTCGCCTGGGCCGATGAGGATGGGCAGGCCGGCGTGGTCGCGCTCTAGACTTGCGTCGAACGGCAAGGCTGGGTCACATCCGCCGATGAGTGAAGCCAAGCGCAAGCCTCGCTGGAGCCGGCGGATCGTGAACCTGCTGGCGACCGTGTTCCTTGCGGTCGCGGCCATCGTGATCGCCTATCGCTTCGTGCCGCCGCCCGCCACGATCCTGATGGTCAGCCGTGCGCCGGTGGACGGGATCGACTACCGCTGGCGGTCGCTGAACGACATCTCGCCCAATCTGGTCCGCGCCGCGATCGCCGCCGAGGACGCCCGGTTCTGTCTGCACAAGGGCTTCGACGTCGAGGCGATCCAGAAGGCGATGGAGCACAACGAACGGGTCGAGGCGCGTGGGCGGGGCCGGATGCGGGGCGCGTCGACGATCACCCAGCAGACGGCCAAGAACGTCTTCCTGTGGTCGGGCCGCGACTGGATCCGCAAGGGTCTGGAGACCGCCTTCACCCCGGTGATCGAGGTCGCCTGGGGCAAGCGCCGGATCATGGAGATGTATCTTAACGTCGCCGAGTTCGGACCCGGCGTGTACGGCGCCGAGGCGGGTGCGCGACACTGGTTTGGCAAGTCGGCGCGCGAGCTCACGCCCCGCGAGGCGGCCCGGATGGCGGCCATCCTGCCCTCGCCCAGACGATACAGCGCGGGCTCGCCCGGTCCCTATGTGCGCCGCCGGGCGTCACGCATTCAGGCGGCGATGGGCACGGTGCGACAGTCCGGTCTGGATGACTGCGTTACGCGCTGAGACGCCGCTTGACGGCCGCACTTCGCTGGCCTCCTGTGCGCGCAACCAGCGGCGGGAGGCCGCGAGGAGACATCCATGAAGCGTACCCTGATGACGGCCGCCGCCGTCTGCGCCCTTGCCATTATGACCGGCGCGGCCACGACCCAGACCGCCGCCCCCGTCGCGGCCGCGACCTCTGAGTTCCCCGTCAGCGTCGAGGGCGCGACCGCCTTCGTCGCTGATGCAGAAACGAAGCTGGCGGCCCTGAGCGAGGAGGCCGCGCGCATCCAGTGGACGCGGGCCACCAACATCACCTTCGACACCATGTGGCTGGAAAGCCGGGTCAACGCCCGCCAGACCGAACTGCAGGTCCAGCTGGCCAACGGCGCGGCCCGTTTCAACGAGGTTCAGGTTCCCGCCGAGGTGCGGCGCAAGCTGAACCTGCTGCGTCTGGGCATCGTCCTGCCCGCGCCGAACCGGCCCGGCGCGGCCGGCGAACTGGCCGAGATCACCACCCGTCTGGACTCGACCTATGCGACCGGGAAGTTCGAATACAAGGGCCAGCAGATCACGCTGGACGAGGCCAATGTCCTGCTGGCCGACAGCCGCGACCCGGCGGAGACCAAAGCCCTGTACGAAGGCTGGCGCACCATCTCTCCGGTCATGGCCGCCGATTACGCCCGCATGGTCGAGATCGCCAACGAGGGCAGCCGCGAACTGGGCTTCGAGGACACCGGCGCCATGTGGCGGGCCGGCTATGATATGGAGCCCGACGCCTTCGCCGCCGAGACGGACCGTCTGTGGGAACAGGTGAAGCCCTTCTACGAGAACCTGCACTGCTATGTGCGCAGCCGCCTGAACGCGAAGTACGGCGACGCTGTGCAGCCCGACACCGGCCCGATCCGCGCCGATCTGCTGGGCAACATGTGGTCGCAGCAGTGGGGCAACATCTATGATGTCGTCGCGCCGGCCACGGGCGGGGCGTCCAGCTATGACCTGACCAACCTGCTGACCTCGCAGCAGTACGACGCGCAGAAAATGGTCAAAACGGGCGAGAATTTCTACGTCTCTATGGGCTTGGATCCGCTGCCCCAGACCTTCTGGGAGCGGTCGCAGATCACCCGTCCGCGCGACCGCGAGGTGGTGTGCCACGCCTCGGCCTGGGACCTCGACAATGCCGAGGACATCCGCATCAAGATGTGCACCCAGGTGAACGCGGACGACTTCTACACCGTCCACCACGAACTGGGTCACAACTACTATCAGCGCGCCTACAAGGATCAGCCGTTCCTGTTCAAGAACGGGGCGAATGACGGCTTCCACGAGGCGATCGGCGACTTCGTCGGCCTGTCGGCCCTGACGCCGACCTATCTGAACCAGATCGGCCTGCTGCAGACCACGCCGGGCGAGGACGAGGACATCCCGTTCCTGCTCAAGATGGCGCTCGACAAGATCGCCTTCATGCCGTTCGGCCTGATGGTCGACCGCTGGCGCTGGGGCGTGTTCGACGGGGAGACGACGCCGGCCCAGTACAACGCTGCCTGGTCCGCCAACATGCTGAAGTATCAGGGGCTGGTCCCGCCGGGCGAGCGTCCGGACAACGCCTTCGATCCGGGCGCAAAGTACCATATCCCGGGCAACACGCCGTACACCCGCTACTTTCTGGCTGGCATCTACCAGTTCCAGTTCCATCGCGCCGCCTGCAAACAGGCCGGTTGGACCGGGCCACTGCACCGCTGTTCGGTCTATGGAAACAAGGAGGTCGGCGAGCGCTTCGACCGCATGCTGCAGATGGGCCAGTCGCAGCCTTGGCCCGAGGCGATGAAGGCCTTCACCGGCGAGAACGGCAACGACGCCTCGGCCATCACCGACTACTTCCAGCCCCTGAACGTCTGGCTGACCCGCCAGAACCGCGGCAAGAGCTGCGGTTGGGGCAGCTGACGGAACGCCGTTCTGGTTAACCTTCGACGTTGGCGCTTCTCTTAACCGAGAGGCGCCATTTTCGGCCGGATGACCTTGGGCGACCTGCGCCCGGGGCGAGCCGAGATGCGTCGACATGGGGCTGATTAACTGGGTTTCGGGGTTCGCCCGACGCGCGGCCGGAGACAAGCGCGGCAACGTGGCGATGATGCTCGGTCTGATCATGCCTGTGCTGGTCTTGATGACCTTCGGCGGCATCGACATCCACCGCATCGCGACCGTCCGCGTTCACCTGCAGGACGCCCTCGATGCTGCGGCGCTGACCGCGGCGCGCTCCCCGTACAAGACAGATGCGGATTTGAAGCGGGTCGGCTGGGCGGCTTTGAAGGCCAACCTCGCCGCTGACCCGAACATCACGCTTTCGGCCAACGATGTGACCTTTACGCTCGCGAACGACACCCGCGTCATCGCGAACGCGCAGGTACAGGTGAAGACTATCGCGGCCCACATCTTCCTGCCGCCATACGGTGAATTCTTCGACGAGTTCATGCCCGTGAAAAGCCGCTCAGAGGTCACGCGCGCCTCCAAGAACATCGAAGTCGCTCTCGTGCTCGACGTGACAGGTTCGATGGCCGGCAGTCGGATTACCGCGCTGAAAGAGGCGGCAACCAATCTGATCAACATTGTCGTGCAGCCCGCAGACAAGCAGCAGCCATATTACTCGAAGGCCGCGATAGTCCCGTATTCGATCGGCGTCGAGACGGGCCAATACGCTAACGCGCTACGTGGTGTGCTCAAAGGGCCGACGAACATTTCCAACGCCCAATGGGCCGCTGCAGCATCGACGACCATCAGCAAGGTTGAGCGGACCAGCCCAACCAAAATCACATCGAACGGCCATGGCCTGGTCACGGGCGACTACGTCTGGATCACGGGCGTGAACAATGTCACCAGCGTGAACAACAAGGCGTATCAGGTCACCCGGACCAACGCGAACGAGTTCACGATTCCCGTGAGCACGACTGGCTCGTCCAACGGGACAACAGGGACAGTCCGTAAGTGCATCCGCAGCGACTGCACGGTGATCGTTACGTCGAACAATCATGGCCTGATCAATAACGAGTATGTTGGCATCTCGGGAATCGGTGGGATGACGACCCTCAATGCCGACTGGCAGGTTGAGTGGTTAAGCAATAACACCTTCCGTGTGCCGCTTGCTGGTCCAGCCGGTACATATTCGAATGGCTCGGGTGCAGCCCAGTGTGGCTTTGACGGTTGCGAAATCCGCATCTTCAAGAACGCCAGCGGCACAGTCCGTCGGGCAAGCGAAACGACAACCTGTATCACCGACCGGGCGGGCGGCGCTGCCTACAGCGACGCCGCGCCCGGCGCCGGGGCTTGGCTGGGACGCCTGTACCGTACATGGGCTGACGATTGTCCGGCCCGCGCGATTACGCCGTTGTCCGACCGTCGCGCTGATCTCGTCGCCGAAATCGGTCGGCTTCAGGCGACTGGATCGACCGCGGGCCAGATTGGCTTCGGGATGGGCTGGTATATGATATCCGACCGGTTCAACAACGTCTGGCCGACGGAGAGCCGGGCCGCCGCCTACGACCCGGGCAAGACCCTGAAAGCTATCATCTTGATGACGGACGGGGAGTTCAACACGACCTACTGTCAGAGCGTCCTGGCCAACGATGCGAACTACGACAGCAATACGAACCAGATCAACTGCAACGCCACCAACGGCAACCCTTTCGCCCAGACCGCGAGGCTCTGTGATGAGGTGAAAAAGGTCCGCAAGGCGGGCGACGGGCAGGACGGAACCCCTGCGGTGATCATCTACACCGTGGGCCTGAGCGTCAGCACTTCGAGAGGCGGCGCCGGCATCGACACCGCACGGGAGGTGCTTGAATATTGCGCCAGCACGCCGGATCGGGCGAAGTTCGCTTCCAACAGCACTCAGCTGAAGGACGCGTTCGCCGAGTTCGCCCGCGACATCACTCGCCTTCGTATCGCCGCCTGACGCTCAGATCAGGCGGATTTCCTTCAGCCGCTCGGTCAGGAAATCCTCGGCCATGATCGCCTTTCCGGCGTAGCGGTCGGGGTTCTCCGGCGTCACGGTCGAGGGCAGGCTCTCGATCACGAAGTCCGGGTTGAAGTGCAGGAAGAACGGCGTCGAGTAGCGGGCGAAGCTGGCCCGGTCCGGCGTCGGATTGATCACCCGGTGGCTGGTGGACGGCAGCACATGGTTGGTCAGCCGCTGCAGCATGTCGCCGATGTTGACCACCAGCGCCCCCGGCGGCGGTGCGACCTCCAGCCACTCTCCGTCGGCGTCCTTCAGTTGCAGGCCCCGCTCCTCGGCGCCCAGCAACAGGGTGATCACGTTGATGTCCTCGTGAGCGCCAGCTCGCACGCCCGAGGCGCCGGCCGGCACCGGCGGATAGTGCAGCATGCGCAGGATCGAATTGCCCAGCTGGACCTTGTCCTCGAAGAAGTCATCGCCGAGCTCGAGGTAGCGGGCGATGGCGCGCAGGATCTTGGCGCCCAGCTGATCCATGGCGCTGAACATGCCGTACAGATGCGTCCGGAAGCCCTCGACCTCGGTCGGCCAGACATTGTCACGCATGTATTTGCGATAGGGATGGCCCTCGGGCAGCTCGCGACCGACGTGCCAGAATTCCTTCAGGTCGACAGTGGCCGCGCCCTTGGCTGCCTCGACGCCGAAGGGGGTCAGGCCCCGCGCGCCGCCCGTTCCGGGCTGGTGATACTGGCGTTTCACATCCTCAGGCAGGGCGAAGAAGGCCTTTGCGTCGTCGATAGCGGCTTCGATGACGGTCTCGTCCAGCCCATGATCCGCGATCACCGCAAAGCCGTACCGCTTGAACGACGCGCCCAGCTTTTCGGCGAAGGCCTGAAAGTCGGTGTCGTAGAGTTTCATCGATACTGGTTCGATGGAACGGCCGGACTGGGCGGTGGCGGAAGTCAGGGTCTCGGTCACTTGGGCCTCGAAGGAAATGTCGCGTTCCCCATACGCCCTAAGCTCCGACCTTGGCAAAGCAGAGGCCGAGGATAGCGCGGTCCGATATCGCCGGTCGTTCATTCGCGGTACAGGCTGGAACCTTGACTGTAAGGGTCGCGTTTCAGCGTTCACCAACCGTCGAGTCTCGAAAGGACCTTCCATGCGCGCCAAACTCATTCTGACCGGCGTCAGCATCGCCGCCCTGCTGGGCGCCTGCACGACCACCGATCCCTACAGTTCGACGCCCCGGCGCAACAACACCGGCACGGGCGTGATCGCCGGTGCGGTGGGCGGCGCCTTGCTGGGCTATCTGACCAATACCTCCAACTCCGAACAGGGCCGTCGCAACGCCCTGATCGGCGCTGGCATCGGCGCGCTGGGCGGTGCCGCGGTCGGCTCCTACATGGACCGCCAGCAGCGCGAGCTGGAAGCCGAACTCAGCGGCTCGGGCGTCGGGGTCGCGCGTCAGGGCGACAATCTTGTCCTGCGCATGCCGTCGGACGTGACCTTCGCGTCCAACCAGTCCAGCATCAACAACCGCTTCTACGCGACCCTCGACGACGTGGCGGCCGTCCTTAACCGCTACGACCAGTCCGTCGTCGACATCGTGGGTCACGCCGATTCCGACGGCGCCGACGACTACAATCTGAACCTGTCGCGTCAGCGCGCGTCGTCGGTGGCCCAGTATCTGGTCAGCCGCAACGTCCTGGCCGACCGTCTGTACGTCGATGGTATGGGCGAAAGCGCCCCGATCGCGACGAACGCCACGGCTGAGGGCAAGGCCCAGAATCGCCGGGTCGAGATCCTGATCCGTCCGTTCCGGGGCTGATCCGGACGAAGTGGCTGAAGAGGGCGGGGCCGGCGGCTTCGCCCTTTTCTACGCCCGCCCGATCGAGGCGTACCTGAACCCTCGGGCGCGCATGTCGTCGGGGCGGTACACGTTTCGCAGGTCGACCATGACCGGTTGTTTGAGCAGCAGTTTCACCCGGTCGAGGTCCAGCGCCCGGAACTGGTCCCATTCCGTCAGGATCACGACGACGTCGGCGCCCGTCACAGCCTCGTAAGGCCCGTCCTTGAACTGAACGCCCTCCAGAAGCTTGCCAGCCTCATGCATGCCTTCGGGATCATAGGCTTGCACCACGGCCCCAGCCGCGATCAGGGCCGGGACTACGTCGAGCGACGGCGCATCGCGCATGTCGTCGGTATTGGGCTTGAACGTCAGGCCCAGCAGGGCGACCGTCTTGCCGTTCAGGTCGCCGTCCAGCGCTGCGCCGACGCGTTTCGCCATGGCCTTCTTGCGCGTGTCGTTGACCTCGACGGTGGTCTCGATCAGTCGCACCGGGCTGCCCGCGTCGGTCGCCGTGCGGACGAGGGCCAGCGTGTCCTTGGGGAAGCAACTGCCGCCGTAACCCGGGCCGGCATGCAGGAACTTCGCCCCGATCCGGTTGTCCAGACCGATGCCGCGCGCCACCTGCTGGACGTCCGCGCCCACCGCCTCGCACAGGTCCGCCATCTCGTTGATGAAGGTGATCTTCATCGCCAGAAAGGCGTTGGCGGCGTACTTGATCAACTCGGATGTGCGCCGGCCGGTGAACAGGATCGGCGTTTCGTTGAGGTTCAGCGGGCGATAGAGTTCACGCATGACCGTTTGCGCGCGTTCTTCGTCGGTCCCGACGACAACGCGATCGGGTCGCTTGAAATCCTCGATGGCCGCGCCCTCGCGCAGGAACTCCGGGTTCGAGACGACGGCGAACTCCGCGTCCGGCCGCTTCTCGCGCACGATGCGTTCGATCTCGTCGCCAGTCCCGACCGGAACCGTCGACTTGGTGACGATGACCGTGAAGCCTTCGATCAGGCCGGCGATCTCTTCCGCCGCGGCATGGACGTAGGACAGGTCTGCATGGCCGTCGCCACGGCGCGACGGCGTGCCCACGGCGATGAAGACGGCGTCGGCGGCGCGGATGGCCTCGGCGCCGTCCAGCGCGAAGGACAGCCGACCCGCACGGACGTTCGAGGCCACCAGATCGTCCAGTCCGGGCTCGAAGATCGGGATCTCGCCCTTCTCCAGCCGCTCGATCTTCGACGGGTCCTTGTCGACGCAGGTCACCTCATGGCCGAAGTCGGCGAAACAGGCCCCCGAGACCAGGCCCACATATCCCGTTCCGATCATCGCCACGCGCATGCGCAAAGCCCTTCATTGCCGTGGGCGGGAGATAGCGAGCCGTCGCGGCCCGCGCAAAGCAAAACCGCCGGCCCCTCTCGGGACCGGCGGCTCTGTACTCGATACTGTCGGCTTCGACTTCTTCTTAGAAGTTGATGCCGATGGTGGCGCGACGGTTCAGAGGCTCGCGAACGCCGTCGGCGGTCGGGCGGGCCAGGGCGGTTTCACCCTTGCCGTCC
>NZ_JBIVQY010000001.1:1845685-2116746 GCF_044755415.1 Brevundimonas sp. NPDC092305 | reverse complement strand
CGACTTGGCGTAGTTGGCGGCCTGCGTCACGACCGACGAGGCTTCAGCCGTCAGGTCCGAGCGATCCCAGTCGAAGTAGACCACGAACTCACGCGGCGCCGGTTGGGCCGGCGGCGGCGGGGTCACCGGACGCGGCGGCGGGGGCGGCGGGGGAGGCGGCGGGGGCGGAGGCGGCGGAGGCGGCGGAGCCGGCTCGGCGCCGAACGAGTAACGGAAACCAACGGTCACGCTATGGTCGCGGTAATCGCCCTCAAGCGGGCCGAAAGCGCCCGTGCTGGCGGTGCCTTCCGCTTCCATATTGGCCATCAGATAGCGATACGTGATGTCCAGGTTGGCGCGGTCGCCAAGGGCGATCGCAACGCCGGCGATGGCTTGCGCTGCCAGCTCGGTCGACGAATCGTCGATTCCGACGGTGATGGCGCGGTTAGCGGCCAGCGCACCGGTCAGGTCGGTTTTGATCCGCGCGGCTCCAGCGCCGAGACCGACGAACGGACGGAAGCCCGAATCGGCCGAACCGAAATCATAGATCACGTTCGCCATGATCGTTGCGGCGGAGATATCGCCTTCCGGGGCTTCGCAAGACGTGGTCGGCGTCACGGCGCAGACGCTGCCGAAGGCGTTGCCGGGAACGCCGATACGCTCGAAGTCGCCGCCATCGCGATAGCCGCCTTCGAGTTCAACGCGCCAGTTCTGGTCAAACCGGTAGCCCAGACGGCCGAAACCAGCCCAGCTGTCTTCGGAATCGATCTCGAGGCCGTTGGCCTCGATGGTGTCCGGCATGTGCCAGCCGGCGTCGACAGCGCCGTACCAGCCGTTGGGTTCAGCCGCAGCGGCTCCGGCTGCGAACAGCCCGGCCATAGCGACGCCGGTGAGCAGTTTCACCTTCATCTTTGTATCCTCACTCTTGAAATAGCCCGAATGCCTCCGTTTTCACGGAGCGTTCCTGACGCCAAACTGCAATGTACGGTTCCGGTTCCACCAAATCGGGCGGATTGCGGCGACTGTGGCGCCGTTTCAACACATTGGGCTGATGACCCCGGTTTCCTGCGTCCCGGACGCGCATTTGCGAGGATTAGGTTAATGAAAACAAACTTCGACAATCGTGTCGCCATCGTGACGGGGGCCGGTGGAGGGCTGGGTCGGGAACACGCTCTCGCTCTCGCAGCCCGGGGGGCGAAGGTGGTGGTGAACGACCTCGGCGGCGCGCGTGACGGGACAGGCGGCTCGGCCAGCGCCGCGGAGGCGGTCGTCGCCGAGATCGAGGCGGCGGGTGGCGAGGCATTGGCCAATGGCGCGTCCGTCACCGACCCCGTCGCCGTGCATGCCATGATCGACGCCGCGATGGCGCGCTGGGGCCGGGTCGACATTCTGGTCAACAACGCCGGCGTCCTTCGCGACAGGACCTTCGCCAAGATGGAGCTGGAGGACTTCCGGTTCGTCGTCGACGTGCACCTGATGGGGGCGGTGAACTGCACCAAGGCGGTGTGGGAGATCATGCGCCAGCAGAACTATGGCCGGATCGTCATGACCACCTCGTCGTCGGGCCTGTACGGCAATTTCGGCCAGTCGAACTACGGCGCCGCCAAGATGGCGCTGGTGGGCCTGATGCAGACCTTGTCGATCGAGGGGGCCAAAAACGACATCCGGGTCAACTGCCTCGCGCCAACAGCCCATACCCGAATGACAGAAGACCTCGGCGCCGCCCTGCCGCTGGAGGCGCTTGGGCCGGAGCTGGTGACGCCCGGCCTGCTGCACCTCGTCAGCGAGGCGGCGCCGAGCCGGGTCATTCTGGCCGCCGGCGCCGGTGGCTTCGAGCGGGCCTATGTGACCCTGACGCAAGGCGCCTTCATCACTGGCGACGATGCGCCCGAACAGGTGGCTGGTCGGTTCGCCGAAATCTCGGATCGCACCAACGAGATTGTCCCTGACATGGGCGCTGCGCAGGGCATGATCGAACTGACAAAGGCGCAAAAAGCGCACGGCGCATGACAGACGGCGCCTTGCGTTGACCCCACGTGAGGCGCCTAACCTGCGCTCTGGCCGCGAGCGACCGCGTCGCGAGCATAGCGCCCAATGAAAGGCATCGAAGATGCGTGAAGCCGTCATCGTCTCCACCGCCCGCACCCCGATCGGACGGGCATATCGCGGGGCGTTCAACGACACCCAGGCGCAGCAGCTGGGCGCCCACGCCGTGCGTCATGCGGTCGCCCGGGCCGGGGTCGACCCGGCGGAGATCGAGGACGTGATCATGGGCGCGGCCCTGCAGCAGGGCTCGACCGGCACCAATGTCGCCCGCCAGATCGCGCTGGCGGCGGGCCTGCCGTCGTCCGTGCCGGGCATGAGTCTGGATCGCCAGTGCGCGTCGGGCCTGATGGGGATCGCGACGGCGGCCAAGCAGGTGGTGTTCGACCAGCAGAAGATGGCGGTCGGCGGCGGTCTGGAATCGATCTCGCTGGTCCAGAACCAGCACATGAACCTGTACCGGATGAAGGACGAGGAGCTGCTGAAGCTGTCGCCCCACATCTACATGTCGATGCTGGAGACGGCCGAGGTTGTGGCCCGCCGCTACGGCATCTCGCGCGACCGTCAGGACGAGTACGCTCTGCAGTCCCAGCAGCGCACGGCGCAGGCACAGGCGGACGGTCGTCTGGATGCCGAGATCGTGCCGATGACGACGACCATGCAGGTGGTGGACAAGGCGACCGGGCAGGCGTCGGCGAAGGAGGTCACGCTCTCGAAGGACGAGGGCAATCGCGCCGACACGACGCTGGAAGGCCTGAGATCGCTCAAGACTGTTTTCGGCGGCGGCGAGGAGATCCAGCAGGGCGAGTTCATCACCGCCGGCAACGCGTCCCAGCTGTCTGACGGCGCCTCGGCCAGCGTCATCATGGAAGCGGGCGAGGCGGTGAAGCGCGGGCTTCAGCCGCTCGGCGCCTATCGCGGCATGGCGGTGGCGGGCTGCGAGCCGGACGAGATGGGCATCGGCCCGGTCTACGCGGTGCCCAAGCTGCTGAAGCGTCACGGCCTGACGGTCGACGACATCGGCATCTGGGAGCTGAACGAGGCGTTCGCGGTGCAGGTTCTGTACTGTCAGGACCAGCTGGGCATCCCGAATGACCGGCTGAACGTCTCGGGCGGCGCGATCTCGATCGGCCACCCATACGGCATGTCGGGCGCGCGGATGACCGGCCATGTGCTGATCGAGGGCAAACGGCGCGGCGCGAAATACGGCGTCGTCACCATGTGCATCGGCGGCGGCATGGGCGCGGCGGGGCTGTTTGAAATCTACTGAGTGGCCCCGGCCTGCTCGGCCTCCCACGCGCAGCGTTCGGCCTCCATCTTCGCATACCACTTGCCGCGCAGGACGGCCGGGCGGGCCGGATAACGGTCGTCGAGGAAGTCCGCCTCGACGACACGGTCCGTGCGGAAGGTGCGGAAGTCGTCGCGGGTTTCGCACCAGCCGACCAGCAGGCGCGTGGTCTCGCGATAGCCGACCAGACAGGGCCAGATGACCCGCGTGGTCTCGCGGCCCTGCTCGTCGCTGTAGTGGAGTCGCAGTTTGCGGCCCGCATGGATCCACGCCCGTACCTTCGACATGTCCAGCGTCTCGATCTCGCGCTTCCACGTCGGAGCGGATGCAACCGCGGGCTCCAGCAGGACAGGTCTCAACTTTTCCGGAACAGTCGCGGCGATCTTGGCGATCAGGTCGCGGGCGGCGCGGGCGAGGGCGGGGTCGCCCCGGCCCGCCACCCATTGCGCCCCCAGCACGGCCGCCTCGACCTCATCGGACGTCAGCATCAGCGGCGGCATGTCGAAGCCGCCGTCCAGCACATACCCGATCCCGGCCTCTCCGCGGATCGGCACTCGCTGCGCCATCAGGGTGGCGATGTCGCGATAGATCGACCGCTTGGAGGTCTCGAGCTCAAGGGCGATTGCATCGGCCGTGATGGCCTTGGGCGACCGCCGCAGCACCTGGATGATCTGGAACAGTCTGTCCGCGCGTCTCATGAAGTAATCCTGCCAGACAACTGCTGCCAGCATGCTGTCAGCAGGATGGCAGTAGTCAATCCAGGACGGCGGCGAGGGGCCGCCCCAACCCCGGAGATTTGCCATGCTGACCCTGTTCCACGCTCCCTGGTCACGTTCGGGCCGCATCGTCTGGTTGATGGAGGAGATCGGCGCGGACTATGACATTCGTTACGTCGACATCTATCGGGCCATGAGCGGCACAGGCGCCCGCGACAGCGCCAACCTGCACCCCGACGGCAAGGTGCCGGCGCTGTTGCATGATGATGCGCTGGTGACGGAGTCGGCGGCGATCGCGCTGTATCTGACCGACCTGCACCCGAATGCGAACCTCGGCGCACCGGTCGGCTCTCCGGAGCGCGCAGCTTATGTGACGTGGCTGGCGTGGACGGCGGGCGAGATGGAGCCAGCCTTCTGGGGCAAGATCAACGGCACGGCCGAGACCGATCCGGATGCGAAAAAGCGCTACGACGCCTCGGTGGCGCGTCTGCTCGGCGCGCTGGAGAAGGGACCGTACCTTATGGGCGAGCGGTTCACGGCGGTCGACGTCATGATCGCCTCGGCACTCGCCTGGGGTCGGGAATATGTGCCCGAGAGCGACCTGATTGACGCCTATCTCGAACGCGTCTCGGCGCGACCGGCCAACGCTCGCGCGACGGAAAAGGACGGCACGCCGCCCGCCGAGGCTGTCGCCGCTCAGGCCGCCTGATCGGACGCGGCGGCGGCCGGACGGTCGTCGCCGCTGATCGGGTGTTCGACGGCGCGTAGGGTAGACACAAAGTCGTCGCGCCAGATGGACACATCCGTATCCCGCACCACCTGCATCAGCAGCTCCCATTTCCGTTTCCGCTCGGCCAGCGGCATCGTCAGGGCCCGTTTGATGGCGTCGGACAGCTCCTCGCGGCTGAATGGATTGACCAGCAGGGCTTCGCCCATCTGCTCCGCCGCGCCGGCGAAGCGCGACAGGATCAGAACGCCCGGATCGTCCGGATTCTGGGCCGCGATATATTCCTTGGCCACCAGGTTCATGCCGTCGCGTAGCGGCGTCACCAGCCCGACCCGCGCGGCGCGGTAGACCCCGGCCAGTTCGTCGCGGCGGTAGGTGCGGTTCAGGTAGCGGACCGGCTGCCAGTCCATGTCGGCGTACTCGCCGTTGACCCGTCCCGCCAGCGCGTCCAGACGCGCGCGGATGTCCTGATAGGTGTCGACCTCGTCCCGGCTGATCGGCGTAACCTGCAGCAGGAAGACGTCGCGCCGCATCTGCGGATTGTCGTGCAGGAACTGCTCATAGCCCAGCAGCCGTTCCTCCAGTCCCTTGGAATAGTCCAGCCGGTCCACGCCGACCATCATCGATCGGAAGGCCGAGGACGCGGCCATGCGGTCGTAGGTCTGCAGGCCCTGACGCGAGTCCCGCGCGGCCATGAATCCCTCGACGTCGATGCCGATGGGGAAGACCCCCGCCTGTACCGTCCGCCCGAACGCCTCCAGCGCATCGTTGGGCAGCAGCTTGCCGTGCACCTCCGGCTCGGATGCCACATAGTCGCGGAACAGGTCCAGCCACTCCCGCGTCTGGAAGCCGATCAGGTCGTAGTCGAACATCGACTCCACCAGCCGGCGGTGGTGGGGCAGGGTGACCAACAGCTGCCGCGCCGGCCATGGCGTGTGCAGGAAGAAGCCGATCCGGTTGGTGATCCCGCGCCGCCTCAGATCCCGGGCGATCGGGATCATGTGATAGTCGTGCACCCAGATGATGTCGTCCGGCTGGATCAGCGGCGCCAGGACATCGGCGAACCGGTTGTTGGTCCGCTCATATCCCTCGCCATACGACCGCTCGTAAGCGGTCAGATCGACACGGTGGTGGAACAGCGGCCACAGGGTCTTGTTGGCGTAGCCGTTATAGTACTCATCGACGTCCTGCGCCTCGAGATCGACCAGGGCGACGGTGACGCCGGCCCGATCCTCGATCTTGGCTTCAGGCATGAAATGCTCGACCGTCTCGCCCGACCATCCGAACCACAGCCCGTCGTAGGTCCGCAGAGCGGCGGACAGCGCCATGGCGAGACCGCCGCTGGAGCCCTCGGCGGGGTCCTTTGGGGCGGATACGCGGTTGGAGACGACGATCAGGCGGCTCATGGCGCAGCAACGCCCGTGACCGGCGAAAAGTGCCTCTGTCCGGTCGACGACCCGGTCATCGTGCGTCCGTCCAGGACCGGCTCAACAACACCGCGCAGTTGATGATGCCGACCAGCGAATAGGTCTGCGGGTAGTTGCCCCACAGCTCCTTGTCGCCCAGCGACAGATCTTCGGAAAGCAGGCCCGCATGGGTCCGGCGGCTCAGCATCTCCTCGAAGATCTCGCGCGCTTCGGCGTCCCGGCCGTTCTGATGAAGAGCCTCGATGAACCAGAAGGTGCAGAAGTTGAACGCCGTCTCCGGCTCACCGAAGTCGTCCGGCTCGACGTAGCGGAACAGGTAGGGGCCCTTCTTCAGATCGCGCTCGATGGCGTTGAACGTGGCGACCTGCCGGGGATCCAGCGCGTCGAGGAAGCCCAGATCGGTCATCTGGAGAAGGGAGGCGTCGAGTTCACGGTTGCCGAAGCTGGCGGCGAACCGGCCCTCATCCGCCAGGAAGGCCTCCTTCTCGATGCGGGCGCGGATGATTTCGGCCCGCTCGCGCCACGCCACCGCGCGCGCGTCCAGCCCCAGATGCGCGGCCGCCTTGGCCAGTCGATCACACGCCGCCCAACACATGACCGACGAATAGGTATGCACGCGCGCGATCGTCCGGAATTCCCACAGGCCGGCGTCGACCTGATCGTGCATGGCGAAGGCGCGCTCGCCGACCTTCTCCAGACTGTAGAAGTCGTCGATCGTCCCCGGGCGCAGCAGGCGCTGGTCATAGAAGGCCTGCACCAGCGGCAGGACGATCTGGCCGTAGACGTCATGCTGAAGATGCTCGCGCGCCTGATTGCCGACGCGCACCGGCTTCATCCCGCGATAGCCCTCGACGGTTTCGGTGATCCGCTCGTCGATGTCCTCTTCCAGACCGACGCCATAGACAGGCTGGACGTGACCCCCGCCTGATGCGTCAACCAGATTGCGCAGATAGCCGAGATAGTTCTCCAGCAGGTCCACCGCGCCCAGCCGGTTCAGGGCCCGGACGACATAGTAGGCGTCGCGGATCCAGCAGTAGCGATAGTCCCAGTTGCGCCCGCTCTCGGGAAACTCCGGCACCGAGGTGGTCAGGGCCGCGACGATGGCGCCTGTTTCCTCATAGGCGCACAGCTTCAGCGTGATCGCCGCCCGGATCACGGCCTCCTGATAGTCCAGCGGCAGGTAGAGGGTGCGCACCCAGTCTTGCCAGTAGGCCACGGTGCGATCCAGCGCCGCGGTAACGCCCGGCAGGACATCCTGATCGTAGCCCTCGTCGGGCCCGAAGAAGAAGGCCAGCGGCGCCTCAAGCCGGAAAAGACGCTCGTTCAGCACGTGCGAGACGGGGCAGTTGGTCGTCAGCCGGAAGGTCACGTCCGTGCACAGATAGCGGATGTGGTTCGACCCGTTGGTCGTCTCCGCGCGGCGCTCGCCCCAGTCGGCGGACGGCCTCAGCCGCACGCGGATACGCGGCGCGCCTTCCAGCGGCCGGATCACCCGCCCGAAGGCCAGCGGGCGGTAGGTGCGGCTGTGTTTCGGGTGCCGGGGGGCGAAGTCTATGATCTCCACCGAGGCGCCGTCCTCGGCCGTCAGCACCGTACGCAGCACCGGCGTGTTGCGGACATAGGCCTGACTGACGTGCTTCAGCCCCTCGAGCTCGACGTCCCAGAAGCCGTGATCCGGATCGGTCCCGTCCATCAGGGCGGAAAAGACGGGGTCCCCGTCCACGCGGGGGGCGCAGGCCCAGACGAAGCGGCCGGACCGGTCGATCAGGGCGCTGATGGAGCAGTTGCCGATGGGGGCCAGATCGAGGTTCGGTGTGGTCATGCGTCCTCCTCGACGGCGCTCAGCCAGGCCAGCACGGCCTCGACATCGTGCAGGCCGTACCGGGCGGCTGTGTCGCGCGGCGGCCCGACCAGCACGCCGAAACCGCCCAGATCGGCGGCGGCCTGAAAGCCGTGCTCATCTGTCAGGTCATCGCCCAGCATCACCGGCGTGCCGCCCGCGAACGGCGCTTCCGCCATGAAGGACTTTACGGCCGTGCCCTTGCTGGCTCCGGGGGTCTTCAGCTCGATGACCATGTTTCCGGGTTGCAGCGAGAGCCCGGTCTGGTCGGCCAACCGGCGAGTCAACGCCTCGGCGTCAGACGCCGCGTCCGGGGCGCCACGGAAGTGCAGGCCGGCGGCGACGGCTTTGTCCTCGACCACCACCCCGGGACGGGTGCGGGCGAAATCTTCGAAGGCGGCGACCGCGTCTCGCACAGCTTCGGCAGGTTCCGCGCGCTGCATCTCTCCGCCCGCGAGTCTGCGCTCAAGGCCATGAACGCCAGATGCAGAGCCAACGCTGGCCTCGGCGATCCGGTCGATCTCGGCGATGGTGCGGCCGCTGATGATGGCCACGCGGCCGCCCAGACGTTCGGTCACGGCCCTCAGTACGGCAGTTCGCCCCGCATCGGGCACCACGGCGTCCGGCGTCGCCGCCAGATGCGCCAGCACGCCGTCCAGATCCAGAAAGAGCGAAGGACGGCGGAGTCGGCGCGGTGGTTCGGGCAAACGCAAAACGGTGTCGGCCGCCGCGGACACGGCGTCGAGCTCGGAAATGGACGTCCCCATGTGTCCGCTAACGCATAAAAGCCGAACGGTTTCCCTCAGCTTGGCCATTTCTTTCGCAGATGCAGCATCGCCGGAATTTGTGAAACCGCGCGCGATGGGCCAAATCCGGCACATGAGCGAAATGCCGATGCCCGACGATCCCGCGGCCATGATCGCCCGCGCCCGCGAGGTCACGCGGCTGAACATCCAGGCGCTGCAGGCGCTTGAGGCGACGATCGACGACAGTCTGGCCAGGGCGGTCGACATCGTCCTTTCCCGCCCGGGCTATCTGGTGGTGACGGGCATGGGCAAGTCGGGCCACATCGGCGGCAAGATCGCCGCAACGCTGGCCTCCACCGGCACCAACAGCTTCTTCGTCCATCCGGCCGAGATGAGCCACGGCGATCTGGGCATGTTGCGCAAGGACGTGACCCTGCTGGCCATCTCCAACTCCGGCGAGAGCCGCGAGCTGCGTGATCCGCTGATCTACTGCCAGCGCGAGGGAATCCCGGTCATCGGCATCACCCAGCGGCCGAACAGCTTCCTCGGCCGGTCGTCGGCGGTATGCCTTACACTGCCCAGTGCGCCAGAAGCCTGTCCCAACGGACTGGCCCCCACGACCTCGACCCTGATGACGTTGGCCATGGGCGATGCGCTGGCGATGGTTCTCATGGATCGACGGGGATTCACCGCCGAGGACTTCGGCCTGCATCACCCCGGGGGCAAGCTCGGCATGAGCCTGCAGAGCGTCCGCGACTGGATGGGCGACCGCCCGCCCACCCCCGCTGTGATCCCGACGACCGCGACCTTCGCCGAGGTTGTTTCCGCCATCACCGAAGGCCGCAAGGGCGCCGTCGCCGTGCTCAACGCCGACGGCACTCTGGCCGGCATCGTCACCGACGGCGACGTTCGCCGCGCCTTCGCTCGCGACCTGTCCGGCCTGACCGCCGCCGATGTGATGAGCGCCAGCCCCAAGGTCATCGGCCCCGACGCGCGCATGAGCGACGCCATCGACCTGATGACCCAGAACCGTATCGCCACCCTGCTGGTTGTCGAGGACGACCGCCCGCTGGCGATCGTCCACATCGCCGAGCTGATGCAGGCCGGCTACGTCGGCTAGCGGGCCGGGACAAGCAAGGGAGCGCCATGACCGTTGCATTCTGGCGCACCCTCTACTCCCCCGGCCACGACGTCGCCCGTCTGGATCGGGTCGACGACGGATGGCGGCTGTCCGGGACGGCGCTCTGGATTCAGGACGGCCGGCCCGCCCGGCTCGACTACGCCGTCGCCCTGACCTCGGGCTGGATCACCCGCGCCGGACGGATCACGGGCTTTATCGGCGAGGACCCGGTGGATCGACGCATCACGCTCACGGACGGCCGCTGGGCTCTCGACGGGGTCGAACAGCCCGAACTGGACCGGCTGATCCATCTGGATTTCGGCTTCACGCCCGCCACCAATCTCCAGCAGCTGAAGCACGCCGACCTCGCGATCGGCGAGGCGGCGGATATCCATGCGGCATGGATCGATTACGAAGGCGGCCTGTCGCGCCTGCCCCAGAGATACCGACGGACGGGGAAAGAGACCTACGCCTACGAATCCCCGACCTCCGGCTATGCCGAAACACTCATCGTCGCTCCGGATGGCTTCGCCCGCGAGTATCCCACGCTGTGGACCCGGCTTCTGTAAGGCGACGAACGTACTCCGCACTCGTTACTTGACGTTGACGTAAACGTAGGGTTTGTGGCGATCCACCGATCCGTCCTTATTGGAGACGCACCCCATGGCCGACGCCTACATCTACGACGCGGTCCGCACGCCGCGCGGCAAGGGCAAGAAGGACGGGAGCCTGCACGAGATCACCGCCCTCAGCCTCGCCTCGCAGGTACTGGAAGCCCTTCGCGACCGGAACGATCTGGACACCTCGAAGGTCGACGACGTCATCCTCGGCTGCGTCTCGCCGGTGGGCGAGCAGGGCGCCGACATCGCCCGCACCGCCGTGCTGAACGCCGGCTGGTCGCAAACGACGGCGGGCGTGCAGATCAACCGCTTCTGCGCCTCGGGTCTGGAAGCCGTGAACATGGCGGCCGCCAAGGTGAAGTCCGGCGAGGCCGACTTCGCGGTAGGCGGCGGCGTCGAGGCCATGAGCCGCGTGCCGATGGGCTCGGACGGCGGCGCCTGGCCGGTCGACCCCTCCAGCGCCTTCGCCACCTATTTCGTGCCGCAGGGCGTCTCGGCCGACATGATCGCGTCCAAGTGGGGCTTCAGCCGCGACGACGTCGACGCCTATTCGGTCGAAAGCCATAAACGCTCCGCCCGCTCGTGGGCCGAGGGCCGGTTCGCGAAGTCGGTGGTGCCGGTCAAGGACCAGCTGGGCCTGACCATCCTCGACCGTGACGAGACCATCCGTCCAAATACGGACATGCAGACGCTGGGCGCCCTGAACCCGTCCTTCGCCATGATGGGCGAGATGGCCTTCGATGCGGTGATCAACCAGCGCTACCCCGAGGTGGAGCGCGTCAATCACGTGCATACCCCGGGGAACTCCTCGGGCATCGTCGATGGTTCGGCGGGCGTGCTCATCGGCTCGCTGGAAGCCGGCAAGGCGCTGGGCTTGAAGCCGCGTGCGAAGATTCGCGGCGCCGCCTCGATCGGTTCGGAGCCCTCCATCATGCTGACCGGCCCCGAGTTCGTGGCCAACAAGCTGCTGGGCAAGCTGGGCATGTCGAAGACCGACATCGACCTGTGGGAGCTGAACGAAGCCTTCGCCGCCGTCGTCCTTCGCTTCATGCAGGCGCTGGACATCCCGCATGACCAGATCAACGTCTGCGGCGGCGCCATCGCCATGGGCCACCCGCTGGGCGCCACGGGCGCCATGATCACCGGCGTGGTGCTGGACGAGCTCGAGCGCTCGAACAAGGAAACCGCCCTGATCACCCTGTGCATCGGCGGCGGCATGGGCACCGCCACTGTCATCGAACGCGTCTGATCCGGGAGCTGATCGACATGGAAAACTTCAAGATCGACGTCGACGCCGACGGCATCGCGCTCATCACCTTCGATGTGCCGAACCGTTCGATGAACACCCTGACCTCGGGCGTGATGAAGGAAATCCCCGAGTGGGTCGAACGGGTGAAGACCGACGACGCCATCAAGGGCGCCGTCCTGACCTCGGGCAAGACCTCGGGCTTATGCGCCGGCGCCGATCTCGGCGATATGGCGGCGGGCATGCTGACCGGCGGTTCGCTGCAGGATGCATTCGACGCCGGCTGGCGGCTGAACGGCGCCCTGCGCGCATTGGAGACCTGCGGCAAGCCGGTGGCGGCCGCGATCAACGGTCTGGCGCTGGGCGGCGGCCTCGAGCTGACGCTGGCCTGCCACTACCGCGTGGTCGGCGACAGCCCGAAGATCCAGCTCGGCCTGCCCGAGATCAAGGTCGGCCTGTTCCCCGGCGGCGGCGGCACCCAGCGGCTGACGCGCCTGATCGGCGTCCAGCCGGCGATGATCGCCATGACCGAGGGCAAGTCCTTCCGTCCCAATGACGCCAAGGGCGCAGGCATCGTGCATGAGGTCGTCGCCAGCGGCGGCGAGGTCGAGGCGGCGAAGGCGTGGATCAAGGGCGGCGGCAAGGCTGTCCAGCCATGGGACGACAAGGCCTTCAGGCTTCCCGGCGGCGGCCCCTACCACCCGGCCGGTATCCAGAACTTCCTCGTCGGCAACGCCATGCTGCGCAAGCAGACCTACGGCAACTACCCCGCCGCCATGAACCTGATGAAGGCCGTTTATGAAGGCGTGCAGGTGCCGATGGACGCGGCCCTGCGCATCGAGACCCGCTACTTCATCAAGACCCTGATGACGCCGCAGGCGCAGGGCATGATCCGGTCGCTGTTCCTGTCCAAGCAGGAACTGGACAAGGGGGCCGTCCGCCCGGCAGGCGTGCCGAAGTCTGATCCGAAGAAGGTCACCGTCATCGGCGCCGGCATGATGGGCGCGGGCATCGCCTATGTGCAGGCGCTGGCCGGCATCGAAACCATCCTGATCGACCGTGATCAGGAAGCCGCCGATAAGGGCAAGGCCCACGTCGAGGAGCTGTTGAAGAAGCGCCTGTCGCGCGGCCAGATCGATCAGGCGAAATATGACGCCCTGCTCGGCTCCGTCACCGCGACGACCGACTACGACCTGATCAAGGGCTCCGACCTGGTCATCGAGGCCGTGTTCGAGAACCGCGAGATCAAGGCTGACGTCACCAAGCGCGCCGAGGCCCAGCTGGCCCCCGGCGCCGTGTTCGGCTCCAACACCTCGACCCTGCCGATCACCGGTCTGGCCGAGGCCAGCGTGCGGCCCGAGGACTTCATCGGCATCCACTTCTTCTCGCCGGTCGACAAGATGATGCTGGTCGAGATCATCCTCGGCGAAAAGACGGGTGAAACCGCGATCGCAAAGTCGCTCGACTATGTGATGAAGATCAAAAAGACGCCGATCGTCGTCAATGACGGTCGCGGCTTCTACACCTCGCGCTGCTTCGGCACCTATGTGGCCGAGGGTCTTGCGATGCTGGAGGAGGGTTACGCCCCGGCCCTGATCGACAACATCGGCCGCGCCACCGGCATGCCGCGCGGCCCGCTGGAAATGCACGACGACGTGGCGCTGGACCTGTCGGTCAAGATCGCCAGACAGACGAAGGAAGATCTCGGCGACGCCTATGAGCCCCTGCCGGGCTGGAAGATCGTGCAGACGATGGTCGAGGATCTGGGCCGTTACGGACGCAAGAACGGCAAGGGTTTCTACGACTACGAGACCAGGCCCAAGACCCTCTGGACCGGCCTGTCCGATCTCGCCCCGGTGACGATCAACGACTCGACGCCCGAGCTGGTCGCCGACCAGAAGCAGCGCCTGCTGTACCGTCAGGCGGTCGAGGTTGCGCGCTGCTGGGAAGAGGGTGTGATCGACGACCCACGTGAAGCCGACGTCGGCGCCATCCTGGCCTGGGGCTTCGCGCCCTGGACCGGCGGCCCGATCACCCTGATCGACCAGACGGGTCTCAAGGCCTTCGTCGAACAGGCCGACAAATACGCCGCCCAGTACGGCCCCCGCTTCACCCCGCCCCAACTGCTGCGCGACATGGCCGCAAAGGGCGAGACCTTCTACGGGAACTTCGAGGGCAAGAAGGCGGCGGCTTAAGGCTTACATACAACCCTTGATCCTTCTCCCCTCGGGGGAGAAGGTGTCTCGCGGAGCGAGGCGGATGAGGGGGCTGTCGGCCCATGCACCAGTCGGAGGACAGGACGGCGCGCGCTCGCCGGCTACGTTCCGATACGACCAGCGCCGAAGCTGTTCTCTGGAGCATGCTTCGTGGCCGCCGCTTCGAGGGATTAAAGTTCAGACGTCAGGCGCCGGTGGCCGGCTTTGTCGTAGACTTCCTCTGTGCTGAGCTGCGGCTCGTGATTGAGCTTGATGGCGGTGTTCATCGCCTGAGAGAGTTCGAGGATGCGGCGCGGGACGCCCGGATCACGGCAGCGGGGTTCGTCGTCCTCCGTTTCGGTAACGAGGCGTTCAAACAGAATCCAAACCTCGTTTTTGAGGCCGTTCGGTTGATAGCGAGTCAGCGGCCACAGCCCCCTCATCCGACCGGCTCCGCCGGCCACCTTCTCCCCCGAGGGGAGAAGGAAACAGGCTAGAGGTTCACCACCTCGAACCCGTCCTCCTGCGCCAGCCGTTCGGCCAGCACCGCCCGGTGGCATCCGACGTGGTCGGCTTCGAAGCAGAGCAGGGCGGTCTTCTTTGCGCGCGCCAGTTCACGCAGCTGCTGGAACGCCGCCTCTGACGTCGGCTCGGCCATGTGACCGGCGAAGATGTCACGCATCTCATTGATTCGACCCTTGCGCGCCGCGTCCCGTCCGGCTTTCGGCGTGCCCAGCGGACGCAGGTGGACGTAGTCGATGCCGGCCTCGCGAAGGCTGGCGCCCAACACGGTCTTGGAGAAGCCGGCGCGTCGCGACGCCGCCACCGCTCGGACATCCGCCAGCACTTCGACGCCCGCGGTTTTGAGCCTGTCGATCACGGCGGCCTGCGGCTCGCCCTCGTACCCGATGGTGTACAGTTTCATCTTCCTGACATGGGGCAGAGGGCTGCCCCAATCCAGTGCGACCGTTCCTGACGCACCTCCATGCTAGACCCGAACACCTCGTCAGACCGTTCCCGGACGGTCCGGACGCATCGGACGCATCGGACGGCGTTTTCGGCGTCCGGTCCGTCCGCCCTTGACCCCGACGTGCGTCGCCTTCACCCCTGCGGAAAATCTCCGGAGTTCCCATGATCCGCTCTCTCGCCCTTGGCCTGATCCTCGCCGGTACGACCGCGACCGCGCAGGCGCAGGAGCTGCTGATCACCGGCGGGCCGATCTATACCGGGGTCGAGGCTAATCCGACCGCGGAGGTGGTGGTCATTCAGGACAGCCGCATCCTCTATGTCGGTGCGATGCGCGGAATGCCCCTGTTCGAGTACATCGAAACCATCGATCTGAAGGGCGCAGCGCTGTTCCCCGGCTTCACCGACGGCCACGCCCACCTCGACGGCATCGGCTGGCGGGAGCTGACGTTAAACCTCGAAGGCTCTACCTCCATTGCAGACGCCATGGCCCGACTGTCCGCGTGGGCTGAGGCGCATCCGGAAGGCCCCATCGTTGGCCGGGGCTGGATCGAGACCCGTTGGCCCGAGGCGCGGTTCCTGACCGCCGCCGACCTGGACGCCGCGGCGCCGGGCCGGGTCGTTCTGCTTGGTCGCGCCGACGGCCATGCGGTGGTCGCGTCCTCCGCCGCTCTCGCTGCAGCCGGCGTCACCGCCGACACCGCCGCGCCATCCGGGGGCGAGATCCTCAAGGGTTCTGACGGCAAGCTCACCGGCCTGCTGGTCGACGCCGCCGAACAGCTGGTCGCCCGCCTGATGCCGCAGGCCGATCCCGCCGCCCTGCGCGAGGCCTATCGCGCCGGATTCCGTGTCGAGGCGCAGTACGGTTGGACCGGCGTCCACTTCATGAGCGCGCCGTGGAAGGACATTCCGCTGCTTGAGCAGATGGCCGAGGCGGGCGAGGCCCCGCTGCGCATCTACAACAGCGTCACGCCCGACGGCGCCGCCGCGTTGATCGCCGGCGGCCCCCGCAGCGTGGCCGACGGCCGCATCATCACCCGCGCGATCAAATACTACGCCGACGGCGCGCTGGGCTCGCGCGGCGCCGCCCTGTTCGCGCCCTACGCCGACCGGCCCGACACCAGCGGCCTGATGCAGATCACGGGCGAAGAGATCGTGCCCCTGTACGAGGCGGCGTTGAAGGGCGGCATCCAGGTCGCGACCCACGCCATCGGCGACCGCGGCAACGCCTCGGTTGCCCAGTGGTACGCCTCCGCGCTTGAGAACGTCCCGGCCTCCGCGCGATCCAACGGCAATGACGTACGCTGGCGGATCGAGCACGCCCAGATCCTGCGTCCGTCCGACTACGGCTATTTCGAGAACCTGCCGATCATCGCCTCGATGCAGCCGAGCCATGCCATCGGCGACCTTCATTTCGCTCCGGCCCGTCTCGGCGACGCCCGGCTGGACGGCGCCTACGCGTGGCACAGCCTCGTCGATCGCGGCGTGATCGTCGTCGGCGGTTCGGACGCTCCTGTCGAACGCGGATCGCCGCTGATCGAGTTCTACGCCGCCGTCGCGCGCCGCGATCTGGAAGGCTTCCAGGGGCCGGACTGGCGCCCGAATGAGGCGGTCGACCGCGCGACAGCGCTGAAGATGTTCACCCTCTGGCCGGCCTACGCCTCGTTCCGCGAGACGGAGCTCGGCACCATCGAGGTGGGCAAGCGGGCCGACCTGACGGCGTTCAGCGTCGACCTGATGACGGCCCCCTTCGCCGCCATCCCTGAAGGGCACGCGACCCTGACCGTGGTCGACGGGAAGGTCGTCTACCGGGCGGATTAAGGTCCGCCCGCCGTCGCATATCGGAAATGTGACGCTTGCGGGGCATCGGGACGGTCTTTCAAAAAACCGCACAAACAACTTCACCAAACGGCGCGCGAACCGTCACGGTTCAGCGTCCTCGTCGTCATAAGCCGCCTCTAACCACCTCGGTGGGCAGGCGGGGGCGATTCAGGTCGTCGGTCGGGAGCATGGGGCCTCTGACGAACCTGCCGTGACATCCAAAGCGGACCAGACACGGTGAAAACGATGACCGGTTACAGACTGACGACCCTGCTCGCCATCGGCGCCAGCGCCCTGGCCCTCGCCTCGTGCGGCGGCGCCGAAGTGGCCTCGCCCGGCGAAGGCGATTTCGGCAATGGCGGCGGCGGTGGAGGCGGCGGCCCGACCACGCCGCCCCCCGGCACGCCGGCGGCTGACTGTCCCACCGGCCTGATCAACGCCGGTCTGGTCGCCAACGGCACGCTGCGCGCCTGTCAGCTGCCCAGCCAGATCACCGGCAACCTGACCCTCGCCGTCCGCGCCGGCACCATCTACGCCATCTCCGGCGCCACCCAGGTCGGCATCGACCGCGGCATCGATCCGGGTTCCGTCACCGGCGCCCAGGGCACCCTGACCATCGATCCGGGCGTGCGCATCTTCGCGTCCAACGGCGGCGACGCCCTGGTCATCAACCGCGGCTCGCAGATCTTCGCCGAAGGCACCGCGACCAACCCGATCATCTTCACCAGCCGCCAGAACGTTGAAGGTCAGACGACCCTGACCTCGCAAGGCCAGTGGGGCGGCATCATCGTCGCCGGCCGCGCGCCGCAGGCGAACTGCAACCTGACCGCGCCGGTGACCTGCACCGGCACCGTCGAGGGCGGCCTGCCCGTGTTCTACGGCGGCAACACCGTCACCGACAGCTCGGGCCGTCTGCGTTACGTGCAGATCAAATACTCGGGCTTCGAGGTCTCGGTCGGCAACGAACTGCAGGGTCTGACCCTCGCCGGCGTCGGCAACGGCACGACCATCGACCACATCCAGATCTACAACAGCTCCGACGACGGCATCGAGATCTTCGGCGGCAACGTCAATCTGAGCCACATCGTCATCAACGGCGCTGACGACGACGGTCTGGACACCGACACCGGCTGGCGCGGCGGCGCCCAGTTCGGCATCGTGACCCAGCGTGCGCCGAACTCGACCAGCCGCTCGGCAGGCTTCGAGTTCTCGGCCGCTCCGACCTCGACGCCGCTGGCCACGCGCTATGTCTCGCAGCCCAAGATCGCCAACTGGACGCTTGTCGGCCGCAACTCGCCCATCGACGCCCACACTGTGGCTCACCTCGACACGGGCTCCGACGCGACCATCATCAACTCCGTCTTCACCAACGTCTCGGGTTCGGCCGCAGGCTGCCTCGACATCGCCGACGCCGACACCCAGACGGTCGCCCCGACCTTCACCTCGGTCTTCATGTCCTGCGGCATCTCCTACCGTGCGGCCAACGCGGCCCGGTCGGGCGCCGTCTTCACTGGCGGCACGGGCAACACGGCGGCGGGAACGTCGACCCTGACCGCTCCGGCGGCGGGCACGACCCTGACCAACCAGACGCTGACCTTCATCAACGGTGCGAACGAGACGGCGGTGACGCCGACCAACGCTCCGGCGGTGTACAGCTTCTTCGTGGCCACCAGCTACATCGGCGCCGTCCAGAATGCGACGGACACCTGGTGGCGCGGCTGGACCTGCGGCCTGACCGACGGCCTGACCTGCTGACGACGGATGCAAGGCGGCGGCTCCTTTCGGGGCCGCCGCCGGCCTTCGCATTCCTCCGAAACCCACACCAAGGCGCCGATCATGAAGACCGTCACCCTGACCCTGAGCGGGGTCCTTCTCGCCACCAGCGCGCTGATCGCGCCCGGTCTGGCGTTCGCCCAGACGCCCACGCCGCAAGACCCGGTGCAGCAGACCCCGGCCGAGCAGGCCGCGCCTCAGTCCGACGAGCCGACCGAGGTTGACGAGATCGTCGTTCTGGGCCGCTACATCCCCCAGCCAAACCGCGAGAGCTCCGAGGTCGCCGCCTTCCTGACCGAAGAGGACCTGGAACGCACGGGCGACAGTAACGCCGGCGCCGCCCTGGCCCGCGTCACCGGCCTGTCGATCGTCGAGGGCCGCTTCGTCTACGTTCGCGGTCTGGGTGAGCGCTACTCCTCCGCGCTTCTGAACGGCTCGCCCCTGCCCAGCCCCGAGCCCCTGCAGCGCGTAGTGCCGCTGGACCTGTTCCCGGCGAACATTCTGGAAGGCGTGACTGTCCAGAAGTCCTATTCCGCCAACTTCCCCGGCGAGTTCGGCGGCGGCGTGATCGACCTGCAGACGGTCAGCGCGCCGAGCGAACCCTTCTTCAACTTCGGCGCCTCGATCGGCGCGAACAGCGAGTCCACCGGCAAGGAAGGCCTGATCTACTACGGGTCGGACACCGACTGGACGGGCTTCGACAACGACACCCGCAAGATCCCCGGACCGCTCGCCGCCGCGTTCGACGGCAACAAGCAGATCAACACCGCCAACTTCTCGGCCACAGAGCTGCAACGCATCGGTCAGTCGTTGGTCAACGCCCCGCTGCGCCTGCTGCAGCGCCATGAGAATCCGGTCGATTTCGGCTTCGAGACCTCGGGCGGCCTGTCTTCGGATTCGGATATCGGCACGATCGGCGTGCTGTTCGTGGCCGGTTACGACAACAGCTGGCGTCAGCGGAATGGCTTCCAGGAGCAGGGCCAGTTTCAGGGCGATGTGCTGGTGCCGGTCACCAGCTACGCCACGACCTCCAACCAGAACGACATTCGCCTGAACCTGCTGACGGCTCTCTCGTGGGCGAACGAGAACAATGAGGTGAAGTGGACGAATTTCTATGTCCGCAACACCACCAAGGAAGCCCGATCGGAAGCCGGTCCGGACTTCGACGCCGGCGGTTCGACCATCCGGAACGACTATACCGAGTGGTTCGTGCGCCAGCTGTTCACGACCCAGCTGGCCGGCGAGCACGACTTCATGAACGGGGCCCTGGAAGTCGACTGGCGCGCCGCCTACGCCAAGACCTCGCGGGACGCGCCCTATGAGACGCGCTTCCAGTATGGTGTGAACGCAGCCGGCGACTTCATCCACAACATCCAGGGCAACCTGATCTCCTTCTCCGAGCTGGACGACGACATCGTCTCGGGCGGTGCGGACGTCAGCTACACCCTGCCGCTATCGGATTTGCGCGAGGCGAAGTTCAGCGCCGGTGTGGCCTCGTTCGAGAACACCCGCGACGCGGTGCGTCGTGACCTGCAGTTCGCCGCGGTCAACGGCCTGACGGACGAGCAGCGGGAATCGCGCGTCGACTTCCTGACCTCGGACTTCAACATCAATCCAACCACCCTGCAGATCCGCGAAATTCCGGGCTTCTCGGGCGCCAGCGCCTATGACGCCAAGCTGGCGGTCAACGCCGCCTACGCCATGGTCGACGCGGAGATCATCCCGCTGGTCCGCACCACTGTCGGCGTCCGCTACGAGGACGGCGAGCAGGAAGTCGTGTCCCGCGACCTGTTCGGCGGCGCGGCTCCTTATCCGGCCACCCGGATCGAGGAGCAGTACTGGCTGCCGTCGTTCACGGCGACGTGGAACTTCGCCGAGGATCAGCAGCTCCGTCTGGGCGCATCCAAGACCATTGGTCGTCCCCAGTTTCGCGAGCTGGCGCCGCAGTCCTACACGGACCCGGAGAGCAACCGGACCTTCATCGGCAACCCGTTCCTGGTCGACACCGAGATCGTCAACCTCGACGCGCGCTACGAGTGGTTCTTCGCCCGCCAGCAGTATGTGACGGCCGGCGTCTTCTACAAGAACCTCGACAAGCCGGTGGAGTCGGTGATCGTGGCCGCCTCGACGGGCGACCGTCAGCAGTCCTACGTCAACGCCCCGGAAGCCCGCGTCATGGGCGCCGAGGTTGAGGTGAAGAAATACTGGGAGTTCCCGGACGCCGGCATGCCATTCATCGCCAACAAGCGGTGGCTGGTGCAGGCCAACTACACCTGGTCTGACTCCGAGGTGTCGGTGAAGTCAGGCGATGTCGTGTTCGATCTGTCCGGCGCCGGGCAGCCCTCGCCAGCCGACTTCTTCATCGAGGACGGCAGCCGTCTGCAGGGCCAGTCGGAGCACGTGGCCAACCTTCAGCTGGGCTGGGAAGACGACACGGATCGCTCGCAGGCGACCTTTATCGTCAACTACGTCAGCGAGCGGATCACCGCCCGCGGCGCCGGTCAGGCGGGCAACCGCGAGCCGGACTACATCCAGAACCCGGGCGTCTTCCTCGACTTCGTCTATCGCCAGGATTTCGACCTCTGGGGGCAGGAACTGGGTCTGGCGCTCGAGGCCCGTAACCTGCTGGGTACGGACTTCGACGAGTATCAGGAACTGGGCAACAAGATCCGGATCAACGCCTACGATCTGGGGACCAGCGTTTCGGCCAGCCTGACCGCGAAGTTCTGATCGCGGACCCCGGACCCGAATGCGGACGCCGGCCTTCGGGCCGGCGTTCTGCGTTCAGGCCTCTGGATCGTTATCGATGAAGCTGCGGGGCTCGGCCGGGCGGACGCGAGCCGGAAGGCGGCCGACGAGAGCCCGGAGGTCGGCCTCCTGAACGCCGTCGCGGGCCATGACCTGCTGGACGATGGGGTCGGCCAGCATGTCGTCGAGGGTCAGTTCCTGGAGCATTCCGGTTCTCCTCATCCCGCCGCCGGAGCTGAGATGGGGAGCGATCGGGCGAGGTCCAGAACCTGTCGGGGATCGTCGCGAAAGATTCATGGAGCGCTGGAGCGGCCGGCGGGAATCGAACCCGCGACATTCAGCTTGGGAAGCTGACGTTCTACCTCTGAACTACGGCCGCGTGATCAGGCGGGGCGGACCATAGCCGGGCCCGGTCAAAAGAAAAGGCCCGCCCTTGCGAGCGGGCCTGTCACCGCGGCGGCGGGAAACTACTCGACGCGTTCGACCTCGACGCCGCGCTGTTCGAGGATGGCCTGAACGCTGTCGTCCCCGGCGAGGTGGGCGGCGCCGACGGCGATGAAGGTGGTCCCGGAGCCCGCCAGCAGGGTCTGGATCTGGCCGGCCCAGTTGGTGTTCCGGCGGACGAGCAGGGCCTGATAGACCTCCTCGCTCTCCTCGCGCATGTCGTCGATGCCGAGCTCCTTCAGCTTGACCACGTCGCCATCCGCCCAGGCTGCGACCATGCCGTCCAGCTCGGTGGTGGCGTTCTCGAAGGATTCCAGCGTGGTGCGCAGGAAGGCGAGCTGGGTCTCGTCGGACAGGCCGGCGAGGATGCGGATCTGTTCGTCGATCGTCTCCAGTCCCTTGACCGGTTTGCCAGCCGCGTCGGCGCGGGCGCGCAGGATCAGCTCGACCCCGGACTTGGGATCGTAGCCGGCCTTGACGAGCGGCGCGACCGACAGGGTCAGGGCCACCAGCCACGGCTTGAGCGGTTCGAACTGGGCCGCGCTGGCGCCCATGCTTTCGGCGGCGGCGGTCAGATCGGCCATCTCCTCGGGCGTCAGGCGGCTGGACAGGGGCTTGTCGAGCGAGAGACCATGCTGCTGGATCAGGGGAACGACGGCGGCCTGATCGTCGGGGTTGGTGATCTCCAGATACACCTCGGACGCGCTGTCGAAGGCGGCGTCGACGCGGGCCGAGCCCCAGGCCGTGGTCGGGCGCAGCACGTGCACCGTGCCGAACAGATAGAGGGTCGAGTCGGCGTCCTTGATGACCCACAGGGCCGGGCCGTTCCCCTGCGCCATCGGCACGGCGGCGGGCGCGACGGGCTGAGCGGGCGCGACGGCCTGCGCCAGCGCCGAGGTCGGTCCGGCCAGCAGGACGGCGGAGGCTGCGACGCCAAGGGCCGCGCCGGAGATGGACGATGTCAGACGACGGAGGAGGGTCATGGGGAGGTCCTTGCCTTTGAGAGGTTCAGTCTTCGTGGAAGATGGTTTCGATCGGCTGGCCGAAGACATGCGCTATCTTGAAGGCGAGCGGCAGCGAAGGGTCGTAGCGGCCCGTCTCGAGTGCGTTCACGGTCTGGCGCGAGACGCCGAGCTGGTTGGCCAGATCCGCCTGGCTCCAGCCCTTCTCGCCGCGCAGGGTCTTGAGGTGATTGTTCATCCGCGGCGCGACCACCACCACCAGACCCAGGCCACGGCGTAGCCGATCAGCATGAGCGTCAGCATGGCGAAGGCGCCGGTGGCGGCATAGGCGACGGGGTCCGAGCGGCCCTCAAACCACACGGGGATCGAGACGGTCTTCGCCGGCTCCAGCGCGGCCAGCATGCAGGCGACGCCGCCCACGGTCATGCCCGCCGAGCCGCCCCAGAACCAGGCGGATTTGTGAGCTTCGCGCGCGGCCTCGTCGATGGAGCGCATCCACATGACGCTCAGCCACATCGCGCCGCCCATCATTACAACGGCGAACACGGCCATCACGACATTCAGGGCCATGCGCGGATCCACCGCGCCATGGGCGGACAAATAGCCGACGGCGATGCCGGCTACGAAGAGCAGGAGCACCATTCCCGCCAGACCGATCAGACCTGCAAGAAAGACGCGCTTCAGGCCTCGGGCCATGTCGGACACTCTCGTTCGAAAGACAAGGGTGTTTTACACCGGGCCTCGGTTATATCAAGCGACCTTGTCTGTCGCGGGCGGCGACACCAGCTCCGGACGCGACAGGACGCGCGGTGCATTCTCGACAGGGGCCAGCTCCGGCAACTCCTTGCCTTCGTGATCGACCTGCAGATCCTCGAAGCGGCGAGCCGAGACCATGACCTGACTTTCCAGCGAGCCAACGAACTGGTTGTAGCGGCCCACGGCCGCTTCCAGCGCCTTGCCCACCGAGGCGGCGTGGCCGCCCATGACGGACAGTCGCTTGTAGAGCTCGCGGCCCAGCTTCGCGACGTCCTCGGCGTTCTTGGCCTGCTCCTCGGCGCGCCAGCCGTAGGCGACGGCCTTGCACAGGGCGAACAGGGTGGTCGGGGTGACGATGACGACGCGCGAGGCCATGGCGTGGGTCATCAGGTCCGGCTCGTGATCCAGCGCGGCCGACAGGAAGGCGTCGCCTGGCACGAACAGGGCGACGAAATCGGGGCTGGGCTTGAACTGGTCCTGATAGCCCTTTGAGGCCAGCTGGCGGACGTGGGTCTTCAGGCTGGCTGCGGTGCGCAGCGACTGCGCCCGGGCCTGAGCGTCGTGGTCGCCGTCAGCGTCTTCGGCGAAGGCCAGCGGCACCTTGGCGTCGATCACGAACATGCCTCCGCCGGGCAGGCGGATGACGAAGTCGGGACGCTGCTGGCGGCCAGCGTCGTCTGCGGTCGAGGTCTGCTCTTCGAAGTCGAAGCGCCCGGCCATGCCGGCGGCCTCCAGCACATTGCGGCAGGTCTGTTCGCCCCAGCGACCGCGGCGGCCGGTGTTGCCGCGCAGGGCTTCGGTCAGCTTGCGCGCTTCATCCCGGGTCGCGCTGGAGGCGGTCATCAGCAGCTGAAGCTGTTCTTTCAGCCCGCCGGTCTCTTCGGCCCGGACCTTCTCAAGCGCAGCGACCTGTTCCTGAAACTTCGCGAGGGTGTCGGCGACGGGCTTCAGCTGGGCGTCCATGCGCTGCTGGGCCATCAGTTCGCGATTGCGGAAGGTCTCGTCGGTGCGCTTCAGCAGGGCGTCGGCGACGTCATGGGCCGATTGCGCGGCCTGCGCGCGCAGCAGCTCGGACTGGGTCGCGGCCTGATCCTCGAACAGGCGCATGCGGGCCTCGGCCTCGGCATGCCGTTCGCGCAGGTCCCAGGCGCGCGCCTCGGCGGCACCCGCGCGTCGGCGCTCCATCAGCGCCCAGCCGAGCGCGAGAAGGGCGACGAGGCCGGCGGCAAGGGCAAGGACGATCTCTGCGTTCATGCTCCGTTCCTTAGACGGAGTCGCCGGACCCCGCCATGACCGACGGCGAAAACACCGTCCGAAGCGTCCGAAGCGTCCGATGCGTCCGGATCGTCCGGCGTTCGTCCGTCACGAAGACCTGCCTACACCCTGCCGACGTCAAAAACGGACGTACGGGTTTCAGGCAGGGCGACGGGCGCGGAGCGCCTGAATGATGGTGCCGTCGTCGAGCCAGTCGAGGTCGCCGCCTACCGGCACGCCGCGCGCCAGCGAGGTGATCTCCGCGCCCGATCCCGACAGGCGGTCGGTCAGGTAGTGTGCGGTGGTCTGGCCGTCGACCGTGGCGGGCAGGGCCAGCACGACTTCACGGGTCTCTCCGCCCCGGACGCGGCCGACCAGCTCGGCGACCCGGAGCGCGTCAGGGCCGACGCCGTCCAGCGCCGACAGAAGGCCGCCCAGCACATGGTACTTGCCGCGGAAGGCGCCGGACCGCTCCATCGCCCACAGGGCGCCGGCTTCCTCGACCACGCAGATCAGCCCGTTGTCGCGGGCGCTGTCCGAGCAGATCGAGCAGGGATCACGGGTGTCCGGCGTTCCGCAGACCGAGCATGAGACGACCTTGTCCGCCGTCTCCTGAAGCGAGGCGGCTAGGGGGACCAGCAGCTGTTCCCGCTTCTTCAGCAGGGCCAACGCTGCGCGCCGGGCCGAGCGCGGACCCATGCCCGGCAGCTTGGCGAGCAGCGAGATGAGCCGCTCGATTTCGGGTCCGGCGGAGGCGGCCAATCAGAACAGCTTCGGCATGCCGGGGATGTTCATCCCGGCCATGGGGCCAGCGGCCTCGCGCATCAGGACCGAGTTGGCCTCGTCCAGCCGGCGCTTGGCGTCCGCATGGGCGGCCACGATCAGGTCGGCGAGAATCTCGCCCTCGCCGGGGACCAGCAGGCTGTCATCAATGGTGACGGCGGTGATTTCACCCGCGCCCCTCAGCGCGACGGTCACCAGGCCGCCGCCCGATGTCCCGGCGGCCGAGGTCTCGGCCATCTTCGCCTGGGCGTCCTGCAGGCGCTGCTGCATCTGCTGCGCCTGCTGCATGAGTTCGTTGAGATCTTTCATGGCCTCTAGATAAGCGCTGATACCGCCGGGCGACAGGCCTGAAAAATAGTAACAGTTTTTGTAGCGGATAGTCTTGCAAGCCGGAGCTGCGTCCCTAATTAGCAACTATTGCTGTTTCTGATTGGGAGCGCCCATCATGGCCTTCGATTCCACCACCATCCGCGACCAGCCGCTGTCGGAGACGTCGCTGGCGCAGCTATTCACCGCCGCCCGCACGCGCAACGCCTGGAGCGACCGGCCCGTGCCGGAAGCGCTGCTGCGCAAGCTCTATGACCTGACGAAATTCGGGCCGACAGCGGTCAACAACACGCCCGCTCGCTTCCTGTTTCTGACCTCCCCGGAGGCCAAGGCGCGTCTGTCGCCGCTGATGTCCGAGGGCAATCGCGAGAAGACGCTGCAGGCGCCGGTGAACGTCATCATCGGCCACGACATCGACTTCCACGACCATCTCCCGACCCTGTTCCCCCACGCGCCGGGCGCGCGGGACTGGTTCGCAGACGAAGCCGGGCGAAAGGAATCCGCCTTCCGCAACGGCTCGCTGCAGGGCGGCTACTTCCTGCTCGCGGCGCGGGCGCTGGGGCTGGATGTGGGCCCGATGTCAGGCTTCGATCCGGCCGGCGTGAAGGCCGAGTTCTTCCCGGACGGAAACATCGAACCGAACTTTATCGTCAACCTCGGCTACGGCACCGACGAGAACCTGTTCCCGCGTTCGCCGAGGCTGAGCTTCGAAGAGGCGGCGGCGATTCTTTGAGGTTTCTCCATCCCCGGGGCGGGGAGGGTGGCCGCGCAGCGGCCGGGTGGGGACGGCTGGATAAAGCGAGGAGCTGCTTCGCTGAGTCGCTCCCACCCGTCGTCGCTGCGCGCCGACACCCTCCCCTGAAGGGGAGGGAGAAGCGTCTCAGTCTTGGTCCTCATCCCCCTCATCGGGGATGACCGGCAACTCCACAGGCGCGGCGATCGTCCGGATGTCCCCCACCTTTGCGCCGGGGAAGGCGTCAAGCACCGCTTTCACGAACGGATCAGCCTCGACCTCGGCGCGTTCGTCGGCGCGGCGGCGGCGGTCGACCTCGATCATGGTTTCGCCGCCGCCCTGACCATTGGCGGCGATCAGCCAGGTGCGGCCGGTCCAGTCCTTCAGGCGCGAGGCCAGCTTGCGGGCCAGATCGACCGGGGCGCCCTGAACGCTCTCATAGGTGATGGCGCCGGGCTTGAAGGCGACGGGGCGGACGTAGCGCTGGACGTCCATCTGCAGGCCGACCTCACGCTTCTCGCCGATCAGGGCGACGACGGCCTCGAAGGATTGAGGATCGGGCAGGACCGGCGCGGCGGCCGGACGGGCCGCGAGCTGGGCCGAGGCGCCGCCGCCACCACCGCCGGAGCCGCCGCCCCGGGGAGATTGCCCGCCCGGCATCGGCTCGCCGTCGCGCAGCGCTTTCAGGGCGTCCTCGGGGCTGGGCAGGTCGGCGGCGTAGGCGAGACGGACCAGCGCCATCTCGACGGCGTCGGCCGGATTGGGTGCGCGGCGGACCTCGTCCAGCGCCTTCAGCAGCATCTGCCAGACGCGGGACAGGGTGCCCGCCGACAGGACGGCGCCGAGCGCCGCCAGCTTCTGGGCCTGATCGCCGGGCAAGCGGGTAGCGTTCGGTCCCAGCATCTTGGCGACCTGGGCGGCGTGGGCGTGCTCCAGCAGATCGTTGGTCACCTGCACCGGATCGGCGCCATAGCCGTAGAGGGTACGGAACAGTTCCAGCGCCTCGGGCGTGCGCCCGGCCATCACGGCCTCGAACAGGGCGATGGTCTGGGTCCGGTCGGCGAGGCCCAGCATGTCGCGGACGGTGTCGGTCTTGACCGTCTCCCCACGCTCGGCCTGCACCAGCGCCTGATCCAGCAGGCTGAGGCCATCGCGGACGGAGCCTTCGGCGGCGCGGGCGATCAGGGCCAGCGCATCGTCCTCGACCCGCATGCCCTCGCGATCGGCGACGCGGCCCAGATGCTCCACCAGCACCTCGGGCTCGACGCGGCGCAGGTCGAAGCGCTGGCAGCGGCTGAGGATGGTCACCGGCACCTTGCGGATTTCGGTGGTGGCGAAGATGAATTTGGCGTGGGGCGGCGGCTCTTCCAGCGTCTTCAGCAGGGCGTTGAATGCCTGCGTCGACAGCATGTGGACCTCGTCGAGGACGTAGACCTTGTAGCGCGCCTCGACCGGGGCGTAGCGGACGCTTTCGAGGATGTCGCGGATGTCGTTGACGCCGGTGTGCGACGCCGCGTCCATCTCCATCACGTCCATGTGCTGGCCGGCCATGATGGCGGCGTCGTGCCGGCCGTGGGCGGTCAGGTCCAGCGAGGGCCGGTCGATGACGTCGGTCTCGTTGTTCAGGGCGCGGGCAAGCAGGCGGGCCGTGGTCGTCTTGCCGACGCCGCGAACGCCGGTGAGCATGAAGGCGTGGGCGATACGGCCCGTCGCGAAGGCGTTGGTCAGGGTGCGGACCATCGCCTCCTGCCCGATCAGGTCTTCGAACGTGCGCGGCCGGTATTTGCGGGCGAGGACGGTATAGGCCTCGCCCTCTGCGTCGGCTGGAGCGGGCTCCGCTACTGGAGACGTTTTCGGCGCGGGTTCGACGGGCTTGCTCTCCACGCCCGCGGCGATCTCGGCCAGTTCGACCTCGGCGTCAGGTTCGGGCGCGACAGGAGGCGCGCCGAACATGTCGTCGGTGTTGGGATCCCGCTCCTCCGCTTCGGCGGCGGGGGCGTCTTCGTCCCACGGGGGGCCATCGAGACTCGGATCGACGTCGCTCATGACATCGGTTTAGCGCGACGGGACGCGCCTGCCACCCCCTCGCGCCCGGACCTCACCGCTTTCGCGGGGATGAGTGGTGGATCAGTCGGTCATGTCGCGGATCTGGCCGCCATTGTCCCGAATTCGCTGGATCACCTGCTTGTGCAGCCAGATGTTCATGGACGCGGTATCGGAGGTGTCGCCGGTATATCCCAGCTCGCCCGCCAGCTCCTTGCGCTCGGCCAGGGTGGAATCCATTCCCGTCAACTTCATCAGATCCACGATCGACGTCCGCCAGTTGAGCTTCTGGTCGCGCTGCTCGTTCATGAAGTCGAGGATGCCGTCGACGTCGACGGGCTGGGCGGCGGCCGGCGTCGGTGCAGGGGCCGCGGCCGTCGGCGCGGTGGGCGCCGGCTGGGCGGGAGCGGTCGGGGCGGGCGCGGCGTCACGCTTCTTGAAAATCTTGCCGAGAATATTCCCGAGAATGCTCATGTCTTCGCTCCTGACAGGTGAGTCTAGGGAGCGGACAGGGCGCGTCGCGGTTCCGATAAATCGTGACCGCATCGCTACGTCACGAACCACTTCGCTCGCGCTCGGCGGTAAGGGACCGCGTCGCAAGCGTTAGCGCCCGCGCTCAGGCAGCAATCGACCGCGTCGCGAGCGTTAGCGCCAGAAAGAAAGGAAAGTAGAGACCGCGACCCGAAGGTGAATTCGTTGTGGCTGCTGCCTTCCGGCCCTGACCAGGTTGGCGAAGCCTTCGCCCGCGATCTCCAAGCGGGGATATGACGATTTCGGGTCGCGGATGCAAGCGGCGCCTTGCTAGACAGGCGTCATGACCCTGACCGCCGTGAACACCTTCGCTGGCAACCCGCTGGACCGGGCGGGCGATCTGCGCAGCGATCCCGACTGGCTGGCCGAGCGGGCGGCGGACCCCGAGGCCGTGGCCATGGTGATCTGGGACGGGCGTCCGTTGGTGGAGGACCATGCCGACGGGCCGCGCCTGCGCTGGCTGTCGATGGCCCATGCGCGGGCGGTGGTTCCCGACCGGGAGCTGTTCCTCGGGCTGTGGAAGGACGCGCCCTGTTTCGCGGTCGAGGTCGAGGGCGGAAACGACCCCGCGGCCGGCGTTCTGGCCGGGCTGGGCGTCTTCATGGACATGCGCGAGGCGGCCGGCGTGCTGCCCGGCGGAGACGCGGCCATGGCCGGCACGGCGCGCTCGCTGTTCGAGTGGCGGCGCCGGCACGGTTTCTGCGCCTCCTGCGGGCAGGAGAGCACAACGATCTGTGGCGGCTGGAAGCGCGTCTGCCCCGCGTGTCGGACCGAGCATTTTCCGCGCTTCGATCCCGTGACGATCATGTTGGCCATTCATCGCGGCGGGACCGAGCCGCGCTGTCTGCTGGGCCGGCAGGCGGCCTGGCCCGAAGGGCGGATGTCGGCGCTGGCGGGCTTTCTCGAGCCCGGCGAGTCGATCGAGGAGGGCTGTGCGCGCGAGATCCGGGAAGAGGCGGGGCTGACCGTGACGGCGGTGCGTTATCACTCCAGCCAGCCGTGGCCGTTTCCGTCGCAACTGATGATCGGCCTGTTCGCGGACGTGGATTCCGACGACGCGCGGCCCGACCAGACCGAGCTGGAGGCCGTGGCGTGGCTGACCCGGGCGGAGCTGACGTCGGTGCTGGCAGGGACCCACCCGACGATCAAGGCGCCGCCGCCGATCGCCATCGCGCGAACGCTGATGCAGGCGTGGGTCGACGGCGCGGAATGAGCGTGTTTCGCCTCCCTTGCGCCACGGGAAGGGTCTAGAAGGTCGTCATGGCCCTTCTGGACTGGATCAGCGAGGCGACCGGCCCGGTGGTGGCTGGACAGGGGGTGGTCCTGCGCCCGCCACGGCTGGGCGATCACGAGGCATGGGCGGCGCTGCGTCAGGAGTCCTACGCCTACCTTCAGCCGTGGGAGCCCACCTGGCCCGAGGACGACCTGACCCGGGCGGCGTTCAAGCGGCGGCTGTCGATCTATCAGCGTGAGATGGAGCTGGGGAACGCCTGGCCGTTCTTCATCTTCGCGGCGAAGGACCGGACGCTGGTGGGCGCGATCACCCTCTCGAACATCCGTCGCGGCGTCGCTGACACGGGCACGCTGGGCTACTGGATCGGCCAGCGGCATGCGGGTCACGGTCTGGGCGCGGCCGCGGTGCGGGCGATGGCGGATTATGCCTTCAACGAGCTGAACCTGCACCGGGTCGAGGCGGCCTGCGTTCCCGAGAACCACGCATCGCGACGCGTGCTGGAAAAGGCGGGTTTCGAGCTTGAAGGAAGAGCCCGGGCTTATTTGAAAATTAACGGCGCTTGGGCAGATCATCTGCTGTTCGGCCGGGTGAATGACGGTTCCGGACACGGCGGCTGACGCCGGACGGAAACCGCAGGTTGAACACGCGCTCCAGAAGTCTGGCCTGGGACCCGACGACCGCCATCGAGGCGCTCGCCGCGGCCGACGCCGCGCTGTGGTTCTGGACCCCTTCCGACGACCTGATGCGGTTCACCGGGGCGACGCGCGCGCTGGGCCTCGGCCCGCTTGCGCCCGAATGTTCGGGTGCGGCGTTCACCGCCATGGCTATCCCTCAGGACCGGGCACTGGCCGAACGTATCCTGAAGCCGCAGGAGGAGGGGACCGAGATCGCGCTCCGTCTCCGCATGCGGGATTCCGAGACCTGCATCTGGCGCGGCGTCTGGCTGGAGGACGGCCTGCGCGCCGCCGGGGTCGCGGCGCTTGAGACGAAATTCACCGCCTCTCATCGCGATCACCTGACGGGCCTGCTGGACCGCCGGACCTTCCTGTCGCGAACGGCCGAGACCCTGACCCAGCCGGGCGAATACGAGCTGGTCGTGGCCGACGTGGACCGGGTGCGCCGGCTGAACGAGGCGCTGGGGCATGAGCGGACCGATCTGGTGCTGTCGGCGCTGGGCTCGCGCCTGAACGCCGCCTTCGTGCACGAGGCCTCGGCCGCACGGATCGGCGAGGACGAGTTCGCTGTCATCGTGCCGCGCGGGACCGGTTCGGCCGCGGAACGACTGCGCGAGGCGCTGGAACAGCCGATGCGCATCGCCGGCTTCGACATCTATCCGACCGTCTCGATCGGCGCCGTGCAGGCGACCGGCGGGCCGGAGGCGCCGGACGCGGCCGAACTGCTGCGGCGGGTCGAGCTGGCCGTCGAACAGGCCAAGTCGGCCGGGCGCGGCGGTGTGGCCGCCTACGGCCGGGCGCTGGAGTCCGACAGTCTGTCGCGGCTGGCCCTGGAAGCCGACCTGCGCAACGCCTTCGTCCGGGGCGAGATCGAGCCCTTCTTCCAGCCGATCGTGAACCTGAACACGGGCGCGGTGGCCGGGTTCGAGGCTCTGGCCCGCTGGCGTCACCCGAAGCGCGGTCTGGTCCCGCCGGACGAGTTCCTGGGTCTGGCCGACGAGATGGGCCTGATGAACGACCTCGGCCTGCTGATGATGCGCCAGTCGGCGCGTCAGCTGTCGGAGTGGCTGGGGCGCTATCCGGCGGCGGGCAAGCTGTTCTGCAGCGTCAATCTGTCGGTTGGCGAGATCGAGCGGCCCAATCTGGTCGAGGACGTGACCCGCATCATCGCCGAGGCCGACCTGCCGCGTGGCGCGCTGAAGCTGGAGGTCACCGAAGGCGACATCATGCGCGACACAGCGCGGGCGGCGGACACGCTGAAGGCGCTGCGCAACGCGGGCGCCTCGCTGGCGCTGGACGACTTCGGCACCGGGTTCAGCTCCCTCAGCTATCTGGCGCGCCTGCCGTTCGATACGCTGAAGATCGACCGCTACTTCGTTCTGACGATGGACAAGGACGAGGGCTCGGCCAAGATCGTCAAGTCGGTGGTCAATCTGGGCCGCGACCTGTCGCTGGAGGTGGTGGCCGAAGGCGTGGAGAACGCCGGTCTCGCCCGCCTCCTTCTGGACGCCCAGTGTCATTACGGTCAGGGCTTCGGCTATGCGCCCGCGCTGCCGGCGCAGGACGCCGAGGTCTATCTGAACGAGTCGCTGGCCGACGGTTCCGCACCCATCAAGGCGCGCTCGGCCTAGGCCCGACCCGCCTGTCCCGACAGCAGCGCAGGATCGACGCCCAGCGTGGCCAACGCCCGGGTCCATTTGGTTTCGTATTCGGCGTCGAAGATCAGGTCGCGGTCCGCGGCGTCGGCGGTCAGCCAGACATTCTCGCCCAGCTCATCCTCCAACTGGCCCTCGCCCCAGCCGGCATAGCCGAGCAACAGCACCGAGCGGGACGGACCCTTTCCGGGATCTACCATCGCCGCCAGCGCCTCGCGGGTGCCCGTCATGGCCAGACCGTCGCCGAAGGCGAGGCTGGCGTCCTCGGCCGTCCAGTCGGCCGTGTGCAGCACAAAGCCCCGCTCGCGCTCGACCGGTCCGCCCACCAGCACAGCGCGGTCGGCGCTGTCGTCCGGTGCTTCAGTGTTCAGCGTGGACAGCACCTTCTTCAGGTCGACGCCCGGCGCCGGGCGGTCCAGTCGCAGACCCATGGCATGATCGCGGCCGTGGGCGCAGATCAGGATCACCGCATGCTCGAACCGGGGGTCGCCGATGCCGGGCATGGCCACCAGCAGCCGCCCGACGAGGGATTGGAAGTCTTCCATGCCTCTATCATTGGGAGCCTGGGGTGCGGACGCAAGCGGAGGCCTGTTGGCGAAGACGTCGGCAACCCCTATTTCAGCGCGACGTTTCGTCCCGACATCTCCCTGGAGCTTCCCATGACCGTTCAGATCGGCGACCGCATTCCCTCGGCCAGCCTGACCCGCGCCACCGACGACGGTCCCAAGCCCGTCACCACCGACGAAATCTTCAAGGGCAAGACCGTCGCCGTGTTCGCCGTGCCAGGCGCCTTCACCCCGACCTGTTCGGCCCGCCACCTGCCGGGCTTCAAGGACCATCGCGCCGACCTGACCGGCAAGGGCGTGGACACCGTCGCCTGCGTGTCGGTCAACGACGCCTTCGTCATGGGCGCCTGGGCCGACAGCCAGGGCATCGGCAAGGACGACATCGTCATGCTGGGCGACGGCAATGGCGACTTCACCCGCCAGCTGGGCCTGTCGATGGACGCCAAGGGCTTCGGCATGGGCGAGCGCTCGCAGCGCTATTCGATGATCGTCAAGGATGGCGTGGTCGAGCAGCTGAACATCGAACAGCCTGGCGAGTTCAAGGTCTCGTCCGCCGAGCATCTGCTGACGCAGCTCTAGGCGGCGTCGCTCGCCAAGAGCGACATGACCACAGACGTCTTCACCCCCAAGCAACGCAGCGCCGTCATGCGGCGCGTGCGGGGCCGCGACACCTCTCCGGAGCTGAAGGTCCGCCGCATCCTGCGCGCGGCGGGAATCGGCTATCGGCTGGGCGGGTCCGGCCTGCCGGGGCGGCCGGATCTGGTGATGAAGGGACGACGAACGGTCGTCTTCGTGCACGGGTGCTTCTGGCACGGGCATGACTGCGCGCGGGGCTCACGCGAGCCCAAGGCCAACGGCGAATACTGGAAGGCCAAGATCGGCAGGAACCGCGCGCGGGACGGCCGGTCCTCGGCCGCGCTCGAAGCGGACGGCTGGCGGGTGGTCACCGTGTGGGAGTGCGGGATGCGCGACGCGGGCTTCGCCGACCGCCTGATCGCCGAAGTCCGCGGTCAGGCCGCTTCCGATGCCGCGTCCTGAGCCATGCTCATCACGTGGTTGATCGCGCCCAGCAGCATCGGCGGGGTGATCGGCTTGGGCACGAAATAGGTCATCCCGGCGGCGGTGCAGGCAGCGATGTCTTCGGGCGAGGTATCGGCCGTGACGGCGATGACCGGGACATTGGCGTTCGGGCCGGCGCCCGCGCGGATGCGGCGGGTGGTCTCGCGACCGTCCAGCTCGGGCATCCGCACGTCCATGAAGATCAGATCGAAGGCGTCGTTCTCGCAGATCTTCAGCGCCGCCATGCCGTCGGCCGCCGTAGCGATGTCGCAGCCCAGCGGCTGGAGGATCAATTGGATGGCGCGGCGGTTGATGTCGTGGTCGTCGACCACCAGCACCCGCATCGGGCGGCCTTCGTCCTCGTCGTCCACGTCACCGTCAGTCTCGACGGGGGCGACTTCGACCGCGGTCGGTTCGACGACGGGCGTTCGCTCCGGGCCGGAGGCAGGAGCCCCGAGGGCGCGGGCGGCGGCGTCGCGGCTGGCCTGATCCAGCGCCGGGATCGGCGCGGCCTGACTTTCACCGCGCTCAAGATGCAGGGCCAGGGTGAAGACGGCGCCTTCGCCCGGGCGGCTGCGCGCGGTCAGGCGACCGCCCATCAGTTCGGTCAGCTGTCGGCTGATGGCCAGACCCAGTCCGGTGCCGCCGTGACGCGCGCTGACGCCGTCCGCCGTCTGGTCGAAGGGGGTGAACAGGCGAACCAGCTGGTCCGGCGTCATCCCTGCGCCGGTGTCAGCCACCTCGATCAGGATGGCGTGGCCGTGCGGTTCGTCCGCCCATGACCGTAGCCGAAGGGTGATCTCGCCCTCGTTAGTGAACTTCATCGCGTTCGAGATCAGGTTGTTCAGAACCTGACGGATGCGCATCGGGTCGCCCCGCACGCCCTCCGGAATGGTCGCGGCGCCTTCGACCCGCAGCTTCAGCCCCTTGGCGCGGGCCGGACCGGACCACAGGGCGACGCTCTGCGACAACAGCTCACGCAGGTTGAAGTCGCTCTTCTCGATGGTCAGGTGGCCGGCTTCCAGCTTGGCGTGCTCGAGCAGGTCGTCGAGCAGGGCCTTCATCATCATGCCGGCGTCGGTGATCAGCCGGGACTGGTCGCGGCCAGCGTCGTTGAGGGCTTCCGCCTCAAGCTGGCCGGCACCGCTCAGGATGGCGCTGATCGGCGTGCGCAGATCATGGCCGACCGTGGCGAGGAAGGCGCTGCGGCTGGCCATAATCCGCTCGGCCTCGGCCCGCTTGCGCTCGGCGTCGAGGCGGGCGTGGATTTCCGCGCGGCGGGCGTCGTTGAGACGCGACCAAGTGTTCAGGCAGTAGAAGGCGTAGATCAGGGTCGCGATCGCGGCCGCGGAAATCGCGTTTCCGCCCGCCCCGTTCTTCGCCAGGAACCAGGGGGTCAGCCCGAGGTACAGGAAATGGGCGCTCATCGTGCAAACGAGCGCGCGCACTGACCCCGGAGAATTGACTACGGAATAGATGGCCCCCCCGGCCAGCAGCAGTACGGCGCAAACGCCGCCGGCCTGTCCGCCGGTCAGCCACAGGGGAACGCTCAGGCTGCCGAAGATCGCGGTGTTGGCGAAGATGGCGAAGCTGCCAAGCACCGTGCGCCAGGCGGGCAGACGGTCGACCTTGCCGGTCGCGAGCGGCTGGAAGATCAGGGCGTCGATCATCTGGATGGCGGTGAAGGCCAGTGTCCACCAGATGATGAAGCTCCAGCCGATGATGGTGCTGAAAATCAGTCCCGCGGCGACGGCCATGGCCAATCGCTGCATCAGCGCGCTGCGGCGCTGACGGATGGCGGCGGCCCATTGGTCCGACGCGTCCTCGGCTGTCTTAACGGCGAGATTCGCCATGCACGTCCTCGAGCGGGCGTTTTCGCCTCTGCCCAGTATGCCCCGTTTCGCCCTAACGCTTGGTCAACGGGCGGAGCCGACCGCGTCGGAGACGGAGGAAAAGCCGTCGGCCCGCAGCCGCGCCGCAAGGTCGCGCTTGATCCGGCCCACCAGTCCCGGCCCGTCAAAGACAAGCGCTGAGTAGATCTGGACGGCGGACGCGCCGGCGCGGATGCGGGCATAGGCCTCCTCGCCGCTGTCGATGCCGCCCACGGCGATCAGGGGAAGGCGGCCCGAGGCGGCCTCGGCGGCCGAGGTCAGGGCGGCGCGGGCGCGAGCCTTCAGCGGCGCGCCGGACAGGCCGCCCGCCTCTCCGCGATCCTTTGACCGCAGGGTTTCGGGCCGGTCCAGCGTGGTGTTGGAGACGATCAGGGCGTCGATCCCGTGCGCGATGGCGGCCTCGACGATCATGGCGATCTCGTCGGGCGTCAGATCGGGGGCGACCTTGAGGAAGACCGGCGCCGGATCGCCCGTCCGCGCCTCGGCCAGCCGGCCCAGCAGGTCGTCCAGCGCCGCGCGGCCCTGAAGCGCCCTCAGGCCGGGCGTGTTGGGCGAGGAGACATTGACGGTGACGTAGTCGGCCAGACCTTTCAGCCGACGCAGCCCGGCGACATAATCCGCCGCCTTGTCCTCTGTATCCTTGTTGGCGCCAAGGTTAGCACCGACGACGATGCTGCGCGGGCGGTCGGCCAGCCGGGCGGCGAAGGCCTCAAGACCGGCGTTGTTGAAGCCCATGCGATTGATCACCGCCCGGTCTTCGGTCAGGCGGAACAGGCGGGGCTTCGGATTGCCGGGCTGGGGCAGGGGCGTGACCGAGCCGCACTCGATGAAGCCGAAGCCGAGCCGGGCAAGGCCGTGCAGCGCCTCGCCATTCTTGTCCAGACCGGCGGCCAGACCGACCGGATTTGGCAGGTCCAGACCGGCCAGCCGGGTGCGCAAAACGGGATCGTCCGGGCGCGGAGCGGGCAGGGGCGCGGCCCGCAGCGCCTGCAGGGCCAGCCGGTGCGCGACCTCCGGATCGAGCCCGCGCAGGATCGCCGCGCCGATGTCCGTCATCCCCATCCGGTGGCTCCGTCGTCGAACCGCATCAGCCCGTCGTCATCGACCGACAGGCCCTGCTCGGATCGGGCGGCGGTGAAGGGCAGGGGGCGATAGAGGTGGGGAAACAGGGCCCCGCCTCTTGAGGCCTCCCAGACCGGATCCAGCCCCCTCAGGTCGACCTCGACGAGCAACAGCCCGGTCCGGCCGCGATAGTGCCGCCGTGCGGTCTCGGCCAGCTGATCGGTGGTCGACAGGTGGATGTAGCCGTCAGCGAGGTCCACCGCGGAGCCCGCATAGGCGCCGACTTTGCGGGCGGCGTCCCACTCGGCCCGGTCGACCAGCTTCCACACGATGGCGTCGGTCATTCGGACAGGTCCGACGGATCAAAGCCGTCCTCGAACGACGGCCGTCCCTCGGCGTCGATCGCGAAGACGGCCACGGCTGCGGTCGGAAATCCGCCGGCCATGCGGCTCGCGCCGGCCGGACGGGCGTCCGCCTCTGTCAGCAGGTCCATGGCCAGCTGATGGACGCCCGGGTTGTGGGCGATCAGGATGACGCAGTCCGCGTCCTGTCCGGCCCGTTCCGCATGGACACGCAGGGTTTCGGCGGGAGCGTTGTAGAGGGCGTGCTCGGCCCGAAGCGCAATCTCTCCAAGGCTCTCCCGCAGCAGATCCCATGTCTGGCGCGTGCGGGTGGCGGCCGAGACCAGCGCCAGATCGGGTTGCAGGCCCCGGGCGGCGAGGGCGCGGCCCACGCTCTGCGCCTCGATCCGGCCGCGCGGCGACAGGGCGCGGTCGCGGTCCAGCCCGGACGGGGCGCTTCCCACGGCCTCGGCGTGGCGCATCAGGATCAGTCGCTGCATGGGCCCGGCTTTAGGACCGTTCGCACAATCCCGCCAGATCGCGCCGCGCACGCGATGCCGGCTGGGGCTGAAGGGACGGCGTCAGGATCGGCGCGGTGGCGACGGCGCCCCCGGGCTGGATACGGGCATAGGCCTGTCGCGTAGCCTCCAGCAGGAGCACGCCCGCCGCACCGGGCATGATGCGGCGTCCCACCTGCTCGAACCCGTCGGCCAGCGGCAGTAACGGCCCCCACGGCGGCACGTACAGCGTCTGGGACCAGGCCGTCGGCTCCAGCCCCGCCTCGCGCACCAGCTGCTCCAGCTGTCGGCGAGTGAAGGGGCGGCCGTGGCCGAAGGGCGTGTTCTCTGCCCGCGACCACAGGCCTCCGCGGGCGGCGGCGATCAGGATCACCCGGCCTGCCGGCGCCAGCGCCCGCACCGCCTCCATCATCAGCGCCCGGGCGTCATCGGCCTCTTCCAGCGCATGGACCATCAGGATGCGGTCGAAGCTGCCGGCCGCGAAAGGCAGACGGCGATCCTCGACCAAGGTGGTGCGGTTGCGGCCGACCGTCGGCCACAGTTCCACGCCCTGACCGCCGGGCATGGCCGCCACCACCCGGCGCGCGCCTACGAAGGCGTCCAGCCACGGCGTCGCATAGCCCAGACCCAGCACGTCGGCGTTGGTCGCCTCGCCCCACGCATCCTCAAGCCGCCGGGCCAGCAGCCGCCGCGCCAGCGCTCCCGCGGGTTCGCCGTAAAAGAGTCGAAGCTCGTCGATGCTGCGGCGCATGGCTGAAGGATAGGCCGCTTGCGGCGGGCTTGCTAGAACGGGCGCATGGCCCTCGATATCCGCATCTTCCCCTGTCTGAACGACAACTACGGTTTTCTGGTGCGGGACCGGGCGGCCGGTCTGGTCGCGACCGTCGACACGCCGGACGCCGAGGCGATCCAGCGCGATCTGGAGACGTCCGGCTGGGGGCGGCTCGACCTGATCCTGAACACCCACTGGCACCCGGATCACACCCAGGGCAACGCAGCGCTCAAGGCGGCAACCGGATGCGAAATCGTGGGTCCGGAAGAGGTGCGCCGCGCCGCGCCGCTGGACCGGGTCGTCGCGGGAGGGGACACGGTCATGCTGGGCGAGACGACGTTCGAGGTGACCGAAACCCCGGGTCACACGCTGGGGCACATCGTGTATCGCTCGGCGGCGGATGATCAGGCCTTCGTCGGCGACACCCTGTTCGTGATGGGCTGCGGACGCCTGTTCGAGGGGACGCCCGAGCAGATGTGGGACAGCTTTCAGGCCCTGCTTCGCTGGCCCGACGAGACGACGATCTGGTGCGCTCACGAATACTCGGCCGCGAATGCGCGCTTCACCCTGAGCGTCGACGACCGGCCGGAGACGGCGGCGCATGCGGCGAAGGTCTTCGACCTGCGCGAACAGGGGCGACCGACCGTGCCGACCACGCTGGCGGCCGAAAAGGCGTTCAATCCGTTTCTGAGGGCCGGGGACGCCGCAACCTTCGCAGCCCTGCGCGCCGCCAAGGACAGCTTCGTGGGCTGACCTATTGCGGCAGGACGGCGCGGATGATCCGGGCCGAGGATGGCCGGCCGGCCACGCCCTGCGTCGGGGCCACCACGACGCGCAGATCGCCGTTGGTGTACACGACGCCCGACCGCGGGCCCTCCGCGATGGTGATGCTGCGCAGCCGGTCCAGAGAGGCTCGCGCCGTCGGAGAGCGGGCGATACGCAGCACGGCGTCGGTCGTGACGATCAGCGCCTCGACCGTCAGGGATTCCGAGCTGGAGCCGGTGTCGACGTTGATCTCGACCAGCCGGCCCATGGCCTGGGTCAGCAGGGCGCTGCGTCGGGCCATCAGGTTGAACACCTGCGCCGGGCCCAGCGTCGGCGGCCCAAGGCTCTGTCCCGCGCCGTTCAGCGAGGCGGGCGAGCCGCCCGGCGCGCGCGGCGTGAAGACCGTCAGGCCGCCGCTGGGCGTGGTGCGCAGGACCTGTTCGCCGGCGTCGTTGCGGTAGATGACGTCGCCTCGCGGGGCGGGGCTGGGGCGCAGCACCCAGGTCTCGTCGCGCCGGTCGAACCGAAGAAGGGGATAGCGGCCGGATCGGTCCAGAACAAACCCCTCGCCGCTCTCGGACACATAGCGGCCCACGGCCGGCGGCGTGATGACCAGACCGCCGCGGTTGCGCAGGGCCTCGCTCTGCTCCGCCTGCGCATTGCCGCGAACCTGCGCGACGGCGGCGGGGACGTGGAACAGCAGAGTCAGGACGGCGGCCGCAACGGCGATCGCCGTCGCGGTCAGAAGCGGACCCCCCGCCGATCTGACCCTGGCCGTCAATTTCATGCTTGAAGTGGTGGAATCGGCGCGCGGCGGATTTTGGGCGGAGTACGGCTCAGCCGACCAGATATTGACCGCCGTTCAGCGACAGGGTGCATCCTGTGACATATCCGGCACGCTCGCCCGACAGCCACGACACCATGTCGGCGATTTCCTCGCCTTTTCCGAGCCTTCCCACCGGAATCTGGGCGATGATCGAGTCCAGCACCTTCTGGTCCATGGCGCCCACCATTTCGGTGTCGATATAGCCCGGGGCGATGCAGTTCACCGTCACGCCCTTGCGCGCGTTTTCCAGCGCCAGCGCCTTGGTGAAGCCGATCATGCCGGCCTTGGCGGCCGAATAGTTGGTCTGGCCGATCTGGCCTTTCTGACCGTTGATCGAGCTGATGTTGACGATCCGGCCGAAGCCGCGGTCGCGCATGCCGTTGATCACCTGCCGTGTCATGTTGAACACGCTGTCCATGTTGACCCGGATCACGTCGGACCACTGGTCCGCGGTCATCTTATGGAAGAAGCCGTCGCGGGTGATGCCGGCGTTGTTGATCAGCACATCGATGGGGCCCAGCTGGCTCTCGACCTCGGCGACCGCGCGGGCGCAGTCCTCGAACGAACCGACGTTGCCCTTCACGACCATGACGCCAAGCTCTTTCGCCGTCGCTTCGGCGGCCTCGGCGTTGCCGGAATAGCCGGCCGCGACGGACAGGCCGTCTTCCTTCAGCCGCTGCACGATCGCCTTGCCGATGCCGCGGGTGCCGCCGGTCACGAAAGCTACTCGAGCCATGTACGATTCCTTTCCCTGTGGGCGTTCGTCTGACGCGAAAGCCTTCCCTGACGGCATAGCGTCCTCGCACGCCCGAGAGAAGGGCGCTCTTCGTCGCAAAAACCACGGGTTCCCGTCGCAGGGCGCGCGCGGGGTTCGTCGCGACACGCCAACCTGTCCGCGACTTCAGAGGATCGTTACGATGAAAATCTCCGCCGCCGCGATCGCCGCCAGCCTGCTGCTCGCCGCCCCTTCGGTTCACGCCCAGACCGCGGAATTGGCCGGCACATGGCGCCATACCGGAACCCAGCAGGAACTGGTCATCCGCTCGGTGATGGAGCAGCGCACCACCTACTCCATGTCAGGCGATTTCCGCCCCGGCGGCAGCACGGTGATCTCGACCCGGCCAGTGCCGACACAGGTCCGTCGCGACATGACGCTGACGATCCGCCCGGACGGCGGCTTCGACTGGATGTCGGACAAGACCTATCCGGAAAGCTCCAGCTGCAACGTCACCCTGAGACAGCAACGGGCGGGCATCCTGACTGTCAGCGGCACGCGGGGCGCCTTCGACATCCGCCAGGGCTCCGAGCGCGCCAGCCGGTCCTGCAACAGCAACGTCAGCCAGAGCGATCGCTCGGGTCGTACTGAAAACTACACGATCAGCCGCTCCGGTTCGACGCTGCGCCTCAACGACGGCACGGTGACCTGGGTCTTCACCCGGGCGCGGTGACGCGAGCGGCGGCGCCTAAGCCAGTTTTCCAATCAGCGCCTGCGCCGCCGCCGGGTTACGCACCTTCGCCCCCGCGATGAAATAGGCGAAGACGTCGCCGCGCTTCGCCCAGCCGCGGGCCTTCCTGGCGATGCCGTCCAGTTCGGCCGAGGTCATGCCAGACGGCTCGTCTTCCTTGCTCGACATCAGCCGGGCGTAGGTGAAGTCGGCGGTCGGCAGGTCGATCTTCGGCCACTCGGGCGCCTCGTCGTCCTCGGCGTAGACGATGGCCGCGCCGTATTTCGCCGCCAGATCGTAGAACTGCTGCGTGTCGAACGTCGGGCTGCGGACCTCCAGTGCGTGGCGCAGCCGCACGCCGTCCTTCTCCTTGGGCAGCATCTTCAGAAACGCCTCGAAGTCGACCGGGTCGAACTTCTTGGTCGCCATGAACTGCCAGTTGATCGGGCCGAGCTTGTCGCCCAGCGCGGTCAGGCCCTGATCCAGAAACCGGTCGACGCTCTCGCCGCCCTCGGCCAGCACCTTGCGGTTGGTGCAGAACCGGCTGGCCTTCACCGCGAACACGAAATCGTCCGGCGTCTCGTCGCGCCATTTCATCCAGGTCTCGGGTTTGAAGCCCGAATAGTAGGTGCCGTTGATCTCGATCGAGGTCGTGTGCCGGCTGGCGTACTCCAGCTCGCGCTTCTGGCTCCACTTGTCTGGATAGAAGACCCCGCGCCACGGCTCGTAGGTCCAGCCGCCGATGCCGACGCGAATGGTTCCGGTCATGGGGTCCTCCGGTGAAAGCGGTCGGACCCTAGAACGCGGGGCGGTCACGGGGAAGCGGCCTTGACGACGTCGGGCGCGGGGCGGAACGTGGCCGCAAAACATAACGGGAGAACGCCTGTGACCGGGTCTGGAGTCGATCGTCGCGCACTGCTGGCCGCCGCTGGAGCGAGCGCTGTGCTGGGTGCGCCGTCTCTTGTTCGAGCTCAGCCTGACACCGGTGTCGTGGCGCGGACGCGGCATGGGCGGCTGCGTGGGCGGCGGGCCGGAAACATCAGCGTATTCAAGGGCGTGCCTTATGGCGCGGACACGGCGGAGACGCGGTTCGCGGCGCCAAAGCCGCCCCGGCCGTGGCGCGGCGTGCTGGAGGCCGCCGCCTTCGGGCCACTGGCGCCCCAGCCCGCGGGCGGGTCGAACAGCGGCTATCTGCCCGAAAGCGCCTTCACCACCGACGATACGTCCGAGGACCTGCTGAAGCTGAACCTGTGGACGCCGCAGGTCGGGCAGGGGAAGCAGCCGGTGCTGGTCTGGCTGCACGGCGGAGGCTTCTCGAACTGGTCAGCCAACAGCCCACTGTATGACGGGACCAATCTGGCGCGTCTGGGCGATGTGGTGGTGGTCACCCTGAACCACCGGCTGAACGCCTTCGGCTATCTGTATCTGGCCGAGCTGGGCGGAGAGGCGTTCGCGGACTCGGGCAACGCGGGGATGCTGGACATCGTGTTGGCCCTGCAGTGGGTGCGCGACAACATCGCGGAGTTCGGCGGCGACCCCGGCAATATCACGATCTTCGGCCAGTCCGGCGGCGGGGCCAAGGCGTCGGTGCTGATGGCCATGCCCGCCGCGCGCGGCCTGTTCCACCGCGTCCTGACCATGAGCGGCCAGCAGGTCACCGTCGCCTCACCGGAGCTCGCCACCGCCAGCGCGCGCAAGGCGCTGGCCAACGCCGGCGTCGACAGCGCGGACGCCTTCAAACGGCTGACCAAGGAGCAACTGATCGCCACCAGCCGCGGCGTCTCCTATGTGCCGGTGCTCGACGGCCGCAGCCTGACCCGGCACCCCTTCGAGCCGGACGCCACGCCCCTGTCGCGCGACGTGCCGCTGATCATGGGCAACACCCATGACGAGACGACCCTGCTGATCGGCGCCGGCGATCAGGAGCTGTTCAGCCTGACGTGGGAGGGCGTGCCGGCCAAGCTGACCCGGCACATCCCGCAGTTCCTGGGCGGTCTGACGCCAGAGGGGGTGGTTCGCTGGTACCGGGACAAGTACCCGGCGTACTCGCCCAGCCAGGTCTTCTTCTCGGCGACGACGGCGCTGCGCTCATGGCGCGCCCAGATCACCCAGGCGGACCGGCGTGCGGTGCAGCCTGGGGCGGATACATGGGTCTATCAGTTCGACTGGAAGAGCCCGGTCATGGGCGGCCAGTGGGGCGCTCCGCACTGCGGCGACATTCCCTTCTTCTTCCAGAACCATCACGAGATCCGCTCAATGACCGGCGGCGGGCCTGACACAGACCCTGTCGCCTCAGTGATGGGAGCCGCGCTGCTGAACTTCGCCCGCACCGGAAATCCGAACGGCGTCGGCGTGCCGGACTGGCCGAAGTATGAGCTGCCCACACGCGCGACGATGCAGTTCGACACCGTCAGCCAAGCGACGCCGGATCCGCGCGGAGAGGAGCGTCGGCTGGCCGAGCTGGTCCCCTACCGCCAGCCCGGGACCTAGTAGGCGAAGTCGCGATAGATGCGCGTCACGTCGCCCTGCCATTCGCCGTTGTAGAGCTCCAGCAGGCGTTCGGCGGGGGTGACGCCGCTGTCGGCGATGTCTTCCAGTTCCGACAGATAGCCGCGCTCGTCGACCATGCCGCCGGAGAAGCGGGCGCGGTTCTTCAGGCCTTCGCGGGCGATGGCGACCATATCCTTCGCCACGTCCTGAACGCTGCGCCCGGCCACCTCGGCCTTGAGGCCCAGCCGGGTCACGTCGCGACGCAGGCGCTCGTGGTCGGCGATGTCCCAGTCCTTGACCAGATCCCACGCCGCCGCCAGCGATGGAGCGTCGTACAGCACGCCCGCCCACAGGGCCTGCAGCGCGCAGATGCGGCTCCACGGTCCGCCGTCCGCGCCGCGCATCTCCAGATAGGCCTTCAGCCGAACCTCGGGGAAAAGCGTGGTCAGGTGATCGTTCCAGTCCTTCAGCGTCGCCCGCTCGCCCGGCAGGGCGTCCAGACCGTCCGTCATGAAGCTGCGGAACGACTGGCCCGACAGGTCGACATAGGTCTCACCGCGCTTGGCGAAATACATGGGCACGTCCAGCGCGTAGTCCGCGTAGCGCTCGAAGCCGAAGCCGTCCTGGAACACGAAGTCCAGCATGCCGGTGCGGTCAGGATCGGTGTCGGTCCAGACGTTCGCGCGCGCCGACAGGAAGCCGTTGGGCTTGCCTTCGGTGAAGGGGCTGTTCGCGAACAGGGCGGTGGCGATCGGCTGCAGCGCCAGCGAGGTGCGGAACTTGGCGACCATGTCGCTCTCGCTGTCGAAGTCGAGGTTCGACTGAATGGTGCAGGTGCGCAGCATCATGTCGAGGCCCAGTCCGCCCTTCTTGGGCATATAGGCGCGCATGATCGCATAGCGGCCCTTGGGCATGACAGGCACGTCCTCGCGTGACCACATCGGATCAAAGCCGGCGCCGAGGAAGCCGAGGTTCAGCTGGTCGGCGACCTGCTTGACCTCCATCAGGTGCTGGCCGGTCTCGTTGCAGATCTCGTGCACGTCCTTCAGCGGTGCGCCCGAAAGCTCGAACTGGCCGCCGGGCTCCAGACTGATGGAGGCCGTCATGCCCTCGCTGTTCCTGCGTTCCAGCGCAATGACATGGCCCGCTTCCTCGACCGGCGACCAGCCGAAACGCTGCAGGCCGGTGAGCATGGCGAGAATGCCGCTGTCGCCCTCATAGGCCGGCCGACGCAGGGTCGACTTGTCGAAGCCGAACTTCTCGTGCTCGGCGCCGATGCGCCATTGGTCTCGGGGCTTCATGCCCTTCGACATCGCGCCGATCAGGGCGTCGCGGGAAAGCGGTTCGGCGTCGGCCATGCGTGGTGTTCCAGCCCCTCGGGTCGTCGCTAGATGGGCGGGCCCAAGGCCTTGCTCAAGTCCCATTCTGCTCACGCATGAATAAGGCCGCCTTAAGCCTCGCGTTCCCAGTCGCCGATCGCCGCCTGCCAGAGGGTCAGCGCGGTGGTCGCGGCGGTGTCTGCGCGGAGGATGCGCGGGCCCAGCGAAACGACGGTCGTGAAGGGAAGGCCGCGCAAACGCTCGCCCTCCTCAGGCGTAAATCCACCCTCCGGTCCGATCAGGATGGCCCACGGACCCTCGCCCGCCTCGCGCAGCGTCGGGATAGCGGGCGGGCCCCCGGTTTCGTCGCAGAACATCAGCCTGCGGGACGGGTCCCAGCCGTCCAGAAGTGCGTCCAGCTTCACCGGCGCATCAACCGGCGGCACATCCATGCGCCCGGTCTGTTCGGCGCTCTCTTCGGCGATGGCGTCCAGACGGTCCAGACGCAGGTGCTGGGGCTGGGTGCGGGCCGTCTGGACCAGTCCGATCCGCGCCGCGCCCAGCTCCGTGGCCTTCTCGACCGCGAATTCCAGCGCGGACTTCTTCACCACCGCGATCAGCAGGTGGACGTCCGGCGGCGAGATCTGGTCCCTGACCCGCTCTTCCGCCTTCAGGACAACGCCTTTCTTCAGCACCTCGGCGATGGTGCAACGCCACTCGCCGTCGTGGCTGTTGAAAACCAGCAGCTCATCGTCTGCCCTCAGCCGCATGACCTGCGTCAGGTAGCGGGACTGATCGAGCGTGGGAGCGAGGGCTGCGCCGGGGGACAGGGGCTGGGGGATGTAGATGCGGATCATCTTCCCATCTCATACCGAGCGCGTCGCCCTTGTCATCCCGGACGACGCGTAGCGGCGATCCGGGACGGAGAAGTCTTTCAACCTTGACGCGCCCCGGACGACCCGTAAGGGTCGAGCCGGGAGGAAGGGAGATGTCCAGACAGTTCTATGTATATCTGCTCGCCAGCGGTCCCTGCGGTTGGCTGTACGTCGGGATGACAAACGACCTTCTGCGCCGGGTCGCCGAGCATAAGGGGGGTCTGATTCCGGGCTACACCTCGGAGCGTGGCATCGACCGGTTGGTCTTGTACGAGACCCATCAATATGTCGATCAGGCGATCCTGAGAGAGAAACGGATCAAACGCTGGCTGCGCGAGTGGAAGTTCGCCCTCGTGGAGGAAAGCAATCCACATTGGGCTGACCTCTACGGCGATCTCCGCGCGATACAGCCTTAGGCCCGGTTCGGCCATGGGCCGACCGGGCCCTGATCTCTTTGTTGCTTCACCGTCCCGGATCTTCGCTTCGCTCCGTCCGGGATGACAAGAAGTAATCGCCCTCAAAGCGTCCGCGCGATCAACAGCTTCATGATCTCGTTCGTCCCGCCGTAGATCCGCTGTACCCGCGCGTCCTTGTACAGCTGCGCGATCGGGTACTCGTTCATGTAGCCGTAGCCGCCGTGGAGCTGGAGCATCTCGTCGATGACTTCGCCCTGGATGTCGGTGACCCAGTATTTGGCCATGGAGGCCGTGGCGGCGTCGAGCTGACCCTTGAGGTGCAGGCCCATGCAGTGGTCGACAAAGACCTTGGCGACGGTCAGCTTGGTCTTCACCTCGGCCAGTTTGAACTGGGTGTTCTGGAAGTCGAGGATGCGCTTGCCGAAGGCTTTCCGCTCCTTGACGTAGGCCAGCGTCTCCTCAAGTCCGCGTTCGGCGGCGGCGACGCCCTGGACGGCGATGTTCAGTCGCTCCTGCGGCAGCTGCTGCATCAGGTGGATGAAGCCCTGACCCTCGGTCCCGCCGATGATGTTCTCGCCGGGCACCTTCACATCGTTGAAGAACAGTTCGGAGGTGTCGTTGGCCTCCATGCCGATCTTGTGCAGGTTGCGGCCGCGCTCGAAGCCTTCCGCGCCGTCGGTCTCGACGACGATCAGCGAGGTGCCCTTGGCGCCCTCGGCCGGGTCGGTCTTGGCCACGACGATGATGAAGTTGGCCAGCTGGCCGTTGGTGATGAAGGTCTTGGACCCGTTCACCACATACTGGTTGCCCTGCTTGATGGCGGTCGTCTTCACGCCCTGCAGGTCGGAGCCCGCGCCTGGCTCGGTCATGGCGATGGCGCCGACCAGTTCACCCGACTGCAAGCGGGGCAGCCAGCGCTGCTTCTGCTCCTCGGTGCCGTAGTGCCAGATGTAGGGCATGACGATCGCGTTGTGCAGCGAGATGCCGAAGTGGTCCGCACCTTTCCAGCCCAGCTGCCGCATCAGCACGACCTCATGCCGATAGTCGCCGCCGAACCCGCCGTCCTCTTCCGGCAGGGACAGACCCAGCAGGCCCGCGTCGCCGGCGTCGTTCCAGAGCTGCCGCGGCACCGACGAGTTGGCGATCCACTGCTGCACCTTCTCGGGCGGCGCATGCTCGTCGATCCATTTGGCGACGGAGTCCGAGAAGAGGGTGATCTCCTCGTCCTGCATGAAATCGGGTTCGGGGACGTTGAGGACGTTCATGGGCTCGCTCGGACGTTCTCCCTCCGCCCGAAGGGGGAGGGTGGCCGCGAAGCGGCCGGGTGGGGGCGGCTTGGCGAGGCGGGGTCGGCTGTTTCACCGGGCCCTTCCCACCCGGTCGTCGCGTTGCGACGACCACCCTCCCCGAACGGGGAGGGAGAAGGTCAGATCAGAACGACTCCGCCGGCATGGCCATCAGCACATCCGCCCCGGTCTTCAGCTTGATCAGGTGAGCGCCGGCGTCGGGCAGGATGCGCTCGACGAAGTAGCGGCCGGTCTGGAGCTTGGCGGTGTAGAACGGGTCGGTCGAGCCGGCGTCGATCTGCTTCTGCGCGGCGATGGCCATCTGCGCCCAGACATAGGCCAGGGCGGTGATGCCGAAGATGTTCAGATAATCGGTCGAGGCGGCGCCGGCGTTGTCCGGATTCTGCATGCCGTTCTGCATGAGCCACATGGTGCCGTCCTGCAGCTTCTTCTTGGCGTCGGCCACGCCGTCGATGAAGGGCTTCACCGACTCGTTCGACCCGTGCTCGGTCACGAAGGCGTCGATGTCGGCGAACCAGCTCATGATCGCCCGCCCGCCCTGCGACGGCAGCTTGCGGCCCACGAGGTCCAGCGCCTGAATGCCGTTGGTGCCTTCGTAGATCATGGTGATCCGCGCATCGCGCAGATACTGGCTGGCCGGGAAATGCTCGGTGTAGCCCGAGCCGCCGTGCACCTGCATCGCCAGCGAGGCGGCGTGGAAGCCCTTGTCGGTCAGATAGGCTTTAAGCACGGGCGTCAGCAGGCCCATATAGTCCTTGGCCTTCTGGGCCACGGCCTCGTCCTCGGACTTCTCCAGATCCGACTGCAACGCGGTCCACAGGATGAAGGCCTGACCGCCTTCGACGAAGGCGCGGGCTTCCAGCAACATGCGTCGCACGTCGGGGTGGACGATGATCGGGTCTGCGGGGCCTTCGGGGTTCTTGGCGCCCGTCAGGCTGCGGCCCTGAAGGCGATCCTTCGCGAACTCGACGGCGGCCTGATAGGCGGCGGTGCCGATGGCGAGACCCTGCAGGCCGGTGCCGAGGCGGGCCTCGTTCATGACCACGAACATGTTGTTCATGCCCCGGCCTTCCTCGCCGATCAGCCAGCCCTTGGCGCCGTCGTACTGCATGACTGCGGTGGCGTTGCCGTGGATGCCCATCTTGTGCTCGAGCCCGGCGCATTCCAGCGTGTTGCGCTCGCCGATCGAGCCGTCCTCGTTGACGAGGAATTTGGGCACGAGGAACAGGGACAGGCCCTTGATCCCCGGCTGGGCGCCTTCGACGCGGGCCAGCACCGTGTGAATGATGTTGTCGGCGAAGTCGTGCTCGCCGGCCGAGATCCAGATCTTCTGGCCGGTGATGGAATAGCTGCCGTCGCCGTTCGGCACGGCCTTGGTGCGGACCATGCCCAGATCGGTGCCGCACTGCGGCTCGGTCAGGTTCATCGTCCCGGTCCATTCGCCGGTCGACATTTTGGGCAGGTATTTCTGCTTAAGCTCTTCCGAGGCGTTGGCATGGATGCCCGCCCAGGCGCCGGCCGTCAGACCCGGATACATGGAGAAGGCCGCCGAGGCGCCGGCGGTGAACTGGCCCACGGCCGAGCCGATGACCGACGGCATGCCCTGACCGCCGTAAGCCGTGTCCATCATCAGCGAGGGCCAGCCGGCCTCGACCATCTGATGGTAGGCCTCTTTCCAGCCCTTGGGCGTGGTGACCACGCCGCCGTCGGCCCAGTGGCAGCCTTCCTTGTCGCCCGGGTTGTTGATCGGCGCGATGACCTCGTCGGCGAAGCGCGCGGCCTCCTCGAGGATCTGCTGCGCCAGCTCGGACGACACGTCCTGAAAGCCGGGCTGATTGGTGTAGCGGTCGATCTCCAGCACCTCGTTCAGGATGAACGTCAGGTCGCGGACGGGGGCTTTGTAGGCCATGCGTCAGGCTCTCGCTTTGAAGGGCTGGTGGTTGTGGTCGGTGCTGAGCCGCGCCTTCATCAGGCTGGCGTACTCGTCGGCGCCGGGGAGCAGGTCGGGGCGGAACTCGCCCAGCTTTTCTTCCATCCAGCGACAGGCCTCTTCGGCCGTCTCGATGGCGCCCTCGATGTCTTCGAGCTGCTGCTTCAGCGTCGCGATCTGCGCGCGGTGCTGACGCAGGGCGACGGCCATCTGGTGGGCGTTGTGATCCTTGCGGTCATACAGATCCAGCATCGACTGGATCTCCTGCAGCGAGAAACCGATACGGCGGCCGCGCAGGATGAGCTTCAGACGAGCGCGATCGCGGGCGTCGTAGACGCGGGTCTGACCCTTGCGCGCCGGATTGAGCAGGCCCTTGTCCTCGTAGAACCGCAGGGCGCGCGCCGTGGCGCCGAACTCGCGGCACAACTGGCGGATCGAATAGGTGCGATGATCGTCGGCGGTCGCCATGCCCCAAGACATAGCTCGAACTTGACGCGCACGTAAAGGGAAGCTTTTCTGACGCCATGTCGCGAAAGCACGTCAACGCTGCGGGCACGGCAAAGCGCGACTTGCCGCAGAAGACGTGCGCTTCGTGCGGCAAGCCGTTTTCATGGCGCAGGAAGTGGGCCCGGGACTGGGCCTCGGTGCTCTACTGTTCTGACAAATGCCGGACGTCAGGCAAGACGCCCTAGCGCGCTTCCCGGGCGCGGAACCACAGAACCGGCGCGGTCATGGCGATCAGGATGGCGTTGGTGATCGCCGGACCGACATCCATGCCCAGGGCGTGGACGCCCAGCATGACGGTTTCCAGACCCAGCAGGCCGGCGGCCGCGACCACCAGCAGCGGGCGGCCGTGCTTCCACGAAACGAGCGGCGCCAGCATCAGGACGGCGAGCACCACCTCGGCCACGCCCAGACCCCGGACCAGTTCGGTCGAGACCAGCGCGGGCCAGCGCATCAGCTGGGTCAGGGTGTCCATCGGCTCGGCGAGCTTGGCGTAGCCGGCGGCGACGAAGAACATCGCGATCCAGCCCTGCAGGGTCCAGAGGGTCAGGTTGCGGTAGCTGGCGTTGAGCCTTGCTTGTGAAGTTGTGAGGGCCTGAGAAGCCATGGGTCTTGTCCGGCGTCCGGGGAGGGACGCATTGTTATCTGTAACAGTCGCGATGTCGGAACGATCAGGACGATCCGCAAGGGGAGGGATTACGTCGAAATCATTCGTGATCACCGTTATGCGATCTACGCGGCCGAAGCGTGGCCGTATGCCTAACAAAGTTTAATTCTGCGTTGGCCTCGGCGCTCGATCGAACGCCTTGTCCAGCCCGCTGACCCTACCGCCACCCTGTTGCCAGCCGGGTGTCAGCAGCGAGCGGCGCCGGTCTCGCGGATGCACGCGATCTTCCTTTCGAAGGGTGTCCAGTCGTCGCCAGCGTCGATCGCGGCCCAGATCGCCTCGACCTCGTCGATCAGCATCTCTTGCGGCTCCGCGGCGGTGAAGACTGGATGCTCCAGTCGTTCCGGGCGATCCGGCTCGTGCTCGAACAGGGCGAACCGGAAGGCGTCGAAGGCCTCACCCTGATAGCTGGCCTTGCGCAGCCCGCCGAGCGCCCGCGCGGACGACGAGAAGCCGGTGAACCAGTCGAAGAACAGCGGCTCCCAGCGCAGCGCCTCGCCGCCTTCGCGCAGCAGGGCCAGCGTCGCATCCAGCAGTCGCTGGTCCGCCGCCTCGCCGAGGCTTTTAACCCCCAGTCGCCGCAGGAAGGCCGCGCGCAGCTCGCGGATATAGGCCGGGCCGAACCCGTTCAGCGCCTCGGTCAACAGCTCGGCATCCGCGACCAGCTTCAACGCCCCGCCCAACTGTGTCAGGGCCCAGAACACCGCCTCCGGCTGGCGGGCGAAGGCATACAGGCCGGTCTGGTCGAAATAGGCGGCGGTGAAGCCCGGCTCATAGTGTGGCATGAACCGCCACGGGCCGTAGTCGAAGCTCTCGCCCGTCACGTTCAGATTGTCGGTGTTCAGCACCCCGTGCACGAACCCCGCCGCGACCCACGCCGCCGTCAGTCGCGCCGACGCCTCGACCACGGCCTGCAGAAAGCCCGGCGCGTCGCCGGCCGCGACCTGCGGGTGATAGAGGAAGCGGGCGTGCCCCAGCAGGGCCTCGATCTGATCCTTGCGCCCCAAGTACGCCGCGCGTTGGAAGGTCCCGAACCGGATGTGGCTGTGCGACAGGCGGACCAGCACGGCCGAGCGAGTCGGCGAGGGCTCGTCGCCCCGCTCCAGCGCTTCGCCGGTCTCGATCAGGCTGAAGGCGCGGCTGGTCGGCACGCCCTGCGCCTCCAGCATCTCGGCCGCCAGCACCTCGCGCACGCCGCCCTTGAGCGTCAGTCGACCGTCGCCGCCGCGCGACCAAGGCGTCGTGCCCGAGCCCTTTGTGCCGAGATCCAGCAGCCGGCCGTCGTCCGCCCTGAGTTGAGCCGCCAGAAATCCGCGCCCGTCGCCGAGATCGGGATTGTAGGTGCGGAACTGGTGGCCGTGATAGCGCATCGCCACAGGACCGGGCTGGGCCGGCAGGGGCTCGAACCGGCCGAAGGCGGCGATCCATTCCGCCTCGGTCAGACCGTCCAGCCCCACCGTCGCCGCGGCCCGGTCGTTGCGGAACCGCAGGATCGTCTGCGGGAAGGCCGCGGCCTGTACGGCGTCGCCGAACTCGTCCCCCAGATCGAAGAACCGGGGCTCGGGGCGATAGGCGGGGGAGGGCGGCATGGCGCTCAGGTGCCCCCGAAGCCGCGCGCCCGCAAGGGCGTCGGCTTGCATCGGAGAGATACCACCGGCTAATTGCCGCACAGAGATCAGGCCGGGCTCGCCCGGTCGGGCCGGCGCGAGCCACGCGAATCCGGTCCGGCGTCCGTCGATAACCGGACGCCGCATCTGTCGTTTCCGCTCAGGAGGCCGCCGTGGCGCGCAAGATCACACTCGACTTCCTCAAGACCGAGGCCGCATCCGGCGCTGTGCTGGGGGTCGCGGCACTGGCGGCGCTGGTGGTCGCCAACTCGCCGTGGTCGGCCGCCTATTTTGCCTGGCTGAAGAGCGAGCACGTGCTGCAGATCGGTCCCGTCCTGCACCGGCTGACCATCAGCGAATGGATCAAGGAAGGCCTGATGGCGGTCTTCTTCCTCGTGGTCGGGCTCGAGATCAAATACGAGATTCTGAAGGGCGAGCTCAGCGATCCGAAAAAGCTGGCGACGCCGGTGCTGGCCGCACTGGGCGGGATGGTTGCGCCGGCGCTGGTCTATCTGGGGGTGTCGGGCGCGGGTGGCGGACCGCATCAGGGCTGGCCGATCCCGCTGGCCACCGACATCGCCTTCGCGCTCGCCGTCTTCGCCATGGTCGCGCGGAACCTGCCTTCATCGTTGCGGGTCTTCCTGCTGACCCTCGCCATCGTAGATGATCTCGGCGCCATCGCCCTGATCGCCGTGCTGTTCTCCAGCGGCGTGAACTGGATGCTGGTGTTCTCGCTGATCGTCGTTCTGGCTGTGGGTGCAGTGGTCGGGCGCTGGCGGATCCCCGCACCCTTCTGGATCCTCGGCTTCGCCCTCGCCTGGCATCTCAGCGTCAGCGCGGGTCTGTCGACCTCGCTCATGGCCGTGGCCTTCGCCGCCATCGTTCCGGTCAATCCGCGACGCGAGGATGGGCAGAGCCCGCTGAAGGAGTCGATGCACGATCTCCATCCTTATGTGGCCTTCCTCGTCCTGCCCCTGTTCGCCTTCGCCAAGGCCGGCGTGTCCTTCGCGGGCCTGTCGCTGGAACAGGCGATGGCGCCGCTGGTGATCGGGGTCGCGCTGGGCCTGTTCGTCGGCAAGCAGATCGGGGTGATGGGCGCCGCCTGGCTGGCGACGGCGATGAAGCTCGGACGGCGTCCGACCGGCGCGACCTGGCTTGAGTTGTACGGCGTCTCGCTGCTGTGCGGTGTGGGCTTCACCATGAGCCTTTTCATCGGCGCGTTGGCCTTCCCCGGCGCAGTCGATTCTCCCGAACAGGTAGAGGTGAAGCTGGGCGTGCTCGGCGGCTCCTTCCTGTCGTCGGTCGTCGGCGCAATCGTCTTGTCGATGGCGGCGGCTCGGCGAAAGAAACTGGTCGCGGGATTGTGATTTTGCGGGCGAATCCGGGCGAATATTGACGTAGCGTCATTCCTTTTTGTCGCTTTTTCGTCACAGGTCGCCTTCCCGCCACGGTAAAAATCGCCCCGCCCCGTGACGCTTCTTGTCGGTGAGTCCGGCTTGGATTACCCAAAACGGTGGAGGAGCCGCGCCCCGGAAGAAGGGTTCGGCCCCAAGGGATCAGGAAACGCCGTAGCTGTCCTACCAAAGGGCGTGCGGCCTCGTCGGGGGAGCCGCCATGCGCCGCACCAACATTCTTCGCACCACCGTGTCCGCCGCCGTCGTGGGCGCCTGCGCCTTCGGCTTCGCCGGGGTCGCCGCCGCGCAGACCGCACCGCAGGACCAGCCGACGACGATCGACGACATCATCGTCACGGCCCAGAAGCGCGAGCAGAACCTGCAGGACGTGCCGATCGTGGTCACCAGCCTGTCGCAGGAAGCGCTGCAGGACGCGGGCGTTCGCGACATCAAGGATCTGCAGATCCTGACCCCCGGCATGACCGTGACATCGACCCAGTCCGAGGCCTCGACCACCGCCCGTATCCGCGGCGTCGGCACCGTCGGCGACAACCCCGGTCTGGAAAGCTCGGTCGGCGTCGTGATCGACGGCGTGTACCGCTCGCGTAACTCAGTCGGCTTCGGCGACCTTGGCGAACTCAGCCGCATCGAGGTCCTGAAGGGTCCGCAAGGCACCCTGTTCGGCAAGAACACCTCGGCCGGCGTCATCAACGTCATCACTGAAGCGCCCGCGTTCACACCGGGCTATGGCCTGGAACTGACCGGCGGCAACTACGGCGCCTACGGCGTGACCGGCTCGGTCACCGGCCCGATCACCGACACCGTCGCCTTCCGCCTGTACGCAGGCACCCGCAAGCGGGACGGCTTCTATGACGTGAACACCGGCGACGGCCCGCGCACCACGACCGACGATCAGAACCAGGACTTCTGGACCGCCCGCGGCCAGTTGCTGATCCTGCCGAACGACAACGCCTCGATCCGCCTGATCGCCGACTACACCAAGCGGGACGAATACTGCTGCGTCGGCGTGAACATCCGCACCGGTCCGACCTATCCGTTCGTCGACGCCCTCTCGACCGGCACCGGCCAGCGTCCGCCCGCCACCGGCTTCGGCGTTCTGCCCTTCTCGCGCACGGCCTTCGCCAACCGCGACACCGGCCAGAAGATCGAGGATATGGGCCTGTCGGCTGAAGCCAACATCGACTTCACCTCGCTGAACGCCACCCTGACCTCGCTGACTTCATGGCGCCGCTGGAGCGGCGACCTCGGCATGGACATCGACTACACGGGCGCGGACATCGCCTATCGGGTCGATGACGGCGACTACGGCTATGACGTCGAGAACTGGACCCAGGAATTGCGTCTGGCCGGCCAGACCGACAAGGTCGACTGGCTGGTCGGCGTCTTCGTCACGCACGAGGACATCGGCCGCAAGGACAGCTTCTACCTCGGGCCGGACTACACCAACTTCCTGTCCTATCTGCTGACCGCCAACTTCAACCGCGCCAGCCCGGCGATCCCGATCAGCCCGAACAGCTTCGGCTGCCTGTCGCGCCCGGGCACCACGGCCGCCCAGATTCAGGGCTGTCTGGCCACGGGCGGCACCGGAACCGGCCCGTTCGGACCGGGCGGGGCGATCGTGACCGTGCCGACTCTCCAGGCGACCGGTCCGGGCTTCATCACGGGACAGGGCATGGAGGACCGCTACAGCCAGTCTTCCGAGTCCTACGCCATCTTCACCAACAACACCTGGCACGTGACCGACCAGTTCGATATCACGCTCGGCCTGCGTTACACGCAGGATGAGAAGCGCGTTCTGGGTCAACAGACCAATATCAACGGCAACGGCGCGACCTGCGGCGCGGTGGCGGCCAACCAGGCCGCTCTGGCCGGCGCCTTCGGCGGCGGCGCCGCCGGCGCAGCGGCTGCGGCGGGCGTCATCGGCAACTCCTGCCTGCCGTGGGCCAACTTCGCCTTCACCAACCGTCGCATCTCGGAGTCGTTCGACGACGGCGAGGTCTCCGGAACGATCAAGGCGGCCTATCGCCTGAACGACTCGGTCATGGCCTATGCCTCGTACGCCCGCGGCTACAAGAGCTTCGGCTACAACCTCGACCGCGTGCAGAACGGCATCACGCCGACCGCCTCGCTGCTGTTCCCGTCGGAAGTCGTCGACAGCTACGAAGCCGGTGTGAAGATGACGCTGGTCGACCGCACCCTGCTGCTGAACGCGACCTACTTCGACCAGACGTTCGAGGACTTCCAGCTCAACACCTTCCTCGGCACCGCCTTCGTGGTGGAATCGATCCCCGAGCTGACCTCGCGCGGCGTTGACGCCGACATGCTGTGGTTCACCCCGATCGACGGCCTCAGCCTGTCGGGCGGCGTCACCTACACCAAGACCGAGTACGGCGAGTTCACCGCCGCGGACCTGACCAACCCGGGCAGCTTCCCGCAGCTGTCCCTGCTGCCGGGCTCGAGGGCGTCGTTCGCGCCCGAGTGGTCGGTGTCGGGCTCGCTGAACTATGACCGCAGCCTCGGCGGCGGCCTGCGCGGCGGCTTCAGCCTCGCGGCCAAATACATGTCGGAATACAACACGGGTTCCGACCTGCTGCCGTACAAGATGCAGGACGCCTTCACGACGCTGAACGGCCGCATCTCCATCGGCTCCGAGGATGAGCGCTGGACCTTCGAGGTCTGGGGCCAGAACCTGACCGACGAAGAGTATGTGCAGGTCGCCTATAACGCCCTCGCCCAGGGCACGGCCTTCCAGTCGACGGTCCAGCCGAACGGCACCTTCTACAACCCGGCGCTGGACACCCAGACCTACGCCGCCTTCCTCGGCCAGCCGCGCACCTACGGCGCGACCCTGCGCATCAAGTACTGATCGCTCCGTCCAGGCGGATCGAGGAACCGGCCGGGGGCGACCCCGGCCGGTTTTGTTTTGATCAGTCGATCCGCAGGCTTTCCACCCGGCAGTCGCAGCGCTCCGCGCGCAGCACGATCGTGTTCCGCCCCTCCAGCAGGGGCAGGGCGGTCGTCCGCAGATCCCGCCATGCGTCGCCGTCGCCGGCCGGCAGGGTCATCTCGACCGGGACCCCGCCGTTCACGGCGACAGACACCCGCGCCTCGCCCGACGACTTCAGCCGCACGCTGACAGACCGCCCGCCCGCGCCCTCGGCCTCGACCGTGTAACGCAGCCACTCCCCGTCCACGAACTCGGCCACGACCGGCTCGCCGGCCTCGCGCGCGATGTCCACGCCGTCGTTGCGCAAGGTGCGCCCGGTGTTCCACCACACCCGCTCGCGGGGCCCCTTGTAGTCGGCGTCATGCGTATCGAACCAGGCGACGCCCGCCGGTCCCATGTCGTAGTCCACCGCCCGGATCGTCACGCCGCCGGCGCCGATCCGATGATCCGCGAACGGCCGCGCCGCGTCGGAATGCGGCTGTCTCAGCATCGCGTCGATCACGTCCGGATGCTGGATGTTATGCTCATACCGGATATCGCGCGTCGCCAGCGTCATCAGCGCCGCCTCGGCTTCCTCAGCCGTCGGACGCGGCCCGTCAGCCGTCCAGTACGCCACGAGCTTCGCCCAGCCGGGATTGGCCGCGATCTCCAGCGGCTGGTTGAAGCCGATCTTCTTCAGTGGCCAGAAGGCCCAGCCTATGCCCTCGCCCTCCACCAGCGCGATCGCGTCACGGAACCAGACGTTGGAGTTCTCGCCCGACTCCCCCAGCCAGACGGGCGCGTTCCGCTCATCCCTCAGACGCGTGATGTCGGCGATCGAGGCGGCGTTGTTGCGGTTCCAGTATTTGTGGAAGCTAAGGACCAGATTGTCGTCCCACAGCGCCGGCAGGCCCTTGTAGTTGTTGCCCCAGCAGTTGCCCTCGACGACGATCAGATGGCGCCGGTCGACCTCGCGGATCGCCGCCGTGATCTCGCGTTGCAGCGCCCAGACCGCTTCGTTCCGCGTCTCGGCGCAGCCGTTGCCCAGGCCGGCCGTATCGAAGTTCCAGTTCGGCTCATTGATCAGGTCGTAACCGCCGATCCCCGGCTCGTCCGCATAGCGTTCGGCCAGCCTGCGCCACAGCGCCACCGTTTTGCGCCGGTTCTCCGGACTGTCCCACAGCGGGGGCTTCGCCGGATCGCGGTCCGAGATTGCCAGATCATTGCCCTGACCGCCCGGCGCCGCATGCAGGTCGAGGATCAGATGAATGCCGTTGGCCTTCGTCCACGACAGCAGTTCGTCGATCCGCTCGAACCCCGCCTCATGCCAGGTGTCCTGCCCCGCTACAGGCTCCTGATCGACCGGCAGGGTCAGCTGATCGTAGTGGATCGGCAGGCGCACCGAGTTGAAGCCCCAGCGCGCCATGGCGTCGATGTCGGCCTTGGTCGTGTGATTTTCCCGCCAGGCCTCATAGAAGGCCTCGGTCTTCTCCGGCCCGATCAGGTCCTCGATCCGGGCCCGGATCACATGCTGCTGCCCCAGCGCGGAGAGCTGCAGCATATAGCCTTCCTGCAGCATCCAGCCGCCCAGACCCATGCCGCGCAGGATGACCGTCCGCCCGCTCTCGTCGACGATCCGCGTCCCGTCCGTACGCAACCAGTCCTGTGCCGAGGCGGGCGTGGCGGAGAGCATCGTCAGGGCTGCCCCAAGTGCGGCCCCCGTCGTCCGGATCATTCGTTCCTCCCGGCTCTTGTCGGCCCTGGGAACACTCTCAATCAGTATGGCCGAACCGGCCAGACACTCACGGTTTCAGGCTGTCCAGAAAGCCGCGCATCTTACCGTCCACCGGCACAGGCCGCTTGGTGTCGCGATCGACATAGACGTGCACGAAGTGGCCGACCGCCGAGGCGTCGTCCTCATTGTTCTTGAACAGGCCGATCTCGTAGCGGACCGAACTGGTGCCGACATGCGCCACCCGGACCCCCGCCTGAATCTCGTCCGGGAAGGCCGTCGGGGCGAAGTAGCGGCAGCCCGTCTCGACCACCAGTCCGATGGTCTTGCCGTTGTGGATGTCCAGCACGCCGTTGACGACCAGCAGCCGGTTCACCGCGGTGTCGAACCACGAATAATAGACCACATTGTTCACATGGCCGTAGACGTCGTTGTCCATCCACCGCGTCGAGATCTGCTGAAAGCGCTGGTAGTCGCTGCGCTTCGTCCGTTCGATCGTGCCGGTCATAGTTGCTCCCTCTTTGCGCTAACGCTCGCGACGCGGTCGCTCGCTGTTTGAGCGCGTTTCATCCCCCGGCGCGTCTATGCACGCCTGAACCCAGCCTTGGGCTTGACGGACGCCGCGTCAAGCGCCTCGCATGCACGGATGGAAACCAGAGCCGCCGTCCTCCGCGCCATGGGCGCCGCCAGACCCTATGCCGACAGCCGCCCCCTGTCGGTCGAGACCGTGACGCTCGACCCGCCGGGTCGCGGCGAGGTGCTGGTCGCCGTCAAGGCCGCGGGCCTTTGCCACTCGGATCTCAGCGTCATCAACGGCGACCGCCCGCGCCCCATGCCGATGGCCCTGGGTCATGAGGCGGCGGGGGTGGTCGAGCAGGTGGGCGAGGGCGTCGACGACCTCTCGCCCGGAGACCATGTGGTCATGGTCTTCATGCCCTCCTGCGGTTGCTGCCTGCCCTGCGCGGACGGACGCCCCGCCCTGTGCGAGCCCGGCGCGGCCGCCAATGGCAAGGGCGAACTGCTGGCCGGCGGACGACGTCTGCACGACAGCCACGGCGACCTGAACCACCATCTCGGCTGCTCCGCCTTCGCCGACCGCGCGGTCGTCTCGCGCCGGTCGCTGGTCAAGGTCGACCGCGACCTGCCGTTCGAGCATGCGGCCCTGTTCGGCTGCGCAGTCCTGACCGGCGTCGGCGCGGTCGTGAACACCGCGCGGGTCCAGGCGGGCCAGAGCGTGGTCGTGATCGGTCTCGGCGGCGTCGGCCTGTCGTCCGTGCTCGGGGCTCTCGCGGCCGGAGCCAGCCCTGTCGTCGCCGTCGACCTGTCCGAGGACAAGCTGGCCCTCGCCCGGTCGCTGGGCCCGGTCCAGACCGTCAACGCCTCGGCCGCCGACGCCGTCGAACAGGTCCGCGCCCTGACCCATGGCGGCGCCGATTTCGCCTTCGAGATGGCCGGCAGCGTCCGTCCGCTCGAGTCTGCGTGGAAGATGACCCGTCGCGGCGGAACCACAGTCACCGCCGGCCTGCCGCCGCCCGACGCCGCGCTGGCCGTCAACGTCGTCTCCCTCGTCGCCGAGGAGCGCACCCTGAAGGGCAGCTACATCGGAACCTGCGTCCCCTCGCGCGACATCCCCCGCTATGTCGCCCTGTTCCGTCAGGGCCGCCTGCCGGTCGACCGCCTGCTCAGCGGGGTGATCGCTCTGGACGACATCAACACGGCTTTCGATGACCTGCACGAAGGCCGCACGGTGCGGACCGTGGTGACCTTTCCCTGAGGCCGCGCTAAAGCGGCACAGTTCTCAAAAGAAACGAACTGGAAACGCCCGTGGCCACCGAACTCTACGACCTGACCGTGCCCGTCTTCACCCGCGGCCTGACCAATCTTTCGAAGCTGCTCGACAAGGCCGTCGCCCACGCCGGCCCCGACGCCGAGGGCCTGCTGCAGCGCCGGCTGATCGACGACATGCATCCGCTGGCCAAACAGGTCCAGATCGCGACCGACAGCGCCAAGCTGTGCGTCGCCCGCCTGTCCGGCGTCGACGCGCCTGTGATGGACGACACGGAGACCACCATCGACGAGCTCAAGGCTCGCATCCAGGCGACGCTCGATTACATCGCCTCAGTCCCGCGCGAGGCGATCGACGGGCAGGAGGGCAAGGAGGTGGTGCTGAAGTTCCCGGGCGGCGAATGGCCGTTCAAGGGGATCGACTATGTGGTCGGTTTCGCCCACCCGAACTTCTACTTCCACCTGACCACGGCCTATGCCCTGTTGCGGCAGGCGGGGGTGCCGCTGGGCAAGCGGGACTACATCGGCGGATAAGCAAAACGGCCGCCCCTCGCAGGGCGGCCGCTTCATTTGGTGGTCGTGTCGATCCTAGCTCAGGACGACGATCGCCACGCGACGGTTCTGGGCCCGGCCCTCGCGCGTGGTGTTGTCCGCAACCGGGGCGTCCTCGCCGTACGAGATGGTGGCCATCCGGTTCAGGGCGATGCCCTGGGTGCTCAGCGTGCGGCGAACGGCTTCGGCGCGGGCTTCACCCAGTTGGCGGTTGTAGTTGGCGTCGCCCGCCGCGTCCGTGTGACCCTGGATTTCCAGATAGACGTTGCGGTTTTCGCTCTTCAGACGCTGGGCCAGTTCGGCCAGACGCTGTTCGGCTTCCGGCGACAGGGCGTCGCGGTTGGACGGGAACTTCACCGAGTCGTCGGAGAGGACGACTTCATAGAGGAACTTGCCCTCGGCCAGCTTGTGGGCGTCGTTGGCGCGGGCCAGCGCTTCGCCGGCGGTGCCTTCGACACGGGCGACGTTGGCGTCGGTCTGGTCGACGCGGGCGTCGACGACGGCGAGGTTTTCACGGACGAACTTGTGGCTGGCGCAGCCGCTGGCGGCGAGGCCCAGCACGAGCACGGCGCCGGTCATGGCGACAGTCCTGAGGGTCGATCTGTTCAAGGCGTATCTCCTGTATCCCGGGGCGCGACATCCGGTCTCATGCGCGCGGCTAGTGAGGTCAGGGCTAACGGCCAAGTCATGACCCGGTTGCGGCGGGAAGGTGTCAGCTTGGCCGTAAGGTATGGTGAAGCTTGATGATTTTCCGGTGATCTTCGCCACGATGCTGACGTGTTGGAGCGGCTTGATCGGGCCCTGACCGTCGCCTCGCCCCGGAGCCCATGCGTCTGCAACCTCCCGAACCGACACAGGATTCGGCGTGACTGATCCGCGCCGCCTGCAGGCCCCACAGCAGCCCCCGCCGCGTCCTCGCGACCGGCGCGCATGGGTCGTGGCGGTGGTAACCAGCCTGTCAGTCCATCTGGCGATTTTATTCGCGATTCTTTTCGCCAGGACCGCTCCGGACCTGAATCTGCCCGAGCCTGCGCCCGCGATCATCGACGTCAGCCTCGTCCAGCCGCCCCCTCCGCCGCCCCCACCGACGCCTGAGCCGTCGCCTCCGCCCGGTCCGGCGAACGACCCCGAGCCGCCCGCAGCGACACCCACCCCCGTGCCCGCCGCGCCCGCGGCGCCCCGGGTCGCGCCGCCCGCCGTCGCCCCCCGACCCAGCCGGACGCCGCGTCCGGTCCCGCCCGATGTCGAGACCATCGCGGCCGTCGCCGCCTCCAGCACCCCGTCCTTCGCCACCGTTGGCGCGGCCCAGCTGGCCGGCGCCCTGAGGGCGGGTGCGGGGTCGGGGGGCGGTTCAGGCGGAGGAGGCGGATCCGGAGGCGGGGGAGGAGGCTCCGGCTCCGGCGGATCCTGCGACATGGTTCGCCGGCTTCAGGACGCCCTGCGCGACGACCCCGATATCCAGGCGGCCATCGCCGCCGCCCACCGCGAGGCCGATGCCTCTGGCCGCGCCCTGCTGGTCTGGAACGGCGACTGGATTCAGAACCCGGGGCAGGAGGGCAAGGGCCTCGCCGGCGTCCGTCAGGCCATCGCCGTCGAGGTCGCCTTCGCCCCGCGCGACTGCCGCCGCCAGCGCGTCAACGGCTACGCCCTGATCGCCCTGACCGAATCCTCGACCGGCCCCAAGGTCGCCCTCGGTCGCGGCGCATGGACATGGGACGACCTGATCGACCGCCGTCGCTGACGCCTTGAGCCGCCGACCGCGCCGGGCCATCCTGCGCCCATGACCGACGCCCGCCCCCTCCGCCGCCTGATCGACCTGCCCGGCGTCGACGCCCTCGAGCTCAAGGCCCTCATGAAGCCGCGCCTGGCCGATCCGGACGAGCGCCACGAGCACCCCGAGGTCGATGAAACCGCCCTCGCCGCCTTCGGCCTGACCCTCGACGAGGCCGAGGCCGTCGACCTCCCCTCCGACTGGCCCGCCGCCCTCCGGCGACTGGACCGCCAGTCTCCGCTGGAACTGGTCGACGCCTTCGAGGCCGAGGGCTGGGACGTCACCGACGCCAAACGCAAACCCCTGCGCGTCCTGCCCCTGTTCGCCCTGCCGCTGGCGTTGGCCGCGCGGGGCGTGGCGGGGGAACTGCCGTTCGTGGCCGAGCCGGATCAGCCCACGACCGACTGGGGATCGAGCCTGAAGGCGGATGCAGCGCGGTTCAGGAAGCGGTGAGGCGCTGACGGTTGTCAGGCTGGATCGGTCGCGGCGCTGAAAACCCTCACGAAGTTTCCACCAAGAATCTTGTCGATGTCCGTGGACGAATAGCCTCTCCGCACCAAGGCGGTCGCGAGGACCGCCATGCGGTGGGGGCCGTCCATGTCCGCGCATGTCACATGCCCATGAAGCGGCTCAGCTCCCGCCCGACCGAGGTTGCGGGCCTGATAGGCGCTCAGGCGCGCGACCTTGCTCGCTTGCGGACTGGGGTCGCCCATGGCCGGCTGATCGCTGCCGAATCCCGCCGCTTCGATGCCGCCGATCCTGACGACATGGTCGATGTGATCCACGACGTCCTCAACGGAAGACGTGTCCCGGTCGGTGAGCCAGCGGCTCATCATAAATACGCCGAAGAAGCCGCCCTTGTCCGCGAGCGCCCTGATCGCCTCATCCGTCTTGTTGCGCAGGCTGGGGTTCAGCGCCCGGCACCCAGCATGCGTGATCGCCACTGGTCCCCGGGACGCGCGAATGGCCTCAATCGTCGTGCGTTCACTGCAGTGAGAAAGATCGATCAGGCCGCCCAGCCGGCCCATCTCCTCGATAACCCGTGTCCCGAGCAATGACAGGCCCCCGTCCTGCGGTTCCATGAAACCGTCACCGGCGCCGGTTCTCTCATTGTGGGTTAACTGCAGGATTCTGAGGCCCGCTGTATGCAGGGTCTTCAGGTTCTCGAGGTTCTGGTCGGAATAGGAGATGACCGACGGCCCGAGGATCGAGGCGTCCTGACAGGCGAGGATCACGCCCAGCCTGTTCTCATCGCGTGCGGCCTGAAAATCCGCTCCTGTCCGAACGAGGTGCAAGGCGACGCCCGCCTCGCCGAGGCGCGTGTTCCATGCCGCGAGACCTGCGATCGCCTCGGGCAGCGCCCGGGGAAAGATCGTCATGTCCAGAACCAGGGCGTCCATGCCTGTGGCCAGAACTTCGGGACCATCCACCGACCCGGCGCCGCCGATCGCCATGGCGTCGATGACGAAACCACGACCGGGCGCGCTTCGAGCCCGGGCGTTTCCAACATGGACCAGAGCCACGCCTCCGACGGACGCGGCCAGCATTTCGCGACGGTTCATCTGTGATCCCTCGGAGAGGCGTTCACCATGTCCCGGTCACGCCACCGTCTCGAGTTAAATCACCGTAATCCAAAAAGAGGGGTACGGGCCGGGCCTCATGGATTTGGCCGCCTCAACGTCCTGAAGACCCCGGCTCATCCTCGGTCGTCCCGGCGCCGCCGCCCATGCCCATACCCATGCCGCCGCCGCCCTTTCCTCCGCCACCGCCGCCCTGACGGCCGCCCTCGCCACGCGCGCCGCCCTTTCCGCCACCACCTGCGGGCCGCGTCGGACCCTGCGGCGGGATGGCCAGTCCGGCGGGGACCGGCGCGAGGTCCAGCGCTTCGCGGATGAAGTCCCGCAGCGAGACGACAAGTTCATGCACATGCACCGGCCGCCCGGCGACCAGCTCGCGCGCGGCCTGTTCGGCCAGCCGCACCTGCCCCTCGGTGCCCAGCAGGATGATGTCCGACAGGGCTCCCTCGACGGCGTCGCGGATGCGACGGCCGCGGTCCGATGCGTCGGGGTCGGGCGCGGCGGCGCCTTCACCCGCCTCTACGCTGCGCCGGCGCAGGTCACGTAGGTGCGTCGGGTCCACCGCCAGGTCGCCGGTGAATGACCCGCCCAGCGTTTTGTAGGCGGCGATCAGCGTCTTCAGCCGCTCGTTGATCTGCCGGTTCACCCGCTCCCGCCGCTGCTGGATGGTGAACATCATCAGCAGGCGGATGCCCATCCCGATCAGGGTGAACAGCGCCAGTCCCGCCAGCGTGGCCAGCAGGCTGTCCCACGAGCTGAAGTCCAGCCCGCGCACGGCTCAGGCCGCCAGACGCTCGAACACGCCCGCCAGCGAACTTAGCCGCGCCTTGTCCGCCGCGACGGTCGAGGCCCCGGCCGCTGTCTTCAGCGAGGTCGCCACGGTCGCCGCGCCCGCCTTGTCGGCCGAACCCCCGCGCCAGCCGGTGATCGCCGCCCCGGCCTGCGTCGCCAGGGCTCCGTCGATCCCGCGCGAGCGCGTCAGCTGGTCCAGATAGGCCTGCGCCACGTCCGGGCTGTCGGCCCACTGGATGCGGGTCTGGGTCTGCGGGTTGATCGTCTCGGCCATCACGCTCTCGGCCGCCGCGATCTCGGCCGCCGACAGCTGGTCGCTGGGCTCCAGCTTCAGAACGTCCAGACCGCGCGCGATCTCGCTGGAATAGATGCGGCCGTTCAGCCAGTAGGCCGACCACGACCCGCCCACGGCGACGCGGTCGGGCTCGATCGGGCCACGGTCGAAGTAGGCGATCTCGACCGGCTTTTTCGGATCGGTGAAGTCCATCACCGAGACGCCGCCCTGATACCAGGCCTGCACCATCAGATCGCGGCCCGGCACCGGCACGACGTTGCCGTTGTGCGCCACGCAGTTTTCCGACGCGCCCTGGATGCCCGGCAGCTTGTGGAAGCTCTGGCCCTTCAGCGTGCGGTCCTCGACCGTGGCGATCAGGTTGGCGCCCCAGGTCGCCGGATCCTCGGCCCGGCAGCGCGCCCCGATGCCGCCGCCCCACTCGTCGGTGAAGACGATCCGGTCAGCCGTGTTGTTGAACGTCGCCGAGTGCCAGTAGGCCATGTCCGGGTCGAACAGGTCCGAAATCCGCGCCGGGTTCTGCGGGTCCGAGATGTCCAGCAGGATGCCGTTGCCCGCGCACGCGCCGGCGGCGAGGTTCATCTCCGGATAGACGGTGATGTCGTGGCACTGGTTGGTCTGGGAGGTGTCCTGACTGGCCACACCCACGCGCCCGCCCCGCCACAGCCCCGCGACCTGCCCCGTCTCGCGGTCGGCGAAGATGCGCGGCCGGTTGACGATGGCGGCCTGTTCCGGATGGTCCAGCGGCACCTTGATCACGTCGATCGAATAGAGCGCCGTCTCCGGGTTCTTGTCCGGCTCGCCGTCCGTGCAGATCGACAGCTCGTCCGTCTTGCGCACCCCGGCCGTGCCCGAGTTGTAGATGTAGAGCACGTTCCGGTCGCGCGGATCGGGGACCAGAGTGTGCGTGTGCGAGCCGCGGCAGGTCTGCACCGCCGCGATCTGGCGCGGGGCGTTCAGGTTCGAGATGTCGAAGATGCGCACGCCCCGGAACCGGTCCGCGTTCACATCCCCCTCGGCCGCCGCCGTGCCGCAGTCCAGCCGCCCGCGGTTCTGCTCCACCGACATGAACAGCAGGTTCCCGTGGATCGAGAGGTCGCCCTGTCCGCCCGGACAGACCACCGACATCACCAGCTTCGGTTCGCCCTCGCGCACGTCGTAGGCGTTGAAGCCGTTGAAGTTGCCGACGAACAGCCGCCCGTTCGACATCGCCATGTCGCTGTTGGACAGCGCCAGCGGCGTGTATTTCGGCGGCGTGGCCGGGGGCGTCGGCGCGGGCGCGCCCTCCGGCCGGGGCGGCGAGGGCCGGAACAGCGCCTCGGGATCGAAGAAGCCCGGCGGCGGCGCGACCGAAGACACCAGCGTCATGTTCGACGCCGCCTGCCCCGCGTCCCGCAGTCCCGGCGACAGCGTCGTGCGCGCATCCGGGGCCGGCGTCTGGGCCGACGCCATCGAGGCGCCCAGCAGGCCAAGGGCGGCGACAGAGGAAAGCAGAATTCCGCGAACGATCATGGCCGCTCCTTGTGACGAGGGGGTTTGGGACGAAAATCTCAAAGGTCTGACAGTACGAATTGCATGCGCCGGATCTCGGCGGTCTGGTCGCCGACGACCGAGCTGGCGAAGTCCGACAGCATCGGGTCCTCGGCCGCATCCGGTCGCGCCAGCATCTCGTCGACCATGTCCAGCGCGCCCTGATGGTGCTGGATCATGCCTTCCAGAAACAGCCGGTCGAAGTCCGCGCCGCGCGCCGCCGCCAGCCGCTGCATCTGCGCCGGCGACAGCATCCCCGGCATCAGCGCGGTTTCCGACGCCGGCATGGCGTGGCCCTCATGCGCCGAGTGATCCATCCCCGCGTGGCCCATCCCCGCCATCTCCAGCGGCTGGCCGCGATCCCTCAGCCAGGTCCGCATCACCTCGATCTCGGCCTCCTGGCTCATCGCGATCCGCCGCCCCAGCAGCTTGACCGTATCGCTCTCGCCCTGAGCCTCCAGCAGGCCGACCATCTCCACCGCCTGACCGTGGTGCACGATCATATGCTGCATGAAGGCCACGTCCCCCGGCGTGAAGGTCGTCCGGCTCAGCGCCACCGCATCCCCCGCGCTGATCACGCGAGAGGCCGCGCCCGGCGCGCCCGGCTGGAAGATGGGAGGAGAGGCCGGCTGCCCCGGCGAAGGGGAGGGGAGCGGAGTCTGCGGCGTCAGGGGCCCGGCGATCACGCCGGCCAGAACTGCACCCAAAAGGAACTGCACGCGTCCCGTCCTCCCTGACCGGCCGGTTTACGGCGGCCACCCTAGGCGTCGCCGTCCGGAGTCCGCAAGACGCCGTCGTCGCGCGCCGCGTCGTCTTCGTCGTCGGACAGAAGGGCTCGGGCGGTTACGACCGCCGCGCGTCGGCTAGATGCCGCCCGCCTCCACCATGTCGGTGGCCCGCCGCATGCCCGCGCCGCTGTTGAAGCGGCGGCGGTCCGGCCCGGTATAGATCGCATTGTCCACCCACGGACGGGCGATCCGCGACAGGTTCTCCAGCCGGCGCAGCAGATCGCCCTGAGAGAACGGCTTGCGCAGGAACTCGTGCGCCCCCGCGTCCCGCGCCGCCTTGATCGTGCTGGTCGTCGCGTTGGCCGACAGCACCATGATCGGCGCCTTGCGACAGGCCAGCGAGGATTTGCGGATCCCGCGGATAAAGGCCGGCCCGTCGATCTCGTCAAAGAACTCGGTCACGATCAGCGTCGGCTCGATCGCCGCCGCCGCCTGCATCCCCCGGTCGCGCCCCGGCTCGATCGTCACATCCCGGCTGCCGAGGGTCTTGAGCGATTCCGCCAGCAGCTTGGCGATATGCGCATTCGGGTCGACGATCAGCACGCGCCGCACCAGCGGCTCGACCCCGGCCAGAGTCGAAGGTTTCAGCGAAAACATCGCAGGCAGTCCCCGAAAAACGTTCGGAGGAGACCGTACAACTATAACACTGGTTTTCGATTAACGGGGACGCATCAATCAGTGCGGCGTGCCCGTGCTTTGACGACGTCGAGGAAGTCCTTCAACGAAAGGAGCCAGTCCTGCTGCTCATGGAGATAGCTGAGCTGAATGGGACGGGGCACGACAAGCTGGAGGCCCTCGCCAATCATTTCGTTTGTCTGGTTCAGCGAGATGCTCGGCTCCAGCGTAACAAGATGCTTTGCGCGCGCCCGGTTTCCTTCTGACAGAACCTGTCGCCACCTGTCTTTGCACGAGGACTTGGACCCAAGGAGCGTGATCTTTGCCGGGTCGAAATCAGGATCGTGGTAGGCGGCTCCGCTAGGGAAGAGGAAGTCGGGCTTCTTGTTGCCTTCCGTTTTGGCGCCTCGGTCAAACGCCACGTCATGGCGCGCGAACAGCGCGACGAGGTGGTTTTCCAGAGAGTAGCCGGCCCGGGATTTACGTCGGTTCTGCACGCTGAGTGAGAACGAAACAAAGCCGTCGACATTGGTTGAGCCGTCTTCATCGACGAACCCGGCGGCAATGCGTTCGGAAATCAGATGGCGCTCGAAGGCGTAAAACATCGCCTCTTCGGTTTCGATCCAGTCCATCAGAGCTTGATCAGGATCGCCAAGCAGATCGACTGTCCTGGTGTGTTCTCGGGCGAAAGCCGAGAACACTGCTGTCGCGGGAAATGAACGGCCGAAGCGCTCGGTCAGCAGATCCAGCCAGTTGTCATCGGCGACCTCGACCTCGACGCCGATCTCATCCAGAATCTTTCGTGCGGCAAAGGAAAGCTGCCCTCCGGCCTCGCCTTCGAACTCGGCTTGTGCGAACCCCTTTACCGGAGCTTGCAAGCCGAAAAGCCAGAGCAGTTGCCGCTCAATGTCGCTTCCTGATCTGCAGATCAAAACCAGCAGATGGCGTTCCCGCGTGAGGCAGACGAAAAGAGAGTCGCCGTCCCGCGCTCGATACACGATCGGCTCGGCCTCGGCTGTGTAGAGCAGCCGAGGTTCAGGGTTTCTGTGCGGCTGGTTGATCCGCGAGTCGTACCAGGTCGCCGTGCTATCAAGGGTCTCCGGCGCTTCCTCGTCCGTGAGCCAGAGATATCGGGTCGAGATGACATGCTTCGCGACCGGCATTCCGAGGAACGCCTGCAACACCCGGGTTCCCTGGAACTCGTGCCCGTTTGAGACCTGAGGGTCGACTTCGGTGCTGCTGAGGCGCTTAACGCCTACGCCAATGAAGTGGTCGGCGAGGTAGCCGCGCTTCACTCTACTTTCTCCCGGAAATCGTCAGGCGAGACCCGCCTGTCAGCAGCCAGTCTGCGCACTGGTTGATCACCTCATCAAGCGAGCGACGTGTTCTGCCTTTCAAGGCGCACTCCCAGATGGTCGCTACGCGCCAACCTGTCGCGAGCAGCAACTCGGCGGCCTCTCCGTCGACTTCCCGGTTCCGCTCGATCTTTCTGCGCCAGAACTCCGGCCGGCTATTCGGCCATTTGAACAAATGGCAGTCGTGCCCGTGCCAGAAGCATCCGTGCACGAAGATCACCGCGCGATGCTTCGGCAGACAGATATCCGGCTTGCCTGGCAGGTCGCAGTGCAACCGATAGCGAAAGCCCCGCGCATGCAGCGCCTTACGAATGATCAGCTCCGGCTTTGTGTTCTTGCCCCTGATGCCGGACATCATCCGGCTGCGGGTCGCCGGATCGACGACGTCAGCCAACCCCGGCCTTCGACCGCTTTCCGAGTGCAGCGAAGAGATGCGGCTTCATATGTTCGGCAACGGCTTTCACGGCCGGCACCACAACAGAATTGCCGAACTGGCGATAGGCCTGGGTGTCCGAGACAGGAATGATGAACTCATTGCCCTGCGGTGCATCGAAGCCCATTAGTCGGGCGCACTCACGGGGCGTAAGCCGCCGCGGAGCTTTGCCCTCCTGCTTCACAAGGATTTCCGACCCGTCCTTGTAGTAGCGGGCGGACAGGGTCCGGGCGACGCTCTCCGGGCCGACCAGACCGAAGCCAAACCCGTTGCCCGCCGCCTGGTGCTTTTCCTTGTAGCGCTGGAGATAGTCCCACAGGTGATCGGTCAGGGTGTATTTGTCCGCGACCCTGCCCGAGTTGCCGACGGTGAAGCGCTGATCCGGCGCCTCTGAGCCATCGCCTGGATGCAGGATCATCTCCAGCTTCGGCGCGGCGTCCGGTATCTTCATCTCCGCGAAGCGGAAGGCCTGATCCTCCCGGAAGCCGGCAATAAAGATCCGTTCCCGGTGTTGCGGGGTCCAGTGACGTCCGTCGATCACGCGATAGTCGACCGTGTATCCGAGTTCCTTCTCGAGCACGTCCTTGATCGTCTGGAAGGTCCGACCCTTGTCGTGACCAACCAGGTTGCGGACATTCTCAAGCAGGAAGGCCGCGGGTCGGTGGTGTTTGATGATACGCGCGACATCGAAGAACAGAGTGCCTTGGGTCTTGTCCTCAAACCCATGGGCGCGGCCTAGGGCGTTCTTCTTGGATACGCCGGCGATGGAGAAGGGTTGGCATGGAAAACCGGCCAACAACACGTCGTGCGCCGGGATGTCAGCGACATCGACCTTGGTGATGTCGCCGTTGATGCGATGATCATCAGCAGGGAAATTCGCGGCGTAGGTCTTCTGGCTGTACTTGTCCCACTCCGACGTGAAGACGCACTTGCCGCCGATCGACTCAAAGCCGCGCCTCAATCCACCAATGCCAGCGAACAGATCGATGAAGGTGAAGTCGGCGGGTTGCTGGTCCTTGCCCCCCCGCAGCAGCTTCAGAGCGGGTTGGGAAACGGCAGGAGAAATCGGGCCGTCAATGTAACCTAGGCGGACCGCTTTATCGGTCGCCGCCTGGCCAGCCTGTTTCACCATGAGAGCGTACTCCGACACAGGCGATTCCTCGGCTGCCCAAGGTGGCAGACTGGTGAGATTCTGCCAGGAGAACAAGTTGTGAACAAGGCTCTGCCTATCGCTGATAGATCAGATGCGCTGCTGCAACTTCCGACCGCACCTTTAGTGAGTGACCTTGAAGGCCACCCTCAATCCTCATCCATCTTTAGGGCCGCGATGAACGCCTCCTGCGGGATCTCCACCTTGCCGAACTGGCGCATGCGCTTCTTGCCGGCCTTCTGCTTCTCCAGCAGCTTCTTCTTCCGCGTGGCGTCGCCGCCGTAGCATTTGGACGTCACGTCCTTGCGCAGGGCGCGGACGGTTTCGCGGGCGATGATCTTGCCGCCGATGGCGGCCTGGATCGGGATCTGGAACATGTGCGGAGGGATCAGCTCCTTCATCTTCTCGACCATGCCGCGGCCGCGGGTCTCGGCGCGGTTGCGGTGGACCAGCATGCTCAGGGCGTCGACCGGCTCGGCGTTGACGAGGATGCTCATCTTGACCAGATCGCCGTTCTTGTAGTCGGTCAGCTCGTAGTCGAAGCTGGCGTAGCCCTTCGAGATCGACTTCAGCCGGTCGTAGAAGTCGAACACGACCTCGTTCAGCGGCAGCTCATAGACCACCAGCGCGCGGCTGCCGACGTAGGACAGCTCCTTCTGCTCGCCCCGGCGGTCCTGACACAGCTTGATGACGCCGCCCAGATACTCGTCGGGGGTCAGGATGGTGGCCTTGATCCACGGTTCGGCGATGTCGATGATCTGCATCACGTCGGGCAGGTCGGCCGGGTTGTGCAGGTCCATCTCGGACCCGTCGCGCAGCTTGATCTTGTAGACCACCGACGGGGCGGTCGCGATGAGGTCGAGGTTGAACTCGCGGCTCAGGCGCTCCTGAATAATCTCCAGATGCAGCAGGCCCAGGAAGCCGCAGCGGAAGCCGAAGCCCAGCGCGGCGCTGGACTCCATCTCGTAGGTGAAGCTGGCGTCGTTCAGGCGCAGGCGGCCGATGGCGGCGCGAAGGTCCTCGAAGTCGGCGGCGTCGACCGGGAACAGGCCGCAGAAGACGACCGACTGGACCTCCTTGAAGCCCTTCAGCGGTTCGGCGGTGGGCTTCTTCTCATCTGTGATGGTGTCGCCGACCGCGGCGTGGGCGACCTCCTTGATCTGGGCGGTGATGAAGCCGACCTCGCCGGGGCCCAGCTGGTCGACCGGGGTGTTCTTGGGCAGGAAGGCGCCGACGCGGTCGACGAGGTGGGTCGAGCCCGACTGCATCATCCTGATGCGCTGGCCGGCCTTCAGCACGCCGTCGAACACGCGGACCAGCAGGACGACGCCCAGATAGGGGTCGTACCAGGCGTCGACCAGCATGGCCTTCAGCGGCGCGGTCTCGTCGCCCTTCGGCGCGGGCAGGCGGGTGACGATGGCCTCCAGCACGTCCTCAATGCCGATGCCGGACTTGGCGCTGCACATCACGGCTTCGCTGGCGTCGATGCCGATGACGTCCTCGATCTGCGCGCGCACCCGCTCGGGCTCCGCCGCCGGCAGGTCGATCTTGTTCAGGACCGGCACGATCTCGTGGTTGTTGTCGATCGCCTGATAGACATTCGCCAGCGTCTGCGCCTCGACCCCCTGCGACGCATCCACCACCAGCAGACTGCCCTCGCACGCCGCCAGCGACCGGCTGACCTCATACGCGAAGTCCACGTGCCCCGGCGTGTCCATAAGGTTCAGCACGTAGTCGAGCCCGTCCTTCGCCCGGTAGTTGAGCCGGACGGTCTGTGCCTTGATCGTGATGCCCCTTTCCTGCTCAATCTCCATGTTATCAAGCACTTGGCTCGTCATTTCGCGCGCCGACAAGCCACCGGTCGTCTGGATCAGGCGATCGGACAGGGTCGATTTGCCGTGGTCGATGTGAGCCACGACCGAGAAATTCCGGATGCGTTCGATGGGAGGGGTCGTCATGGGCGCGCCGGTAGCACGGCGGGCCGGAATCACCAACGCGGCAGGTCGTAAACCCTGTCCCGCCACTGATTTTGTTACGGATTACTTCGCTGTAACGCGCGCAATCCTCGTTTGAGAAGCGCACGCAAAACAGCTATTCAACACCCGATGACAAAGGGCCGGCAGGCTCTCTCGGCGCGCGGCTCCCTTCCGCGACGCCTCTCGGGGACTCAAACGTGGCGAAGATCATGCGCAAGACCTGGCTCGGGGCGACCCTCATTGTTGGCCTGACGCTGGCTGTCGCGGCCTGCGGCGGCCACGGTGGCGAGGAGAAGAAGAAGGATGACAAGGCCGGCGGCGGAGCTTCCAGCCAGACCGTCACGGCCGATGTCGCACGGGTCGAAAGCCTGCCGCGCATCGTCACCGCTTCGGGCAGCGTCTCGGCGTGGGAAGAGGTGCCGGTGGGCGCCGAGACCGGCGGGCTGACCGCCACCGCCGTCTATGTCGACGAAGGCTCCTATGTTCGTCAGGGCCAGCCGCTGGTGCAGATGAACACCGCCCTGCTCAGCGCGCAGGTGCGCCAGCAGCAAGCTGCCGTCCAGACGGCGCAGGCCAACGCCGCCCGCGACGACGCCGCCCTCGGTCGTGCGCAGGAACTGAAGGATCGCGGCTTCCTCAGCCAGGCCGGTCTCGACACCGCGCTGGCCAACCAGCGTGCGTCGCAGGCCAACCTGTCCGCAGCCCGCGCCGCCCTGTCCGAAACCCAGACCCGCCTCAGCCAGGCGACCATCCGCGCGCCCGTCTCGGGCCTGATCATCAGCCGCAGCGTCACGAGGGGCCAGATCATCGCCGCCGGTACCGAGCTGTTCCGCATGGTTCGCGATGGTCGCCTTGAGCTCGACGCGCAGGTGCCCGAAACCGATCTGGCCCTGATCCGCGCCGGCCAGACCGCCGCCATCGCCTCCGACGAAATCGGTCAGGGGTCGGGCCGCGTTCGCATCGTAACGCCCGAGGTCGATCCCGAGACCCGGCTGGGCGTCGCCCGCATCAGCCTGACCGGTGGCGGTTTCCGGCCCGGTATGTTCGCCCGCGCCCGCATCGACGTCGGCGCCCAGCCAGCCGTCACCGTGCCTACGGCCGCCATCCTGTATCGTGAGAACAAGGCCGGGGTGTTCGTGCTCGGCGCCGACAACCGCGTCCACTTCACCCACGTCACCGTCGACTCGCGCGCGGACGCCCGCAGCGCCGTCACCGGCATTCAGGCGGGGGCCCGCGTGGTCATCGACGGCGCCGGCTTCCTCGGAGAGGGCGATCGCGTGACCGTGGCCGCCACACAGCCGCCCTCCGCTCCTCCTGCGGCCCGTCCCGCCGCCCGGCCGGCCGCGAAGTAGGGCCGACCCATGAAGAACATCTCCTCCTGGTCGATCCGGAACCCCATCCCGATCGTCCTGATGTTCATCCTGCTGACGCTTGCGGGCCTGGTCGGCTTCTCGGGCATGCGGATCAACAATAACCCGGACATCGACTTTCCGCTGGTCGTCGTGGTTGCGGGTCGCCCCGGCGCGGCTCCGGCCGAAATGGAAATCCAGGTCACGCGCCTGATCGAGGACTCGGTCTCCGGCCTCTCCGGCGTGCGCCACATCAATTCGCAGGTCACCGACGGCAGTTCGGTCACCACCATCGAGTTCGAGCTGGGCACTGACACCGAACGCGCCACCAACGACGTCCGCAACGCCATGAGCGGCCTGCGCGCCGACCTGCCGCAGGACATGCAGGAACCGGGCGTTCAGCGGATCGACATCACCGGCAACGATCTGGTCACATGGGTCGTCCGCTCGCCGACCATGACGCCGGAAGAGCTGAGCTGGTTCGTCGACAACGAGGTCAGCCGCGAGCTGCTGGCCACGTCCGGCGTGGGCGAGGTCAATCGCGGCGGCGGCGTGGATCGCGAGATTCGGGTCGAGCTGGATCCCGACCGGCTGGGCGCCTACGGCGTCACGGCCGCTTCCGTCAGTCAGGCGCTGACCAGTGTGAATACCGACCTGCCCGGTGGCCGGGTGACGGTTTCGGGTTCCGAGCGGTCGATCCGCACGCTCGGTGCGGCAGGCTCCATCGAGCAGTTGCGCGAGACGCTGATCCCGCTGGGCGGTGGACGATCCGTGCGTCTGGGCGACCTCGGCCGCGTCGAAGATCATTGGAGCGAACCGCGTCGTCTGGCCCGGTACGACGGTCAGGAGGCCGTGACCTTTAACGTTCTGCGGTCCCGCAGCGCCAGTGAAGTGACGGTCGCCAAGCTGGCCCGCGCCAAGGTGGCCGAGATCGACGAGGCCCATCCCGAGCTGACGATCGAACAGGTCAACGCCAACGTCGAGTTCACGGAGGAGAGCTATCTCGCCTCGGTCGAGGCCCTGCTGCTGGGCGCCGCTCTGGCCATCGTAGTGGTCTTCATCTTCCTGCGCGACTGGCGGGCGACGATCATCACCGCCACGGCCATGCCGCTGTCACTCATCCCGACCTTCGCCATCCTCGGGCCGCTCGATCAGTCGCTGAACGGCGTGACCCTGCTCGCCCTGTCGCTGACCGTCGGGATTCTGGTCGACGACGCCATCGTGGAGATCGAGAACATCGTCCGGCACATGCGGGACGGGAAGACGCCCTACAACGCCTCGATGGAGGCGGCGGACGAGATCGGTCTGGCGGTCGTGGCCACCACCGCGACGATCATCGCGGTGTTCGCACCCGTCGGCTTCATGCCCGGCATCGTCGGCCAGTTCTTCAAGGCCTTTGCGCTGGCTGCCTGTGTCTCGGTTGCCTTCTCGCTGGTCGTCGCGCGAACGCTGACGCCGCTGATGGCGGCCTATTTGCTGAAGCACCACAAGCACGAAGACCGCGATCCTCCATGGATGGGCGGCTACCTGTCGGCGCTCCGCTGGAGTCTCGCGAACCGGTGGAAGGTGTTCATGATGGGCACCGCCTTGCTGCTTGGTTCCTTCGGCATCGTGGTGGCCGGACTTGTGCCATTCGAATTCATGTCGGCCGGCGACCAGTCGCGCGCCGCCTTCTCGGTCGAGCTGCCACCCGGCGCGACTCTGGCCCAGACCGACGCCGTTGTGCAGCGCGTGACCCGGGACCTGCAGGCGCGGCCGGAAGTGACCTCGGTGTTCGCCAACATCGGCGGACAGGACGTCAATCAGGCCAACGTCTATGCGGACATGGTCGAAAAGGGCGATCGCAAGATCACCCAGCAGGCTTTCCAGCGCGAGATGGTCGACGGCTGGAAATCCGTCCCGGGCGCCCGTATCGGCTCGGGCGCGGCGCAGGAGGGCGGTGGTCCGTCCGACGGCACGAGCTACACCTTCGCCATCCTCAGCGACAACGGACCGGCGTTGGAAGCGGCGGCCCGCAAGATCGAGGCCGAGATGCGCGGCGTTCCGGGCCTCGCCAACGTCGTCAACACGGCGTCGATCGCACGGCCCGAAATCCTCGTCACCCCGCGTCCCGATCAGGCTGCTTTGATGGGCGTCTCGACCGGCGCCATCTCCCAGACCATCCGCGTCGCCACCATCGGCGACATCGAGCAGAACCTGCCCAAATACAATCTGGGCGACCGTCAGATACCGATCCGGCTGCAGCTCACCGCTGACGCCCGTGAGGACCTGTCGGTGCTGGAGAACCTGCGGGTCCCGACTGCGACGGGCGGCTCGGTGCCTCTGGGCGCCGTGGCCGATCTGAAGTTCGGCGCGGGCCCGTCGCAGGTGCTGCGTCAGGACCGCGCCCGGATCGCCTCGATCACGGCCGAGCTGGACGGCATTCGCTCCGGCGACGCCGCCAAGCGGGTCGCCGCGCTGCCTTCCGTGAAGAACCTGCCGCAAGGGGTCCGCGAGGTCCCGGCCGGCGACGCCGAGTTCATCGCCGAGATGGTCAACGGCTTCGCCATCGCCTTCCTGACCGGCATCTTCCTTATGTACACGGTGCTGGTGCTGCTGTTCCGCAGCTTCTCCTACCCTGTGACCATCATGGCCTCCCTGCCGCTGGCGGTGGGCGGGGCGCTGGTAGCCCTGTGGGTCGGCGGGTCCAGCTTCTCGATCTCGTCCCTGATCGGTGTGCTGATGCTGATGGGCATCGCGGCGAAGAACTCGATCCTTCTGGTCGACTACATCGTGATGTCAGAGAAGGACGGCATGGCCCGGCACGAGGCCATCATGGACGCCGCACACAAGCGGGCGCGACCAATCCTGATGACTACGTTCGCCATGGGCGCCGGCATGCTGCCGGTCGCTATCGGCTGGGGCGCCGATGTCGAATTCCGTCAGCCCATGGCCATCGCGGTGGTGGGCGGTCTGATCTCGTCGACCTTCCTGTCCCTGCTGTTCATCCCGCCGATCTTCACGATCGTGGATGACGTGCCGGGCTTCGTGAAACGCCGGGCAAGCTGGGTGTTCGGCCTGTTCGGCGGACGCCGCAAACGCGCGGCGGCGACCAGCACATTCGAATGATCTGATCCCTTCTCCCGCGAGGGAGAGGGGGCGGTCAGTCGTCCAGTCGACCCGTCAGGGCCAGGATGCCGACAGCTGTCAGCGCGCCCAGCGCGAAGGCGCCGAGAACCGAGCCTACGGCCGCTGCCGCCGGCACGGTGATCGGACGCGCCTCGTACCATTCGACGATGTCGGCCTCGTGCAGGTCGTCGTCGGCATAGCCTTCTGCGACGTAGATGCTGTCTTCGGCGGTCATTTGGGCGCTCCGTCTGGTGCGTGGGAAATGCGTCGGCAAGCCTTGCGGTTCCGGACCGTGACAGGGCGCCGCGCGTAAGCTAGACGCCTCTTCCACCACAGGCCCCGGCCGCGCTCAAGCAGTGAGCCGCCGTGCGGCAAGCGGTAGCGCAAGAACAGAGACTTTCATGGCCGGCCATTCCAAGTTCAAGAACATCATGCACCGCAAGGGGCGCGCCGATGCGCAGCGCTCCAAGCTGTTCTCCAAACTGTCCCGCGACATCACGGTCGCGGCCAAGTCGGGCATGCCCGATCCGGCGATGAACCCGCGCCTGCGTCTGGCGGTGAACAACGCCAAGGCCGAGAGCCTGCCCAAGGATGTGATCCAGCGCGCCATCAACAAGGCGTCGTCCGGCGACATCGATACGATGGAGGAAATCCGCTACGAAGGCCGCGGCCCGGGCGGCGTCGGCATCATCGTCGAGGCCCTGACCGACAACCGCAACCGGGCGGCCTCGAACATCGGCACGGCGTTCAAGAAGAACGGCGGGGCGCTGGGCGAGATGAACTCGGTCGCTTTCATGTGGGATCGCGTCGGACAGATCATCTACAAGGCCGACGCCGGCACCGAGGACGAAGTCATGGAGGCCGCCATCGAGGCCGGCGCCCAGGATGTCGAGAGCGATCTGGTCAAGCCGGACATCTATGAGGATGCGCCCGGCCATACGATCTGGACCGCGTTCGAGGACCTGAACGAGGTCGCCGAGGCCATGTCGAAGGTGCTGGGCGATCCCAAGTCGACAGCCATCGTCTGGAAGCCGCAGTCGGACGTGCCGGTCACCGGCGAGGCCGTCGGCACGCTGATGAAGCTGCTCGATGCCCTGGACGCGGAGGACGACGTTCAGAATGTCTATTCGAACGAGGACATATCGGACGAGGACATGGAGAAATACGCCGGCTGACGGACGGCCTGTCTGCCGGAACCGTCACAGGGTCCCGGGGTTAGGCTCTCCGTTCAGGAGACAACGCCCGCATGGATATCACCCAGCTGATTCTCGACGATCACGCCGAGCAAAGGCGACTGTTCTCGATTCTGGAGCAGATCGATCACACCGATGTGGAGGCCCTGACGCAGGTCTGGGACCGGCTGTCGGCCTTCCTCGACGCGCATGCCGAGGCCGAGGAGCAGTTCTTCTATCCGGAACTTCTGAAGTTGGGCGAAGGCGCGAATGACGCCGAGGACGGCACGGTCGAGGGCGAGACCGAGGACGCCATCGAGGATCACAACAAGCTGCGTGACGCGGTGAAGGCGGTGGCGAAATACCCGGTCGGCACCGGCGCCTGGATCGAGGCGGTGGGCAAGGCGAATGTCGTCAACTCAAAGCATATGGGCGAGGAGGAACGGCAGGGCCTGACCGACTTCCGGCGTCATGCCCCGGTTCAACTGCGCCACGACCTCGCCGTCCGCTTCGCCGCCTTCGAGGCCGCACACATCACCGGCGTCAAGCCGGTGAACAAGGATCCGGACGCCTATATCGAAGAGCACGGCTGAGGCTCAGAACACCCTCGTCTCGGGTGCGACCCAGCCGTCCGGATCGCTGATCGGTCGGCCCGGCCGTCGCAGCCGCATCATGCCGTGCAGCGCCTCCGTCAGGTCGATCAGCTGCTCATCCGACAGCTCCACAGCCGCCCGCATCACCTCGCCCCTGAGCGCGCAGTAGGTCGAGGGCTTCAGACTACGGTGGATGGGGGTGGACATGAAATGCTCCTCAGAAACTGGCCGTGACGCCGAAGCCGACGCGGGTGCTCTCCCCGCCGTTCGGGCGCGGATCGTCGAGCGCGCGGGCGCCCTCGATCTCAATGAGCAGTCGCTTGCCCAGCGCGACCCGGGCGCCGATGCCGGCCGACATCAGACCATCCGACCGGCTCGGAAAAATATCGCGTGCGTTGACACGCGCCTGCCCTCCGTCGGCGAAGGCGTAGAGTTCGCTGCCCAGCACCTGACGTGGCAGGAAGGTCGGCCGCCACGCCGCTTCGACCTTGGCGCCAAAGCCGCTGTCGCCGATCAGCAGGCCCTGCGAGAAACCCTTGCCGAACTCTGCGCCGCCCAGGCTGAACAGCTCGGCGGTCGGGGCCCGATCGTCTGACCACTGGGCGGCCACGGCCCCGGACACGCGCACCTGCCGGCCGAAAGCCCGGGCCACGTCGACCCGACCGTTGACCTTGGCGAAGTCGGGATCGGTCAGAACATCCACCTCGGCGCCCAGTCCATCGATGCCCTGGCTGAGCGTGAGGCTGGCGGTCAGGGACGCCGTCGACCATGTCTCGCCCCAGGCGACGGAGGCCCGAGCGGCGCGGGTCTTCTCCGTTGCCCGCACCTCGCCGAACACGGCGTTGTCGCTGTCCAGCCCGTCGATCCCGCCGCTGAGCACCAAGTTGGAGCGATAGCTCCGGATTATCGGCCAGCTGACCACCGCCGCCGCTGTGGTGGCGTCCCCCGACAGGCCTTCGACCCTGGTGCGCAGTCGGCCGACCGAGACCGTGGCCGCCGCGCCGTCGAAGCCGATGGGCTGGCGGTGGCTCAGCGTCGCATACTGGAAGCGATCGGGATCGGTCGGCAGGGTGACCGCCAGCCGGGTCTGGTCTCCCATCCGGATGCCGCCGTTCAGATTGACCGTCGCCGTCGCCTGCGTCCGGCCCAGCGCGCGCGAGCCGCGGTTGTTGATCGTGACGTCCGCCTCCCAGCGCTTGAAGTCGACGTCGAAACCCAGATCGACCGCCCCGGTCATCGCGGCGGAACGCGCGGTCTGAAGGGTCGTGCGCGCGCCGGGGATGTCGGCAATCAGGGACAGATAGCGCTCGCCCGTCCGGCGGGTGAGCGGCGCCTCGGCCGCCAGTCGCGCCGCATACTGGCGCATCAGTTCGACGCCCTGATCGGTGTCGCCGTAAATGCCGATCCGGCCCACGCGACCGGGCAGGGCGGTCAGGCGGACACGACCCTCGGAGGCGGCGTCGACATTCACCGCGACGATCGGCAGGGCCGCCGCCTCGCCCAGCGCCTTGCTGGCGGCGGCCCGGAGGCGGGCGACGCCCGCGGCGTCCAACGTCTGGCCGATGAACGGCGCCATGGCCGGCTCGACCAGCGCCCTGACCTGCGGATTGGCCTCATAGATCACCTCGCGCAGCACGAAGGGCGCGATGGCGACATCGGCGGTTGTAGCCGGAGCGGTATCCGTCGCCGCGGCGGCGGGCAGGGGCGGGGCGCGGTCCAGGCGGTCGCGTCCCACGATCGGGCCGTCCTGCGGCGCGCTCGCGGCCAGGACCGTCGCCAGCAGGATCGGCGAGATCATTCAGTCATCCTTGCGATGAGAAAAAGGACGCGGGCGGGGCCTCTAGCCGCCGCCCGCGTCGCGGGCCTGCGCCGGGGGATTCAGCGCTTGCCCAGTCCGCCCAGCAGCCCGCCGACGAGGCCGCCTGCCGGAGGTTGACCGGCCGTTCCGCCCGTCGGCTGACCGAGGGCGCCGCCGACCGTGCCGACGACTCCGCCGACCTTGTCGGTCACCGTCCCGACAAGACCCTGCGCGGGCGCGGCGCCTTGACCGCTGACGCCGACGGCGAGCGGCTGGCCGTTAGACAAGACATTGCCGGTCACCGCCGTGCCGGATGCGCCCGTGGGCGACAGGATGGCCAGATCGACCGCCGGCGCGCCAGAGCCCTGACCCAGCACCTGATTGCCGCCGACGTTCAGACCCAGCAGGCCGCTGGGCGCGCCGGTGGCTGGATCGACGGGGGTGGTGGGCTGACCGAGGCCGACGGTGGCGACATTGCCGCCCGACAGGACGCCGACGGTCGCCGCCTGTCCGGCGTTCTGGGTGGGCGACAGGACGCTGACTCCCAGCGGGCCGCCGGAGCCGTCAGCGCCGCCGACGACGGTCCGGTCGCCGATGGTCACACGGCCAAGCGGATCGGTCGCCTCGGCGATCTGGCCGATCAGGCCGCCGCCCGCACCGCCCAGCACGCCGCCCGCACCGGGCTCGCCTTGGGGGCCCTGCGGTCCGGCGGGACCGGCCGGCCCTTGTTCACCTTGGGGGCCCGCGGGGCCGGCGACGCCAAACTCCCCGCTCGAGCCCAGATTATAGCTGCGGTTGCCGTGACAGGCCGAAAGAAGCAGCGCTGCGGTCAGGCCCATGCCGATCGCGACGCTCCTGTGAGTAATAGTCCGGGACATGAGTTTCTCCTCCTGAGTTCCCGATGCGAAAGTGCAAACCGGAAAAACGAAGTTCCTCACCCAGAGCTGTATTCACACGCTCGTGATCGCCTTTAACATGTATTAATCGCGGATTAACTCTGCAATCCGGAACAGATATCCAAGGTAGTGCTGATTTTTCTGAGAAATCTGGAACTTAAGACTTCATTTACTGTGAATACATCTTAACCAGATCGAACAGGAAATCGCGGCCCTCATAGAGTGACCGCACCCGGATGCGCTCGTTCAGACCATGGATGCCGCCGCCGTCAGGGTCGGTGAACAGGCCGGTGATCCCGTAGGTCGGAACGCCAGCCGCATTGGTGAATCGGGCGTCGGTCGCGCCCACCTGCATCGTCGGCACGACCGGAACGCCGGGCCACAGCTTCGCGGCGGCTTGCCGGATCGGCTCGATTACCTCGGGCGACAGAGGGGGCGCGGGAGAGACCGGATCGATGTTGCCGTCGATGGTCACCTTCAGGGCCGGCTCGGCCAGAACCCGCTCCAGCTCGGCTTTAACCTCCTGTGGCGTGTGACCGGGCAGGATGCGGCAGTTCACGTTGGCCCGTGCGCGCTGCGGCAGGGCGTTGGGCGCGTGACCGGCGTTGACTATCGTCGGCACGCAGGTGGTGTGCATCATCGCGTTCCAGCCCGGATCCGTCCCGATCCGGGCGATCGCCTCGGCCGGAGGATTGTCGCCGGACAGGGCGCGCAAATCGGCAGCCTGCTGCGGCGTGGCCGCGACGTCGGCCAGCGCCGCGAAGTGGGCGCGGGTAGTGGCGTTGATCTCGATCGGGAAGGGCGCATCCCCCAGCCGGACCAGTGCATTGGCCAACTGGTCGATGGCGTTGGTCGGCGCCGGCCGCGAGGAATGGCCGCCGGGGTTGGTCACCTCCAGCGTATAGTCCTGATAGATTTTCTCGCCGGCCTGCACCTCCAGCGCGATCCGGTTGGCGTCGGTGTCCAGGCGCCCTCGCGCGCCCTCATTCAGCCCCAGCCCGGCCTGCAGCACTTCAGGGTGATGCTCCAGCAGCCAGCTGACGCCGTTGAAAGTGTCCGAGGTCTCTTCGCCACAGGTCAGGGCCAGCTTGATGTCCCGTTTCGGCCGGAAGCCCTCGGCCTTCAGCCGGATCATCGTGTCGGTCCAGATCGCCGCCTGGGCTTTGTCGTCCTGCGCGCCCCGGGCGTAGAAATAGCCGCCCTCCTCGACGAGGGTGAAGGGATCGCGCTCCCAGTCCTCGCGCCGCGCCTCGACCACATCGATGTGGGCCAGCAACAGCAGCGGGGTCGTCGATGAAGCCGAGCCCCTGAGGATCGCCGACAGCGCCCCGTCTTTCGGCCGCTCTTCCGGCCACAGGACGCGCACGTCCGCCTCCGGATAGCCCGCCGCGATCAGCCGCGCCGCCATTCGCTGGGCGGCGAGTGTGCAACTGCCTTCGGACAAGGTGGTGTTGGTCTCGATCAGCTCCTCATACAGATCGCGGAATGCCGCCTGATCCGGCCGCGCGTCCTGCGCACGGGCGCGGCCCAGTCCAACGGCCAGCGCGACGACCAGCAGGATGACGACGCCGACCACGACCAGCGCCCGCTTGCGCCGGTGCGCCCGGAACCGCTCTGCCGCCGGTTCGTCCAGCCAGTAACGGCCGCTGTCTTCACGGATCGCCCGGCCCCGAAGCAGCCGTTTCAGCGCACTGCGCGCCATCATGCCCGACGGCTCCAGAGGAATGGCCGTTGGCGCGGACAGCGCGCCGCGGTCGCGCAGGGTTTGCACCAGACGCCGTTCGGCCCGGTTCGCCATGGCCGCGACCGTCGCTCCGGTGGTGTATGTCATCCGGCCTCTCCCTCGTCCCTGACCGACGCTATCGCGGAACAGCGGAGCTGTCGCGCCCGTTGGAGCGCCCATGGAGATCCACGACCTTCCCGGCTTCACCCTGCCCCTGCTGGCCGCCGTTCTGGCGGGCGGGCTGATCGGATTCGAGCGCGAATGGAGGGGCCGGGCGGCGGGCTTCCGCACCCACATCCTCGTCTGTCTGGCCTCTGCCCTGCTGATGGAGCTGGCGGTGATGCAGGGCCTCTGGAGGTTCGAGCCCCTGTCCGGGACCAACATCGTCACCGACCCCGCGCGTCTGGCTCACGGCGTGCTGACCGGCATCGGCTTCCTTTGCGCCGGGGTGATCTTCCGCAGTGGATTTTCGATCCACGGTCTGACGACGGCGGCCTCGCTCTGGATCACCGCCGCGATCGGCCTGACGTTCGGCGCAGGGATGTACGGTTTGGGCGCGGTCGGCACGACGCTGACGGTGATCATCCTCGTCGGCTTGAGACTGGTCAGCGCCCGCCTGCCGCAGACCGCGGTCGTGGACGGGACGGTCACGTGGCGGCGCGACGCACCGGATGCCGAGGCCGCAGTCCACGCCGCCCTGACCGATTGCCTGCGCCAGCCCCGTGCGGATCGCCACGACCTCATCGACGGCGGCGAGGCCGTCCGCCTCGGCGTCCGCCTGCAGAAGGCCACGCCCGACCAGATCAGAGCCCTGGCCGCCCGGCTGCGCACGATCGACGGGGTCGTGGGCTATGAGCTGGATCCACGTGACGACTAGGGCCGCTTGATCGGTGACGCTTGCCCGGCCTAGGCTCGAGATTCGTCAGTTAGCGGAGCGAATTTCTTGTTGAACTGGGATCTGGTGTGGCCGGTGCTGGCGGCCATGACGGCGGGCGGACTGATCGGCGTCGAGCGGACCTATCACGGCCACCCCGCCGGATTTCGTACCCACATCCTCGTCTGTCTAACCAGCTGCGTGCTGATGCTGGCGGCGATGCACCAGTCGACGTGGGCGTTCACGGCGCTGCCCGGCCAGACGGTGGTGATCGATCCCACCCGCATGTCGCACGGCCTGCTGACCGGGATCGGCTTTCTTTGCGCCGGGGTGATCTTCCGCGAGGGCTTCTCGGTCCACGGCCTGACAACGGCGGCGTCCTTGTGGGTGACCTCCGCGATCGGCGTGCTGTTCGGCGTCGGCATGCTGAACCTTGCCCTGCTGGCGGCGGGAGCGACCCTGACGGTGCTGGCCATCCTGCGTTTCGCCGACGCACGCCTGCCCCATGTGGGCGTGGCCGATGTCATCCTGCGATGGAAGCGCGGCGAGGCCCCCGGCGAGGCGACTGTGCGCGATCTGCTCAGGAGCTCGGGCCTCAAGACCATGCGTCTTGGCCACGTCATCGCCGACGGCGGCACCTGCCACGAGCATCACCTGAAAGTCCGCGGGCCGATGCCGCTGGATATCGACGGGCTGGTGGTCCGGCTGGGCGCAGAGCCGGGGCTGTCTGGCTTCTCCGTCCTGCCTCGCGACGAATAGCAGTCGGTCATTGTCTGTTAGGCATCCGTCGGGCAATAACGGAACGGATGGCGAACGAACCGACTCGCATAATCGGCTTGGACCCCGGTCTGCGGCGCACCGGATGGGGCGTCGTGGTCAGCGAGGGCTCGCGTCTGCGCTGGGTCGCCCACGGCGTTGTCACGCCCTCCGAAACCGCGCCCTTCTCCGAACGCCTGCTCCATCTTCTTGAGACGCTGAGCGTCATCTGCGCCGACCACGGCTGCGATGAGGCGGCGGTGGAGGAGGTGTTCGTCAACATGAACCCGGCCTCGACGCTGAAGCTGGGCCATGCCCGCGCGGCGGTCATGCTGGCTCCGGCGAAATGCGGTCTGCCGGTCGCGGAATATTCGCCCAACCTCATCAAGAAGGCGGTGGTCGGCGCGGGCCATGCGGACAAGAGCCAGATCGCCTTCATGGTCAAACGCCTGCTGCCCGGAGCGGGTGAGGTGAAGGCCGACGCTGCGGATGCGCTGGCCGTCGCCATCACCCATGCCCAGTTGCGCAAGCGGGCCCTGCTCGCGGGGGCCGCATGATCGGGCGACTGCGCGGCGTGCTGGCCGAGGTCGAGCAGGATCACTGCCTGATCGACTGCGTGGGCGTGGGCTATGTGGTGGCCTGCGGAGCGCGGACGCTGGGTCGACTGCCCGCGCCCGGCGATGAGGCGACCCTGCATATCGAGCACGTCTGGAACGCCGAGAGCGGACCGCGCCTCTATGGCTTTCTGTCCCGCGATGAGCGGCGCGCCTTCACCACCCTGACCGGCATTCAGGGCGTCGGGCCCAAGGCCGCGCTGTCGGTGCTGGACGTCCTGCCGCCGGGCGAACTGGCTGGCGCCGTCGCGCGGGAGGACAAGGCCGCCGTAGCGCGCGCCAATGGCGTGGGACCGAAGCTGGCGCTGCGCATCGTCACCGAACTCAAGGGCAAGCCGCTGGGCGAGGTCAGCTTCACCCCCTCCGCGCCCGGCGTGCATGTCGAGGTCGCGGCGCCGGCGCCCAGCACTACGGGTGAGGCCGTCTCCGCCCTGCTCGGTCTCGGCGTCGCCGAGGTCAACGCCCGCCGCGCCGTCGATCAGGCCTTGATCCGGCTGGGTGAGGACGCCGATCTGTCGGCCGTGATCCGTGCGGCCTTGCAGGAGCTGGGGCGGTGAGAAGCATCGCCGATATCCTTCTCCCCCCGGGGGAGACGGTGGGCGGCGGAGCCGTCCGGATGAGGGGGCTGGTTCGTCCGGTCTCAATGTCCGATAGCCAGTCTGTGTCCGGCATCCCCCTCATCCGTCTCGCTCCGCGAGCCACCTTCTCCCCCGAGGGGAGAAGGACGTCATGACCGACGACCGCATCATCTCCGCCGATCCAGCGCCCGGCGAAACCTATGACCGCGCCCTGCGGCCTCAGACCCTGTCCGAGTTCGTCGGGCAGGAGCAGGCCAAGGGAAACCTGAAGGTCTTCATTGACGCTGCCCGCGCCCGGAAGGAGGCACTGGACCACGTCCTGCTGTTCGGCCCGCCGGGGCTGGGCAAAACCACACTGGCGCAGATCGTGGCGCGTGAGCTGGGCGTCGGCTTTCGCGCGACCTCTGGCCCCATCCTCGCCAAGGCCGGCGACCTCGCCGCCATCCTGACCAATCTCGAACCGCGCGACGTGCTGTTCATCGACGAGATCCACCGGCTGGCCCCGACCGTAGAAGAGATCCTGTACCCAGCGATGGAAGACCACGTGCTGGACCTGATCATCGGCGAGGGCCCCTCGGCGCGGTCGGTTCGTATCGACCTCGCTCCCTTCACCCTCGTCGGGGCCACGACACGGGCGGGCCTGCTTGCGACGCCGCTGAGGGACCGGTTCGGCATTCCGTTGCGGCTCGAGTTCTACACGCCGTCCGAACTGACCCGCGTCATCATGGGCGCGGCACGCAAGATGGGCGCGGCGATCACCGAGGACGGCGCCGGCGAGATCGCCAGCCGCGCACGCGGCACCCCCCGCGTCGCCGGCCGGCTGCTGCGCCGCGTCCGCGATTTCGCCACGGCCGAGGGCGCCGCCACCATCGACAGGCTGGTCGCCGCACGCTCGCTGGCCCGGCTCGAGGTCGACGAGGCCGGACTGGACAGCCTCGATCGCCGCTTCCTCAAGGCCCTGATCGAGAACTACGGCGGGGGTCCCGTCGGCATGGACACTCTCGCCGCCGCCATTGCCGAGGCCCGCGATGCGGTCGAGGATGTCATCGAGCCCTATCTGCTCCAGCAGGGCTTCATCCAGCGTACGCCGCGCGGCCGCATGGCCTGTGCAAAGGCCTACAGCCACCTTGGTCTGACCGAACCGCCAAAGGCGCCGCAAGCCGGCGATCTGTTCGGCGGCAAGTAAGGGTTCACCTCCGCGGCGAACCCCGGCATGCTCCCCGCGAGAGGAGGCGGCATGGCGCGCCGGGTCATCAGGATCGAACGGTTGATCGCGGTGCTGGGCGTCGCGGTGCTGGCGCTCGGCGTGGCGATCGTCTGGCTGGTCAGCCGCAACGCCCTGACCCGGACCGAGGTCTCGCCGCTCCAGCGGGCGGAGAGCCAGCTGAGAACCCACCTGAACCCGCGCGTCACCGTGGTCTACAGCGAGGAAGGCCGCCGGAACGCCCTGTGCGGCTATGTGCGGACCGAGGGCCGCAACGTCGCCTTCGTCTCGCGCCCGAACCGCATCATTCTGGAGACCGATCCTCTGAAGTCCGAGTTCGACGACATGCAGCGCGACCTGTGCCCCGGCTTCATGACCGTCCAGAACCTGCCGGCCGCGCCATGACCGATCGCCCCACCGCCGGACGTTTCGCAGGCCGCGAGCATCGCCTGCCGGTGCGCGTCTATTACGAGGACACCGACTTCACCGGCCTCGTCTATCACGCCAATTACGTCCGCTACTTCGAGCGGGGCCGGTCGGATGCGCTGCGGCTGATGGGCGTCGGCCACGCCGAGTTGCTGGACGGCGACCAGCCGATGGCCTTCGTGGTCTCGAAGATGGGGCTGACCTTCCTGAAGCCCGCCCGCATCGATGACGAACTGGTCGTGCGCACCCTCTACGAAGCGGCGAAGGGGCCGCGCCTGCTGATCACCCAGACCGTCACCCGCGGCGACGAGGCTCTGTGCCGCGCCGAGGTTGAGGTGGTCTGCATTCACATGGACGGTCGCCCGCGCCGTCCGACCCGGGCCCTCGTCGACAAGGTTCGACCGTGGCTCGCCGATCAAACCGAAGGAACCGCACCATGACCCAGATGACCGATCGTCAAAGCTGGACCGCCCTCATCGTCATCGGCCTGCTGATCCTCATCGGGATCGGCGGCGGACTGGTCGGCTGTCCGCACTACAAGGTTTGGGAGCGCAAGATGGCCGGTCAGGCCGAGCTGCAGTATCAGCAGGGCGCCCGTCAGGCCCTGATCGCGCAGGCGAAGGCAGAGGACGAGGCCGCCATCAGCCGGGCCGAGGCCGCGACCCGACGCGTGCGCGGCTGGGCTGACGCTGCGAAGCTGGGTTGCACCGATCTGGGTCGGGCAGGAGACGTCGCCTGCGAAAACCAGCTGCTTCGCGACGCCGCCACCTATTCGATCGCCAAGGAAGGCCACGAAGGCGTGATCATCAGCGTCGGCGCCCCGGTATCGGTTGCGGTTCAGCCCAACACCGCCCGTCAGGAGTGAAGCAAAGCTTCACCGTTCACGCATCTGTCAGACATCGACGGGTGACCTGAAGGCCACACCCCGGTAGACCCGAAACCACACCGCCACAGAACCGCCACGCCTGTCCGCTCGCTAGGGGCAGGACGCGAAGGATTCCCGAATGACCCCACCCGCCGATCCCGGAATGCTCAATCCCGTGACCCTGTTCATGGAAGCCGACATTGTCGTGAAGCTGATCATGATCGGCCTTGCGGGATCGTCGCTGTGGTCCTGGGCCGTGATCATCGACAAGGCGATCAAGTTCACCGCCCTGAACCGCGAGGCCGACGCCTTCGAGGCTCAGGTCGGTTCGGGCCGGTCGCTGGAGGATATCGCCGCACAGGCCGGGTCCCAGCCGGCCCATCCCCTGCCGCGCATGCTGGTGATCGCGCTGGCTGACTGGCGTGAGGCTCGGACGCGAGGCGGCCTGTCGGGCGAGCAGGGCAATCTGCTGATGGCCCGCATCGACCGCGCGCTGGACAGCCTGATCGCGCGAGAAGGCCAGCGGGTCGAGAACGGTCTGGGCGTGCTGTCGGTGGTCGCCACGGCCTCGCCGTTTATCGGCCTGTTCGGCACGGTCTGGGGCATCATGAACGCGTTCGGCCGCATCGCGGCGGCGGGCAACACCAATCTGACAACCGTGGCGCCGGCCATCGCCGAGGCCCTGTTCGCCACCGCCATCGGTCTCGCCGCGGCTATCCCGGCCTACATCGCCTACAACAAGTTCTCGATCGACGCGGGCAAGTTCACGGGCCGGCTGGAGAGCTTCGCCGACGACCTGCAGGCCGCCGTGGCGCGCCGTCTGGGAGGCTCGACCGCCCCGTCGGCGCCGCCCGTGACCGAACCGCGTCGGGACTTCTGAGATGGCGATGGGCGGGGGCGCAGGCGGTGGACATGTGCGCGGCCGCAGGCGCGCGCGCAAACGGCCGCTGAGCGAGATCAACGTCACCCCGCTGGTCGACGTCATGCTGGTGCTGCTGATCATCTTCATGATCTCGGCTCCGCTGCTGACCACGGGCGTGCCGGTCGAGTTGCCGAAGACGGAAGCCAGCGCGGTTGAGGCCAACCAGGACCCGGTCTCGGTCTCCATCGACCGCGACGGCGCCATCTTTGTCGGCGATCAGGGCGTCAGCTGGGAGAACCTCGTCCTCCGCGTCGCGCAGGAAGGCGGCGAGGGCGCGCGTGAGAAGCCGATCTTCGTCCGCGCCGACGGCCGGGCCCCCTACCAGGCCGTGGCCCGTGTCATGGCGCGCCTGTCATCCGAGGGCTTCACCAAGCTGAACCTGATCACCGACACCTCGGGCGAGGGGAACTGACGGCTTGGAACGTCCCACGCCATCCCTGATCGGCTCGGTGCTTGTGCACGGCGGCGTGGTCGCGGCCGTTGTGGGAGCGATGCTCGTCGCCCCACCGAAGCCGCCTGAACGGCCGATGGTCAACGCCGTGCCGGTCTCGATCGTCTCGGATGTGGTTATCGAGGCCGCTGCGCCCGACAACCCGAGCGAGGAACTGGTCACCGAGGACGCCTCGACCGCACCCGTAGCCGCGCCGCCTGAACCGGTTCCCGAGCCTGCTCCGACGCCGCCGACGCCCGCTCCGCCGCCGCCGAAGAAGGCGCCGGCGCTGCGCCCGACGCCTCCACGTCCAACCCCGCCGCGTACCCCGACCCCGACCCCGCCAAAGGCCCAGCCCACTCCGCCGCGCCCGACGCCGCCCCGCGCCCAGCCGCCCCAGCGCCCGCGCGAGGACTCGCTCGACCTCGATGCACTTGCCGGACCGCCCCGCGCGGCGACCCGGCCGGGCACGCGTCCGGCGACGGGCCAGCAGGGCAGGGGCTCTGCGCCGCAAGCCACGGGCCCCCAGATCACCGCCATCTTCAATCAGGTCTATCCGAACTGGATTTTGCCCTGTGACATCCCCGGCGCGCGTGATCTCCGCATCCAGATGGACGTCACCCTCGATGAGCGGGGCCGGATCATTGATGGCCCCGACCTGATCGGCCCCCGGTCGGACTCGGTCTACCGCGCCGCCGCCGATGCAGCCGTGCGCGCCATCCGCCAGACAGCGCCCTTCGATGTGCCTGCTGGATTCCCGGGCGGCGCTTTCCGCCCCACCTTCGTGACCGAACGCGCGTGCAGGAACCGATGACGAGACCTGACCAGCCCGAAAGTCGCCCCATTCGCTCTGATGCTGGCCTTGAGCGACCGGACCAACTCACAAGAGCCGGCGAACGACTGACTTTTTGCGGGAGCACCCCATGCGTCTGAAACGAATTCTGGCCAGCGCCGCCATCATGGCGATGGCGACGAACGCATTCGGTGCGGGCGTGCAAGCGCAGACTCCGCCGCGCCAGGATCCTGTCGAGGTCGAGATCGATCAGGGCGTGCTTCGTCCGCTGCAGATCGCGGTGGTGAACTTCGCCGGCCAGAACGGCTCCGACCTGTCCGGCGTCATCCGCGCCGACCTGCGCCGCTCGGGTTATTTCGAGCCGCTGGATCCCAACAGCTTCGTCGAGACCGGGCTGACGCTGGCCAACGCTCCCAACTTCCCGCAGTGGACGTCGATCGGGGCTCAGGCGGTGCTCTACGGCTCGGTCACGCCGCGCCCCGACGGACGCAACGACTTCGGCTTCCGCCTGTATGATCCCTATCGCCAGTGCCAGCTGGTCGCCTACCGCTTCACCGCCACGCCAGAGCAATGGCGCCGGATCGGGCACAAGATCGCCGACCTCGTCTATCAGCGCATGACCGGCGAGGCCGGTCTGTTCGACAGCCGCGTGCTGTTCGTCTCAGAAAGCGGGACGCAGCTGAATCGCGTCTCGCGGCTGACCATCTCCGATCAGGACGGCTTCAATCCGGAATATCTGACCGAGGGTGACGAGGTGATCATGTCGCCCCGCTTCTCGCTGAATGACCCCAACGAGATCACCTATGTGGCGCTCGGCAAGGATTACAGCCGCATCTACCTCTACAACCTGCAGACCCGCCGTCGTGAAAGCCTCGGTGAGTTCGACGGTCAGGTGCTGGCCCCGCGCTTCTCGAACGACGGGACCAAGATGGCCTTCTCGATCATCCGGGGCGGCAACACCGACGTCTATGTGATGGACCTGTCCAGCCGGCAGGTGCGTCGCCTGACCACCGACCCGGGCATCGACACCTCGCCCAGCTTCAGCCCGGACAACAGCCAGATCGTCTTCACATCGGACCGCTCGGGCAGCGCGCGCCTCTATGTCATGCGCGCCGACGGCTCGGGCCAGCGGGCCATCTCGCGCGGCGGCGGCCTCTACACCGCCCCGAACTGGAGCCCGCGCGGCGACCTGATCGCCTTCACCAAACAGGGCGGCGGCCGGTTCTCGACCGGCGTGATGTCTCCCGACGGATCGGGCGAACGCAGCCTGTCGTCCAGCTATTTCGAGGAAGGCCCGTCCTGGGCGCCGAACGGCCGCTACCTGATGTTCGCCCGCCAGAACCAGAGCGGCGACACCCGCCTGTGGACCGTCGACCTGTCGGGTCGCGTGGTCAGCCAGTCTGGATACACCGGCCGCGGTTCGTCCCCCGCATGGTCGCCGCTGCTGGATCAGCAGCCGACCAATCTCGGCGGTGGCGGCGCTGACGCCTGTTCGACCTGATTATCCCGTAGCGGAGCCATTCGGCTCCACCCCGCGTTAACCGGCCGACAGAAGCGTCGGCGTAGCCTGCCCCAACGATTTATTGCAAAGCTGAGGCCCCGGCCTCGACCGACCTGGAGGAAGACCGATGATGAAGACGACCCCGCTGATCAAACTGGCCGCCGTCGGCCTGGCCATGACCGCCATCGCCGCCTGTACTCCGCGCCGCCCCGCCGACACCGGCGCCGGCACCGAAGTGCCCCCGGCCAACAATCCGCAGTATCCGGGCGGAAACTCCGGCCCGATCGAGGGCGGTTCTGTCGGCGCCGCGGTTCCGGGTTCGGAGCAGGACTTCGTCGTCAACGTCGGCGACCGCATCTACTTCGACCTCGACAGCTATTCGGTCCGTTCGGAAGCCTTCCCCCGTCTGGACGCACAGGTCAGCTGGCTGCAGCGCTACCCTGGCGTCACCATCCGGATCGAAGGCAACGCCGATGAACGCGGCACCAGCGAGTACAACCTCGCCCTCGGCGCCCGTCGCGCGGAGTCGGTTCGCAACTATCTGATCGAGCGCGGCGTCAACGCGGCCCGCATCGATACGATCAGCTTCGGCAAGGAGCGTCCGATCGCGGCCGGCTCGAGCGAGGATGCCTGGGCCCGCAACCGCAACGCCCACACCGCCATCGTGTCGGGCGCGACCCGCTAGGGTCGGCGACCGCGCATCTGAAAGGGCGTCCGCACGCGTGGGCGCCCTTTTTCATTTCCGTGTTCGTCGACGCTGGCTAGATAGGGCCCGCGCAGGGGGATCGACGCATGAACATCGAAGACGCGGGCGGTGTGGTGACCGGAGGTCTGCTGGCGGGAGCTATCGAACGCCCGACCGGCAAGGCGGGCGAGCACCACGCCACCACCTGCTCCGATTGCGGTGCCGAGGTCTCCGGAAACTTCTGCGCCAACTGCGGCCAGCCCACCCACGTCCATCGCAGCCTGCTGCATCTGGGCGAAGAGGTGCTGCACGGCGTCATGCATTTCGACGCCCGCATCTGGCGTACTTTGCCCTTGCTGGCCTTCAATCCCGGTCGGCTGACCCGCGAATGGATCCACGGCAAGCGCACCCGCTACGTCTCGCCGCTGGCGATGTTCCTGTTCACCGTCTTCATCACCTTCTTCGCCCTCAGCTTCGTCCACCTACCCGAGACGCCGCATGTGAACCCGGTCAGTCAGGTCGCCGGCGAGGAGGGCGCGGCGGAGTTCAAGGCCGGGCGCGAGCAGATCGCCGCCGCCCGCGCGGAGGCGGTGACCGCCAGCGACAAGGCCGCCCTGGATGTGGCCGACAACGTTCTGGCCGGAGTCAGCGGTCAGGCTGCGAAGAGCAGCGCGGCCCGTGCAGACGGTCTGGAGCCCGGCAGCTGGCAGGCCAACACCCGGGACATCGCGTCCGAGGTCTATACAAACCCGACCACCTGGCCCGGGGCGAAGAAGTGGGCCAAGAAGCTCATGAATCCGGATCTGGCCGTCTACAAGGTCCAGCAAACCTTCTACAAATTCGCCTTCCTGCTGGTGCCGTTGTCGATCCCGTTCATGGCGCTGCTCTTCCTGTGGCGGCGACGGTCGACGCTCTACGACCACGGCGTCTTTGTGCTGTACTCCCTGACCTTCGTTGTGCTGGTCAGCCTGATCTCCATCGGGCTGGGCTTCATCCATCCCGCGCTGGGCGGGCTGGCGTGGCTGGCGGTCATCTTCGGCATCCCGGTGCACCAGTTCGCCCAGCTGAAGGGCGGCTATGAGCTTGGCTGGTTTTCGACCATCTGGCGCTTCGTCTTCCTGCAGGTCTTCTGCTGGATCATCGTATCGCTGTTCATGGCGACGGTGCTGTGGCTGGCGGTTGGCGTCTGACGCCTTGCGGCGGCCTCAAATCGGTGGGACCAAACGCCATGCTCAAGTTTCCGTCCGCTCTCCGTCCGAGGACCATCCTCGCCTCCGTCATCGGCGTCGCCCTGATCGCCGGAACCACCGTGGTGGTCGCCCAGACCACGCCGATGGCGCCCATCCAGTGGGACAACCGGCGACTGGAAGCGCTGGACCGCAACGTCCGCCGGCTTGAACGGGCGATCACCCAGCGAAACGCCTCGGGCCAACCGACGTTGGTCGAGCCCGACCCGGAAGTCATCGCCCTGCAAGGCCGCGTGCAGACCATGGATCGCCGCCTTCAGGACCTTGAGGCGACGGTCCAGCGGGTCAACGGCGACCTTGAACGCCTGACCTTCCAGCTCGACGAGTCCACCCGCACCAACACCACCCTGACCCAGCGGCTCCGCGACGCCGACGCCCGGGTTGGCGCCATCGAAACCGCCGCCCGCCGTCAGGCTGAACTGTCCGCCCCGATCAGCTCGACCTCGCCCACCGGCGACGCCGGCCGCGACCTGACCGCGGCCGCCCGTCTGGCCGCCAGCGATCCGGAGCTGGGCGACCGCGCACTGCAGACTGTCATCCTCGCCTGGCCCGACACGCCGCAAGCCCGCGAGGCGAACAGTCGTCTGGGCGACCTGCGCGTCTCGGCCGGCGACAGCGCCGGGGCGGTCTCCGCCTACGCCGCCGCCCTGCGTGAATGGCCGACGGCGCCATGGGCGGCCGCCACGACGCTTGAGCTCGCCACCGCCCTGAACGCCAGCGAGCGCAAGACGCAGGCCTGCACGGCCCTGAACGAGTTCAACCGCCGCTACGCCCCGACCGCATCGGCTGCGCTCCGCGCTCGCGCCGGACAGCTGCGCACCGAGTTCGCTTGCGCCGCCGCCCCCGCCGCGACCCCGGCGCGGAGACCGGGCTGAGCCAGACCGCCGACCACTGGACCCGCGCGGTCCAAGCGCGGCTGTCCGCCCGCCTCCTGCGTGACGACCCCCGGCCGATCGCGGTCGCCCTGTCCGGCGGCGGTGACTCCATCGCCCTGCTGCGCCTTGCCGCTGACTGGGCGGGTGAGGCCGGGCGACCGCTTTTGGCCCTGACCGTCGACCATGGTCTGAACCCTGACAGCCCGCGCTGGACCGCCTTCGCCCGCGAACAGGCCGAAGCCATCGGCGCCGACTGGCGCGGTCTGGACTGGACCGGCGACAAGCCCACCACCGGCCTGCCCGCCGCCGCTCGTCGCGCGCGGCACCGCCTGATCGCCGATGCCGCGCGTCAGGCAGGGGCTCGGGTCATCCTGTTCGGACACACCGCTGATGATCTCACCGAGGCTTCCGTCATGCGGGCCGGGGGATCCACCGTCGGCGATCCCCGTGAATGGTCTCCGTCGCCCGCATGGCCAGAGGGCCGGGGCCTGATGCTGCTCCGCCCCATGCTCTCCACCCGCCGCGCCGACATTCGCGACTGGCTGGAGGGGCAGGGGGCGTCATGGCTAGACGACCCCGCCAACACCGACCCCCGCTTCGCCCGGGCCCGCGCCCGGACAACCCTTCAGGGTTCAGCGTCCGTCTCCTCTTCGCCGACTGCCCGCCCAACCGCCCCTCTGTCCGTGCGGGACGGCGGCGTCATCGTCCTCAGCCGCGATACGCCCCGAAGCGCCCTCGCTGCCGGTCTGGTCTGCGCGGGAGGCGGAGACCGCCTTCCCCGGGGAGACCGGCTTGGCGCCCTCGCCGGTCGCCTGACATCCGGCGCAGATTTTACCGCCGTCCTCGCCGGTGCCCGCCTTGATGCGAACGCAGACCTCGTTCTGCTCATGCGCGAACCCGGCGAACTGGCCCGGTCGGGCGCCGCGCCGGTCGCGCTTCAACCGGGCGTCGAGACCGTTTGGGACGGCCGCTTCGCCCTCACCGTCACGGAGCCCGGATGGTCCGTCGCTCACGCTTCTGGCCGTCTCTCTGCCCTGTCCGACGCCGACCGCGCCAGCCTCCAGCCCCTGCCGCCCGCCGCCCGCGCGGCCATGCCCGTCCTGATCCGGGACGGCTCGGGCGACACGCGTCTTGCAGGGGAGGGGACGGAGATCGCCGGTCTGGTCGAACAGAGACTGGCGCTCGCACTGGACACAACGCCGCACGAGGGCGCACTGGATCTGTCGACGCATGGCGCCCAGCCTTGCAACGACCTATTTTCAGGCGCTGAACTTACCGGGAGCGACGAACGCTCCGAAGGATCGAGACGAGAATGAACCTGCGCAATCTGGCCATCTGGGGCGTGATCATCCTGGGCGCGCTTGCTGTCTATGCGGCCGTGGGCCGTGGCGGCGCCGCCGTAGCGCCGGGCCAGAAGGCCGGAGCGCCCGCCGCCAAGATGACCTACTCGGACCTGCTTCAGGCCCGGAATAACAAGGACATCGCCAAGGTCGAATCCCGCGGCGAGAAGCTGACGGTCACCCTCAAGAACAACCAGACCGCCACCGTCATCACCCCGATGCCGAACGGCGACCTGATCAACTCGATCGCCGAATCCGGAGCAACGGTCGACTCCAAGACCATGAGCCAGCCGCTGCTGGTCTCCATTCTGCTGGCGGCCCTGCCGTTCCTGCTGATCGTCGGCCTGTGGTTCCTCGTCATGCGCCAGATGCAGGGCGGTGCACGCGGCGCCATGGGCTTCGGCAAGTCCAAGGCCAAGCTGCTGACCGAGCACAAGGGCCGCAAAATGTTCGAGGATGTCGCCGGCGTGGACGAGGCCAAGGAAGAGCTGCAGGAGGTCGTCGACTTCCTCAAGGATCCGGGCAAGTTCCAGCGTCTGGGCGGCAAGATCCCCAAGGGCGCCCTGCTGGTCGGCCCTCCCGGCACCGGCAAGACGCTGTTGGCGCGCGCCGTAGCGGGCGAAGCGGGCGTGCCCTTCTTCTCCATCTCCGGCTCTGATTTCGTCGAAATGTTCGTCGGCGTCGGCGCCAGCCGCGTGCGCGACATGTTCGAACAGGCCAAGAAGAACGCTCCGTGCATTATCTTCATCGACGAGATCGACGCCGTCGGTCGTCACCGGGGCGCAGGCCTGGGCGGCGGCAATGATGAGCGCGAGCAGACCTTGAACCAGCTGCTGGTCGAGATGGACGGCTTCGAGGCGTCGGAGAATATCATCCTGATCGCGGCGACCAACCGTCCCGACGTGCTGGACCCCGCCCTGCTGCGTCCCGGCCGCTTTGACCGTCAGGTCGTGGTGCCGAACCCCGACGTCTCGGGCCGCGAGAAGATCCTGCGCGTCCACATGAAGGACGTGCCGCTGGCCGCCGATGTGAACGTGAAGACCATCGCCCGCGGCACCCCCGGTTTCTCCGGCGCCGATCTGGCTAACCTCGTCAACGAGGCGGCGCTAACGGCGGCACGCAAGGACCGTCGCATGGTCACCCACCGCGACTTCGAGGACGCCAAGGACAAGGTCATGATGGGCGCCGAGCGCAAGTCCATGGCCATGAACGAGGAAGAGCGTCGCCTGACCGCCTATCACGAGGCCGGCCACGCCATCGTCGCCATGAACGTCAAGATGGCCGACCCGGTGCACAAGGCGACCATCGTCCCGCGCGGCCGTGCGCTGGGCATGGTGATGCAGCTGCCGGAAGGCGACCGCTACTCGATGAAGTACCAACAGATGATCGACCGCATCGCCATCATGGCCGGCGGCCGGGTCGCCGAGGAGCTGATCTTCGGTAAGGCCAACATCACCTCGGGAGCGTCATCCGACATCGAGCAGGCCACCAAGCTTGCAAGGGCGATGGTCACTCGCTGGGGCTTCTCCGACATCCTCGGCACCGTAGCCTATGGCGAGAACCAGGAAGAGGTCTTCCTGGGCCACTCGGTCTCGCGCACCCAGAACATGTCCGAGGAAACCGCCCGCACCATCGACGCAGAGGTCAAACGCCTCGTTACCTCGGGCTGGGATGAGGCTCGCCTGATCCTCAAGAAGAAGGCCAAGGACCACGAGAAGCTGTCCCAGGCCCTGCTCGAGTACGAGACCCTCTCGGGCGAGGAGATCAAGGACCTGCTGGAGAAAGGCGTCGCCCCCAATCGCGACGAGAACAACTTCCCCAACGCGGGGCCATCCGTCTCGGTCCCCATCACGCCGGTGTCTGACGGCACAGACCTCGAAGCCCCCACCGTCCACTGACCCATCGGCCCTCTCCCCCGGAGAGGGCCGATTTCGTTTGGGCGCAACCTCCCTTCCCCAGGATGGGGGACGACGTTCGTCTTCACTGGCAGACTAGTTTACAATACAAACAAGTCTGTGCTATCTCTTCCGGCGTCATCGAGGAGGATCGCCATGACGTCGCCTGTTCACCCGCCCGAGCGCCTGCATGGCCTCGACGCCCTTCGTGGGGGCGCCCTGCTGCTGGGCGTCGTCCTGCACGCCACCCTGTCGTTCTTCCCGCAGCAGATCTGGATCACCGCCGACGACAGTCGCTCGATCGGCGCCGCCTGGCTGTTCTTCGGCATCCACCTGTTCCGGATGACCGCCTTCTTCCTGATCGCGGGCCTGTTCGCCCACATGATGCTGGCCCGGAAGGGCTGGCTTGCGTTTGCAAAAGACCGGTTTGTCCGCATCCTCGGGCCGCTCGGCGCCTTCTGGTTCCCGGTCATGGCCGGCATCGTCACCGCGCTGGTGTGGAATGCCCACGCCAGCGGCCTGATCGTCCCGGGCGCGCCGCCGCCCCCGCCGCCGACCTATGACTGGACCAACATTCCGCTGACCCATCTGTGGTTCCTCTACGTCCTGACCCTGTTCTGCATCGCCGCCCTGGTTCTGCGCGCCCCATTCGCGGCGCTGGATCGAGACGGCCGCTGGGGCCAGGTCGTGGACCGCGTGACCGGCGCCCTGACCGGCTGGTGGACTCCCGTCCTGCTCGCCATTCCGCTTGCGCTGGCCATGTGGCTGGACCCGAAGTGGATCGCCTTCTTCGCCGTCCCCACGCCGGACGCCGGCCTGATCCCGCACACCGCCGCCCTCGTCGGCTTCGGCTCGGCGTTTACGCTGGGCTTCCTGCTGGATCGCCGCCGCGACCTTCTGGATCGCATCGCCCGCTGGTCGCCGCTCTATCTGGCCGCCGCCATCGGCGCGGGTGTCTGGGCCTACAGCCTCGCGGGCGGTCCCACCCTTGCCCCGATGGTCGAGCCGACCGCTGACAAGGCGCTCGCCGCCGCGGTTACGGCGCTGGCGGTCTACAGCTCCGCCTTCGCCGCCATGGGGCTGTGCCTACGCTTCCTGTCGGGCCACAGCCCGGTGCGCCGCTACCTCGCCGACGCCTCGTACTGGGTCTACATCCTGCACCTGCCGCTGGTCATGCTGGCCCAGGTCTGGGTGCGGAACTGGGCTCTCGCCTGGTGGATCAAACTGCCGGTCGTGTCGCTGGGCGTCTTCGCCGTCTGCCTTCTGACCTACGAACTGCTGGTCCGGCACAGCTTCATGGGCAAATGGCTGAACGGTCGCCGGGTCCCGTGGCGCAAGCCACGCCCCGAGCCGGCGGTCGTCCCCGCCGAATAGCTTGCCAACACCATCCGGGTCGTCCACCCCATGGACGACCCGGTCCGGAGAGTCGCCATGGCCCCCAAGCCCCGCCTGCATTCCCCCGAAGACGACCTCGCCTTCATGCGTTCCATCGTCGAAGGCGGAGGGCGCACCCCGATGACGCTGGCGATCTGCTACCTCGCGGGCGGGCTGCTCTACGGGCTGCAGTGTCTGTTCCACGTCGGTCAGGTGATCGGCCTGATCCGCTGGCCTGACATCGCCAATCTGGCCTTCGTCGTCGGGATCACCGTCGCATTCCTGTGTGTGCTGACCTGGGCCATCCTGAAGGACCGCAAGGGCGCGCCGGCCAACCGCGGCCCCACCGGCACGCGCATGCTCAACGCCGCATTCAGCGCCACGGGCATGGCCAATACAGCCGTCATCATCGTCTTCGCCGTCGGCGCAATTCGCGACAAGGATTTCGCCATCTGGCTCTACTACGCCGCCATCGTCTTCGCCCTGCAGGCCGCCGCCTGGTACGTGGCGTGGACGCTCAAGCGGAAGGGCTGGATGCTGGCGACGTCCCTCGGAGGATGGCTGGTTGCAGTGGCGCTCGGCGTACTGGTGCGCCAGCCCGTCATGTACCTCGGCGTCTGCACCATCGCTCTGTTCCTGCTGTTCGCCTTGCCGGGCTGGCTGATGTTCCGCGACGCTCGCGCCGGTCTGAAGGCGGGTTGATCCATGGGCGTCGCCGATCTCGGCAAGATTGACGAGGTCATCCACGGCCGCATGCGGCTGGGGATCATGGTCTATCTGGCCGACGCCGACGCCGCCGACTTCACCGAGCTGAAGACAGTGCTCGAGGCGACGCAGGGCAACCTCTCAGTCCATCTGAAGAAGCTGGAAGAAGCCGGCTACGTCGCGATCGAAAAGAGCTTCGTCAACAACAAGCCCCTGACCCGCGTCGCCATCACGCCCGACGGCCGCAAGGCCTTCGCCGCCTATTTGGACGCCATCGGCAAGCTGATCGGCGGGCGCGGCTGATGGCGCCGGTCATCGTCGATCCGAAGCGGGTGCGCGAGTTCACGGACGCAGGCGCGTTTTCCGACTGGCTGTCGAAAAATCACGATCGCGAGCCGGAAGTCTGGATCAAGATCCACAAGAAGGCCTCCGGCCTGAAATCGATCACCGCCGTCGAGGCCATCGACGTCATCCTCTGCTGGGGCTGGATCGACGGCATCCGCAAGAGTTTCGACGGGAACAGCTTCCTCCAGCGCTACACCCCGCGCGGCAAGAAGAGCGTCTGGAGTCAGGTCAACGTCGACAACGTCGCCCGCCTGATCGACGAGGGGCGCATGACGGAGCACGGCCTGAAGCAGGTCGAGGCGGCGAAGGCCGATGGTCGGTGGGACGCCGCCTATCGCATCAAGGGTTCGACCGTCCCTGACGACCTGCAGGCCGCCATCGACGCCGACCCGAAAGCCAAGACCTTCTTCGAAACCCTGACCGCCCAGAACCGCTTCGCCCTGATTTTCCGTCTGAACGCGCTCAAGACCGAGGCTGGTCGCCAGAAGCGGATCGCCGCCACCGTCGACATGCTCCGGCGAGGTGAGACAGTCTATCCGCAAGGAAAGGGCGCATGATCCCGCCCCGCGTCATGGGCATCGTCAACACGACGCCGGACAGCTTCTCCGACGGCGGTCGCTTGACCTCCGTCGAGGCGGCCGTGGCGCACGGTCTCTCGCTGGTCGAACAGGGTGCAGACATCCTCGACATAGGCGGCGAAAGCACCCGCCCGGGCGCGGAGCCTGTCGGCGTCGATGAAGAGATCGCCCGCACCGCTCCGGTGATCGCAGGCCTCCGCGCCCGCTGGACCGGCCCGATCAGCATCGACACCATGAAGCCCGAGGTCGCCCGCGCGGCCGTCGCCGCCGGCGCCACGATGTGGAACGATGTCACCGCGCTGAGCCATTCGCCCGAAAGTCTCTCCACCGCCGCCGAACTCGGTTGCGATGTCGTCCTGATGCACATGCAGGGCGAGCCGCGCACCATGCAGGCCGACCCCCGCTATGGCGACGTAGTCGCCGAGGTGACGGACTGGCTGACCCTCCGCGCCGACGCCGCCATCGCCGCCGGCGTCGCTCGCGACCGCATCTGGCTCGACCCCGGCATCGGCTTCGGCAAGACGCTGGCCCACAACCTCGCCCTGACTGCGCACCTCGACCGCCTGACCGCCACCGGGTTCCCGGTCCTCTACGGGGCTAGCCGCAAGCGCACGGTTCAGGCCATCGACCCGACCGCGACGAACTCCGCCGATCGCCTTGGCGGCTCGCTCGCGCTGGCGCTCGAAGCGGCCCGCCGCGGCGCTGCGATCATCCGCGTCCACGATGTCCGCGAGACGGTGCAGGCGCTGAAGGTTCAGGCGGCGGTCGCGAACGCGGTTGCCAGTTGATCCGCCCGCGATCGTCAGCCATCAGCCTCCCATGACCTCCTTCCTCGGACGCGTGCTGATTATCGCCGGCTCGGACTCTGGCGGCGGGGCGGGAATTCAGGCCGACATCAAGGCCGTCACCGCCATGGGCGGCTACGCGGCGACGGCGATCACCGCGATCACGGTGCAGAACACACTGGGCGTCCACGGTGTGCACCCGCTGCCGCTGGACCTGATCGAGGCGCAGGCGAAGGCGGTGCTGGACGACATCGGCGCGGATGCGATCAAGACCGGCATGCTGGGTTCGATCGAAACCGTGGAGCGGGTTGCGGCTATTCTGGACAGCTCTGACGCGCCCGCGGTCATTGACCCGGTCATGATCGCCAAGGGTGGGCACCCCCTGTTGCCGGACAAGGCCATTCAGGCGGTGAAGGCTCTGATGATTCCCCGTGCATCTCTGTTGACTCCCAATGCGCCGGAGGCTGAAGCGCTGACGGGTCTGCCCATCGCCGATATCGATGGCCAGCGCAGGGCGGGGGAGGCAATGCTGGCGTTGGGCGCGAAGGCGGTGTTGATGAAGGGCGGCCATGTGCCCGGCGAGACCGTGACCGACGTCCTGATGACGCCGTCCGGCGAGACCCTTCTGGAAGGCCCGCGTGTGGACACCCGCCACACCCACGGCACCGGCTGCACCCTCGCCAGCGCCTGCGCCGCCGGACTGGCCAGGGGTCTGCCGCTGGAAGTCGCAGTCGCGGAGGCCTGGGCCTATGTCGCCGAAGCCATCCGCGGCGCCCCGGGATTGGGCGGCGGCCACGGCCCTCTGGACCACGGCTGGCCCTTGCGAACCCGGTGAGCGAATCGAAAACATCGGCTACTCGGCAAGGGTCTCGCGGGAGTTAGTATCGTGAGTGACCTGCACAGCCGTCTGACTGATATTGTCCGCGCTAACGCAACCTTGATGCACGTACTGACAACCGTCAGGTCGCTCGGTCTACCAGACTGGCGCGTCTTCTCCGGTGCAGTCTATCAGGGCGTCTGGAACTCCGTGACCGGCCGGGAGCCGGGGTATGGCGTCCGCGACTATGACCTCGGCTATTACGACCTCGACACCAGCTGGGACGCCGAGGATGTCGTCATCAAGCGCGTCGCCGCCGCCTTCGAGGAGCCCCTTCGATCCAAGGTCGAGGTGCGCAATCAGGCCCGGGTGCCGATCTGGTTTCCCGACCATTTCGGCGAGCCCTACGCGCCTCTGGACAGCACCGATGAGGCGCTGGAACGGTTCGTCGCTCCGGCGTTCGCGGTCGGGGTCCGGCTGGAGGACGACAATGCGATCAGCGTCGCCGCGCCGCTGGGGCTGGAGGACATGTTCAGCCTTGTCCTGAGGCCCAACCCCAACCGTCCGGTGGCGAAAGACTGGGACCGGATCGTTGAGAAGGCGCTCGCCCGATGGCCCGAGCTTGTGATCGTCGAGGCCTAACCGGCGGTCGCTGTCGTCGAAAACAGGTTGATGACCGCCACGCCCGCCACGATCAGGGTCATGCCCGCTAGCGCAGCGCCGTCCATGCGCTGGCCGAAGCCGATCCATGAAACGAGCGTGATCAGGATGATCCCGACGCCGCACCAGATCGCATAGGCCACGCCCGTCGGCAGGGTTTTTAGAACCTGCGCCAGAAGACTGAAAGACAGCACGTAACCGATCACCGTCACCATGGACGGCCCCGGCCGGGTGAACCCGGCGGACGCCTTCATCGCCGAGGTGGCGATGACCTCCAGAACGATGGCGGCCCCGAGCAGCAGATACGGATTCATCTCCAAGCGATCGGCCCGGGCGGTGCGCTGTGCAAGCGGGCCCGACGAATGTTCGTCGCATTTCCGGCCGGGGCAAAAGGAAAGGGGCGCGACCCTTCCGGATCGCGCCCCTCGGACCATCGGGGAGAATGGTCTGGTCGCTGGTTAGTGGCGACGGTTGTCGCGGTCATTGCGCTCGGCGCGGACCTGACGCGACAGACGGTCGTAGCGCGCGTCGAGATCGCGACGTTCCCACTGGCTCAGACCGCCGCGCTGGTAGCTGTACTCAAGGCGGACGAGGCTGTTCAGTTCGCCCTTCAGGCGGGTCGCCTCACGCATGCTCAGGGCCCGGCTGCGGACGCCCTGGTCGATGCGGCGATCCAAGTTGTATTTGCGCTGGTTGATTGACTGCCAGCCACCGTAGTTCTGCTGATAGGCCGGGCCGCGGTCGTGGCGATCATAGGATTGGGCTGCGGCCGGGACCGCGACGGCAGCCGCGGCCAGGGCGAGGGCGGGAAGAGCGAAGCGCTTCATCATGAGGGTCTCTCCTTGGCGTTGACGCTGCCGGGATCGGCGGCGTTGATGTGGAGAATGGCGCCCCGGGCCTGAGCCCCAACTGAACGGCCTGTGTCAGATACCGTTCATCAGCATGAAATCGTATCCACGTCCTCAAGGGGGTACGCGTAAGGAAGATGTGACGACGGGGCGGTCAAAACGGTGAAACATGTCTAGACTGCTCGTTCAGCCGTCGTTCAGAGCCGCCCGACTAGAAATCCGCCCATGACCCGGATGACCACATATCTGCTCGCCGCCCTGATCGCGGCCGCACCGCTGTCCGCGGCGGCGCAGGATCGTGGCGACCGCGATCGCCCGCGTTTCGAAAGTCAGGAACGCGCTCGCCCGGACGACCGGTCGAACCGCCCCCGCCAGGACAGCGGCCGTGACAACGGCGATCGCCCCCGCATGAGCGAATCCAGCGCCCAGCGGATCGCCCAGTCCCGCGCCGGCGACGCCCGCTTCGTGGGGTCCATGGGCATGCGCGGCGACAGCTACGTTTTTCGTTTCGAACGCGACGGCCGGATTATCGACGTCCCCGTCCGCGCCAACTGACAGGACTTCCCTATGCGCATTCTGCTGGTTGAAGACGACGTCGACCTTTCGCGTCAGCTGAAGACGGCCCTCGGCGACGCCGGCTACGCGGTCGACCACGCGCCGGATGGCGAGGAAGCGTACTTCCTTGGCGACACCGAACCCTACGACGTGATCGTGCTGGATCTCGGCCTGCCCAAGATCGACGGCGTGTCGGTGCTGGAGCGCTGGCGGCGCGAGGGCAAGACGACGCCCGTCCTGATCCTGACGGCGCGCGGCGCCTGGTCGGACAAGGTGTCGGGCTTCGACGCCGGCGCCGACGACTATCTGACCAAGCCCTTTCATACCGAAGAGCTGCTGGCCCGTCTGCGCGCGCTTCTGCGCCGCTCGGCCGGCATCGCTTCGGCGACCCTGTCCTGTGGCGGCCTGCGTCTCGACCCGCGCGCGGCCCGCGCCAGCGTCAATGGCGAGCCCCTGCGGCTGACCTCGCTGGAGTACCGCCTGCTGCACTATCTGATGATGCATCAGGGTCGGGTGATCAGCCGGACCGAGCTGGTCGAACACCTCTACGATCAGGACTTCGATCGCGACTCCAACACCATCGAGGTTTTCGTCGGCCGTCTGCGCAAGAAGATCGGGCCCGACCGGATCGAGACGGTGCGCGGGCTGGGCTATCGCCTGACCCCTCTGGCTGGCGAGGCCGACGGCGGGTGACGGACGCGGCGGGGGGCGAGGGCGCGGCGACGGAGCCGAAGACCTGGGGCCGCTGGTTTGGCCGCCCGGGCCGCAGCCTGACGCGCCGCCTGATCTGGCTGGCCTCCATCTGGATCGTCATCGCGCTTGCCCTCACGGGCTGGGTGCTGACCAGCCAATATCAGGAATCCATCCTGCGCCGGCTGGGCAACTTCCTGAATCAGACGATCGATGAGGTCGTTCTGGCCACCTCGGCCAGCCCGACCGGGATCAGCGTCGCCGAGATCAAGGATTCTCAGGCGCTGCGCCCCCTGTCCGGGAAATACTGGGCCGTGGCCGAGCTGGATGGAAAGGGCGGCGTCCGCACCCTCGTCCGCTCGCCCTCGCTTGCAGGCGAGGATCTGGCCGTTCCCGAAGACTTGTCAGGGCGTCTGCGCGAGGCCTTCGGCCAGACGATCAGCTACAACGCCACGGGTCCCATCGATCGCCCGCTGCGGATCGCCGCCAGTCTGAAGACCTTGCCCGGGCGAGACCGGCCGCTCGTCTTCATGGCGGGCGTGGACCGGACGACCATCGATGTCGACACCCGTCAGTTCTCGACCTTCACCTGGTCAGCCTTGCTGATCCTCGGCCTCGGCCTGATCATCGCCGTCTTCCTGCAGGTGCAGATCGGCCTGCGACCGCTCTACGCCCTCAGGAACGAAATTTCCGACGTCCGCAAGGGCAAGGCCGCCCGCGTTGCGGGCAGCTATCCCGTCGAGATCAGTCCGCTGGCGCAACAGGTGAACCGCCTGCTGGACCACAATCAGGAAACGGTGGAGCGCCAGCGCACCCATGTCGGCAACCTTGCTCACGCCCTGAAGACGCCCCTGTCGGTCATGCTGGCCGAGGCGGGGACGCAGAGCGGTCCGCTGCCCGACCTGGTGCGAAAGCAGACCGAGATCATGAAGGGCCAGGTCGATCACCACCTGCGCCGGGCCCGCGCCGCCGCCCGCGCCCATGTGCTGGGTGAACGCACCCCCATTGCCGAGGTGCTGGACGAGCTGGCGGTGATGCTGGAGCGGGTGTTCGAGACCAAGGGTGTCGAGATCGACTGGCGCGCGCCGGACGAACTGGGCTTCCGCGGCGAGCGGCAGGACCTGCAGGAAATCCTCGGCAACCTGATGGAAAACGCCTGCAAATGGTCGAAGCGCCGCGTGCGCATCTCCGCCGGACCGACCGGACTGGGCCAGATGGTGGTGGTCGTCGAGGATGATGGCCCGGGCTTGCCAGAAGGCCAACGAGAAGCGGCGCTTCAGCGCGGCATGCGCATGGACGAGACCACCCCCGGCTCCGGTCTGGGACTGTCCATCGTGGTCGAGCTGACCCGGGCCTACGGCGGCCGCATCACGCTGGGCGACAGCGACATGGGCGGGCTGAAGGCCATGCTGGAGCTGCCCGCCGCCGAGGCCTGATCCATTCCGTTCGCTGAACAGCGGATGTTAACCCGTAACGTGCAGGGTCCGGACGTGTCCGGTCGCGGCCGGTTGTAAGGGTGGTTTGATGGCCGGGCTTACCGTCGCCCATCGCATGGCGCTCAGCACGCTCCTGGAGCGTGCGCCCGACGCCATGCTGAACAGCCTGTCGATGGCCGTTCAGGGCCTGTCCGGCGACCGCGCCGAAGAACTCAGGATCATGCTGGCCCGCCAGCTTCTGGATCGCCGCCGCCGCGCCCTCGTGCTGGGGCCGCTCATCCCGATGTTCCGTCCCCGCGCCGATGGCGTCCGCGCCGTGACTTGGCCCGCTGGCGTACTGGGCCGACTGTGGGAAGTCGCCGGCGCCCGCGAACCCGAACTTCTGCCCAGTCTGGACGACGCGGACGGGCCTATGGTCGTCCCGGTCTCGGATCGCATCTGCCTGACCGCCGCGACCATCGTCCGCGACACGCCCGAGCTGATCTGGCCCGTGGATGATGCGCCCGAGCGTCGCCTGACCGGCCTGAACGATCTGGCGGTCAGCCTCGATCTTGTCCCCGTGCTGCGCAAGCGCATCTCCAGCCTGCAGGCCTGGGTGAAACGCCCGGATGAGGATCAGCTGGCGGAGCTGCGCCTGCTGCTGCGTGATTGCACCGCGGTTCATCCGGACGGAGCGCGGCGCGCGCTTGACGTCCTGTTCGCCCATCTGGATGACGCCGTGCTGGTGCTGCGCATCATCGCCCTGACCGCCGGCGGCGCGGGGCGCGAGCGGTTTGTACAGAGCTCGGAGATGGCGGGCTTCGTCGACGATCTTCTGGTTCAGGTTCGCGTCCGCGTCGCCCGCATCGTGGCTTTCCGGCCGGGCGAAGGTCAGGTCGACGATCTGATCGATGATCTGAAATGGTGCGCGGCGGCCCTGACCGAGGTGGACGTCACTCTCGACCCGTCGCGCGGCGGTCAGTGGGGTGAGGAATCCCGGGCGTGCCGCAAGGCGTTGGACAGCCGACTCGCCGCCCTTCTGCGTGCAACTAACCAGGCGGTGGCCAAGGGCTTCGCCATGGAGAAGGTGGCCATCACCGGCCAGATGACGCGCCCGCAACCCCTGCTGTCGGCTCCGGCCGACGGCCCCGCGCCGCGTCTTGCCGTCGACCTGCTGAAGATCGTCGGCGCCCTGCGGGGGCCCGCCGCGGTGTTCGGCGTCGAGGCCGACCGGGCGGGCGCGGTCGAGATCCTGACCATCAAGCTGACCGATTGGGCCGATCAGGCGATGTCGGAAGTGAACGACGACGGCGTCGAGGATCTGCCGAACGCCCTGAGGCTGGTTTCCATGGCCGCTGACGGGCTTGAGGCGCTGGGTCGGGGCGGGGCGGCGAGCACCGTGCGTCGCCGGGTCGCGGTCGCCCGCATGCGTCAACCGAAGGCCGAGGTCTCGTCGGAAGCGGCTTGATCGGCTACAGCGGCGCCAATGACGGTGTTCTGGATCATGACGGCGCTGCTGGCGTCCCTCGCGGGCCTGCTGGTGCTGGCCGGCGCGCGCCGCGGCGAGGACGTCACCGAGGCGGCGAATACGGCGGCCGCATCCGCTGAACTTGACGAACTGGATCGTCTCAAGGCGCGCGGCCTGCTTGATGACGCCGGCTGGACGGCGGCGCGGGCCGAAGCGGGGCGTCGCATCCTGTCCGCTGAACGCACCACGACTACGGTCGTCGCCCGGCCGTCGGACCGGTTCTGGGTTCTGGGCGCCCTCGCCCTGAGCGGGGCAGGCGGGCTGGGGCTCTACTATGCGCTCGGTACGCCCGGCCTGCCTGACCAGGCCTACGTCCAGCGCGTGAACGAATGGACCGCCCAGTCGCCCGAGACGCTCGAGGCGCCGCAACTGGCCGCCGTCGTCGCCCGCGCGGTGGCCGAGCGTCCGAACGATCATGAGGCCCTGACCATGCTCGGCGCCGCTCGCTTCCAGGCCGGCGACCCCATCGGCGCCGTTTCCGCCTTCCGCCGCGCCGTGGCGGTCCAGCCGGACGACGCCCAGAGCTGGGCCCGGCTGGGCGAGAGCCTCGTCCGCGCTGACGGCGGACGCATCGGCGGCGACGCCGAGGCCGCCTTCCGCGAGGCGGTGCAGCGTGATCCGCGCCAGCTAGGCGCCCGCTATTTCCTCGGCGAGGCCGCCCTCGTCCGCGGCGACGCGGCCGGCGTGCGCGCCATGTGGGGGCCGCTGATCGCCGCGCTGGATCCTGAGGATCCTCGCCGGGCCGATCTGGTCGCCCGCATGCCGGGAGGGAGCGCATGAGCTGGCTCCCGAAGTCGCCCAAGGCGCGCCGTCGTCTGTGGGTCGTCGCCGCAGTGACGCCGATCCTCGCTCTGGCCGTCGGCCTGTCGCTCTACGCCATGCGCGACAGCGTGACCTTCTTCTTCTCCCCGTCCGAGGCCACAGCCGAGAAGGCTCCCGCTGGTCGGGTTGTCCGTCTGGGCGGTCTGGTCGAGACCGGCAGCGTCCAGCGGGGCGGCGACGGGCAGGTGGCCTTCGTCGTCACCGACAACCTCGCCTCGACCCGCGTCGTCTATCGCGGCGACCTGCCCGACCTGTTCCGCGAAGGGCAGGGGATCGTGGCCCAGGGGGCCTTTCTTCCCGACCGCAGCTTCCGCGCCACCCAGGTTCTGGCCAAGCACGACGAGACCTATATGCCGCGTGAGGTCGCCGACCGCCTGAAAGCCAAGGGCGAGTGGCGGCCCGAGACGGGAAGTAATCCCACGTGATTGTAGAGGTCGGGGCCTTCGCCCTCATTCTATCTCTGGTGCTGGCGGCGGTTCAGACCGTGCTGGCCGTGGCCGGGCGTGTTCGCCGCAGTCCTGTGCTCGCCGGCGCCGCCGACGGCGCGGCCATCGCGTCGGCGCTGACGGTCGCCGTCGCCTTCGCCGCCCTGATCTTTGCCTTCGTCGCCTCGGACTTCTCGGTCGCCAACGTCGCGGCCAACAGCCACACCGACAAGCCGATGCTCTACAAGGTCGCCGGCGCCTGGGGCAGCCACGAAGGCTCGCTGCTGCTCTGGTGTCTGGTCATGACCGGCTTCGGCGCGGCGCTGGCCCGGGCCCGGGATTTGCCGTTCGGACTGAAGACGTGCGCGGTAGCGACGCAAGGTCTGCTCGGCACGCTGTTCCTCGCCTTCGCCGCCTTCACATCGAACCCGTTCACCCGCCTGAACCCCGCGCCATTCCAGGGCGCGTCCTTGAACCCGCTGCTGCAGGACCCCGCGCTCGCCTTCCATCCGCCGCTTCTCTATTTCGGCTACGTCGGCTTCTCGGTCTGTTTCTCGCTGGCCGTCGCCGCCCTGATCGAGGGGCGCGCCAACTCAGCATTCTGGCCGGCATGGGGCCGCTGGGTCCGGCCGTGGGCTCTGGCCAGTTGGGCCTTCCTGACCGTCGGAATCGCGCTGGGCAGTTTCTGGGCCTACTACGAGCTGGGCTGGGGCGGCTGGTGGTTCTGGGACCCCGTCGAGAACGCCAGCTTCATGCCTTGGCTGGCCGGCGCCGCCCTGCTGCATAGCGCGGTGGTGACCGAGCGGCGCGGCGCGCTGGCGGGCTGGACCACCTTCCTCGCCCTGCTGGCCTTCACCTTCTCCATGCTGGGCGCCTTCCTCGTCCGCTCGGGCGTGCTGACCAGCGTCCACGCCTTCGCCGTCGATCCCCAGCGCGGCCTGATGCTGCTGGCCATCCTCGGCGGCACGGCGGGCGCGGCCTTCGCCCTTTTCGCGTGGCGCGCACCGCAACTGAAGGCAGGCGGCATGTTCGCGCCGGTCAGCCGCGAGGGCGCGCTGGTGCTGAACAACCTGTTCCTGACCGCCGCCGCCGCGACAGTGCTGCTGGGCACCCTCTATCCGCTGATCCTCGAGGCGGCGAACGGCGCGACCATTTCGGTGGGCCCGCCCTATTTCAACCTGACCTTCGTCCCGCTGATGCTGATGGCTTGCCTGATCCTGCCGGCCGGCCCGTTCCTCGCGTGGAAGCGCGGCGATCTGGCCGGGGTGACGCAGAGGCTCGGGATCGCGGCCCTGCTGGCGGTCGTGCTGGGTCTGATCGGCTGGGCCGTTTTCGAGCCTCGCAAGGCCTTGTCGGCCGCCGGTCTGGCGATCGGCGCCTGGCTGATCCTTGGAGCTCTGGCCGAAACCGCAGAGCGCACCCGCCTGTTCCGCGCGCCTCTGGCCGAGACCTTGCGCCGCGCTGGCGGTCTGCCGCTTGCCGCGTGGGGCATGACGCTGGCCCACGCGGGGCTCGGAGTCTTCGTGCTCGGCGCCGTGGTCGAGACCGGTTACCGTGTTGAGGCCGCCCGCCCGCTGGCCATCGGCCAGAGCGTGGACGCCGGCCGCTGGACCGTCACCCTGAATGAGGTGCGCGTGGTCGAAGGGCCCAACTACCTGTCCGAACAGGGTCGGCTTCTGGTCGAGCGACGCGGCGGCGGCGACGGGCGCGAGGTCACGGCCGAGCGCCGCTTCTTCCCCGCCGGTGGTCAGACCACGACAGAGGTCGGACTGAACTTCCGCGGACTCGACGACGTCTATGTCGTGCTGGGTGAGCGCGGCCGGACCGACGCGGGCGCGCCGGCGTGGCAGGTGCGCGTCTGGTGGAACCCGTGGGCGCGGCTGATCTTCCTCGGCCCGGCGCTGATGGCGCTTGGCGGCCTGCTGTCTCTGATGGACCGGCGCCTGCGGGTCGGCGTCGGCAAGAGGCGCGCGGCATGAGGCGGCTGCTGCCCCTTGCCTTGGCCCTGACGCTCGCGACATCGGCGTGGGCGCAGGAGCCGGCTCCCGCACCGGACCGCCCTCTTCCGGACGCCGCGCAGGAGGCTCGCGCGAAGGCCTTGTTCGCCGAGGTCCGTTGCGTCGTCTGCCAGCACGAGGCCATCGCCGACAGCCCGGCCGCCGTGGCCGCCGACCTGCGCCAGCTGGTCCGAGACGAGATCGCCGAGGGTCGCACCGACGCCGAGATCCGCGCAGACCTCGTGCGCCGCTATGGCGACTTCGTTCTGTTCAAGCCGCCGGTGCGTGAGGGCACGTGGTTGCTGTGGTTCGGGCCCGGCCTGCTGGCGGTCGCGGCCCTGATCCTGCTGCTGCTGTTCTCCCGTCGTCGGCGTCCGGAAACGGCGGCGCTTTCGGCGGCGGAGGAAACCGAGCTGAACAATATTCTTGCAGCCGGCCGCAACCGCCGCGATCCTGACGCAAACGCGTCAGACGACTGACATTCGACGGGATCAACCCTTCCCGTCCGGACGTTGGCCTTGCTGACCATCGCCCTGTATCCACGGGCGACAACGCCCAACCTGAGGATTTCTGGACGTCCATGATGAAGCGCAAGGAATTCATGCTGGGGGCCATTGCCGGCCTGACCGTCGCGGCCGCCGCGACCGCGGGCGGCGTAATCGACTGGCCCGGCGCACACGCCGAGCCGATCGCCGGCGCCACGGGGCGCCTTGCGCCTACCGCCGGCGCCGCCGGTCTGGCCTTCGCCCCGCCGCAAGGGGCGCCCCTCAGCTTCGCCGACATCTTCCAGCAGGTCGCGCCCGCCGTGGTGCAGATCGACGTCAAGGCCAAGGTCGAGCGTCCGCGCGGCGGCGGCATGATCCAGATCCCCGGCCTGCCCTTCGCCATCCCCAATCCCAATGGCGGCCAGCAAGGGGAAGAGGGCGAGGATGATGAAGGCGCGACCGCGCTCGGCGCCGGCTCCGGCTTCTTCATCTCCGCTGACGGCTTCATCGTCACCAACAACCACGTCGTCGCCGACGCCGTTGAGATCAACGTCGTTCTCGCCGACGGCCGCGAGCTTGAGGCCAAGGTCATCGGGCGCGACGAGGCGACCGATCTGGCCGTCATCAAGGTCGAGGGCTCGGAGTTTCCGTTCGTGACCTTCGAGGAAGCCGCCCAGCCCCGGGTCGGTGATTGGGTCATCGCCGTCGGCAACCCCTTCGGCCTCGGCGGCACCGCCACGGCGGGCATCGTCTCGGCGCTTGGCCGCTCGGCGGCGCAGTTCGATCGCAATGACGCGGGCTATGTCGACTTCCTCCAGATTGACGCCGCCATCAACCGCGGCAACTCGGGCGGCCCGACCTTCGACATCTACGGCCGCGTCATCGGCGTGAATTCGGCGATCATCTCGCCGACCGGCAGCTCGGCCGGCATCGGCTTCGCCATCCCCGCGTCCGTCGCCAAGTCAGTGACCGACCAGCTGATGCAGAGCGGCGCTGTCCAGCGGGGTTATGTCGGCCTCGGTCTGCGCACCTTTGATGCGGATCGCTGGGAAGCGTTGGGTCAGCCTCGCGACTTCAAGGGCGCCTATATCGAGACCGTGACTCCCGGCGGGCCTTCGGATCGCGCGGGCGTCGAGGTCGGCGACATCCTGATCAGCGTCAATGGCGCCCGCATCGCCAACGGGACCGAGGCGACGCGTGCGGTCGGAGCGGCGCGACCCAATGAGGACATCAGGCTTGAGGTGATACGTGACGGCCGTAACCGCACCATCACCGTGCGGTCAGGAACCCGGCCATCTGAAACGGATCTGAGATCGGAGACCGGGGATGGTGTCATGCCGGGCGCTCCGAACGCCGTTACGCCTCAGGGTGAACCTGTCGAAGGCATTACAGCGTCGGCCATCACGCCCGCGATCCGCGAGCGGCAAAGCATCCCTGAATCCGTCAATGGACTTCTGATCACGGATGTCGCGCGTGGTTCCGCCGCCGCCGACGCCGGCTTCGCAGCCGGCATGGTCATTACCCAGGCGAACTCACGACAAATCCGGAGTCTGGATGATCTGCGGGGCGCTATCCGCGATGCGAAGGCGGCCGGCCGGCCGAGTATCCTCCTGTTCGTAGCGCAGGGCGGCCAGCGCGGTTCGCTGGTCCTCCGGTTTGCTGCCGAATGATCGTCTTCAGTCTGACAAAGGCTTAAGCTGACCAGATCGCCGCCGATGCGCTAACATCGGCGGCGATTCCGCATTTGAGGGGCTGACTATGCGAATTCTGGTGGTCGAGGATGACGCCGACGCCGCGACCGCCATGGTCCGGGGACTGAGCGAGGCCGGACATGAGGCCACCCATGCGGTGGACGGCGCCTTCGGGCTGCTGGAGGCGCAGAAGGGCGGCTACGATGTCTATGTCGTGGATCGCATGATGCCGCGTCTGGACGGCATCGGCATGGTCGAGACCCTGCGCAAGGACGGCGACCAGACGCCGGTCCTGTTCCTGTCCGCCATGGGCGAGGTCGAGGACCGGATCACGGGCCTGAAGGCCGGCGGCGACGACTATCTGGTCAAGCCCTACGCCTTCGCCGAGCTGATCGCCCGGGTCGAGGCCCTGTCGCGCCGGCGCGAGACCGGGTCCGTCGCCACCATGCTCAAGGTCGGCGATCTGGAGATGAACCTCATCGCCCGCACCGTGCACCGCGCCGGTCATGAGATCGACCTCCAGCCGCGCGAGTTCCAGCTGCTGGAGTTCCTGATGCGCCACGCCGGCCAGTCGGTCACGCGCACCATGCTGCTGGAAAAGGTCTGGGAATACCATTTCGACCCCCAGACCAACGTCATCGACGTGCACATCAGCCGCCTGCGCGCCAAGATCGACAAGGGTTTCGACAAGGCCATGCTGCAGACCGTGCGGGGTGCGGGATATCGGCTGGAGGCCTGACGCCTCTTGAAGATGCCGTCCCTCCTACGCCGCACGCCCTTTCGGCTGACGCTGCTGTTCCTCGCCCTGTTCGCGGCGGCCGCCAGCGCGATTCTGGCCTATGTCTATTTCGCCTCGGCCAATGAAGCGCGGGTCCGGGCCGAGCAGGACGTGCGCGGAGAGCTGCAGGCTTTGCGCGGCGTCTATGATGCGCGCGGGCTCGACGCCCTGAACATGTCGCTGATCGACCGGACGCTGACGCGTAGCAGCTACCTCTACCTGCTCATGGACCGGAACGGGAACCGGATCACCGGCAGTCTGACCGCCTCGCCGATCGAGAACTACGGCGGCGGCAGTCAATGGGAGACATTCCCAATGACCGACACCTTGCCCGACGGACGGGTGGTCCGTCCGCAGGTGCGCGGCGTCCAGGTTCGTCTGACGGGCGGCGAGATGCTGTTCGTCGGCCAGTCCATGGGCGACACCGAAGCCTATCTGGCGCGTCTGACACAGGCGCTCTGGGGCGCCATGGGGATCGTGCTGTTGCTCGGGCTGGCTGGCGGCTTGCTGGTCAGCCGCAATCTGGAACGCTCGATGGGGCGGCTGAACAGGGTCGTGTCCGCGGTGCAGGACGGCGACCTGAAGGCCCGGGTCCCCGTGCGAAACTCGGGCGATGAGCTGGACGAACTGGGCGGTGGGCTGAACGTCATGCTCGACCGGATGGAAGCCTCCATGGCCTCCATCCGGCACGCCGGCGACGCCATCGCCCACGACCTGCGCTCGCCCCTGACCCGCATGCGGGCCAAGCTTGAGGTCGCCCTGATCGACGCCGAGGCCGGCAAGATCGACGGGACCGAGGCGCTGGAGTTGGCCCTGTCCGAGGCCGACGACCTGCTGAAGACTTTCAACACCGTCCTCGCCATCGCCCGGCTGCAGGCCGCCGCGGGCGCGGGCCGCACGCCGGACCCGGCGCTGTTCGACGCCGCGGAGCTGGCTGGCGACATGGCCGAGCTCTACGAGCCCGCCAGCGAGGACAAGGGGCTGGACTTCTCCGCCGAGATCGAGCGCGGCCTGATGATCGAGGCCAACAGGCCGTTTCTCGCCCAAGCGCTGGCCAACATCATCGACAACGCGATCAAGTACACGCCGCCCGGCGGCGCGGTCATGCTCCGCGCCCGACGCCGTAGTTCGGGCGAGATCGAGTTTTCCGTCACCGACACCGGCCCCGGCGTGCCGGAGGAAGACCGCGACCGCGTCATCCAGCGCTTCGTCCGTCTGGACAACAGCCGCACTGAAGCCGGCTCCGGACTCGGCCTGTCGCTGGTCGGCGCGGTCATGGAAGCTCACGGCGGCCGCATCCAGCTGGACGAGGGCCCGGGGGCGTTCGACGGCTCCGGCCCGGGTTTGCGGGTGGCGCTCGTGCTGCCTGGGGCGCCGTGAGCAGCGTCATCGGCCCTCGGCTGAACGCCAGTGGCCCCGTCGTGGATATCGACGCCGCCGCCCGCGCACATGAGCGACTGGCCGAAGCCGCTGCCGATCAGGGCTGGTCCGACCTGCTCGAAGCCAATTGGCCCGGCCTCGCACCGGTGTTCGCCGCCTCGCCCTATCTGTTCGGTCTTGCCCGTCGCTGGCCGGACATGCTGCGCGACACGCTGGAGGCCGAGCCCCAAGCCCGGCTGGCCGACATACTCGCCCGCACCTTCGGCCTGATCGGCGGCGCTGACGAGATGAAGGCTCCGCTTCGTCGGCTGAAGGGCGAGCTGCACCTGCTGACCGCGTTGGCTGATCTTGGCGGCGTCTGGGATCTGGATCAGGTCACCGGCGCCCTCAGCCGCTTCGCCGACGCTTCGGCCCAGACCGCCCTGTCCGCCGTCGCCGAGGACCAGCGGCGTCGCGGCAAGCTGCTGACGGTCGCCAACGACACGCGCGGTCCCATTCCCGGTCTGTTCGGTCTGGCCATGGGCAAGCATGGCGCGGACGAGTTGAACTACTCTTCCGACATCGACATCAGCCTGTTCTGGGATCCCGAGATCCTGATCCCCGCGTTGGCCGACGACGTCGAACCCCAGCGCTTCCTCGACCGCGTCGCGCAGGCGTTCGCCACCCTGATGCAGGAGCGCACTGGCGACGGCTATGTCTTCCGGGTCGACCTGCGCCTGCGCCCGGATCCGTCCTCGACCCCGTCGGTGGTCGCCGTCCCTTTCGCGCTGAAATACTACGAGAGCGTCGGCCAGAACTGGGAGCGCGCCGCTTTCATCAAGGCCCGCCCGGCGGTGGGGGATCTGACGGCGGGGCGGGACTTTGGCGACGCGCTGAGACCCTTCATCTGGCGGCGCAGCCTCGACTATCCGGCTGTGCTCGACATCCAGTCGATCAAGCGACAGATCCACGTGCACAAGACCGGCGAGGGCATGCAGGCGGCGGGTGCGAACCTGAAGCTGGGCCGGGGCGGCATCCGCGAGATCGAGTTCTTCGCCCAGACCCAGCAACTGATCATGGGCGGCCGCGACCCCGCCCTGCGCGCGCCCCGCACCGTCGATGCGCTGGCCGCCCTGTGCGCCGCCGGACATGTGACGGAGGAGGTCCGCGACGACCTGACCAGCGCCTATGTCGAGCTGCGCGGACTGGAACACCGGGTCCAGATGCTGGACGACGAGCAGACCCACATCTTGCCGATCGATCCTTCCAGACGCGCCGCCGTCGCCGCGCTGGCGGGGGAGGGCGATCTCGCCGCGTTCGACAGCCACGTCGAAGCGCTTCTGGTGGGCGTGAACCGCCGCTATGGCGAGCTGTTCGAGGGCGGCGAGGAACTGTCTTCGCCCTACGGCTCGCTGGTCTTCACCGGCGTGGAGAACGACCCCGAGACGCTGGCGACCCTCGACCGTATGGGCTTCTCCGAGCCGGGACAGATCGCCGACACCATCCGCGCCTGGCATCACGGCCGCATCCCCGCGACCCGCACCGAGAGAGGGCGGGAGCTGTTCACCCGACTGGCGCCGCAACTGCTCACCGCGCTCGCGGAGACCGGCGCCTCTGACGCCGCCTTCCGCCGGTTCGCCGTCTTCTTTTCCGGCCTCAGCGGCGGTGTTCAGGTTCAGGCCCTGTTCCTCGCCCAGCCGCGCCTGTTCGAGCTGATCGTCGGCGTCATGGCCTTTGCCCCGCGTCTGGCCCGCACGCTGGGCCGCTATCCGGCAGCGCTGGACAGCATGCTGGACGCCCGCTTCCAGACCCAGCTTGGCGTCAACACCGGCCTGTTCGACCAGATGGCGCAGGAGGCCGCCGCCGCCGCCGACTTCGAGGCGGCGATGAACGCCGTGCGACGCCTGCACCGCGAGCAGATGTTCCGCATCGGCGTCCAAACCCTCACCGGCCGCATCGACGCCCTTGAAACCGGCCGCGCGCTGACCGCCCTTGCCGATGGCGTCATAGGCGCCCTCGCGCCCGCAGCCCTGTCCGAAACGGTGCGACAGGGCGGGGCGTTGCCGGGCGGTTCGATCGCTGTCGTCGCCCTTGGCAAGGCCGGGTCCGGCGAGATGACGGCCAGCTCCGATCTGGACCTGATGACGGTCTATGACGGCCCTTCCGACGCAGTCTCGGACGACAAGGGCTGGGCGCCCGGGGTCTTCTGGTCCCGCTTCACCCAGCGCCTGATCGCCGCCCTGTCGGCGCACACGGCGGAGGGCGGGCTCTACGAAGTCGACATGCGGCTGCGCCCCGGCGCGGCCAAGGGGCCGGTGTCGCTGAAGCTGTCTGCGGTCGAGGACTATTATGCGACCGAGGCGGACACGTGGGAATTCATGGCCTTGACCCGCGCCCGTGTGGTCTGGAGCAGCGACCCCGCTTTCGCGGCGCAGGTGTCGGCCGCGCTTGAGGGCATCCTGCGTCGCCCACGACCCGGCGTCGACATCGCCGCGGACGCCCGCCGCATGCGCGACCTGATGGCCCGCGAACGGTCGGCGCAGGGCGAGTGGGATCTCAAACTCTCGGCCGGCGGACAGGTAGACGCCGAGTTCGTGGCCCAGACGATCCAGCTCATGGGCGCGGCCTCCGGCGGTCCGCTCACCGTCTCCACCCTCGCGGCTCTGGCGACAGAGCCCGATCTGGCCGAGGCGTGGCGGCTGCAGCAGGCCATGAACCAGAGCCTCTCCGCCGCCTTCGACGAAAAGCCTGACCCGGAACAGGAGCCGGAACGGTTCCGGGCGGCGCTGGCTCGCAGGGTGGGGTTCGACGACTTCGCGGCGCTAAAGGCCGGCCTCAAGGCCGCCCGCATGGCCGCCCGCGCGGCCTTCGAGCGGGTTTTGCCGCCGGTCGCGACGGAGAGCTGATCGATCCGCGTTTGACCTCTCGACAGGGTTGAACGAGGCCGCCTCGACGCGGCGCGGAGATACATCATGAGAACGAACATCATCGGCGGCCTGACCGTCGTCGTCCTGGCCGCCGTCGCCGGCGTCGCCACCGCCCAGCAGCCCGCCCCGGCGCGTGCCGTTGAGCCTGTCGCGCGAGAGGCTTTCGTCGCCCACCGCGTCGACCGCCTGACATCCGCGGACGCCAACGGCGACGGCTCGGTGTCAGCTGACGAACTGCGCGCAGTTCGTCAGGCGCGGCGAGCTGAAAAGACCGGCTCCGCCTTCGATCGTCTGGATACGGACCGCGACGGCATGATCAGCCGAGCCGAGTTCGACGCCCGCGCCACGGCTCGCGCCGAACGCGGCCCCCGCGCCCACCGTGGCGACCACGCCCGCCCGGCCCGCGCGGAACGCGCGGCTCGCGGTCCCGTCGACATCGCCGAGGCACGCGCCAAGGCGACCGAGCAGTTCGACCGGCTCGACACCGATCGCGACGGCGTCCTGAGCGCCGCCGAGCGTCAGGCCGGGCGTGAGGCCATGCGCGAGCATCGCCGCGACCGCATGGAGCGCCGCGCCGCGCGTGCGTCGGAACAGTCGCCTCAAGCCCCCGCTTCGGAGTAAGCAGATGACGGGTGCGGCGGTCCTGCTCGACCGATCGGCCTTCTTCACAGCCGAACGAGGCCGGATGGCGACTTTCGCCGACCCCGACGAAGATCTGGTGCGCCGCGTGGGTCAGGGCGACCCCGCGGCCATCCAGGCTTTGGTCGCGCGCAAGCTGCCGCGCATGCTGGCGCTCGCTTACCGGATGCTGAACGACGCGTCCGAGGCCGAGGATGTTGCGCAGGAGGCGATGCTGCGGGCGTGGAAACAGGCGCCGCGCTGGCAATCCGGCATGGCTCGGTTCGATACCTGGCTGCACCGGGTGGGACTGAACCTCTGCTACGACCGCCTGCGTCGGCGTCGCGAGGTGCCGACTGAGGCCGTGCCCGAACGGCCGGACGAGGGGCCTGCCCCTGATCGCGGCCTGATGGCGGCCGATGTCGGCGTTCGCGTCGACGCGGCGTTGGCCCGGTTGCCCGATCGCCAGCGCGAGGCCATCGTGCTGTGCCACTATCAGGAGCTGACCAACATCGAGGCTGCTAGCCTGATGGAAATCAGTGTGGAAGCCTTGGAGAGCCTGCTGTCGCGGGGTCGCCGGGCGTTGAGGCAGGCGCTGGCCGATATCCGGCCCGGCGCCGAAGGAGCGTGAGTGTGATGACGGCGGAACGGTTCCTCGAACTGGTTCGGGCATGGGGCGCGGACAGGCGTCGCTGGCCCGAGGCCGAGCGGGTCGCGGCCGAAGCCTTTGCGGCGGCCCATCCCGATATCGCTGACCCGGCTCTGGCTGAGGCGGATCAGATCGACGCCCTGCTCTTCGCCTCGGCGACGCCGCGGGTATCGACCGATCTGCGTGACCGTGTGATCGCCGCCGCTGCTGCGTCCGGTCGTACCGGTCGTCGCTGGATGGACCGTCTGACGTTGGCGTTCGGAGCCGGGTGGGCGGCCGCCGCCTGCGCCGGCGTCGTGGCGGGCATCGCCCTGACCAGCCATCTAACCGCCGACGCCCGCGCCGATGCAGTCTTCTATCAGGCCACGCTGACCGGCGTGGATGATGCGGAGGTTCTGGGTTGAGCCCGCGTACGCTCAAGATCGCGCTCGCCGTGTCGGTCGCGCTGAACCTGTTCGCCGTCACCGCCGTGACCACGGCCATGGTCACCCGCGCCCAGGTCGAACGGCGGATCGACGATGATCGCCGCGCGCCCCGCGAGAACTCGGCCTTCGCCATCGTCCGGCAACTGGACCCGCAGGTCCGTCAGCGCGTGCGCGAAAGCCTGCGCGCCTCCGCCCTAGCCGCCCGTCCGGACTTTGAGCAGGCCAAGGCGCATCGGCGCGAGGCCGTCGCGATGGCCGCCTCTTCAACCTATGATGCTGCGCGCGTTACGGCCTTGCTGGAGCAATCCCGCGCCGCCGAACTTCGCGGCCGCGCGCGGCTTGAGGCTGACGCCGCGACCCTGCTCGGCACTCTTGAACCCGCAGACCGCACGGCTTTGTCTCAGATTCTGACGCGTCGTGGGCGTGGCGCCGCCCGCGGGGATGGCGATCAGGCCGGCAAACGGCCCGACAAGAGCTGATCCGTCAGGCCGCCTGCGCTGCCTGCGGCTGTTCCTCGGGCTGTCCCGGACGCCGGATCGGCAGGCTGAAGCTGACGGTCGTGCCCCGACCCGGCTCGCTTTCCAGATGAAGCGCGCCGCCGTGCAGTTCGATCAGCGACTTGGTCAGGGCGAGCCCCAGACCCGTGCCCTGCGTCGTCTTGGAGTGCTGGCCCTCGACCTGTTCGAACGGCCGCGCCAGACGCACCAGATCCTCCGGCGCGATGCCGATACCGGTGTCGGTGACCGCCACGCGAATGCGCTCGTCATCCTCGCGGGACAGGGCGACGACGATGTCGCCGCCTTCAGGCGTGAACTTCACGGCGTTTGAGATCAGGTTGAGCAGGACCTGCTTCAGGCCGCGGTGGTCCGCCTCGATGACCGGCATGTCCGGCGCGTCGACGACGAGGTTGAGCCCTGCCTCCTGAACCTTGCCGCGCATCAGCCGGGTCGCGTCCTCGACAATCTCCTTCAGCGACACCGCTTCATAGTGCAGCGTCAGCTTGCCGGCCTCGATCTTTGCCATGTCGAGGATGTCGTTGATCAGGCTCAGCAGATGCTGGCCTGACTGCAGGATGTCGTTGGCGTAGCCCTTGTATTTGGCGTCCCCCAATGGGCCGAACATCTCGCCGGCCATGATCTCCGAGAAGCCGTTGATGGCGTTCAGGGGGGTGCGCAGCTCGTGGCTCATGTTGGCGAGGAATTCCGACTTCGCCTGATTGGCCGCCTCGGCGCGGGTCATGGCGACCTCGTATTTGCGGGCCAGCAGTGACAGGGCCTCTTCGCGGTCCTCCAGCGCGGCGATCGTTTCGTGGAGGCTGTCGGTCGCCTTCTGGCGCTCGGCTTCCTTCTGCTTGATCGCCGTGATGTCCGCCGCCGTGACGACCGAGCCGCCGTCGGAGGTGAAGCGTTCGACCAGCTGCAGCCAGCGACCGTCGCGCAGCTCGACCTCGCGGGCGCCGGCGCGACCGCCCGTCGCCGGCTTGTCCGACTTGATCGCCAGAGCCGCGATCTGGTTCAGATCCTGCTTGAACGCTCCCTTGCGAACCACGCCCGGTTCGAACCCGAAAGCGTCCTGAAAGGCCTGGTTCGACAGGATCAGTCGCCCATGCTTGTCGAACAGAACAAAGGCGTCCGACACGCTCTCGATGCCGTCGCGCAAACGACTCTCGGCCGCCTGCGCCTTCGACTTGGCGCGTCGCGCCTCCGTGGTGTCCAGCGCGATGCCCAGCACCGAGCTGAACTGCCGCTCCTCGCGCTCGCCGCGCGCCTGACCCCGGGCGTCGATCCAGCGGATGCCGCCGTCGCCGTCCGCGACGGGGAAGTTGACCTCGAAGGTCCCGAACGTCTGCGCCTGTTGCAGGGCGTGCTCGACGGTCGCGTGATATTTCGGGTGGATGCAGGCCATGACGTCGGCGGCCGGCACGACGCCGCTGCGCTCCAGCCCGATCAGGGACGCCATGTATTCCGAGACGGTGACCTCGCCGGCGTCCACGTCCCAGTCCCAAACGCCGCAGCGCGCAGCTTCCACCGCGCCGCGGAATCGACGTTCGGAGGCTTCCCATTCCTTGCTGATGTTGGCCTGGCGACGTTCCGACCAGACGGCCATCCCCATCGCCGCTCCAAACACGGCCAGCAGCACCCAGAAGATCCAGAGCTGCGTTCCCCTGTTTGCGAGCATGGAGCCCTGCCAGAAGAAGAGCACGTAAACGCCGAGCACGAGCACGAGAGCAGGCGCGCCGATGCGCAGCCAGTTGGAAGGGCCCTTGCTCTTGTCGCCGGCGCGCCGCCCTTGCGGTGTGACGCGGCGCTCAGTGCCCCGCAAAGCGCTCTCCCCAGTCGATTCGACGTACGGGGAGGAATCTAGGCTGCGTCGCGGATTCGTGTCGAGGCGCTGAGGGCGTCTATCGACCGATCACGCCGCCTTCGGCTTGGGGTGAGTCCGGGAAGCCTCACCTACCTCACCCGGAACCGCCATGATTTCCGAGATCGACTTGATGATGTCCTTGGCCTCGCGGGCCATCTCACGCATGACCGGAGGGGCGTCGTCAGAGGCCGTATCGACCTCCTTGATGATCCGTTCGGCCAGCGCCAGCAGGCGGGGAGAGCTTGCGATCAGACGGGCCTGAAACTCGATGTGTTCGGGGTCGCGGTCATACTCCGCGCCCGGTACGCGCCAGCCGCCCCAGTCCGCCCGGTCTGTCACGATCACCGGATAGGTGCCGGGATAGGGGTGATGCAGGCTCTCTTCCGGCGTCTGCCACTTGTTTCGCGCGCGCATCAGCCGCCAGTTCCGGCCGGCGGCGAGCATCGCGGGGTTGGACACCGGCGACATCAGCTCGTGGGCCTGAAACTCGCGTCCCAGACCCACGTCGTAGGTCACGCGAACGGGTTCATTGAACCCCTGCGCCCAGACAGGCTGAACGCTCTCGACCTGGGCCCATGCGCCGACGCTTTCAACCCAGACCTTCTGGCCCTTCTGGAACTGTGCGCGCGCCATGAATCCCTCCGGTGGAGGTGGCCATCATGTCCGTCTGGTCTGAAGAACCCGTTTGGCGAGAGGGTTAACCTACCGGCGGTCAGCTGCGCGAAATGCCTTCCAGCGCCTCGCCCGCGTACTTCTCCTTCACCCGGGTGGACAGATCGCCCAGCGAGACGACGCCCACCAGCCGGCTGTTCTTGTCCAGAACCGGCAGGCGGCGGATCTGGCGACTGCTCATGGTGTCGAGCACCGACTGCAGGTCGTCGTCTGCCCACGCGCTTTGAGCGTCGCGGGTCAGGAACTCCGAGATGGAGGACGACGGATCGGCGCCCGCCGCCAGTGCGCGCACCGTCAGGTCGCGGTCGGTGATCGTGCCGACCAGCCGCTCCTCGTCGGCCACCGGCATGAAGCCGAAGCCGCCGTCGCGCATGCGTCGGGCCACGTCCTGAATGCTGTCGCCGGGGCGGGCGATCTGCACATCCTTGCTCATCACGTCGCGAACTCGCATCGGAGCCTCCTTGGAAAACGGGTCGCGGAAAGAACCCCTCTCCACGGCCACGGTTCCGCTGGTGACCCGCCTCCGCTAGAGGATCGCCAGCAACGGAGGACGGCATGACGGCGGCGAACGAGGCGAAGGCGATTCTGGACCGGCTGGGCGTGCCCGTTTCCGTCTGGGCGCAGGGCCTGCCGACCCGTTCGCCCATCGACGACTCTGGCGTCGGCGACGTTGCCGCGACCGGCGAGCTCGATGCGCTGGTCGCCCGGTCGGTCAAAGCCTTCGCGCCTTGGCGTCGCGTACCCGCTCCCCGCCGTGGCGAACTGGTCCGTCTATTCGGCGAGGAACTGCGCGCGGCCAAGGGCGACCTCGCCCGTCTGGTCACACTCGAAGCCGGAAAGATCGTCTCCGAAGGCCTCGGCGAGGTGCAGGAGATGATCGACATCTGCGACTTCGCCGTCGGCCTGTCGCGCCAGCTTTACGGCCTGACTCTCGCCAGCGAGCGCCCCGGCCATCACATGCGCGAGACGTGGCAGCCGCTGGGGCCCGTGCTGGTCATCTCGGCCTTCAACTTCCCTGTCGCTGTCTGGGCGTGGAACGCCTGTCTGGCGCTGGTCTGCGGCGATCCGGTAATCTGGAAACCGTCCGAGAAGACGCCCCTGACCGCGCTGGCGACGCAGGCTGTGTTCGAGCGCGCCCTAGTCCGTTTCGGCGACGCGCCCGACGGCCTGTCGCAGGTCGTCATCGGCGGCCGGGAGGCCGGAGAGGCGCTGGCCGCCGACGCCCGCATTCCTTTGGTCTCCGCCACCGGCTCGACCCGGATGGGCAAGGCCGTGGCCCAAACTGTCGCCGGGCGGCTCGGCCGGTCGCTGCTGGAGCTGGGCGGCAACAACGCCATGATCGTCACGCCCTCGGCGGACCTCGAGATGGCCGTTCGCGCCATCGCCTTCTCCGCCGTCGGCACCGCCGGCCAGCGCTGCACCACCCTGCGCCGCCTGCTGGTTCACGAGAGCATCGCCGACGCCCTGATCGCGCGCCTCAAGGCCGCTTACGAGACCCTGCCCATCGGCGATCCGCGCAAGGAGGGCGTGCTCGTCGGTCCGCTGATCGATGCAAACGCGGTGCGCGGTTTCACGACGGCGCTTGAACAGGCAGTGGAGCAGGGTGGTGAGATCGTCACCGGGGGCGGGGTGGAAAACGCGGCCTACGTCCGCCCCGCCATCGTCCGCATGCCGGCCCAGACCGCGGTGGTCGAGCACGAGACCTTTGCCCCCATCCTCTACGTCCTGACGTGGTCAGACTTCGATCAGGCGGTAGAGCTCCAGAACGCCGTGCCGCAGGGCCTCAGCTCTTGCGTCTTCACCGACAGTGTCCGCGAGGCCGAGCAGTTCCTGTCTGCATGGGGCTCTGACTGCGGCATCGCCAACGTCAACATCGGCCCCTCGGGCGCCGAGATCGGCGGAGCCTTCGGCGGCGAAAAGGACACCGGCGGCGGCCGTGAGTCCGGCTCTGACGCCTGGAAGGCCTACATGCGCCGCCAGACGCAGACGGTGAACTTCAGCCGCGAGCTCCCGCTGGCGCAGGGCGTGAAGTTCGACGTCTAGCGCGCCCGCGTATCCACCCGCGCGACCACGGACAGGCCGGGACGCAGACGGTCCAGACCGTCCTGCCCCGGATCGAGCGCAATCCGCACCGGCACCCGCTGGGCCACCTTGGTGAAGTTGCCGGTGGCGTTGTCCGGGCGGATGACGCTGAACTCCGATCCCGTCGCGGGGGCGATCTGCTCGACCTTGCCGGTCAAAGTCCGCCCGCCCAGCGCGTCGACCGACAGCTCGACCGGCTGGCCGACGCGGATGTCGCGCAGCTGGTTCTCCTTGTAGTTCGCCGTCACCCAGATCCGGTCCGGAACCAGCGCCATCAGCTGCGTGCCGACGGCGACCTGCTGGCCCTGCCGCACGCTGATCTCGCCCAGTCGCCCGTCGCGGGGTGCGATGATCCGTGTGTTCGCCAGATCGATCTCGGCCAGATGCACCAGGGCCTGCGCGTTCTCGACCGCCGCCTCAAGCGAGCCCCGGCCGACCACGGCGGAGGTGACCCCAGTCTCGGCGATGCCGGTCGCGGCCTGCGCCGCCGCCAGCTGCGCCTGTGCGGCCTGCAGCGCCGTGCGGGTCACGTCGACCTGCGCCTGAGCGACCCAGCCGCCTTCGAACAGGGTGCGGGCGCGGGTGTGGTCGGCCTGCGCCTTGGCGACGTTGGCCCGCGCCGCGGCGATCGAGGCGTTGCTCTGGGCCACTGCGCCCCGCGCTGAAGTCTGGGTCTGGGTCGAGTTTGCGAGCGCCGCCTGCGCCGCGTGGAGCTGGGCCTGCGCCTGTTCCAGCTTCTGGCGGTAGATGCGGTCGTCGATGGTGGCCAATACCTGACCGGCCTTCACGGTCTGGAAGTCCTGCACCTCGACCGAGGTCACATAGCCGGTCACCTGGGGCGCAATCACCGTCACCTGCCCGCGCACATAGGCGTTGTCGGTGTGCTGAACGCCCGAGGTGAACGGCGGCAGCCGCCACGCCCACAGGATCAGCACCACTCCGACGACGGCGGCCAGAACCAGCAGGACGCTGAACAGCATGTTCTTCTTCGGCGGCGCGGCGACGGGCGGCGGCGGAGAAGGCGGCGCGGCAGGCGCGGCCGGTTCGGTGACGGCGGCTGCGGGCGGAGGGGCGGCTGTATCGGTCATGGTCTTTATGCGGATCGCAAGGGGAAAGGGCTCAGTCGACGGCGGCGACCGCCGCAGCGGCGTCGGCGTCGGACGCCTGTCGCGCGGCGCGGCGCGCTTCGAAGCGGGGTCTCAGATGGTGGAACGTCACCCACAGACAGCCGATGGCGGCGAAAGCCGAGATCAGCAGGAAGACGTCGTTGTAGGCCAGCACATGGGCCTGCTGGGTGATCTGCTGCTGCAGCAGGACCTGCCCTTCGGCGGCCCTCAGCGTCGGGTCGCCGATGACGCGAGCGTAGGCGCCGGACAGCTGTTGCAGGCGCAGGACGACGTCCGGATCGCCCAAGCTGATCTGTTCGGACAGCTGGCTGGAGTGGAACTTCTCGCGGACGGTCTCCAGCGTGCCGATCAGGGCCGAGCCCAGCAGGCCGCCGACGTTCTGGCCGATGCCGAAGATGACGATGAAGCTGACGAGGTTCTGCGCGCCCTTCTGCAGCACCTGCACGATGCCCTGCATCATGGCCGGGCCGATGAAGAAGGCGGCCGAGAAGGCCAGCATGGCCTGACTGACATACAGCTGCGCCGGGCGGGTCAGGGTCGTCGAGTGGGCGTCGATGAAGGCGCCGACGGCGATGAGGCCCAGTGCGATGGCGATCGGCTTGTTCAGCTTGGCCATGTTCAGGGTGAAGGCGCTGGTCAGGGTGCCCGCCGCCGTGGCGATCAGGATCAGCAGAAACAGGCCGTGCATCTGATCCTGCCCGACGCCCAGCTGGGTCATAAGGCCGACCGCGCCGGCCGTCTGCTCAGACAACACGATGCGCACCCCGACGATGGCCAGCGCCAGCCGGACGATGTCCGGGCCGGATATCCACTTCAGATTTATCAGCGGCGTCTCGCGATTGTACTCGACGATCAGGGCGGCGGTCAGCAGCACGATCGAGCCGATCAGCGCCCAGCCGATCCAAGCCGCCTCGGTCCACCAGACGATCCGGCCCAGTCCCAGCACGGCGCACAGCAGGGCGATGCCCGGCGCGAACAGGGCGAAGGTGACGAAGTCGAGCCTGACGAAGACCTTGAACTTCTCCGAGGGCGGCAGGCGCAGCGCGAACACCGCCGCCAGCGACAGCAGCGACAGGCCCAGTTCGAACACATGGAAGCCGCGCCACTCCGACAGTTCGACAAGGTTGGTGGTGAACAACCGGACCGCAGGAATGGCCATGCTGGAGGCCCCGATCCCGATGATCAGTCCTTTCAGCCGGTGCGCCGGGGGAAAGGCCTGGATCAGATAGAGGATGCCCAATGACGACATCGCCGCCGACGCCATCCCGGCGAAGGCGCGCACGATCAGGGTCGACTGGTAGTCTTCGAAGAACAGGTTGCCGACGCCGATCAGGGCGTAGGCGATCAGGAAAATCTGGGCGAACAGGCGCAGCCCGTACTGCTGCCGGAACTTGATCAGCAGCAGGTTCATGCAGGCGTTCGTCATTACAAACACGGTCGGCAGCCATGCCGCCTCGACGACCGAGGCCCCGAGCGCACCGGCCAGTTGCTGGGTGTTGGCGGTGACCATCGCCGATCCGATCGAACCGGTCGCCGTCACCAGCAGGCCCACCCCGGCGTAGGCCAGTCTGAACGGCGTCGTATGCGCCGGGGTCGCCGCGGAGCCCGGCAGCATCGGCATCTCGTGCGGCTGCAGCGTCTTGACGTATTCAGCCCACGGCAGGTGATAGTTGCGGCGGCTCATGCGCGCGCCCTCACGGAGTCCAGCACAAGCTCCAGCGTCCGGCGCGCGATGGCGTTCCGTTCGCCGGGCGCCGCGTTATGCAAGGCTGCGCCCAGCATGGCCGAGACGATGCGAACATCTGTCGGCTTCAGGTCGGTCCGGACGACTCCCGCGACCTGCGAGACCTTGAGAGCTGGCGTCGCCGCCTTGACCAGCGCCGTACGCAACGGCGTCAGGATTTCGGGGGAGGGGGCGGCGCGCACCACTCCGCCGAACGCCGTGTTGCGCGTCAGCGTCTCCGAAAGGGCCGTAACGAAGTCGAGGAAAGCCTGCGGTTCTGTCGGGCTCGCGAACCGCCGGCCGAGCACGTCCACCTCGTCCAGCAGCACGGCCAGTGCGATCTCGGTGCGGCTGGCGAAGTTCCTGTACAGGGTCGCGCGGCCCACGCCCGCCCGTTCGGCGATGCGGTCCAGCGGTGTGTCGATGCCCTCCTCGGCGAACACCTTGCGCGCGGCCGCCAGCAGAGCCTCGCGGCGTTCGGCGGCGTCCTTTCTGAGCGGCTTTTCCATCGCGCCGTGTAAGTGGACACGCGTGTCCACTTCGTCAATGGCTCCGACCCGAATTCACAGCGCGTCGTTTAATGCGCCTGCCAGATCACCCTTGCCGACCACCTCGACGCCCTCCAGCCCCAGCCAGGCGGCCATGAGCTTCAGCTCCAGGGCCAGCCCCGCTGCGGTGTCATTCGTCGCCTCCGGCTCACGCCACGCCGCCTGCACCAGCAACCGCCCGCCCTGCCGATCCGACTTCAGATCGACCCGCGCCGTGATCGCCTCGTCCTCAAGAAACGGCAGCACATAATAGCCGTGCGCCCGCTTGTGCGCCGGAGTGTAGATCTCCAGCCGCACCCGCACGCCGAACAGCCTCTCGGTCCGGTCCCGCGCCCAGATCAGGTTGTCGAACGGCGACAGCAGCGCCGCGCCGTGCACCTTGCGCGGACGCCGTGCGCCGGGGCTCAGATACGCGGCCTGCCGCCACCCCCGCACCGCGACCTCGATGAGCTCGCCCGCCTCGACAAGCTCCGCCACCCGCGCCTTCGCATCCGCCAGAGGCAGCCGGAAATAGTCCCGCAGGTCCGCCATCGTCGCCACGCCCATCGCCCGCCCGGCGATCCGCACCAGCTCCCGCTGGGCGTCCGGCTCGTCCGGCGTCGGCAGGTCGATGATCCTCGCCGGCAGCGCCCGCTCGGTCAGGTCATAGACGCGCTCGAATCCACGCCGCGTCTTCGTCGTGATCAGCCCGGCCCAGAACAGCCATTCCAGCGCCCGCTTGCCGTCCGACCATGACCACCAGCCCGGCTGCCCGCGCGGGCCCTCGGCGAAGTCCCCGCCGGTGACCGGCCCGCGTCGCTCGATCTCGGCCAGCACGCCGTCGATATAGTCCCGTCGCTCGCGCCCGAACCGCGCCAGACCGGTCCACATCGCCCCGTCGCGTGCCCGCTCCATCCGCCAGCGCAACAGCGGCTGCATCTCCAGCGGCAGCATCGACGCCTCGTGGCCCCAGTATTCGAACAGGCTGCGTCTCTTCCCCCACGCCTCCGCCTCCAGCGCCTCTCGCGGATAGTCCCCCAGTCGTGAGAAGGCCGGCAGATAGTGGGTGCGCGTCACCACATTGACGCTGTCGATCTGCACCACGCCCAGCTTGCGGACGAGGTCGCGGACGTGGCGCGCGCCGGGCGCAGTGGGGCGAGGCCGGCCGAAACCCTGGGCGGAAAGCGCGATGCGTCGGGTGAGGGCGGGGGAGAGCGTTTCGGTCACGGGCTCAACCTAGCCGAAGACAGCAAGCGCGCCACATTCACTCCGTCATCCTCGGGCTTGACCCGAGGATCAGGCGTTGATGCGAACTGGATGTCTGCAACTTGCCCCGATTGAGGGCACATTCCTGAAACACCCAGCACCGGACGGTCTGGCCCTCGGGTCGAGCCCGAGGGTGACGACTGCAACTATCATCCTGTCCTACGGCGCAGCCCTTGCCGGCAGGCCCTGCGCCGCCCGGACCAGCTGCACGAACTCCGCCCGGTCGCCGTACGGATCATCCCCACGCGCACCCTGCGCCTGCTCCAGAACATCATTCCAGCCATAGCTCTCCGACATCCACGGATCCCGCCGCAGCTTCTGCCCGAAGGCCGCGACCGCCAGCGCCCAGCGGGTGCTCTCTGGCGGCTGGGCGGAGACCGGGCCGCCCGCGTCGCGGTTCGACACCACCTGCTGCATCAGCCGCGAGTTCGCCTGTCCCGGCAGCTTGTAGCGCACCTGCACGAAGCCGATCTCGCCGTCCGGATCGCCACCCCCGACCGACAGATTGCGGTTGGCCGGATAGCGCTGCTCGTCCAGCTGGACCGGGCCGCCGACCGGCGTGATCTCGTACAGGGCCGTCACCGACGCGCCCGACCCGACCTCGCCCGCATCGACGCGATCGTTGTTGAAGTCTTCCTCGTTCAACAGGCGGGTCTCGTAACCGATCAGCCGGTACTCGGCGACGCGGGCCGGGTTGAACTCGACCTGTATCTTCACATCGTCCGCGATCGGGAAAGCGCCCTTGTCGAACTGCGCGCCGAACAGGCGCCTCGCCTCGTTCAGGTCGTCGACATAGGCCGCCGTGCCGTTGCCGGCCTGCGCGATCGCCTGCATCCGCGCGTCCTGATAGTTACCGCGCCCGAAGCCGTAGACCGACAGATAGATGCCCGTGCCCCGCTTCTCGGCGACATAGTCCTCCAGCCGCTTGTCGTCCGTGACGCCGACGTTGAAGTCGCCGTCGGTGAACATCAGGATCCGGTTGACCTTGTCCCGCCCGAAGGCGGCCTCGGCCTGCTGATAGGCGTTGACCATGCCCTGCGCCCCGGCCGTGGACCCGCCCGAGTTCAGCGCGGCCACCGCGCAGCGCAGCTTCAGCTTCTGATCGCCCGGCGTCGGGCCGACCGCGGTGCCGACGTCAGAGGCGTAGTAGGTCACGGCCACCCGATCCTCGGGCCGTAGCCGGTCGATGATCAGGTTCATCGCCTTCTGCGCCAGCCCCAGCTTGTCGGGCGACGACATCGAACCCGACACATCGACCATGAATGTCAGGTTCAACGGCTTCCGCTCGCCGGCCGGCAGCTCATAGCCCTGAAGGCCGATGTGCACGATCTGGCGACCCTGCGCCCAAGGCGCGGCGGCCACCGCCGTCGTCACCGCAAAGGGCTCATTGGCCGACGCCGGCCGCGCGTAGCCATAGTCGAAATAATTCACCAGCTCCTCGACCCGCACCGCGTCCTGCGGCGGCGCCCGGCCTTCGTCGACGAACCGGCGAACGTTGGAATAGCTGGCCGTGTCCACATCGATCGAGAAGGTCGAGACCGGCTCCTCCGACACCCGCTTGATCGGGTTCGGCGTGGCGTCCGGGTACCGCTCGGTGTCCGCCTGGCGCGGCCGGGGCATTACTTCGTGCCCGACCACGGCGGGGCGCGATGGGGGAGGCGGCGCGGGAAGGTTGTGCGGCGTGGGAGCCGGAACCCGGAGCTGAAGTTGCGGCGGAGCCATCGGGCGGGGAGGCGGCGGCGGGGGAGGTGGCGGAGGCGGTGGTGCTGGCGGCGGAGGACCGGTCACCCGGCTTCCCGTCACCACCACGTCCTGAACCGCGCCACTGCCGCCCGGCGCCCGGCTGGCGTAGCGGTCGTCCGTCCGCGACTCGGGCAGGTTGATCCCGACCGCGCGGCAGGCGGCCGGCGACACAACTCCGTCGGACGCCTTGTCCCGGTCGCGGTCCTGCACGGGCACGCTGACCGTGCCCGCGGGCGTTCCCAGCGACACGGCCATCAGGGCGGCGACGCAGACATTCATCGGACGACTCATCATCCCGGTTCTCCCCTTCGAGGTTCGTACCGCCATGTCCGGCCCGAGGTCAGGCGGAAATGGGGCGGGCCATCCTGACGAAGCCTGACGATACGGGGTGGCGCGGCGCCGCTTGCGACCCCAATATGGAGCGGGGACTGAGAAGGGCGCGAAATGGCTGAACCATCAACCGGACTGGAACTAGGCCATATCGCCGTTCTGCTGGGCGCCGGCGTGGTGGCTGTGCCCCTGTTCCGCAGGCTGCAGCTGGGCTCCGTGCTCGGCTATCTGGCCGCCGGTCTGGCCATCGGCCCGTTCGGTCTGGCCGTGTTCCGCGAGCCCGAGGTCATCCTGCACGTCGCCGAGTTCGGGGTCGTCATCTTCCTCTTCATCATCGGTCTGGAGATGCGGCCCAGCCGGCTGTGGAGTCTGCGCAAGGACATCTTCGGCCTCGGCGCGGCCCAGGTGCTCGGCGCCGGCCTGCTGCTGACCCTGACCGGAATGGGCGCGGGCCTGTCGATGCCGGTCGCTTTCATCGTGGCCATGGGCTTCGTGCTCAGCTCCACCGCCGTGATCATGCAGATGCTGGACGAGCGCGGAGAACTGCAGGCGCCGCAAGGCCAGCGCGCGGTCTCCATCCTGCTGCTGGAAGACCTCGCCATCGTACCGCTGCTGGCCATCGTCGCCGTCATCGCCTCGGCCACCGGCGTCGCCGCCGAGACCGCACCGCCGTTGTGGCGCACCGTCGGTCTGGCCATCGGCGCCATCGCGGTGGTCTTCCTCGCCGGGCGCTTCCTGATGAACCCGGTCTTCCGCATGCTGGCCCGATACGGCGGGCGCGAGGTCATGACCGCCGCCGCCCTGCTGGTCGTCGTCGGCGCCGCCTGGCTGATGGACGCGGGCGGCCTGTCCATGGCCATGGGCGCCTTCCTCGCCGGCGTTCTGCTGTCCGAGTCGACCTTCCGGCATCAGCTCGAGGCGGACGTGGAGCCCTTCCGCGCGATCTTGCTGGGCCTGTTCTTCCTCAGCGTCGGCATGTCGCTCGACCTCGGCGTCGTTCTCGCGGACTGGCAGATGGTCATCGGCGGCGTGATCGCCTTCATGGCCGTGAAGGCCGTCGCCATCTACGCCGTCGCCCGCGTCTTCAAGGCCAGCGAGCGCGAGGCCATCGAGCGCGCGGTGCTGTTCGCCCAGGGCGGCGAGTTCGCCTTCGTCCTCTACGCCGCCGCCCTGACCGCCGGCGTGTTCGACCCGCGCATCTCGGCCGCCGCCACCGCCATCGTCATCCTGTCCATGGTGCTGACGCCGCTGACCACCCTGATCGCAGGCCGCCTGCTGCCGACGGAGGAGCTCGACCCCGACGCCGCCGACGGCGTCGATCGCGCGAAGAACCTGCGCGAGCGGGTGCTGATCATCGGCTTCGGCCGGTTCGCCCAGGTCGTGTCCCAGCCCCTGCTGGCCCGCGACGTCGACGTGTCGATCATCGACATGGATGTCGAGATGATCCAGGCCGCAGGCAACTTCGGCTTCAAGGTCTACTACGGCGACGGCTCCCGCCTCGACGTGCTGCGCGCGTCGGGCGCCGAAAAGGCCGAGACCATCCTCGTCTGCGTCGACAAGCCCGAGATCGCCGACCGCATCGTAGAACTGGTGAAGGCCGAGTTCCCGCTGACCAAGCTGTTCGTCCGCGCCTACGACCGCGGCCACGCCATCCGTCTGGTGCAGGCCGGCGTCGAGTATCAACTGCGCGAGACCTTCGAGAGCGCGCTGGTCTTCGGCTATCAGGTCCTCATCGATCTGGGCTTCACCCACGAGGAGGCCGAGGAAACGATCACCGACGTCCGGCGCCGGGACGAGCAGCGTCTGGAGATCCAGATGGTCGAGGGCATCACCGCCGGCCGTTCGCTGATGCGCGGCAACATCCGCACCACGAAACCGGAGCCCTACATGAAGCCCCGTCGCGAGGGGCAGGCCCTCAACGAGGAGGCGGCCGAGGCGCTGGAAGAGGATGACGCCCGCGAGCGCACGGACGCCTGACGTGGCCTTGCGCCGCCGTTTCGTGTAGAGCGCCCGCCCGATGGACCGCCGCCTCTCGATCGCGCCGATGATGGACTGGACCGACCGGCACTGCCGGGCGTTCCACCGTGCGCTGACGTCCAGGGCCTTGCTCTACACCGAGATGGTCACCGCTCCGGCCGTTATCCATGGCGACCGCGAGCGCCTGCTGGCCTTCGACGCCATTGAGCATCCGGTGGCCCTGCAGCTCGGAGGCTCCGACCCGACTCAGCTGGCCGAGGCCGCTCGTATCGGCGAGGGCTATGGCTATGACGAGATCAATCTGAACGTCGGCTGCCCCTCCGACCGCGTCCAGTCCGGCCGCTTCGGCGCCTGTCTGATGACGGAGCCGGAGCTCGTCGCCGACTGCATGGCGGCCATCAAGGGCGCCGTCTCCGTGCCCGCCACGGTCAAATGCCGCATCGGCGTCGACGATCAGGACGCCGCCACCTCCCTGTTCGCCACAGTCGACGCCTGCGCCGCCGTGGGCATTGAGGTCTTCATCGTCCATGCCCGCAAGGCCTGGCTGAAGGGCCTCTCGCCGAAGGAGAACCGGGATGTGCCGCCGCTCGATTACGCGCTGGTCCGCCGCCTGAAGCGCGAGCGGCCGCATCTCTCGATCTCCATCAACGGCGGCATCGCCTCGCTGGATGAGGCCGAGGCCCATCTCGACGACGCGGACGGGATACAGCTGGACGGCGTCATGCTGGGTCGCGCCGCCTACCACGAGCCGGCCATTCTCGGTCAGGCCGACCGCCGCCTGTTCGGCGCCCCGACGCCCGACGTCGACGCCTTCGAAGCGATCGAACGCTACCGCCCCTATATGGCCGCCCGTCTGGCCGAGGGCGTGCATCTGCCCGCCATGACGCGCCACATGCTGGGGCTGATGCATGGCCGCTCCGGCGCACGCGCCTTCCGCCGCATCCTGACGGTCGAAAGCATCCGGCCAGACGCCGGTCTGGAGGTCATCGACCGGGCCGTCGACGCCGTGCGCGAGGCCGAGGCCCGCATCGCCGCCTGATGCAATCCGGATACAGATCGGCGTCCTTCGAAACCTTGGCCGTTCCTTAACCCCGCTGTCAGCTTCGGTTCACGCAGGGTTGTGTTACGCTCGACTCATGTCCGAGCAGACCCCCAAACCTGATCTGCGTCTCATCCAGGCCGAGGCCGAGGTTTACGACCTGATGAAGGCCCCGGAGACTACCGCCGAGCGCGTCAAGCGTCTCCAGATGGAGGCGCGCTCGCTCGCCGTAGAACAGGTCGAGGCGCTGGAGAAGGTGCTGATGGACGCCACCGCGATGGCGCGTGAGATTGCGGAAGGCGGCGACGCCTATCCCGTCGGCGCCCGCGAACTGGCTGGCCGTCTGGCCCAGGACCTGCCGGCCAAGGCCGAAACCCTCAAGGCCATCGTCCTCAAGACCCCGCACTGAGGTCCACGGCGGGCTTCGTCGAATCCTTGTCGCCGATCATGAGTCGGCGAGAACCGGCCGCCCTATAGCGTCATCCGATCCCAACTCTTTCGGAAGACATCTCCATGCGTCACCTGATCACCTTGGCAGCGGCAACCGCGACCTTGGCCGTCGCCTCCTGCTCCAACCCGGCGACTGAAACGGCGGACGCCGCCGAGACCGCTGCACCGGCCGCCGATGTCGGCGCCGTGCTGACCGTGGCGGATCTGCCGAAGCTCCGTCCGGGCGTGTGGCGAAACACTGTGACTGACGGGGATGGCGAGGTTGAAGTGATCCGTCAGTGCGTCGGACCTAACGAGCCCTTCGAACTCACGGGCTCATCCGACTGCGTGCCGACACTCCGTCGTACGGCGACCGGCATCAGCGTCAGCGGGCAATGTGCCAAGGACGGCCTGACGACCGAAATCAATGGAACCATCACGGGCGACTATCAGGCTCGTGGATCCATGGACATTCGCCTGAAGGTGGCCCGCAACGGCGAGCCGCTTGCGGACATGCGTATGCGCAACGACAGCGTCTACGAAGGGCCGTGCCCCGCGGGTCATGAACCCGGCCTGATCCAGGACGGCGAGTAACGCTTGGTTCGGCGGCCGTTCGCGGCCGCCGGCCCTTGTCTTCGGAACCTTCGCCAGCCCGCCCGGCTTCCCCTTTCCGAAGGAGACAGCCCCATGGACGACCGCAAGACTTTCGAACCCGCCGCCGAACAGACCGCCGATGATGAGCGGAAGATTCAGGCCGGCATCGACGCGAAGGACGCCGGGTCTGACGGAGAGGCGAAGGAGAAGCCGGTGCAGGCGGGCGCCCGTAAATACCCTGAACCGCCCTTCCCGAAGCAGCACCAGAAGAAGCCCGGCGAGGAGTTCAGGCTCGACCCAGCCCCCATGTACGACGCGCCCTTCTGGAAGGGATCGGGCAAGCTGGAGGGAATGGCGGCGATCATCACCGGCGGCGACTCCGGCATCGGCCGTGCGGTCGCCGTGCTGTTCGCCCGCGAAGGCTGCGACGTCGCCATCTGCCATCTGGACGAGGACAAGGACGCCGGCGACGCCAAGGCCGCGGTCGAGGCCGAGGGCCGCAAAGCCATCGTTCTGAAGGGCGATGTCGCCGATCCCGCCTTCTCCGAAACTGCTGTGAAGGCCACGCTGGAAGCCTTCGGTCGGCTGGATGTGGTCGTGCCAAATGCCGCGTTTCAGGAGCATGTCGAAAAGCTGGAGGACCTCACCTTCGAGCATTTCGACCGGACGCTGAAGACCAATCTCTACGGCTACTTCAACCTCGTGAAGGCCGCAGTTCCACACCTCAAGGCCGGTGCGTCGATCGTCATGACCGGCTCGGTCACGGGCATCATGGGCAACGAGGACCTGCTTGACTACTCGATGACCAAGGGCGGCATCCACGCCTTCGCCCGGTCGCTCGGAACGCATCTAAGCCAGCGCGGCATCCGCGTGAACGTCGTCGCGCCCGGGCCTGTGTGGACGCCGTTGAATCCCGCCGACAAGGACGCGGAGGCGACGTCGAAGTTCGGCGCGGACACCGTGATGAAGCGCCCCGCCCAGCCGGAAGAGATCGCGCCCGCCTACGTCTTCCTCGCCTCACCCCAGATGTCGAGCTACATCACCGGCGAGATCCTGCCGATCATCGGCGGGTACGGCGGCGGCTGATCAGGCGACGACGTCGTCGAACTCCGGGTGCCGCTTCAGCCAGGCCACGGCGTAGCTGCACCTCGGAGCCAGCTTCAGCTTCTCGGCGCGCGCGTGCTCGGCCAGCGCTTGCATGAACCGGCCGGCCGCGCCCGAGCCGCGCAGATTCGGGTCGGCCTCGACGTGCAGGATCACTCGCGTGTCGCCCTGTACGGCATAGTCGGCGAACACGGCCAACGTCTCGCCGCCCGGGCCCGCGAAGCCCTGTTCAAAACGGTTCTCTGAACGAACATCCCGGAGATCAGTCATGGCGCAGAACCTCTACTGTGTCGGTCATCGGACACAACGTCCAACACACGACCCGTCGCGCCGTTCCGTATCTTTCTGAAAAGGCGGATGTTCCCGCCGCGACCGTGTCTACGGCGCCCGGTCGCCCATCAGGGCGATCAGACCCAGCACGCTCTTCACCGTGAACCAGATGTGCAGCAGCAACAGCGCCAGACCGCAGATGATCAGGGTGACGATACCCACAAGCACGATCGCCAGCGGGATGCTGATCGCAATCCCGACCCACAGGGCCACAGTCCACCAGAAGACCGACCAGAACAGCCGGATCTGCTCATCCAGGTGCGCTCTCGCCACGCCGGTCGCCGACCTGCGGCTGGCGTAGGCGACGATCAGGCCGACGATCACCAGCAGGTTCGCGCTGGGGATCGAGAGGATGTACAGCAGCCACGCGATCGCGGCGGGGGCCTTGCCCTCCGAGGCGTGGCCGGCTTCCAGTCGGGGCTGGCGGGGGGCGTCTGTCATAGCGGTCCTCTCGGCGTCAGATCCACCAGCCGCGCGGGTGAGCGATCGCGCGGCCGGCCTTCAGGGCCAAAACGCCCCAAGCCCCCCGAAGGATCAACCACAGCGCCGTCAGGAAGAGGATCGGCACGCCGAGGGCGTAGGGCACGGCCATCAGCACCACGCCGACCACGGCTGCGATGACCCCGGCCATCAGGGTCCGTCTCTGGAAGACGAAGTGCGAACGGGCCAGCGCGTTCGCCGGCTCCGGTCGCTTCCACATGGCCAGCAGCGCGACCACGCCGGCGACGCCGACGGTCGGTACGGTGAACAGGATCAGGGCGTAGATGACGTACAGCCCGACCACGCCCGGGGTTTCTTCCGGCTCGCGCGGCGGCGCATGGCGGGCGGCTTCCCGGGCGGTGAATTCGGCCGAGGGTTCGAAGATGGAGGCTTGCACGGGGTTTGAGCGCGGCGGCGCGGGCGACGGTTCCGCCGCGGCCGCTCGACGCTCGCCCTGCAGGGACCGCTGGCTGGAGAATCCGACCAGATCGTCGGGGTCGTGACCGCTGTCTTTGTCGCCGGGACCGGGCATCGAAACTCCTTGGAGACGCCAGCTATTACCGCTCGGTTGCGTCGGTGCAACCGTCCTCAGGCGTCATGCCGGGCGAGGATGACCTCGCAGCCCGGCGCCGCCGCGCCCTGCAGGGCGCCCGGCTTCTCGATCCGCACCACGGCGCGGCGCACCCGCACGTCTTCCAGACAGGTCGTCGCCAGCCGTTCGGCGAAGGTCTCCACCAGCCCGACATGTCCGCTGCCCGCGATCAGGCGCGCCGCCGTCGCGACGGTCTCGTAGTTCACCGTGTCGGCCAGCTTTTCGACCCCGTGCGGGTCCAGCGTCAGGGTCACGTCGATCACCAGCCGCTGCAGCCTGCCGTGCTCGTGATCATAGACACCGATCCCGGCCTCGATCTCCAGTCCGCGCACGAACACGGTCAGGCCCTCGCGGCGCAGATCGCCGCCCGACGCAGGGAAGGGCAGGGGGGATGCGGTCACGCGGCTACTCCAGAATGTCCGGGGTCTTCCAGGCCAGATGCTGGCCCCCGTCGACGGCGATCATCTGGCCTGTGACCAGTTCCGCGTCCACCAGCCAGCGCACGGCGGCGGCGACGGCTTCGGGGCTTCCGGCCCGCGCCAGCGGCACGCCGGCGGCCTCGGCCTCGAAATCCGCCTGCGTCTGATGGACCGACGGCAGGGTCGGTCCCGGCCCGACGCCGTTCACGCGGATATGCGGCGCCAGAGCCTGCGCGAGCGTCCGCGTCGCCCACCACAGGCCGTTGCGCGACAGGGCATAGGAGAAGAAGCGCGGATCGGGTTTCAGGACCCGCTGGTCCAGCAGGTTGACGATCGCCGACCCCTTGGGCGCCTGCGCCGCGAACGCCTCGGCCAGCACGATGGGCGCGCGAAGATTGGTCTCGATATGCCGGTCCCAGCTTTCGCGCTCCAGCGACCCGACCCGGTCGTCCTCGAACACCGAGGCATTGTTGACCAGCACCGCCAGCGGCCCGACGGCCTCCACGGCGGCGGGGATCAGCGCGCGGACCTGCGTCTCATCCGAAAGATCGGCCTGCACGATCGCCGCGTGCCGTCCCAGCGCGCGCACTTCGTCGGCCACGGCCTCAGCCGCATCCTTTGACTTTCCATAGTGGATGACGATGCCGAAGCCAGCCTTCGCCAGCTCCAGCACGATGGCGCGCCCGATCCGCTTGCCGCCGCCGGTGACCAGCGCGGCGCCGCGACGGGCGACCGGATCAGTCAACCCGGCCGAACTCGATGAAGTTGATGACGCCGAGAACGACGACGAAACCGACGATGATGTAGAGGGCCAGCATTCGGGTGCTCCTTGGACCGGCTGGCAATACGGCCTGAACGGATTCAGTTCAAGGACGCGCGACGGAACAGACAGGCTTCCTCGTGCAATGACCGACAGGGGACGTCGGGAGATCATCATGCGCGACCTGTCTCGCCGGACCGCTGTGCTTGCAGCCCTGACCCTGTCTTTCGCATCGTCAGCCGCCTTCGCCCAAAGCCGGCCCCGGGGTCGGCGGGGGCGCCGTGATGGTGAGGGGGCCGGTCGTTCCGCGTCGCCGCACGAAACGATCCCGACCGGCCCCGATCCCTTGCAGGCCTATGATCTCTATTCGGCCGACGCGACGGACGGCCCGATTCTCGCCTTCGTGCACGGCGGCGGCTGGTCCCGTGGCGACAAGTCCATGGTCCACGATCTGCCGGCCTATGCCGAACGTCACGGCCTCACACTGGCCTCCATCGGCTATCGGCTGGTCCCGGCTGTCACGCCCCGCGAGCAGGCCAGCGATGTGGCCGCCGCTCTCGCCGATCTGATCCGGACCCATCCGGGCCGGCCTGTCTTCGTCATGGGCCATTCCGCCGGCGCTCATCTGGCCGCACTGGTCGGCGTCGATCCGTCGTATCTCGTGGAAGAGGGGGTCCAGCCCGCTGATCTTGGCGGGGTCATGCTGCTGGACGGCGCGGGCTACGATGCGACGGGAGATCGCGGCGATGGCTTCGCCGGCCGCATGCTGGGCCAGATGTACGCACAGGCGTTTGGCGACCAAGCGGCGGCCCTGTCGCCCACCCTGCGTGTTCGGGGTAGACAGACCTACCCGCCCTTCCTGATCTTCCACATCGCCAGCCGAGCTGATTCCCGCGCCCAGAGCGAGGCGCTCGCCGTCGCTCTCCGGAATGCCGGTGGTCAGGCCGAGGTCATATCCGCGCCGAACGACAGCCACCGTGACATCAACCTCGGCTTCGGCGTCGCGGGCGATCCGGAAGGCGAACGGGCGGCGCGGTTTATTTCCGCACCACGCTGACCGGTGCGCGCCCGGCGTTCAGGTGCTAGCCAAGGCATATGAATCCGAACGTCTTCTCTATCGTGCTCATCGTCCTCGCTGGCGGCGCGACCGCCTTGCAGGCGCCGACAAACGCCAGACTGATGACCGCCGTCGGTTCGCCGGTGAACGCGGCATTCGTCTCGTTCGCGGTCGGCACGGCGGCTCTGGGTCTGCTGGCGCTGCTGTTCCAGACCAGGCCGGACATGGCCGCCGCCCGAACCCTGCCGTGGTACGCATGGATCGGAGGCCTCTATGGCGTGGTCTTCGTGATTGCGGCCACATGGGGCGTGCCGCGTCTCGGTGTGGCCCTGACCATCACCCTGATGGTCGCCGGCCAGCTGCTTATCAGCCTGATCCTGGACCACTTCGGCGCGTTCGGCGTTCCCCGCGCCCCGATCAACCTCGGCCGGCTGGCGGGCGTCGCGCTGGTGGTGGGCGGCGTGATCATGGTGCGGCGCTTCTAGTCAGCAGTCGTCGGCAGATGCATCGCGCAAACGCCGCGCCCGGCCTATATCTGGGACAATGTCCGCGCCCGATTCCATAGAGGCCAGCACCGCCTCCGCCCTGAAGGCCGCCGACCTGATCCGCGACGAGGCGCGCCGCGCGCCCGACAAGCCCGGCGTCTATCGCATGTATGGCGAGGACGGCGCCTGCCTGTATGTGGGCAAGGCGCGGTCCATCAAGAAGCGCATACTCCAGTACGCACAGGGCCGGTTCCACACCCAGCGCATCGCCCACATGGTCTCGCTGACCCGGTCGATGGAGCTGGTGGTCACGGCGTCCGAGACCGAGGCGCTGCTGCTCGAATCCAACTTCATCAAGAAGCTGAAGCCACGCTTCAACGTGGTGCTGCGCGACGATAAGTCGTTCGCCGAGCTGATGATCCGCCGCGACCACCGCGCGCCGCAGGTTCGCAAGCATCGCGGGGCGCATACGACAAAGGGCGACTATTTCGGCCCGTTCGCCTCGACCTGGGCGGTCAACCGGACCTTGACCACGCTGCAGAAGGCCTTCCTGCTGCGGTCCTGCTCGGACAGCGTCTACGAAACCCGCACCCGCCCCTGCATGCTGCACCAGATCAAACGCTGCTCTGCGCCCTGCACCGGTCTGATCTCGCTGGAGGACTATGGCGGGCTGGTCGACGAGGCCGAGGCATTCCTGCGCGGCAAGTCGCGCGCTGTCATCAGCCGGCTGTCGAAGGAGATGCAGGCCGCCTCGGACGACATGGATTTCGAGACCGCCGCCCGCGTGCGCGACCGTATCCGGGCCCTGTCCGCCATTTCGATGGAGAACAGCGTCTCCGCCGAGGGCGTGGCCGAGGCCGACGTTTTCGCCCTGCATTCCGACGGCGGACAGGCCTGCGTACAGGTCTTCTTCTATCGCGGCGGCCAGAACTGGGGCGGCCGCGCCTACTTCCCGCGCGTGGACCGCAGCGACACCGACCCCGAAATCCTCGCCGCCTTCCTCGGCCAGTTCTACGAGGACAAGCCGGTGCCCCGGCAGATCCTGACCAACGTCCTGCCGCACGAGAAGGAGCTTCTGGAGGAAGCCTTCTCAATGATGGCGAAACAGAACGATGGCCGCCGCGTGGTGTCGATCGAGCTACCCCGTCGCGGCGACCGGAAGGCTCTCGTCGACCACGCCCTGACCAATGCGCGCGAGGCGCTGGGCCGGCGCATGGCCGAGAGCTCGGCGCAGTCGAAGATCCTCGACGAGGTCTGCGAGGCCTTCGGTCTGGAGAGCCGGCCTGAGCGGATCGAGGTCTACGACAACGCCCACATCCAAGGGACCAACGCCGTCGGCGGCATGATCGTCGCCGGACCCGAAGGCTTTCGCAAGAACCAGTACCGCAAGTTCAACATCCGCGGCGAAGACCTGACCCCCGGCGACGACTACGGCATGATGCGAGAGGTCATGCGTCGCCGCTTCACCCGTCTGGTCAAGGAAGAGGAGGAGGGGGAGGGCGCCGACCGTCCTGACCTTCTGCTGATCGACGGCGGCGCCGGCCAGCTGGCCGAGGTGCAGGCCGTGCTGGCCGATCTGGGGCTGGATGACATCCTGGCCGTCGGCGTGGCCAAGGGCCCTGACCGCGACGCGGGCAAGGAGCATTTCTTCATCCCCGGCAAGCCGCCCTTCATGCTGCCGCTGAAGTCGCCGGCTCTCTATTACATCCAGCGTCTGCGCGACGAGGCCCACCGCTTCGCCAACGGCGCCCACGCCACGCGCCGATCGATGGACATCAAGAGGAATCCGCTGGACGAGATCGAAGGCGTCGGCCCCGGCCGCAAGAAGGCCCTGCTGCACGCCTTCGGCTCCGCCAAGGGCGTCGGGCGGGCCTCGGTCGTCGACCTCGAAAAGGTCGAGGGCATCAACCGCGCCCTGGCCGAACGCATCCACGGCTTCTTCCGCAAAGCCTGATCACGGATTAGAACGCGGCCATGTCCGATCATTCCGCCAACTCCCTGCTGACAGGCTACCGTCGCTTCCGCGAGAACCGCTGGCCCGAGGCGCGGGCTGAATATGAGGCGCTGGCCGCAGGCCAGAAACCGCACACGCTTATCGTCGCGTGCTCCGACAGCCGCGCCGACCCGGCCCTGATCTTCGATGCCGCTCCGGGCGAGCTGTTCGTCGTGCGCAACGTCGCCAATCTGGTGCCGCCTTATCAACCGGACGGCCAGTTACACGGCGTCTCGGCGGCGCTGGAGTTCGGGGTCAAGGTGCTGGAAGTGTCCCGCATCGTCGTCATGGGCCACGCCTACTGCGGCGGGGTGAACGCCATGCTGAACGGCACGCCGGAAAGCTGCGCCGACTTCGTGGCGCCCTGGGTCGCGCAGGCCGCGCCGGTGGTGCGAATGATCTGCGAAAGCTTCCCGGCAGAGGAGACCGGTCGGCTGGCGGAAGAAACGGTGGTCCGTCTGTCGATCGAAAACCTGCGAACCTTCCCGTGGATCGCGGAACGCGAAAGGGCCGGCGTCCTGACGCTCACCGGCCTGCATTTCGGCATCGCCGACGGCATCCTGAGCGCGTTGGAGGGGCCCGGTCGTTTCGAGCCGCTCGGCTGAGCGCTCGCCTCACGCATCGAAGCGTGGCAGATCGGCGTTGAGGTTTCAGGAGCCCCGCATGACCCCCAATCCGCACGCCAATCCGATTCCGAACATCCTGACCGGCCTGCGGCTGTTCGCCGGGGTGATCATGTTCCTGATCCTGGCCGGCGCGGCGCCGCAGGGCATCCCGGTGCTGTCGGAATATCTGTCGCCGGACGACCAGTTCATGCTGGGGCGCAACGCCTTCATCATCTTCGTCATCGCCGCCTCGACCGACTGGGTCGACGGCTTCCTCGCACGGCGCTGGCACGCGACGACGCGCTGGGGCGCCATCCTCGACCCGATCGCCGACAAGGTGCTGGTCACGGGCGCGATCCTCGGCGTTCTGGCCTGGGGTTCCGTGCCGCAGGCCGCGATTCCCTGCGGTCTGATCCTGTTCAGAGAGTTCGCCGTCTCGGCCCTGCGCGAGACCGTGGCGGGCAAGGTCAAGCTGCCGGTCACCCTGCTGGCCAAGTGGAAGACGACGCTGCAGATGGTGGCGCTGGGTGCGCTGCAGCTGGTGCTTTTGTGGGACGGCTTCGGCCTGCCGCTGGAATGGCAGCCGCACTTCCAGACCTTTGCTTATGTCCTGCTCTGGGTGGCGGCCATCATCACCGTCTGGACCGGCTGGCAGTATTTCGCCAAGGCCCGTGACAAGATGAGCCACATCTAGGGCCGGAGGACACAGCCATGAAGAACAAGGAAGCCGCCTTCCTGCCCATCGGCATCGGCGTGGGACTCAGTATGGGCGTCGCCTTGGGCACGGCCATGGACAACCTTGCGCTGGGCCTGTCGCTGGGCGTCGCCATTGGCGCCGGGCTTGGCGTGGCCTTCATGGGCGCGGCCAAGGCGAAGGCGAAGAAGGACGAGGCGGACAAGGGCGGCGGCGAGGGCTGACCCCGCCGCCTCCGGGCCTTACCGGCCGCCCAGTTCCGCGACCAGCCGTTCCATGCCATAGACATCCCGCAGCGCGGTCGTCACCGCGCCTGTTGTGACAATGACCGAGCGATTGACGTTGCGGTCATAGCCATAGGCGTTGCGCTGGGTCAGGACCGTCGAGTCGAAGTTGGCGCCCAGGATCTCGCCCTCGGCGTTGACCACCGGCGAGCCTGACGATCCGCCGATCGTGTCCGACGACAGGGTCATGTTCATCACCGTATCGGCCGGAATACGGTCCTTCGCGGCCAGCAGCTTCGGCGCAACGTCGAACGGCGCCGCGCCGGTCGCGCGGTCCCACAGGCCGTCGAAGGTCGTGAACGGACCCCAGCGCTGGCCGGGCACGTCCGATCCCTCGATCTTGCCGTAGGTCAGGCGCAGCGTCCCGGTCGCGTCCGGATAGACGCTGTCGCCATAGGCGGCGAAGCGGGCCGCGGCGAGCCGTTCCGAGGCCTGATCGGTCGGCGCCTGAACCCGGCTTTCCCAGTCGGCGCGGATCGCCCGGGTCGGCTCCTGAATCGACAGCAGATACCGGATCAACGGATCGTCCGAGGCCTGGACCGCCTGAAGGCCGCCTTCCCACAGGGCGCGGCGCACCGCCGGATCGGCCAGCTTCGTCCCCTCGACCAGACGCGCGGACAGACCTTCCGGCGACTCGCGGCCCAGCAGGGCGCGGACGTCGGGGTTGTCGACGGTCAGCCACTCCCGAGTCTTGGACAGCCACCACTCCAGCCGCACCTGCTCCAGCTCCGGATAGACCGGCCGCTCGGCGAACAGACCGCTCTGGACACCCGCCAGTCGGCTGTCGGCGTATTCGGGCAGACGCTCGGCCGACGCCTTCTCCCGCTCCTGCGCGCCGCGCACGAGGGTGCGGGCCCAGAGAAACAGCTGCGATCCGCCGGCCACCGGCGTGGTGCCCACACCCGTGCCGCCTTCCAGCAGGGCCATGGCCGGATACAGCTCGCGCTGGATCGGCTGCACCGCTTCCAGCGCACCCCACGGGTCCGGTCCATCGCCATTCGCGGCGGCGTAGCGCTGCATGAAGTCCACTTCCGCGGCCGCCTTCATGTCCATGAACTGCGGATCAGTCAGCGCCCGCATCCGGCCCAGCCCGCGCTTGTAGGTGTTCTCCAGCCCGACGATCGGATCCATCGCCTCGAACGCCTGCCGCTCGCCTTCCTCGGAATAGCGGATCAGTCGCCCGCGCAGCTCCGACGCGATCAACTGGTCGAGCGGCAGGACCACGTCCCGCACGGTCATCAGTTGGTCCATGGTCAACAGGCGCTGCGTCGCGCCCGGGCTGCCCGCCACGAACACCGGCGTGCCCTCGACGGGCTTGGCGGGGTTCCACTTGAAGTGCGTCGGCGTCTGCGCCGGCGCGTCATTCTCGTATAGCCGGATGAAGGCCGCATCGATGGCGAAGCGCGGGAAGCTGAAGTTGTCCAGATCACCGCCGAACGTCGCTGCCCGGTCCTCGGGTGCGAAGGCCAGCCGGACGTCCGAGTATTTCTTGTAGGTGTAAAGTTTGAACTGGCCGCCTCGATACAATGTCACCACCTGACACCGCTTGTCGGCTGCACCGCCACAGGCTTCCTGCTCGATCCGGCCCGCCTCGGCGTCGCGTGCCTGTGTGAAGGCCTGACCTTCAAGACCCGCGCCCGCCGCCTGCATGCGTTCGGTCACATCGCTGATGTCGGTCAGCACCTCGGCCGTGCCGCCCGGGCATTTGACCTCTTCCTCACGGGCGCGCGGGGTGAAGCCGGTCTCGGCGTAGTTGACCGCCTGCGTCGAGATGTTGGCCACGCAGGTCGCCACGCAGTGATTGTTGGTCATCACCAGACCCTCGCCCGACACGATGCCCGCCGAGCAGCCGCCGAACTTGACCGAGCTCAGCCGCACCCGGTCCAGCCACGCCTGATCGATGCTGGTGCCCAGAGTCTGGTTGGCCCGCGCGATCGGGAAGTTGTCGAACGTCCACATGCCTTCCTCCGCCTTCGCGGCCGAACCGGCGGCGAGGGTTAGAAGGGCGGCGGCCCAGATGGCGTGACGGGCAGGGGTTAGGTGGCGCATGAGGACTCCAAAAACGTCTCCTTCTCCACTTGGGGGAGAAGGTGGGCCCGAAGGGCTCGGATGAGGGGGCTCTGGCCATATCCAGACCGGAAAAAGGGGGCCGGCGTCAACCAGCCCCCTCATCCGTCTCGCTCCGCGCGCCACCTTCTCCCCCGAGTGGAGAAGGTCAGTGAAGTTACCGAACCCCCAGCTCTCCGAGGATGCGCGGGTTCGGGTAGACGTTGCGCAGCGCTTCCGTGATCGCCGCTGTCGACACCGACACGGTCCGGTTCAGCTCTCCGTCGTAACCGAACGAGCCGCCCAGCGAGTGGATGTTGCCGTCGAACGCCGCGCCGATGACTTCGCCGGCGGCGTTGATCACCGGCGAGCCGGAGTTGCCGCCGATGATGTCGTTGGTGGAGGAGAAGTCATAGACCGTCTCCTTGTTCACCTTCGCCTCGTTGTCGGCGAAAGCCTGCGCCAGGTTGAACGGCTCCGAGCCCGTGGCCCGCTCGTACAGGCCGCCCATGTAGGTGAACGGCGGTACGGTCACACCGCGATAGCTCCAGCCCTGCACAGTCCCGTACGACAGACGCAGCGAGAAGGTGGCGTCCGGATACTGGTTGGTGCCGTACGCGGCGAACCGCGCCTGGGCGACCTTCTCGGCCGCACGGGCGGTTGGCGCGGTCACCTCGGCGGCCCAGCGATCGCCGATGGCCTTCGCCGCGTCATCGTTGGCCGCCACGAAGGCCAGCAGCGGATCGGCCGCAGTCAGTTGCTCCAGCGTCATGCCCGCCGCCTCGCGACGGAAGGCGGCGTCGCCCAGCTTCGTGCCGGTGATCAGGCGATCGGCCAGCGCTTCCGGGCTCTCACGGCCCAGCATCGCCTTCACCTGCGGATTGTCGACGGTCAGATACTCGCGCGTCTTGGACAGCCAGTAGCGCAGGCGGATTTCTTCCATGTCCGCATAGATCGGCGTCTCCTCGCCCATGGTCGCGGCCAGTCGCGCGCGTTGCTCGGGCGTGGCCTCGGTGTTCTTCGCCGCCCGCACCAGCGCCTTGGCCATCTGGTACAGGGTCGAACCGCCGCCCGCGGCCTGATCCAGCTGGCGGAAGGGCAGGTACAGATCGCGCGCGGTCGCCTGCACCCGCTCCAGATCGGCCCACGGATCGCCGATCTGCTGGACCAGCGCCGGATCGGCCGCCACGCGTTGACGCAGCTCGGTCTCCTGATCCCGCTTCACCTGCATGAAGGCCGGATCGGTCAGGGCGCCCTGCTGGCCGTAATAGACCTTGAAGCTGTTCTCCAGACCGAAGACCGGATCGAAGGACACCCGCTTGGCCTCGTCCCCGGTCAGCGAATACTCCAGCAGGCGGCCGCGCAGTTCCGAGTTCTGGATCAGGGTGACCGGCAGCTGCTGGTCGCGCAGCCGCTCCAGCTGGCTGATCGTCAGCAGGCGCTGGGTCGTGCCGGGGTTGCCGGCCACGAAGGTCACGTCGCCCTCGGCCGGAGCGTTGGCGTTCCATTTCAGATGGTTCGGCGTCTCGACCGGCTTGCCGTCCTCATAGGCGCGCAGGAATCCGGCATCGAGGGCGTAGCGCGGGAAGTTGAAGTTGTCGGGATCGCCGCCGAAGAAGGCCGCCTGGTTCTCCGGCGCGAACACCAGCCGCACGTCGTCGTACTTGCGGAACTTGTACAGCGAGAACCGGCCGCCCCGGTAGAAGTCGATGACCTGACAGTTGAACTTCGCGTCGCCCCCGCAGGCCTCCTGCTGGATGCGACCGATCTCGGCCCGTCGGGCGGCGTTGAAGGCGGCGCCTTCCAGTCCCTGACCGGCGCCCAGCACGCGATCGGTGACATCGGTGATTTCCGTCAGCACCTCGGCGGTCTGGCCCGGGCACTTCTTCTCCTCCTCGCGGGTGGCGGGCAGGAAGCCGTTCTTGACGTAGTCGTGCTCCGGCGTGGACAGCTCCTGAGCGCAGCCGACGACGCAGTGCCAGTTGGTCAGGATCAGCCCCTCATCCGAGACGAACGAGGCCGAGCAACCCTGAATCCGCACCGAGGCGTTGCGTACCCGGTCCAGCCACGCCTGATCGATGCGGGTCCCGTATTTCTGGTTCACCGCCTGGATCGGGAAGTTGTCGAAAGTCCACATCCCCTCCTCGGCGCGGGCTTCGGTCGGCGTCGCAGTCAGGGCGATCGCGCCGCCGACGGCGACGAGAGAGGCGGTCGCCGCGAATGCGGCGCGCAGGGAACGGAACGACATCAGGCGGTCTCCATCGATACCAAGGGTCGTTAACTCCTAGACCCGCGGCCCCACGCCCGTCCACGGCTGGATCGTCGCAACTCTCTGTTACCCCGATTTAACTCGACGGGGTCCCGACTGCCGGTCAGATAAACCCCAAGTCAGGGGACCGAACCGCGCATGTCGCTCGCGCTATCCACATTGCTGTACGAATGGCGTCGCTACATGGCGGCCGTCATGGCGCTGGCCCTTTCGGGTCTGCTGGTCATGGCCATGACCGGCGTCTTCATCGGCATCGGAAAGGGCTTCACCGCCCAGATCGAGCGCTCGCGCGCCGATGTCATCGTGATGCAGCCCGGAGCCAAGAGCCTGTTCGGCGGCCCCTCCGGTGTGCCGCGCCGGTTCCAGCCGCTGGTCTACAACCACCCAGATGTCGCCGAGGTCCAGCCGTTCGACATGGCCGGCGGCAGCTTCCAGTCGGTCAAGGACGTCGACCCGACCATGTCGCAGGCCGAGCGGGCCCGTCAGGGCGCGGCCAAGATGAACTTCGTCCAGGCCCAGATCATCGACACCACCCCGGACGCCGTGACCATCCCGGTCGACTATTCGCAGGAACTCGTCGACGCCCTGCGCCAGCCCTATACGGTCGCCATCGACGAGACGAGCCTGCCCAAGCTCGGCGTCAAGCTGGGCGACAAGGCGCTGTACAACGGTCAGACCGTGACGGTGGTCGGCGTTCTGCGCGGCTATCCGAACATGATGCAGCCCTCCATAGTCATGTCGCGCGACACCCTGCGCATGGTGGGGCAGGCCGACACCGGCCCCCGCGTCGGCCCGCTGATGGTCAAGCTGAAGAACCCCGCGCGGGCCGAGGCCGTCGCCGCCCAATTGAACGCCATGGGCGACGGCCAGTGGAAGGCCTGGACCCGCCAGCAGCTCGCCGACGCCAACGCAGGCGCCATGTTCGAGGAAGGCATCCTGCTGATCATCATCGCCGGCTGCGTGGTGCTCGGGACCATCATCGGCGTGGCCATCACCTGGCAGACCCTGCGCGGCGCCATCATGGCCAACATCAAGGAGTTCGCCTCGCTGCGCGCCCTTGGCGTCGGCATGGGCTCGCTCCGTCGTATCGTCATGGAGCTGAGCTTCTGGGTCGGGGTCGTCGGAACCGGCGCCGCCGTTCTGCTGACTTGGCTGCTGTCGCTGCTGGCGGCGGCGGGCGCGGTCATCATCGCCCTGCCTCCGATCCTGATCATCGTCGTCGGCGGCGGTCTTGTGATCATCGCCATGCTGTCGGGCCTGCTCTCGATGGGCATCCTCAAGAACAGCCAACCGGCGGACCTGCTGCGATGAACGCCCACACTCAGCTGCACGGCCGCCACGGCGAGGCCGCCATCGAGGCCACCGGCCTGATCAAACGCTTCAAGTCGGGCAAGTCGTTTGTCGAGGTGCTGAAAGGCGTGAACTTCGACGCCCGCCATGGCGACCTGACCATGGTCATGGGCCCGTCCGGCTCCGGCAAGTCGACCCTGATCGCCGCCCTGTCCGGCCTGCTGAAGCCCGAGCAGGGGCGGGTGGACGCCCTCGACATCGACAATCTGTGGAAGCTGTCCTCGGGTCGCATCGACAAGTTCCGGCTCGACCACTGCGGCTTCATCTTTCAGGGCTTCAACCTGTTCCCGGCGCTCAGCGCCCTGCAGCAGGTGACCACGGTGCTGAAGTTCCAGGGCCTGTCGCCGGATCAGGCGCGCAAGCGCGCCACCCTGGCGCTGGAAGAGGTCGGCCTCGGCCACCGTTTGCACCAGCGGCCCTCGGCGCTTTCGGGCGGCGAGAAGCAGCGCGTCGCCATCGCCCGCGCGCTGGCCAAGGACCCCAAGATCCTGTTCGCCGACGAACCCACTTCGGCGCTGGACGGCGAGAACGGTCAGGTGGTCATCCGCCTGCTGCGCCGCGCCGCCACCGAACACGGCGCCGCCGTCATCTGCGTGACCCACGATCCCCGCCTCGAGGCCTGGGCCGACCGTGTCATCCACATCGAGGATGGCGTCATCACCAGCGACGAGCGCCGCACCCCCAACCCCGACGCCACCCTGGCCTCGCACTGACCGATCCCAAGGACTGACCCAATGCCCGCTTTTCTGAAGAACAAATGGCTCTGGATCGGCCTGGTGCTGATCGTGCTGCTCGTCGTCGGCTTCACGACCATGCAGGGCGCCGCCAAGGCCAGGAAGGCCGAGGAAGAGCGCCAAAACGCCCAGAAGGTCGTGACCCCCTACGCCGCCATCGCCAACGGCAAGGTGGATATCGAGGGCGGCATCATCCAGATCGCGGCCCGCCGCGGCGGCGTGGTGCGTCAGGTGCTGGTGCAGGAAGGCGACCGCGTCGAGGCCGGCCAGATCCTCGCCCGTCAGGAAGACGACGAGCCCCGTCTGGCCCTTCAGACCGCCAATGCCGACCTCGCCTCGGCCCAGTCCCAGCTTCGCGCAATCCAGGTCGACATCAACACCGCCCAGCGCGAGTACGAGCGGCTGGAGAAACTGGTCGCCACCAACTTCGTCGCCGCGGCCCGCATGGATCAGGCCCGCGACGCCATCGAGACCGCCCGCGCCCGCCTTGGCTCGCAGCAGGCTGCCGTCGACACGGCCCGCGCCCGTCGCGATCAGGCCGCCTACAACGTCGAGCTGACCGTGATCCGCGCGCCGCAGTCGGGCCGCATCGTCCGTCGCTACGCCAACCCCGGCGCCGGCGCCTCGACGCTCAACGTCTCCAACATGTTCGACCTCGAGCCCGACGCCCCGCGCATCGCCCGCGCCGAGATCGTCGAGTCCGACATCCCCAACATCATCGTCGGTCAGGCCGTCGAGATCACGCCCGAGGGTGATCCGTCCAAGGTCTATATCGGCTCGGTCCTGCGCCGCGCGGCCGTCTTCGGCGCCCGCAAGCTGGCCTCCGACGATCCCTCGCAGCGGTCGGACGAGCGCGTGGTCGAGGTCGTCGTCTCGGCCGGCGACGCCCCGCTGCTGATCGGCCAGCGCGTGCTGGTCAAGTTCATGAAGCCCGGCGAGACCGCCGGCGCCGCCCGCGCCACAACCCCCGGCGTCCCCGCCGACCGCGCCATGGCCCGACCCGCTCAAGCCAAGGCGGACTGACGACTAGCGGCCTTCGAATCGCGGCGCTCGCTTCTCGAGCGCCGCCGCCGCGCCCTCGGCATGGTCTTCGGTCAAGTGGGCCAGAGCCTGCATGGCGGCGGTCATTTCGAGAATCTGATCGAAGGTCGCGTCACGGCCCTGCCGCAACAGGGCCTTGGTCATGCGCAGGGCGTGGGGCGCCTGACCGGCGATGACGCCCGCGGTCTCCAGCGCCTCGTCCATCAGCCTGTCCGCCGTCACGACCCTGTTGATCAGCCCCCAGTCCAGCGCCGTCGCCGCGTCCAGCGTGCGGCTGGTGAACAACAGCTCGGCGGCCCGCGCATAGCCGACATTGCGCGGCATCAGCCACGCCCCGCCGTCGCCGGGCAGGATGCCCAGCTTCAGGAACGGCACGCCGAAGCTGGCCGCCTCGGACGCAATCCGGATGTCCGACAGTCCGGCGATGTCGCACCCGAGGCCCATGGCCGGCCCGTTCACCGCCGCCACCAGCGGAACCTCCAGCCCATAGAGCGATCGCACGATCCGGTGGACGACACGGCGATAACGGTCGCGGATTTCCGCGCCCGTTCCCTCGAACAGGTCCCGCCGGTCCCGCATGGCCTTCAGATCGCCACCCGCCGAGAAGGCCCGTCCTGCGCCGGTCAGCACCACGCACCTCACGTCCATGTCCGCGTTCACGGCGGCGCAAGCGTTAGTGAAGGCATCGCCATCCTGCAGATCGGGCAGGGCGTTCAGCCGCTCGGGCCGGTTCAGTGTCCAGACCTCTATGGGGCCGAGGCGTTCGATATTGATCAGGTCAGTCATACAGCAAGCCTATCAGGCAAGCCGCATCCGCGCTCAAGCCGAGGGGCGAGACCCGCCGAGCGCTGGCTGGCTCCATCCACGCTCAAGCAGCGAGCCGCCGCGCGGCGAGCGATGGCGCCCTTCAAGAACGACAAAGCCCCGGCCTTTCGACCGGGGCTCTGGCGATGCGCTCGAACCGGCTTAGCGGCGCGGGCGGTCGATCTTGATGGGTACGAAGTTGGACGGGTGGCTGACCACGCGGTCGCCTGCGCCGTTGGTGTTCTTCGTGTTCACCAGCATGCCGCCCCAGAGCGCAAAGCTCATCATGGCGTGCTGGAGGTTCCGGTCTCTATCGTTCATTGTGATGTCTCCTTTCGAGGAACGATGAAAAGAGACACGTCGTGCTCGCAGGGGTTTTCACCCTCTCAGTCGTTTCGCGTCAGGAGTAACATGACAGGTCTGTGACGTTTTTCAAGTTTTTACTCCGCTAGCGGACCATATTTCTCGCTTATGTCATCTAATGTGTCGCCACCGCCACGCTCGATCGCCACGCCCTGCGTCAAGGTTTGCTTGGTCGACGGAGCGTCCAGCCTGTGCCTCGGCTGCTACCGGACCCTGTCCGAAATCGGCGGCTGGAGCGCGCTGACCGATGACCAGCGGGCGGCCATCATGGAAGACCTGCCGGCTCGCAAGAACCGTGTCGACTCCGCCTTCTGGTGACCGCGCCGGTTAATCCGCCGTCCACCACGCCTCTTCACGGCATCCCAAACCTGTTTTGCGACAACACCGCCAAGCCGCAAGAAAGCGGCGTCGATGGCGTGGGTCCGTATGCGTTTCGATTCTTCCTCGATGGGCGTGATGGCCATGGCGGTCGTCTGCGCGCTCGGCGCCGCCTGGGGTGCGGATCGCTTCACCGATTCCGGTCGGGCTGAAGCCGCGGTCCTGCCCGTCGTCGCGGAAACGCCCGTCCGGTCCGCCGCCGCGACCGGTCCGGCCCAGCTTCGCAAATCTCCCGACGGCCACTACTGGGCCGACGCCGTGATCGACGGCCGCGCGGTCCGCGTGATGGTCGACACCGGCGCCAGCGTCGTCGCCCTGACCCGCAACGACGCCCTGCGTCTGGGCCTGAAGCTCCAGCCCGAGGACTTCACCGGAACCGTCGTCACCGCCTCCGGTCACGTTCGAGCCGCCCCGGTCCAATTGTCCACCGTCGCCGTCGGCGGCGCCCGGGTGGACGAGGTCGAGGCCCTCGTGGTCGAGGAAGGCCTTGAGCACAGCCTGTTGGGCATGAGCTACCTAGGCCGCCTTTCGACCTTCACCGCCACGCCCACGGCGCTGACGCTCAGGGTCTAGAGCGCCTGAGCACTTCCAGGCGTAAGAACCAGCCGAGAATGGCCGGCCCCTCGATTAGATAACGGCGGAACATTCGACGCGGCTGGCTGAGCAGGCGATGCAGCCACTCAAGCGATAGTTGCTGGAACAGGCGTGGCGCGCGTTGCTGGCGACCGGTGAGGAAATCCACCGATGCGCCGACACACAGGGCGACGCCATCCTGCCGACCTGCTGCCTTCAGCGCGTGAGCGAACAATTCCTGCTTTGGAAAGGACACACAGGCCAGCAGCACGTTCCACTCCGCCGCCGCAGCCGAACCAACCGCTGCATCCCATCCCCGCGTGCCCGGCGTCAGCATCGGCGCTTCAACGAACCTCAGGCGGCGCTCGGGATACCGTGCCGCCAGATCGTCAAAGGCCTCGCGGTCAGGGCCGAAGACACCGAAGGTCAGATCCGTCTCGGCCTCAAGTAAAGCCGCGGTCAGGTCCGACCCCGGGAGCACCGACAACCGCTTGCCCCGCAGGCGCGCCAGATGCGCCAGAATGCGGCTGTCGCAGATCATCAGGTCCGCGCCGCGATAGACTTCCTCGTCCACCCGCCCGTCCACCAGCTTGATCACATGGTCAACGTTGGGCGTAACGACATATCCGTAGGGTCCGCACGCCATCGCCTTGACACGGCCAAGCAGGGTCGCGCGGTCGCCGTCGGCGAAATCCAGGGTCATGAAGCGCGTCATGACCAAAGCCTATCGCGGCCCGGTCAACGCCCGGTTACGATCCCCCGCATGAAATGTTTTCCCGCCCTTGCCGTCGCCCTGATCCTGGCCACCTCGGCTTCAGCCCAGTCCGTTCGGGAGCATGAAGGCGAGCATCATCTGGTCCTGACCGGCGTTGGCCGGTTCGTGTTCTTCGCCGATACAGTCTCGCTGGAACGCGATGCTGAGGGTGTGAAAATGCGCGCCTTTCAGGTTGCCGAAGATGATTTCGAGGTGGCCGGGCAGGCCTATTGGGGCGGCTGGTCGTGGTGGCGATTCGATTGCACCGCCCACACTGCCGACCGGCTGGACTTCGTCGCGGTGAAGGCCGGCGGCGCCGAGGGGCCGTCGACGCCGGATACTGCTCCGGTCTATGACGCCGCGCCGGGTGGAGACGCCGCCGAGTTGCTGGCCGTGGCCTGCGCTCCGGGCGACGCGACCCGCGCGGTTGCGGACACGCTGGATGAGGCCGTCAGGCTGGGGCGGGCGGCGCTGTCGGAGTCGGATGAGGCGTCCAACCTCGCCATCCTGACCGCCGAAGGCGCACCGGAATGAGCGTCGCCGATCGCGTTCGGGTGCGCGAGATCAAGGTGCTGTCCGACAACTGGTACGTCCTGCGCAAGGCGACGTTTGACTGGCGGCGGAATGATGGGAGCTGGCAGACGCAGGCGCGCGAAGCCTATGACCGGGGCAACGGCGTCGCCCTGTTGCCCTATAATACGGCGGCCCGGACGGTGATCCTGACGCAGCAGTTCCGCTATCCGGCGTTTTCGAACGGTCATAACGACCTGCTGACCGAGGTTCCGGCCGGTCTGCTGGACGACGCCGATCCGGAGGCCCGCATCCGCGCGGAGGTCGAGGAAGAGATCGGCTATCGGCTGGGCGATGTCCGGCTGGTGTTCGACTGCTTCATGAGCCCGGGCTCGGTGACCGAGCGGCTGTCGCTGTTCATCGCCGAGTACGATGCGTCGATGCGGATCGGCGACGGTGGAGGACTGGAAGGCGAGGGCGAGGAGATCGAGGTTCTGGAGATCGGCTTCGATGAAGCCATGGCGCAGATCGCCGACGGTCGCATCCGGGACGCCAAGACGATTATCCTGCTGCAGCACGCGGCGCTGACGGTGTTCGCCTAGAGCTGCGTCTGCCGCAGTCCTTCCCACAGTGCGATGCCGGCGCTGACCGACAGGTTCAGCGAGCGGGTTTCGGGCCGGATGGGAATGAAGACGCGCGCGTCGGCCGCCTCATGCACATGATCGGGGGCGCCGGAGGGTTCGCTGCCGAACAGCAGGGTGTCGTCCGGCTGGAACCGGAACCCGGTCATCGATGTCGCACCCTTCGTCGTCAGCAGGACGAGCCGGCCGGGACCGCGGTCGCGCTGGAAGCCGTCCCAGTCCGCATGACGGGTCAGATGGCCCAAGGGGCCGTAATCCAGCGCCGCGCGCTTCATGGCGCGGTCGTCCAGACGGAAGCCCGTGGGCTCGATCACATGCAATTCCACGCCGAAACATGCGCTCAATCGGATGCAGGCGCCGACGTTCTGAGGAATGGCTGGTTGAAAAAGGGCGAGACGCATTCTAAGGCCCTCATACGCGCGGCCCGGGGGCTTGTCGCGGCCTGAATTGCGACCGTTTCGCAAGAAGCGTCAGCAACTTGCGGACTTCCGCCGCAAAGACGGGCCGGGCGAGCCGAAAGGGATTTCGCTAAGGATTTCGAGCCGGTCGAACCGCGCCCTCTCCGGTGCGGTCGTGGCGTATGAGGAGCATGACGTGGCCGAATCGGTCGTACCGGAAGGCGAGGGCGGCGAAGCCACCCGTCGGGACTTCATCCACATCGCGGCAGCCGCCGGCGCCGCCGGCGCCGGGGTCATGCTTGTCTGGCCGCTGGTGAATTCGATGAACCCCGCCGCCGACACCCTGGCGCTGTCGACCATCGAGTTCGACATGACCAAGGTCCAGCAGGGTCAGCAGGTGGTCATCAAGTGGCAGGGCAAGCCGGTGTTCGTGCGCTATCGCAGCCCGGCCGAGGTTCAGAAGGCTGTCGCTGACGATCACGCGGGCAACCTGAAGGAGCCCCAGACGGACGCCGAGCGCACCAAGCCGGGCCACGAGCCCTATCTGGTCGTACTGGGCAACTGTACGCACCTTGGCTGTATCCCGACCTTCGGGGCGGGCGACTACGGCGGCTGGTTCTGCCCGTGTCACGGTTCGCACTACGACGTCTCGGGCCGCATCCGTAAGGGACCGGCGCCGAAGAACCTTGTCGTGCCCGAATACGAATTCCTGTCCGATACGCGCATCAAGATCGGCTGAGGACGGACGAGAGACCCATGAGCGATCACGAGAGCACCTACGTCCCCAAGACCGGCATCGAGAAGTGGCTGGACAGCCGCCTGCCGATCGTCCGCTTCGGCGCCGACTACATGTCGCTGCCGACCCCGAAGAACCTGAACTACTGGTGGACCTTCGGGGGCATTCTGGCCCTGTGCCTAGTCACCCAGATCGCCACCGGCATCTTTCTGGCGATGAACTATGTGCCCCACACGGCCATGGCCTTCGAGTCGGTCGAGCGCATCATGCGCGACGTGAACGGCGGCGACCTGATCCGCTACGTCCACGCAAATGGCGCCTCGATGTTCTTCATCGCGGTCTATCTACACATGCTGCGGGGGCTGTATTACGGGTCCTACAAGGCGCCGCGCGAGATGATCTGGATCGTCGGCTGCGTGATCTTCTTCCTCATGATCGCCACCGCCTTCCTCGGCTACGTGCTGCCGTGGGGCCAGATGTCCTACTGGGGCGCCGAGGTCATCACCAACCTGATCGGGGCTATTCCGGTCATCGGCGAGCCGATCCTGATCTGGCTGCGCGGCGGCCCGGCGATCGACAACGCGACGCTGAACCGCTTCTTCTCGCTGCACTATCTGCTGCCATTCGTCATCGCCGGCTGCGTGGTGCTGCACCTGTGGGCCCTGCACCACGCCGGCCAGAACAACCCGGTCGGGATCCTGATCCCGAAGGACCGTCAGGCCAAGGATACGGTGCCCTTCCACCCGTACTTCACGGTCAAGGACGGCTTCGCGATCATCCTGTTCCTGATCCTGTTCGCGGTGTTCGTCTTCTTCATGCCGAACGCGCTGGGTCACGCCGACAACTACATTCCGGCCAACCCGCTGCAGACCCCCGCGCACATCGTGCCCGAGTGGTACATGCTGCCCTTCTACGCGATCCTGCGCGCCATCCCGGACAAGTTCGGCGGCGTGGTGGCGATGTTCGGCGCCATCGGCGTCCTGTTCATCCTGCCGTGGCTGGACACGTCGAAGGTGCGCTCGATGCGCTACCGTCCGACCATGCGGACCTTCTTCATCATCTTCGTGATCGTGGGGATGGGTCTTGGATGGTGCGGCGCGCAGCTGCCGGACGCCCCGGTCATCGGCGAGTTCAAGACCTTCATGCTGATCGACGGAGACCTGAACAGCTATCTGTGGCTGACGCGTTTCCTGACGGCCTACTACTTCGCCTTCTTCCTGATCATCCTGCCGATCGTCGGACTGAGGGAGACGCCGCTGCCGATCCCGGCGACGATTTCGGAACCCGTGCTGACCGGCGGCGACGCCATGACGGCGTCGGCTCCGGCCTCGGCCGAGAAGAAGGGCTGAGCGCGACCATGACCCTCAAGACACCGATCCGCTCCATGAAGAAGACCCTCGCGCTCATCGCCGCCGCCTGCGGCCTGATGGCGGCCCAACCCGCACTGGCCGAGGGCGCGGCCCTGCATCCGCACAGCGGCGGCTTCACGTTCGAGGGGCCGTTCGGCACCTTCGATCAGGGCCAGCTGCAACGCGGTTACAAGGTCTATCGCGAGGTCTGCGCCTCGTGCCACAGCATGAACCTGATGCACTTCCGGACCCTCGCGGAGCCGGGCGGTCCCTTCTACGACCCGCATCAGGCGTCGGCGGCCGAGAACCGCTTCGTCAAGGCGCTGGCCAAGGAAGTCCAGGTTCCGGATATCGACACCGAAACCGGCGAGCCCGTGATGCGGGACGCCACCCCGGCGGACAAGTTCCCCAATCCCTATCCGAACGCCACGGCCGCCGCCGCGGGCAATGGAGGCGCGGCGCCGCCCGACCTGTCGGTCATGGCCAAGGCGCGTCATGACGGCGCCAACTACATCTACTCGCTGCTGTCGGGCTACAAGCCGGCGCCGGCGGGTCTGCAGATCCGCCCGGGTCAGCACTACAACCCCTATATGGCCGGCGATCTGACGCCGTTCTGGTCGGGCGATCATGACAAGGTGCCCCCGGGCGGCTTCATCGCCATGCCGCCCCCGCTGATCCAGGCCGGTCAGGTTCAGTACGACGACGGCACGGTCGCCTCTGTCGACCAGATGTCCAAGGACGTCGCCGCCTTCATCGCCTGGGCCTCGGATCCCAAGCAGGTCCAGCGCAAGCAGTCGGGCGTGGGCGTGCTCATCTTCCTCCTGCTGTTCGCCGGCGTGACCTACATCAGCTACCGCCGGATCTGGAAAGGCGTGGCCCACTAGGGCTCCGCACTCCTGAACCAAAGAAACAGCCCGCCGGGATCCGTTCCGGCGGGCTTCTTCTTGCCCGCTTGCGCGTAATGAAAAAGAACTTTATAACGCAAAGCGTAATCCGGGAGGAATGGAAATGGCGACGGGACTTTTCGTGTCAGTGGCGGCTCTGGTCGGCATGGTGGCGATCGGGGCGGCGTCGCCGTCTCCGGCGCAGGAGCTGCGGCCGGCGGGCACACAGGAACAGCGCGACGCCATGCAGCGTCTGTCGTGGATGGACGGTGAGTGGACGGGCACGGCCTCGGTCTATGCCGGTCCGGGCCGCACAAGCTCGCACAGCCACACCGAGCGGATCGGTCCGATGGTCGGCGGCTCGATCAAGGTCATCGAGGGGCGCACGACCGAGGTCGACGGGCAGGTGTCGTTCAATGCCTTCGCCGTCGTGTCGTGGGACGACGAGACAGACCGCTACACCATGCGCTCCTACGCCAACGGGCAGGCCGGCGACTTCCCGCTGGAGATCACGGCGGACGGGTTCAGATGGTCGACGCCCAGCCGGGGCGGGACGATGAACTATGTCACCACCCATACCGGGGGCGAGTGGGTCGAGGTCGGGGACTTCGTGATGGACGGCCGTCCGCCCATGCGGGTGATCGAACTGAGGCTGCGTCGGCGCGGAGACACCGACTGGCCCGCTGCCAACCCCGTGACGCCCTGACGCCGGGCGGCGGAATCGACAGGAGGCATCCACCCGCCTAACGTCCCGACAGGGCCGTTTTCAGGATAAGGGTTTGGTTTCCATGCGACTGTTCGTTTCCGCCGCGGTGCTTGCCGCCGGCGCCATCTTGTCCGCCTGCGCCACAACGGCGATGGATGCGCCGACGGCCGACGCCGCCTTCGACACCGCCCGCCTGTCCGAGCACACGCGGGTTCTGTCCGACGACGGCTTCGAAGGCCGGGGCATCGGCACGCCCGCCGAGGACAAGGTCATCGCCTATCTGAGCGAACAGTACGCCGCCGCCGGCTTCCAGCCGGGCGGACCGAACGGCCAGTGGACGCAGGACGTGGCGCTGAACCGCTTCACCGCCTCGAACATCCGGGCGTCATTCAAGGTTGGCGGCCAGAGCATTCCCCTGAACCAGGGCCAGCAGATCGTCGTCTCCACCCGCCTGCCGGGCAGTCATGTGATGCTGACCGACGCCCCGCTGGTCTTCGCCGGTTACGGCATCAAGGCGCCGGAGCGGAACTGGGACGACTTCAAGGGTCAGGACATGCGGGGCAAGATCCTGATCGTTCTGGTCAATGACGCGGACTTCGAGGAGCCGGCGCTGGACACCTTCAACGGCCGGGCCATGACCTACTACGGTCGCTGGACCTACAAGTACGAAGAGGCCGCGCGTCAGGGCGCCGCCGGGGTGATCATCGTGCACGAGACCGCGCCGGCCTCCTACGGCTGGGCGACCGTGAACAACAGCTGGTCGGGCCCGCAGTTCGACATCGTCCGCCAGAATGCGGCGGCCGAGCGCGTGCCGATGGAGAGCTGGATCCAGCGCGATGTGGCCGTCGACCTGTTCGCGAAGGCCGGTCTGGATTTCGAGGCGCTGAAGCGGCAGGCCCGCAGCCGCGACTTCCAGCCCGTAACCCTGCCGAACGCGACCTTCAGCGGCATGTTCGACGTGGCGACCAGCCGGATCACGACCCACAACGTCATCGCCAAACTGCCGGGTACGTCGCACCCGGACGAGACCATCCTGTACACCGCCCACTGGGACCATATCGGCGTGGGTGAGCCGGACGCGAACGGCGACCGAATCTTCAACGGCGCCGTCGACAACGCCACCGGCACGGCCGGCCTGCTGGAACTGGCCCGCGTCTGGGGCGCCGGCCCGCGTCCGCAACGCAGCATCGTGATGATCAGCTTCACCGCCGAGGAAAGCGGTCTGCTGGGGTCGGAATTCTACGCCGCCAACCCCGTCTATCCGCTGGAGAAGACGGTGGCCGGGTTCAACATGGACGCGATGAACGTCTATGGCCGCGTCGCCAATCTGGGCGTCATCGGCTTCGGCCAGTCCGATCTGGACGAGCGTCTGGCCGCGGCCGCAGCGCGTCAGGGGCGCGAGATCGAGCCGGACGGCAATCCGGCGGCGGGCAGCTACTTCAGGTCGGACCACTTCCCGCTGGCCAAGCGCGGGGTGCCGATGGCCTATGCCGAGGGCGGCGGCGAGTTCCGCGATGAGCCGATCGCGGCCCGCAACGCGTCGCGCGATGAATATGGCGCGCGTCGGTATCATCAGGCTGATGACGAATGGTCCGCCGACTGGGACCTGCGCGGTCAGGTCGAGGATCTGGACGTCGCCCTGTGGATCGGCCGCGATCTTGCGAACAGCCGCGACTGGCCGGGCTGGAAGACCGGGTCGGAGTTTGGACCGGCCCGCGCGGCGAGCGCCTCGGCAAGGCGCTGAAACCCTTCGCCCCTTTACCGGGGGCGTGATCCAGATGAAGAAAACTTAATGGGCGGTCCGGAGGGACCGCCCTAGAGTGCGCGCCAAATCCGTATGGAGCCTGCTCTTATGTTTCGTGCCTTGACCGGGGGCGTCGCCGTCGCCGCCCTGCTTCTCGTCGCCGGTTCGGCGGCGGCCCAGAATGTGTCCGCCGAGCGGATCAGCAACGACATCCGCACCATCAGCGCTGACGAGTATCAGGGCCGCTATCCCGGCACCGAGGGCGAGCGCATGACGCTGGCCTGGCTGCAGGCGCAATACGAGGCGATGGGCTTGAAGCCGGGCGGCCCGGACGGGCAATGGCTGCAGGCGATCCCGCTGCAGCGCTACACGCCGGTCGCCGGCGCGGCGTCGGCCAGCTGGACGGGATCGGATGGCGCGTCCCATCCGCTGGTGATCGGCACGGACATTGTGGTCCGCGCGATCAGCAACGACGGCAAGGCCGCTATCGCCAACGCCCCGGTCGTTTTCGCCGGCTATGGCATCACGGCGCCCGAGCGGAACTGGGACGATTACGGAAACCTCGACGTGCGCGGCAAGGTCGTGATCGTCGTGGCCGGCGAGCCGGAAGGCGAGGTCTTCAACGGCGCCTATGACACCAACTATGAATCCGCCGCCTACAAGGCCGATGAAGCCGTCCGGCGGGGCGCGGTGGGCGTCGTCACGCTGGTGACCTCACCGCAGGCGTGGCAGCGCGTCGCCGTCGGCGCCGGGCGCCAGCGGACCCGCACGCCGGGTTCGGCCGACACCGAGTTCTCCGCCTCGCTAAACCATACCGCCGCCATGGCCTGGGCTCAGGCGGCCGGTATGGATATGGCGACCCTGAGCAACGTGGGTAGCGGGCAGTTCAAGGCGGTAGAGCTGACCGGCGTGAAGCTGTCGGTCAACGCCGAGGAGACCATCAACACCTTGGTCACGCACAACCTGCTGGCCAAGATCGAAGGCTCGGAGCGACCGAACGAGGTCATCGTCTATTCCGCGCACTGGGACCACGTCGGCGGCGAGGCCCAGCACCCGGATACCCCGGGCGACGACAAGATCTTCAACGGCGCCTGGGACAACGCGTCTGGAACCGCGGGCGTGGTCGAGATGGCGCGTCAGCTCAGTCAGGCGCCGCGGCCCAAACGCACCATCGTCTTCGCCCACATGGCGGCCGAAGAGATGGGTCTGATGGGCGCGTACGGCTATGCGGCCGATCCGGTTTATCCGCTGGAAACGACGGTGGCCGACATCAACATCGACATGCTTCCGCTGTCGGGTCCGACCAAGGATGTGCCGATCTTCGGCAAGGGTCAGAACGATCTGGAAGACCGGCTGGAAGCGCTCGCCGCGCCGCTGGGTCGCTATGTCTCGGACGACCACATGCCCGAGCAGGGCTTCTACTACCGCTCCGACCACTTCCCGTTCGCCCGCATGGGCGTGCCGGCGATCATGCCGTGGCACGGCTGGGACTGGGTCGAAGGCGGTCGTGAAGCCGGCGAGGCGGCATGGAAAGCCAAGTTCGCGGCCGACTATCACAAGCCGTCGGACGAATGGTCGGCGGACTGGGACCTGCGCTCGGCGGTCGAGAACCTGACCCTGCTGTACCACCTCGGTCTGGACCTCGCGAACAGCAGCGACTGGCCGGGCTGGAAGCCGACTTCGGAGTTCGCGCAGGTCCGCGCCCGCTCGGACGCCGCACGCCGGTGAGTCTGTCGATACGACCCCTGACCGGAGACGGTTCGCCGCCCGTGCAGGGGTCGTATCCGCAAGCCGTCGAGGTCGCCGGCGCGACGCGATGGCTGTATCTGTCGGGCCAGATTCCGGTCGCGCCGGACGGCTCGCTCTCGCCCGACTTCCGCGGCCAGTGCGAACAGGTCTGGGACAATATCGAGACCCAGCTGACCGCAGCCGGCATGACGCTGGACAACCTCGTCAAGGTGACGACCTTCCTGTCGGACCGGGCCCATGCGCTCGAGAACCGCGAGGTTCGGGTCGCGCGGCTGGCGGGGCGGCAACCGGCGCTGACAGTGATCGTCGCCGGCATCTTCGACGAGGCTTGGCTGGTCGAGATCGAGGCCGTGGCGGCGGCGTAAGGTCGCCTTGTCGCACGTACATGCCGGGAGCACCGTAGCGCCATGAGCCGCTGGTCGCCGCAGCCTGCACCGCACGAACTCGACGGGCTGATCCTGTTCGATGGTGTGTGTGTCTTCTGCTCTCGCTGGGTGCGGTTCGTCATCGATCACGATCCGGCCCGGCGGTTCTCCTTCGTCGCCATCCAGTCGCCGGCCGGACGCGACCTCGCCGAGCGTTTCGGCATCGATCCCGATGCGCCCGAGACCAACGCGGTCATTCTTGACGGCCGGATATGGTTCAAGTCCGACGCGGCCCTGAAGGTGCTGGCGGCGCTGCCCGGTGCGAAGGCATTCGGAGCGCTGATGATCGCGCCGCGCTGGGTCAGGAACCCCGCCTATGATCTGATCGCGCGCAACCGGTACCGGATATTCGGCCGCACCGACGCCTGCATGATTCCCTCGACCGAGGATCAGGCGCGCTTCCTGTCATGACGACGGTTCTGGTGATCGGGGCCGGCGGGGTTTTCGGATCGCGTCTGGCCGAGGGGCTGCTACGGGACGGTTTCACGGTCATTGTCGCGGGGCGTGATCGAGACAGGGCGGAAGCCGTAGCGGCGCGATTGGCGGCCGGTTTGGGTGCGGCGTTTTCCAGCGTCGCGCTGGACACGCAGACGGTGACGCCCGACGCTCTGATCGCGACCGGCGCGACGATCGTGGCGGACATGGCCGGGCCATTTCAGGGGGCGGAGCCGACGACGGCGCGGGCGGCGATCGCGGCGGGGCTGCACTATGTCGATCTGGCCGATGCGCGCGACTTCGTCTGCGGATTTGCGACGCTCGACGCCGCTGCGAGGGCCGCTGGTGTTGTGGCCCTGTCGGGGTGCAGTTCAACCCCGGCTCTGTCCAATGCGGTGCTGGATCATCTGACGAACGGCTGGACTGAGATCGTATCCGTCGAGGCCGCGATCTCGCCGGGCGCGAGAGCGCCGCGAGGGCTGTCGGTCATGCAAGCCATCCTGTCGTGGCTGGGGCGTCCAGTCAGGGTGTTCGAGGGCGGACGGTGGACGGAGCGGCCGGGGTGGAGCGGGCTCTATCTGCGCGACTTCGACGCGGCGGGACGGCGGCGGGTGTCGCTGTGCGAGACGCCAGACCTCGACCTGTTTGAAAGCCGATTTCGTCCGCGGGAGCGCGCCCTGTTTCTGGCCGGGCTGGAGCCGGCGCCGGCGCATCTGCAGGCATGGGCGCTGGGGTTGCTGGTCCGGATGTTCCGGTTCGATCCTGTTCCATTGGCCAGGCCTTTGCTTGCACTCTCCGGGCTGCATTCGGTGACCGGTTCCGATCAGGGCGCCATGCGGGTCGCGGCATACGGCCGGGACGGCGAGGGTCGGGCGGTGCGGGCCGTATGGCGGCTGACGGCGCCGCCGGGGATAGGACCGGTGACGCCCAGCCTGCCGGCGCTGGCGGTGATCAAGGCGATCGCGGCGGGGCGTGTTGCACCCGGCGCGACGGCCTGTGTCGGCCTGCTCTCGCTCGAGGACATCGTCGCCGAGATGAGGCGGCACGGGCTGGTGACGGAGACCAAGGTCGAGCGCGGGGCGATCCATGCGCGGGCAATCGGGGAAGCCTTCGATAGCCTGCCCGCGGCGATCCAGGACCTGCACGAAACGCCGGGGCGGTCGGTCTGGCGCGGGGAGGCCACGACGAAGGGCGCGTCGAACGCCCTGGCCGCCATTGCTGCGCGGATCGTGGGGTTTCCGTCGACGCAGGCAAACTGTTCGGTGGAAGTATCCATCGACGCCGACGGCGACCGCTCGATCTGGCGGCGCAGGATCGGCGGGCATGCCTTCTGCAGCGTCCTGTCGCGTCCGAGGCCGGGCGGACGCGTGAGCGAGCGGTTCGGGCCGCTGACGATGGAGCTGGTTCTGACGCCGCGGGACGGGTGGCTGATCTATGAGGTCACAGGCTGGCGGGTCGGGCCGCTGCCCCTGCCGCGCGCGCTGGCGCCGCGGACGAAGACCCATGAAGAGGTCGATGGGCAGGGGCGCTTCGTCTTCGACGTGGAGATCGCCGCGCCCCTGATCGGTCGACTGGTCCGCTATCGCGGCTGGCTACAAAGAGTCAGTTAGACCCTAGCGCTTCTGGACGAACACCGTGCCGGCGGAGTAGCCGGCGCCGAAACTGCAGATCAGGCCGATGTCGCCCTCGTCGAAGCCGTCATTGTGCAGGTGGAAGGCGATGATCGAGCCAGCCGAGGACGTGTTGGCGTAGCGGTCGAGGATGATGACGTTCTCGCCCTCGCGCGGTTCGCGGCCGAGCACCTTGCGGCCGATCATCTCGTTCATGTTGATGTTGGCCTGGTGCAGCCACATGCGCTTCAGGTCGTCGAGGTTGATGGCGAGGTCGCGGGCGTGGTCGACGATCATGTCGGAAACCATCGGCACCACTTCCTTGAAGACCTTGCGGCCCTGCTGGACGAACATCTTGTCCGGCTTGCCGATGCCCTCGGGCGCGGCGTTGTTGAGGAAGCCGAAGTTGTTGCGGATGTTGTTCGAGAAGCTGGTCTGAAGCCGCGTGCCGAGGATCTCCCAGCCGCCGACGGCCTGATCCTCGGCCTCGATGATGACGGCGGTGCAGACGTCGCCGAAGATGAAGTGGCTGTCGCGATCCTTGAAGTTCAAGTGGGCGGAGCAGACTTCCGGATTGACCATCAGCACGGCCTTGACCGAACCCGAGGCGATGAAGTCGGCGGCGGTCTTGATGCCGAAGGTGGCGGAAGAGCAGGCGACGTTCATGTCGAAGGCGAAGCCCTCGATGCCCAGCGCCTCCTGCACCTCGATGGCCATGGCGGGGTAGGGGCGCTGCATGTTGGAGGCCGCGCAGAGGACAGCGCCGATCTCCGACACCGGCTTGCCCCAGGCCTCGATCGCCTGCCGGGCGGCCTTCACCGCCATCTCGGCCATGATCGACAGTTCGTCGTTGGGGCGCTCGGCCAGGTTCGGGGCCATGCGGTCGGGGTTCAGGACGCCGGCCTTGTCCAGCACGAAGCGCGACTTGATGCCCGAGGCCTTTTCGATGAACTCGACCGAGGACGGCGTCAGTTCGGCGACGTCGCCTTCCATGATCGCGTTGGCGTGGCGGGCGTTGAAGCGCTCGGCGTAGGCGTTGTACGCCTCGACCAGTTCGGCGTTGGAGATCGACTGTTCGGGGGTGAACAGTCCCGTCGCGGCGATGACGGCCTTGGTCATGTGGTTCCTGCCCCTGCGCGGCGCACCCGCCGCGTTCTGTTTCTGGACGGACTAGATAGGCGTCGCTTGCGGCGAGGTCGAGGCGGCGTGGCGGGCCAGCAGGCGATGGGCGGCGTCCAGATGCAGGCGCTCGACCATGCGATAGCCGATCCGGATCACGCCCTTGCCCTCGGCCTCAGCGCTGGCGAAGGCCGCGACCACTTCGCGGGCGCGGGCGACCTCCTCGGGGGATGGCGAGAAGGCGGCGTTGGCGGCGGCGATCTGGGCGGGGTGGATCAGGCTCTTGCCGTCGAAACCGAAGGCGCGGCCCTGTCGGCACTCGGCTTCAAGACGCGCGGCGTCGTCGGTGGCGTTGACCACGCCGTCGATAGCCAGAAGGCCGTGACCGCGAGCGGCGGCGACGATGGCGGCGAGCCAGGGCTTCAGGGGCTCGCGGTCAGGGCCGGGAACGAGGTTCATCCGCTCGCCAAGATCGTTCACGCCGAGCATCAGGGCGGCCAGTGGCGCGCCGGCGCCCGCGATCTGGTCCAGCCGCAGCACCGACAGCGGGGTCTCGATCATGATCCAGAGGTCGACGCCCTCTGGCAGCGCCGCGGCGACGGCGCGGACGGCCTCGGGGCTCTCGATCTTGGGGGCGACGACGAAGGCGGGGGAACTCGATCCGAGCGCGGCGAGATCGTCGGCGCCCCACGGCGTGTCGAGGCCGTTGATGCGGACTCCTACGCGGGGGGCGAAGCCGCCGGCCTTAAGGGCCTCCACCGCCGCGGCGCGGGCATCCGCCTTCGCGTCTGGCGCGACGGCGTCCTCAAGGTCGAGAATGACGGCGTCGCAGGCGAGGCCGCGAGCCTTCTCGATCGCGCGGGCGTTCGAGGCGGGCAGATACAGGACCGAGCGGGCGAGCTGCATCAGACCCGGCCGGTGACAGGAATCAGCGCGCCGGTGATGGCGCGGCTTTCGGGAGAGGCGAGGAACAGCATGACGCGGGCGAGGTCGGCGGGCTGGACCCATTTCGCCGGGTCGGCGTCGGGCATGTCGGCGCGATTCTGGGCCGTATCGAGAATGGAGGGCAGGACTGCGTTGACGGTGATGGATGTCGACTTCAGCTCTTCAGCTAGGCTTTCCGTCAGGCGGTGGACGCCGGACTTGGACGCCGCATAGGCTCCCATGCCGGCAGCACTCTTCAGGGCGCCGTTGGCGCCGACGTTGACGATCCGGCCCTCGATAGAGGTCTTGAGATGGGGCAGGGCGGCGCGGCTGGCGTTCAGCGCGGTCTTCACATTGAGGGCGTACATCCGGTCCCACGCCGGGCTGGCGTCATCGGCGGTCTGCCAAACGAAGCCGCCGGCGATGTTCAACAGGGCGTCGATCCGGCCGAACCTGGCGACGACAGCTTCGATCGCCTTCGAAGCCTGTGCGGGGTCGGTCAGGTCAACGCCGCCGATTTCGAGAACGGCCTCGTCAGGGGCATTGCCGGATCCGTGATCGATGCTGGCGACCGACAGGCCATCCGCCAACGCCTCTTTCACGACAGCGGCGCCAAGCGCGCCACGTCCGCCCGTGACGACGACAACCCGATTGCTCATTCCTGATCCTCTCGATGTTCCGGCGGACCATAGAAGTCTCGTGACCGGGATCAACCGCGCGTGACGAACGGCTTCGTCGCAACCCTGACCCGGCCCGTCGCAGCATCATCGCACAGCGTTCTGGGGGGCCGCAGAGTGGCCGTCGAAATCGAAATCCGGAGTTTTCTATGAAAGCCGCCCTGACCGTCGCCGCCGCGTCGGCGCTGTTCCTGTCCGCCGTCGCGCCCCAGACCGCGCAGGCCCAGTCCCGCCGTTTTCAGGTCGTCCGCGAAGGCGACAGCCGAATGGCTTGCGATGTGATGACCGATGAAATCAACACCCTCAATCAGACGGTACGTCAGCAACAGGAGCGCGCCCAGCGAAACGCCCAGAACCGCGAGACTGGCGGTCGGGTGGGCCGCGGCCTGTTGTCGGGCATTGCGCGGGGAGCGCAGGTCTTCGCCTACGGTTCAACAAGCCCGGAGGCCTTGGGCGGACTGGTCGCGTCATCGGCCGCATCGGGCGTCGCCACGGAAATGGCCAACAGTGCGGGTCAGCCGGCTCCCCCGCCGCAGCCCCTGCCTGAAGTGGACACCCCTGAAAACGACAGGCTCAAACTGCTGATGGGGATGCACAGCCAGCGCTGCTGATCCGGAGGGGTCAGGCGTCCGCGCCGAAGACCGCGCCAAGAACCCGTTCAAGACAGGCCGCGTCGACAGAGTCGAACGCGGCCTTTTCTGTGGAATCCACATCGAACACGGCGATCAGATCGCCACGGCTGTCCAGAACCGGAACCACGATCTCGCTGGCCGAGCGGCTGTCGCAGGCGATGTGGCCCGGAAAGGCGTGGACGTCCTCGACGATCTGGGTCTGTCGCGTAGCGGCCGCCGCGCCGCAGACCCCCCGGCCGAACGCAATGCGCAGGCAGCCCAGCGTGCCCTGATAAGGGCCAACGACCAGCTCTCCGCCCTTTTCAGGATCGACGATGTAGAAGCCCGTCCAGAAATAGGCCGGAAAGGCGTCGGACAGCATCGAGGCCAGCGTCGCCATCCTGGCCGTCCGGTTCGTTTCGCCTTCCAGCACTGCGAGGATTTCGGTCTCGACTTCGGCGTAGCGCTCGGCCTTGTCGGCGGGACGGTCGTCGCGGGCGACGTAGGACATGAACGGCTCCGTTGTGGTCGGACGGGTATAGGGGGCTGTGCGGCCGACTGCGAGCCGCAGTCTTTGTCGCAATGGAAGGCGGGTCTCATCGCAAAGGCGGTGGCGGGCGTCACAGCGAATCCAGCACTGTTCAGGCGGACATTAAGGAGTGAGCCTTATGACGCCTCGACTGTTTGGAGTTCTGGCCGCAGTTGGTGTGATGGCTTTGGCTGCCACCGCCGCTGCTTTCACCTCTAATCCCCCGGCCCGATCTGGCGCAGCCTCCGCGGGTTCTGACGCAGACAGTGCGGGTGAAGCCCGTCAGCGAGCCCCTATCCCGTTTGAGTTGCATCCCGACATTATTGTTTTGTCTGTGAAGGGGTTTGACTCCCCGGACGAATGCAAGGGGCCGGAGGTCGGGGTCGGAGATGAAGAACTGTGCCTGAGAATCTGTAAGAAAGGTCCGGACACAGTACGTGTAGATCTCCACGGCCTGCAGTTTCTGTCGAGGGTCATACCGGGCGCTACGCCGAAGCAGGATACTGTATTCCTGAACAACCCTCAGATCGAATTCCCGCAGCCCGGAAGATGTGGTCCGGGGGGTGTCGATACCGAGGAAGAGGAGGAGGAGCTCAAGGCCAAGGCGGCTGCTGGCAACCTCCCGGAAAGCGTCGGTACACAGATCGTGTTGAAAACAATGTGCCTCGACGTGCTCCTCGGCGTACCCGGGTCCGGGGACACCTACGACCTAGGCGCCAAGGTGACGAACCCTCAGCTCGTGGAAATTCTGTCTTTGATCGCGGGCAAGACATTGAGCGAGGAAGGAGCGGATCTGGTGCAAGACGCGATCTGGCAAGTCACCAATTATGGCGGCCTCAAGAATGAGATGCGGGGACGGCTCCGAGCCCTGTAGGACCGCCCGGCGTCTTCCTGCTCGCCTTCGGGTTGGCTGTGCAGCCCGACTAACCTCCCGGCTGGCGAAATCCCATCGATCACGGCTACCTTCCCTTTACGGCCGCGCTGTAGAGGGAATGCATGACCACCTTCCCAATCCACGACACGCCCGTCGACCGTGAGGCCGCTCGTGTGTGCCAGTCGCTGCACGGTCGCTTTTTCTACACCGGCACCGATGTCGTCCAGCTGAACGCAGCGTGGGCGCAAGTGGCGGAGGGGCTGTCGGGCGATCCGGCGGCGATGTCGGCGTTTCAGGCGCGGTTCGAGGCTCGGCGTGGCACCGGCGATCCCGAAGTCTTCGCCCGCATCGAGCAACTGGTCGGCAACCTGTCCCGGGCCTGACGAAACCTGACGGGATGGTAGGCCCGGAGGGACTCGAACCCCCAACCAGACCGTTATGAGCGGTCGGCTCTAACCATTGAGCTACGGGCCCCCAAGGGGACGAAAGCCCCGCCTAGCGGGCTTCCGGCGGCTTGCCAAGCGTCGTTGCGACGGGATCGTCTTACGGGGCTGTCACGTTGATGAACGGGAGCTTGTGCAATTCTGCGGTCATTTGTTCAGGACCAAAGCGCCAAGGTTCCGCCATGGCCGTCGCACACGACGGACCTCAGGATCGTCCTGCTTACCGGAGACTGACATGACCCGCTCGTTCCGCGCCCTGATGACCGGAGGCGCCATCGCCGCCGCCGTCGCCCTGGCGGCGCCCGCCGCCGTTGCCCAATCGCAACCCAATGGAGGCGCGCCCTTGACCATTCAGGCCGTGACCGAACGTCCGTCGCTGAACCTGTCCTCGTACGGCGAGGTGAAGGCCAAGCCGGACATGGCCACCATCACCTTCGGCGTCGTCACCGAGGCCCCGACGGCTGCGGAGGCCATGAGCCGCAATGCGACGCAGATGAATCAGGTGATGGCCGCCTTGCGCCGCGCAGGCATCGCCGAACGCGACGTCCAGACCTCGGGCCTGAACCTGTCGGCCCAGTACGACTACGTCCAGAACGAACCGCCGAAGCTCCGGGGCTATCAGGCCTCCAATCAGGTGACGGTGATCATCAACGACCTGACGAAGGTCGGCTCGACCGCGGATGCGGTGGTCACCGCCGGCGTCAATCAGATCAACGGCATCAGCTTCGGTCTGAAGGACCCGAGCGCGGCCGAAAATCAGGCGCGTCAGATCGCGGTTCGCAATCTGCAGGCCAAGGCGTCGCTTTATGCGCAGGCGCTGGGCGTCGAACTGGGCGGCATCCGTTCGCTGTCGGAAGGCGGCGGCTACGCGCCCCAGCCGCCGATGCCGATGTACGCCCGGGCCATGTCGATGGACTCGGCCGGCGGCGCCACACCGGTCGCGGCCGGAGAGCTGACGGTGCGGATCGACATCACGGGCGTCTACGACCTGAACCGCTGATCCGGTTCGGGGAAAAGGAAAGGCCCGCCGGCGACGGCGGGCCTTTCTGTATTCCGGTGTGGCGCGATCAGGCGGCGCGCTTGATGTTGTTCAGATCGTCCAGCAGCACAACGGTCGGGTTCCACTGACGCGCCTCTTCCTGCGGCAGCTGGCCGTAGGTGACAACGATCACCTTGTCGTTCTTTTGCACCAGCCGGGCCGCGGCGCCGTTGACGCCGATGACCTTGGAGCCCCGCGGGGCCTCGATGGCGTAGGTGGTGAACCGCGCGCCGTTGGTGATGTTCAGCACATCCACCTGTTCGTGCGGAAAGATGCCGGCGGCATCCAGCAGATCGGCGTCGATCGCGATCGAGCCTTCGTAGTCCAGATCAGCCTGGGTCACCGTCGCGCGGTGAAGTTTGGCCTTCATCAGGGTCACCAGCATGTGGCGGATCCCAACGTGACGCGGGGCGATAGGCCCCCGCTCGCAGACGGCTCATATAGGGATTTCGTGTTCCCGCTTCAACGCGCATGTTGCGGTGCACAAGGTGTCGCAGAAGCCGGCGTTACGGCGTGTTCATTTGACCGCGACCGCCGCCGCCCTATGTTCGAGGCTGGCCACGTCCGGCCCGTCCAGCGGACCACCTCCCTCTCATGAAGCAATTCTTCCTGACCATGGCGGGCGTTTTCGCCGGCCTGCTGCTGTTCTTTATCGTTATTCCGTTCGTGCTGATCACCATGGCGGTCAGCTCGGCGTCGTCGAAGGACCCCACGCCGACGCAGGCGGTTCTGGAGCTGGACCTTCGCGACGGGCTGACGGATCAGGCCTCGACCAACCCGTTCGCCCTGCTGGGCGGCAGCGGCCTTTCGACGCTGCAGGTGGTCGATGCGCTGGCGCAGGCCCAGGCCGACGGCAAGGTCAAAGGCCTGCTGATCAGGCTGCCCGAGGGCGGCATCACCCCAGCGGCGGCGGACGAAATCCGTCAGGCGGTCCTGCGCTTCAAGACGTCGGGCAAGCCGGTCATCGCCCACAGTCAGGGCTTCCAGCCGGTCGGTACGGCGGTCAGCAGCTATATGCTGGGTGCGGCGGCCAGCGAGCTGTGGATGCAGAACACCTCGTCCTTCCAGCTGGCCGGCTTCTCGGCGGACTCGATCTTCCTCGGCCGGGCGTTCCAGAAATACGGCGTCCAGCCCCAGTTCGAGCAGCGCTACGAATACAAGAATGCGGTCAACGAACTGACCGAGAGCGATTTCACACCGGCGCACCGCGAGGCGATGACGGCGTGGATGACCTCGATCTACGAGACCGCGCTGGCCAATGCGGCGCGGGACAGCGGCATGCAGGCAGCGGCCCTGCGTACGACGATCGAGGCCGGCCCCTATTCGGCGGCGCAGGCGCTGCAACTGAAGCTGGTCGACAAGATCGGGCAGGTCGAGGACGCAGAGAAAGAGATCAAGCGCCGGGCCGGCAACGACGCCGAACTGCTGCCGCTGGCGGACTATGCGTCCAGCAAGGGCGAGCGGACCGGCTCGGGCAAGAACGCCATCGCCATCGTGGGCGGCGAGGGCGCCATCTCGACCGGGCGCGGCGGAGGCGGCGGGTTCGGCGAAGGCTCTGAAATCCGCTCCGACGAGGTGGCCAGGGCCATTTACGACGCGATCGAGGACGACGCGGTCAAGGCGATCGTCTTCCGCGTGTCGTCGCCGGGCGGCTCGCCCGATGCGTCGGAGCAAATCCTCGCGGCCGTGCGCGCGGCCAAGGCGGCCGGCAAGCCGGTCGTCGTCTCGATGGGCGAATACGCCGCGTCGGGCGGGTACTGGATCAGTTCGGAAGCGAGCTGGATTGTGGCCCAGCCGACGACGATCACGGGATCGATCGGCGTGTTCGGCGGCAAAATCGTACTGGCCGACGCGCTGGGCCGGTTCGGCGTCGACATGCGCAACCTGACCATCGGCGGTGAATACGCCGACGCCTTCTCGCCGGCCGAGCCGTTCAATCAGGCGGACCGCGCGGCCTTCGCCGCCGGCATCGACCGGACCTATGAGGAGTTCATCACCCGGGTGTCGACCGGCCGTCGCCTGCCCGCCGAGCGCGTGCGCGAAATCGCTCGTGGTAGGGTCTGGACGGGCGCGCAGGCGCGGGACATCGGGCTGGTGGACCAGCTGGGCGGCCTGAACGAAGCCATCGCCAAGGCCAAGGAACTGGCGAAGATCCCGGCGGCCGACGCCGTGCGGTTCAAGCGCTATCCCGAGGCCCAGTCGCCGTTCGAGGCCCTGTCGAAAATGTTCGGCGTCTCGACCGAGGCGGCGCGGGTGCTGGTGGGCATCGGCGGCGTCATGGACGATCCGCAGGCCCAAGCCATGGTGCGTCAGGTCCGCGCCGAGCGTGCGCGGTCCTCGGGCGCGACCGTGCTGGCCGACCAGCCCTGGTAGCGTCAACACGTCGCCGTGAAGCTGTGACTCATTGACGGTTCATCTCCGTGGACCGACATTGTGAGTTCGGCGTTGTTCGCGACGTCCGTAGCAAGGTGAACCGATGACCTCGTCCGACCGACTGATGTTTGGGGCCCAGACCCGCCGTTCGAATGGCCTGCTTGCGCCGTTCCTGTGGCTGGGCGGCGTGATCGCCACCGTGGCCGCCATGACCATCGGCGCCGTTCTGGCCGTCTTCACCGCCGCGGCCGTAGCGGTGATCGCGCTGTTCGCGGGTGTGCTGATCTTCTTCGCCGGTCTGGCCATGCGCGCCCGCCGCAAGGTGACGCCGCGCCGTCGCGCCGGCGACGAGGACGTGATCGAGGCCCGCAAGGTCGACGGCGCCTGGGTCGCCTACGGCTGGGAGCGCGCCGGGCGCTAGACATGCTCGTCGTCCGGGACGCGCCGTCTCCGAATTTCGATAACCGCCGGGCTCCGCCCGACATGCTGGTGCTGCACTACACCGGCATGCAAACGGCCGATCTGGCTGTGGCGCGGCTGCGTGATCCGGAGGCGAAGGTCTCGGCCCACTACGTCGTCGATGAGGACGGCGCGATCCTGCGGCTGGTCGCCGAGGAGCGGCGTGCGTGGCACGCGGGCCGGGGCGCTTGGCAGGGCGAGACGGACTGCAACGCCGCCTCCATCGGCATCGAGATCGTCAATCCGGGTCATGAGTTCGGCTATCGCGCGTTTCCGGACGCACAGATGGACGCAGTGATCAGCCTGATCAGCGACATCCGCACCCGCTGGACCATCCCGGACGCCCGGATCATCGGCCATTCGGATATGGCCCCGGACCGCAAGCAGGATCCGGGCGAGTTGTTTCAATGGAAGCGATTGGCGTCAGTTGGTCACGGCCTGTGGTTCGATCCGGCGCCCGAGCGGATCACGGCGCTGGGCAACCCGTTGTCGCCGGGCGAGGACGGGATCGGGGTCATCGTGCTGCGGGCTGGTCTGCATCGGCTGGGCTACGGTCTGCAGCCGGGCGGAGAGTACGACGACGAGACCCGGCTGACGGTCGAGGCCTTCCAGCGCCACTGGCGGCCGGAGAAGGTGGACGGGATCGCCGACGGCGAGACACGGGCGCGGCTCGTCGGCCTGCTGCAACTGGCGAGCGCGGAAAGCGCGACCGGAGTGCTGAACTAGGCTCTCAATTTGACCCTCGCCACTCAAAAGCGCATCACGCGCCGGTCAGACGGCCGGGCGGTCGCGGTCGGGGTTATGCTCCGGTCGAGGAAAGTCCGGGCTCCACGGTGAAAAGGCGGCGGATAACCTCCGCCCGGGGCGACCCGAGGGATAGCGCCACAGAAAGCAAACCACCTGCCTTTCGAGGCCGGTAAGGGTGAAAGGGTGGGGTAAGAGCCCACCGCGGACCTGGCGACAGGGACGGCATGGCAAGCCCCGCCTGGAGCAAGACCGAATAGGGACGTCGCGCGGTTTCGGCCGCAGGGTTCACCGCCCGAGGCGTCCGGGTAGGTCGCGAGAGCCGGTCAGCAATGGCCGGCCCAGAGGAATGATCGTCGCCGTCTCCGGACGGAACAGAACCCGGCTTACAGGCCGTCTGGCATTATTTTTTAGAGCCCTATCGCGAGCGACACGGTCGCTCGCTGCTTGAGGGCGGGTCGGCCAATCCTCGACCGTCGGCGCAAGCTTGGCCGTTAACGATTTCAACGCTGGATGCGAGGGCGGGTTATCCACAGGCGCGCTATACTTGGGATGTTCGGTGTATGTTCTTGTGAGTAAGGCAATGTGCGCGCGAAAACTGGTTAACTCGCGGCTCTGATCCCATTGTGACCCAATCTGTCCCATGCTATCCCAGATGCGTGATTTGGGGTGCGGTCGCGGTGGGCGACGACAGGGATTGAGGGGGCGGGCCGAGGGGTCCGTAGGGCAGGCGTGTTTCTCGGAACGTGGGAGAAACAACTCGACGGAAAGCGCCGCCTGCAAATTCCGCAGGAGTTTCGCACCGCCGTCTCCGGCGTAGAGCTGGGGGTCTACTGCCTGCTGGCGGTGACCGACGACTGCCTTGAGGCCGGCGGCGACGCCCTGACAGAACTCTACGAACAACGCATCGAGGCCCTGCCGTTCGGCAGCGAGGAGCGGGATGCGCTGGAAGAAGCCTTCTACGGCGGGCAGCGCCAGCTGGCCTATGACGGCGGCGGTCGCATCACCCTGCCTGAATCCCTGTGCGAGGCGGCGGGACTGACCTCGGACGTGGTGGTGGTCGGCAAGGGCCGTCGCTTCCAGATCTGGGACCGCGCCCGCTTCGTTGAACGCAACCCGGGCCGCCGGGCGCTGGCCAGCCGCGTGCTGAAGGGGGGCGAATGACGTCGCCCCACGCGCCCGTTCTGCTGGATGAAGTGCTTGAGGCGCTGGAGCCGCGCGCCGGCGATGTGATCATCGACGCCACCTTCGGCGCGGGCGGATATACGCGCGCCATCCTGAACACCGGCGCGACGGTCATCGCCCTAGACCGTGATCCCACGGTTCAGCCGCACGCCGACGCCGTCGCCAACGACCACCCGGGCAAGTTCCGCCTGATCCGCACGCCCTTCTCGGGACTGGCCGACGCCTTCGCTGAAACCGGCGAGCCTCGGCTGAACGGGGTGGTGTTCGACATCGGCGTGTCATCGATGCAGCTGGATCAGGCAGAGCGCGGCTTTTCATTCATGCGCGACGGGCCGCTGGACATGCGGATGTCCGATGAGGGCGAGACCGCAGCTGACATCGTCAACACCTGGGAGCACGGGCCCTTGGCCCATATCTTCAAGCTGTACGGCGACGAGCGCCAGTCCGGCCGGGTGGCGACCGCCATCCTGCGCCGCCGGGTCGAGGCGCCGTTTGAGCGGACGCTGGACCTCGCCGCCGTGGTTGAGAAGGCGCTGGGCGGCCGTCGCGGCGCCGCCATCCACCCGGCGACCCGGGTGTTTCAGGCGCTGCGTATCGCCGTCAATGACGAGCTGGGCGAATTGCGCGCAGGTCTTGAGGCCGCAGAGGCGACGCTGGCGCCGGGCGGCCGGTTGGCCGTTGTCACCTTTCATTCGCTGGAAGACCGGATCGTGAAGGCCTTCCTGACCGAGCGGACCGGCAACTCGCCGGGCGGCTCGCGTCACGCGCCGGTCGCCGTCGAGACCCGCAAACCCAGCTTCGAGCTCAGCTTCAAGGGCGCGCGCGAGGCCGGCGAGGCCGAGCTGGCCGCCAATCCGCGCGCTCGCTCGGCCCGCCTGCGCGCCGCCGTCCGCACCGACGCAGCCCCGTGGGGGAGGATCGCCGCATGACCGCGCCGCTGATCCTGCAACGGGTGTTCGACTGGAAGGTCCGCGGCATCCGCTGGGTCGAGATCATCGGCGTGGCCATGGTCGGGGCGATGATCTTCTCGGTCTATGTCGCCAAGGCCGGCGCGGCGCGCGAGAGCGCCCGCATCTCGGACCTCGAGCGCCAGATCGCCGACAACGGCCAGCGCGTGCGCCTGTTGCGCGCCGAGGTGGCCCGGCTGGAGCAGCCCGGTCGTCTGGAAGAGCTGTCGCGCGGCGCGGGCCTTGCGCCGGTCGATGTCCGTCGTCAGGCCAGCGAAGCCCAGTTGCCGGAGCTGAAGCCCGCGCCTGAACCGGCGCCGGTTATCGCCGTCGTCACGCCGCCGACGCCTGCCGCCGCTGCTGCACCGGCCCCCGTTGCCCCTCAGGCCGCGGAGGACGAGCGATGAGCGTTCACGATCCCCACGCCTGGGACCGGCCGGTCCGAGATCCCGCCGTCCGTCGCTACATGCCGTCATGGCGCTGGCTGACCGAGGCGATCTGGACGATCGAGCACGCCTTCGGCCGCGCCCGGGCGGACGCCCGTCCGGAAGAAGACACGCGCGTCCGCATCTTCCTGATCCTGTCGATGTTCTCGGTGGTCTTTGTTTGCCTGGCGCTGGGCGCGGCGAATGCGGCCTTGCTGAAGCCGAAGGCGGCCGGCGGAGCCCTGGCGCATCCCGACGCGGTGGTGCGGGCCGACATCGTCGATCGCAACGGCGCGTTGCTGGCCACCGACATCACCCACTACGGCCTCTACATCGACCCGGCGCAGGTGTGGGATCGTCAGGCGGCCCTGACGCAGATCAAGCGCGCGCTGCCGCGCGTGCCGAGCGCCAAGCTGCGCAAGGTCCTGTTTGGCGACCGGCGCCTGATCGTCATGCCGGGCCTGACCCCGCAGGAGAAGGTCGCAATCCACGATCTCGCGCTGGGCGGCGTGACGTTCGAGCCGGAGGACCGTCGCGTCTATCCGCTGAACGGTTCGGCGCGGCACGTGCTCGGCATGGCTGACACGGGCGGGCAGGGCGTCACGGGCGCCGAGCTGGCTTTCAACGCCCAGATCCGCGAGGCGGGTCTGGCGGGGCAGAGCTTCCCGCTGTCGATCGACCTGCGCATCCAGGGCGTGGTCGAGAACGAGCTGGCGCGCGCCGCCGCTGAAAATCAGGCCAAGGGCGCGGTCGCCATCGTGTCAGACGTTCAGACCGGCGAGATTCTGGCGATGGCCAGCTGGCCGGCCGAGGACGGCCTGAACCGAGCGACATCGGCCCACTATGAAATGGGGTCGGTGTTCAAGACCTTCACCGTCGCCGCCGGCCTCGATACCGGCCGGGCGGACATGCACACGATGTTCGACGCGTCGAAGGCCTTCATGATCGGCAATCGCCGGATCAGCGACTTCCACGCCACCAACAAGGTGCTGACGCTGGAAGAGGTCTATCTGCACTCGTCCAACATCGGGACCTCGCGTCTCGCCGTCGAGATGGGGCCTAGCGTGATGCGGGATTATTTCACCCGCTTCGGCCTGATGGACGCCGCGCCGATCGAGCTGCACGAAAGCGCCAAACCGACGCGGCCGCGGCAGTGGGACGACACGACGCTGGCGTCGCTGTCGTTCGGCTACGGCATCATGATCACGCCGCTGCAGATGACGGCGGCGATGAATGCGCTGACCAACGGCGGCTATTACCGCCCGCTGACCCTGCGCAAGGGCGGCCTGCCCGGCGTGCAGCCGCGCCGGGTGGTTTCGGAACAGACCTCGCTGACCCTGCTGGACCTGATGCGCCGTAACGTGGCGCGCGGCTCGGGCGGCCGTGCCGAGGCGCCGGGCCTGCGGATGGGCGGCAAGACGGGATCGGCCAACAAGCTGGTCAACGGCCGCTACAGCCCGGCAAGCGCGGTCGGCACCTTCGCCGGCGTCTTCCCGGCCGACGGTCCGGTGGGCACGCGCCGCTACACCGTGCTGGTGCTGGTCGACGAGCCGGGCGCCTATCCCAAGACCGGCGGCTTCACCTCGGCACCCGCCGTGGGCCGCATCGCCGACCGCATCGCGCCCTTCCTGAACGTCCAGCGCCGCGACGACGCCTATCGCACCGCGTTGGGCGACAAGGTCCCGCAGTTCGAGGATGTGGAGGGCGACGGACGATGAGTTCGGTTCGCCTGTCCCATCTGCTGCGGCGCGATCTGCCCGCCGATCCCGAGATCACCGGCGTCACCGCCGACAGCCGCCGGGTCGCGCCCGGCAGCCTGTTCGTCGCCCTGCCGGGCACGGCGGCGGATGGACGGGCCTTCATTCCGCAGGCCCTGTCGCAGGGCGCAGCGGCGGTGCTTGCCCCAGCCGATACGGACTCCGGGCTGGCGCCTGTGCTCGTGACGTCGGGCGACGTGCGGCGGGCCTATGCGATCGCAGCGCGAAGCTTCTACGGAAGCCAGCCCCGGACCTGCGTCGCGGTGACGGGGACCAACGGCAAGACCTCGGTCGCCGCCTTCTGCCGGCAGATCTGGGCCCAGTGCGGCTATTCATCCGCAAGCATGGGCACCCTCGGGGTTTTGAAACAGACGGGTAACGTTAATCAGGCGTTGACCGGCCCCGGCCTGACCAGCCCCGACGCGGCGGATGCGGCGCGGTTGCTGGCCCAGCTGGCCGGCGAGGGCGTGACCCATCTGGCGCTGGAAGCGTCTTCGCACGGCATCGACCAGCGGCGGCTGGACGGGGTGACGCTGGCGGCGGCCGGGTTCCTGAACCTGACGCAGGACCATCTGGACTATCACGGCGACATGGACGGCTATCGCGCCGCCAAGCTGCGCCTGTTCGAGACGCTGCTGCCGCGCGGACGGACGGCGGTGCTGAACGCGGATTCCGACGCCTACAACAGCTTCGCGGCCGCCTCGATCATGTCGGGGCTGGGCGTCATGGGCGTGGGTGAGCGGGGGCGGGACCTGACGCTGGTGGCCCGTCAGGCGGTGGCCGAGGGGCAGCGGCTGACCATCGAGGTGCGGGGCGAGACCCATGACATCCTGCTGCCGCTGGCCGGGGCGTTTCAGGCGTCGAACGCGCTGGTCGCCGCGGGTCTGTGCATCGCGGCGGGCGAAGAGACCGGCAAGGTTCTGGCCGCGCTGGAGCGGATCGAAGGGGCGCAGGGGCGGCTGCAACGCATCCCCGGCGCCGCGAAGGGCGAGGTCTACGTCGACTACGCCCACACGCCGGACGGTCTGGAGACGGTGTTGAAGGCGCTGCGTCCGCATGCGGCGGGACGGCTGATCGTCGTGTTCGGCGCCGGCGGCGATCGGGACAGGGGCAAACGACCGCTGATGGGCGAGATCGCGGGCCGACTGGCCGACGTCGCTATCGTGACCGACGACAATCCCCGCTCGGAAGACCCGGCCGCGATCCGCAGGGCGGTGCGCGAAGGTTGCCCGTCGGCGCAGGAGATCGGCGACCGCCGCGAGGCGATCCGCGCGGCCATCCACATGATGGGCGACGGGGATGTGGTGGTCATCGCCGGAAAGGGGCATGAACAGGGTCAGATCGTCGGCGGAACGACTCACCCGTTCGACGACGCCTCCGAAGCCGCCGAAGCCCTGCGTATCCATGCCTGAGACGACACCGCCGCTCTGGACCTCCGCCGAAATCGAAGCCGCCACGTCAGGACATCTGTCCGGCCCGGCCTTCGAGGCGAACGGCGTGACCTACAACAGTCGCGAAATCGTTCCGGGCGACCTGTTTCTGGCGCTGAGGGGCGCGCGGGACGGGCATGAGTTCGCGGTTTCGGCCTTCGCGGCGGGCGCAACGGGCGCGATCACCGAACGACCTGTCGAGGGCGGGCCTTTTGTCGTCACGGGCGACACGCTGCGGGCGCTGGAGGCGCTGGGGCAGGCGTCGCGCGACCGTAGTCCGCACGTAAAGCGTGGGGCGGTGACCGGCAGCGTCGGCAAGACCAGCGTGACCCAGGCGATCAAGGCCGGGCTGGATCTGGCGGGACCGGCGCATGCGTCGATCAAGAGTTACAACAACCATATCGGTGTGCCGCTGACGCTGGCCCGGATGCCGCGCTCGGTCGAGCGGGCGGTCTTCGAGATCGGCATGAACGCGCCGGGCGAGATCGCGCCGCTGTCGAAGATGGTGCGCCCGCATGCGGCGTGCGTGACCACCGTCGGACCGGTGCATATCGAGGCTTTCGCGGACGGCGAGGCCGGGGTGGCGCGCGAGAAGGCGTCGATCTTCGAAGGTCTGGTCGAGGGCGGGACGGCAGTGTTCAACGCCGACAATCCATTCGCACGCGTGCTGGCCGAGGCGGCGGATACGCTGGGCGCGCGACCGCTGACCTTCGGCTCCGACGTCGGCTGCGACGCCCGGCTGATCGATTTCCAGCCCTTCGAGGGCGGCGCGAAGGTGACGGCCGATCTGTTCGGCAAACGGTTTGACTATGCGCTGAGCCAGTCGGGCTTTCACTGGGGGCCGAACAGCTTGTGCGTCCTGCTGATGCTCGACGCGCTCGACGTCTCGCTGGAGACCGGACTGGAAGCCTTGGCCGCGTTCCAGCCACTGGCCGGGCGAGGGCAGACGATGGCGGTGTCCGCGCCGGGCGGGACCTTCACCCTGATCGACGAGAGCTACAACGCCAACCCGCTGTCGATGGCGGCGGGCTTCCGCAGCCTCGGAGCGAAGCCGGTGTCGGCGGGCGGGCGACGGATCGTGGTTCTGACCGACATGCTGGAGTTGGGTGACCAGTCGCGGGCGCTGCACGAAGGTCTGTCCGACGCCATTGATGCGGCGGGTCTGGACATGGTCCACGCCGCCGGGCCGGAGATGAAGGCGCTGTACGACGTTCTTCCGCAATCGCGGCGCGGCCTGTGGCGCGATACCGCCGCCGAACTCGCCGCCGAGGCCGATGTGCTGGCCGGCGCGGGCGACATCGTCATGGTCAAGGGATCGAACGGATCGAAGGCGTCGCTGGTCGCGAAGGCGCTGGCGGCTCTGGGAGGGGCTGGCTGATGTTTTACCTGATCTATCTCGCCTTTGAGGACGCGGCGAAGGATTATCCGCTGCTCAATCTGGTCCAGTACCAGACGGTGCGGGTCGCGCTGGCCATGGCGACGGCGATGATCGTGGCGGTGGCCATGGGCAGCCGGTTCATCGCCTGGATGCGGGTCAAGCAGGGCAAAGGCCAGCCGATCCGCTCGGATGGCCCGGTCACCCATTTGTCCAAGGTCGGCACCCCGACCATGGGCGGGCTGATGATCCTGGCGGGCATCGCGGTGGCGGTGTTCCTGTGGGGCGACCTGACCAATCCGTATATCTGGATCGTCTCGTTCGTGACGGCGGCGTTCGGCGTGCTGGGCTTCATCGACGACTACGCCAAGGTGACGAAGCAGACCTCGGCGGGGCTGACCTCAAAGCAGAAGCTGGTCGCGCAGGTGATCGTCTCCGTGATCGCCGGCGTGATGACCGTGCTGTGGATGACGGTGTCGCCGACCTCGCCGGGGCTGGAGACCTCGATCGCGTTCCCGTTCCTGAAGGCGGTGCTGCTGAACGTCGGCTGGTTCTACGTGGCCTTCGCGGCGTTCACGATCGTGGGCTTCTCCAACGCCGTGAACCTGACGGACGGGCTGGACGGACTGGCCATCGTGCCGGTGATGATGGCCTCGGCGGCGTTCGGGATCATCACCTATCTGGTCGGCAACTTCATCTTCTCGGACTACCTCGGCGTTCACCACGTGCCGGGCGCAGGTGAGCTGGCCATCTTCTGCGCCGCCATCATCGGCGCCGGCACCGGCTTCCTCTGGTACAACGCCCCGCCGGCCAAGATCTTCATGGGCGACACCGGCTCGCTGGCCCTCGGCGGCGCGCTGGGCGCGATCGCGGTGGCGACCAAGCACGAGCTGGTGCTTGGCATCGTCGGCGGCCTGTTCGTGGCCGAGGCCGCCTCGGTCATGATCCAGGTCGCCTACTTCAAGGCCACCAAGAAGCGCATCTTCCTGATGGCGCCGATCCACCATCACTTTGAGAAGATGGGGTGGCCGGAGTCGACGGTAGTGATCCGCTTCTGGATCGTCTCGGCCATGCTGGCGCTCGCCGGTCTGGCGACGTTGAAGCTCAGATAGATGATCCCCGTTCCCGGCTTCGAGGGGCGGCGCATCGCGGTCTTCGGCCTCGGACGGTCGGGACTGACAGCGGCGCGCGCGCTGAAGGCGGGAGGCGCGCTGCCGGTGCTGTGGGACGACAGCGTCTCCCGCCGCATGCAGGCGGAAGCGGAAGGGTTCGATGTCGAGGACCTGACGGTCGCGGACTGGTCCGGGTTCGCCGCGCTGGTGCTGTCGCCGGGCGCGCCGCTGACCCATCCGAAGCCGCACTGGACAGTCGACAAGGCGCGGGACGCCGGGGTGGAGATCATCGGCGACATCGAGCTCTTCGCCCGGGCGCTCGCGGCGTTGTCGGAGGATGAGCGGCCCCGCGTGGTCGCCATTACGGGCACCAACGGCAAGTCGACGACGACGGCGTTGATCGGCTGGGTGCTTAAGCAGGCAGGGCTGATGGTGCACGTAGGCGGCAACATCGGCATCGGGGTGCTGGCGCTTCCCGCGCCGGCCGCGGACGCGGTCTACGTGATCGAGGTGTCCAGTTACCAGCTGGACCTGACGACGAGCTTCGCGCCGGACGTGGCGATCCTGACGAACATCTCGCCAGATCATCTGGATCGGCATGGCGGAATGGAGGGGTACGTTGCGGCGAAAGCGCGGATTTTTCAGGCGCAAGGGCCGGACGGCGTGGCTCTGATCGGCGTTGACGAAAGCTGGGGCCAAGGGCTGGCCGCGAAGTTGAATGCGGTCGAGGTCAGTACCCGGATCCCTTCCCCCGTGAAGGGGAAAGGCAGGGTGGCGGCTGTCTATGGAATCATTTCGATCGATGGTGAAATCGCCGCCGATACTCGCACCGCGCGGTCTCTTCCCGGACGCCACAACGCCCAGAACGCCGCCTTCGCCTACGCAGCCGCTCGAGCGCTGGGCGTGTCGCATGACGCCGCCGTCGAGGGGCTGCTCTCCTTCCCCGGTCTCGCCCACCGCATGGAAGAAGTCGGCCGCCTCGGGCGCGTCCGGTTCATCAACGACTCCAAGGCCACCAACGCCGACGCGGCGCGGCAGGCGCTGGGGAGCTATGAGCGCAGCTTCTGGATCGCGGGCGGCAGGGCCAAGCAGGGCGGCATCGACGATCTGGAAGAGCTGTTCCCTCGCGTGGTCGAGGCCTTCCTGATTGGGGAGGCGGCGGGACCGTTCGCCGCGCGGCTGGGAGAGACGCCGCACCGGATCAGCGGCGACATGGCGACGGCGGTGCAGCAGGCCTACGAAGCCGCCGCCGCGACCGGGCGTGACGAGGTGGTGCTGCTGTCCCCGGCCGCCGCCAGTTTTGACCAGTTTCCCGACTTCGAGGCCCGTGGCGAGGCGTTCCGCGCCGCCGTTCTCGGCCTCGGCGCCAGTCCCGCGAGCGCCGCATGAGCCATGGTTACAGCCCCGCCTTCTCGCGTCTGGACCAAGGCCCGATCGCCAAATGGTTCTGGACGGTGGACCGCGCCATCCTCGGCGCGGCGCTGACCCTGATGGCGCTTGGCGTGGCGCTGAGTTTCGCATCGAGTCCCGCCGCCATTCTGGCCGATGAGTCGATTACCGACCCGTTCCACTATTCGTGGCGCATGATCGTCTATGCGACCGGCGGGTTGGGGATCATGCTGACGACGTCGCTGCTGTCGCCACGCGGCGTGCGGCGGATTGCGGTTCTGGGACTGCTGGGCGCCATCGTCGTCATGGCCCTGCTGCCGTTCATTGGCGACACGGTGAAGGGCGCCGCGCGGTGGATCAATCTGGGGCCGCTGAGCCTGCAGCCGTCCGAGTTCGCCAAACCCTGCCTGATCGTCTTCGCCGCCTGGATGTTCGCCGAGACCCAAAAAGGGCAGGGCGTTCCCGGGGTGTCGATCGCCTTCGGGGCGTGGATCCTGACCGTTCTGCTGCTGCTGATCCAGCCGGATATCGGCCAGACGCTGCTGATCACCACAACGTTCATGGCCGTCTTCTTCATGGCCGGCGTGCCGCTGAAGTGGGTGGCGGCGCTGGCGGCGGCGGGGGGAGCCGGGCTGGTCGGCATCTTCTTCAGCTTTAGCCACTTCCGCGACCGCCTGACCGCGCACGGCTCGACCGACCGGGACGCCACCTTCCAGATCGACCGCGCCTCTGAAGCCATCCGCGCCGGCGGTCTGGTCGGGCGCGGCATCGGCGAAGGCGTGATGAAGCGGCGGGTGCCCGACCTGCACACCGATTTCATCTATTCGGTCGGAGCCGAGGAGTTCGGTCTGGTGCTCAGTCTGGTGATGATCGGCCTTTACGCCTTCATCGTGCTGCGCGGCATGCGCAAGGCGATGAAGCTGAACGATCCCTTCGAGCAGATCGCGGCGGCTGGCCTGTTTATGCTGATCGGCCTGCAGGCCTGCATCAACATCGCGGTCAATCTGAACCTGATCCCGACCAAGGGCATGACCCTGCCCTTCATCAGCTACGGCGGCTCTTCCATGCTGGCCATGGGGCTGACGATGGGGTTCGCACTTGCCCTGACCCGCAAACGCCCCGGCGCCTATGAGCCGGGCGCCACCCTGCCGGACCGCCGGCGCATCCTGCCCTAGGTCGCCATGTCCAGAACCTGCGTCGTCGCCGCCGGGGGCACCGGCGGCCATATGTTTCCCGCCGAGGCGTTGGCGCGAGAGCTGACCGCGCGTGGCTGGCGCGTCGTATTGGCCACCGACAGCCGGGGCGAGGCCTATGCCCACGCCTTTCCCGCCGAGGAACGGCTGGCGCTGGACGCCGCGACCGGTCGCGGGCCGATCGGCATGGCCAAGGCCGGGGTCGCGATCCTGAAGGGCGTTCTGAAGGCGCGGACGGCGCTGAAGCGACTGGATGCGGCCGTGGTGGTCGGGTTCGGCGGCTATCCTTCGGCGCCGGCGCTGTTGGCCGCGCTCAGCCAGAAACGGCCGACGCTGCTGCATGAACAGAACGCGGTGCTGGGACGCACCAATCGCTGGCTGGCGCCCTACGTCGGGGCGGTCGCGGCGTCATTCCCCAATCTGCAGAAGGTCCCGCACGGGATGGGGACCACGATTGAGCTGATCGGCAATCCCGTGCGCCCGGACATCCGCGCCCTGTTCGAACGGCCGTTCGCGGCGCCTGTGGACGGTGGGCCGGTCCATGTCGTCGTGACCGGCGGCAGTCAGGGTGCGCGCATTCTGGCCGAGACGACGCCGCTCGCCCTCGCGGCCCTGCCTGAGGCGATCCGCGCCCGGCTGACCGTCGCCCAGCAGGCTCGTCCCGAATCGTTGGAGGCGGCGCGGCAGATCTATCTTGAGGCGGGGATCAAGGCTGAGGTCGCGCCCTTCTTCCGCGACATGGCTGCGCGGCTGGCGGATGCGCATCTGCTCATCGGCCGCGCGGGCGCCTCGACCTGTTCAGAGCTGGCGGTCGCGGGCCTGCCGTCGCTGCTGATCCCGCTGAAGATCGCCATGGACGACCATCAGCGCTTCAACGCGCAGAGTCTCGCCGATGCCGGCGGGGCCGTGGTGATGCTGGAGGATGAGGTGACCGTCGGGGCGATGACGGCGGCGCTTGAGCCCCTGCTGTCCAATCCTGCCCGTCTGGCCGGGATGAGCGCCGGCGCGCGGTCGGCGGCGCTGCCGGACGCGACGGCGCGGCTGGCTGACATGGTCGAGGCCGCCGCCTAGGTCGCACCCGGGCGACAATCGTCCTTTCTGCGACCCAGTTCGATGGTTCGATCGGGCTGTCGGAACGACCAGTCGAGCTGCCGCGTGCAATGCCAGTCTGCGAAGCGGGGGGCCGAGGGGAGGGCAGACTGCGCGAGATTAAAGCTTGACCTTACAATCTAAAGTGGTGCGAATGGTGGGGGTCCCGTAGATTGTGCGAGCGCGTACAATGGATTTGCCGGCGTTCATAGAAAAGTGGGCTCACTGCGCTGGCGGCGCTGAACGGGGTAACGCTCCGCTCTATCTGGTGGAGCTGCTAACGGCGCTGGGGTTGCCGACGCCGGATCCGGCCAGCGCAGAGACCCGGGATAACGATTACGTCTTCGAACGCGCCGTCCGGGGTTCGCTGGATGGCCTCGGCCACCCACGCCGGATCGACCTCTACAAGCGCGGTTGCTTCGTCCTTGAGGCCAAACAGTCGCGCTGGATCGGCCCGAAGGCCGCACCGTTCGAGGACGGTCCACCACAACCCGACTTGTTGCAGGCCCACGGCGGGCGGGTGTGGGACGCCCTGATGCGGAACGCGCGCGCCCAGGCGAAATCCTATGTCGCCGACCTGCCGTCCGACCACGCCACGCCGCCCTTCATCATCATCTGCGACGTCGCCCGCAGCTTCGAACTCTGGGCCGACTTCACCGGGACGGGTCGCGGCTATGCGCCCTTTCCCGATCGCAACCGGTTCCGGTTCACTCACGCGGAGCTTGCGCAGCCCGCGATCCAGGATCGGCTGAAAGCCATCTGGACCGATCCGGCCAGTCTCGACCCCACCCGCACGGCCGCCGCTGTGACGCGCGACATCATCGACGAACTGGTCGTGGTCTCCCGCGCGCTTGAGCGTCAGGGGCACGATCCCGAGGCCGTGGCCCACTTCCTCATGCGCTGCATCTTCACGATCTTCGCCGCCGATGTGGGCCTGATCGATAAAGCCAAGCTGGCCAGTCTGTTCGAGGACTGCATCCGGTCGCCCGGCAGCTTCGTGCCGATGTTCACCGACCTGTGGGCGAAGTTCGACGATCCGGACCATGCCGGCCGCTTCTATTCCGGTTTCAGCTGCTACCTGCCTCACATCAATGGTGGACTGTTCGCGGACGCCCGGGCTTTCCCGCTCGGCGCGGCGGAGCTGCGACGCCTTCTGATCGCCGCGCGTCACGACTGGAGGCGGGTCGAGCCGGCGATCTTCGGAGCGCTTCTGGAACACGCGTTACAGCCCGCCGAGCGGCGGAGGCTGGGCGCGCACTACACACCCCGTCGCTATGTCGAACGGCTCGTCGAACTCACAGTCATGGAGCCGCTTCGAGCCGATTGGCGGCGCGTGCTGACCCGCATCGAACAGGCACGGGACGAGGGCGATGGGCGCGGCGCGGTCCGGATCGCCAGAGGCTTCCACGCGGACCTGTGCCGTATCCGGGTGCTGGACCCCGCCTGCGGCACGGGCAACTTCCTTTATGTCTGCCTCGAGCTGATGAAACGGCTTGAGGATGAGGTGCTGGAAACCCTTACCGATCTCGGCGAGACGGATCGTCTGGGCCTTGAGACGATCAGCCCCCGTCAGTTCATCGGCATCGAGATCAACCCGCGCGCCGCCGCGATCGCGGAACTGGTTCTGTGGATCGGCTTCCTGCAGCAGCACTATCGCAGCCACAGCGGCCATCCGGCCGAGCCGATCCTGCGCGCGCACGGCAACATCCAGCATCGTGACGCCGTCCTCGACTGGGATGGCGCTCCGGAGGTCATCTTTCAGCATGCCGATAATGGCCCGCGACAGGTCTGGCCAAACCCGCGCCGTCCGGCGTGGCCCGACGCCGACTTCATCGTGGGCAATCCCCCCTTCATCGGCGGCAAGGACCTGAGGTCCCGATTGCATGAAGGCTATGCGGAAGCACTCTGGTCAGCCCACCCGCAGATGAACGATGCGGCCGACTTCGTCATGTACTGGTGGGACCACGCGGCCGCCATACTGACACAGCCGGGGTCTCCGTTGCGGCGGTTCGGTTTCGTCACCACCAACTCGATCACCCAGGTCTTCCAGCGCCGGACGCTGGACCGGCATCTGTCCGGCCCGCGTCCGCTGAGCCTGATCTACGCCGTGCCGGATCATCCGTGGACAAGGGCGACCCGTGACAGCGCCGCAGTGCGCATCGCCATGACCGTGGCCGAAGCTGGCGTTCGGGAGGGGGCGCTGATGCGGGTGGCGTCCGAGACCCATCTCGACACCGACACCCCTGTCATCGCGATGACCAGCACATCCGGCAGGATCAACGCCGACCTCAGCATCGGCGCCGATGCGTCCCGCGCGGCCGCCCTCCGCGCCAACGCGGGCCTGTGCTCGCCGGGCGTCAAACTGCACGGCTCCGGCTTCATCGTTTCACCGGCGAAGGCTGCCGAGCTGGGGCTCGGACGGGTGCAGGATCTGGGGGCGCACATCCGGCCCTACCGCAACGGCCGGGACCTGACCGGCCATTCCCGCGACGCGTTGGTGATCGACCTGTTCGGACTGGAACGACAGGACGTGCGCGAGCGCTTCCCGGCCGTCTACGCCCATCTGGTCGAGACTGTGAAAGAGGCGCGCGACGACGACGGCCGCCCCATCGGTCGCGACGTGAACCCGAGGCCGGCGTATCGCGACAACTGGTGGATTTTCGGCGAACCGCGGGCGGACCTCCGTCCCGCGCTGGATGGCCTGACCCGCTACATCGCCACCGTCGAGACGGCCAAGCACCGGGTCTTCCAGTTTCTCGACGCCTCCATCCTGCCGGACAACATGCTGGTCTGCGTCGCCTCGGACGACCCCGCGGTGCTGGCGATCCTGTCCAGCCGCTGGCATACCGAATGGTGTCGGGCGCGCGGCGGCAAGCTGGAAGACCGGCCGCGCTACACCAAGACCGGCTGTTTCGATCCCTTCCCCTTCCCGCCCGCGGGTCCAGCCTGGTCACGGCTCGCGGCGGCGGGCGAGGCCCTGAACGACACCCGCCGCCGCATGCTGGACGAGAACCCGGATCTCACCCTGACCGGTCTCTACAATCTGCTGGAGGGATCACGCGCCGGTCATCTCACGACCCGGCAGGAGGAACAGGCGCGACGGACGCAGATCGTCATCCTGCGCGAGTTGCACGACGAGATCGACCAGCTCGCAGCCGCCGCCTGGGGTTGGGTCAATCAGCAGGACGCCGTCGCCGCCCTCGCCGCTCTGAACCGCGTGCGCGCAGAAGAAGAGCGACGGGGACAGGTGCGCTGGCTGCGACCGGAAATCCAGCGCGGTCGCGCAGGAGGCGCCGCCCGTGGGGTCGACGCGCCGGAGATGGTCTTCACCCAGTCAGACCGGCGATCGGGTCGCCCCGCATTCCCGTCCGAACGCTATGAGCAGCCGCTGGCCCTGCAACTCGCCCTGTCCCAGCTCGGCGGTCCGGCCGCCCCGCGCGACCTCGCCCGGCGGTTCAGCGGCAGCGTGCGGCTGAGCCGGATCGACCGCGTGCTGACGACCCTGCACCGCTATGGTCATGTCGAGCGGCTGGACGACGGCCGGTGGATCTCGGCACGCGGCTGACTTCCCGCCACCCTGCTGTCAGCAGCCAATACCGCCGCCCGGACGTTCACTGGCGCAGCCCCTCTCCCGCGCCTAGATTGTCGTTCATGAACCGTTCCTCGACCCCGTCCGCCAAGTCCGGGCCGAAATCGTCCAAACCCGTCCACGTTTCCGGTCTGCAGGAAGCCCAGGCGCCGTTCATTCCGGACGGCCCCGGCGGCCGCATGCCGATGTTCGCGCCGGTCGCCGGCCCGCGCCTGACGCCGGAAGAAGCGCCCGGCAAGCCCGACGACTGGGTCCCGCACCGCCCCGACCGGCCGCAGGACCGCAAGCACATCCCCTTCCGGCTGGAGACGAAATACACCCCCGCCGGCGACCAGCCCGCCGCCATCGCCGAACTCGTGGCCACCGCCAGGACCGGCGAGCGCGATCAGGTGCTGCTGGGCGTCACCGGCTCGGGCAAGACCTTCACCATGGCCAAGGTCATCGAACAGACCCAGCGCCCGGCCCTGATCCTCGCCCCCAACAAGACCCTCGCCGCCCAGCTCTATTCCGAGTTCAAGAGCTTCTTCCCCGACAACGCCGTCGAGTATTTCGTCTCGTACTACGACTACTATCAACCCGAAGCTTATGTCCCGAAATCAGACACTTACATCGAAAAGGACAGCTCCATAAACGAGCAGATCGACCGTATGCGCCACTCGGCGACGCGGGCGATTCTGGAGCGGGACGACGTCATCGTGGTCGCCTCGGTCAGCTGCATCTACGGCATCGGCTCGGTCGAGACCTATACGGCCATGACCTTCACGCTGAAGGTCGGGGACCAGATCGACGAGTCCAAGCTGCGGGCCGACCTGATCGCGCTGCAGTACAAGCGCAACGACGCCGCCTTCGAGCGGGGCATGTTCAGGAAGCGCGGCGACGTGCTGGAGATCTTCCCCGTGCACATGGAGGACCGCGCCTGGCGCATCCAGCTGTTCGGGGACGAGCTGGAGAGCATTCAGGAGTTCGACCCCCTGACCGGCAAAAAGACCGCCGATCTGGAGGAGATCACCGTCTACGCCGCCAGCCACTACGTCACCCCGCGCCCGTCGCTCAATCAGGCCATGACCGGCATCAAGGCCGAGCTGAAGGAGACGCTCGACTGGATGGTCGAGAACGGCAAGCTGCTGGAGGCCCAGCGCCTCGAACAGCGCGTGCGCTTCGATCTGGAGATGATGGAGGCCACCGGCTCCTGCGCCGGCATCGAGAACTACAGCCGCTGGCTGACCGGCCGCGCGCCGGGCGAGCCGCCGCCCACCTTCTTCGAATACATCCCCGACAACGCCCTGCTGTTCGTCGACGAGAGCCACGTCACCGTCGGCCAGATCAGCGGCATGTACCGCGGCGACTACCGCCGCAAGTCGACGCTGGCCGAGTACGGCTTCCGCCTGCCCTCCTGCATCGACAACCGCCCGCTCAAGTTCGACGAGTGGGACGCCATGCGCCCCCAGACCGTCTTCGTCACCGCCACCCCCGGCCCGTGGGAGATGGAACAGACCGGCGGCGTCTTCACCGAACAGGTCATCCGACCCACCGGCCTGATCGACCCCCCGGTCGAGATCCGCCCGGTCAGCGGCGCCACGCGGAACCAGGTCGACGACGTCATCGACGAGGTCAAGCAGGTCACCGCCAACGGCTACCGCAGCCTCGTCACCACCCTGACCAAGAAGATGGCCGAGGACCTGACGGAATACATGCACGAACAGGGCGTGCGCGTCCGCTACATGCACTCCGACGTCGACACCCTCGAGCGCATCGAGATCCTGCGCGACCTGCGCCTCGGCTCATTCGACTGCCTGATCGGCATCAACCTGCTGCGCGAGGGCCTCGACATCCCCGAGTGCGGTCTGGTCGCCATCCTCGACGCGGACAAGGAGGGCTTCCTGCGCTCCGAGACCTCGCTGATCCAGACCATCGGCCGCGCGGCCCGCAACGTCGACGGCCGCGTCATCCTGTACGCCGACCGCATGACCGGCTCGATGGAGCGCGCCATCGCCGAGACCAACCGCCGGCGCGAGAAGCAGGAAGCCTACAACGCCGAACACGGCATCACGCCCGAAAGCGTCAAGCGCGACATCAAGGAAATCCTCGCCAGCCCTTATGAGAGCCGCGAGATGGACAAGCTGACCCGCCCCGGCGTCGCCGAGGCCGCAAAGCCCTTCACCGGCTCCAACTTCCAGGCCGCCCTCAAGGATCTGGAAGGCCGCATGCGCAACGCCGCCGCCAACCTGGAGTTCGAGGAGGCCGCCCGCCTGCGCGACGAGATCAAACGCATGAAGATGCTCGATCTGGAGTTCGCCAACGAGGCCCTGACGGGGGACGGCGAGCAGGTCGACAAGAGCGCGCCGAAGCGCTGGCGGGCCGATGCGGCGGCGGAGAAGGCGGAGGCGTTCAGGAAGGGGCGGTTGTAGGTGTTGTTGGGCGCTTCGTGGCCAAGTGGCGATATGATCAACGACCTAGATATCCACGGCGTTTTTTGCATGGCGCTTGGCAATGTGTTGTAAGGATTCTGCCAAAATGAAAACGAATCACTTGGCGAGGGCGACGATGACCACCAGTGCACCCAAGGCGTCTCCTCGTGTTGGAGTTAGCTCCTCCAACAGCCAGGCAGTGAGAACCCATGCGATGAGAGTCACCGCAGCTTTCCTAAGCGTTGCGAAGTCAACGCCACAGAGCAGTCCGTCCCAGAAAAAATAGAGCACGCGGCGGCATGCTCTACACGGACAAAGATAGAGAGCGGCGCGCACCGGTCGATCGCAAAGTCAGCGAAGCGTACAGAACGGACTGGTCACGAGATCAATCGCGCCTCCTGCATTCTCCTAGTTTTCGGCGCCTAGCTGGAAAGACCCAACTTTTCCCAGCGGGGGAAAATGACTTCTTTCGGAATCGGCTGACCCATTCGCTCGAAGTCTCCAAAATCGCTCGGACGATCGCTTGTCGGCTCAACTATGAGCAAGAAGCGTTCAGCACAGACCCGCTGAATCTAGACCTCATCGACTTCGCCTGCATGGCGCACGATCTGGGCCATCCGCTGTTCGGTCATATCGGTGAGCGAGCGTTGAACGGCTTAATGAAGGATGCTGGAGGGTTTGAGGGAAACGCGCAGACCTTTCGAATTCTGTCGCGACTAGAAAAACGTGAGCGAATTGAAATCGAAGGACGAGATGGTCGCTGTGGCCTCAATCTGACGGCGCGTGCGATGGCGGCGACGATCAAAAAACACCACGTCGTGCGGCCGAACTCGGAAAAGATCGCCCAAGGCAAGGTTGATAAAGGCGTCTACGAGGCAGATGAAGAGGCGTACAACTTCGTCTTGGATAAGACATACGAAGAGTGTCGGGATTCGGTGGGGATCACCATCGAGTCATCCATCATGGATATCTCTGACGACATCGCATACGCGACGTATGATTTTGAAGATATTCTGAAGAGTGGGTTTTTCTCACCAATAGATATGGTTTCTCTCTCTCCAGACCGGACAGAAGAGGTGTGCAAAAGAGTAACGAAGGGTATCAAGGATTGGTATCCCGGCGCAGACGAATTCACAAATGAGGATTACGCTGCCGTCGTAAGAGATATTCTTAATAATCCGTTTTTTGAGATGCCAGAGGAATACATAAGGCCGTTCAAAGAAGAAGCAAGCAACGAGCAGATATTTGCAAATGCTCTTGCGCTTGCCGGATTCCTTAATGATGCTAGTGAAAACGTTGCGCGGAAGACGGCAAACAGAATAAATCTGACCTCAGGTTTGGTTGAGCTGTTTGTAAATAATGTTGAGTGGAATCCGTCGGAAACGGGGAAAACAAAGCTATCTACAGTTCGAATGCCAATTGAGGTTCTTCGAATGGTCGAAACATTGAAGCATCTGGCATTCGTTCTTGTCGTAAAATCTCCCAATATATCTATATCGGAACAGCGGGGAACTTTTATAGTAAAGTCGCTTTGGCGAAATCTCTATGAAGGAAACTTGGGTGTCGAAATGATGCCAGAAGATGTTCGATACGTTTTCCAAGAAGCGAGAACAGACGCAGAGAAGGCACGGGCAGTTTGCGATTTCATAGCCGGCATGACAGACCAATATGCATTGGCGCTGCATTCACGGATGATTGGCGCAACGACTACGTCGGTTCATGTTCCGGTCTAGAGTTCGGAGGGGTAGCGGGATGTTCCGCTGTTAGCAATCGGCCAATAACTAGTATTCGGCCCAAGTGACCATTGACCGTCCACCCGCTACGGTGGGTGGATGGGGGACGATACCAACCAGTGGTGTGATCTCGGCTTTGCGGAGCCGAGCGCGGTCTTCAAAAGCCCACGACAGACTGCGCGTCTGGTCACGGAGGCATGGGTGGCGCTGCACGGCTTCTGCCCGAACTGCGCAGCCGATCATCTACCGCAACTGCCGAACAACTCGCCTGTTGCGGATTTTCGGTGCGAGGCTTGCGGCGAGGAGTACGAGCTCAAGGCCAAGCGCGGCGCGCTCGGGCGCAAGATCACCGACGGCGCCTACAGCGCGATGACCGCCCGGCTGGCGGCGGCGAACAATCCAAGCCTGTTCGCCATGAGCTATGACCATGCCACGCAGCGGGTGACCGACCTGATCCTCGTCCCCAGCCACTTCTTCACGCTGGCGATCATCGAACCGAAGAAACCGACGTGGCCCAAGGGGAGAAGCGCGCCTTGGCAGGGCTGCAACATCCTGATCGGCGAGGTGCCGGCGTCAGGGCGGATCAGCCTGATCCGGCAAGGCGTGAGCGTGTCGAAGGCCGAGGTGCGGTCGGCGTGGAGCGCGACGCGCTTCCTGCGGGATACGAAAGTCGAGGTGCGGGGCTGGCTTCTGGCGGTGATGAATGCGGTCGAGGCCGTGGGGAAGCCGGAGTTCACGCTGGACGAGGTGTACGCGCACGAGGCGGCGCTGGCGGCGCTCTATCCGGGCAACAATAACGTGCGGCCGAAGATCAGGCAGCAGCTTCAGGTGCTGCGCGATCGGGGATGGCTGGAGTTCAATGGGCGCGGGAAGTATCGGCGCTCGTACCGCGCTTGACAGCGGTAACTGATTCGCTGCGGGCCGAACCTTAAGAGGATTAGGCGCTATATTTGCTGACAAATTGTTAGGCTTGGTACCAAGTATTAGCTCAAGAGCCGGCTCGCTGCCTCCGGGGGAAAGCGCAAATTCTCAAGGCCGCAACAGCGTTTACCCGAGTCAAACAATATATCTTCACCACGCAGTTCATTCCGGCGTTGACGGAGCCATGTTGTCGAGATTTTAGTTGGGCGGTGGAGGCGCCGCCAGCGGTCAAGCAAGACAGCGCCCCAGACCTGACTTCCCTTCCATAAGGAAGTCTGCAACCGCAACTCTCCCTTCCATAAGGAGACGGGCCGGCGGCCTCTTGGCGAAAGCTGGGAGGCCGTTCGCTTGTCGCGAACAAGGCCACACTACATTCAGCGTTATATACGTCAATAATGGAGACGTACTTCGCGTGGGCCATTTTGGTGCGGTACTTTGATGCGTTGGAAATTGCAGCACTAAAAATGGCAGCGGAAATTCAACGCTGGTATTGGCCGCCCGCGTTGGACGTCGAGTTCGCGTCGGTGCCCGCAAGTTTCGTACTCATAGGCACGACACGCTTACCGAACCTCTCCCGCCGGATTGTTACCCTCGGACGGGAAGGGAAAACGCCTGTCCACACACAAAACAAACCATGAACATTTCCCCCTGACTCCCGCTCCCTCCCGCGCTACACCGCCCTGTCGGATGGCGCCCGAGAGATGAGTGTGATCGTTCCCATGCGTGAGCCCGCGCCGCCCGTGCGTCTGCACATCCGCTGTCTGAGGCCGTTCTGCGGGCATGAGGCGCTGCTGGAGCCGAGGCCGCTGTTCGGGGCCGAGGACCGGTGGCCGAAGGACGGGCTGTCGAACCGGTTCGTCTGTCGCTGCGGCGGGCGGGCGGCGCATGTTAGCCGGGTGGTCGGGCGGCCGAGGCCGGACAATCCGTGCGGGTGGCTGTGAGATGAGCTGGCGCGGGTACGAATGGGTCGGGCATCCTGACGACAAGCCGCGCGGGTCGGGCAACCGGGCGCGCAACGCGGCGATCGCGCAGGCGCGGGCGATGGGGCCGCCCAAGCCGGAGCCGCTGGTCACCCTGCAGGCGGCGCGGCTCAGGCGGCTGATCCTGCACATCCATTGCGCCCCGTGCCGGCGGCATCAGCAGGTCGAGAGCTGGAGGCTGCCTGAGCGGGCGCGCAGCGTGGCGCTGGGGGAGCTGTGGCTGGCGGGGAAGTTCCGCTGCGCCGGGTGCCGGGGGCCGGCGACCTGGCTGGAGGTGATCGCGCGGGACCAGACGGACGTGTGTCTGGAACGGTGGGAGGTCGGCGGGACGCTGGCGGTGGAGCGGTTGCGGCGACACTGGCGGTGGGATGCGTATGACCGGCGGGACTGGAGGGCCTGGTTCGGGAAATAGCGGCCTTCTCCACCTGGGGGAGAAGGTGGCCGGCGGAGCCCGGTCGGATGAGGGGGCTGCCGGACACGAGAACTGGCTGTGGGGAGTGCGGCGGGGGATAGAGCCCCCTCATCCGGCCCTTCGGGCCACCTTCTCCCCCGAGGGGAGAAGGGTGCGACCGCGTCTGACGTAGCTTGGCTGTACTTTCGGCGCATGACGCAATGGACCGAGAAGAAGATCAGGTCGGAGGACACCTGGGATGAGGTGGAGCGGCGGTGGGAGGCGGGGGAGACGGGGGCTTCGCTGGCGCAGCGGTATGACGTGGGGCTGGCCAACCTGTGGCGGCGGCGCGCGTCGGAAGGGTGGCGCAGGCGGGCGCCGGACGATCCGGATCCGGAGCCGGTCGAGGGCTGGCGAGCTTATGCCCGGCGCAAGGAGGATGAGTTCGAACGGACGCGGGAGGAAACGCGGGAGCTGGCGCTGAGGCTGCTGGAGGCGATCCGGGGCGGGTCGCTGGACCGGGTGCCCCTGTAGCACGCGGGCTTTGTGCTGAAGTGGCGGGCCGAGCATCTGGGGCCAGAGACGGCGGCGAAGGATCGCCACTGGACGAGCTCGCGGCCGTGGACGCGGGTGCTGTGGGACGAGAACGGCTGGCTGAAGGACGTGGAGGAGATGGACCGGCTGACGCTGGAGGCCAACCGGGAGACGTGGCGAGAGGAGATGGGAATCCCGGAGGGGAAGGCGGAGGGGTGGCCGATGGGGTGGTAGTGCGCTCTACCTCCCCGTTCGGGGAGGGTGTCGGCGCGAAGCGACGACGGGTGGGGGCGGCCCGACAAAACAAGCCGGCTGCCCTGCGGGGCCGTCCCCACCCGGTCGCTGCGCGACCACCCTCCCCGGGACGGGGAGGGAGAAGGCCGTTAGCGCCTCACGCGCGCCCGCGTTTCCAGCTCGCTGATGCGGCGCTCCAGATAGGCGCGCTCGTCGGAGGTGGGGCTCAACCGGTCATACGCGGCGGCGAGGCGGTTCAGATCCTCGTGCTCCACCCGCAGCTGGGTCTGGGCCGTGGTCGACAGGCCGGCAGACGGCAGGGCCCGCAGGACCGCGTCAAGACGGGCGGTCGGGGTCTGGACCGTGGAGCCGCCGCCGTAGCCGACGTCGCCCACGCGGGCGTCCAGCGCATCGAGGCGGGCGTCGAGGTCTTGCTGTTCGCGGGCGGTGATCTGGCCGTCGCGCAGATAGCCGGCCTCGATCGTGACCAGCGCGGAGTAGTCGGTCTTCAGGCGGGTGCCCTCGGTGCGGCTGAGACGGCGGGCCGAGACGGCGGCATCAACGCGGCGGTTGAACTCGGTCCGGCCGTCGGCGACCGAGGCGGTGCTGGAGCCGCCGTTGTTGTAGCCGCCGTCAGCATAGCCGCCGTCGGCCAGCACCTGGGTCAGGGCGCCGTAGCGGTCGGCCAGATCGTTGCGCTCCTGCGTCGTGAAGCGGCGGTCGGCGCCGTAGCGGGTCTCAAGCTCCACAAGAGCGGCGTAGTCGGCCTTCAGCCGCGTGCCGGTGGCCTGGCTGAGGGTGCGGTTGCGGACGTCGGCGTCGACGCGGGTCTCGAACTGGCTGCGCTGGGTCAGCAGCGGCGTGCGGCCGGCGGCCCACTGGGACTCGATCGAGGTGGTCACGCCCAGCCGGTCGCCGAACAGGGCGCCCAGAATGGCGCCGATGCGCTCCTGCTGCTGGGTGGGCTCCTGCGTGGTGGTGTTGGTCTGGGCCAGCGCCGGGGCGGCTGCGCCCATGGCCAGCGCGAGGGCGGCGGTGGACGAAAGAATGAAGGTCTTGGTCGGCGTCATGGGGGCTCCGAAGGAATGTTCGGCTGGGGAAACGGGTGGAACGGCCGGGGGTTGCCCCGGGCGAGGATGACCGGGGCCGCCGGCCCGGCTAGAGCGGACGCATGACCGCCCTTCCCCTGCCCGAGCTCCTGACCCTGCTGGCCGCCCTCGTCGCGGCGGGGGTGGCCGGGGGGATCGTGGCGGGGCTGTTCGGGGTCGGCGGCGGGACCGTGATCGTGCCGGCGCTGTTCTACGCCTTCGAGGTGCTGGGCGTGGGCGGCGAGAGCAATCTGCACGTGGCGGTGGGCACCAGCCTGCTGACCATCGTCGCCACCAGCTGGCGCTCGCTCCACGCCCATCGCAGCCACGGCGCGGTCGACGAGCAGGTGCTGAAGGCCTGGACGCCCTGGGTCGGGGTCGGGGCCCTGATCGGGGCGGCGATCGCCGGGGTGGCGTCGATGGAGGGGCTGGCGATCGTCTACGGCGTCTGTCTGGCCCTGATCGGCCTGCAGCTGGGCCTTCTGCCGGAGCGGTTCGTGCTCCGGCGGGACCTGCCCACCGGCTGGCTGAGGCGGATCGTCGGCTCGGTGATCGGCGGGCTGTCGGCGATGATGGGCATCGGCGGCGGCAGCTTCGGCGGCCTGATGATGACCCTGTGCGGCCGCCCGATCCATCAGGCGGTCGCCACCGCTTCGGGCTTCGGCCTCGCCATCGGCGGGGCGGCGGCGCTGGGGTTCGTGGTGTTCGGCTGGGACGCGGTGGGCCGGCCGCCGTTCTCGCTGGGCTACGTTAACCTGCCGGGGGCGCTGGTGATGGGCGTGCTGACCACGGCGACGGCGCCCTGGGGCGCGCGGCTGGCTCACCGGCTGGACAAGCGGATGCTCCGCAAGGTCTTCGCCGTCTATATGGTCGGGACGGCGCTGTCGGTGGTGGTGAAGGCGCTTTAGGGACGAATGGATCCCCTGCCGTTTGAGGTGTCATGGACGTATCGGCTGCCATTCCGCCCTAAGCCACCAGCGTCTCCGCCTGCGTCAGATCTACGCTGACCAGCTGGGACACGCCGCGCTCCGGCATGGTGACGCCGTACAGGCGGTCCATCCGGCTCATGGTTACGGGGTTGTGGGTGATGACGATGAAGCGGGTGTCGGTGCGGTTGCGCATCTCGTTGAGCATGCGGCAGAAGCGGTCGACGTTGGCGTCGTCCAACGGGGCGTCGACTTCGTCGAGCACGCAGACGGGGGCGGGGTTGGCGAGGAAGACGCCGAAGATCAGCGCGGCCGCCGTCAGGGCTTGTTCGCCGCCGGACATCAGGCTCATGACCGCCAGCCGCTTGCCGGGCGGGCAGGCGTAGATTTCCAGACCGGCCTCCAGCGGATCGTCGCTTTCGACCAGTTTCAGCTCGGCTTGACCGCCGCCGAACAGGGCCTCGAACAGGGTCTTGAAGTTCTCGTTGATGACGTCGAAGGCCGCCACCAGACGCTCGCGGCCCTCGGCGTTCAGTTCGTCGATGCCGTCGCGCAGCTTGGCGATCGCCTGGGTCAGGTCCGAACGCTCGACCTTCATGGTCTGGAGACGGTCGCCGTAGTCGACGGCCTCTTCCTCGGCCAGCAGGTTGACGGCGCCCAGCTGCTCCCGCTCCCGCTCCAGCCCGGCCAGCAGGCTCTCGGCGCCGGCGGCGTCGGGCGGGCGGGCGATGGCGTCGTCCTGCAGCTTCTGCCCCAGCTCGTCGGGCGACATCTGGGCCGTCTCGCGCAGCAGGTTCTCTGCGTCGAGCAGGCGTTCGGAGGCGGCCTCGGCGCGGGCGGACAGGCCGGCGCGGGCTTCACGGGCCGAGGAGGCGGCGCTTTCGGCGGCGCGGGCGGCGCGGTCGGCCTCGGCGGCCTCGCCCTCGGCGACGGACAGGGCGTCAGCGGCGGCCTTGCGGCGGGTCTCCGCGCTGGTCAGCGTATCGAGAAGCGACGAGCGCTGGGCCGCCAGCTGCTCCGGCGCGGACTCGGCCGACTTCAGCATCAGCGCGGTCTTCCCGGCGTCCGTCTCCAGCGCGACGACGCGGGCCCTGGCGTCCTTTGCGCGACCGGCCCAGCCGTCGCGCTCGCGGGCCAGACCCTCGATGCGCGATTGCCGGCCGGCGACCTCGCGGGCTTCGGCGTCCCGGTCGACACGGGCGGTGGCGGCCGCGCCGCGGGCGGCGTCGGCGGACTGGCGGGCCGTGGTCAGTTCGGCGCGCAGGGCATCCAGGGTTTCGGACGGAGCCTCGACGCCCTGCGCCTCGGCCAGAGCGGCTTCGGCGGCCTCGACCTCAGCGGCGAGGCGGGACAGGGTCTCGTCCAGCGCCTGCGCACGCGCCTCCTTGCGGGCCTGATCGCGGCCAAGGCTCTCGAGCCGGTCACGCGCTGCCGCGACGGTCTTGTCCAGCGTGAAGGGCAGGGCGCGGGCGGCCTTCACCGCATCCTCGGCGGTGCGGAAGGCGTCGATCGCGGCTTTCAGAGCAGCCTGTGCGGCGTCCAGCGCGGGCTTGCCCTCGTCGATCTCGCTTTCAAGTTCGGACAGTCGGGTGCGCTGGGCCAGACGGACGGCGGCGGGGCGGGGAGCTTCCGCACGCTGGACGAAGCCGTCCCAGCGCCACAGGTCGCCTTCGCGCGTCACCAGCCGCGCGCCAACGGGCAGGCCCCTGGACAGCCGTTCGATATCCGCCCGGGCCGCCACGCCGCAAAGCGCAAGGCGGGCTTTCAGTTGGTCGGGCGCGGATACGTGGCCGGCCAACGGCTCGACCCCCGCCGGCCATGACGGTGCAGGGGCGTCTGCGCCGGCCCAATAGGCTGCGGCGCGGCAGTCGAGAGCGGCGTCGAGGTCGTCGCCAAGGGCTGCCGCGAGCGCGGCTTCGTAGCCCTTGTCGGCCTTGACCTGATCCAGCGCCGGCGGGTGTTCACGTTTGGCCTGCACCAGCAGCTGGGCCAGACCGCGCGCCTCGGTCTGCAGGCGGCCGAGGCGGTCCTCGGCGGCGCGGGCGGACTGGCGGGCGTCCTGCTCGGCGCGGGCCTTGTCGGCGCGATCGGCCTCGGCCGTTTCGACAGCGGTGCGGGCGGCGGCGAGCTCGGCCTGGGCACTCTCGAACGCCGTGCGGGCAGCCTCGATCTCCGGCGTTTCGAGCGGCCCCAGAGCCTCGCGCTCGCGTTGGGTCGATTTCAACTGGGTGCGTGCCCGCTCGACGCGGCTTTCGGCGTCACGCTTGCGGGCGGTTTCGGCCGAGACGCGAGCCTCGACGGCGGCGACCGCGCCGGCGACCCGTTCGACCTCGGCGTCAGCGGCCTGACGCGCATCTTCCGCGGCTTTCAGGGCGGCGTCGAGTTCGGGGCCACGGGTCGGAGCGGCGGCGATCTCGGCGGTCAAGGCCTCGAAAGCCTCGGTCAGGCGGTTCAGTTCGCTTTCGGCGTCGCCGGCCATGCCGGTCTCGCGCTCGATGTCAGCGTCGATGCGGCGGCCCTCGGCCTTCAGGCGGTCGACTTCGGCCCGCGCCTGCTGCTCGGCCATGTCCAGCCGGTCGCGCTCCAGGGAAGCGCGATGCAGCAGGGCGCCGGCGACGGCGTCTTCCTCACGTGCGGGCTTGAGCGCCTCCTGCGCCTTCAGCGAGGCCGTCTGGGCGCGCCCCGACGCGGTCGTCGCCTCGACCACCGCGCGGTCAGCCTCCGCCAACTCTCTTGTCGCCGTTTCGGCCGCCAGCCGGGCGTCGTTCCACCGGACATAGACCAGCGCCGATTGCAGGGCGCGGATCTCGGCCGAGATTTTCTTGTACTTCTCTGCCTGCCGGGCTTCGCGTTTCAGGCGGGACAGGGTGGTCTCCAGCTCGCGGCCGATGTCGTCCAGCCGCTCCAGATTGGCCTCGGCGGCCTTCAGGCGAAGCTCGGCCTCGTGGCGGCGGGTGTGCAGGCCCGCGACGCCGCCGGCCTCTTCGAGGATCCGGCGACGGTTCTGCGGCTTGGCGGCGATCAGTTCGCTGATCTGGCCCTGGCGGACGAGGGCCGGCGAATTGGCCCCGGTGGAGGCGTCGGCGAACAGCAGCTGGACGTCGCGGGCGCGGACCTCCTTGCCGTTGATCCGGTAGGTCGAGCCCTGCCCACGGTCGATGCGGCGGCTGACCTCGATGATGGCGCTGTCGGTGAAGGGCTGGGGGGCCCGGCGCTGGGCGTTGTCGATGGTCAGCTGGACTTCGGCATGGCTGCGCGGCGGGCGATTGGCGGCGCCAGCGAAGATGACGTCGTCCATGCCCTGACCGCGCATGGCCTTGGCCGAGTTTGCGCCCATGACCCAGCGCAGGCTTTCCAGCACGTTCGACTTGCCGCAGCCGTTCGGCCCGACGATGCCCGTCAGACCGGGCTCGATGTGGAACTCCGACGGATCGACGAAGCTCTTGAAGCCGACCAGTCTGAGCCGCTGGAACTGCATCGGCTCTGGCTTAGCGCTTCGCCAGCAGCGGCTGGATCAGGGTGTCGAAGGCGGCGAGCTCAGGGGCGGAGTTCGCCAGCACGCGCTCGCCGTTGATGAAGAAGCTGGGCGTCGTGTTGACGCCGTCTGCGAAGGACTGCTCGGCCCGCGCGTTCGAGGCCTCGATATTCTCGCGGCTCAGGCAGGCCTGCATCTGCTCCTGCGTCAGGCCGCCGGCCGTTCCACCCGCGATCAGCCAGTCCCGGGTCTGGCGGTTGGGGAAGTAGGTCGCCTGTCCGCGGAACAGCGCATCCAGAACGGTTTCATAGCGATCCGCAGGCGCGCAGCGGGCCATGGTGGCGCCGGCGACCGCAACGGGCTGGGGCGGCGTCGGCAGTTCGCGATAGACGACGCGGACCTTGCCCGTATCGACGTATTTGGCCTTGAAGGCCGGGTAGTCGTCGTTGTGCCAGTGGGCGCAGTGGCTGCAGGTCGTCGATAGATAGACCGTCAGCGTCACCGGCGCGGAAGCCGATCCCACTGTCGGATCGCCCTCGCGATATGCAGGGACGGTCTGGGCCATCGCCACGGCGGGCGCGGCGATGACGACCAGCGCCAGAAGCATCAGCCGGAGAAAGCGCGCCATCCGGCGTTACTTCGCCAATTCGGCGTCGACCGCTTTCGCCAGATCGGCGAAGCTTGCGCCGCTGCTGGAACCCGGTGTCACCACCTTGACGCCATTGACCATGAAGGCCGGCGTCCCGTCCACACCGGCGGCGATAGCCGCCTTGGCGCGCTCGTCGGCGGCCTTAAGGCCGGCTTCGTCGGTGATGCACTGTTCGATCTGCTGGTTCGACAGGCCAGCGCCGTTGCCGACCCGGAACAGGGTGTCGCGCGGGTTCACGCCGGCCTGCCACTCGTTCTGGCTGGCCATGATGCCGTGGACGACATCGAAGTATTTCGCGTCGCCGGCGCAGCGGGCGATCATGAAGCCGGCGATGGCGACCGGAACAGGCGGCGTCGGCAGTTCGCGGAAGACGTAACGAACCTTGTTGGTGTCGACATAGGCCGCCTTGAACTGCGGCCACGTCTCTTCCTGCCAGGCCGCACAGTGCGGGCAGGTGACCGAGGCGTATTCGACGACAGTGACCTTGGCGCCTTCGGGCGCACCCATGGCCATGTCGCCCTTGGCGGCGGCGTTCGGGCCCGCGCCGCCACAGGCGGAGAGAGCCATCATGCCGAGAGCAGCGGCGGCCATCGCGGCGCGGCGGCTCATGGCGGCGTAGTCGATCCTGGCGCGCATGGCGTCATCCTCACTGTCGGGACTCGAAAGCATCGCGCGATTCCCGCCATCGCGCGCAAGTTCGATCCTTCGAGAACAGGTGCGGCGAAGTTTTGTCAACGCCGCCTGTGGACAGCGGCTCAGCCCTTGGCCAGTTCGGCCTCGATGGCGCGGGACAGATCGGCCATGCTGGGTCCAGAGGCGGACCCCAGGGTTTCGACCTTCACATCGTTGACGAAGAAGGTCGGGGTGCCGGTCACGCCTGCCTTGGTCGCCGCCTTGTGGCGTTCGTCGGCCGCCTTCAGCGCCGCCTCGTCAGTGATGCAGGCCTCGATCTGCGAGTTCGACAGGCCTGCGCCGTTGCCGACGCGGAACAGGACGTCGCGGGCGTTGGCGCCCGACTGCATCTCCTGCTGGCTGGACATGATGCTGTGCACCACGTCGAAATACTTGTCCGCGCCGGCGCAGCGGGCGATGGCGAAACCGGCGACGGCCACAGGGGCGGGCGGCGTCGGGATCTCGCGGAAGACGTAGCGGACCTTGTTGGTGTCGACATAGGCGGCCTTGAACGCCGCCCAGTTCTCGTTCTGCCAGGCCGCGCAGACGTGGCAGGTGACCGAGGCGTACTCGACGACCGTGACCTTGGCGCCTTCCGCGGCGCCCATGGCCATGTCGCCCTCTGCCGAGGCGCCGGCCTTGCCGCCGCAGGCGCCCAGAGCGGCCATCGTGGCCAGGGCGGCGCCCGTCATGGCGGCGCGACGGCTCATGGCCGCGTAGTTGATCCTGGTCATGCCTCGTCCCTGTCGGCTGTTTGGTCCTTGAGAGCCGATATGGCGAAGGTCGTCAACGAGACGCGCCGTCGCGGTCCTTCAGGATCGCCCGGCCCAGCCGCTCAAGCGGGTCTTTCAGCGGATCGGGCACATCGGCGATGGACGCCTTCAGCTCAGCCTCGGCCGCCGCCGGAAGCGGAGCGGAGGCGGCGCGGCGGGGCTTCTGCGCCGGGGCGTCGGTCAACGGTTTCACCGGTCCCTGGGCGATGCGCAGCTTCTCGACCGAGCCAGCGCCGAGGAACAGGTTCACCCGCTGCAGGATGTCTTCCGACTGGTGTTGCACCAGCAAGGCCGCTGGACCGGCGACACGGAGTTCGAGGACGCCGCCGGCGTTGCCGCGCCCCTTGGTCAGCTTCTGCGGGCGCGTGACCCGGGCGAGGCGATCGCCGACGATCTCGCGCCAGCGGGCCTCCAGCGCGCCGGACCCCCGGCCGAACTTTCCGTCCAGTTCCTTGATCAGGCCCTGCAGGGCGCGTCCGGCGCGTGGTGCGGGACGTGGCGCGGGCCGGGTGCGGCGTCGCGACAGGATTTCGCGGACTTCCTCATCGCTGGGCAGCGAGCGCTTCATTTCTGATCTATAGCGCGGGGAATGCCCTCCGTCGCCAAAGACGTTTACGCCCTGCGCGCGGCCCTGCTGGACTGGTACGACACGCACGCCCGGACGCTGGCATGGCGCAGTCCGCCGGGGACCAAAGCGCGTCCCGATCCCTACCGGGTCTGGCTGTCGGAGGTGATGCTGCAGCAGACGACCACCCCGCACGCGACGCCGTACTTTCTCGCTTTCACGCAGCGCTGGCCGACCGTCCGCGATCTGGCGGCGGCGGAGGATGGAGACGTCATGGCAGCATGGGCGGGGCTTGGCTACTACGCCCGGGCGCGAAACCTGCTGGCCTGCGCGCGAGCGGTGGCGTCTGGGCACGACGGAGCCTTTCCGGAGACGGAGGAGGGGCTTCGCGCCCTGCCGGGTTTGGGGGCCTATACCGCCGCGGCGGTGGCGGCGATCGCCTTTGGCCGGGCCGCGAATGTGGTGGACGGAAATGTCGAACGGGTGATGGCGCGGCTGTTCGCGGTCGAGACGCCCCTGCCGACCGCGCGCCCGGAACTCAAGTCGCTGGCGGGCTCGCTCGTCGGCGAGGAACGACCCGGAGACTGGGCGCAGGCGCTGATGGATCTGGGCGCGACCGTCTGTCGACCGAAAACGCCCCTGTGCGGCGACTGCCCGCTCACCCACTGGTGTACGGGATTCCAGTCCGGACAGCCGGAACGATATCCGCTGAAGATCAAAAAGGCGGATCGTCCGCGCAGGACCGGGTTTGCATGGGTCTTGCAAGACCGCGAGGGTCGGGTGGCGCTGGTTAGGAGGCCGGACAAGGGTTTGCTCGGCGGCATGCTGGGATTGCCGACCTCGGACTGGAGCGCGGAAGCTTCAGACGGCCCGCCCGCCGAGGCCGACTGGCGCGAGGCGGGCGCGATCGAGCACGTCTTCACCCACTTCGCGCTGACCCTGAATGTCAGGGCCGCGCGCGGCGACGGCGACTTCATCTGGACGCCGGTGGACGAGGCGCTGGCCTCGCTGCCGACGGTGTTTCGGAAAGCGCTGGAGAGAGGATTGGGCTAGCCCAGCGACCGGACCGAAACCTTGCCTTCGCGCCGTCGCGGCATAACGACCGTGTGGTTGCCCAACTGCTGGAACGCCAGATCGACGACGCCGTCGCCGACCTGAAGATTGGTCACGTTCAGACGGTCGATGCCGCTCGGCAGGACGGGGTCATCGATCTCGACCACGCCTTCTATGGCGTCGACTTTCACGCCGAGGGCGGCCTGCAGCATCAGGAAGACCGATCCGGCGGCCCAGGCCTGGGGCAGGCAGGCGACGGGATAGGCGATCGGCGCCTCGCCCGGCATGCGTTCGAAGCCGCAGAAGAGCTCGGGCAAGCGCAGGTTGAAGCTGGCGGCGGCCGCGTAGATTTCGCCGAGCAGCAGGGCCACGGCGCGGCGCTCTCCGTAGCGGGCCATGCCGGCTGCGGCCATGGCGGTGTCGTGGGGCCAGACGGAGCCGTCGTGGTAACTGATCGGGTTAAAGCGCGCCTGCCCGGTGGCGAGGGTGCGGATGCCCCAGCCGGAGCGGAACTCGGCCGACAGCATGCGCTTGGCGACCCGCAGAGCTCGCTCGCGAGAGGGCAGGCCCGTGAACAGCAGATGGCCGGCGTTGGAGCCGATGGCGCGGCACTGGGCGCCGTCGCCGTCGAGGGCGATGGCGTAGAAGCCCTCGTCCTCCATCCAGAAGCGGTCCTCGACCAGCTGGCGCGTCGATTCAGCCCGGGCCGCCCATTCGGCCTGGCCCTGTTCGTCGAGCTGAAGCGACAGATCGGCCATCGCCTGCCACGCGGAGTAGGCATAGCCCTGAACCTCCAGCAGGGCGATCGGGCCTTTCGGGAACCGGCCATCAGCATGGAAGATGGAGTCCTCGGAATCCTTCCAACCCTGATTGGACAGGCCGGTGTCGGCGCCGCGCTGGTAGCTGATCAGGCCGTCGCCATTGGCATCGCCATAGTCGGTCATCCAGCGGGTGGCCGCGATCAAGTTCGGCCAGAGAGCGCGGATGGTTTCGAGGTCGCCGGTGCGCCGGGCGTAGGCCCCGGCCAGCGCCACGAACAGGCAGGTGGTGTCGACCCCGCCGTAGTATAGGCCGAACGGCACCTCGCCGAGCGCGCTCATCTCGCCGCCGCGGGTCTCGTGCATGATCTTCCCGGGGGCGGAATCCTGAAAGGCCGAGACCTCGGTGGCCTGACGTTTGGCGAGATAGGTCAGGACGCCCTTGGCCAGCGAAGGGTCGAGCCACAGCATCTGCCAAGCGGTGATGATCCCGTCGCGGCCGAAGGGCGTCGAAAACCACGGCACCCCGGCGTAGGGATAGGGACCCGTCGGCAGGTCGGTGGTCAGCAGGGCGACGTCGGCGCGGCTCTGGTCCAGCCAGTCGTTGAAGCGGGGACTGCGCGGGCCGCGGACCGAGGCGCCGCGGCGGCGGCGGATCCGCATCGCCAGCCGCGCCTGCACGGCATTGAGCCGGAAGCGCGCTTCGTCCGGCGGCGAACAGCTGTCCGCGGCGCACTCGACGTAGAGATCCATCCGCTTGCCCATGGGCAGGCTGAACATGAACTCGGCGCGTGATCCGGTCAGGCGGGCGGGCGGTTCGGAGAAGGCGAGACAGCTCACGCGCTCGACGTCGTCCAGCCCGCGATACCGGAAGGTCACCCGCCGGCCGTCGTGGGTCGGCGTCTCCAGAGTTCCGCGCTTGTCCCGGAAGGTGCCGCGCACCTGAAAGATGTCAGCGAAGTCGGCGCCGAAGTCGAAAGCCAGAGGCAGGAGCACGTCCTCGATGCCGTGGTTCTCGATGCGCACCCGCTCAAACAGCCGGCGATCCCAGACGAAGCGGCGGCGCTCGATGTGCAGCACGCCCGCCGGCGCGGACCGGCCGCCCATCGGCGGCAGGGGGCGGTTAGTCGAGTGGCAGGTGAAGAAGACGTTGTCCTGGCTGACGCCCGAGCTCAGCCGGGAGGGCCTCGCCTGACCGACGGTCATCACCAGTCGGGACAGCAGCCGGGTGTCGTGATCGAACAGGCCGTCGGCGCCGCCCTTCATGTCGCCCCAGCCATCGGCCACGCAGAAGGTGTCGGCGTCCTTGAGCGCCATCAGGCGCTCGAGGCCATCGGCTTCGGAAGTGTCGGCGGCGGTGGTCTGGACTGAATAGGCGTCGTCCATGAGGCTCCTCGGCAGCGATCAGGCGAACCCTGAGCCTTACACCCGAATGCGGACGCTTGATGGCCGCTTGGGTACGCTAATGGACAAGAGACCTGTCGGTTGCCGTCAGGCGCCCAGCGCAAACGTCCGATCTTCGGTCGGGCGCAACGGCGTCACGACCTCTGAAAGGGGCGCTTCGGCGAATGGCCGCTTTGCCAGCAGGTCGCCGTAGACGTCCAGATAGCGGCGCGCCATTGCGGTAGCGGAGAAGCGCAACTCGAAGCGGGCGCGAATGGCTTCGCGGTCCAGCAGGTGCGCGCGACCCGCGGCGGCGACGGCCTGCTCCAGCGTTTCCACCAGGAAGCCGGTCTCACCGTCTTCGATAATCTCGGGCGTCGAGCCGCAACGGAAGGCGACGACCGGCGTGCCGCAGGCCATGGCCTCGATCATCACCAGACCGAAGGGCTCGGGCCAGTCGATCGGGAACAGCAAGGCGTCGGCGCCGCCGAGGAAGGCGGACTTCTGGTGGTCGCCGATCTCGCCGATGAACTCGATCAGGGGATTGCCGTCGATCATCGGCTTGATGACGGTTTCCCAGTAGATCTTGTCTGCAGCATCGACCTTCGCCGCCATCTTGAGGGGCTTGCCGAGCGCAGTCGCGATCTGGATGGCGCGATCCGGACGCTTCTCGGGCGAGATGCGACCGAGGAACGCGAGGTAGCCGCTCGATTTCGGAGAGAAGCGGTAGGTCTCGGCCGGCATGCCGTGCTGGACTGTCGCCTTCCAGTTGGCGAAGGGCAGGGGACGGCGCTGGTCGTCGGAGATCGAGACGAGGCCGAAGTCAGGCCATGCGCGATAGACTTCGGGCAGATCCTTCATGTCCAGTCGCCCGTGCAGGGTCGTCACCGTCTTGTCCGCGCAGCGGCGGAAGAACGGGAAATGGATCATGTCCGTGTGGAAGTGGATGATGTCGAAGTCGTCGGCGCGCTTCAGCACCTCGGACAGCATGGTCATGTGGGCCGCCAGATCCGACTTCAGCGGGGCGGGATCCAGCCGGATGGCCTGATCGCGGACGGGGATCAGCCGGGCACGCGTCTCGGCGTCGGCGCTGGCGAACAGGGTGACGTCATGCCCCAGGTCGACGAGGGCGTCGGTCAGATGGGCGACGACCCGCTCGGTCCCCCCATAGAGCTTCGGCGGCACGGCTTCGTAGAGCGGGGTGACCTGGGCGATCTTCATGGCGATGAGGCTCCAGCGCCTCTGACAACAGGCGCCGGATGCTCAACTGTCTCGCAACTGCGAAGTTCCCCGACCGCCGAATTTTAGTCAGCTGAAACGGGACGTTACCGCGTTACATGTGTCGGCTACCGGTCATTACATGCCCGCACGTATCTCGGCCCGCAGAGCGTCAATTGGCCTAAGTCCTTGATCCGACTTGAAGCGCCAGTAGGTCCAGCCGTTGCAGGCGGGCGCGTTCTCGAACAGGGCGCCCATTTTATGGATCGAGCCGCTGAGCGTGCCGGCCACCAGAGAACCGTCCGCCCGGACCCGAGCCTCCCGCTCACCCTTTGGGCAGTACAGGGTGTCGCCCGGCCGCAGGAGACCCGCCTCGACCAGCGACCCGAACGGCACCTTGGGTTCGGCACGCTTCGATCCCATGACCATCAGGTCCTCGGGCGACGACGGCAGAACCGCCTTGATCCGGTCCTCGGCGACCTTGGCGTAGCCCTCGTCGCGCTCGATGCCGATGTAGTGGCGCCCGAGGCGTTTGGCGGCCGCGCCGGTGGTGCCGGTGCCGAAGAAGGGGTCCAGCACCACGTCGCCGGGCCGGGTGGCGGCCAGCATCACCCGGTGCAGCAGGGCCTCGGGCTTCTGGGTCGGATGCGCCTTCTTGCCGTCGGCGTCCTTGATCCGCTCCTCGCCGGTGCACAGGGCGAAGGTCCAGTCCGAGCGCATCTGGGTGTCTTCGTTGAAGGCCTTCAGCGCGTCGTAGTTGAAGGTGTAGCGCTTCTGGTCGCGCGACTTCGCCGCCCAGATCAGAGTCTCGTGGGCGTTGGTAAACCGGGTGCCCTTGAAGTTCGGCATCGGGTTCGACTTGCGCCAGATGATGTCGTTCAGCACCCAGAAGCCGAGGTCCTGAATCGCCGTGCCGAGGCGGAAGACGTTGTGATAGCTGCCGATGACCCAGATCGAGCCTTCCGGCTTCAGCACCCGGCGGCATTCCTTCAGCCAGTCGCGGGTAAAGGCGTCGTAGGCGGCGAAGCTGTCGAACTTGTCCCAGTCGTCATCGACCGCGTCGACCTTGGAATTGTCCGGGCGCAGAAGGTCGCCGCCCAGCTGGAGATTATAGGGCGGGTCGGCGAAGACCATGTCGACGGACGCATCCGGCAGGGAGCGCAGCACCTCGATGCAATCGCCCCGGTGGATAACGTCGGTCTTCAGATCGGACATTGAACTCGGCCCCGCACAGCTTGAGGACCGATTGGTGAATCATCGCGGTTAAGACGAGGTGACCGGGAGAACCGAAACTACACTTCACGGATTGTTACGCCCACGCCCTCGCCTTCGAGGGCGGCGCGCGTTAGTTCAGGCGCAAGACGATCAGGGCTCAGGGGCTTATCGATGACTCAGTGGGTTTACGGCTTCGGCGGCGGGTCGGCCGATGGCGATGCGTCGATGAAGAACCTGCTGGGCGGCAAGGGCGCCAATCTGGCGGAGATGTCGTCGCTGGGCCTGCCCGTGCCGCCGGGATTCACGATCACCACCGAGGCCTGCAACGACTTCTACCAGAACGGTCAGAGCTACCCGGCCGATCTGAAGGATCAGGTGCGGGCCGGGCTGGCGAAGGTTGAGACGGTCGTGGGCAAGCGGTTCGGCGATCCAGCGAACCCGTTGCTGGTCTCGGTGCGATCGGGCGCGCGCGCGTCGATGCCGGGCATGATGGATACGGTCCTGAATTTGGGGCTCAACGACGAAACGGTCGAGGGGCTGGCGGCCCTGTCGGGTGACCGGCGCTTCGCCTTCGACAGCTACCGCCGCTTCATCACCATGTATTCCAGTGTGGTGCTGGGCCTCGAGCATGATGACTTCGAGGAAGTGCTGGACGACCACAAGGATCGGCTGGGGATCACAGTCGATACCGACATGCAGGCGAAAGACTGGGAAAAGGTCGTCGCGGACTACAAGCGGGTGGTCGAGGACCGGCTGGGTCGGGCGTTTCCGCAGGATCCGACCGATCAGCTGTGGGGCGCGGTCGGCGCGGTGTTCGAAAGCTGGATGAACGACCGGGCGAAATTCTATCGCCGCATGCACGACATCCCCGAGAGCTGGGGCACGGCGGTGAATGTGCAGTCGATGGTGTTCGGAAACATGGGCGACACCTCTGCGACCGGGGTCGCCTTCACCCGCAATCCCTCCACTGGCGACGGCGCGCTGTACGGCGAATTCCTGATCAACGCCCAGGGCGAGGACGTCGTGGCGGGCATTCGCACGCCGCAGTCGCTGACGAAGGCGGGGCGGGAGGAGATGGGCGAGACGGCTCCTTCCATGGAAGAGGCGATGCCCGAGGTGTTCGGCCAGTTCGTCGAGGTCGTCGGGCGGCTGGAGAGCCACTATCGCGACATGCAGGACATCGAGTTCACGGTCGAACAGGGCCGGCTATGGATGCTGCAGACCCGGAATGGCAAGCGCACGGCCAAGTCGGCCTTGAAGATCGCCGTCGATCTGGCGGAAGAGGGCGTGATCTCGAAAGATGAGGCCGTGCTGCGGGTGGAACCCCAAGCGCTGGATCAACTGCTGCACCCGACATTGGACCCCCGCGCCCATCGCACGGTTGTGGCGACGGGCCTGCCGGCGTCGCCGGGCGCGGCCACGGGCAAGATCGTCTTCGACGCCGATGAAGCGGAACGGCTGGCTCAGTTGGGCGACGCCGTCATTCTGGTGCGTGAAGAGACCAGCCCGGAGGATATTCACGGCATGCATGCCGCGCGCGGCATCGTCACGGCCCGGGGCGGCATGACCAGTCACGCCGCCGTCGTCGCCCGCGGCATGGGTCGACCCTGCGTGTCCGGCGCCGGTGAGGTTCATATCGACGAGAAGGCGCGGACCTTCACGGCGCGGGGGCGCACCTACGCCGCCGGTCACATCATCACGATCGACGGGTCCAAGGGCGAGGTTCTGGACGGGGCGGTCAGGATGATCGAGCCGGAGCTGACCGGCGACTTCCAGACCCTGATGGCCTGGGCCGACGGGGTGCGGCGTCTGGGCGTGCGGGCCAATGCAGAGACGCCCCGGGACGCCGAGACGGCGCGCGGATACGGCGCCGAGGGCATCGGCCTGTGCCGGACCGAGCATATGTTCTTCGACGACACCCGGATCGCCGCGGTGCGCGAGATGATCCTTGCGGACGACGAAGCGGGGCGTCGGGCGGCGCTGGGCAAGATCGCGCCGTTCCAGAAGGCGGACTTCGTTGACCTGTTCAACATCATGGCCGGCCTGCCGGTGACGATCCGGTTGCTGGACCCGCCCTTGCACGAGTTCATCCCCCATACCGAGGCCGAGATGGACGCGCTGGCGGCGAGCTCGGGTCTGGACGCCGCCAAGCTGAAGCGGCGGGCGCGGGAGCTGCACGAGACCAACCCGATGCTGGGGCACCGGGGATGCCGGCTGGGCGTGGCCTATCCCGAAATCTACGAGATGCAGGTGCGCGCCATTCTGGAGGCCGCGCTGGAGGTGAAGACGACCTCTGGCGTCGCACCGATCCCCGAGATCATGCACCCGCTCGTCGCCCTCGGGCTGGAGATGAAATACCTGCGCGAACTCACCGACCGCACGGCGGAGGCCGTGTTCTCGGATGCAGGCGACCGGGTCGAGTATCTGGTCGGCACCATGATCGAGCTGCCGCGCGCGGCGCTGCGGGCAGCCGATTTGGCCGAGCATGCGCAATTCTTCAGCTTCGGCACCAACGACCTGACCCAGACCACCTTCGGGATCAGCCGCGATGACTCCGGCCGATTCCTGCAGGCCTATATGGACAAGGGAATCTTCGAGACCGATCCGTTCGTGCGGCTGGATCAGGACGGCGTGGGCGACCTGATCCGCATTGCGGCCGAGCGCGGCAAGTCGGTGCGGCCGGACGTGAAGATGGGCATCTGCGGCGAGCACGGCGGCGATCCGTCGTCGATCGCCTTCTGTGAAGAGGCCGGGCTGGATTACGTGTCCTGCTCGCCTTATCGGGTGCCGATCGCCCGGCTGGCGGCGGCGCAGGCTGCGCTGCATGCGAGGGCCGGGACCGAACGCGAGAAGGATCGCTGAGCATGGGCGTGTCGGTCGCGGTGGTCGGTCCGGGGGCGATCGGCGGGACGGTGGCGGCGTGGATTGCGCACAGTCCGCTGGTCGACAGCCTGACGCTGTGCGCGCGCACGCCGCTGGACCGGCTGGTGGTCGAGACCCCCGACGGCGCGATCGTCGAGGCTCAGCCGCGCGTCGTGACGGATCCGTCGCAGGTGACCGAACCAGTCGACTGGGTGCTGGTCGCGACCAAGGCCTATGATGTCGATGGCGCCGCGCGCTGGCTGAAGCCACTGGTGGGACCGGACACGAGGGTGGCGGTGCTGCAGAACGGCGTCGAACATGTCGAGCGGTTCGCACCCTTCGTCGATCCTGCGCGGATCGTGCCCGCGGTGGTGGATGTGCCGGCCGAGCGGTCGGCGCCCGGCCGGATCGCGCATCGCCGCAACGGGACGATCGTCACGCCCGTCGGGCCGGACGGCGACGCCTTCGCCGTCCTGTTCGCGGATAGCCCGATCGAGGCCTCGACAACCGACGACTTCCTGACGGTCGCCTGGACCAAGTTATCGCTAAACTGCGCCGGCGCGGCGAATGCCCTGACCGGAGAGCCGGGCGGGGTGGTGCGCGCCGACGGCATGTCGGACCTGATGCGCGAGATGGTGCGTGAGTGCGTGGCCGTGGGTCGTGCAGTCGGGGCGAAACTTGGCGACGAAATTCCGGACTGGGTTATCGAGCGCGCCATGACCTCGCCGGCGGACTCGGTCAACTCGCTGCTGGCCGACCGGTTGGCGGGTAGGCCGATGGAATGGGACGCGCGCAACGGGGTAATCGTCCGCCTCGGCCAACGGCATGGCGTGCCTACGCCGGTGAATGCGATGGCGGTGACGCTGCTGTCCGCCGTTGGCTGGAGCGTGCGAAGCTAGAGTGTTCGCGTAACGCTGTATGTGCTTCCGGGCGCACAGTTAAAAGCAAGTAATCAGAATGCCTTGGAACGGCCTTCATGGCTAACCATTTCAGCTCCCCACCAGGTGGGGCTGGTGACCGCAGCAGTTGCTGCATCCAAAGGTTAAAGAAACAATGCGTAACATTCTTCTCTCCGTCGCCGCCTTGACTGTCATTGCTGCTCCCGCAGCGGCTCAAAGCGTTACATCTCCTCAACTGACCGGTTCGGTTGGTTACACTCACTTCGACAGCGATGAGGGTGACCTTGGCGCGATCTCGGGCCGCCTGAACGCCCGCTTCAACCAGTACTTCGGCGTTGAAGGCGAAGCTTCGGTCGGCGTGAAGGACGAGACCCTCGACATCGCCGGCACGGACGTGCGCATCGAGCACAAGTACGACGCCGCCGTGTATGGCGTCGCGACCCTGCCGATCAACCCGAACTTCGAAGTGTTCGGACGCGTCGGCTACGGCACGACCAAGATCGAAGCCTCGGCCGCCGGCATTAGCGAAGACGACAACGCCGAGAGCTGGAACTACGGCGTCGGCGCCAACTACTTCTTCGACGCCCGCAACGGCATCCGCGCCGACTTCACGCGCCGCGATTTCACCGATGACCGTGGCGAAGCCAATACCTACGGCCTCGGCTACGTGCGTCGCTTCTAAACGAAGCCCGCTGAAAACGACGAAGGCCCGCGGCGCAAACCGCGGGCCTTTTTCGTTATCGGGAAGGGATCAGGCGACGCCGGGTTGAAGGGCCCAGCGCATCGAACCTTCGCCGAACGGGCGGAAGAAGAGGTCGCGGTAGCGTTCAAACACCTCGACGATGCGATTGGCCAGATCCTGGGCGACAGTCTCGCCGCGCTGGCGCTTCATGGCGGCCACGCACTGGACGACGTCCTTCTGATGCGCCGAGCCGCCGAAACGCATGAGCACCGCGGCGATGTCTTGCGCCAGCGGATCGAGTTGAACACCCCAAGGGTTGGTCATCTGCGTCATTCGAACGCTCACTAATCTCACGCCCCGCAACAAGTCGTGACAAAGGATCGGCTTTTATGCAAGCGCGGCCGTACGACAGGAGGGCGAATCTTTGTGCACCCGCAACCGTCTTCGGGCGTTCCTTGTGGATGATGCGCCTGTCGATCCTTTCCGTCCTCGCTCTTGGTCTGACCGCTTGCAGTCAGCCTGCGACTAACGACCCGACTGACCCGGCGGCTGCCGTGACGACCTCGGAAGCCGATGCGCCGCCGCCGCCGCCCGCGCCGGGGATCGGGTCGGTCATGCCGGGCACGGGGCCGCAAAGCTTCGTCGGTCGATGGGCGGCCGACGTGTCGTGGTGCGTGAACACCACCGGGCCGGAACAGCCGATCGAGATCACGCCGGTAAGCTTCAAGGGCTACGAGAACAGCTGCACCATCGCCGAGATCGATCAGGCGGCGGACGGCTATGTCGCGACGCTGAGGTGCGAGAGCGAAGGGACGCGGGCCATCGAGCGCCTGAAAATGTCCGCGGCCGGTCAGGCCTTGCGGCTGATCTGGCTGGATCGGGACAACGCTATGGTCAACCTGACCAAATGCACGACCCTGACTGACACGACGCCGACGGGGCCGTCGCTCAAGATCAACTGAACAGGAAGTTCATCACGTCGCCGTCCTTGACGACGTAGCTCTTGCCTTCGGCCCGCAGCTTGCCGGCCTCGCGCGCCTTGGACTCGCCGCGCAGGGCGACATAGTCGTCGTAAGCGATGGTCTCCGCGCGGATGAAGCCCTTCTCGAAATCCGTGTGGATGACGCCTGCGGCCTGGGGCGCGGTGTCGCCCACGTGGATGGTCCAGGCACGCGCTTCCTTGGGGCCGACGGTGAAGTAGGACTGCAGGCCCAGCAGACTGTAGGCCTCGCGGATCAGGCGGTTCAGGCCCGGCTCCGCCAGACCGAGACTTTCGAGAAACTCCATCTGCTCGGCCTCGTCGAGGACGGCGAGCTCGGAGTCGATCTTGGCGGAGATGACGACCGTATTGGCGCCGTCCGCCTTGGCGCGTTCAGCGACCTGATCGGACAGCGCGTTGCCCTTGTCGGCCGAGTTCTCGTCGACGTTGGCGACATACAGCGCCGGCAGCGAGGTCAGCAACTGGAGCATGTGCCAGGCCTTCTCGTCCTCCTTGGACACTTCGGCGACGCGGGCAGGCTTGCCGGCGCGGAGCGGAACGAGTGCGGCGTTGATCAGGCGCAGGGTCTGCTGGGCGTCCTTGTCCCCGCCCTTGGCCTTCTTCTCGACGTTGACCACGCGCTTCTCGAGGCTTTCGAGGTCGGCCAGCATCAGCTCGGTCTCGATGATCTCGAGGTCGGAAATCGGGTCGATGCGGTTCTCGACGTGGGTGATGTCGTCATCAATGAAGCAGCGGGCGACGAAGGCCACGGCATCGCAGTCGCGGATGTTGGCCAGAAACTGGTTGCCCAGACCCTCGCCCTTGGACGCGCCGCGCACGAGGCCTGCCACATCCACGAAGGTGATGCGGGCCGGGATGATCTCTTTGGAACCCGCGATTTCGGCCAGCACATTCAGGCGCGGCTCGGGTACTGCCACGTCGCCGGTGTTCGGCTCGATGGTGCAGAACGGATAGTTGGCCGCCTGGGCCGCCGCCGTCTTGGTGAGGGCGTTGAACAGGGTGGACTTGCCGACGTTGGGCAGGCCGACGATCGCGACTTTCAGGGCCATGGTCTTGGGGAGCTTTCGAGTGAGCGCGAGCCTTTAACCGGTCGCGCGCGATTTGTCAGGCCGCAGGTTCCGCCTCGACGCGCGCGACGGTCTCGACAGCGGGCGCGAGGTTGAAGGTCAGGGTGATCGGCACGGTCTGGCCAGCGGTCATGGGCGTCTGGACCCCCTGCAGGGCCAGCGCCTGACCGCCGGGGGCCAGACGAACGGCCTGACCGGCCGGAAGACCGATCGGGCCGCTGCGAGGGGTCAGAACGACCATCCCGTTCTCGAACGGCACGTCGTGCAGGGCGACCCGACCGGCCCGGGGGCTGGACGCCTCGATCAGGGCGTCGTTCGTGCTGGCCGTCAGGGTCAGATAGCAGAGCGTCATCCGCCGCCCCGGAGGGGTGGGGCGGCAGACGGCGTCAGCGACCTGAACCACGCTGGCCTGGGCCGGCCGGGCGGCAGGATCAGGCGCGGAGCAGCCGGCGACGATCAGGGCGAGGCCGGCAAGGCAAGGGCGAAGGGTCATGCGGCCTTATGGCCGATGCCGACGGCGGATCAATGGCCGCTGTGTTCGGCGGTCGCGGGCTGGGCGATCCGGAAGGTGACCTGCTGCGCGGGCGCATGCTCGAACGTCAAGGTCACCGGGATCGTCCCCCCGGTCGCCAGCGAACCTGTCGCCCCCAGCAGCATGATGTGATTGCCGCCCGGCGCCAGATGCACCGCCTCGCCCGCAGGCAGGGGCAGGCCGTCCGGCAGTTCGGACATCTGCATCATGCCGTCGGCGCTCTTCATCTCGTGGATCTGGAGCGCGCGGGCGGAGGGGGAGGCGGCGGAGACGAGGCGGTCGTTCCGACTGGCCGTGAGGGTGACGTAGCAGCCGGTGACGTCACGACCAGGTGCGGCCGGCCTGCAGATGGCGTCGGCGACGTCGACGCGGGCGGGCGCGGCCGTCCCGCCGGCGGAGCAGGCGGTCACGAGGGCGAAAGCGGCCAATGACAACAGGCGCTTCATGGCGCTGTCCTTTCAGAAATCGCGAACCGGCGCCGGATCGCTGCGGCCGTCCTGTCGATCAGGATGGCGGCGAGCAGGCTCAGGCCCGTCAGAGGATAGATGATGGAAAAGGGAATCACGATGCCGAGAACCGCGGCGCGGACCCGCGGGCCCGGAGGCGCGGCCGGGGCTCCAAGGCCGCCGGATGGCCTGCGTCGCCACCACATCACCAGTCCGCTGATGGCCAGCAGCCAGACGGCCACGCATCCCGACAGCATGACCCAGCGATTGATCGCGCCGTATTGCGTGCCCTGGTGGGTGGCGATGCCCCATTCGAAGGCCTTTGCGCCCCAGCCAAACTGTCGATAGCGGATGTCGGCTCTCACATCGCCGGTGACGCCATCGACATAGAGGGTGCGCGTATCCTCCACGCGCGTCGGCTGACGGGCGACGGCCCATGCGAGATCAGGCGAGGCCGGAACGGAGATCAGCCACGGTCGGGCGAGGGCCGACCGGTTGGCGGTGTCGACAACGCGTTCGAGACTGGGGGCTGCGTGATGGGCGGGGGTGGCCATGGTGGCGCCCTCCATGGTCCAGCCGACGCCTCCCGGCTCATCCGCCTTATGCTGCGCGTGCTCCCAAGGCGACGCGGCCGGCGGAGTGGCCGGTCGTCCGATGCCGCTGGCCCGCATCTGCCCCAGGATCGCGTCGCCCCAGACGCCGGACCACGGCATGCCGGTGAAGGCGAGGAAGAAAATCACCGCCCCGGCGTAGAGGCCGGTCACGGCATGCAGGTCGCGCCAGAACGGGCGGCCGGCCCTTGCCCGGACGGTGACGACCCCGGCGACGCGCCTCCGCGGCCACCAGAGGAAGACGCCGGTCGCGACGAGGATCATCGCCCATCCGGCGACGACCTCGACCAGCAGATTGCCCCAACGGCCGACGATCTCGAGGCTATGGATGCGCTTGACCGTCTCGGTGACGCCACCCGCGGGAGCGACTCCGGTCGTCTGGGCGTCGGACGGATCGACGAAGACGAAGACCTGACTCTCGTCGGGTCTTCGCACCGTGAACCTCACGGCGCGGTCGGGCCGATCGGGCATGAGCACAGACGCCACCTCGCCGCCCCCGGCGACGCGCGCGGCGGCGGCCCAACGGTCGGGAGATGTGGTCGTGGCCGCCGGTCTGACCTCGGCCAGCGGCCGGTAGACCGCGTCCTCGATCTCCGCCCGGAACAGATAGATGGCGCCGGTCAGCGCCATCAGCATGAGAACGGGCATGACCAGAAGGCCCGCATAGAAATGCCAGCGCCAGACGGCGCGATAGGCGCCGGACACGGGACTGGGGATTGGATCGCGCATGGTGATCTCCGGCTGGCGGGGCGACGCTGACGCCGCCCCGCGCGCGGTCAGAAGCTGTAACGAACGCCGACGTAGGCCGAGCGGCCCTCTCCCGGCGTGAAGACTTCCGCGGCCGTGGTGCGAGCGTCCGTGATCGCATTGGCGTTGGAGACGTACTTCTTGTCGGTGAGATTGCGCAGATCCGCGAACAGGGAAACGCCGTTTGGCAGATCGATCCCGGCGTTCAACGAAATGGTCGCATAGCCGGGATACTTCAGCGTGTTGGCGTAGTCGACATAGATGTCCTGCGGCGTCCACTCGACGGACGGAGCGACAAACCAGCCCTGAGGATGTTCGTACTTCAGTTCAGCGCGATAGGCATGCTCGGGGATTATGGGCAGCCGGTTGTCGCCGTAGACGGCGTCGTCCTTGAAGGAGAAGTCGGACCAGGTCCAGGTTTGCCGCAGGGCCAGGCGGCCCGGCTCGCCTTCAACCAGGCGCCAGTCCAGACCCGCCTCGATTCCCTGGTGGATGGTGTCTTCGGCGTTGAAGCTCAGCGCCGGGACGTTGGGGATCACCACATAGTTCAGCAGTTCGCCATCGATTTTCGCACGGTAGGCGGCGATGTCGTAGCGGAAGGGGCCACGTTGACCGCGCGCGCCGATTTCCGCTGTCCATGCCTCCTGCGCATCCAGGTCGACAAACTGTGGAACGGGGCTCTGCACGAGCTCAAGGAACGTCGGAGGCTCCACCGACTGGGTCAGGTTGGCGTAGATCTGTGAACCGTCGGGCTCTTCCCACAGCAGACCCACGCGCGGCGCGAACCAGTCGTAGTTCCGCCGGGCGCTGTTCGCCGGAACGAGACGATTCTCGACGTCACGTTCGGCCCGGCCCCAGGAGCCGCCAGCGATCAGGGCGAGCCGATCTGTCACAAACAGTCGGCCTTCCGCGAAAGCGTCGATGCCTGTGGCGTTCTGGAGGGTGCTTCCGACCTGAAAGCCCGGATTGCCACCGCCTGTGTTCAGGAACACGAGGCTGTCGTTGTCACCGGTCCGGAAATAGGCGCCTGCGAACGCGTCGGCGCGCAGACCGCCGAGCTTGCCTGTCCAGTCCAGTCGTCCAAAGCCGCCCCAGAACCGGTAATCGTTGTCGAGGACCACGGGGACCGGGTGGAACAGTCGCTTGTCCGCGATGTAGGCGCCGCCCTCGAACACCAGTTCGTCACTCAGGCGCCAGCGGGTCTGTGCGGTCACCCGAACCGACTTGATGTCCCGTCCGAAGTCCATGGCCCGGACGTACGGATCAGGGTTGCGCGGGCGGGTCAGCGCCTTGTCGAGGCTTTGCGTTCCCGAGATGTCGAGATCAAGATCGTTGGCCTGAACGATCACGCGGACTTCACGGTCTTCGCCGAGTTGACGGCCGACGTTAAGGGTCAGGCGTTTGCTGTCGCCGTCCTGATGGTCGAGGAAGCCTTCACTGCCGGCCCAGGTCGCGGCCGCGTAGACGTCCCAGTCGCCCTTCTCCCGTGCGATCGCCGCGTGCGCGCGTCGGGTCTGGAACGAGCCCCCCTCCAGACGGAAGAGGTTTTCGTTCTGCGCGTTGCGCCCGGTCGGCGTCAGCACGTTCACCGCCCCGCCGAGGGCCGCGCCGCCGAACCGCAAGGCGTTGCCGCCCTTGTAGACCTCAAGGTAGCGGGTCACGAGCGGGTCCAGTTCCTGGAAGTCTCCGAACCCGTCCGGCGCGCTGAACGGCACGCCGTCCTGCGCCAGCAGAACGCCTCTGAGATGGAGGCTCTGACCGATGCCCGAGCCCCGGATCGACAGGCGGACTTCCTCGCCCCATCGCCGCTGGGCGAAGACGCCGGGGACCGAGCGCAGCGTGTCGGAGAAGGTGAGGGCGTACCGATCCTCATAGCTTTCGGCGGAAACGACGGCGACGGCTCCGGGGGTGCGGGACAGACGTTCACGCGCTTCGGCGACGACGGCCGGGTCGTCGGGATTACGTTTGCCGGTAACGATGACACTATCCAGTTCGGTAGCATCCTGAGCGAAAGCGGGCGCCGCAGACAGGGCGGCGAGCAGCAGCGCGCAGGGCGCTGCGGTGGTCTTGAGAGACATGAAATCAGATCCTGAAACAGAAAAGGACGCGCGGCCGGCGGCCGGGCGAGCGGTCTGGTTCAGGCGAGGGGTGGCGCGGTGGAGGGCGGCCGGGGAGGCGCACGGGCCGGCGGCGGGGGGCTGACGCTGGCGGGGGTCCAGGTGACCGTTTCGGAGACCGCGACCGGCGCCGCAGGTTGAGGCGCGGGCGGGGTCGGCAACGCCGCCAGCAAGGGCATGACGCAGGCGGCGCATTTGGCCGGATGCGCCTTGCGGGCGGGGCCGTCGAGGTCCGCGCCAACCTGAACCACCTGCGGCCCCTCGGCCGAACAGATGACAAGCGGCTGGCCGGGCTGCGCCGCCGCCATGGCCCCGAACGGCAGCAGGGTTCCGAGCATGATGGCGAACGTCGCGGCCAGGAAGGCCAGCGAGTGTGTCAGAGACCAATTGTCGGCCTGGCTGCGGTTCACGGCAGCGCTCTAGCGCGTCCGGTCGTCGGGAGGAAGCGCGGCTATTCGCCCTTCTGCGCCGCCTGTCGCGGGCTGAACTTGGGCGCGGGGGCCAGACGCATGACCTCGGCCTGATAGCGCTCGTCATCTCCGGCCGCCGCGAAGGGCAGGGCGTCAGCGCAGGCGTTGAGCATGGCCTCGAGCCACGCTTGGTCCGCCCTGGAGAAGTCGCCGAGGACGTGCGGCATCACAAGGTGGCTCTCACCGGGATGGCCCACGCCCATGCGGGCCCGGCGGAATTCCGCGCCCAGATGGCTGATCAGGCTACGCACGCCGTTCTGGCCTGCGGCGCCGCCGCCGGTCTTCATGCGGAACCGGCCGGGCGCCAGATCGATCTCGTCGTGGAAGACTATGACTTCGGAGGGCTTGATCTTGTAGAAGCGCGCCGCCTCGCCGACCGCGCGGCCGCTCTCGTTCATATAGGTCTGTGGCTTCATCAGAAGCACCTTCACGGCGCCGCCTGCGGTGGCGACCTCGCCCTCGCGGATCACCGACTGGAACTTGGCCCGCTCCGGACCGAACGACCAGCGACGCGCGATCTCGTCGGCGGCCATGAAGCCGATGTTGTGGCGGTTCTTCTCGTATTTGGCGCCCGGATTGCCGAGGCCGGCGATGATGATCATGGGACCAGCTTCAGATACGGAAACGGCCCACTCCGCAAGGAATGGGCCGCTCCTGAGACAGTCTTTCGAGAGGCGATCTAGCCTTCCGAGGTTTCCTCGCCTTCGACAGCGGCGTCGCCGTCTTCCGATTGCTCGGTGGCGGGAACTTCGTCCGCGGCGGCTTCGGCGGCGGCGGCTTCTTCCTCGGCGATGGCTTCCTCGATCTCGTCAGCAGCCTTGGCGGCCGAAGAGGTCTTGATGGAGGCGATCACGAAGTCGCGGTCGGTGATGGTCGGCTCGACGTCCGAAGGCACCTTCAGGTCGGTCCAGCGGATGGTGTCGCCCAGCTTGTGGCCGGACAGATCGACGATCAGGTCTTCCGGGATGTGATCGGCGCGGACCGAGATCTCGACCGAGTGACGGACGATTTCCAGCGAACCGCCCTGACGGAAGGCTTCGCACTTGTCTTCGTTGATGAAGTGCACCGGCACTTCGATCTTGATGGTCTGCTTGGCTTCGACGCGCATCAGGTCGAAGTGCAGCGGACGGTCCGACACCGGGTCGAACTGCACGTCGCGGGCGATGACCGGCTGGGTCTCGTCGCCGTACTTCAGCGTCACCAGGTGACCCAGCAGCTTGCCGGTGTACAGGTTCTTGCGGAAGTCCTTCTCGTTCACCGAGATGGCGACGGGGGCCTTGTCGCCGCCGTACAGGATGCCGGGCACCATGCCGGCGCGACGGGCGGCGCGGGCGCCGCCGGTGCCGACGCCATCACGGACGTCCACGTTCAGAATGATCTCGGCCATCTGGCTCGCCTCAACAACAGAAACGCCGCGCTGGCACCGGCTCGCGCGGCGGGGTCATGAACCCGGGAATTCAAGAGCGCGGGCTAATACACGGATGACGGCGAGGACGCAACCGTCCGACGACGCGTCAGGTCGCCGGGGTCTGCACGGGCGTGGCGGCTGTCTGCACCGGTTCCGACGACGGCTGGGGCGTCGAGGGCACCACAACGCCGCCGGGGCTCAGATTCTGGCTGGAGCAGGTGGCCAGATCGCGGGCGACGTGCCGACCGAGGCAGAACATATCTTCATAGCTGGGGCGGGCCGCAGCGAGGCACTGGAACAGCATCAGCTTGGACATCTGCAGGCAGAACTCGCTGGCCTGATCGTGGGTCAGGGCCTCGGTGCCGACGCGGTTGTCGTCGCCACCAGCGCCAAGAGCCGCCAGCGCGGCGATGGCGAGGGCCTGGGCCACCGGACGCGTATAGGGGCCGTTGATCGCATCGCCGGCGACGCCGAGGCCCGAGCCGGCATGGGCGGCGGCGAACAGGCGGGCGGAGTCTTCGGCGGAGGGCAGCAGCGATTGGCCGGACAGCGACTTGGCGCTTTCAAGTCGGACCTCGCGGTTCTGGATGTGCACCGTAGACCAGCGCCGACGCGGATCGCGACGTTCCTGAATGGTATAGGCGTCGGCTTCCACGGCGTTGGCGATGTTCAGCATCGCCGTCGAATCGCGGCCGATGGCGTCGATCATCAGGCCGGCGGCCTTGTCCGCGCCCGGCAGCGTGGTCGCTACGAAAGGATCGGCGCTGATGCGGGCGATCATGTCCTGACGGGTTGTCGCGTCGTTGGCGTAGGCGCGGACGCCCTGCACAAACTCCGGCGACTGCAGGGCCAGGATCGAGCCGTAGGCGATCATGCCACGCGACAGCTGTCCGGGCTCATAGGCGGCGCCCTTGCGGATGGCGGCCTGAATCGATTCGGCGTCCTGGAAACCGCCGGGAGGGATCGAGGCCACTTCCCGCATGAAGGCGACGTAGACGGAGGCCGCCTGCGCCACGCCGTCGTTCAGACTCAGGGCTGGCGGGGGAGGCGGCGGCGGGGGAGGCGGCGGCGGAGCCGGCTCGTCAGTTGCGCAGCTGGCCACCGCGAAGGCGGCGGCGATCACGGCGGCGGACAGGCCGCGACGCTTCAGACCCTTGAGCATGTCTCTATCCCGGATACGCGCGAGGCGTACTGCGACGCCTTTGACTACAAGCGCTTATACCGCGTCTGAAATGGTTCTCCGATGGTTAATGACCAGATAACGAGGTTGCGATCAGGGCGTGGTGTTCAGCCGTTCGGTGGCGCTGACAGCCGGGCGGGACTGTTGAAGGGGAGGCTGCACAGGAGCCGGGATTGGCGCGGGCGCCGGTGCGGCGGATGGCGCCGCAGTCGGCATGAGGGATGTCGTGGGGATGGTCAGCCTTTGTGGCGCGACGGACACGGGGTCGGAGACCTGGATAATCGCGCCCGGCATCGCCGAGTTTCGGGTGCAGGTCGCGAGGTCGCGCATGATGTGTCGACCGACGCAGAACATATCCTCGTAGCTTGGGCGGGATGCGGCGAGGCATTGGTAGAGGTTGAGCTTCGACATGCTGAGGCAGAACTGGTTGGCGGGCTCCTCCTGCAGCGCATCCGTGTTGGCCTTTGCACTGTCTCCGGCGGCGCCGAGTGCGGCGAGAGCCGCGAGCGACAGGGCGCGGTTGACCGCAGGCGGGTAGGGCGGCGTCCGCATATCGCCATTGACGACGGTCAGGCCGCTGCGGGTGTGGGCTGCGGCGAACAGACGGGCGGACTCCTCCGCCGATGGCAGCATAGTCTGGCCAGAGACGGTCTTGGCGGCCTCAAGCCGGGCTGCGCGATCGGCGACATGTGCGGTCGCCCAGCTACGGCGAGGGTCTGAGCGTCCCTGAATGGTGTAGGCGTCGTTCTCGATGGAGTTGGCGGAGGCGCTGAGGGCGTCGATCTCGATCTTCATATTGGCCATGATCAGGGTCGCGGCGGCCTGCGAACCGGGCAGGAGGGTCACGTATTCGTTGTCGGCCATGATGTCGGAGATGACCTTCTGGCGAACGACCGGGTCGGCGCCGTATTGGCGTACGCCCGCCAGAAACTCGGGCGACTGCAGGGCGATGATGGAGGCGTAGGCGATCATGCCGCGCGACAGCTGGGCCGGGTCGTAGGCCGAACCCCGCCGTAGGGCCGCCTGGATCGATTCGGCGTCGGCGAACCCGCCCTGAATGGTCTGCACATCACGGGTGAAGGCGAGATAGGTTGCGGCCGACTGGGCGATGCTGTCACTGAGGGCGATCGGCGGCGGCTGGCGAGCTGCAAGGGCAGCGGCTTCCGCGGCGAGGCGGGCGGCCTCGGCCTTGGCCGCCGCGTCGGGCGAGGCGCAGCTGGCCAGAAGCGAGGCCGCCACGGCGACAAGCGCAAGGGCGCGGGAAAGGGAACCGGTACGCATGTGACAAACCCCGAAAGTACGGACGGCCAACAGACCCGCCGCTTCCGGCGTCAATGTGGCGAACCGGCTACTGAGGGGTCAGTCGAACAGCTTCGACACCGACTCCTCATTGGCGATCCGGCGGATCGCCTCGCCGATCAGCGGGGCCACAGAGACGCTACGGATCTTCGGACAGGTCAGGACTTCATGAGGCTGTTCAATGGAATCGGTAATGACGAGTTCCTTCAACGGGCCGTCGGCGACGCGTTTCACCGCCGGGCCCGAAAGCACGCCGTGGCTGATGTAGGCCGAGACCTCGACTGCGCCCTTGTCGATCAGGGCCTGCGCCGCGTTTACAAGGGTGCCGCCGGAATCGACGATGTCGTCGAACAGGATGCAGCGGCGTCCCTCGACGTCGCCGATGATGTTCATGACTTCACTCTCGCCCGCCTTGGGCCGGCGTTTATCGACAATGGCCAGGTCCGCATCCAGCCGCTTGGCCAGCGAGCGCGCGCGCACCACGCCGCCGACATCCGGCGAGACGATCATCAGGCCAGGATCCCGGCCATAAGACTGCTTGATGTCCTGAACGAGGACCGGCGTAGCCACCAGATTGTCCGTCGGGATGTCGAAGAAGCCCTGAATCTGGCCCGCGTGCAGGTCCATGGTCAGAACCCGGTCTGCGCCGGCGCGGGTGATCAGGTTGGCGACGAGCTTGGCTGAAATGGGGGTTCGCCCGTCCGTCTTGCGGTCCTGTCGGGCGTAGCCGAAGTAGGGCACGACCGCCGTGATCCGCCTTGCCGAGGCCCGCACGAGGGCGTCGGTGAGGATCAGCAGCTCCATCAGATTGTCGTTGGCCGGATAGCTGGTCGACTGGATGATGAAGACGTCCTCGCCGCGGACGTTCTCCTCGATCATGGCGAAGACCTCGTTGTCGGCGAATCGTTTCACCTGCGCCTTTGTCAGCGGCATATCGAGGTGGGTGGCGATCGCTTGGGACAGCGTCCGGTTGGAGTTGCCGGAAAGCAGCTTCATGGCCGGTCATCCTTTCGCCGTCATCGCCGGGCTGAGAATGGTCCCGAGCGCTGGCGCGCTTCATATCAGGGGTTGGCGGCTCCACAAGGTAAAAGCCGCGCATTGGCTTGGCTGTCTTCGCTGGTGTAGAGATCGCGTCACGTTTCCGGGGGCGCCGAGGGTTCGCGCCCGCCGGCCTGACTTTTGAGGTTTGTCCTTGCCTGCATCGAAGTTTCGTTCCGCCCTGGTGCTGACGGCGGCTGTTGTCGCAGCGCTGACCGTCTCCGCGTGCGCCGGTCGTTCAAACCGTCCCCGTCTCGCCTACGAAGAGCGGCCGGTCGAGGCGCTGTACAACACCGGCTATCAGCGCCTGCAAAGCCGTCGCTGGGGGGATGCGGTCGACTACTTCCAGGAAGTCGAACGCCAGCACCCGTATTCGGAATGGTCGCGCCGCGCGATCCTGATGCAGATCTACGCCTACTATCAGGCCAATGATTATCAGGAGTCGATCGCAGCCGCCGATCGTTTCATCGCCCTGTTCCCCGGCAATCCGAGCGCGCCGTACGCCTTCTACATGAAGGCGCTGTGTAACTTCGAACAGATCACCGACGTAGGCCGCGACCAAGGCTACGCCCAGCAGGCGCTGGACGGGCTGCGCGATGTGGCGCGCCGCTATCCGGGCACCAGCTACGCCATCGACGCCACGGTCAAGATCGACATGGTCAACGACCAGCTGGCGGGCAAGGAAATGGCCATCGGCCGGTACTACCAGCGGGCGGGCCAGCCTCTGGCCGCGCTGAACCGCTACAAGGCCGTGATCAACAATCCGGCCTACCAGCGCACATCGCATACGCCGGAAGCGCTGTACCGTCTGGTCGAGGTCAACCTGATCCTCGGTCTGAAGGAAGAGGCGACCCGCAACGGCGCCGTGCTGGGCTTCAACTATCCGGGCAGCCCCTGGTATGCGGAAGCCTATGCCTTGCTGACCGAAGAGGGCGCGAAGCCGGACGTGTCACCGACCGGCGAGCGTGAAAGCTGGCTGCGTCGGCTGATCCCGGGCTGACGACCGAAACTGACGCAACGGACAGGCAGATCTGCGGATGACCGTTAGACTGCCGCTCATGGCGAATCAGACACGGAAGACGGCGCGCCCATGCTGACCGCCCTTTCCATTCGCGACATCGTGCTGGTGGACGTGCTCGACCTCGAGGTCGAGGGCGGCCTCACCGTGCTGACTGGCGAGACCGGGGCGGGGAAGTCGATCATTCTCGACGCCCTGGGTCTGGCGCTGGGCGCGCGGGGCGACGCCGGACTGGTGCGGGCGGGCGCCAAGCAGGCATCGGCGACGGCGGTCTTCACGGCCCCCGACGATGCGGAGCTGCTGGCCATGATCGCGGAGAAGGGCTTCGACGTCGCGCCGGGCGAGGATCTGATCCTGCGCCGCACGGTGGGTGCCGACGGCCGGGGCCGGGCGTTCGTCAACGATCAGCCCGCCAGCGTCGCCGCGCTGCGCGAGATCGGACAGGCGCTGGTCGAGGTGCATGGTCAGCACGAGACCGTCGGCCTGCTGGACTGGAAGACCCATCGCAGCCTGCTGGACGCCTATGGCAGTCTGGCGCCTCAGCTGGGGGGCGTGGCCGGTGCGGCGGAGCGGCTTAAGGCGGCTGAACACCGGGTGGCGGATCTGAAGGCCGAGGCGGCGGACGCGGCTGCGCGCACCGAAGAACTGACCGACGCTCTGGCCGAACTGGACGAGTTGAACCCCGGAGCGGACGAGGAAACCGATCTGGCGGGAGAGCGCGCCCTGCTGGGCGCCGCTGAAAAGGCCATCGCCGATCTGGCGGACGCCCGCAGCCAGCTGGGCGGGGACAAGCTGACCCGGTCTCTGGCCGCCGCCCTGCGCGCTGTCGAACACGCCCGGCAAAGGGCGGGGCAGGCGGGGGCGGACCCGGACCACCCCGTGATCGCCCGCCTGACCGGGGCGTCAGAAGCTATCGACCGCACCTTGGTCGAAGCTCAGGAGGCCATCGCCGCCGTCGACGCCGCGGCCAACGCCTTCGACTTCGAGCCCGGACGCCTGGACAAGGCCGAAGAGCGGCTGTTCGCCCTGCGCGCCGCGGCCCGCAAGCTGAACACCTCGGTCGACATGCTGCCGACATTGAGGGTGCGGTTCCGCGAGCAGCTGCGGCTGATCGAGACCGGCGCCGATGCGATCGCTGCCGCCGAGCGGGATGCGGTGACGGCGCGCGAGGCCTATGATGTCGCCGCGATCCTGCTGACCTCCGCACGTGAGGCTGCGGCCGACCGGCTGACCGCCGCCGTCATGGAGGAGCTGCCGCCGCTGAAGCTGGAGCGGGCGCGGTTTCGCGTGGCGTTCGAGCCGGTGGCCGAAGGCCGACGCGGGCCGCTGGGCGTGGAGACCGTGCGGTTCGAGATCGCCACCAACGCCGGGACCGGCTTCGGCCCGCTTGACACCATCGCGTCCGGCGGCGAGCTGGCCCGTTTCGCCCTGGCCATGAAGGCGGCGCTGGCGGGACGGGAAGATCAGCGCCAGCCGGTCATGATCTTCGACGAGGTGGATCAGGGCGTGGGCGGCGCCGTCGCCGAGGCCGTGGGGACCCGGCTGCAGAAGCTGTCTCGCGGCGCACAGGTGCTTGTCGTGACCCACAGTCCTCAGGTCGCCGCGCGCGGTCATGCCCACTGGAAGGTCCGCAAGGCGGATCGCGACGGTCAGACGACGACCACTGTGGACGCCCTGGACGAGACGGCGCGGCGTGAGGAAATCGCGCGGATGCTGTCGGGGGCGACGATCACCGATGAGGCGAGAGCGGCGGCGCGGGCGTTGATCGGCTAGGCGCCGAGGATCCAGCCTTCTTCCTGCTCCACCTGCTGGACCAGAGCTTCGCTCGCGCCATTGGGCGGGCCGAAGGCTTTCGCCAGATCGCCGGCCTCGTCCATCTTCGCCAGCGCTTCGGCGGTGGTGCGGACCTGGGCCTGATCCTTGAACTCGCCGGCTTCGGGCTTGCCCTCGAACATCGAAGGCCAGACCTCGACCACGAGGGTCGACAGCGGTTCGACATCGGCGGCGTCCAGAGTGCGCCAGCCCGTGCCAAAGGGCCAGACCGCGCCGGACGGGCCGAGCGCTTCGAGCAGGCGACGCACCACCGGGATGCCGGTCATGGTCTGGCCCCCGACAGCGCCGGCGCCGTGCATCTGCCAGACCGACTTGGGCTGGAGCTTGCCCTTGCGAACGGCGTCCTCGGTCGCGCGAAACTCGGGGATGTCGGCGCCGGCGCCCGCGGGCGGCTTGGTGGTCGTCAGCCAGCGCTGGGCCTGTTTGGCTGGCGCCCCCCAGAAGGGCCAGGCCTCGTCAGTCATCAGCCGGTTCATCTTGGCGGCGACCTGATAGCGGTTGTTGGTGTTGTCAGGCTTGTCGACGAGGTTCGAAGCCATGAACTTCCACATCGCCTGCCACGGCGCGCCGTCCAGCTTGAGCCGCGCGGCCGTGCCGGCCGGGTAGCCGAAGTTGAAGTCGAAGCCGACAAGGACGCGGTCGCCACGCTTGCGGTGGTCGGCCAGCAGGGAGTTGAGCAGCTTCTCGCCTTCGGCCCGCGTCGCGGCGTTGTGGGTCTCGGTGTAGAGGCGGAAGCGCACGTCGCGCTTGGCCACTCCGATCCACACCGAGCCGTCGCCCAGCTTCTTCGTCTCGGCGGCAGTCCAGTCCACGATGATGTAGGCGTCAAACAGACGGGCCACGGGGGCGCTCCGGGAACTCGAAAAACAGGATGGGGGCTTCTAGCCTCCCGCGCTGCGGATCGGAAGGCCGATCAGCCTTTCAGCAGGGCGTCAAGGTGGGACAGCCAGCGCCGCCCGAGGCGCAGTGCCTCCGCCGCCGACGTCGTCTGCACGCGCTCGGCGGCGTCCCAGAGCGCCAATTCGAACTCCGGGTGGCGCGGGTCTGCGAACATCAGCCGCAGGATGACCTGCTCGGCGTCCGGGGCCATCACGTCCAGCGCCTTGCGTTGCTCGCCCCGTCGAACGCGGGCGACCACATGGCCGTCGACGATGACCTCGCCGCCCTCGATTTCGTCGAAGGCGTAGACAAGCCCCGTGGCGCCCCGGTTCCACAGGACGGCGACCTGTCCGCCGTCGAAGTCCAGCCCGGCCGCGCGACCCTCGGCCGGCGACCAGGCCTCGGCCTCCGCGGGCGCGCCCAGCGACTTGGCCATGGCGCGCTTCATGCGTCGCAGCGGTTCCATCCACCATGTGAGCAGAAGGGTCGCGGTGGTCAGGAGCGCCGCCGCCAGCGCCAGGAGCAGGATGACCCGAAGCGCGTCGGCCAAGCGTCAGTCCTCCAGTTCGACGACGACGGGGACGTGATCGGAGGGCTTCTCCATGTCGCGGGCGTCGCGATGCGTTTCGACGCCCCGGAACCGGTCCGCCGCCTGCGGCGACAGCAGGTGGAAGTCGATGCGGATGCCGTGATCCCGCTGCCAGGCGCCGGCCTGATAGTCCCAGAAGGTGTAGGTTCCGGGGGGCTGCTTGCCCAGTTCGCCCGCCTCGGACAGGCCGAGGTTGTTGAGGGCGCGGAAGGCGGCCCGGCTTTCGGGCTGGAACAGGGCGTCGTTGACCCAGGCGGAGGGGTTTTTGGCGTCGTCCGGCGTCGGGATGACGTTGTAGTCGCCCATCAAGGTGAAGGCCTCTTCCTGCGCCAGCAGGGTTTTGGCGTGGCCCCGTAGCCGGTCGAACCACGCCAGCTTGTAGGCGAACTTCTCGGTGCCGATCGGATTGCCGTTGGGCAGATACAGGCAGCCGACCCGCACGGGCCGGGGCGCCTCGATCAGCGCCTCGATATAGCGCGCCTGCTCGAACTCGGCCTCGAAGCCGGAGGCGTCTACGCCGGGCAGGCCGCGCCGGATGTCCGACAGCGGAAACTTCGAAAGCAGGGCGACGCCGTTATAGGTCTTCTGGCCGTTGGTCTCGACATTGTAGCCGAGGCTCTCGAAGGCCTCGCGCGGGAACTTTTCGTCCAGGCATTTGATCTCCTGGAAGCCGACGACGTCAGGCTGCGCGGCTTCCAGCCACGCCAGTACGGTCGGCAGGCGGGCGTTGACGGAGTTCACGTTCCAGGTGGCGATGCGCATGCGCCATGCTTACGGCGCATCGGCGGTGTCTGTGAAGCCATCGCAGAACGCAGAAGCGCCCCGGAGCGGGGCTCCGGGGCGCTTTGGTCAGGTGAGTCGCGGGTCTACTGTTGCGACGCTGTCGGTGCGGCAGGTGCGGGCGCAGCGGCCGGGGCGACCGTCGTGAGCGTGCAGCCGCCGGCGACGTTGGCGGCCTCGACGCACGTCTGGGCGCGTTGAGCCTTGCGGGTCGCGGCGTCGACGCGAGCGAAGTAGCCGTCGCCCGAAGCGCATTTCACTTCATAGACATTGAGGCCCTGGGCGTCGCGACCGACGCGACGCGCCTGCTGAACGTCACAGGCAGCGGCGGTGGTGCCTTCGAGAACGCCTTTCCAGCCCATGGCGTTTTCAGCCGTCGTCGTGAAGCGGCAGCGGCCGTTGGCCTGCAGCGCCAGGTCGTAGCAAGGCTGGAGGCTCCAGCCGGTCGCTTCCTTCTCCAGCCAGAATCCGTCGGCATCGGCGCAGCCGACTTCGTAGATCAGTTCATTCGTGGTGCTGTTCTTGCCGATGGCGGCGCCCTGATCGACGGTGCAAGTGATGCCGGCTTCAGCGGCGTAGGCCGCGACGACCGGGGTGGGGTTCTGGTTGGCCGGCAGGGTGCACTGCTGACCGACGTCGGCGGCTGGATCACGCTCGCGGGTGGTCATGGCCTGGCTGGCCAGTTCGATGCAGTTGAAGGTCTTGGGCGGGTTGGAGGCGATCAGCAGATAGCCGGGGCCGGTGGCGCAGATGACTTCATAGGTGTCGCTCTTGGCCTCATCGGTAGTCACGCCCAAGCGTGCGGCCTCGGTCGCCTGACAGGAAAGGCCGGCAGCGGTCACGATGGCCTGCGCGGCCGCGAGGTTCTGGGCCGGGGTGGGCTCCGCGCGGCGGCGCGGCCCGCTGCGGGTGCGGGAGGCGCTGCTGCTGTCGTTATTGGCGGTTTCGCCGTCGCCACCGTTATCAACTACCGGCCGTTGAGGGTTGGTGTTGTCGGGTTGGCGGTTGGAGGTCTGGGCGGCGGCCGGGACAGCGGTGAGCACGGCGGCCACGCCGCAAATCGCGGCAAAGAGGGTTTTCAACGACACGATCTGGCTCCGAAATGATGTCGGCGTGAGCCATGACGGGCCGATGTGGCGCGGTCAAGGCGGCACGCTGGACGCCAGTGGCGGCTTCAGCGTATGACGATAAGGTTGCGATTGGAGACGGACTTGGCGGACGGTGATACGGGAGTTCCAAGGCAGGGCGGCCGAGGGCTGACCTATCCCTTTCCCGGCCTCCCGGCGCCGGGCGAGGCGATCGCGGTCGCAGAGGGTATCCTCTGGATGCGGCTGTCGATGCCGATCGCACTGGACCATATCAATGTCTATGCGGTCGAGGACGGCGACGGCTGGGCCATCGTGGATGCCGGGCTTAACATCGCCTCGTCGCGCGAGGGCTGGGACGCGCTCTTGACCGGCCCCTTGGGTGGGCGGCCCGTCACCCGGGTGATCTGCACACACCTGCATCCGGATCACATCGGGCTGGCCGGCTGGCTGTGCGAGCGGTTCGACGCTCCGCTGGTTATGACGCGCACCGAATATGTGATGGCGCGGATGCTGACGGCCGACACCGGCCAGACCGCGCCTGAAGCCGGAGCGGTCCACCACCGTGCAGCGGGTTGGAACGACGGCCAGATCGAGGGCTGGCGGTCCGGCTTTGGTCAGTTCGGCAAGGCGGTCTGGCCACTGCCCGCAGGTTATGTGCGGATGCGCGAAGGCGACCGGCTGTCCATCGGCGGGCACGACTGGCGGGTGGTCGTAGGCGAGGGGCACAGCCCCGAACACGCCTGCCTGTGGCGAGAGGACGACGATGTCGTGCTGGGCGGCGACCAAATCCTGCCGAAGATATCCTCGAACGTATCGGTCTGGTGGACGGAGCCGACGGCGGACCCGCTGGGCGACTGGCTGGCGTCGCTCGAGCGCATGAAGACAGTTCTGCCGGCCGACGCGCTGATTCTGCCCTCGCATGGAGAGCCGTTCACGGGCGTGCATGTCCGGCTCGACGCCCTGATCCGGGGCCATCAGGTGGCGCTGAAGCGGCTGGAGCGGGCGTTGCAGACGCCGCGCCGAGCGGTGGATGTCTTTCCCGCCCTGTTCGCTCGTCCCGTAGGCGACGGCGTGCGTGGCATGGCGACGGGCGAGAGCCTGGCGCACCTCAACTATCTGCTCCACCGGGGGCGTGTTCATCGCGAACGGGATGAACAGGGCGTCGACTGGTGGACGGCTATCCAAACGGAGACAGTAGCATGAGTGATCACATCAAGACGGAACAGGCCGGGGGCGTCCTGACCGTCACCTTCGCGCGGGCGGACAAGAAGAACGCCATCACCCAGGACATGTACGCCGCTCTCGCCGAGGCGACCGAGCGCGCGCGCAACGACGACGCCGTGCGTGTGTTGCTGTTCCGGGCCGAAGGCGACGCCTTCTCGGCGGGCAACGACATCGGCGACTTCATCGCTCTGGCTTCTCAGGGGCAGGGCGCGATGGATATGCCGGTCTTCCGGTTCCTGAAGTCGCTGGCCGACCTCGACAAGCCTGCGGTGGCGGCGGTGCGGGGACGCGCGGTCGGCATCGGTCTGACCCTGCTGTTGAACTGCGACATGGTGGTGGTGGCCGAGGACGCCCTGCTGTCGGCGCCCTTCATCAATCTGGCGCTGGCGCCGGAGGCCGCGTCCTCCCTGCTGCTGCCGGCGGCGCTGGGCCATCAGCGGGCGTTCGAAATCTTCGCGCTTGGAGAGCCGATCGACGGTCGTACCGCTCTGGCGTGGGGCATCGCCAACCGGGCCGTTTCGGCTGATCAGGTCGAAACAACCGCAATGGAACTGGCGACAAAGCTGGCGGCGCGGGCGCCCAACTCGCTGCGCAAGACCAAGCGCCTGATGCGGGATGGTGAGCGGCTGTGGGCCTTGATGCAGAAGGAAGGCGAGGCCTTCGGCAGCCAGATGACCAGCCCCGAGGCAATGGAAGCCTTCATGGCCTTCACCCAGAAGCGGGCGCCCGATTTCTCGAAAGTCGGCTGACGCGATTGATTCGGCGGGCCGCGGGCCTTAGGTGCGCGGCCCAATGTACGACGCTCCCGCCCCAGCCCTGCGCATAGACGCCGAGACGCCCGCCGATGCGGCCGCGATCGATCGCCTCGTCATGGCCGCCTTCGGTCCGGGCCGCTTTGCCAAGACTGCAGAGAGGCTGCGCGAACGGGCGATGATCGCGGCTGGCTTCGTGGCGCGACAGGACGCCAGCGTTCTGGGCAGCGTCCGCCTCTGGTTGATCACGGTCGGCGGAACGCGGGCGCTGTTTCTCGGACCGGTCGCCGTGGCGGCCGATGCGCGTCGCGGCGGTCTGGGCGCCGATCTCGTACAGGCCTGCCTCGATTTTGCGGACGAGGCCGGTCTCGGCGTGCTGCTGGTCGGCGACGTTCCGTATTTTGGCCGGTTCGGGTTCGAGACCGCGCCGGATGTGACCCTGCCCGGCCCGGTTGATCGACAGCGCGTGCTTTGGCGGGGCCCATCACCGGCACTCGGCGCAGTGATCGGCGCGCGATAGAGGTTGGCCGGATCGCCGGCGACGCCTAAGTCTGGCGCATGGTCGGCGCCACTGACATCGCTTCCGGACTGAACGCGGTCGCAAAGGCGGCACAGCAGGCCCCGGGGCGCGGCCTGCCGCCCGTTCACCTGTGGAACCCGGCCCATTGCGGCGCCATCGACATCGTTATTCGCCGCGACGGCGTCTGGATGCACGAAGGCTCGCCGATCGGCCGACCCGAAATGGTCCGGCTTTTTTCGACGATCCTGCGCAAGGATCCGGACAGCTATTACCTTGTGACACCGGTCGAGAAGCTGTCGATCACGGTCGAGGACCTGCCGTTCCGCGCGGTCGCGGTCAGGCGAGAGGGCGACCAGCTCATCTTTACTACAGACCGGGGCGATGAGGTCGTGGCGGGCGCGGACCATGCGCTGGAGGTCGAGACCGACCCCGCGACCGGCGAACCGGCGCCGCGGGTCCATGTGCGCGGCGATCTGTGGGCGAGGCTGACCCGGCCGGTGTTCTACGAGCTGGTCGAGATGGCGTCGCCCGCCGATGGAGCGCTGGTGGTCATGTCCGGTGGACAGACCTTCGCGCTGGGGCCGGTCGGGGAGGGCGTCGGGTGAGTCTGGACGGCCTGCGTGCGCGCCTGATCGAAAATCTCGACCCGGTTGCAGACTGGACGCCGCAACGTGGGCCGGCCCGATCGGACTACGATCTGAACCCCGGGTGGAGACCCGCGGGAGCGACACTAAGGGCCGCGGCCGTTCTGGTCCCGATCATTGCGACAAATGAAGGCGTCTCCGTCCTGATGACCCGTCGCGCGGATACGCTGGCCAGCCATACCGGCCAGATCGCCTTTCCGGGGGGGCGTCTTGATCCGGGCGAGACCGCCCTGGATGCGGCGCTGCGTGAGGCGTGGGAAGAAGTCGCGCTGAACCGTGCAGACGTTGAGGTGCTGGGTCTGGGCGACGCCTATCAGAGCGGCACGGGTTTTCTGATCACCCCCGTCATCGGCTGGCTGACACAACGGCCCGAGACCACGCCGTCGCCGGACGAGGTGGCGGAAGTCTTCGAGATCCCGTGGGAGTTCCTTATGGACCTTTCGAACCATCGGCGGGACTCGCTGGAGCGCGATGGCCTTCAGCGCTGGTTCTGGGCCGTGCCGTACGGCGAACGCTATGTGTGGGGCGTCACGGCGGGCATCATCAGGGGACTGCGCGCGCGCCTTTATGGCGATGACTCCGATATCGAAGCCGCCGCTTCGGAGGACGCCGCGTGACGCGGCTCTCGGATCAGGTCTGGCTGAGGGCGTCCTCGACCCGCGCTGTCATGGCGGCGCTCGAGGCGACCGGCGGGCCCGGCTCCGCGCGGTTCGTGGGGGGCTGTGTGCGCAACGCCCTGATGGGCCAGCCGGTGGACGACATCGACATCGCGACGACCCTGAAGCCGGAAGAGACCGAGCGCGCCATTCGGGCAGCGGGTCTGAAGGCCGTCCCGACCGGGATCGCGCACGGCACGGTCACCGCCGTGGCGGACGGCGCTCCGTTCGAGATCACCACCCTGCGACGGGACGTCAGCACGGATGGGCGCAAGGCCGTCGTCGCCTTCACGGACGACTGGGCCGAGGACGCGGCGCGGCGGGACTTCCGCCTCAACGCCCTTTATGCGGACGCCGACGGCGAGGTCTTCGATCCCACCGGTCAGGGTCTGGCCGATGCCGCCGCAGGACGGATCGTCTTCGTGGGCGATGCCGGGACCCGCATCCGCGAGGACTATCTGCGCATCCTGCGCTTCTTCCGCTTCTTCGCCTGGTACGGGCAGGGCGAGCCGGATGCGGAGGGGCTGGCGGCCTGTCAGGCGCTGGCGTCGGGAATGGGACGGCTGTCGGCCGAGCGCGTGTCGAAGGAACTGCTCAAACTGCTGGCCGCGCCGGACCCGCGGGCGGCAGTGCAGGCGATGGCCCGGACCGGGGTCCTGACGCAGATCCTGCCTGAAGCTGAGCCGGGGCCGGCGTTCGACGCGGGAATCGAGCAGACCGCTGACGCCGCCTTGCGGTTGTCGCTTCTGCTGCCCGCAGAGGCATCCCTGCTGAGCGATGTCGCGCGTCGGCTGCGGCTTTCCAACGGCGTGAGGGACCGGCTGACCGCCGCGGCCTCTGCTCGCAGGGACGTGGATCTGGACATAACGGATGCGGCGCTGCGTCGGGCGATCTATCGCCATGGGCGCCAAGCGGTGCTGGACGGTCTCGCCCGCCGCTCCGCAGAGGCGCCCGGTCGGCGCATGGACGCGGAGCGGCTGTCAGGTCTGGCTCAAAGCTGGTCGCCGCCGAGATTGCCCGTCGGCGGAAAGGACCTCGCCCGACTGGGGGTGCCGCCCGGACCGGAGACCGGCCGCCTGCTGAAGGCGTTCGAGGACAGCTGGCTCGCGGACGGCTTCCCGACAGAGGGTCACGCTGGACGGCTCCAAGCCCTGATCAACGCGCGGCGCGGGTAACCTCGACGACCACCGGACGGTGGTCGGAGCCGTTCTTCAGACCGAGACGTCGCGACACGAACGCCAGATCGTCCGAGGCGTAAACCTGATCAATGGTGATCCCGGCCACGGCGGGCGCCTCGGTCGGCCATGTGCCCGGAAAGCCGGGCGCCGGATGCAGGCCGATGTCGTTTCGGATCTGGTCGCCGATGCGGGCGCTGGAAACGCTGTTGAAATCGCCGGCGACCAGCTTTGGTCCGGGATGACCGGCCAGTCGCGCCTGCAAGGCCATGGTCTGGCTGATCTGGCCCCATGATTCCGTGAAAGGCCAGGGACGGGTCAGGTGGGCCCCGACGATGGTCATCTTTCCAAGCGGAGTCTGCACCTGCGCGACTGAGGCATCGAGGCCATCGGCTGGCGACTCGAACGGCTCCAGCGGCCAGCGTGACGCGACGATCGTCGGGCCGACTTGCGCCCGGTTCGGCCAAGCGAGGAGCACCCGATCCAGAGCCGCAGTGGTCTCGGGGCCGAGTTCGGTAAGGACCACCACATCCGGCTTCGCTTCGGCGATCGAGGCCGTGATCGCCGCCACGTCAGCGTTCAGGACATGTGTGTTCGAGAAATACAGCCGGATCACCGGCGCACCGGTCTCAGCCCGCGGTCCGGAAGGCGCCCACTGGGGCCAGACGGCGATGCCGAGCAGCAAGGTCGCGACACCGCCAAGAATGGCTGAGTGCTTCAGTCGCGCCACAGCGAGCACGGCGGTGAGCGCGGCGGCGCCCAGCAGCGCGGGCCCGGCGAACTGGGCCAGAAAATCCGCGTACTGGTTCTTCATCCCGCTGAGGATGATGACCGCAAGCCCCAGCGGGACGAGCATCACCGTCAGGAAGGCGCCGTCGATCAGCAGGCGCGCGATCGTGCGTCGTGAAGGGGGTTGAACAGGGCCGCTCATCGCGCGTTATGGTCTCGCTTCGGAGGCGGCATGGCCAAAAGAACGGTCCGCGATATCGAGAAAATCTGGGGGCATGTCGAGGGGGTGAAGAAACTCTCGGACAGAGTCGTTGGCGTCGGCCCGTTCGGGGTCGGTCTGGACGGTCTCGTCACCTGGGTCCCCATTCTTGGAACCGCCTACAGCGTCGGGGCCGGCGGGTGGTTGCTGTATCTGGCGACCCAGGCAAAGGCGACGCCCGGGACATTGGCCCGCATGGCCGGCTATCTGGGCCTCGATGTGGCGACCAGTGAAATCCCGATCGCAGGCGACATCGTCGACTTCCTGTTTCCGGGTCACCTGATGGCGGCCAAGGCCCTGCAAAAGGAAATGGAGGCGACTCACTGGGTCGAGGACAGCGAGGCCGCCGCCCTGACCTCAGGCAGGCACGCCGAAAATCTCGCCCACGTTCAGTCCCAGCCTCATCTGCGCCGGCTGGTCTACCTGCATGACTGAGCCGCTTGACGGGAGCGCCCGCGACCCGGCAACTCCCGTGCATAACGGAGGGTGTAATGGCTGCGATTCTGACGCGTGAGGAGCTTGCAGCGGCGCTTGGTCAGGCGGCCGATGGCGACCGCGCGGCCTTCAAACGCGTTTATGAGGCCACCTCGGCGAAACTGCTTGGCGTCACGCTCCGTATCTTGGCTGATCGCCAAGCCGCCGAGGATGTTTTGCAGGACACCTATCTGACTGTCTGGAGGAAGGCCGGGAGCTTCGATCCCGCGCGCGCCAGCCCGATCACCTGGCTGGTGACGATCGCGCGCAATCGGGCGATCGATCGTCTGCGCTCGACCGGACATCAGCGGACCTCGGCCAATCTGGATGCGGCGATGGACGTCGCGGACGGCGGTCTCTCGCCGGCCCAGGCCACGGAGGCGAACCAGGAGGCGCAGCGTCTGAACGCCTGTCTGGACCAGCTCGACGATCGCACCGGTTCGGCTATCCGCACCGCCTTCATGGACGGTGTGACCTATGATGCTCTGGCGCAGCGCGAGGACGTGCCGCTGGGCACGATGAAGAGCTGGATCCGCAGGGGTCTGATGCGACTGAAGGCGTGTCTCGACGCATGACCGATTCCACCGAACACGATGATGTCTCGGCCGGCGAGCTGGCGCTGCGGGTCCTGTCTCCTGCCGAGGAAGCCGCCGCCCGGGCCCGCGTCGAAGTCGACGCCGCGTTCGCGCGTGATGTGGATATCTGGAACGATCGGATTGCGAGCTTTGCCGACGAAATCGCCCCGGTCGCGCCCTCACCTGGCCTGTGGCCCCGGATCGAGCGGGCGCTCGGCGGTTCCGCCGCGAATGACAACGGGCAGGTGACATTCTGGCGGCGCTGGGCCGTGGGCTCCACCGCCCTTCTCGCCGCCAGCCTCGCGGCCGTCGTGATGCTGGCTACCCGTGACGTTTCAACGCCTGTCGCAACGCCTCCGGGCCCCGAACTCGTTCGTGTGGCCACCCTGACCCTTCAGCAGGGCGGCGAGCCCGCGATGACGCTGGTGTACGATCCCAACACCCGGAACCTGTACCTGTCGCCGACAGAGGCCATGGCGGGTGACGAACGGGTTCCACACCTGTGGCTGGTGGCCCCGGAGGGCGGCGTTCAACTGGTCGGGGCCATCGATGGCTCGGAAGCGTCGCGCCATCACCTTGCGGCGATCTTCACCGCTCCCGCCGGCCGAGCCCAGGCCGTGGCCGTTTCGATGGAGGCCCCGGGCCATACCCCCGCCGCAGACCGTCCCGATGGTCCCGTCGTGGCCACCGGCGCGCTCGAACAGCTTTGATCACGATCCCTGAGAGGGCTCAGGGATCGTGGCTAAACCGGTCAAGACATTGATCCATAAGTGGATCGCCTGACGCTCAGGCGCTCCAAGGCCCCATACGTGAGCCCGGCCGCAGACTGTCTCCGTCATCAACGGAGATTGTCATGAGCGACGACGCCACCGCGAGGCTGGGACTGCCCTACCTCGCCGCCGGTCAGATGCAGAAGCATGTGACCCTGAACGAAGCCCTCACCCGGCTGGACGCCCTGGTCCAGCCCGGCGTGACCAGCCGCACGGTTGCGGTCCAGCCGGCCGTCCCGACTGACGGGGCGCTGTACATTTTGCCCGCCGGCGCGACCGGATCAGTGTGGGCGGGCAGACCTGTAGGCGCCCTGATGCGGGCGGAAGCCGGCGGCTGGGCGGAGATAGAAACCATTGAGGGCCTGATCGCTCTCCTTCTGGATGAGGCGTGCTTCGTGGTTCGTCAGGGCGACGACTGGGTCGCGCTGGGAGAATGTCTCGGCGTGGCGCAGGACCTGTCACGGCTGGGTCTCGGCGCCCGGGCCGACGCGGCCAATCCCTTCCTCGCCAAGCTGAACACCGCGCTCTGGACGGCGCTGGACGCCACCTCCGGGGGCGACGGCGATCTGCGGCTGAAGCTCAACAAGGAAACGGCGGGCGATGTGCTGTCGCTGCTGTTCCAGAGCGGTTACGGCGGCCGGGCCGAACTGGGTCTAATCGGCAATGACGATCTGACGCTGAAGGTCAGTCCGGACGGGTCGACCTGGCGGCAGGCGCTGTCCGTCGATCGAAACACCGGCCGTATCTGGTTCGCGAACGGGGCGTCCCGGCGGGAAACCACCATCCTGATGGCCTCCGGATCGTACGTCGTGCCTGCATGGGCCCGCTCGATCGAAGCGGTCGCCGTGGGCAGCGGGGGTGGCGGCGGAGCAGGCGCGTTCGGCGCCAGCGGGGCGCGCTTCGGCGGCGGGGGCGGGGGCGCGGGCGGTGTCAGCACCGCCGTCTGGCCAGCCGACCATCTCTGGACGGACCTGACGGTCACCGTGGGTGCAGGCGGCTCCGGAGGCGTCGCCTCAGCAGGCGGGGCGGGGGCGGACACCATCATCCTGTGCGGAACCAGCCTGCTGCTCACCGGGGCGGGCGGCCGTGGCGGAGCGAGGGGTGACGCCACCTCCGGCCTTGGGGGCGCTGGCGGATACGGCTCCCCGGAAGCCAACCGCGGCGGCCAATCGGTGTTGTCGGCGTCTGGCGAGGCCGGCCTAGCGGTGGACCGCCCCGACGGCGCGGGCGGCGGCGGAGCGGGCGGCGCGTTGGACGCGGCCGGGACTGCGCGTGCCGGCGGCGCGGGAGGCGACGGCGGACTGCTGACGTCGAGATCATATGGCGGTGGAGGCGGAGGCGGAGGCGGAGGCGGAGGCGGCTCAGGCGCGGCGGGCGGATCGGGCGGAGCGGCCTCATGGCCGCAGATGGGTTGGGCGGGCGCTGGTGGCGGAGGCGGCGGCGCCAACGGGTCCGGAGCCGGTCATGCTGGCGGTTCCGCGGGTCAGTCCGGTGCGGGCGGCGGCGGAGGCGGGGCCGGTGTCGGATCGGGCGGGGCAGGCGGTTCCGGCGCAACCGGCGTGGTCTGGCTGACGGCGGTGGGGTGATCGGAATGCGACGCTCTACCGAACACCTCGAACGCGTCCTTCCTGATCCCGACCTGTGGGACGCGCCCGTACGTCTGATCGAGAACGACCTGTATCTTCAGGACGGCCTGATCGCCCGGTCATGGCTCGCCGAGGCCGATGACGAGGGAGGCGAACCATGACCCGCCGCACTCCCGCTTCGCTGGCCGAGGGACGCTGGCTGTGGCGTCGGCTCTATGTCTTCGCCAACAGCGCACTGGCGTGGCTGATCCTCGACCGGTTGATCGCCGTCGTGCCCGCACGGGACGCTCTCAGGCTTGCCGAGATCGTCATCATGCTGCTGGCCCTGATGCTGGTGGTCTATCTGGTGGCCCCGACGGCGCAGCAGCTTCTGACCGGTCTCGCCACCCTCAGACGGGGAGGGCGCTGATGGGCTGGAAACTGTCGGAACGATCACTCCGTCGTCTGGAGGGCGTGCACCCGAAGCTGGTCGCGGTGGTGAAGGAGGCGGCGACCCTCTCGCCGGTGGACTTCATGGTGACCGAAGGGCTGCGCACGCTCGCCCGCCAGACAGCGCTGGTCCGTGCTGGGGCCAGCCGGACGCTGAAGTCACGGCACCTCACCGGTCATGCGGTCGATGTCGCGGCCATGGTGGACGGGCAGGTGCGATGGGACTGGCCGCTCTATCCCCGCATCGCCGCCGCCTTCAAGGCCGCGGCGACCCGGCAGGGCGTGCGGCTGGTCTGGGGCGGCGACTGGGCGAGCCTGCGCGATGGGCCGCACTTCGAACTGGATCGGAAGGCCTATCCGGAAGCGCGGAAGTAACAAGGGCGGGAGTGGCGTCAGCGTCGCTCCCGCTTCGTCCGCCCGGCATATTCTGCCGTGTCGGCAAGAATTGCCTACCCTCTAGGAATTACCCCAACGTAATAATAATTAGATTTCCGACGCTTCTAACCTCTGAAATTCCTTGGTTTTCAGGCCCGACCCTTGCGACGCGATGATCGAGCAAAACGCTCTCGTCGCCAAAAAGGCGGCGGACATGTCGAAGACCAAGGAGGGCCAGAATGGCCAGCATCAATACGAACTACGGCGCCATGGTCGCCGCCCAGAGCTTCGCCGCCACCGGTCGCGAGCTCGACAAGGTCCAGAACCGTGTCACCACGGGTCTGAAGATCTCGTCCGCCAAGGACAACGGCGCTGTGTGGGCTATCGCCACGACGCAGCGTGCGAACTCCAAGGCGCTGGACGCCAAGATCAACACTCTTCAGCGCCAACAATCGATCGCTGACGTCGGTCTCGCCGCCGGCGAGACCATCATGGCGGCGCTGACCGAGATGAAGACCCTCGCTGCCGCGATCGTGGCGAACGGCGGCGGCGCTGCGGCCGGCACGCTGGCTTACCGCAATGACTACACGGCGCTGGCGGCGGAGATAACGGCTGCCTTCGATGCGGCGACCTTCGACGGAACGGCGGCTTTCGCCGTGGCCGGAACGGCGCCGCCTGCGGCAGCGACCACGACCGAGGCCGACGTGCAGACGTCGATCAATTCGTGGGCAGGCATCCTTCAGACCCTTGGCACCAGCGCCAAGTCTTACGAACGCCAGTTGTCCTTCAACACCAAGCTTCAGGACGCCCTTGAAGCCGGTGCAGGCAATCTGGTGGACGCGGATCTGGCCAAGGAAAGCGCCCGTCTGACCGCCCTGCAAACCAAGCAGCAGCTCGGTGTTCAGGCGCTGTCGATCGCCAACAGCGCCAGCAGCACCCTGCTGGGCCTGTTCCGCTAACCGAATGTCCCGGCCTCGGCCTTCGGGCCGTCGCCGGGTTGAGCCCGAGCAAAATGCTCACGGCCGCCAAAATGGCGTCCGGTCACTGAATGAGAGGAGGCCAGAATGGCCAGCATCAATACGAACTACGGCGCCATGGTCGCCGCCCAGAGCTTCGCGGCCACCGGCCGTGAGCTCGACAAGGTCCAGAACCGGGTCACCACCGGCTTGAAGATCTCGTCCGCCAGGGACAACGGCGCCGTCTGGGCCATCGCCACGACCCAGAAAGCCAACTCCAAGGCGCTGGACGCCAAGATCAACACCCTGCAACGCCAGCAATCTATCGCTGACGTGGGTCTGGCTGCTGGTGAAACCATCATGTCGGCCCTGACCGAGATGAAGACACTCGCAGCGGCGATCAAGGCAGGCAATGGTGATGCGTCGACGGCCGCCTACAAGGCCGACTACGCCGCTCTGGTCGGCGAGGCCCGCACCGCCATCGACGCGGCGGTCTTTGACGGGACCAACCCGTTTGGAGCCGCCGCCGCCGACCTGACCGCGCTGAAGGACGCCTTGGTCATTCCGGCCGACCAAGGGGCCTGGACCGCGGCGGCCCCGACGATCGACGCGACGGTCACCGGCTATATGTCGGACTGGTCGACGCGTCTGCAGGCGCTGGGCACCAGCGCCAAGTCGCTGGAGCGCCAAGTGAGCTTCAACACCAAGCTCCAGGACGCCCTGGAAGCGGGTGCGGGCAATCTGGTGGATGCGGATCTGGCCAAGGAGTCGGCCCGACTGACCGCCCTGCAGACCAAGCAACAGCTGGGCGTGCAGGCGCTGTCGATCGCCAACAGCGCGAGCAGCACCCTGCTGGGTCTGTTCCGCTAAAATATGAATCGGCCGCCCGGTAACCCGACGCTCGAGCCTGACTTCAAGGCGCCCTCCGGGGCGCCTTTTTCTTTAGGTCGGCAATTTCGGCGCTGTGGGGCGGCAGGTTTTGCCCAGCCATGGCCGAAGCTGCAGCGCAGCCGTCGCCGCGCCAAAGATGCATTCCTCAATGATTCCAATGTGGTCGCCCCTGCGACCTGTCGCGTAACTTCGTGGCCCATCCCTTGCGTAGGTCGATCCGAGCAAAACGCTCCCGGCAGCCAAAATGGCGTCGGACATGTCGAAGACAGCAAGGAGGCCAAAATGGCCAGCATCAACACCAACTATGGCGCGATGGTCGCCGCCCAGAGCTTCGCCGCGACCGGCCGTGAGCTCGATCGGGTCCAGAACCGCGTTACGACGGGTCTGAAGATTTCCTCAGCCAAGGATAACGGCGCCGTCTGGGCCATCGCCACGACGCAGCGCGCCAACTCCAAGGCGCTGGACGCCAAGATCAACACCCTGCAGCGCCAACAGTCGATCGCCGATGTCGGCCTGGCCGCCGGTGAGACCGTGATGGCCGCCCTGACCGAAATGAAGTCGCTGGCCGCCGCGATCGAAGCGGGCGGCTCGGTCACCGCCTATCAGAACGACTTCCTCGCCCTCGCCGCCGAAATCGGCGCCGCTGTCACCGCGGCTTCGTTCGACGGCACCGCCGCTCTGCCGGGCGCCCCGGCCGCCCCGACGACCCAGACCGCCGCTGCGGTCCAGACCTCGATCGACGCCTGGGCCTCGACCCTGCAGGCGCTGGGCACCAACGCCAAGTCATATGAGCGCCAACTGACCTTCAACACCAAGCTGCAAGACGCGCTGGAAGCCGGCGCCGGCAACCTGGTGGATGCGGATCTGGCCAAGGAGTCGGCCCGACTGACCGCCCTGCAGACCAAGCAACAGCTGGGCGTGCAGGCGCTGTCGATCGCCAACAGCGCGAGCAGCACCCTGCTGGGTCTGTTCCGCTAACCGAACTTCCCGGCGGCGGACCACACCCCGCCGCCGGGTCGACCCCCGAGCAAAATGCTCACCGGCGTCAAAATGACGACCGGCCATTGAGAACCAAAGGAGGCCAGAATGGCCAGCATCAATACGAACTACGGCGCGATGGTCGCCGCCCAGAGCTTCGCCGCCACCGGTCGCGAGCTCGACAAGGTCCAGAACCGCGTCACCACCGGTTTGAAGATCTCGTCCGCCAAGGACAACGGCGCCGTCTGGGCTATCGCCACGACGCAACGTGCGAACTCCAAGGCGCTGGACGCCAAGATCAACACCCTGCAACGCGACCAGTCGATCGCGGACGTCAAGCTGGCGGCCGGTGAAACCATCATGGCCGCCCTGACCGAGATGAAGTCGCTTGCGGCCGCCATCGAGGCCGGTGGCACCACGACCGCCTACCAGTCGGACTACACCGCCCTGTCGACCGAAATCACGTCCGCCATCGCGGCTGGCGTGTTTGACGGCTCGACCGCCATGACCGCTCCCGCCACCGCCCTTGCGGCGGCTGGCAGCGCCACGGCGGCCAACGTCCAGGCCGTCATCGACGGCTGGGCCGGCATCCTTCAAGGCGTCGGCACCAGCGCCAAGTCCTACGAACGCCAGCTGGCCTTCACCTCCAAGCTTCAGGACGCTCTTGAAGCCGGTGCAGGCAACCTGGTGGACGCGGATCTGGCCAAGGAGTCGGCCCGACTGACCGCCCTGCAGACCAAGCAGCAGCTCGGCGTGCAGGCGCTGTCGATCGCCAACAGTGCGAGCAGCACCCTGCTGGGTCTGTTCCGCTAACCGGATGGAAGGGCGGGGCTCCGGCTCCGCCCGACCGTTCTGATTTAACCAGGAGTCGTCGACAGAGCGTCGGCGAATGGAGACATGCAAAACAATGTGAGTGTAACCCCGGTTAGTACCAGCGTCGTTTCCTCTGTCTCGGCCGCTCCGGCGCCGAACGGATCGAAGAACAACCAGCAGAGCGAAACCGGGCATGAGGCCGGCCGCTACCGACTGGTGATCGAAGAGGGCCCTTCCGGGGCGTTTGTATACAAGACCATGGATCGCCTGACCGGCGAGGTCGTCCGCCAGTTCCCGCGCGAGCGGGTTATGGCGATGCACGCCTCGGCTGACTACGGCGCGGGGTCGGTCATCGACACCGCGGTCTGACGACCGTTCCAGTTACGATCCTTACGCCGCGCAGGAGCGATCCGCGCGGTAAACGCACATGGTTAGCCGCTGTTAACACTCTGGCTACCGTTGACGCACTAGGTTCGACCAAACCTCAAAGGGTCGAGTCGGATGACGAACAGCGTCCATACGAATACCGGTGCAGCGATCGCGCTGCAGAACCTGAACAGCACCACTTCGCGTCTGGACCTGACCCAGAACCGGGTCTCGACCGGCCTGAAGGTGCAGGGCGCCAAGGACAACGCCGCCGTCTGGGCCATCGCCCAGAACCAGCGGGCGGACTTCTCGGCCCTCGACTCGGTCAAGAACAGCATGAACCGCGCGACGTCGATCGCCGACGTTTCGCTGGCGGCCGGGGCGCAAATCTCTGACATCCTTGTCGAAATTCGCGAGAAGGCGGTCGCCGCAGCCGATCCTGGAGCGTCGCAGGCCAGCCGCGACGCCTATAATGATGAATTCCAGTCCCTGCTGACCTCGCTGCAGTCGTTCGCTGACAACGCCATCTTTGACGGCGAGAACATCCTGAACGGCGCGTCGGCCACTGCGCTGACCTTCATCGCCAGCGCTGACGCCAGTGAGACGATCACGCTCAACCGCCAGGACCTCTCGCGGACGGGGCTCGCGTTGCCGAACACCCTCGACCTCACGTCGACGGCCAACGCGGGCACGGCGCTGACCGCTGTGAAGGCTGCGCTGGATACCGCCAACAGCCGTCTCGCCACTCTCGGCGCCGAGGCCAAGCAGATCGAGCGGCACAACGTCTATGTGTCCAAGCTGATGGACTCTGTGGAAGCCGGCATCGGCAACCTTGTCGACGCTGATCTGGCCAAGGAAAGCGCGCGTCTGCAGGCCTTGCAGGTTCAGCAGCAGCTTGGCGTGCAGGCGCTCTCGATCGCGAACCAGTCGCCGCAGGTCATCCTGTCGCTGTTCAGAAACTGACGTTTCGACGTTCGACTTAACAGTCTGTTACGGCTGAGCCGCGATACTCCCGGACAGGAGGCTTGCGGTGATCGACAACAGCTATCTCGTCGGTCTGTTCGGAGGGACCGTCTCGACAGGATCGGGCGGCTTCACGCCCGTGCCTGCCAAGCGCCAGCCGACCGCTCCGTGGAGCGCGGCCGCCATCAAGGACGCGCCCAAGCCGGATGCACTAGTGCGCGCCGCGCTGGCCGGTCGGAAGCTGATCAACGAGAGCGCCGCGAAGCTGGACTTGTCCAACGCCTCGGCCGACTATCGCAAGATGTTCGCCCTGTTCCAGTCGTTCCAGTCGCTGGGCGCGCTGACGGATCGGGCCGGGGTCAAGAACGTCACTGCCGCCGAACAGGCCAAACTGGTCACCGCCTTCAACCGAGGTCTGGCCGAGATCGGCGACTATATGACCGGCCTCGATATGGAGGATGTCCGTCTGGTGCAGGGCACGACGGCCACCACCAGCAAGACGACAGCCGGCGTCGCCCGCGACACCACCCGCGCGGTGACCGCGCCGATCCACCAAGGTGACTTGCTTGCTCCGGTCGCCGCCTTTGCCGGCGATACTAAGTTCAACGTCTCGACGAAAAACGACATCACGGGCGTGGTGAAGACCGTCGCGATGGACCTGTCCGAGATGGGCTCGACGCCCCGCACGATGGACAATGTCGTCGCCTATATGAACGGCAAGCTCGAGGCCGCCGGTATCGACAGCCGGATGGGCCGCGAAAAGGTGGCCACGCCGCCGCGAACGGTCACTAACAACGGCAAGACAGTCACGCTTCCGTCCACCGGCGATCGCTGGGCCCTGACGGTTCGCAGTGCGTCGACAGAGACGGTGTCGTTCTCGGCCGACGAAACTTCCGACGCCGTCTACGTCGCCCAGGGCGCAGGCGCGGGGTATCAGCTGCTCAAGTTCCAGAGCGACGGCGGGTCCGCCGCGGCGCCGGAGGGCGCGCGGGTGGGCGAGACCTGGTGGGTCGACGGTCGCGCTTCCCAGAGCAGTTTGCCCGACGGTGTGAAGGCTGTCCGCGCCAGCGCCACCGGGCCGGACGGCTCGATCTGGCTGGTCGCCGATCTGGACGCCGGACCCGACAATCAGCCGATCAAGGGGCAGCAGGACGTCGCCCTGATGAAGTTCGATTCAGCGGGCCGGCTGTTGACGACGCGTTCGCTGGGCGCGGCCTCGACCGCCAGCGGCTACGCCATTGCTGTCGATGACAGCGGGCGCGTCGCCATCGCGGGCTCGGTAACCGGGGCTCTCGAACCCGGCCAGTCGGGCACGGTCGCCGATGTGGCGGACAGCTTCGTGACCATGTTCGACGCCGAGGGGCAGGAGCTCTGGACCCACCGCCGCGGTGCGCGGGCGGCGGACGAGGCCACCTCGGTCAGCTTTGGTCCCGACGGCATGGTCTATGTGGCCGGTCGCGCCAAGTCGGGCATGCCGGGCGCCGCGGGCGTGGGCGGCTGGGACGGCTATCTGCAGGCCTTCAGCGAAACTCGCGCCCACGATCTGGCCCCCATCGTCCCGCGTGCGGTCGGCGGCGCGCTTCAGTTCGGCACAGCCGGCGAAGATGGCGTCAGCGCCGTGACCGTCGACGGCGACAACCTCTATTCGGCCGGCGTCGAAAACGGTCGCGCCGTGGTTCGTCGTTTCACCCTCGACGCCCAGGGCGTTCCGACCCTCGCGGAAACGCGGGATCTGGGCACGCTGTCGGGCCAGATCTCGGACGTCGCCGTCTCGAACGGCCGGGTCATCGTCACGGGTTCGAGCCGCAACGCCGGGATGAACATCGACACGGTGAACGCCGCCCATTCCGGCGGTCTGGACGCCTTTGTCGCGGTGCTGAACCCCGATCTCGCCGCATCAGGCGACGACCGGCTGACCTATTACGGCTCCGCGGGCGACGACACGGTGGCGGACGCCAAGATCCATGACGGCAAGGTCTGGCTGACCGGCGTCAAGGATCGTCCAGCCAACGCCGACGACAAGGTTCCGTCCAACGGCTACCTGACCCGCATCGACCCGATGACGGGCGCGGTCGAGTACAGCAAGACCTGGCAGGGCGACGGCCAGAAGGCGATGCCGACGACCCTGACCGTCGCGTCAGGCGGCGCCACCGTGCTGGACCGACTGGGCCTGCCCGCCGGCGAGATCGACAAGAAGGATTCCAAGCTGCTGACCGCCGCGACCTCGCTGCGGGTCGGCGACCGGTTCTCGATCAGTCCGATGGACGGGGGCCGTCCGATGATGGTGACCATCGCCGCCAATGACACGCTGCAGACCTTGGCCCGCAAGATCGAACAGGCCTCGAAGAACCAGCTGAAGGTCACGATCATGAACCGGGGCGACAGCGTCACGGGCAAGGATGCGGGCGTCTCGACCACGACTGGCGGCTTCCAGTACCTTTCGATCACGACCCGCAGCGGTCGGGACGGCGCGATCCTTAACTCGGGCGAGGTCGGCCGCGACGCGCTGGCCGGTCTGGGTCTGTCGCCGGGGTTGATCAGCATCGGCAAGAACGAGGACGTGAAGACCTTCGGCCTCAATCTGCCACGCGTGATGAGCATCGCCACCGAGGCGGACCGCAAGGCGGCGAACGAGCGGATCGCCGGCGCCATCGGGGCGCTGCGCAAGGCCTACGCCGCGCTGGACCCGCAAGCCGCCAGGCCGGCGGTGACCGGTCAGGCGCCGGAATACATCATGTCCCAGATCGCCAACTATCAGGCGGCGCTGCTCCGGCTCGGCGGATAACGCCGATACGCCGTGAAGGGCGTTGACGGGGTCCCCCCCGCCCGCCTTACTGGGCGCTCAGTCACCCGAGCGCCGAATGCCCAAGGACAACCGCATCATCATCGCCATCGGAGCCGGCCTCGCCGTCCTCGCGGCGCTGATCGTCTTCCTCGTCTTCGGCGGCGGAGGCCGTGACCGCCCGGCGCCGGCGGCATCTGACGGGGAGGGCGGTCAACTGACGATCGACCTCGCTGATGCGCCGGGCCCGGGCGGCTCCACCGAGCTGGACTGCTATGTGGACGGCCAGTCGGTGGGCAAGGCGACCCTGTCGGATTGCGCCCGCCGCAATGGCGTCGCCACCGGCGCGCTGGATGTGGGCGTGGATCAGAGCGGCGCCGCCGTCGCCTTCCGCCCGCCGCCCGGTCCGCCCGCGCTGGAGGAACCGGTCGCGGGCTACTCGCCGATCGATGGCGAGGACAATGCGGATCAGACTTACGACGACGGCGGACCTGCCCCGGAGTCGGGCGCGACCTGTCTACGATACGCCGGGTCGGAATGGCGAACGGTGTCGAACGGCATCAGCCTGCAGGGCTGTGTCCAGGCGCTGTATTCCGGCGTTTGCGTGCGCCCGGGCGAAGCCCAATATGGTCGCTGGGGCGAGACCACCCTTCGGCTCGTGCCCCGTCGTGTCGAGCAGTCGAGCGACAACACCCGTTTCCGCGTCCTCACCGAACAGGATCGCGGCTGTCAGTTCCCGGAGCTCCGCTGATGACCCTGCGACCCGCCCTGCTTCTGGCCGCTGTGGCCGCCGCGCTGTCCGCCTGTAGCGGCGCCATCGAGGCCCCCTATGAACCCGGCGTCTGCTTCGTCGTCGAGATGAGCGAGGACGGCAAGACGCCGACCTTCAACAAGCTCGCGGAAGGCCAGCCCCAGATCGAACAATGCGCCGCGCGGCTGGAAGAGATGCGGCTGCGCTTCCTGCGTCTGGGCGGAACCCGGCGTGATGTGATCGGCGCCTATCAGGGCCAGTACATCTTCCTCGATCAGGAGGGGGTGAAGCTGGGCAAGACGCTGACCGGTACGCGTTTCATGGCTCTGGCCCGTACCGGCGACGGCCGACTCGCCGTACCGGGAGCGATCTCGCGCGATGAGACGGGGCGGCCCGTCGGCGTCGCGGCGCCGCCTCCCGCTCCGGGGCAGTGAAGAACAAAACTGGAACACGTGTCCGGGATCGACTAGGGTTCCGGGACCAAACAAACGGCCGACCATCCAGCGACGGCCTACGAAAAAGGATTTGAGCGATGGCGGGCAGCGTCAACAAGGTCATTCTGGTCGGCAACCTGGGCAAGGACCCGGAGATCCGCACCCTGAACTCGGGCGAGCGGGTGGCGAACCTGTCGCTGGCGACGTCGGAAACCTGGCGCGACAAGTCGAGCGGCGAGCGCAAGGAGAAGACCGAGTGGCATCGCGTGGTCATCTTCAACGAGAACATCGTCAAGGTGGCCGAGAACTATCTGAAAAAGGGATCCACGGTTTACATCGAGGGCTCGCTGCAGACCCGCAAATACGAGCAGGGCGGTGTCGAGAAATACACCACCGAGATCGTGCTGCAGAAGTTCCGCGGCGAGCTGACCATGCTGGGCGGTCGTGACGGCGGCGGCGCCTCGCGCAGCGGCGGCGACGACGACTATTCCTCGGGCTTCTCCACCGGCGGCGCCAACAAGCCGTCGGGGCCGAAGGAAAGCTACGACCTGAACGACGACATTCCGTTCTGACGAAACACCCGGTTACGGGCTTTGACGGGCGACGGTCGCGCGTACGTGCGATAGCCGGGGCGTGATCACGCCCGACAAGCCGAATACCCCGCTCTCATGGATCGAGATCGCCGCCATTGTGGCGGTGGTCGTAATCTGGGGCGTCAACAACGCCGCCGCCAAGCTGGCGACCGAAACCCTGCCGCCGCTGCTTATGGCGACGCTGCGGTTCGGTCTCGCCGCCGCCTGTCTGATCCCGTTCGTCCGGCCCCCGTTCCCGAACTGGAAAAGCCTGCTGATCATCGTCGGGGTCGGCGGACCCTTGCATTACGGCCTCGTCTATTTCGCCTTCTGGCTGGCGCAGGACGTCAGTCCGGTGTCGGTTGCGACCCAGCTATGGGTGCCGTTCACGACCCTGTTCGCCTTCCTGTTGCTGGGCGAGCGGCTGGGCAAGGCGGCGATGGCCGGAATGGGCGTGGCCTTCCTCGGCGTCGCGTGGATGACGCTGGATCCCCATGCGATCGAGGACTGGAAGGCCATACTCGTCGGCGTCGCCGCCGCCTCGGCCTGGGCGATTACGACCGTCGTCGCCCGTCGTACGACTTCTATCCCGCCGCTCAAGATGCAGGGCCTGCTGGCGCTGGTGGCGTTTCCGACTCTGGCGTTCGGCTCGGCCCTGTTCGAGCACGGTCAGATGGAAGCGATCGCCCTGTCCGACGGATGGGTCTGGGCCTGTGTGATCTGGGCGGGGCTGGTGTCGTCGGTGCTGGCGACCACCCTCGTTTTCTGGCTGGTTCAGAAGCGCGAGGCGGGTCGGGTGACGCCCTATCTGCTGGCCACGCCCGTCGTGTCGATCCTGATCGGCTGGGCTTTCATGGGCGATGTGCTGACGCCGCAGATCCTGAGCGGCGCCGCTTTAACCATGGGCGGGGTCGCCATCGTCGCCCTTGCCGAGCGAGGCCTGCGCGCGGGCGCGGCCAAGAGCTGAAACGAAAAAGGCCCGGGCGAACCCGGGCCTTCGTCATCTGATTGTCAGCGCGTCCTAGAGGCCCGGCAGTTTGAAGCCGGTGTCGCGGCGCGGCGCGATGGTGATGCCGGCGCGACCGCCGGTCAGGGCCTGAACCCGGGCCTGCTCGCTGGCGGCGTCGATGGTTACGTCGCCGCTGGCTGATTGGGTGACGGTCGGAGCCTGGGTCGCGGCGTCGTCGCGGCGCCAGAACATGATGCGATCGGCCCAGCTTTTTTCCTTGTGAGCCAGATCGCCGAACTCGTCGTCGACGACGTAGCGAGCCAGCGGATCGGCACGGTCACCGCCGGCCTGGGCGACCAGAATCTGTTCGCCGGCCGAACGGGTCACCGACTGGCGCTGACCCAGCAGTATCTGACGAGCGGCGGATTCAGGCGCCAGTTCCTGCGGCCGCGGCTGGCCGGGGGCAGGCGGGGTCAGGCCGTACTCGGGCGGCACAGTCAGCGGTGCGGTGGAGACGGTCAGGAACTCGTCCGGCGTCACCTTGGTCAGCCCGATGCCCTGACGGATGCTGCTGCAGGCGCCCAGCGCGAGGGTCGAGGCGACGACGACAGTCAGAACGGCGGTAGTGCGAAGACGCATGATCATTTCCGGTGAGCGCGCCACGCCGGCGCGCATATGCCCTAGAGGAAGCGGGTGATTACGACTTTTCGGCGGCGAGGCCAACCTTGGCGGCCCGTTCAGACAGCAGGCTGTCCAGGACCAGCAGGACGATACCCACAGTGATGGCGCTGTCGGCGACGTTGAACACCCACGGGAATACGCCGGTACCCGAGAAATCCAGAAAGTCGACGACATAGCCGAAGCGGATCCGGTCGATGACGTTGCCGATCGCCCCGCCCATGATCAGGCCGATGGCGGTGATCAACAGGCGCCGATCCGCCTTCGTCGCCCACCAGAACAGGAAGCCGGAGACCAGAACGGAGAACACGCTGAGCATCCAACGGGCCGAGCCGTCGCCGAACAGGCCGAAGCTGACGCCGCGGTTCTCGACCCAGCTGAGGTTGAAGATCGGGTCGGCGACGAACACCCGCCCGACCTCGCGCAGATCAAGCCCGGTCAGAACCCAGGCCTTGGTCAGCTGGTCCAGTACGATGATGAGGAGAGCGAAGGCGTAGGCCGCCCAGGCGATGCGCGGAATTGTCATGTGGAGTCGCTACAACGAAACGGACGCTCGGGTTAACAGCCCCGGCCTCGCGCGCGAAGAGGCAATCGGTCGCGCATGTCGCATCCGCGGTTGCTCAAATGCGTTTCAGACCCCAAGTGTGAAGCTTCCAACCGAAGGATTCACCGCCCGCTTTCAAGGAGCGCCGATGCCGCATGCCGACAGCCTGATTCTCACCCTCGTCGGCGGCTTCGTGCTGGCGTTCGTGTTCGGCATGTTGGCGAACCGGCTGAAGTTGTCGCCCCTGGTCGGATATCTGGTCGCGGGCGTCGCGGTCGGGCCCTACACGGGCGGCTTCGTCGCGGACACCACCCTCGCGCCCCAGTTGGCGGAGATTGGCGTCATCCTGCTGATGTTCGGGGTCGGGCTGCACTTTTCGCTCGCCGATTTGATGAAGGTCCGAAAAATCGCCATCCCGGGGGCGCTGGTACAGATCGCGGCAGCGACCGGACTGGGTTGGGCGCTGGGACGGCTGATGGGAATGGGCGACCTTGAAGCGGTTCTCACCGGCTTCGCCCTTTCCGTCGCCTCGACAGTGGTGCTGTTGCGGGCCCTTGAGGAACGCAAACAGGTGAAAGGGCCGGCCGGACGCATCGCCATGGGCTGGCTGATCGTCGAGGATCTGGTGATCGTCATCGCGCTGGTCCTGTTGCCGCTTCTGGTGATCAAGCCGGGCCAGTCCGTGAACCCTGCTGAACTGGCGACCTCGATCGGCTGGACCCTGTTCAAGGTGGCCGGCTTCGTTGGCGTGATGCTGGTGATCGGGGCCAAGGTGCTGCCGTGGGTGCTGGTCCGTATCGCTCACACGCGGTCGCGCGAGCTGTTCACCCTTGGCGTGCTGGCTATCGCACTGGGCATCGCCTGGATCGCCTACTGGCTGTTCCACTCGTTCGCGCTGGGCGCCTTCCTCGCCGGTCTGGTGCTGAACAGCTCGCCGCTGGGTCACAATGCGGCGGAGCGGTCGCTGCCGCTGCGCGACGCTTTCGCCGTGCTGTTCTTCGTATCGGTCGGCATGCTGTTCGACCCGTCGATCCTGATCCGCGAGCCGCTGGCCGTCGTCGGCGTGCTGGCCATTGTCATCATCGGCAAGTCGATCGCGGCGCTGGCTATCACCACCGCCTTCAAGCTCGACAAGGCGACCAGCCTGACCGTCGCTGCGGCGCTGGCGCAGATCGGCGAGTTCTCGTTCATTCTGGCGGCGTTGAGCGTCCAGCTGGGTGGCATGACGCGCGAGACCCATGACCTGATCCTCGCTGCGGCCCTGTTGTCGATTTCGCTGAACCCGTTCGTCTTCGCCCTGATCGATCGGATGGGCGCCCGGCCGAAACCCCCGGCCAGCGGCTCGATCGAAGGCCGCGCGCTGGCAAAGGAAGAGGCCGCCGCCGGCAATCCGGCGACGGCCTGATCTCACTCTCCGGCTTTTAAGCTCAGAGCACCCCGATCATGCTCGCCACCAGCGGGTGGCGGACGATGTCCTGCTCGGCCAGCTTGACCACGGCGATGTCGGGCACCGAGACCAGACGTTCGGCGATGTCCGACAGGCCCGAGATGCCCGGCAGCAGATCCGACTGCTGCGGGTCGCCCGTGACCACCATGGTCGAATGCCAGCCCAGCCGGGTCAGCAGCATCTTCAGCTGAACGTAGGTGCAGTTCTGGGCCTCATCCACGACGATGAAGGCGTTGTTCAGCGTGCGGCCGCGCATGTAGCCAATGGGGGCGATCTCGATGAGACCCTCGGCCATCAGCGCCTTGACCCGCTTCATGCTCAGCCGATCCGACAGGGCGTCGTAGAGGGGCCGCAGATAGGGGGCCAGCTTGTCCTCCATATCGCCGGGCAGGAAGCCGATCGACTCGCCCGCCTCGACCGCGGGGCGGGACAGGACGATGCGGCCGACCTTGCCGGCTTCCAGCGCCTCGACCGCCTTGGCGACGGCCAGATAGGTCTTGCCCGTGCCCGCCGGCCCCAGCGCCAGAACCAGATTGTGATGATCGATCATCGTCATCAGCTCGGCCTGGCCGTCCGACTTGGGCTTCAGCGTCTTCAGATAGGCCTGGTCGCGGTCGTCGTTCGAAGGATAGGGCGACCAGCCCCGCTGGCTCTGGTTCGTGGCCTGACCGGCGTGGGGCGGCAAACGGCGAACCTTTGCGTCCTCTATGAACTGGGTCGAGTTGAGCACGCCGAATTCACGCGACATCTCGCGGGTCTGACGCTTCAGAGCTGAACGTTTGGTCATGGACGCCTCCAGGGCATGAAAAAAGGCGATGCCGCAAAAGCATCGCCTCGAACGATCGTGGGGAGGAGGAAAGAGGATGCCGCGCATCCGCCCGGGTCGGAGGAAGGATCAACTTCCAGCGGATATGCCCGCCGAACCGAACGCGCCACGCACGCCCCCTGATTGACCGGACCGGGGTTGATCCGGCTTCCGATCCGGGGCCGAAATGGCGGCCTCGAATCGTTTGAACAAGATGATGCTAACGTGGTTTCCAAAGGCTTAAAGCCAAGAAACCACTCAAGATAAGGTGATGTTTTGATGACGATTTATGCGTTGGCTGACAAGAAACCGCAGTGTCCGCCAGAGGGCGAATACTGGGTGGCGCCGAACGCTGTGGTGATAGGAGACGTGATTCTCAAACCGGGCGCCAGCGTCTGGTTCGGCGCTGTCATTCGCGGCGACAATGATCCCATCACCATAGGCCGCGACACGAACATCCAGGACGGCAGCGTGCTTCACTCCGACCCCGGAGAGCCGCTGACCATCGGCGACGGCGTCACCGTGGGCCACATGGTCATGCTCCACAGCTGCGAGATCGGCGACAACAGCCTGATCGGCATCGGTTCGGTGGTGCTGGGCCGGGTGAAGATTGGAAAGAACTGCCTGATCGGCGCCAACTCCCTGATCACCGAGGGCAAGGTCATTCCCGACAATTCGCTGGTCATGGGCCAGCCGGGCAGGGTGGTGCGTGAGCTTGAGCCCGGACAGATCGAGGCGCTGAAGGCCTCGGCGGCTCACTATGTGCAGAACTGGAAGCGGTACGCGTCGGAGATGAGCTGACGGTCGTCAGGCCACGCGCTGACCATGGACCGCGGCAAGGCTGAGCGGCGGGCGGCCCGGGCGGCCGACGCCGAGAGCGAGACGGGCGGTCAGCAAACGCGATTCGTCCCGCGCGAAGCTGAGCGTGGCCGACGGCGCATAGAGGCCCAGAACGCGATCCACTGTCCCGTCAGGCCCTCTCAGCGGGGTCAGGATGATTTCGATCGCGGTGCGCGCCTCACCGGCCGAGGCGGCCAGCACAACGGGACGCCCTTCACGGATCGCCTGGGACAGGGCGTTGGAGGCGAGCCCTGCGGTGTGGGGTGACCACAGGCTCTCGAACACCTGACCCTTCAGTTCGCGATCGTGGAAGGCCTCGATCCAGCCACCGACCAATTTCAGGACCGCGCCGCTCTCGTCCTGTTGCGCGATGAAGGTCCGGGGAAGACGCAGGCCCAGTTCGTCGGGACGCAGGGTGGATCGATCCGGCACGCCCGCGCGAACGCCGGCGCGCTGCGACAGCGAAATCCAGTGGTCGATCAGGAACTGCGTATCAGGATGAAACATGGGCGGGTCCGTTGCCGGACGCGCCGCAAGCCCTGTTCCATGAGAAGGCAACGGAAATGCAAGGGTTTGCTGTTCAGATGCAATCTGGAGCGACCCGCGTTCGGCGCGGTCGCAATCAGATTTGCTGGAGGTCGGCCCATGGGGGTGCGGATCAAGACATGGTTGCCGGCGGCAGCCGGAGCGCTGGCCCTGACCGCCATCGCCACCGACGCCGCGGCCCAGTGCGGCGGCGGATGTGAACCGCCGCCCCCTCCGCCGCCTCCGCCGCCGCCTCCGGTCTGCTGCCAGCAGCCGAACCCGCCACCCTTCCCGCCGGGCGGTGGTGCGGGCGGAAACTTCAATCTCAACGTCAACGTCAACAACGTGTACGGCGCAGCCGGAGCGATTTCGGGCGCGAACGCGAATGCCGGCGCCTATGGCGCGGGTAATGCCCGTGCAGGCGGCAGCTCGTGGCTGTACGGCGGCGGGGGCGGTGGATCGGCCTATGTTACGGTCGAGCAGCCCTATCCGACCACCATCAACGGCCTGAAGGTCGAGGGCGGCGTGGCCCGGGCCAACCGGGTCGCCTACGACGCCTGGCGGCGGACCGAGAAGCGCGTCGTCATCCGCGCGCTCTGCATCGACGACCGCAACGTGCCGCACCCGGCCTCGCAGGTTCGTCCGGACCGCGATGTCGGTCTGGACTACGAGGGCGAGCTGTATCGCTGCCTGGCCGGCACGTCCCTGCAATTCACCTGGGCCGAGTACGTGGGCGAAGAGAACTTCGACCACGGCGAGACGGTCACCTGCCGCAAGGGCGAGGCTCTCTGGTACGGCCGTCGTCGCATGGAAGGTCGCGAAGGCGGGCCGGGCGAGGGCTTCGCGCCCGGTCTGGAATGCCGCGTCCAGAAGGCCGAGCGTGACTGTAACGAACGATCCCTGCTGCGTCGCTACGGGGCCGGTATCAAGATCCTGACCTGGGTCCGCGAGGAAATGTACACCGAGTACCGCGAGGAATACGCCGAGGAGACGGGCGTAGTCGTCAGCGGCGCGTCGTTCGTTATGGACGGCGGCGTGGGCGGCCGGGTTTTCTGACGCGGATATGAACACGTCCGTCCGTCCGGGGTCACCCCGGCGGGCCTAGATTTACGAACGTCGACTCTCCGTCGACGATCCTGAGAAGCGACTGGCCCCGATCCGCAAGGACCGGGGCCTTTTTCTCGCTTACTGCGCGGCCGGAGCGGCGGCGGCCTGCGACGAGGTCACGCTGGCGCGCCAGGCGGTCTCGGGACGCAGATACTTCTGCGCCAGAGCCTGAATGTCCGCCGGCGTCACGGCCTCCATGTCCGAGATCACCGTCAGCGTCTGTTCGATGTCAGCGGGCTTTTCGGCCACGTCAGCCAGTTGGCCCAGCCAGTACTCGTTGGTCGCCTGACTGCGGCGGGTCGCCTCGATGACCGGCAAGCGGGCGCGGTTCAGCTCGTCTTCGGTCGGAGGCGCGTCGCGCAGTGACGCGGCGATCGACTCAACGGCGGCATAGAAGGCCGGCAGCTTGTCGGGTGCGGTCTGGGCTGACACCGACAGCGAACCGTAGCCACGATAGTCGCTGGAGGCGCTGGCGCCCGTGCCTGGCGAATAGGCGATGGCCAGCTTCTCGCGGACTTCGTCGAGCACCCGAAGCTTCATGACCTCGGCCAGCATCGAAACCCTACGGGCCTCGGTGCGATCCTCGACCTGATCGGTGGTCGGCCATGCGATGTAGCCCATGGCCTGATCGGCGGGTCCCGTGTGGGTCAGCTGGATCGGCTCCGCCACACCGGCCGGGAAGCGCAGCTGATCGGAGCCGGGCAGGGGCTGGGCGTCGGGGCCACGAGGCGCAAGGGCGCCGAAGGTCGAGGCGACGGAGGCGATGGCGTCGTCGACCGTCACATCGCCGACCATGACAACGTCGATCGGACCTGAAGCGAGGCCGTCAATGATCTGGGCCTTCAGCTGGTCGTTGGTCCAGCCGGCGACATCCTCGGCCGTCGGGGGCGATTCGCGCTTGTCGCCACTGGCCAGCAGGCCGGTGGCCTGCAGACCGAAGGCGCCGCCCGGCGTGGCCATCGCCTGGGCCACGATCTGCGGGAACAGGCCCTTGATCTGGTTGAACGGCGCGGGCCGGACGCCCGGGTCGGTCAGATAGGCGGCCAGAACCTGCATCTCGAGCTGGAGGTCTTCGGGCCGGGTCGCGCCGTTCAGGGCGTAGGTCTCGCCTCCGACCGACAGACCCGCGGAATAGATGCGGCCGTTCAGGACGCGGCTCATCTCGTCGACGCTCAGCTTGCCGAGGCCGCCTTGCGAGAACACGCCGCCGCCGAGGGCGAGCGGGGTGGTCCGATCGCTGGGCAGGCCGCGCTCGCCGATGCCCGTGCGAACGCTGACAAGGATCTGCTCGTCGCGGAAATCGGTCGGCTTGACGGTCAGGCGGACACCGTTGGCGAAGGTGACGACAGTCGCGCCCACTTCGGCGATCTCGCGGCGATCCGTGACGGTTCCGGCGGCGCCGAACTCCGAATAGGGCCACTGAAGCTCGGCCTGCACAGCGGGAGCCGCAACCGGAACTTCACGAGACGCTTCCAGCGCGGCGGTCACTGCGGCCTCGCCGCCCTCGACCTCGACCGGCGTGATGAACAGGACCAGAGGGCCTTCGCCACGGAAGACGGTTTTCAGTGATTCATTGACCTGGGCGGCGGTCAGCCCCTCCACCGAGGCGTTGAACAGGTCGAGGCTGGTCTGGGGCGAATTGAACACCGTATCGCTGTTCGCGGCCTGAACCAGTCCGTTGGCCAGGGCGGGCGTGCGACGTGTGGCGGCGGCGGCGACGCCGTTCTGCAACGCCGTGCGGGCGTCTGTGATCTCACGCTCCAGTTCGGCGTCCGAGACGCCGTACTGAACGATGCGGCGCTGCTCCTGCTCGATCGTCTCGAGCGCACGCTTCCATTCGCCCGGATTGAACGACGCACTGACCGAGGCGATGTGCAGGCTGTCGACCAGATCGGACGCGCCGCCGCTTGCGCCGATGAAGGGCGGGTTGTCCGAACGGGCCAGTTCACCGAGACGGCGGTTCAGCACGGCGGTGCCGAGGCTCTGGATCAGGTTCTTGCGACGCTCGGCGACATTGTCCGGGTCGTTGTCGGGATTGCGGATCCAGTTCAGCTGGATGTTCGACTGGATGCCCGGCTCGACGAGGATCTTGGTCTCGGGCTGCCGCGGCGCGACCGTCCCCAGATCAGGCTCCGGGCCGTCCGCCGCCTTGGGCTGCCAGCTTTCGAAAGCGCCGCGGACCTTGGCCTCCATCACGTCGACGTCGAAGTCGCCGACGGCCACGAAGGTTGCGCGCGAGGGGCGGTAATAGGCGTTATAGAACTCGACGAACCGGTCGCGCGGGGCGTTGCGGATGATGTTCAGGTCGCCGATCGGCATCCGCTGCGAGATGCGCTGGCCGGGAGCCAGCAAGGCCAGCTGCGCCTTGATAGAGCGCAGACCGGGCGTGTTGCGCAGGCGCTCCTCGCCCTCGATCACGCCCCGTTCGGCGTCGACGGCGTCGGCGGCCATCAGAGCTTCGGAGACCTGTTCCCGCATCACGCGCAGGGCGTCGTTGACGATGGCTTCGTCGGCGCGCGGCAGCTCCAGCATATAGATGGTCTGGTCGAAGCCGGTAGAGGCGTTGGTGTCAGCGCCGAAGGCCAGACCGTGACGCTCCAGCAGGCGCAGTAGCTCATTCTCGGGGATGTTGGTCGTCCCGTTGAACGCCATGTGCTCCATGAAGTGAGCCAGACCCAGCTGGTCCTCGTTCTCCATTAGCGAGCCGGCGTCGATGCGCAGGCGGAAGGACGCCTGTCCCGGAGGGGTGGCGTTGCGCATGATGGCGTACTGCATGCCGTTCGGCAGGACGCCGAAGCGGACGTTGGAATCAGCGGGGATATCGCTGGTCGCCTGAGCCCAGGCGTCGGTGGGCGTGGCGGGGGCCTGCGCCAGAGCCGGCGAGGCGGCCGCGAGGGCGACGGCGGAGGCTGCGAGAAGAAGCAGGCGGCGGGCAGCGAGCATGCGCGGTTATCTTTCCGAAAGGCGCAAGGCTCAGGCCGCGCCGGTCAAATGACGGGAGAGCGGCGATATTCGACGACCCCGTGCAACCCTTCGGTGACGGATGGGCCGGCCTCAAGTTACAGAAGATTAATTTCCGGGTCGGCTGACGTAGAAGGTCGCCGAGTTGCCCGTGGCATTGGCGCCGGTGATGACAGCGCGATTGCTGCCCGCCACCACGACCTGCGAGGTCGCCTGAACGTTGCCGGTGTTGGTCTGGACGTTCGTGGCGTTCATCGTCGCGTGGCATTCGGCGCAGGCGTAGCCGACGACGCTGTTCCCCACGGCGTCTGCGCCCACGTAGACGTCATAGCCGTTCGTGCCCGAGAAGGTTGAGCTGACCTCGACCCCGCCCGAGTTGATCTGGGTGTTGTCGATCTCGACGAAGATGTCGTTGTTGCCGACCGACACGTCGTTGGCGGCGCCCCGGGCGTAGGATTCCATCCGGCCGAAGTCATAGCTGGTGGATTCGGCGGCGGCGCGGACGAAGGCGGTGTTGTTCTGGACGCCTTCCACCACGACCGAACCGCCTTCGTTGGCGATCACGGCATGGTTGGCGGTGGCGCGGGCGCGGGACGCGAGGTTCCAGGCGTTTCCGGAGTTGGCGCTGGATTCGCCCTGCACATAGGCGCCGGTCGACTCCTGGCTGAAGCTCAGGTTCTGGCCGCTGGTCTGTTCGCCGCTCGAAGCGATCGAGTTGACGATCGCCGTGCCGGTCACCTCGGCGTCGCCGGGGACGTACTGGCTCTCAAGGCGGGAATAGCTCTGGACAGTGCTGTAGGACGTCTGGTCGATCGTGCCGCGAACGAACGAGCCTTCGGCGTAGAGGTCGACTGTATTGGACACAGACGCGGCGTTGATCGAACCGCCGTCCAGCAGGCGCGCATCCTCGCCGCCCACATAGGCGCGCGAGCCGACAAGGCCGCCGGAGTTGGTCTGGGTCGCGTCGACCGACATCTCTGAATTGTAGGCCGCGCCCTGGGCATAGTTGCCGCGCGCCTGCACGGCGACGCTGACGACGGCCTGCGTGTCTCCGTCCAGATCGACGTCCGTGGTGGCCAAGGCGTCGCCACGCGTGTCCTGATTGGAGGTCACCTGCGCCGGCACGTCCTGCGCGGCCACGGTGGCATAGTTGCCCTGGGCGGTGGTGGCGACGGTGACCTGTTCCTCGGCATCGACGACATTGATCGTCTGGTGCGAGAAGACGTCGCCCAGCTGCAGCTGTTCGTTCAGGACGATCTGGCCGCCCGAAGGCGGGGTCTGTGCGGCAGCCTCAGTAGCGGCTAGCGCGCACAGCCCCGTCGCGACGGTCATGCCAGCGAGACGGATCCGCACGGGTTGCACCATTGTTCGTGTCCGTATTGGGGTAAGCGGGGTAATAGCCGCCCGTCGGGCCGACGGTGCCGCCCAGCGGATCGGGGCCGGCGTTCAGGCAGACCTCCGGACCGGGAGCGCCATAGAGGTTGGCCATGAACTCGACCGTGGCGCGTTCGATCAGCGCGCGGACGGCAAGCTGGACCGGCTCCAGCCCGCCTTCACCGGCCGAGATGTCGAAGACGTTGCCGTTCAGGAAGTCGAACACGCCGGCCGAGATCTCACGGCCGATGATCTGCTTCTGATAGGAGACGACGTCGACGACCTCCATCGTGGTCGTCTGGACCAGACGCAGGTCGATGGCGATGTTCATCACATAGGACTTGCCGGCGAAGGCGGTCGACAGGGGCGTGTCGGTCGACGCCTGACCCGCGGCCATGTCGAAACCGCCCGAGCGGATGTTGTAGTTCACCTCGGTGATGCCGCCGACGACGTAGAAGTCCGAGCCGGGCACCTGACCAGCGAGGATGCGGCGGTACTGGACGTCTTCCGGGCCGCCGGGGCCTTCATCGCCGATCAGGCGGTTGTTGGCGTAGCGCAGCTCCAGCTCCGACACCGAGGTGTCATAGCGCTCCACGATGTGGGCGCCCGACTTGGCCAGCGCGGTGTTCATCATCAGCGAGGCGCCGCCGGTGATCTGGCGGCCGCCGTCAGCCGAGACGGTGCCGGTGTAGTCGCTGATCCGGCCCACGGCGATCCGCGGCGAGGGAAGGTCGTAACGGCGTGCGTACTCGGCCATGCAATAGAGAGCGGCGGAGTAGGGGGTCGGGTTGGCCGTCACCGGTGCGTTGCCGATCGGGCTGGCGTACTGACCCGCCTGATTGGCTGTCGCCGAAATACAGCCGCCCAGCAGGGCCGCGACCGCGCACGCGACGCCCGCCGGGCGGATGCGACGCGAAATTTTGCCAGCGCTCATGGAAGCCTCAGCGTGCCGTTCAGCGACGTCCCGGCGTTGATGTCGCCGGTGTTTGTCTGACGGGAGTTGACGATGACGGTGTTGTGGTTGCCCTGAACGACGACGTTCAGATTGTTGCCGATGGCTGTCGACCCGCCGACGGTCAGGCCGTTCGAGCCGTTGCCGCCCGCGCCCGAGTAGGACGAGGAGACGCCGCCGGACTGCTGCGAATAGGAGTTGGCGCCGGCCTGGATGATGCCGTTGACGATCAGCCGGTTGCCGTTGGCGTCGCGGGTCGAGCCCGACTGGGCCTGCGAGGTGCTGTAGCGCGAACCGCCGTAGCCGGCCTGCAGATTGCCCATGCCGGTCGAACCGGCGGACTGGGCCTGCGCCACGGCCGGCAGCGTGAGGGCGGCGACAGCGATGAGGGCTGAAAGACCCGTCGTCCTGGCGTTCATGGCGGCGCTCCACGCATAACTAGAGTCAACGGGCGCGAAAGCACCCTTCGTCCCACAATGGATCATGGTTATTAAGAACCGCTTGCCAGACTGCGGCGCTGTAATCATTTCCGTCCGCAGCCCTTTGACCGAGAGCGACTTTCTGTCTGATTCCCCATCACAGCCGGTGTTCAACGCCCCTTTCGTCGCGATCGCGCTGACGGCGTCGATTCCGATTCTGTATTGGGTGCAGACCCGGGTCGCGGCGATCGATCCGATCGTCATCCAGCTGCTGGCCTTCCAGCCGTCGGGTCTGATTCTGGGTGGATGGTGGCCGGGCGTGGTGACGTCCATGTTCCTGCACGCGGGATGGGCGCATGCGCTCTTTAATATGACGGGCGCGCTCGCCTTCGCTCCGCCGGTGGCGCGGGCGATGAAGGGGGCCAAGGGCGCCGCGGGCTTTCTGCTCTTCTATATGGCGTGCGGCGTGCTGGCCGCGCTCGGCTATGCGGTCCTGCATCTTAATCAGGAAGGCTGGCTCGTCGGGGCGTCGGGCGCGGTCTTCGGTCTGATCGGCGCCGCGCTGAGGCTTCTGCGCGTAAAGGAGGGCAGGCTGCGCCGTCTGACAGACCGCCGCTTTCTCGTGCCCGCCGCCGTGTTGATGGTGGTCAACGCCGCCACAGGGCTGACAGGGCTGCTGCCGGGCGCCTCGGGACTGCAGGTCGCTTGGGAAGCGCATGCGGCCGGGTTCGTCGCCGGCGCCCTGCTGATCGGTCCCTGGCTGAAGATATTCGGCGTCCGTCCGACCGCGTTTGATTCGACGACCGATCTGCGCGACCCTTCGATCTGAAAGCGGTCCATCCGCGGCCGCTCTCTATAAGAAGAGGGAGGAGCCGCGATGCTTGTCGCCGAGATTCTCAAGGGCAAGGGAGACGCCGTCTACGCGATCAGGCCGGATCTGCGCCTGTCAGACGCCTGTGCCGAACTGGACCGGAGGCGCGTCGGCGCGCTGATCGTCTGTGACGGAGACAAGGTCGTGGGCGTTCTGTCGGAACGGGATGTCGTGCGGGCGGTGGCGGCGGAGGGGGCGGACGCGCTTTCACGGCCGATCGCGGACTTCATGACCCGGGAAGTGCTGTTCGCCGCTCCGGCCGAGACCGTCGCCATACTTATGGAGCGGATGACCGACAGACGGATTCGCCATCTTCCGGTGCTGACGGACGGCCGGCTGGCGGGCGTGGTCTCGATCGGCGACGTGGTCAAACATCAGATCGCGGCGGCCCGGCATGAGGCCGAGTCCCTGCGCACCTATATAACGACGGGCTAGAGCGCGGTTCGCAGACTCCGGTTCCGTGAGAAAGTTCGCAAAACCTTCGGAATCGGGTTGCGCCTCAAATGGCCGCTGCGTATATCGCCGCCTCGCTCGGAAACGGGCCGGACGCCGGGGCCGCCGGGGACGAAGGTCTCCAAGGGTCCCAACGAAAAAGACGCCAAGTGTTGTTGCTTTCGTAAGGGTCTTCGGTTAGGTTCCGCGCCTTCGATCGAATCGTCGGATCGCCCCACGGGGAGACCACAAGTCTCCCTGAGGCGGTTTTTGCGGCCTGAAGAACCCCGGTTCTACGGCCTCGAAAAAAGTCCGAAAGGTTCGGTTGACACGGAGAACGGCCTTCCTTAGAGAGCCGCCTCCGCCGCCCTCCGGGGCGGTTCTGAAGAGAGAGGTTCTTCTTTAAAAAGAACCGCTTGACGCAGGAAAATGAGGCGGTAGACACCCGCCTCCCCGACCTCCGGGCCGGGCCGCTGAAAAGGGATTTTTCTTCGGAAGGATCGCTTGACACGGGAAAGGGAGGCGACTAAATCGCCGCCTCCGCCGCAGCCGGGCGTTAAACGGTGGATCGGAAACTCTCCGGTCCGGGTCTTTGAAATCGTTGATCTGGAAAGAGAAACGCAGGCGGCGGTGTCCTAGCGACAATCCTAGAGATTGTCTCGACACTGACAACTGCGGTCTTT